>CAVZCJ010000007.1:0-138907 GCA_963773625.1 uncultured Alphaproteobacteria bacterium | reverse complement strand
AAAGTCGCCGGTAGACAAATTTGCGACCGGTTTGAGCAATAATAATTCAAGGCCTTCAGCATCTTTGAATAAATACCGCTGATCTCATCACCAATCGGGACATAATATTTCTACAGAAAAACGCTGGCCGACTTTTTCAACACAATACGGCGAAAGCGGTCATTTCTGCAAGATGAGGCCCGATGGTTGAGATACGTGGGAGCGATCTTTAGGGCTCTCCACAATAACCAAACCCTGTCACGAAACCCATGGCAAGAGGGCCCGCCGAGCGAACTCTCGGCGGACCCAGTTGCAGCGCTTAGACCGTCCGATGAACTAAATCTCCGCCCCCATGCCCTCGGGGATGTGGATGACGTCGTCATCGATCAGCACGGTTTTGCGGGCGCCGTAGTCCCCGTCGACCACCACCTTGCCGCCCTTGGTCACCCGGATCGAGGCGGCGGCGTGCTTGGAGGTGTAGGTCAGGAACTCACCTTGGGGATGTGGGCCATCCCAATCGCCATCGTCGAGATCGACGGTATCGAAGGCGATGACGCGCCTTTTTTCGTCGGCCATGTTCCTCTCCTCTTGAAAATGAGCCTGCGGGGCGCAGTCTCAAAGCGGTCGGTGCAACCAACCGAAGACCAGTTTGCGTTGCCACAAGGCAAAAGACTTTATCGGGGGCATGATTTTGCCTTAAGGCCGGCTTGTCATTTTCTTGAGAAAATTTTCAAAGTATGGAGCATTTTATTTAGTTAAGATCTTAACGTTCTGCTTCTCCGATATTTGCGAGCTTACGGATTGCTCGAGCCTGCGGCAGCGTCATAATCCTCGGCCGCCATCAGACAGATGCGGGCAGCCCGGTAATATCCCTTCCGGACAATGCGCACCCGGCCTCGGAGCCAGGCCTGCATCAGGAATGGCCGCTTCTCTATCGCGGCCAGTGTCAAGCTCGCACTGATTTACTCATGCATCGTCCTTTTCCGCTTCGGGTAATCATGCCACACGGGGCTCTCGCTTCTCTTCGAGGTCGGCGCCAAGCCGCCTCATGATGGGATGAGAAGGATGGGGAGGTACAATCTTAAAGTCTGACTCGAAAAGGTGTCCACGATTTCAGGTTCGTACGATACGTCTTGTGAGCAGCCTGATATGGGCGACCAGGACCCATGCCACAGCGCTGACCAGGGTGGCCTCGAAGTCTTTGGTGAGCCTTCGACACCGACCGAGCCAGGCGAAAGTGCGCTCGACGACCCAGCGACGTGGCAGCACTTCGAACCCGCTGAGCTTGTCGGAGCGTTTGATCACCTCGATCGTCCAGCGGCCGATCTGCGCCAGTTCCCGCCGCAACTTGTCACCCGCATAGCCGCCATCGGCGAAGATATGGCGCAACCAGGGATAGAGATATCGGATCGAGGCAAAGACGCCGACGGCACCATCGCGATCCTGAATGTCGGCGGCATGGACCTGCAACCCCACCAGGTGCCCGAGCGTGTCGACGACGATGTGACGCTTGCGGCCCTTGATCTTCTTGCCGGCATCATAGCCTCGGGGACCGCCGCTTTCCGTCGTCTTGACCGACTGGCTATCGATCACGCCAGCGTCCGGGCTGGCTTCGCGCCCCACCTTCTCGCGCGCAGCCATGACCAGCACGTGGTTGATCTGAGCCAGCGTGCCATCGCGCGACCAGCGGTAGAAATAACCCTGGATCGTCGAATAAGGGGAAACTCCTTCGGAACCTGCCGCCACTGGCAACCTGTTGCGGCCATATAGAGCAGCGCCTCCACGACCGCGCGCAGGTCGGTTTCGCGCGGTCTGCCGATCACGCATCGCACCGGCATCAATGGCGCGATCAAGGCCCACTCGGCATCGGTCATGTCGCTTGCGTAGCGCAACCCCTCGCGCCGATATTGTCGGCGAGTGATCTCACTCCAGGCCATCGTGAACCCCACCGTTTGTGTCGCAACAACGATGGAATCACAACCTGTTGAGATCACTCAACTCTTTTTCAGTCAGCTCGGGGCGCCCTTGCCGCTGGTCAGCGGCAGGATCGGCAGCCATTACGAACTCACCCCACCCGTCGTCCCCGTGAGGACATTTTTCTGCCGAAGCAGAACCCGTTATCTCCTTGCCGGCAAATTCTCCTGTGTCCTGCGCTGCCGGTTCAGGCAATCGCAGGAGCCGCGGCGCTGTCCTTGCTCCAGCGGAACTCGCTGCCATCGACCCACATCCGGTGCAGAACCACGGCCAAGCGCCTGGCGACCGCGACGATGGCTCGACGTAGCCCGCGCCGCTGAGCCACCCGCAGGCCCCACGCCTTCAGCCACGACCATTTCCCACTGTGGACGAGCAGTACCTGTGCGGCCTCGTAGAGCATCGTGCGCAGCAGGGCGTCGCCGCATTTGGACACCCCGCCATCATAGTCGGTCTCGCCGGACTGGTAGCGCTTCGGCGTGAGCCCGATATGCGCACCGACCGCCCGGGAATGGACGAAGCGTTGCGGCTGATCGATCGTCGCACGGTAGGTCAGCGCAACCACCGCGCCGACCCCTGGAGCGGTCATCAGCCGTCGGCACACCGGATCATCGCGAACCGTGTCGAGCAGCATCTTGTGCAGGACGGCGAACTGCTGGCGCATGACCCGGCGGACGTTGAGCAGCGGCTCGGCGATCGCGGCCAGCCGAGGAAAGTCCTCGACGAGCTCGCGGATCCGTGCCTCGTATCGACCACCACCGACGACGCCGACTTTCAAACCGAAGTTGCGCAGCGTGCCGCGCAATTCGCACTCCAGGTCCAGCAGTTTGCGCTGAAGCAGCTTGCGGCTGGTCAGCAGCAGGCGCTGCTCCTGGGCAACCAGCGTCTTCACATGCACCGGCTTGAACAGCCCGACCCGCATCATCTGCGCGATCCCGCGCGCATCGTTGCGATCTGTCTTGTTGATCTGCTGCGCCGTCAGCAAAGCCTTCATGTGCCGCGTCTCCACGCAGATCACCGGCAGGTCGGCCGCCGTCAACGCATTGACCAGCCACTGCGACAGCGGCCCGGCCTCGATCCCGATCCGGCAGAAGCTCACGCCGAGCGAGCTCAGAAGGGCGATGATGTCGGCTGGCTCGGTCGGTACTTTCTGCTCCAAGATCACCTTGCCGGCGTCGTCGACAACGCACACCGACGTTTCCTTCACCGACACATCAAGACCGACGAAATGCGCCATCTGATCGCTCCTTCCTCGATGCGCGAGGTCACGCCGACCTCGATCCAATCATCGTCACAGAAGGGGATGCACGCTCATCATCTATGCTGAGCCGCAGCCGCCGCGATACACCATCTTAAGAGTAACAATAGCGGGCCTAGGGCAACCCCTTTACCGATGGCGGCTTCGCGCCAAGAGTCCGGCCGTTCGCGCGAGCGCGACAAACCGCTTGAGAACGGCCAGCTAAGCCACCGTCCGACAGCTCAGCCCCCTACGCCCCAAAAAGGGGTTGGCCGTTGGGAACCAACAATGGCAAGGACGAGGCGGATACTGTATCGGCGGTTCCACGAACGGGTCCACCTCGATGCTTCACATCGACGAGAGCTTTCTAAACCAGACCGTCCGTTTGCCCGTTGGGCAGGTGATCGAGCTACGGCTGAAAGAGAACCCGACCACGGGGTTTCGATGGAGCTTCGTCGCCGACGGCGGGCCCTCCTGCACAGTGATCAGGGAAGGCTTTGAACCCCACAAGGGCCCGCCCGGCGCCGCTGGCGAACATGCGTGGCAAATTAAGGCGGTACGCGCCGGTGCCTGGCACCTAGAACTTCTCTATCGTCGGCCGTACGAGTCTGATACGCCGCAAGCCCGAAGCTTCGCGCTCGACATTCAAGTCACGGAGTGAGCGTGAAAGCTGCGGTGGCGGGCGGCCGCCGCAGCGCTGGTTCCTCAGCTTGAGATCAGCCGAACCGTCCACAAATCATCGGCTAGGTTCGAAGTCTGTGACATAGGGATATGGCATTGTGAAATAACCACTCATGCCCCAGCCAGTGCCCCACGAATTGCGAACGATAAAACGCTGCGTGCCGTCGTCGTAGCCGACCGCTAGCACAGCGTGGCCTCCGATAACCTGCTCACTCGACGAGGGCATGGGGACAATTCCCGACTGCGCGACCGCCTGGCTCTCGAAGCTTTCGTAGACAGTAAATCCAAACACGAAGGGGTAGCCCGAGGCGAGACAGCCTTTGAGTAAATTCAGGTTTTGCACCAGCCGACTGTAGCTGACAGCGCGGTCCTGGAGCGCTTCCGTGTAGTCAACCTTCGGCGGCTGCACTGTAAATTTCGAGATGTCGTAGGGCCAATCCGGTTCGGGACAGGCACCTTGCTTCGCCACGCTCTTGATCCCATCTCGGATCTGAGCACCACTGTCAGTTGAGACAGTTCCCTCCATCCTGCGCTCATTGTAATAAATGAAGAGGCGTGAAGGGGCAAAGTTCGGGCTCAAATTCTGCTTCATGCGATCAAACTGAATTGCTGCGGCGATTGCATTCGCGGTGCAGCTGCCGAGTTGCCCCTGGTCATAGACCGGCGGGCATTGTGAACGAAGGTCTGCCTTCGGCGGCAACGCGGCCATGATCGCGACCGGCGCCCCGTAGAGATGGTCGCGGGCGTCGGGAAGATCGGGAATCCAGCCATAACGCTGTATTTTGTGAGGAGTTGCTGGTGTCGCCACTGGTCTTCTCCCATCTTCAGATTAAGACAATAAATGGAACAGTCGCTCCCTTGCGCAGGGGCATCAGCTCTTTCTTGATGGTGCTCCCTTGTCGAGGTGGGCCGGGCTCGTGCGGATGCGCGCGAACGCCGCCTGAGGGCCGATAATTTCCGTCAGGCCGGCGCGAGCGCGAAGGCGCGGTCCGCCACGGCGTTGTAGCCGAGGTAGCTGCCCCAGCCGTCGGTGGCCATCTCGTACACCTCCAGATGCTCGCTGAAGGCGGCCATCACGCAAGGCGGATTGATCAGGCAAGCTGGCGGCAGGTTGCGTGACATCATATCGCCGATAGTGTCGGTGATGCTGAAGCTCCCCACCCCGCCGGATTGGCTGAAAATGTTAGTCGCGCTGCGATAGACGTTGATCGTATGCGTGGCGAAGCCGTGCGGGTGATAGGCCACATAGGGCATCGTGACGCTATCGCCCGCCGCATAACGAACCACGCCGCAGCATGCGTCGGCCGCGCCGCCCGACGGTGCCGTGGTTGGGGCGCTGACGCTGGCCCAGCAATGGTTGTTATCGATGTGCAGCGTCAACACCACGGCATTGCCCACAACCAATGTGCCGCCGCCTGGCTGGGCAATGCTCGAGGCATCGACAGTGTGGATCGTGCCGCTAAGGCTGACCGAGTCCGGCACCACATACTTGATGTTCTTGGCGGCGATGTTGATCTCACTGCCTGCCGCGTCGAACAGGCGCAGTTCGATCTGGTACAGTCCGCTGCCATCGGTTGTGCCGGACTGCACACTGCCATCCGCGTTGAAGGCAAGCCCTGGCGAGATCACCGTGCTGTCCAGTTCACCGTTCTCGGTATCCAGCACGGCGTCGGCTACCGTCCACTGCCCGATCGGCGGTACCGCCGGCGGAATCTCATAGAGTTGCAGCGTCTTGCCCCCGACCACCATTGGATTGGGCCCGAGACGGTAGGGCGAGATGACGAGATCAGTACCGACCATATGCGCATAATGCCGGTTCACCTCGGCGTTGAACGGGGTCCAATTCCCGGAGGTGCCGCTCCGCCAGCTCAGTTGGTAGTACTGCACGCCGAGCGAGGCGCGTAGGCTAGTGTCAAAGTCAAGTCGCGGCCGCAGCTTTCCGCCCCACGGCGCGCCGCTGGTCAGCAGACCCCAGTTCGCGGCCGTCGCCCCGGCCGCGCCACCGCCATAGATCGCCTTCAGCGAGGTATTGCCAACGGCCGTGAACAACACCCAGTTATCAGGGCCGACTACCGGCGGACAGGGAAGACACGTGATGGCAAACGGCGACGTAGAGTAGAGCGTTACCTCGGTGCCGCAGACATAATTCCACCAAGTGTGGCAATAGATCGGCGTGGGACCGTAGATTTGGACATCGAGGAAACCGAAAATCCTCTGATAGGCGCGGAAGTAAAGATCGGGCGCGTCATGGTTATTGCAGCCCTGGAATATCAAGCTCTGGAAATGGCCGCACTCGTCCGTATAGACCTCGCCAATCTTCTGGATCAGCACGAAATCTGGATAGAACAGGCAGATCAGCGGACGAATGAGATCGGGGTATTTTAACAGCGTCTGGCTGAACTGCTGGCGGTTGCCGAGTTGCGCCATCTGCCGCAGCGGGTGGTCGGCGCCGAGCTGCGCCAGCGCAGCCGCGGCCTCGGTTGCCGCCTGCGGTGTCGTGAGGGCGGCGGCCAGCGGAGCGGGATCGGGGAGGGGGATGGGCTGCGGCACGGCAAGCGCGACCGGGCCAAGGGCGATCTGCTTGAGGTGATCGATCGCGGCATCGCTCAAGCGCGTCAGGATAATCCAGAGCGGATCGACCTCGTAGATCTCCACCCGCGCGTGACAGACCGGGTAATCGACAAACACACCGCCGGTGACGTGGCGCTTCAGTAGCGTTCCGCGCACCAGGCAGAAGCGAAACCAGCAGAACCAGATCTGCTGGTAGATGGTGAATTGCACCGGAGCGATTTCGTTGACCTTGGGATCGAGGCGGACGTGCTGTTCCTGCGCGCCGCGCCGCACCAGATCGACGAGGTCTTGCGTCGGCGCTGCCGGGCCGAGAACGATACGCACGTCCTGCGGCTCGCGCGGAGTTGGCACAGCGAGGACCGCCTCGCCTTTTGCGTCGAGTTCGGCGGCGACAAGTACGCGCCCCTCGCGGCTGAACGCGTAGGCCATGACCTTGCCGGGCGGCTTATCGGCCGGCCAATCCTGGAGCGTGGCAGTGACCCTGATGTGGGAAGTCGAACGGCGAGCCGGAGTAGCGGTCATTGCCATCGCAGCCTCCTGGGTCGAATACCAAGACCCTAAGCGCCTGCGCGTTATTGAGGTAACCTTAATATTTTATTTTTCTCGGTATTTTAAATAATGATGTGATATTTTTTAGAATAGTCATTGATTATTGCTGATATGAAATATTATCTGCCTCAAAAAAATCATTTTTACGAACTGATATTCCTCCTGATAGGGGCCGCTGCTATGATTCCGCGTAACGCTTTCAACTCGAAGAGAGGGTGGGGCCATTTCCGCCACGGACGTTAGCATCTCGGGGAGCGGCGACTTGCCACCCAACTGAAACCGCTGACGTCGGCCCATGTCGGCTTTGGGGCACCTTTACCCGTTCCCACCGCCCGGGCCGAATGGCCGGTGTCGGTTCGGTCAGCAGACCTTTGCCGGGACGCAAAGCAATGGGCGAGGTGCGTTCGCGGTAGGGACGTCCGTCGCCGGACGCCCCCCGCACAGATCCGGACGAGCAGATTTCCCGCATCCGGCTCCTACCTCGGGTGTTTGACGGCAAAGCGGATGCTCGGCCAGGGATGAAGGATGCGCGGTTGTGGGAGCCAGTCGTCGGCCACCTTGCCCATCCGCTCCCAGGTCAACGCGTGCTTCTGGCTGCGGCGCCGCAGCGTCCGCCCCCAAAGCCTGACGACATGGTCACGGAACGCGCGGAGCGACCGAGAGTTGGTCGGCACGGCGTGGTAGGCATAGTAGCCGGTGATGACCAGCTTCAGCCATCTCCCGTGCTCGGGGATGGGCTGCAGTATGCGCCGGCGTAGCTCGTCCTTGATCTCCCGCAGCTTCACGCATCGGCGGTCCCGCCGACTTTTGCGGCGAATTTGGAACCGGCCCTGTCGGGTCCGTCCGCAGATGTGTGTAAAGCCAAGGAAATCGAACGTTTCCGGTTTGCCGAGCCCGAGCTTGGCGCGTTGCGCCGCCGCGAGGCGGCCGAACGCGATCAGCCGGGTCTTTTCCGGATGCAGTGTCAGCGCAAACTCCGACAACCGCTCGCGCATCATGTCGAGAAAGCGTCGGCCGTCGGCCTCGTGCTCGAAGCCGACCACGATGTCGTCCGCATAACGCACGATCACCATGTCGCCAGTAGCCTCGCGCCGTCGCCAGCGCGCCGCCCAGAGGTCGAAGACGTAGTGCAGGTAGATGTTGGCCAGAAGCGGTGAGATCACCGATCCCTGCCCCGTCCCTTGCTCGCTCGTCGTAACGACCCCGTCTTCCAGGACACCCGCTTTGAGCCATTTACGGATCAGGCGAATGATGCGCGGGTCGCCGATCCGGTGCTCGACGAAGCGGATGAGCCAGTCTTGGCTCACCGCATCGAAGAACCCGGCAATATCGGCGTCCAGAATGTAGTTCACCTTTCTGCTGTCGATCCCGACATGGAGCGCATCCAGCGCATCGTGCTGGCCGCGGCCCGGGCGGAATCCATAGCTGAACCCGAGGAATTCCTCCTCGTGGATCGCATTCAGCAGCGCAGTGGTGGCCCGTTGGACAACTTTGTCCTCAAGGGCGGCGACTGCCAGCGGACGCTGCCGCCCATCGGGCTTCGGAATGTACCGACGCCGCGAGGGCTGCGCCCGATAGGCTCCCCGATGGACCCGATCGCTCAAATCCTCGATCCTGCGATCGAGATCGGCTTCGTAGTCCTGCCACGTCACCCCGTCGACGCCCGCAGCCGCGTCCCGCTTCAGTGCGAAGAACGCGGTACGCAGCATTGCCGAGTTGATGTGGTGGAAGAGCGCGATGAACCGCTCCTTCCTCCTTTGCTTTGCGGCTTGCCGTACGCGCGCCAGTGCCTGTGACACGCTTTCCCGGTCCTGTGCCCGGCGCGTGCTTTGCTGGCCCGCGTTCCCCTCGGTTCCCGCCCTTCGCTCCACCCACTCCGCCGCCGGTTGCCCAGCATTGTTCGCGGGCTTCTTCGCTACTATGGCAGGATCAGACTTCTCGCGGCCGTGCATCATCGGCTTCGGCTCCTCGCCTTCCCGATGCGGGCCAAGCGCGGCATGCCGCCTTGGTCAGCCACGAGACCTCCCGGTTCCCGTACAAAGAGTGTCTGCACATGCCAGGGTCTGCGACCACGCCGGGTCGAAGGGGAGCTTGCGATAACGCGCCCCTTCGTGTGGCCTTCCGCGTATCGGACGGCGTCGGCACCCGGAATATCGACCTTTTCGCGGCTCAATAGCTGGCCTGCACACTCCCCTGTCAACGCTTCACGCACGGTCTCACGACCGCACGCGCATGACTCGGGGCCGATGTGGATCGCTGCTCCTTCATCGTAATGGACTTGCACCATCTGCTCTTTGCCGGTCTCCCGGCGCACCCAATTCCGGCCGCTCGCAAGGTCGCGTTTCGATCGCTGGACCGGCAAACCCGGTCTTTACCTAATCGGAGATGTAGCGACCCATCACCGCGCTCGCCCTAACGGGTCGACAAGCGTTTGTTGATGACCAAGCCGTCACCGATTTTCGCTCGCGTCACACCGCAGGTACCGCCAACCATTCGTTCAACTTCGACCACCGCCGTCGGCCGGAGACGTTGCGCACGGCGATGGCGACCGCTTTCTTCTGCCCGACCAGCACGACCAGCCGTTTCCCTCGGGTCACGCCGGTGTAGAGCAGGTTCCGCTGTAGCATCGCGTAGTGCTGGGTCAGGACGGGGATCACAACGGCCGGGTATTCGGAGCCTTGGCTCTTGTGGATCGTCGCGGCATAGGCCGGCACCAGCGTGTCGAGCTCACCGAAGCCGTAGGTGATGGCACGTCCGTCGAAACGGGCGGTGAGTTCGCCGGCGTCGGGATCGACATCGTCTATGTAGCCGATATCGCCGTTGTAGACGTCCTTATCGTAGTCGTTCTCGATCTGCATGATTTTGTCGCCGGGGGCAAAGGTCCAACCGAAACGCTCGACCTTGCGCTCGCCGGCGGGGTTCAGCGCCGCCTGGAGTTCGATATTCAACGAGCGGGCTCCGACACCACCGCGGTTCATCGGGCATAGCACCTGAATGTCACGGACGGGGTCGAGGCCGAAGCGCTGGGGGATGCGTGTCTTCACCAATTCGACGATCAGCGGCACGGCGGTCTCGGGATCGTCCGCCTGCACAAAATAGAAGTCGCTATCGCCCTCGGGCCTGGAGAGGTCGGGAATGGAGCCCCGGTTGATCTGGTGCGCGTTGGTGATGATCCGACTGTTGGCGGCTTGGCGAAAGACCTCGGTCAAGCGCACGACCGTCACCGCGCCGGAAGCGATGACATCAGCCAGGACCTGACCCGGGCCGACGGAGGGAAGCTGATCGATGTCGCCGACGATCAGCAAGGCGGCATGGTCGGGGACGGCCTTCATCAGCGCCTGCATCAGCATGACGTCGACCATCGAGGTCTCGTCGACGACCAGCAGATCGCATTCGAGCGGGTTGTCGCTGTTCCGTTTGAAGCCGCCGCCTTTCGGGTCCACCTCGAGCAGCCGATGGATGGTTTTGGCTTCGAACCCGGTGGCTTCGGTCATGCGCTTCGCGGCCCGGCCCGTCGGGGCACACAGCAACAGGCTCACGCCCTTGGCGGCGAGGATGCGCAAGATCGAGTTGACGATAGTCGTCTTGCCCACCCCCGGCCCGCCAGTGATTACGAGCACCTTCGACAAGAGGGCCAGCCGGATCGCGGCAACCTGACTTTCCGCCAACGACAAGCCAGTCTTCTGCTCGATCCACGGCAGCGCCTTCTCCGGGACGATGGAGGGCCAGGGTAGTTTTCCATTGGCCAGGCGCAGTATTCGCTCGGCAATGCCCTGCTCGGCTCGGTAGAGGCCTGCGAGGAAGATGCAGGGCGTCTCGCCAACAGTGTCCGCGATCACTGTTCTATCGGCCAATTCGAGATCCAGCGCGGTCCGGATCAACTCCCCGGGGACCTCGAGCAACTCGACGGCCAGTGGTGTGAGTTCCTCGGTCGGCAATCCGCAGTGACCCTCGTCCATCGCCTCGGTCAGCGCGTATGAGATTCCGGCGCGCACGCGGATCATCGCTGTCTTTTCGATGCCAAGCTTCATTGCGATCGCATCTGCGGTCTTGAAGCCGATGCCGCGGATATCGCGCGCGAGGCGATAGGGGTTCTCGGTCATGACCTGAACGGCATCGGCGCCGTAGGTCTTGAAGATGCGGACCGCGCGTGCGGTCCCCACGCCATGACTGTGCAGAAAGACCATGATCTCCCGCACGATCTTCTGCTCCGCCCAGGCGCCGGTGATGCGCTTGGCGCGCACGGGGCCGATGCCGGTTACCTCGCGCAGGCGATCGGGCTCGGCCTCGATCACATCGAACACATTCTCTCCGAACGCCCTGACCATCTTCCGGGCGTAAACCGGGCCAATGCCGCGGATCATCCCGGAACCGAGGTACTTCTCGATGCCCTCGATGGAAGTCGGTGCCGAGGTTCGCATGAAGCGCGACTTGAACTGCTGGCCATGGGTGCGGTCGTTGATCCATTCACCCGATGCCGTGACCCACTCACCGGCGGCGATCACCGCGGCGTGGCCGACGACGGTGATCAAGTCGCGGTGGCCGCGCGCCTTGATGCGCAGAACGCAAAAGCCATTTTCGGCGTTGTGGAAGGTGACCCGCTCGACAAGGCCCGCAAGAACCTCCCGGGTCGATGATCCCGGATGCGGCGTAGGCTCGCTGTTCACTAGGTCCGGAGCTCCACCGCGGTCAACAGTTCCTTAATCTCGTGCATTTTGCGCGGGCTCATCGACGCTTTGTGCAATCATCATGTTGGCTCGCGCTGATGTTCAGACCACAAAACCGAAGATTAATGATCCGGTTTTCAATCAATTAAGCTCCAAAATGAACTCTTCCTCCCATGAACCCGACGTAGCCGGGCTTCGTAGGCGTCGTGGGGTTCGAAGCTCATGAAATCTGCGATCGCCGATGACAGGCCGGCGCAATCCAGCAGATGGCGCGCGGCGTGCCTGTATCGGCTAGACCGGCTGTTCGTCAGGGAGAAGTCGATCATCGCGCGCAGCACCACCGTCGCGGCGAGGGGATGCTTACCCGCAAGCGCCTCGGCGGTCGGTGTCAGGATCTCGTAGTGATCTCCGTCCAACTCGCCCGAGCGTTGGAGCACGAGGTTTGCCGATCGGTCCAGGGCAGGCCAGGAGACGAGGAAAGACAGAGCCTGGAGAAGGTTCGGCGACCGTTGCGCATAATCGAGCGCCTTTTTCTCGGCTTCTACGTCATCGAAATCAGGGAGCCGCTTCAGGTACGCCCGCAGAAAGGTAGATGACAGCGAACGCTCAAAACAATCCCACCGCGCGGCTTGGGCATCATCGCCGCGCCCGAGCGCTTCGAGAACGTCTATTCGGGCATCTTCCCATTCGAAGTCCGGCCAACCCCAGCTGCTGTTGCGTTGCCGATTCTCGGTCGCCTCGATCGTCTGCCATGCTTCTTCCACCCGGCCGACCGAAAGGAGGCGCCGCGCAATGTCAGCCGCGATCTTCGGCATCCTTCTGGTTTTTTCATCGTATTGCTCGATGAAGGCATCGACGTCGCCCAGGGCATCGGCAATTTCTGTCAACGCCAGACGGACCGTGCTGACCCGAGAGCGCTCTGCCGTCTCGTCTGCGTATATCGACCCGGAGGAGGACCAACCAACTTTCACTCGATCCTTTTCAGCAGGCTTCTTCACCGGCCGGTTCGACAGATCAATCATCCGATGCTTCAGATGCTCAAGACCGGCTCGCCCGAGCGCAGGTGCCAAAACTGCGATTAGCTCATCGAATTGGCCGTAGTCGTTCGCGATCAGGGCTTCGAATGCCCGATCGGCGAGGGTTGTCGGGTTGGAGCTGGCCTGCAAAGCAACATCGCCGATGTCACTGCAGGCCTCGTGGAAGACTCCGATCACCGTCCCGCTGCCGTCGTCACTGCGCTCGAAAATCGACGGAGCCAAGGCCATGAACTTCCACAGCAGATCGAGGGCTTCCTTCGGGTCCGCCTTGGCCACCGTCTCGACGATGGCACGGCGCTGCGTCTCGAGATCGTCGGCCAGGGCTCTGACGCCCTGCCAGTCCACAAACGACCCCGACCGCGCCATGATCGTGAGCCGCTTGCGCACCTCCTTCGCAAGCTCACCCGGGCCCTGCGCACCGGCCAGTGCCAACCTTAGACGTCGTTTCGCCGTCGCGTTGCCGGCACTGATTTCGATCAGCAACTCGGCCAATCGCTCCGAGCCGAGGGCCGCGAGGTTTTTTGCGTTAAGGGCTGATTTTGCCGCCATTCGCTGTTCTCACGCTACGGAGGAGAGGAATAGCGTGCTACGCGCGACCTTGCGAGCGGGTCGCGAGGGAACTACCCGACCGCAACTATGGGTAAGATAGCTGGATTCGCGCGAGGCTCACTGGGGTCGGTCCTACCAGTCGCGGGCTACGCGAAGGTCAAATCAAGTGCACCGTCCGAAGCCATCGGCGCGAAGGTCCGGAAAGGTTCAAACAACGGACCCTCGCTGGCCGCTTGCCCGATGATGGACTTGCGCCGGAAAAGTGGAGAGTTCCCCGTGAGCAATGAGGAACTCGATGATGCAGCAGCGACGGTTTACGAAGGAATTTGCGGATGAAGCGGTGCGGCTGGTGCAAACCAGCGGGCGAACGCAGCGCGAGATCGCCGGTGATCTGGGAATTGGCCTGTCGACGCTGGTGCGCTGGATTGGGCGGAGCCGGGATCGGCGCGCTATCGACCCTGCGGCAGCGGAGAGCGATGTCACGGCGGAGCTGAAGCGGCTGCGCCGGGAGAATGAGATCCTTCGCCAGGAGCGGGACATCCTGAAGAAGGCCATCGCTTTTTTCGCCCGGGAGGGAAGTCGATGAGGTTCGCGCTCATCGATGAGGCGAAAGCGGCATTCCCCGTCCATCGCCTTTGCCGCATGCTTGGTGTCAGCCAAAGCGGCTATTCTGCCTGGAGAGGTCGGCTGGCCTGCCGCCGCCAACGCGACGACATGGTGCTACTCACGCATGTGCGGTCGGCCTTTGCGCTGTCAAACGGCACCTATGGCAGTCCCCGAATGACGCGGGAACTGCGCGATATCGGCCTCACGGTCGGCCGCCGCAGGATCGCCCGGCTGATGCGCGACAACGGCCTGCGGGCTCGGCAGAGGCGGCGGTTCAAACGGACCACCGATAGCCATCACGCCTGGCCGGTCGCGCCCAACCTGCTCGATCAGGACTTCACGGCAACGGGGCCCGACAAGAAGTGGGGCGCCGACATCTCCTACGTGTGGACCCGCGAAAGCTGGTTGTATCTCGCCGTCGTCATCGACTTGTTCGCGCGCCGGGTCGTCGGTTGGGCGACAGGCGACCGGCTGCATCGGGACCTGGCTCTCGCCGCTCTGCGCAAAGCTCTGACCATGCGACGTCCGGCAGCAGGGCTGATCCACCATTCGGATAGTCAATAGATCAGAGCCAGTTCCTGGGCGGTCTGACTCTCATAGCGATGGACCCCTGGTTAAGCTGGCGCCGCAGGGCGCCCGGTGTGGTCTGACCCGCACTCCGATCGACCAGACGGTGTCTTTCCCCGGACCTGTCGGCCGCCCGGGAACGCCCTGCGGTGAGGCTTTGCCTCGCCGATGCCTGTGACCCAAGAAGGGCCTGACCGCTCGGTCGCGTGACTGTCCTGTCCTTGCATTCGGTCCTGGCGAAGCCATCGATCACGGTCAAACCAGGAGGCTCGCGATGGAAGGGGGAACAGACACACGGCGACAGGTTGTCGGCGGCGTCGACACGCACAAGGATCTGCATGTCGCAGCAGTCGTCGATGAACAGGATAGGCTTCTCGAAACCCGATCCTTCGCAACGACCCGCCAGGGTTATCGGCAGATGCTCGCCTGGATGTGCTCGTTCGGCGACCTGCAGCGCGTCGGCGTGGAGTTCGACCGGCAGCTATGGCGCGGGCCTCTTGCGCTTCATGCAACAGGCCGGGATCACCGTGCTGGAGGTGACGACACCCGATACGCAAGACCGCCGCCGGCGAGGCAAGAATGATGATCTCGATGCCCAGAACGCCGCGCATGCCGCCTTCGCTCGCAAGCGCACGGTGACACCCAAAAGCCGGGACGGCATGATTGAGGCGCTGCGCGTCCTCACCGCTTGCCGGAAGACGGCGGTGACTGCCCGTCGCATCGCGCTGCAGATGATGCAGAACACAATCGTCTGCGCCCCCGACGCACTGCGGGATCAATTGCGCCGCATGACCCGCATGCAACTCGTTCGAACGCTGGCTGCCTGGCGGCCAGACTTGACCGCCTATCGCGAGGTGGAGGCCGCCTACCGCATTGGTCTGAAATCCCTGGCACGTCGCTATCTCGAACTGCATGACGAGATCGGCGATCTCGACGTGATGATCGCAGCCATTGTCGACGAATTGGCGCCAAACCTCATCGCGCGGAACTCGATCGGACATTCCGGCGCCGCACAGCTCCTGCTGACCGCTGGAGGAAATCCTGACCGGATGCGATCCGAGGCCAGCTTCGCTGCCCTCTGTGGCGTCAGCCCGGTGCCGGCCTCCTCGGGGAAGACGATCCGGCATCGGCTGAATTGTGGCGGTGATCGAGCCGCTAACAGTGCGCTGCATATCATCGCCATCGGCCGATTGCGGACCGACTCGAAAACCAGGGAATACGTCGCGCGCCGTGTTGCCGAGGGCCATTCCAAGCTCGACGCCATCCGCGCCCTCAAGCGCTACCTAGCCCGAGAGGTCTTCACGCTGATCATGCAGCGTCAACGGCAGATCAACGCGACACGTATCGCCGCTTGACAAACAGAAGGGCGTCCGCGGCAGCCAGTATTGCTCAATCGATTATCAGGCCGAACTGCGCAAGCACGGCATCCTGATCTCGATGTCCGGCAAGGGAAATTGCTACGACAACGCCATGGTTGAGACGTTCTTCAAGACCCTGAAATCCGAGCTCGTCTGGCGCACCGTCTTCTACACCCGCCAAGAAGCCGACCAGGCCATTGGCCGCTACATCGACGGGTTCTACAATCCCGTCCGGCGCCATTCCGCACTCGACTTCACAAGCCCGGCTCAGTTCGAAAAAAACGACCGCCAAATGAGCCAATGCCTCTCCACTAAAGCGGGGCAAGTCCACTGATGCCATGCACCGTCGCCGAGGGGTCTATCTGTTTCAAGCAATTTCGGAGATCGTCGCGACCGAGATCGAAAACGAGATCGTCGGTGCGGCGCGGATGGGCGTTCAGGATCGCAACCGCGGACGGCACCAACGGCACGACGTGCTCGACGCGAGCCTTCATCCGGGCCGCAGGGATCGTCCATGTGGCCTTGTCGAGATCGATTTCAGACCAACACATGCCACTGATCTCGCCCGATCGGGCGACCGTCAGCGCTAGCAGCTCAAGCGCCTCAGCGCTTTCCGTACCCAGCCCCCGCAGCTTAGCAATGAACCCCGGCATCGCTTCGAACCCGATCGCCGAATGGTGACGCTTCTCGCCTTTGACGGATTTCGGTGGCGGCAACAGGCTATCGAGGTTCCCTTTCCAACGGGCCGGGTTGTCGCCCGTGCGGTAGCCGAGCACCTTGCTGCGATCCAAAATCGACTCTATGCGACCGCGGCAGCGGCTTGCGGTTTCGTGCCGCTCCGTCCATCCCTTTTCGATCGCGCGGAGCACGTCGGCGACGGCGATCTTATCGACCCGCAGGTTGCCGATCTCGCCGAGAACTTCCCGCTCCATCTCCAGCAGCCAACCGCGAGCATGCGATTCAGACCAAGCGACCGACTTCGCCTTGTGGAAATCGTGCATGGCCTGCCGAAAGGTCGGCGCATAGGCCGCGGCTCCGACCCTTTGCGACCGGCGCGCGTCGATTGGGTCGATACCTTGGCGCAGCATGGCGCGGAGACGGGCAACCTCGCGCTCAGCGGCGTCGCGGTCGAAGTCCCTGTAACTACCGATGCCGTAGTCTCGCTTGCGGCCGGCAACGGTGTAGCGGAAAATCCAAGACCGGGAGCCGGTCGGACCGATGGCGAGATAGAGCAATGGAGCTACGGCATGCAGACCCGGCTTGAGCGCAGCGATCGATCGCAAGGGCATCTTGGCAATGAGCTTGGGCATGGTAAAGTCCGGTTCTTTCTTCTCACCAATGCTCCCACCTTACCGCAAGTGTTTGGCGGCATTTATCAAACTTCGGTTTTGTTAACCGTGATTTTTTAACTCATTGATGGCTATGAGTGATTTTGGATGCCAGGTAGTGACCGATGGTGACATTGGGAGACGAAGCAATCTCGTGCCCGTCGCGCGCTCTCATCGAGATTGCCGCGGCGCCGGCGCCGCCTCGCAATAACGGCAGTTTAATTACCCGAGCCAGTCGAGCGCGGCCTCGTCCTCGAGCGCCATCAGCCGCTTGTACACCCCGGCTCCGCCGCCGGAACCGGCCATCGCCTTGCGGGTGAGCCGGGCGAATTTGTCGGGCAGCTCGCCCGGCTTCGAGCATGCCGCCGGTCTCGTGCGCCTCGAAGCTGCGGCCGTCGGCGAGCATCAACGGTGACGTGGCTGCCGGCCGCGCCGTGCCCGCCGCCGGCCTCGGGCACCAGCTTGACCTTGCGGGTGAGCGCGCGGATCGCCGGGTCGGCGAGCGCGCTCTCGTCGTAGCTCTCGGGGTCGCGCGCCTCGCGGAACAAGCGCGAGCGCGACGCAGAACGGGATCGAATACTGCGCCAGCATCAGATCGGGCGGCTCCAAGGATGTTGTGGCGCTCGACCATGCGCGGCGTGCCGGTGACGGTGATCGACGCGACGTCGCCTCCGACGAACCCATGCGCCGCCTGAAGGTCGCGCACCGCCTTGACCGCCGGATGCGCGGTCGCGTGGCACGGGTAGCGCTTCAACACCGCGCTCATCGTCACGAAATCGCTGCCGAGCCCGCGGGTCAGATGGCTCTCGTCCCACTCGGTGCAGAACACGCGCAAGAAGCCGAACTCGCCCTCGATCACGGTGCGCGGAGCCTCGAACCCGCCATGCGCGAGGCTCGCCGCCATCACCCCGGCCTCCGAGGCGCGGCCGAGATGCAGGCGCTTGACCATGCCGCCATTGCCTTTGGCGAATTCGAGCAACCCCCCAGCAAGCGAACCGGCGATGCCGATCGCGTTGGTCATCTGCCGCTCGTCGAGGCCGAGCAGCAGCCCGCAGGCGACCGCCGCGCCAAACGGGCCGGTGGTGCCCGGCGCGTGAAAGCCGCGCGCCTCGTTGGTGTGGCCGGTGGCGCGGCCGATGCGGATCATCACCTCGTTGCCGGCGACGACGGCGGCGATCAGCGCCTTGCCAGTCGCACCCACCTCCTGCGCGATGGCGAGCGCCGGCGGCAGCACCGTCGCGCCGGGATGCGCCCCGGCGCCGGGCCGCGTCAGGCTGTCGAGCTCGAAGGCATGGGCCAGCGCCCCGTTCGCCAACGCCGCCGACGGCGCCTGCACCGAGGTGCCGCGGCCGAGGATTTTGCTGCTCCCGCCCGGCCCGGTGCGCTCGGCATAATCGATGACGATCCGGCTCCATGGCATGTCGGCGCCGCAGATGCAGGCCGCGACCGTGTCGGCGATGATGTCCTTGGCCTTTGCGACGACCGCCGGCGGCAAGTGCTCATAGCGCAGCCCGGCGGCATAGCGGGCGAGCTGGCACGGTTTCGTTGGGCATCAAAGTCCCCCTATCTGGCCACCCGGCCCTTGACCGCGTTGGCGCGGGCGGAAGCGGTGACACGGCCGTCGGCGCCGGGCGGCAGGCGCGGGCGGACACGCTCCTTGAGGGCGGCGACGTCGCTGGCGCTCATCGACGCGATGATCGAGGTCATGCTGGAGCCCAGCATCGCCGTATCCCAGAACTCGTCGAAATCGGCAAAGCTGCGCGGTGCATCGATCGTCCGCGTCTCGACCGCCTGCAGCCCCGCGCCGGTCCACAACTCGCGCAGCGCGTCGAGCCGCGACGCGCCAGCGCTCGGCTGGCAGCGGCGGGTTAAGGCCCATCGCCCGCAGCTCTTGCTGGATCGGCGCCAGCGGAAAGCCGCCACCGTGCATGTCCCACGCATAGGCCGCGACGGTACCGCCCGGCGTCACCACCCGCGCCATCTCGGCGACGCCTTTCGCGGGATCGGGTACGAAGAAGATCACCAGCGCCATCGCCGCCGCATCGCAGCTGTCGGCGGGGAGCGGCAGCGCCATCGCGTTGCCCTGTTGGAATTGGGCGATGCGCGCGTCTGGGCGGGTCCGGGCGAACGCAAGCTGCCCTTCGGACGGGTCGATCCCATGAATTTCCGTCGGCGCGCAGCGTTGGCACACCAGTTCGGTGAACGCGCCGTTGCCGCAGCCGACATCGACCCAGCGCAAGCCGGCGGCCGGCGCCACCCAATCGAGGAATATCTCGCCAGCGATGCGGCTCCAAATGCCCATCATCCGCTCGTAGGCGGCGCCATCCTCGAAGCGGATTTGATGCTCGGCCATCGGCATCCCCTATCGATCAGACCGCCCGGTTCCAGCCCCACCACGCGCACAGCGCCTCGCCCATGACGAGTTCGAGGTCGCGGCCTTTTAGCCACGGCAGCTCCTCGGTGAACATCGTCGCGCATTGGCGCCACGAGCACGGCATCTTGGTGATGTCGGTGCCCCAGAACACGCGGTGCGGCCCGAACGCATCGTAAATCTGGCGCAGATAGTTCTGCATCGCCGGGTAGGGGTAGGCCTCCGCCGAATAGCCCGGCGCGCCGGTCGCCTTGACCGCAACGTTGGGCAGCTTCGCCAGCGCCAGCAGCCCCGGAATATGGGTCATCGCCGCCGCGTCCTTGAGTGTGGTGAGCCCACCGCGACCGCCCAGATGATCGATCGTCAGCCGCAGTCCGGGGTGGCGCTCGGCGATGCGGCCGAGCACTGCGAGCGAGTCGGTCGCCAAGGTCGCGACCGGAACCCCGGCCTTCTCAGCCTCCACGAACAGCCATTCGTACTCGCCATCGGCCAGCCGTTGCTTGGCCGGGTCGTGCAGAAACCCGTAGCGCAGCCCGAGCATGCCCTTTTGGTCGCGCCAGGTCGCGATGCGCTCACGCAATTCCGGCCGGTCGAGCGGCAGCGCTCCCATGATCGCGAACCGGCCGGGGTAATCCTGCACCGCCTGAAACGCCATCGCGGTCGAGTTCGGGTCCCAGCCCGGCGGGTGGATCACCGCGGCGTCGATCCCGCCCTCGTCCATCAGCGCGATCGCCTCGGCGGGGGTGAAATGCGTTACCTGGATGTGCGATTGGTTGCTCGGCAGGCCGCTGCCCCAGGTGTGGATTTGCGCGTCGACGATCTGCATTTGGCTCCCCCGGCGTCGTTTCCGAGCGCCGGGGACGCGTCCCCGGCGCTCGCTCTGCGATGCTAGCCACAATGCTCCCGGCTGTCCCCACGCTTGCGTGCCAGCGGTGAGGGGCTCAGCAGAGTTGCCGATCCTGAGAATCGCGATCGGTCACGACCCCTGCCCCAAGATTTGCGCTTCCCAATAGGCCCCGGGAGAATACCAGCTCGCCGTCCCGCGAACGATCCGGTCGCCATCGCGAGAAATTCGCCCGTAATAGGTGCCGGCGTGCTGATACCGTTGCAAAATAACCGAACCGTCTTCCACCCGACTAAATTCGATGACGTCCCGGGCAATCCCGCCAGTGATGCCTACTCCGGCATGCGGCCCTTGATCGGCGTTGGCGCGCCCGTCTAGGTATCGCCAGCCGCGTCCGGCGGCAGACGCGCCCGCAGCCGCTGCTTCAGCCGGTGCGATATCGGCGGGGGTCATCGCGGCGAGGATCGGAGCGATGCTCGGCCCGGTGGCGCTGGACACCAGAAATCGTCGAAATCGGGAAGCTGCGGGTGACGACGATCTCGGCGTCTCGAGGAGATGCCGGCATCGGCCGCATAGGGCGCAGCGCCGGTCATGCGCGCGGCCTCCGAACTGGGCGGCCGCTGGGGATGCCGCCCATCGCCCGCAGCTCGGCGCTGCGATCGGCGATTGCGGGCTGCCGTCGGCCATCTGATCCGCAGACGCTAGGTGGATCGAACCCATTCGCCCGGCCATGCGCGACCTCGCCCATCTCGGCCACCGCGCGCTTGTCCGGATCGAGCAGCGAAACAGATGCCCAGCGCCTTCACAGAGGCGACCGAACCTGGCGCCGGCGAGGGGCAGCGCCATCGCGGAACTTTTTCGCCCATCTCGACGACTGCCTTGACCGGGTCGGGCACGAAAAGATTACCAACGCCATCACCGTGGCGTCGAAGCTGTCGTCGGGGAAGGGCAACGGGATTATCAACTCCGTTTACCCATCCTCTTTTCCAGTACGAAGCGTACATCACCGAGAATGCACGCCCCAAACTCGCGGTGGAGAAATGACCTACCCCTACGAATTTGCCGTTTTCAGCGCCCGCAACCGAAACCGCGTCTATGACGTAGTAGTCAAAGCTTTGGAAGAGGCCGCTCAAAAAAACGGGATGACCAGAAAAAAAATGGCTGACGCGATGGGGCGTAAGCCTTCTCAGGTAAGTATGTGGCTATCTGGCCCCTCAAATTGGACTTTGGACACAATTAGCGATCTTCTGCGCAGCATTGGCGCAGAAATGGAATATCAAGTCGTATTCGACGACGATCGTCGAAAATCAAACACCTATCATCCGGCTTCCTCAGAGAAAATAATTATTTCTCCGCCCATTTCTTCCTTTTCCTCAAATACAAGTGCCGCAACTGTTACGTTGGAAAAATTATGAGAGGAAATACGTCAGATTTTGAAATACAAAACGTCGTTTTATGCGAATACGTACGGGCAGAGGTTAATAATAAGTACACTCTGATCGGCGTTATGGCTGGCGATGTGTTAGTCACGAAATTTCCATCTAATATTGCGATTGCGCTATATATAGCGATACTATTCAAGACGATTGGGAAAAAGGAACTTACCCTAGGATTGCGCTATAGCGGAAAATTGGTCGCCAGAATAACCGCCGAAATGAACGTAATAGAAACAACTGCATCCGCTACGATTGCTTTCCCAACGGTGCCACTTACAATAGAAGAACAAGGATATCTTGAACTTCACACGGAACCAGAAATTGGTAAAAAACGTCGTATATTCAAGCGAGACGTTAAGATCGGGAATGTTTTACCGGTTCTTCCATCGTCCTAATGCCGCTTTTTTTGCGATTTCACTGCGTCGCTCTGGCGTCATTTTTGCGGCACGCGCTTTACCACCGCGCGATCCAAGCTCTGCCGCCGCCGATTTAACCCGATCGATGTCGTCCTCTTCTTCGCCAGGCGCGCGCCCGGACGGTGCGGGCGTCGGCGATCTGCTCGGCCGACGTGTCGATCCCGTCGATCGCTTGCCACGTCCGGCCCAGATCGAACCCACCGTATTGGGCGATTGCTCCCTGCAACGGCGCGCAGGCGATCAGGGCAGCCAGGATCGCGAACTGACGGCGGTTGATGCTCATCTCATGCCTCTCACGACTTCGGGCAGAATAGTTCGACTGAATAAGTCCCGCGCGATACCGCGAGACCGAACGACTAGACGGCAGCGGAACAAGCCGGCCCGGCCCACATCTTTCGGTTCAAACCGTAGGATCCAAGGCCGTGCCAGGCCTGCCCGGCGCTTACGGCGTGACGCCGAGGCGCCGCAGTTCCTGCCGGTTCAATTCATGAGTGATAGCGACGTCGTTCGAGCTCCAGCGCCGCCAGTAATGGTGGTGGTGGTAGTACGGAGAGCCCCAATAGGGCCGATCCCAATAGGGACGATACCCGCGATAGTACTGAGCCAGCTGCACATTGGCCGCCTGCGGCGAATGGGCCGGGACAACGCCCGCGCCGGCGGCGGAAGCACCTGTCGCAACCGCGGCAGTCATAAGCCCCGCCACGGCTGCCAGAGCAATAGTCAAGCTACGCATTGTCGATCTCCTTGAGGACGCACCGCCGACCGACCCATACCGGCGATCGGGCGTACCCCAGGAACGGGTTCCCGGAACATTGATCCATGTCAATTGCAGCGGGCGGCGAGGCCCCTTTCCGCGCGGACTTGACGTGAATCAATGCGGCTATGGTCGATCGCCGTCTTTTTTGAACGGGCATTCCGCTCGGCCTGAAAACGGAGACCCGCATGAAATTCAGCGCGATCGTTATCCCTTGTTTCGCAGCGGCCTTATCTTTGGCGTCCGGTACGACCGACGCACAGCAGCTTTACAATAACTGGAATACCGATGCCTGCGGGTTGACCGACCACGCCAGCTTCAGGCTGTCGGCGCCGACCCACCTGACGGCCATCGAACTGTGGTACCGTTGGGGGTCGCAAGAGGCTGAGGTCGGCTATCAGCTGTCTCACATGGCATACCGGTCAAGACCGGCCAGTTGATGCGCGCCGATTGCGATCCCTATCAGGAACGGTGGTGCAGTGCCCGAGGTAACGTGGGCGTCGATCTGCCGCCGGGCCAGGTCGATGTTCAGACGGCGCGTGGGAAGGTGTGCCAGAACAGCGGCAGCGGTGGCCAGGGCTTCATACACGTCTTTGGATCGTCGAATTGACGGACACAGAGATTTGCAGCCGGTGAGCGGGATCAACGGCCCGCTCCTCCCGGCTGCAATCCAGGCCGAAGGCTCAGCCAAAGCCTCCGGCTTGCGCCGACGGGACGAGGATGAGACGCTTTCGCCGTCACGGTGAAAGGGGCCGAGGGATGGAAATCGCCGAGCGGGACGTCATCGTCGTCGGCGCCGGGAACGCGGCGACCTGCGCGGCCTTGTCGGCGGCGGAGAACGGCGCCTCGGTGCTGATGCTGGAGATCGCGCCGCAAGACGCGGCGTGCGGCAACTCGGCCTTTACCGGCGGCGCGTTCCGCGTCGTCTATCACGGCTTCGACGACCTCGCGCAGCTGATCCCCGACATGGGCGACCACGACCGCAGCAACGTCGATGTCGGCACCTACACCGCCGAGCAGTATTACGACGATGTCGGCCGGCTGACCGAATGGCGCTGCGACCCCGACCTCACCGAAATCCTCATCACCCAAAGCTTCGAGACCGGCAAGTGGATGCGCGCAAAGGGCGTGCGGTTTCAGCTCGGTCTCGGCCGCCAGGCGTTCAAGGTCGACGGCAAGTTCAAGTTCTGGGGCGGGCTCGCCTGCCATATCTGGGGCGGCGGCAAGGAGCTGATGAAGGCGCTGCACGCGACCCGCGAGCGCGAGCAGATCCCGGTCTACTACCAGACCCCGGCCCTCGCGCTGCTGCAAGGCGACAACGGGGTCGAGGGCGTGCGCGTCCGGCACCAGGGCCGCATCGTCGATGTGCGGTCGAAGGCGGTGATCCTCGCCTGCGGCGGGTTCGAGGCCAACGCCGAGATGCGCGCCCGCTATCTCGGCCCCAACTGGGATTTGGCCAAGGTGCGCGGCACCAAATACAACACCGGCCAGGGGCTCAAGATGGCGCTCGACATCGGCGCCGCGCCGGCCGGGCACTGGTCGGGCTGCCACGCGGTGCAGTGGGATTTGAACGCGCCGCCGGTCGGCGACCTCGATGTCGGCGACCGCTTCCAGAAGCACGGCTATCCGTTCGGCATCGTCGTCAACGCGCGTGGGCAACGCTTTATCGACGAGGGCGCTCGATTTCCACTCCTACACCTACGCCAAATACGGCCGCGAGGTGATGAACCAGCCGGGTCTGTTCGCCTGGCAGGTGTTCGACCAGAAGACCCTGCATCTGTTGCGCGACGAATACCGCATCGCGCGCTGCACCAAGGAAAAGGCCGACACCTGGGAAGAGCTGGTCGCCAAGATGGAAGGCGTCGACCCCAAGGGCTTCCTCGAGACGATCCGCGCGTTCAACGCCGCGCCGCGCCCGGACGTGACGTTCAACCCCAACGTCCATGACGGGCTGCGCACCAACGGGCCTCGCGATCGACAAGACCAACTGGGCGCAGAAGCTCGACCACGCCGCCCTACGAGGCCTATGGCGTCACCGCCGGCGTCACCTTCACCTTCGGCGGCTTGAAGACCTCGAACGACACCGAGGTGCAGGACGCCAGCGGCGCGGCGATCCCCGGCCTCTTCGCCGCCGGCGAGATCATCGGCGGGCTCTACTACCACAACTACGCCAGCGGCACCGGGCTGATGGCCGGCGGCGTCTTCGGCCGCATCGCCGGGCGCAGCGCGGCGGCGTATGTGAAGACGCAGCGATGACGTCACAACCCCGCGCCGCCGACGATTACGCGACGATCCGCGCCCGCATGGAGGAGCTGCGGCGGGAACGGCTGCCCATGCCGTCTGTCCCCGCCGGCGGCCCGCGCGGTTCCCGGCCATCGCGGCCCATGCGCCTGCGGGATGAGCCTGTTCGCCGACGAATGCGACGGGTGCTGCAAGGCGCTCGACGTCGTCAGGTAGCTTTGCGGCGGGCAGACGCGGGGTTAAGCTGATGGCCAGCCCGTGGAGGAACCAGCCATGACCATGATCGACATGCACGCCCATTGGCGCCCCGCCGAAGTCGCCGACGCCCTGCGCGCCCGCACCAGGGAGCCGCGCATCCTGCGCAACGACAGCGGCGTCGAGGTGCTGAAGATGCCGCGGATGGGCGAAGCGCCGCTCGCCGACGCCTTCGACGATGTCGCGTTCCACCTCGCGCGCATGGACCGCCAGGGGGTCGAGACCAGCGTGCTGTCGCTGCTCGGCTCGTTCTGCTGGATCGAGGCGATGCCGCTCGACGAGGCCGTGCCGCTTTGCCGCAAGGTCAATGACGGGCTGTCGGCGATCTGCCAGCAGCATCCCGGCCGCTTTGCCGCCTTCGCCGCGCTGCCGCTCGTCGACATGGCCGCCGCCGCCGCCGAGCTCGACCGCGCACTCGATCTGCCGGGCATGATCGGCGCCCAGATCCCGGGCAACTACTTCCTCACCCGCAAGGACGCCGAAGCGGCGCGCCCGCTGCTGGAGGCCGCCAACCGCCGCCATGCGGTGCTCTTCGTCCATAACGGCCCGCGCCCGGGTGACGCCTTCCCCAAGGTCTCCGGCGACACCGATAACGCGCGCCGCCGCAACGGCACGCTCGACATGCAGGCGAGCCTCTCCTCGGCGATGGTGACCTTGTGCCTCACCGACATCCTCGCGCCCTACCCCGACGCGACCATCGTCATCCACAATCTGGGCGGCAACATCCCCTACGAGGTCGAGCGCATGGACCACCGCTGCCTCCTCGACACGCCGGACGAGGAGCTGCCCTCGTCGCGCTTCCGCAAGGCCAAGGTCTATGTCGATTGCAACTCGTTCGGCCCGCACTCGATCGAGGCGGCGGTGCGCCTCTACGGCGCCGAGCGCATCGTCTGCGGCACCGACGGCACCGAATTCGGCACCGACTGGACCCAGAAGGCGCTGGCCGAGGCCGATATCGGCGACGCGGCGCGCGAGCAGATCCTCCACGGCAACGCCGCCGCCCTGCTCGCCCGCGCCACCAGCGCCGCGCAGGGCCAACAGGGCCGCCGCCGAATAGCGGCGGCGAGGCTGCTCAACGCGATCAGCCACCGATCGCGTTGAGTACCCCGCAGAACACCGGATAAGTGAGGCAATCGATCGCCGACGCGCAACGGCCATGGAACGGAACAACCGGCTTTCGGAGAAATGGCATGGCGACGTACCAGTACATTACCAAGGGTGGACCCATCAGCGTGGTTGGCATCCCGGATGCCGGTGCGAGCTGGAACAGGGCGCCAGACCTGCCAGGTGACCCACGCTGGCGCAGCTGGCCGATCCACATCACGGTTCCCACGGCCTATCACGGCTCCGGCAAGGAGGTTGATGTCCGGCTGTGCTTCGAAGAGGCGATGGCGGTGGTGCACAACTGCGTCGGCCCCCGCGCCAATCCGAAATGCGACCAATACTTTCCTCGATCTCGGCAAAGATCGCCGGCCGGACATGCGCCGGTCGCTCACCGACCTGCTGGCGTACAAGCTGATTTTCTACCGCTACGGCGCCGATAAGGTGGCGGACGATTTCACGGGAAGCGGCAAGGTTGCCGTGACATCGGAAACGCTCTGGCCCGACAACGTCAACAAGTACGCGATCATTTCAATCGATTCCTACAGCGCGCGTTCCCCGGTCTCGTTGGCCGCCACGATCGTGCATGAGCTCGCCCATTGCGCGGGTGCGCCCGGACGCCCCGAGGACGCAAATGGGCGGGCATGAACAAGGCTCAGAGGGCCCCTTATTTCGGGGCGGAGAACGCGCTCAAGGTTTGCGGCATGTTCCCGCAATACAACCCGGACATCTACGGCGAAATCCAGGATCGCTTCGCGCGAGCGATGAACATCCGGCCAGCCTGAGCAAACTGACCCTGCCGCCGTCACCAAGCCCCAGCCCTCACAAGCCACCGCCGAATTACGACGGGCCAGGCCGCTGAATTAGTGCGCCATATCGCGGAGTATGTGAACGGTTAGACGAAGCCGACCCGGCCGATGAACTTGTCTTGCCCATCGGCGAACTCGGCGGGGATTGGAAGCGGCTCAAGACCCGCTTCGTAAAGTAGATATGAGAGCGAGGTTTCGTCCGGATCAAACTCGTCCGATTTCGGAACCTCTACTGCGCGCTCGATCGTCGTGGGACCCGAGCTTTCATAGTCGGTTTCCGCGTTATTTCCCCACGGCTCGTCGATATCGTCGAGCGCCCTGCGACAGGCAGCCTCGAAGCTCGGAGCCTCGACGAGGATGTGCTCGTACACGGGCATGAGGTATTGGCGCTCGATCACATAGCGGCGCATATCGTCATCTCCCACATGCTGGCCGATGGCATGATCCACCGGCCAGCCTATCGGAAAGGATAAACGTCAAGCGGCCACTGCGATTCCGGGTCGGACGCGCTTGTACCCGTCGGAGGCGGGATTAGTCAGCGCTGCATAAATCGCATGAGCGGTCTCCTTTGGTCCACCCAGGGTGAATGCACCCTTAGGCGTAAATTTGCCCGCTATGCCTTCCCAGGCTTTGCCGCGACTCCAGACGACAGCCTTCATGTCATTAGCGAGCTCCCGGCACTTGACTATCCTCTCTGTTGGGTCCTCGGTGAACGAAAGCGTATGCCCGACCGCACCGAGCGCTGCCAGAACCGCCGGCGACGCGGTGACGTTGCTTTCTCGATCTTCAAGAACTGGTCCCAAAGCCGTCGTCAAGGCTTCAAACCATTCTATTGCCCGAGCCTCAATCGCACCGAGATCTGTATCGTCCATCGGAACCGGCCGAGCACCGTATTGCACCCCGTTGATGCCCTTGGCGAAAGTGACACAAGCTCCGCGAAGCGCCGCAATGGTGGTAATTTCGGTGTCAGTTCCACGAAGCTGACGCCGCACCTTGTTCACGCGGCCCGTCAGGAAGGGGACCCGGCGCTCGACCTCGCGGCACACTCGCGTCAAGGGGTCCCTGGCATCCATTCCAATGCTAAGAGCCGCATTCGGACGAATGCCGAGGGTATTCAAGTCATGGAAGCATTGACGGGCCCAAAGTTCGTCCTTGCCGTGGCAGACGTAAATGGGAACGAATTCCTGCTTCGTTGATGGCTCAAGATTTGCAGCTTCATGGCGAGCCGCTAGCTGGGTTTCCCCATCAATGGCAGTCAGCCGCTCCTCCCATGGGACCTGGATGAACGCCGTGCCGTCGTCGCGCTGATCCACTTGTAAATTATCGGAAGAGTATAAGGTAATAACCGGCGTGATTCCATCCTCTCCATGAGCGAGCCCTACTATATATTCAGAATATGGTTGGACATTTTTCTTCTTTGCTCCCTCAAAGAGTCGTTGCACCTCTTCTCGAACGCCGCGCAAATCTTGCAGCTCCTTTGAAGCATCGAGCTTCTTTTTATTCTCCGTATCTCGGGGGTCCGGCGCAATCTGGAAAAGCTGCGCCGCGCGCACCCTTCCCACAAAGCGGTGATCGTCAATCATGGTGCCCGCGATGATATGACCTTCCGTGGGGTTTAAGGGCATAGACCGTTCCCTCCAATTCGCTTCCGTGGTGGCTTCAAGGTTGCGCGTGGACGCGCTGCTGTTCCTGCAGCCGCTCAGCGTAAGCCACACAATACGCAGCCCGAGATCAACGTCAATATACTCAGGAGTGAGTTTTTATAATTTTTTATCCCTCGAGTTCATATAACGGTATCTCAGGTCGGCATAAAAGGTCGCTACTATGCCGAGCTGGCTTAGGCTTCGGGTCGCAGTTCGGGCGTCGAATTTGCGGCTTAGACAGCCTTGATGCAACGAGAAAGTTCCCTATATGTTCTATCATTCTGTCCGCTCCTATACCCAGTCGTGAAAGTCAATTCGAACGGTCATCTAAGAGGGGCGAAACAGGAGGAGGCACCATCTGTTATCGCACGCGATAACAGGAGGTGGCGAGGCGATGAGGCTGGACGCCATGCCTGTTATCCCTGTTAAAAGGCGTCAAATAACAGGGATAACAGGCATACCCAGAGAGCCGAGGACGCGATGAAGATCGTCATTCCCGACGACTACCAGGACACCATCCACAAGCTCGACGCGTTCAAGCTCTTGGCTGGGCACGAGGTCACCCGCTACCGCACCCCGGCGCGCGATCTCGACGAGCTGGTCGAGCGGCTGCGGCCCGCCGAGTGCGTCGTCGAAATCCGCGAGCGGATCGATTTCTCGCGGGCGCTGATCGAGCGGCTGCCCAACCTGCGGCTGATCGCGCTGGTCGGCGGCCGGTCGCGGGCGATCGACTACGCCGCGGCCAAGGAGCACCAGGTGCTGGTGACGCGCGGCGAGAGCGGCTCGCCCGAGGCGCCGGCCGAGCTGGCGGTGGCGCTGATGCTGGCCTCGCGCCGCAATGTCGTGATCGAGGCGCCGCGCATGCAGCGCGGCGAGTGGCCGACGACGCTCTCCTACCGGCTGCGCGGCAGCACGCTCGGCATTTTCGGCCTTGGACATATCGGCCAGCTGGTCGCCGCGGCCGGGCGCGGGCTCGGCATGAAGGTGCTGGTGTGGGGCCGCGAGTCCTCGCTCAGGGAGGCGCGCGCCGCCGGCTACGAGGCCGCCGCGAGCAAGGCGGAATTGTTCGAGCGCGCCGACGTGCTGCAGCTCCTGGTGCGGCTGACCCCCGAGACGCGCGGCATCGTCACCGCCGCCGACCTGGCGCGGATGAAGCCGACCGCGCTCTTCGTCAATGTCGCGCGCGCCCAGCTGATCGAGCCCGGCGCGCTGGTCGCCGCGCTCGAAAGCGGCCGGCCCGGTTTCGCCGCGGTCGATGTCTATGACGAGGAGCCGGTCGATCGGCGGCAACCATCCGCTCTTGAAGATGCCCAACGTGCTGTGCACCCCGCATCTCGGCTGGGCCGAATGGGACACGTTCGAGCTCTATTTCCGCGAATGCTTCGAGCAGATCGTCGCCTACGCCGAGGGCAGGCCGCTGCGCCTCGCGGGCTAAGCGTCGGAACGTTGACGGTCCCAAAGTCGTTCGGAAGACATCCGACACTTTGGGACAGCGATCATGAAGGTGTTCTTTGGCGCCCTCGCCGCCGCCGCCCTCTTAGGGCTTGCCGCGCCGGTTTCGGCGCAGCGTATTCCACCCTCCGGCTCGGACAGCCAGCTCGTGCGCGCGGCGATGCCGCCGTGGACACAGGACGACGGGTCGTCGTCGGACTACCCGATCCCGATGCCCACCGATATCAGCGGCGAGGCGCTCAATGCGCAATACCGCGGCGGCGTCCCGGTGCCGCCGCCCAACGGATTGCCGGCGCCCTACCGCCTCCGCTAGACGCCGCCCCGCCGCTGCGCTAAGGGGTAGGCGGCAATCCGCGGAGGGGCGAACATGAGCGACGCGAAGGCGATCTCGGTCCTCGGCATCTGCGGCAGCCTGCGCAAGGGCTCCTTCAATCGCGCCGCGCTCAATACCGCGATCGAGCTCAAGCCCGCCGGGATGGCGGTCACCGTCGCCGACATCTCGCAGATCCCGCTCTACGACGAGGATGTCCGCGCCCAGGGTTTCCCGCCGCCGGTGGAGACTTTGCGCCAGCAGATCAAGGCCGCGGACGCGCTGCTCTTCGCCTGCCCCGAATACAATTATTCGATGTCGGGGGTGCTGAAGAACGCGATCGATTGGGCCTCGCGCCCGCCCGACCAGCCCTTCGCCGGCAAGCCGGTCGCGATCCTCAGCGCCGCCGCCGGCATGGCCGGAGGCGCCAGAGGGCAAATGCATCTGCGCCATAGCTGTGTCTTTCTCGACATGCACCCGCTGAACAAGCCCGAGGTGCTGATCTTCCAGGCGCAGAACAAGTTCGACGCCGATGGCAAACTGACCGACGACGTCGCGCGCGGGCTGATCCGCGACCTGATGGCGGCGCTGGCGCGCTGGACCCGGCAGATTGCCGGGTGATTGACAGACCGTCGCGACGGCGCCTATCGTCGCCGACGTCGATGCGAGGCGCGGAAGCCGGTGCAATCCCGGCGCGGTCGCGCCACTGTAATCGGCCCGTGCCAGGCGCGGGTCGAGAGTCAGACCCCCCTCGCGTAGTGACGAGCCTCTAACGGGACGCGTCATCCCAGGAGAACCGCGATGACCCTAGCCAGCCTCGCACCGACCCGTCCGCCCCTCCGCCATCCCGCTGCGCGAAATTTTACCGTGGGCGATTTTCGGCGGGCTGATCCTGCTGCTGGCGCTCTATTTCGTCGGCGCCGAACAAGGCGCAACCTCACTCTTTTCCGGAATGTACGTGCACGAATTCGTGCACGACGGACGACATCTGCTCGGCTTCCCCTGTCACTGAGCGGGAGCGCCCGGACATGGTCGGCGCCCTGCTGCTGCGGGGGATGCTGGTTGGCGTCGTCGCCGGTCTTCTCTGCTTCGGCTTCCTGAAGGTCGCCGGCGAGCCGCCGGTCGACAAGGCAATCGCATTCGAGACGGCGCTCCATGCCGCGAAGTCTCACGCCGATGCCCATATCCACGGCGCGCCGGAGCCGAAGGAGAAGCCTCAACTCGAGCTGGTCAGCCGCGGGACCCAGGCCGGGATCGGCCTGTTCACCGGAATCATTGTCTACAGCGCGGCGTTCGGCGGCCTGTTCGCGCTGGCCTACGCGATGGCTTACGGCCGGATCGGCGATCTCGAACCGCGCGCCCTTTCGGCACTGCTCGCGGCGCTCGGATTCGTCGCAGTCTACGTCGTCCCGGCGGTCAAATACCCGCCGAGCCCACCCTCGGTCGGCGCGGCCGAGACCATCGGCGCGCGCACCGCGCTTTATTTCGGCATGGTCGCGCTGTCTCTCGCCGCGGCGGTGGCGGCGGGGATGCTGCGGAACCGTCTGCAGCCGCGGTATGGCGGGTGGAACGCGGCGCTGATGGCCGGCGCCGCATACATCGCCGTGATGGTGGCGGTGTGCCTCGCCTTGCCCGCGGTCAACGAGGTGCCGGACGAGTTCCCGGCGGTCGTGTTGTGGCAGTTCAGGATTGCCGCGCTGGGCGCGCAGCTGATCATGTGGACGACGCTCGGCGTTCTCTTCGGCGCGCTCGCAGCGCGCGCCGCAGGCGCCAGAGCGCGAGCATTGCCCTTCAAATCGGCCTGACCGACGCCACGCGCGCGGGTCGCCGCGGCGCCGAAGGAGAGCCGGGATATGCGTTTCACCGATCTGTTCAACGACCGGAACGAGAAGCTGAGCGGCAAGGTCGCGGCCATCTATCTGCTGCTGGCCGGGGCCAACGCCGGCGCCTGGGTCTGGGCGATCCTGGCCTTTCGCGACTTCCCGATCCTGCTCGGCACCGCCCTGCTCGCCTACAGCTTCGGGCTGCGCCACGCCTTCGACGCCGACCACATCGCGGCGATCGACAACGTGACCCGCAGGCTGATGCAGGAAGGCCGGCGCCCAGTAGGGGTGGGACTGTTCTTCTCGCTCGGCCACTCGACGATCGTCGTCGGTCTGTCAGTCGCGCTCGCCATCGCCGCGACCGCGTTGGAGGGCCGGTTTGAGGCCTTGAAGAATGTCGGGGCGATTGTCGGCACCGTGGTCTCGGCGCTGTTTTTGCTCGCGATCGCGGTCGCCAACGCCGTCGTCCTGGTGTCGGTCTACCGCGCCTTCCACACGGTCAGGCATGGCGGCCGGGTGGCCGAGGAAGATCTCGACCTGATCCTTGCCAGCCGCGGTCTGATGGGCCGGGTATTCCGGCGCTTGTTCCGCGTCGTCGAACGCAGCTGGCAGATGTACCCGCTCGGCGTGCTATTCGGTCTCGGCTTCGACACCGCGACCGAGGTCGGGCTGCTCGGCATTTCCGCGACCCAGGCGTCGCAAGGCCTGCCGATCTGGTCGATCATGGTGTTCCCGGCGCTGTTCACCGCCGGCATGACGCTGGTCGACACGACCGACAGCATCCTGATGCTCGGCGCTTATGGCTGGGCCTTCGTCAAACCAATCCGCAAGCTCTACTATAACCTGACGATCACCGCGGTGTCGGTGGCGGTGGCGGTCTTCGTCGGCGGGCTGGAGGCGCTCAACCTGATCGGCGGCCGGCTGGGACTGACCGGCGGCGGAGGCTTTTGGGGCGCCATCGGCTCGCTCAATGACAATTTCGGCGTGCTTGGCTACGCGATCGTCGGCATCTTCGTCGCCGCCTGGCTGATCTCCTATGTTGTCTATCGCGTCAACCGCTACGACGAGATCGAGGCCGCCTAGCATGAGCAGCGGCCGCGCCCGAGGCGCGAGAGCGGCGCTTGCCCTTGGCTTCGCGTTGGCGCTGGCACAGAGCGCGTGGGCCGATGACGGCCCGGTCTGCGGCCAAACCGCCCCGGACGACCCCGACCAACCCTACGACAAGCTGCTCCTCCGCGACCCAGCCGGACTGCGGTCCGCGATCGGCAAATATGGGCTGACCTTTGGCCTGACCGAGACCGACGAGGTGCTCGGCAATCCGAGCGGCGGCACGCGCCGAGGCGCGATCTACGAGGGCCTCACCGATACCAGCCTCAAGCTCGACCTGCGCCCCTACTTCCACTGGCGCGGCGTGTTCTGCATCCGCGCCTTCCAGATCCGCGGCCGCGGGCTGAGCGCGAACGATCTCGGCAACAACATCGACGACCGTGAGCTCGATCGAGGCCGACCGCGCCACCCGGCTGTTCGAGTTCTGGTACGAGCAGCATATCGGCGATTGGCTGCGCATCCGCATCGGCCAGCAGGCCGCCGACCAGGAATTCCTGGTCTCCTCGACAGCGCGCGTTTTCGTCAACAGCGCCTTCGGCTTTGCCGACCCTGCCGGCGACCGATCTGCCCGCGGGCGGACCGGCCTACCCGCTCGCCACCCCGGCGATCCGCTTCCGGATCGACGCCAACGACGCCCTGACGATCTTTGCCGGGCTGTTCAACGGCAACCCGACCGGCGCCGCCGTTCAGCAGCACCGACCCGCAGCGCTTCGATCCCTCGGGCACGGCGTTCCGCACCAGCGACGGCGCGCTGGCCCTGTTCGAGGTGCGCTACAACCCCGGCAACACCGACGACAACGGTACGTACCGCCTGGGCGCCTGGTTCAACTCCGAGCGCTTCCCCGACCAGCATTTCGCCAGCAACGGCGTGTCGCTGGCGAGCCCGCTGTCGAGCGGGATGCCGCGCCTGCTCGGCAACAATTACAGCTTCTACGGGATCGTCGATCAGCCGCTCTACTACGGCGAAGGACAGCGGCCAAAGCCTCAGCGTCTTTGCCGGGCGATGGGCGCGCCGGGCGACCGCAATCTCGTCAGCTTCTATTTCAACGCCGGGCTCGCCTACAAAGGCCCGTTCGGGCGCAAGGACGACACGATCGGCATCGGCTTCGGTTATGCCCAGATCGGCAATGCCGCGCGTCTGCTCGACCGCGATACCGCCGCCATCATGCCCGGCTACCCGGTGCGCAGCCGCGAGGCGGTGCTCGAAGTAACCTATCAGTTCCAGGTCACCGACTGGTGGCAGTTGCAGCCCGATTTCCAGTACGTCACCGCGCCCAGTGGCGGCGTCCTCAATCCCAACGCGCCGGGGCGAAAGATCGGCGACGCGGCGGTGCTCGGCCTGCGCAGTACGATTACGTTCTAGGGCGCTCCTACCACGCCGCGTCGAGGATTTGGCGGACCACCGGCGGGCCCTTCGATCTTGCGCGGGTTGGTGTGGATCCAGCGGTCGTGCATCGACAATTCGGCGATGCGGTCGAGCTGTTCCTCCTTGACCCCGACATCCCTGAGCCGCGACGGCAGACCGAGATCGGCGATGAGGCCGGCGACGAGATCGGCCGCCGGCGCGTCGCGGTCGCCGAGCGCGTCGCTGACCAGCGCCTGACGGTCGGCGTTGACCTCGAGGTTGAAGCGCAGCACGTGCGGCAGCATCACGCACGAGGTATAGCCGTGCGGCACATGCGCGGTGCCGCCGAGCACGTGGCCGATGCCATGGCTCGCGCCCTTGGGCACGCCGGTCTGCGAGCCGATCATCGACATCCACGCGCCCAACTGGCATTCGAGCCGCGCGTCGAGGTCTTTCCGGTCGGCTTTCACCCCGCGCAAGCCCGTGACCGAGCAGCTTCAACGCTTGCGCCGAGGCGCCCTCCGACAGCGGCTGGCAAAGCGGCGAGCAGATGTCCTCGACCGCGTGATCGACGGCGCGGATGCCGGTCGAGAGGAACAGCCATTCGGGCGTGTGCACCGTGGCGGCGGGATCGAGCACCACCGCCTTCGCCATCATCATCGGGTGGCCATAGCTTTCCTTGACGTTGCGGGCGGTGTCGGTGCAGCCGGCCGAGGCGGTGTATTCGCCCGCCGAGAGGGTGGTCGGGATGTCGATCGTGCGCACTTGCGGCGCCTTGATCGGCGGCCGCGTGGACTTGCCGTCGGCATCGATGCGGGCGCGGTAATTGTCGAGATCGGCGGCGTCGGTAATGCCGTTCGACAGGCACATCGCGACCATCTTCGCGGCGTCGGTCACCGAACCGCCGCCGAGGGTGACGATGAGGTCGGCATTGGCGGCGCGCGCGGCGTTGGCGGCGGCGACGCAATCGACGCGCGGGGTATGCGAGCCGATCTTGGCGCAGAGCCCGGCGAAGCGGTTGCCGAGCGCGGCGCGTGAGCCGGTCCACCAGATCGGTCTCGCGCGCCAGCGTGCCGCTCGCCAGCACGAACACGGCATGCGCGTCGGCCTTCTCGACTTCCTCCTTCACGGCTTCGGTAAAGGGCCGCCCGTAGATCACGCTTTCCATCGCCGGAAAGCGATACGCGCCGCTCATCATGGGCTGCGCCTCCCTCAATTCGGTCATCTTCGGCTAAGATTATCGCGAACGATACCACCACAGCAAGCAGGGGAGCCACATCATGCCTGACCTCCAAATCATCGGCGCGCCGCAGAGCAATTTCGTCTGGGCTTGCCGGATCGCCTGTGGCGAGAAGGGCGTGCCCTACGAGCTTGTCGCGGTGTTCCCGCACACGCCCGAGGTCGACGCGATCCACCCGTTCGGCAAGATCCCGGCGATGCGCCACGGCGACGTGACGCTCTTCGAGTCGCGGGCGATCCTCTACTACATCGACCACGCCTTCCCGGGCGCGCCGCTGGCGCCGCGCGACCCGATCGGCGGGGCGCAGGTCGAACAATGGATTTCCTGCGTCAACACGACGATCGACCCGGTGCTGTTGCGCCAGTATGGCGGCCCGCGGCTATTTCTTCCCGGGAACGCCCGATGGCAGCCCGAACCGCGCGGTAATCGACGCAATCGTGCCCAAATTGGAGCCGCATTTCGCGCTGCTCGATCGCTCGGTCGCCAAGACCGGATATCTGGTCGGCGACGCGCTGACCCTCGCCGATATCAACCTGCTGCCGATCCTTTATTACATGTCGAAACTGCCGGAGAGCAGCGCGATACTGAAGGCAAAACCCAACCTTGCCGGCTATGTCGAGAAGCTGCTGGCGCGCAAAACGATCGCCGACACCATCCCACCGCCGATGCCGGGCCGGTAGCGGCCCTATCACGTCGCCTGGTAGAGCGCGATCAGCACCTGCTCAGCTTGGCACTTTGCGTTGACGTAAGCGCGCCCGAAGCGGTGGCGTTAGCGATCTCGGTCAACGCCGCGAGCAGTCCGGGCACGGGTGTTGATCGTCTCGGGCAGATCGATCGGCGGCTCACGCCGCGCCGGGCACCGTCTTGCGGCCGATCAGCAACTCGGCGACATAGGCGGCCTGATAGGCGCGGGACGGGCGGCCGCGCGGATTGCCCGATGGTCCCTTGACCCAGGGCCGGCCGCGCGGGGCTTGGGCGGCTCGACCCTTTCGACCGGCGCGGCGGGCGTTTGCTGTTCCGCGGCAAAATCGGGCGACCCCGGAAGACTCACAACATCTTGATCCAATTTCATTTTTGAGCTCCGGACCTGGTAAAAAAAACAGCAAAATAACAGCGAGAAAACAGCGGATATCAGCGGCGAAACAGCGAGATAACAGCGAGGCAACAGCGAGGCAACAGCGAGGCAACAGCGAGGCAACAGCGAGGCAACAGCGAGGTAGCAGCGAGTTGCAGCGGGTTGCAGCGGGTTGCAGCGGGTTGCAGCGGGTTGCAGCGGGTTGCAGCGGGTTGCAGCGGGTTGCAGCGGAGCCTGTCCGATTGCCAGAGCTTGCATGGATGTGATCTGCGGCCAGGGTCAATCGCAATATAATCGCAAATTATCGGTTTGTCAAGAACAAAATAAGAACATATGATCGCGCTGATCACACCAAAGCCCTGCCGCTCAACGGCAGCTATGGGTTTCGAAGCAGACTAACCCCGACGCGTGCGCGATGACGCCTCTGCGCCGACAGAAGACTTAAGCCCATCTGGATTGTCTTATCCGGACGCGGGCGTAAGATAGCAAAGGGGAGCGCCTAAGGTAGTAGAACGCATTTGGGGGAGTGCGCTCATGATTGGACCTTTTGTTTTCCGAGATTTTCTTAAAATCCTAGGAGATTTTGCGCTCGCGAGCCTTTTTATTTTTGCGATTTGCGGAATCGGCCAGGCTCAAACAATCTTACCCTCCAGCTACGACCCGACGACTGGCTTTCTGACCGCAACTGATGCGGCCGGAAACACCTACCTGGTCAATCTTTCGGCATTTTCGCAAAGCACTAAGAATCTGGTTCCGGGTTCGTTTACGCCCCAGAGCGGAACGCCGGTGCCGGTGAGCTTCGTCATCACTCCGCTCGACGGTATCGGAGACTTTACGATCAGCGGGGTTGCCGCAGGGCAAACGCTGTTGGCGTGCTCGGCGAGTACCGTCCTAGTCATAAATGATCCCAACTTCATAACCTATCCGGCGACCTGTTATCTGACCGATACGCCGCGCGCCTTGCTGTCGAGCATCAAACAGGAGCTGCGCAGCCAGTCAAACGAGGTGATCGACATGATCACCGACCGGCTGCGCGGATTGACGCAAGACTTGGCGGAAGGATCGCTGCCTGCGGTTCAGACCCCGCCGGGCGGCACGGTCATCCTCAACGATTTCTCGTCAAATCCGCAGCCGAAATATAACGGCCTGTCGGCCGGCGCGGGGGTTACGCGTTGGGGTCTTTGGGCCAATGCGTCGGGATCGTTTCTCACCAACAACAATCCGGCCTTTGCCTTTAACGGTCCGAGCGTCGTCGCGCTGACTGGTCTCGATTACATCATCGACCGGAAGTGGATTGTCGGGCTTGCCGCAGGATACACCCACGCCAATCTCGCGCTGTCGCCCTCGTTTATCAATCGCGAGGTGGATGGCGCCGTCGTCGGTCCCTATGCCGCGTATATCTTCGATTCGAACTGGTCGATCGACGCGTTGGCCAACTACACCTCGCTGGAAAACGACATCACCGCGCCGTTGCCGTTTCCCGCCGGCAGTTATCACAGCGACCGCGTCACCGCCGCGTCCAATCTGAATTACTTCACGACATATGATGGGTTCAAACTGACCGGGTTTGGCGGCTATGCCTATAGCTGGGAGGGCGGCAACACCAATTTGGTGCTGCCCTCCGCCTTGGCGAACAATGTCAAATACGGTGCGATCCGGATCGGCGGCGAAGCTGCCTACCCCGTCGGAGCGTGGGAGCCCTACATACCGCTTCGGTTCGAATACGAGACGACGACGCCGCTCGATGGCACCAGCCGCGCCGCCCTGGTCGTCGGCGCCGGCTTGCGCTACCGCTGGAGCGACATGCTGACGGGCGGCCTTCTTTTCGAATCGACCGAACTGAAGACGCATACGCGCGACCTGGTCATTTCGGGCCATTTGCGCTGGAGTTTCTAGGACGTTGGGATGCCGGCGCTGACCCGGTCCAGAGGTCTCTTGAGTGGCAAGACCGGAAGGCCGCGACAGCGACGAGGAATGGCCGTTGCGGGGTCGATAAGCGACATTCGAGGCCCGTCCGCGCGAAGACATGGACCCCCCGGGTCACCCCCGGACGGCCGCAGGGCGGCCGTCCGGGGGTGGGGCGGTGAAATTTTTCTTGCTCCTGCCTAAACGGATCGCCGTTTACGCCTGCGCCATCGCCCGCATCGCGCGGCGCTTGGCGATGGTCGGCGCCTTGGGAGCCTTTAGCGGGTCGTCGACCCGCCCGGAGGGACCTACCGTGTCGGGCAGGTTATAGACCCAGCTATCGCCGCCCATGATGTAGTTGCGGTTGGTCTGCGCGGGATTGCGGTTGACCAGCGGCCGATTGTAGAGCGGGTGGGTCATGCTGCGGATTTCGTGCTCGATCTGGAACAGCACCTTGCCGGTATCGACATCGATGATGTCCTCGAAGCGATACTGGCAACGGTCGCTCTCCTCGGTGATGAGGTTGAGCTTCTTCAGCTTTTCGTGCGGTGCGCCGAAATCCTCGACATAGACCTGCAGGTGGTGGCCATCGAACTCCGGCAGCGGCTTGTCGCTCTCGCGGAAGATCAGCTGCTGGTTCATGCCGCATTTGACGTGCGCCGCCTTGCCGTGGCCGTTCTTTTCGACGTCGGCGATGGCGCCGATGATCTTGCGGTAGAACTTGGCGATCCCCTTCGCGGTCCCCTCCGGCACGGTGAACTCGACGTAAGGCATGCCGAGATTGATGTTGCCAAAGCGCTTCGTGTCGGGCTCGTAGACGCGGAACTTGTTGCCCCAAGGACAGGTCGCCGACACGTAGTCGTTGTGCTCCTTGAACTTGAACTTGGTGTCCTTGAGGTTCTTCTTGACCGCGGTCAGCCGGTCGAGCAGCTCGTCGCGGCTCGGCGAGACGATGCCGATATGGCCGCGGAACACCAGCGCGTCGCCGGTCGGCATGTGAATCTGGCTCTTGCCGATATTGACCCACATGTTGTTGGTGCCGGGGAAGAGATACGGGTCGCGGGTGAAGCCCATGCCGATCAGGTAGAAGTCGCTGGCGAGGCCCTGATCCGGGATCTCGACGTTGCAGTGCTCGAGCCCGGTAATGTTGCCGAGATCCTCGGCGGCGCGATCGAATTGCACGGCCATGATTTCCTCCAGAATTTCGCAGCCCTCGGTCTTGTCGTCACAAGCGGCGGCGCGCCAGCTGGGCCCTCATGCCTATCAGAACAAATTTTCGAACCTCTCGTCCACCGGAACCCGGTAGCCGTCGGCGAGCTTGTTGGTCTGATTGGCCATACCGACGACGCCCAAGAGCTCGGCGAACATCTCCTTGGTCATGCCCCGGCCCTTGGCGGCGACCCCGTGCGAATGGCTGCAATAGGCGCAGCCATTGGAGATGCTGATCGCGAGGTAGATCATTTCCTTGGTGAGGGGATCTGGACTTGCTTCGGAAAAGTGGAGAGTTCCCTGTGAGCAATGAGGAACTCGATGACACAGCAACGACGGTTTACGAAGGAGTTTGCGGAAGAAGCGGTCCGCCTGGTGCAAACCAGCGGGCGGACGCAGCGCGAGATCGCCAGTGATCTTGGGATTGGCCTATCGACGCTGGCCCGCTGGATCGGGCGGAGCCGGGATCGGCAGGCTGTCGACCCATTGGCAACGCAGAGCGATATCACGGCGGAGCTGAAGCGGCTGCGCCGGGAGAACGAGATCCTTCGCCAGGAGCGGGACATCCTGAAGAAGGCCACCGCTTTTTTCGCCCGGGAGGGAAGTCGATGAGGTTCACGCTCATCGATGGGGCGAAAGCGCAATTCCCCGTCTATCGCCTGTGCCGGATGCTCGGTGTCAGCCAAAGCGGCTATTTCGCCTGGAGAGGTCGGCTGGCCTGCCGCCGCCAACGCGACGACATGGTGTTGCTGGCGCATGTCCGGTCGGCCTTTGCTCTGTCGAACGGCACCTATGGCAGTCCCCGAATGACGCGGGAACTGCGGGATATCGGCCTCACGGTCGGTCGCCGCCGGATCGCTCGACTGATGCGCGACAACGGCCTGCGGGCACGGCAGAGGCGGCGGTTCAAACGAACCACCGACAGCCATCACGCCTGGCCGGTCGCGCCCAACCTGCTCGATCAGGACTTCACGGCAACGGGGCCCGACAAGAAGTGGGGCGCCGACATCTCCTATGTCTGGACCCGCGAAGGTTGGTTGTACCTCGCCGTCGTCATCGACCTGTTCGCACGCCGGGTCGTCGGTTGGGCAACCGGCGACCGGCTGCATCGCGACCTGGCCCTCGCCGCTCTGCGCAAAGCCCTGGCCATGCGCCGTCCGGCAGCAGGGCTGATCCACCACTCGGATCGCGGCAGCCAGTATTGCTCAATCGATTATCAGGCCGAACTGCGCAGGCACGGCATCCTGATCTCGATGTCCGGCAAGGGAAATTGTTACGACAACGCCATGGTTGAGACGTTCTTCAAGACCCTGAAATCCGAGCTCGTCTGGCGCACCGTCTTCTACACCCGCCAAGAAGCCGACCAGGCCATTGGCCGCTACATCGACGGGTTCTACAATCCCGTCCGGCGCCATTCTGCCCTCGACTTCACAAGTCCGGCTCAGTTCGAAAAAACCAGTGCCGAATGACCCGATGCCTCTCCACTAAAACGGGGCAAGTCCAATCGAGCGCGCCAGGGGCCATGACCTCTTTGAGGCCGCCCCAGATGCGCTTCAAGGTCGCCGGGTCGTTGGCCAGCACCCGCCAGAAATTGTTGATGTAATCGGTGTCGCGCGTCTTCTTGATGTCGTCATAGACCGCGCGCACCTCGGCGCTCGCACTGGCTTCGTCGATCAGGGGAACGGCGGTGCTCATCTCACGTCTCCAAACGTCCGGCGAGGAACAGCGCCAACATACGGAAGTCGCTGTACAGCGACCAGAACGGGTGGCCGAACGTCTCGGGCTTGTTGTGCTCAAAGACAAGATGGGCGGTCCAGGCGCAGCCATAGCCGACGACCGGCGCCGCGACGAGCCACCACCATGCGCGGGTCAGCGCAAAGGCCAGCAGCACAGCACCCGGCAGATCAGCAAGCCCGAGATCGCCGAGTAGCCGAGCCAAAACTAGTGCAGATCGCGGCCGGCGTGCCGCGGCTTCGGCGTGCGCGGCGAGGTAACGGGGCCAAAACTCAGCATAGGTCATCGCACGGCTGGATCGATGCCCTGCGTCCTTCGAGGCTCGCTGCGCGAGCGCCTCAGGATGAGGTGCGTTCTTGAGGCCATCCACATGCCTTCCTCATCCTGAGGTGCGACCAGCGGCGGGGAGCCGGTGGGAGCCTCGAAGGACGCAGGGACGTTATGCAGCAGCGGTTTGAAGCGCGGGTGCTTGTAAAGCGCCGGTCGGCAGCGTAATTCACCAGTTAACCCCTTACTCGGCATATAGCTCCCGGAGGGAGTAGCATCATGGGCTTCAAGGTAGCGGTGGTCGGCGCCACCGGCAATGTCGGGCGCGAGATGCTGGCGACGCTGGCCGAGCGCCAGTTCCCCTGCGACGAGGTCGTCGCGCTCGCCTCGTCGCGCTCGATCGGCCGTCAGGTGTCGTTCGGCGAGGACGATGTGCTCGACGTCCAGGAGCTCGAACAATTTCGACTTCAAGGGCATCGACATCGTGCTGTCGTCGCCGGGGGCCAAGGTGTCCGCCGTGTTCGCGCCGCGCGCCGCCAAGGCCGGCGCCGTCGTCATCGACAACACCTCGCAATGGCGCATGGACCCCGACGTGCCGCTGGTGGTGCCCGAGGTCAACCCGCAGCGCGATCAAGGGCTACGAGAAGAAGGGCATCATCGCCAACCCGAACTGCTCGACGATCCAGATGGTCGTCGCGCTGAAGCCGCTGCACGACCTCGCCAAAATCAAACGCGTAGTGGTCGCGACCTATCAGTCGGTGTCGGGCGCCGGACGCGCGGCGATGGACGAGCTGTTCGCCCAGACCCGCTCGGTCTACGTCAACGACCCGCTCAAGCCGGAGGTTTTGACCAAACAGATCGCCTTCAACGTCATTCCCCATATCGACGTGTTCATGGCGGACGGATCGACCAAGGAGGAATGGAAGATGGCGGTCGAGACCCGCAAGATCCTCGACCCCGACATCGCGGTCATCGCCACCTGCGTGCGGGTGCCGGTGTTCATCGGCCACGCCGAGGCGGTCAACGTCGAGTTCGCCCGGCCGATCACCGAGGACGAGGCGCGCAAGGCGCTGCGCAGCTTCCCCGGGATCAGCGTGGTCGATCACCGCGCCGACGAGGGCTACGTCACCCCGGCCGAGATCGCCGGCGAGGACCTCGTCTATGTCAGCCGCATCCGCAAGGACCCGACCGTGCCGAACGGGCTGGCGATGTGGGTGGTCGCCGACAATCTGCGCAAGGGGGCTGCGACCAACGCGGTGCAGATCGCCGAGCTGCTGTGCGAGCGCTACCTGGACCGCAAGGGCCGCGCCACGGCGCAGCGAAGGATCGTTCCGGCGCTGTCGTAACGTTTCGGCCCAGCGCCCAGCTCCGGTTGGCTCCGCCCGACCTACAAACCCCCGCGACGCCTCCGCCATCGCCGAGCGGAGCGCTCGGCACGCTCGCGCCGGTGCCGGTCTCCCCTGCTGGGCTGACGTTTCTCGGCCGCCGCATCACGCCGCTCACCCGCCGGCGGCTCGACAATTTCCGTGCCAACAAACGCGGCTTCTGGTCGCTGTGGATTTTTCTCGCGATATTCGGCGTCACACTCATCGCCGAGCTGATCGCCAACGATCGGCCGCTGCTGATCCGCTACGACGGCGCTTATTACGTGCCGGTGCTGCACAATTACCCCGAGACGACGTTTGGCGGGTTTTTCCCGAGCGAGGCCAAATACAGCGACCCGGACGTGCAGAAGCTGATCGAGGAAAAGGGCTGGATCGTGTGGCCGCTCGATCCCGTTCCGCTACGACACGATCACCTATGCGCCTGGCCCCTATCCGTCTCCGCCCTCGCGCATCGATTGGCTCGGCACCGACGACCAAGGGCGCGACGTGGTCGCCCGGCTCATCTACGGCTTCCGCATCTCGGTGCTGTTCGGCCTGGCGCTGACCCTGGCGTCGTCGCTGATCGGTGTCGCCGCCGGCGCGGTGCAGGGATATTTCGGCGGCCTCGTCGATCTCGGCTTCCAGCGTTTCATCGAGGTGTGGTCGGGTCTGCCGACGCTCTACATGTTGATCATCCTCGCCAACCTGGTGCAGCCGAATTTCTGGTGGCTGCTCGGGCTGATGCTGCTGTTCTCGTGGACGAGCCTCGTCGACGTGGTGCGCGCCGAATTCCTGCGCGCGCGCAATTTCGACTATGTGCGCGCCGCGCGCGCGCTCGGCATGCCGGACCGGCAGATCATCGTGCGCCATGTACTGCCGAACGCGATGGTGGCGACGATCACCTTCATGCCGTTCATCCTCAACGGCTCGATCACCACGCTGACCTCGCTCGATTTTCTCGGCTTTCGGCCTGCCGCCGGGATCGCCGTCCCTGGGCGAGCTTCTGGCGCAGGGCAAGTCCAATCTGCAGGCGCCGTGGCTTGGCATCACCGCCTTTTTGGTGCTCGCGATCATGCTGAGCCTGTTGAATTTCGTCGGCGAGGCGGTGCGCGACGCCTTCGATCCCGCGCAAGGTGATCGGGTGAGCCTCCTCGAAATCCGCGAGCTTAGCGTCACCTTCTCCGGCTGGCGCGGCGCCACGCCGGTGCAAGCGGTGAAGCGGGTTTCGTTCGAGCCTCGACCGCGGCGAGACCCTGGCGCTGGTCGGCGAAAGCGGGTCCGGCAAATCGGTCACCGCGCTCTCGATATTGCAACTGCTGCCCTACCCCGCCGCGAGCCACACCGCAGATAGCAGCATCAAATTCGCCGGCGAGGAGCTGGTCGGCGCCGCGCCGGCGCGGCTGCGCGAGGTGCGCGGAAACCGCATCGGCATCGTCTTCCAAGAGCCGATGACCTCGCTCAATCCGCTGCATACGGTGCAGAAGCAGATCGGCGAGACGCTGCTCATCCACAACCATCTCTCGGCCGCCGCGGTGCGGGCGCGCACGCTGGAACTGCTCCACCTTGTCGGACTGCGCGAGGCGGAAAGCCGGCTCAGCGCCTATCCGCATCAGCTCTCGGGCGGGCAGCGGCAGCGGGTGATGATCGCGATGGCGATCGCCAACGAGCCCGACATCCTGATCGCCGACGAACCGACGACCGCGCTCGACGTGACGATCCAGGCGCAGATCCTCGAACTGCTGCGCGATTTGCGCGACCGGCTCGGCATGGCGCTCTTGCTGATCACCCACGACCTCTCGATCGTGAGAAAAATGGCCGATCGCGTCTGCGTCATGTCGCAGGGCGAAATCGTCGAGGCGGGATCGGCCAGCGAACTCTTTGCCCACCCTCAACATCCTTACACCCAGCGTCTGCTCGGCGGCGCAACCTAAGGGCCGCGCCGACCCCCCGCCGAGAAACGCGCCCGTGCTGGTCGAGGGCGACGCGGTGAAGGTATGGTTCCCGATCCGCGGCGGGTTGCTGCGGCGGGTGAAGGGCCAGGTCAAGGCCGTCGACGGCGTATCGTTGAAGCTGCGCGCGGGAGCGACGCTCGGCGTCGTCGGCGAAAGCGGCTCGGGGAAGACGACGCTGGGCCTGGCGCTGCTGCGCCTGATCGACGCCCAGGGCAGGATCATCTTCGCCGGGCGCGAAATCAGCCGCGAGCGGCAACGCGCGTTGCGGCCATTGCGCCGCGAGATGCAAGTCGTCTTCCAAGATCCGTATTCCAGCCTGTCGCCGCGGCTGTCGATCGCACAGATCGTCGGCGAGGGACTGCGCGTTCATCACCTGGCGAGCGACGAACACGAGGCCCGCCGGCGGATCGACGAAGCCCTGGTCGAGGTCGGTCTCGAACCGGAAGCGGCCGAACGCTATCCGCACGAATTTTCCGGCGGCCAGCGCCAGCGCGTCGCGATCGCCCGCGCCCTGGTGCTGGAGCCGCGCTTCATCGTGCTCGACGAGCCGACCTCGGCGCTCGACATGTCGGTGCAGGCGCAGATCGTCGACCTGTTGCGCGATCTGCAGCGCCGCCGCGGGCTCACCTACCTTTTCATCAGCCACGATCTCAGGGTGGTGCGGGCCGTCGCGCACGAGATCATGGTGATGAAGGACGGCCAAGTGGTCGAGGCCGGGCCAACCGATGCCATCCTCGAAACCCCGCAACACCCTTATACGCAGGCCCTCATGGCCGCGGCGTTCAATCTCACCGCAGCACCTGCCTAGGGAGCCGCGCAGCTGCTCATTCCGTTGCGATGCGAGCACCCTTTTCCGCCACTGACCGCTTCATCAGCAGCACGACCAGTACGAGCCCGAGCGTCAGAACGGCAAAAATCCAGAAGCAGTCGAAATAGGCAAGCGAGGCTGCTTGCCGCTGGCGCAGATTGGCGAGTTCCTGCCACGCCAGCTGCTGCGAGGCCACCGGATCTCCGGTCAGCTGAAGGAAGAACGCCTTTCCGCGGGCGACAAAGGAATTCGCGGCGGCATTGAAGGGATCGAGATATTCGCCGAGACGCAGGGTGTGGAATTGATCGCGGCGTTCCTGGAAGGTCTGGGCGAGTGAGGTTCCAACGCTGCCGCCTTCATTGCGCAACAAGCTCAACAGCCCGACCGCGGCGCCGCGCAACTCGAGCGGCGTATAGAGGTAGGCCGCGACATTCGCGGGGGCGAAGCATATCGCCAACCCGGCAACCAGGACGACCCGGGGCCAGATAACCTGACCGGGACTGATCCCGAGGTTCAGCTGCGACATCCAGTAATTACCTGCCGTCATCGCCAACAGCCCAGCGGCGATCAGCCATCTGGCGTCCGTCCCCCGACCGAGCAGGCGGCCGACGACGGGCATCGCCAGGACAGCAAAGAACCCGGCCGGCGACATCACCAGCCCGGCGCTCAGCGCATCGTAGCCAAAGAGCGATTGGAGCAGCCCCGGCAACGACGTGCTGGCGGCGTAGAGCGCGGCATAAGCGCAAAAAATGATGATGCAGCATCCGGCGAAATTGCGCTCGCGCAGCGGCCGGAAATTGACCACCGGGCTGCGGTGCCGCAGCTCCCAAAGATCAGCCCGGCAGCCCCCAACGACGACGAACGCCACCAATGTCTGCACGCGCCAGAGCGGGTCGCCCAGCCAGTCCCATTCCTGACCTTTGCTGAGCATCACCTCCCAGCAGACCATGACGATGACCAGCAACGACAAGCCGATCGAATCGAACTGGAACGGCCGCCGCTTTAGTTCCCGGCGCTGCGCCACCAGATAGTCTGGGTCGTGCAGTGTCGCCCAGCAGCCGGCGAGCGCGAGCAGACCGAGGGGCACATTGATCAGGAACACCCACCGCCACGAATAGGAATCGGTGATCCAGCCGCCCAGGGTCGGCCCGACGACGGGCGCGATCAGCGCGGCGAAGCCGAACAGCGTCATCGCGACGCCCTGCTTTTCCGGCGGGAACGCATCGAGCAAAACCCCCTGACTGCTGGGCTGAAGCCCGCCGCCGGCCAGCCCCTGGATCACGCGGAACAGGATCAGTTGGCTGAGGCTGCCGGCGATCCCGCACAGCCCGGAACTCAGGGTGAAGATCAGCGATCGACAGCAGGAAGTAGTTGCGGCGCCCGAGATGCGCGCTTAACCAGCCGGTGATCGGCAGGATGATGGCGTTGGCGGCAAGATAACTGGTGAGAACCCACTCGCCGTCATCGACCGTTGCCGACAGACCGCCGGCGATATAGCGCAGCGCCACCACGGCAATCGTCGTGTCGAGCACCTCCATAAAAGTCGGCACGACCACCATGGCAGCGACCAGCCACGGGTTCACCGCCGTGCGGGGCCCGACGGCGACATAGCCAAGGCGGTCATTTGCCGGCGCCCGGTGCGTTCTGGGGCGGCGCGGTGATCGGTGCTTGAGGCTCGGAGGCTTGCAGAAACTTCCCGGCATCGGGTCCGGACTGCGGCTTGTCGATGTAGACGTAAGGAACGACGGAAGTTCCGACGAACAGCGTGTCCTTGTCGGGGTCGTAACCTTCGAGGTCAATTCGAACAGGCAGGCGCTGGACGACCTTGACGAAGTTTCCCGTCGCATTCTCCGCGGGCAGCAGCGCCAGGGTCGACCCCGTTCCCATCGTAAAGCCGGAGACCCGGCCCTTGAAGACGTGGCGGCCACCGTACATGTCGACGTACAGATCGACAGGCATGCCGATGCGCAGGTCGCGCAATTGGGTTTCCTTGAAATTGGCGTCGACCCAGATGTCCTTGAGCGAGCGCACCGCCATCAGGTTCTGGCCGATCTGAACGTAATCGCCCGGATTGACGTTCCGGCGGGTGACGACGCCGTCTATGTCGGCGACGATGTCGCAATAGCGCAGGTTCAGCTGTGCCTGAGCGAGATCGCGCTGGGCCCCTTCGAGCTTGGCCTGCGCCTGTTTGACGGCCGGCGCGTCCGCCGCGAGCTCGGCGAAGGTCGCGTCGATGTCGCCGTGCTTTTCGAACTGCGCGACCATCTCTTTCGGGCTCTGGCTCGAACGAATGGACAACGCCGAGCTGGGCGGCGCTCTGGATCAGGTCCGATTGGGCCTGCAGGACGCCGGAAAACGTCTCGTCGAGATCGCTCGGCACCGAGTTCGAGAGCGGCGCCGTCATCGGGATGCGCCGGCAGCCCGAGAGAAACGCGAACCTGGTAGATCTCAGCCAGGGTTTGGGTGACGTCGGCGCCGGCGGCGGTGAGCTCCGCCTGACGCTTGTCGTAGTCCTCTTGACTTACGACATTCTTCCCGATCAGCGCCTGTGCCCGCGCGAATTCGGCTTGCGCCAAGACCAGCGCGGCGCGGCTCTTGTTGAGCGCGGCGACCCGGGCGTCCAGGACGGCAATCTGGTTGTCGACATTCTCAATGGCGTGCTGCAGCGCCCAGCGCCGGCTCCGGGCTTCAGCCTCGATCCCGCGCGCAGCGGCCGTGGCCGCCTGCAGGTCGGCCATCGCGGTGTCGACCGCCGCCTGCTTCTGTGAGACCGCGACCTCGTAGGGTTCCTTGTCCAGTTGGGCGAGGATTTCTCCTTTATGAACACGGTTGTTGTCGTCGACGAAAACCCGCTGGATCTGACCGCCGACACGCGGCGCGACGAAGGTCACGTGTCCGTTGACATAGGCGTCGTCGGTCGAGACCGTGCTGAAGGCCAGCCGATCCGCGGGATTGCCAAACACGCAAGCCACGACGAGAAGCAGGAGGCCAACCGCGCCGATCAGCCACCGTCGCCGCCGTGCTCGGCCGGACAGCCGGAGGTGGCGCCGCCGGCGATTGGGGCGCGGGCGCAGCCGGACCATCTCCTTCCGCGGGGCTGGCCTCGATCTGTGACGCGTTTGTCCCCTCGTGCTCGGTCGTCGCGTCAGGCATTGGCATCCTACGGTGTATTTAACCCGATTTTCCTCCGCGCAGCAGAGCGCAGATGCATTTTATGGGACCATCGTGCGGTTTGGCGGATGCAGGATCAGGCGACTGCCCGCGAGCGGCGAAGCCATTCGTCTAAGCCGATGCGGCCGAGCCGCGCCTCGCCCAGCGGCACGAGCGAGCGCTCCTCGACCCGTCCGCCCCAATACCGGGCCTCTGGGTCGCGCACCACCTCGCGCGGGTCGCCGACCGCCTTTAAATAGCGGGCGACGATTTCGTTGAACGGCGCCCGTTCCGGGCCGGCGATCTCGACGACCCCGTTTCGTGGCGCGCCGAGCGCCATTTCGGCAACGAAGGCAGCAACGTCGTCCGCCGCGATGGGCTGAAACAGGACAGGCGGAAGTCTGACCGTGTTTCCATCCGCGCTTGACTCGGCGATGCCGCCGAGGAATTCCAGGAATTGGGTCGCTCGGACGATGGTGTAGGGGATGCCGGAAGTCTCGATCAGTTTCTCCTGGGCGACCTTGGCGCGGAAATAGCCATTGTCGGTGCGGTCGGTTGCGACGATGGAGAGCGCCACATGGTGCCGGACGCCGGCCGCGGCCTCCGCCGGAAGAAGGTTACGCCCGGAAGTCTCGAAGAATTCCAGCACCGCCCTGTCCTCGAAGGAGGGCGAATTGGTGAGGTCGATCACCACTTGCGCGCCGGCCATGGCCGCGTTGACGCCCTCGCCGGTGATGCTGTTGATGCCGCTCTTCGGTGAAGCGGCGACGACCTCGTGACCGCCCTGGCGCAGAATGGCGACGGTCTTCGACCCGATCAGACCGGTGCCGCCAATGACGACGATCTTCACGATTTACCCTCCCTTGTCGACGATTGGCGGTCCGCAAGATGCACCGGAACCACACCGAAGGATCACCGCCCTCGAACGCTGCAACGCTTTGCTCTTGAGAACGATCCCGACGTGGCGAGAATTTAATTTGGACGCAAGCGCAAGCGGAGAACGATCGCCGGTAGCGCCCTTGCACCGCCCAGCGCCGCCGATCCTCTTGCCCGCGCCGCCCGTGGCGTGGAACTCTGTGGCAGCAGCGACGCAGCGGAGGACAAGAGATGCGGATCGTGATCGTCGGACAGCAGGCCTTCGGCAAGTCGGTGATGGAGGCATTCATCGCCCGCGGCGACACGATCGTCGGCGTCTTCGCCGCGCCGGAGAAGCCGGGCGCGCGGCCCGACCCGCTGGTCCAGGCGGCCGAGGAGAAGAAGCTGCCGGTCTATCGCTTCCCGAAATACTCCGATCCCGAGGCGCAGGCGACGCTGAAAGGGCTCAACGCCGATATCGGGGTCATGGCCTATGTGCTGCTGTTCGCGCCGCCCGAGTTCTGCGCCATCCCCAAGCACGGGATGATCCAGTTCCACCCGTCGCTGCTGCCGCTGCACCGCGGGCCGGCCTCGATCCCGTGGGCGATCATCCGCGGCCGCAAGGAGACGGGGCTCACCATTTTCCGCCCGACCCCCGGGCTCGACGAGGGGCCGGTGATCCTGCAGAAGCGGGTGCCGATCGGCCCCGACGACACCGCCGCCTCGCTCTATTTCGACAAGATCTTCCCACTGGGCGTCGAGGCGCTGGTGCAGGCCGCCGACCTCGTCACCGGCGGCCGCGCCACCGAATGGACGCAGGAGGAGAGCGACGCCACCTACGAGGGCTGGGTGCGCGAGGCCGAGAGCAAGATCAACTGGGCCAACCACGTCGATTTCGTCTACGACCTGATCCGCGGCTGCAACCCGGCGCCCGGCGCTTGGACCCCGCTAAAGTCCGAGGGGGGCGACAAGAAGCTCTACATTTTCGACGCCAAAAAGGTGATGGCGCCGACCTTCGGCGCGGTGCGCGGCAAGAAACTGGGCGAGGTGGTGTCGTCCGGCCCCGACGGCATCCGCATCCACTGCCAGGGCGGATTCATCGACGCCGTCCGCGTGCGCATCGACGACGGCGCCAAGGTCAAGTCGGCGGAGGCGGGGATCGAGGCCGGGACGATTTTGGGGGGTTAACTAGCCGCCAACTCCCGGTACAGCGCCACGTACTGCCGCGCCGATCGCGCCCAGCTGAAATCCTGCGCCATCGCCGTGCGCATCATCTGCCGCCAGCGGCGGCGGTCGCTGTAGAGCGCGCAGGCGCGCGCCAGCGCCGCGACCAGCGCCCCGGGCGACGGATCGTCGAACACGAAGCCGGTCGCGGTCTTGTCGCGCAGATGCGCCGGCGTCGCGTCGACGACCGTGTCGGCGAGCCCGCCGGTGCGGCGCACCAGCGGCAGCGAGCCGTAGCGCAGCGCATAAAGCTGGGTCAGTCCGCACGGCTCGAAACGCGACGGCACGACCATGACGTCCGAGCCGGCGATGATCAGCCGCGACAGCGCTTCGTCGTAGCCGATCTCGACACCGACGCTGCCGTGAAACGCCCGCGCCGCGGCGGCAAACCCGGCCTCGAGATCGCGGTCGCCGCTGCCGAGCAGCACGAGCTGCGCGCCGCCGCCGACCAAATCGGGCACTGCGTCGAGCAGCAGGTCGAGCCCCTTCTGCGGGGTCAGCCGGCTGACCACGCCGAACAGCGGCGCGCCGGCCTCGGCAAGGTAAAACCGCCGGCGCAGCGCCGCCTTGGCCGCCGCCTTGCCCTTCGTCGGCATCTGTCGGATGCGTAGGGCATCGGCAAGGCCGGATCGTTCGCCGGGTCCCAGACCTGCCGGATCGACGCCGTTGAGGATGCCGCTCAACACGTCGGCGCGCCGGCGCAAAATGCCGTCGAGTCCGGCGCCGAAACTCGGGCGTCTGGATTTCCGCGGCGTAGGTCGGGCTCACCGTCGTCAGCCGGTCGGCATAGGCGAGCCCGGCCTTGAGAAACGACACGCCGCCGTAGAACTCGACCCCGTCGATGCCGAAGAACGGCGGCCGGCAGCGACAACTCGGGAAATACGCCGGCCGGGAAATACCCGGTATACGCGAGGTTATGCACGGTCATCACGCTCGGCGACAGGTTCGGCCTGCGCCTTCAGATAGGCCGGCGCGAGACCGGCATGCCAATCGTGCGCGTGAACGATGTCGGGCCGCCAGTTCGGGTCGGCGCCTTGGCCGAGCGCCGCCGCGACCCACGAGAGCAGGCCGAAGCGGCGGTAATTGTCGGGCCAATCGCGCCCGTCCGGCCCGCCATAGGGGCCGCCGGCGCGGTCGTAAAACGCGGGATGGTCGACGAGATAAGCGCCGACCCGGCTCGCCCGGCAGATAGGTCGAGCGCGACCCGCACCCGCTCGGCTGGCGAACGGGGTCGGCAGCCGCACCGCGTCGCTGGTCGGCGAACGCGTCGAGAAAGGCCGGGAAGCCCGGCAGGCACAGCCTTGCATCCACCCCCTGCGCGACGAGCGCCGGCGGCAGCGCCGCCAGCACGTCGCCGAGCCCGCCGGTCTTGACCCAGGGATAGAGCTCGGCCGCGACGTGCAGAGCGCGAAGCGGCGCCGGCGGCCCTGGCGAACAGCCCCTCTTGACCCGGCCGGCTGATCCGGCCATCCACGTCTTGCGCCGCAGCGAGGCCACAAGACGTGGACCCCCGGGTCAAGCCCGCGGAAGGGAGAATGATGGACGCGTTGAGTCAGTTCTTCGTCCGGTCGACCAGCGCGTTCTGCTTGATCCACGGCATCATCGCGCGCAGCCGCTCGCCGACCTTCTCGATGTCGTGCTCGGCGGCGCGGCGGCGCATCGCCTTGAAGCTCGGCTGGCCGGCGGTGTTTTCGAGCACCCACTCCTTGGCGAAGCGGCCGGATTGGATGTCGGCGAGGATGCGCTTCATCTCCTCCTTGACCGCGGGGCTGATCACCCGCTCGCCGCGCGTGTAGTCGCCGTATTCGGCGGTGTTCGAGATCGAATAGCGCATGTTGGCGATGCCGCCCTCGTAGATCAGGTCGACGATCAGCTTCACCTCGTGCAGGCACTCGAAATAGGCCATCTCCGGTGCGTAGCCGGCCTCGACCAGCGTCTCATAGCCGGCGACGATCAGGCTGGTAAGGCCGCCGCACAGCACCGATTGCTCGCCGAACAGGTCGGTCTCGCATTCCTCGCGGAAGCTGGTCTCGATGACCCCGGCGCGGCCGCCGCCGATCGCCGAGGCGTAGGAGAGCGCGATCTCGAGGGCGTTGCCCGACGGGTTCTGATCGACCGCGACGAGGCAGGGAACGCCGCCGCCGCGCTGGTATTCGGAGCGCACGGTATGGCCCGGGCCCTTCGGCGCGATCATGAACACGTCCATGTCGGGGCGCGGCTCGATCAGGCGGAAATGGATGCTGAGCCCGTGGGCGAAGGCGAGCGCGGTGCCCTCGCGCATGTTGGGCTTGAGGTCGGAATTGTAGAGCGCCGCCTGCAACTCGTCGGGGGCCAACACCATGACGACATCGGCCCATTTCGCCGCCTCGGCCGGGGTGAGCACCTTGATGCCCGACCGCCTCGGCCTTCTGCGCCGAGGCCGAGCCCGGCCGCAGCGCGACGACGACTTCCTTGACGCCGCTGTCGCGCAGATTGTTGGCGTGGGCGTTGCCCTGGCTGCCGTAGCCGATGACCGCGACCTTCTTCGCCTTGATCAGGTTCACATCGGCGTCGCGGTCGTAATAAACGCGCATGGCACTCTCCTTCGTGCGAATTCTAGAACTGGCCGGGGCCGCGGGCGATCGCCACCGCACCGGTGCGTGATACTTCGACCAAACCCAAAGGTTCCATCAACGTAATAAACGCATTGAGCTTTTCGGACGACCCAGTCATCTCGAAGACAAAGCTCTCGGTCGTCGAGTCGATGACGCGGGCGCGGAACACGTCGGCGAGGCGCAAGCGATTCGATCCGGTGTTCGCCCTTGCCGACGACCTTGATCAGCGCCAGCTCGCGCTCGACATGCGGGCCCTCGTCGGTCAGATCGTGCACCCTGCGCACCGGAACCAGGCGCGACAATTGCGCCTTGATCTGCTCGATGATCATCGGCGTGCCGGAGGTCACGACGGTAATCCGTGACAAATTGTTCTTCGCATCGACCTCGGCGACGGTCAGGCTGTCGATATTGTAGCCGCGGCCCGAGAACAGGCCGACAACGCGCGCCAGGATACCCGGCTCGTTGTCGACCAGAGACGGCGATGGTGTGGCGCTCGATCTCGGCCACGCCTACACCAGCACCATGCCCTCTTCCGAGACCGGCTTTCGCGCCTCGTCCTCGGGGCCGAGCAGCATCTCGTTATGGGCCGCGCCGGAGGGGATCATCGGGAAGCAGTTCTCGAGCTCGTCGACCGCGATGTCCATCACCACCGCGCCCGGCGTGTCGATCATGTAGCGGATCGCGTCGTCGAGATCTGCCGGGTCGGTCACCCGCATGCCATGGGCGCCGAACGCCTCGGCGAGCTTGACGAAGTCAGGGAGCGCCGCGGTGTAGCTCTCGGAATAGCGCCCGCCATGCAGCAGCTCCTGCCACTGGCGCACCATGCCCATGTACTGGTTGTTCAGGATGAAGACCTTCACCGGCAACCGGTACTGGCTGATCGTCGACATCTCCTGGATGTTCATCAGGATCGACGCCTCGCCGGCGATGTCGATGACCAGCGCATCGGGATGCGCGACCTGGACCCCGACCGCCGCAGGCAGCCCGTAGCCCATCGTGCCGAGCCCGCCCGAGGTCATCCAGTGGTACGGCTTCTCGAACCTGAAGAACTGCGCCGCCCACATCTGGTGCTGGCCGACCTCGGTGGTGATGAACGGGTCGCGCTCCTTGGTCAGCGCGTAGAGACGCTCGAGCGCGTATTGCGGCTTGATGACATCCTTGCGGCCGCGGTCGTAGCGCAGGCAGTCGCGCGACTGCCATTCCTCGATCTGCCCCCACCATCTGGCGCGGCCCGCCGGCAGGCGTTTCGGCGCCACTTTGGGCCAGCCCGCGAGCAGCGCCGCCAGCGCCTCGCCGCAATCGGCGACGATCGGCACGTCGACCCGCACGTTCTTGTTGATCGAGCTGGGATCGATGTCGATGTGGATCTTCTTCGAGTTCGGCGAGAAGGCGTTGAGCCGCCCGGTCACCCGGTCGTCGAAGCGCGAGCCGATTGCGATCATGACGTCGCAATCGTGCATGGCGTTGTTGGCTTCGAAGGTGCCGTGCATGCCGACCATGCCGAGAAAATGCGGGTCGCTCGCCGGCAGCGCGCCCAGCCCCATCAGGGTCAGCGTGCAGGGCGCGTCGACCAGGCGCACGAACTCGGCGAAGCGGGTGCAGGCCTCCGGCCCCGAATTGATCAGCCCGCCGCCGCCATAGATCAGCGGCCGCTCGGCCTTGGCGATGAGCGCCAGGGCCTCATCGATCCGCTTCGGATCAGGCTTTGTCTGCGGCCGGTAGCTCTTGTGCTCGATCCGCGTGGGCTCTGAATAAGGGCCGAGTGCGAACAGCACGTCCTTAGGCAAGTCGATCACCACAGGGCCGGGCCGGCCGCTTTTGGCGATGTAGAATGCCTCGTGCATGACGCGGGCGAGGTCATTGACGTCGCGCACCAGATAATTGTGCTTGGTACACGGCCGGGTGATGCCGGTGGTGTCGGCTTCCTGGAACGCGTCGTTGCCAATGAGATGCGTCGGCACCTGGCCGGTGAGACACACGACCGGCACCGAGTCCATCAGCGCGTCGGTGAGACCGGTCACCGCGTTGGTCGCGCCGGGGCCGCTCGTCACCAGCACGACACCGACCTTGCCGGTCGAGCGCGCGTAACCTTCGGCCGCATGCACCGCACCGCCTTCCTGGCGCACGAGCACGTGGCGCAGATTGTTCTGCTTGAACAGCGAATTGTAGATCGGCAGGACGGCGCCGCCGGGATAGCCGAAAACGACCTCGACGCCTTGATCGACGAGCGACTTGATGATGATGTCCGCTCCGCTGATCGGCTCGGCCGGCATGACCCTCTCCCTAACCCGTGCCGCAGAATAGCACGCGCCGGCGAAGGCCGGCGCGAGGGCCGCACCGTACCAGCTATCGTCACCGGGTCAACAGAAATCCATCAATAAAATGGCGTGAGCAGTGCAAAAAACTTTCCGAATATTGCTCAGAGGCAGATCAGGTCTGATCTCGAGCTGATGGCGGAACCAGGTCACTTGGCGCTTGGCGTAGCGCCGCGTCGCCTGCTGCGCGGCCGCGATGGCGGCCTCGATGGTCGTTTCGCCGCGCAGGTGCCGCATCAGCTCGGGCACGCCGACCGCCTTCATCGCCGGCAAACCGGGATCGAGGCCGCGCGCCATCAGCGCCCGCGCCTCGTCGAGCGCGCCGGCCGCGATCATCGCCGCGAAGCGGGCATCGCAAGCCGCGTAAAGCGCGGCGCCGCGGCGGGTCCAGCAAGAGGGTCGCGAAACGAAACGGCGCCGGGGACGCCGCGCGCTCCTGCCATGCGGCGATCGGGCGCCCCGTGGCGCGCACGACCTCATAGGCGCGCGTGAGCCGGGTGCGGTCGCCGGCCGGGAAACGGGCGGCAGCGGCGGGGTCGAGCCGCGCCAAAGCATCGCGAAACGCGGCGCCGCCGATGCGCCGGTAAAGCTCGGCCGCTTCGGCGCGGATATCCGGCGGAATGTCGGGCACCGGCGCCAGGCCGCGCGTCAGCGCCCGGATATAAAGCCCGGTACCGCCGACCACAATCGGCAGCCGGCCGGCGGCGATCGCCGATGCGATCTCCGTCAGGGCCAACTCGCGCCACCGCGCCACCGAGCCGCGCTCCGCGGCATCAAGGAAGCCGTAGAGCCGGTGCGGGGCGCGCGCCTCTGCCGCCGCGTCGGGCCGCGCCGACAGGATCTTGAGGTCGCGGTAGATCTGCTGGCTGTCGGCATTGATGATCGTGCCGCCATAATGCGTCGGCGAGATCGAGCGCGAGAGCGGATTTGCCGCTGGCGGTCGGGCCGGCAATGACGACGACAGTGGGCCGGAGGTCGGGCATTGCGTCCTTCGAGGCTCGCTGCGCGAGCACCTCAGGATGAGGGATTTTCTTTATGCCATCCACCGGCCATCCTCATCCTGAGGCGGCTGCGGAGCAGCCCTCGAAGGACGCAGGGACCGCTATGCAGCAAGTCATCACCCTAATCGCCGCGCCGGGAGCCGAGAACGCGCTGTCTGGCGCCGCTCCCACGCTCGGCGGACAGGTCGATTGGCTGGCGCCCACCGCATGCGACATCGCTGGCGCGGATGAAAGGGCGGTGAGGGCGGTGATCGGCGAGCGGCCCATCGATGTCGTGGTTCAGCCGGCGGCGGGGCGAAAGAAGCGGCTGCTGGTCGCCGATTTCGAGTCGACGATCATCGAGAACGAGATGCTCGAAGAGCTGGCCGATTTCCTCGGCATGCGCGCGCATGTCGCCGAGATTACAAGGCGGGCAATGAACGGGGAGATCGATTTCTTGGCCGCGCTCAACGAGCGCGTGGCGTTGTTGCGCGGCCTGCCGGAGAGCGTGCTCGACGAGGCCGCCTCGCGGATCCGCCTGATGCCAGGCGCGGCGGCGCTGATCGCGACGCTGCGCCGCGCCGGGGTCCATACAGCGCTGGTGTCGGGCGGTTTCACGGTGTTCGCCGAGCCCGTCGCCCGCAGCCTCGGCTTCGACCGTGTCGTCGCCAACCGGCTCGACGTCGCGGACGGCAAGCTGACCGGCACGCTCATGCCGCCCATCGTCGCCGGCGCGACCAAGCGCGAGACGCTGCTGTCGCTCGCCGCCGAGCTGGGTCTTGGCATCGAGGAGACGATGGCCGTCGGCGATGGCGCCAACGATCTGCCGATGTTGCGGGAGGCCGGTTTGGGCGTCGCTTTTCACGCCAAACCCGCGGTCGCCGCTGCGTCGCGCTGGCGCATCGACCACGCCGATCTCACCGCGCTGCTTTACGCCCAGGGATACCGGGAAGCGGAGCTTATCAGGTAGCGGCAAGGCCGCACGAGAGCGCCGGGATCAAGCCCGGGGATGACGAGCCTCGCAACGAGGCTCGTCAGCTCTGATCGAGGCGCAGCGCGACGAACCGCAAATCGCCCTGGCGCTCGATCAGGAGCAGGATCGACTTGCGCCCGGCCTTTTTCGCGTCGGCGACCTTGCCGACGATCTGAGCCGCGCTTTTTACCAACTCTTGCGCCGCTTCCATGATCACGTCGCCCGGCTTCAACCCTTTTTCGGCGCCCGGGCCGTCCTTCGCGACGTTGACAACAACAGCGCCCCTGGCATCGTCGCCAAGCGAAAACTTCTCTTTCAAGTCGGGCGTCACGTCGGAAAGCGTCATGCCGAGCGCGCTCACCGTAGCAGCGGCAGGGTTTGGCGTTGGCTTGGGATTGTCCTGAGTATTGCTGGCCGTCTCGGTCTCCGCGAGCCGGCCGACCTTGACCTGAAGCGCGGTTTCCTGGTGTTTGCGCCACACCGTCACCGGCACCACCTTGTCGACCGGGGTCTCCGCGACCAGTCGCGGCAAGTGCCGCATATCGATGACCGGCTTGCCGTCGAAGGTCAAAATCACATCGCCGGGCTGGATCCCGGCGGCTTGCGCCGGCCCGTTATCGGTCACGCTAGCTACCAGCGCGCCCTTGGCCTTATCGAGGCCGAGGCTATCGGCGATTTCGTCACTGACCCCTTGGATGCGGACGCCAAGCCAGCCGCGATGCACGATGTGATCCGGCTCGTTGATCAGTTCGTTCACCACCACCTTCGCCAGCGACGACGGGATCGCGAAACCGATGCCGATCGACCCGCCCGAAGGCGAGTAGATCGCGGTATTAATGCCGATGACGGCGCCGTCCATGTTAAACATGGGTCCGCCCGAATTGCCGCGGTTGATCGAGGCGTCGGTCTGCAGGAAATCGTCGTACTTGCCCGACTGGATGTCGCGCTGGCGGGCCGACAGGATGCCGGCGGTGACGGTGCCGCCGAGCCCGAACGGGTTGCCGATCGCCAGCACCCAATCGCCGACGCGGGACTTGTCGCTGTCGCCCCAATCGACCGCGGTGAGCGGCTTGTCGGGCTTGACCTTGAGCACGGCGATGTCGGTGTCCTTGTCGCGGCCGACAACCTCGGCCTTCAGACTGGTGTTGTCGTGCAAGATGACGGTGATCTCGTCGGCGTCGGCGATCACGTGGTTGTTGGTGACGACAATCCCCTTCGGATCGATGATGAAGCCGGAGCCGAGCGACGTGGCCTTGCGGGTGTCGGCGTCAGGGTCGGCGTTCTGCCCGTTGTGCTTGAAGAAATCCTTGAAGAACTCCTCGAACGGCGAGCCCGGCGGAAGTTGCGGCATATCCGGCGGGGTCTTTTCGGAGTGCTGCTCGGGTTTGACGGTTTGCGTGGTCGAAATGTTGACCACCGCCGGCAGTAATTTCTCCGCGAGATCGGCGAAGCTGTCGGGAGCCGGCCGCGCCGCCGCCTGATGAAAGCCGACGGGCGCCACGCCGACCGGAGCCGCGATCAGCAGCACGGCGAGCGCGACGGCGGCCGTCCGGACGCGCGAAAGGAAAAACAGCGACACTGTCGGCAACTCCTTAAAAGAATGAGCAGCGCACGAGAGGACCCCCGAAGCGTCCGCAATCTCGCCGAGCATAAGCTTACGGGAGAACCGCCAGGCAAACCAGAATCTTCGCGGGCCGTGGGTGTTAATGTCGCAACACCCAGACGAGCACGACGCCAAGGCAGGCGGCGATCAGCCCGGCGCCGCGCAGTGCCTGCGCCGGGGTCGACATTGTGCGCGCCGCGAGCTGCTTCATCGCTTGCGGCATCAGCGCGTAGAGGATGCCCTCGATCACCAGAATGAGCGCGATAGCGGTGGCAAAATCTCGCATCGGCCCAGCGCCGCGCGATCAGTGCTGCGCTGGCGGTGTCGGCTCGCCCGGAACCGCCCCCAACGGTCCGTTGAAGAACCGGAAGAAGTTGTTGTCGGGGCTGAGGACGAATGAGGTGTCCTTGTTGTCGAGGGCGCTGCGGTAGGCCTGCAGCGAGCGATAGAAGGCAAAGAAGCTCTTATCCTGGTTATAGGCGTCGGCGTAGATCTTGATCGCCTGCGCGTCGCCATCGCCGCGCACGCGCTGCGCGTTGCGCTGCGCTTCCGCGAGGATCACCGTGCGGTCGCGCTCGGCGGTGGCGCGCACCGTCTGCGCCGCTTCGGCGCCCTCGCCACGGTACTGCGACGCTTGCTGCTGCCGCTCCGACACCATGCGCGCATAGATCGCCTGGCTGTTCTCCTCCGGCAGGTCGGCACGGCGCAGCCGAACATCGACGACCTCAACGCCGAACTCCTTGGCTTGGGCGCCGACCTCGTCGCGAATCTGGATCATGATTTGAGCGCGCTTCTCCGACAGGATGTCGGAGAGCGTCACGTTGCCGAGCACCCGGCGCAGGCTGCCGCTGACGATCGAGGCGAGCCGCGTGCGCACACCCGCTTCGGTGCCGACGGTTTGGTAGAACAACAGCGGGTCGGTGATCTTGTAGCGCGAATAAGAATCGACGACGACCCGCTTCTGATCGGAGACGATGACCTCCTCGGGGGGCGGCTCGAAATCGAGGACACGCTTGTCGTAAAGCACCACATCCTCGATGAACGGCCGCTTGAACCACAATCCCGGCTCACTGATCTGCCGCCGCGGCTGGCCCAATTGCAGCACCAGCGCCGACTCGGTCTGATCGACGATGAAGAATGAGCTGCGCATCAGGATGCCGGCGGCGATCAGCACCACCGCGAGCGCGATCAAGGCGTGGCGGCGCATCACCGGGACCCCACTCCGGGCGACTGCGTGCCCGTGGATGGCGTCGTCGTGCCGGCCGGGGGTGTCAATCGCGGAAGGTTCGACAGCGGCAGATAAGGCAGGATGCCGCCTTGACCCAACAACGCCTTATCAAGGATGACCTTGCTGGTATTCTTGAGGATATCCTCGATTGTCTCCAGATAGAGCCGTTGCGCGGTGACGTCCGGAGCCGCCTGATAGGCCCTCAAGACAGCGACAAAGCGGTCGGCGTCGCCCTGCGCCTGGGCGATGATCTGGGCGCGGTAGGCTTCGGCGTCCTGGGTGATCTGCGACGCGGCGCCGCGCGCCTTCGGCAGGATGTCGTTGCGATAGGCCTCGGCCTCGTTTTTCAACCGCGCGCGGTCCGCAAGGGCGCGCTGCACATCGCGGAAGGCCTCGATGACCGGGGCCGGAGGATCGACCTTGGCGAGCTGGACCTGAGTGATGTCGATCCCGGCGCCGTAGGAGTCGAGAATGCGCTGCAGCAGCTTCTGGGTGTCAGCCTCGATCTTGCCGCGGCCCTCGGCGAGCGCATCGGCGATCTTGGTCTCGCCGACGATCTCACGCATGGCGCTTTCGGCCGCCGATTTCACCGTCGCGTCGGGCGAGCGGATGTTGAACAAAAAGGCCTTAGCGTCCTTGACCACCCAAAACACGGTGAAGTTGATGTCGACGATATTCTCGTCGCCGGTCAGCATCAGCGCTTCCTTGGGAAGCTGACTAGACCCGCCTGTGCCCACTTCGCCCGAGCGGTATCCGACTTCGGTGCGGTTTACCCGGGTAACGCTCGGGGTCAGCGCGCTCTCGATCGGGACCGGCAGGTGGTAGTTGAGGCCAGGCTGGGTCATCCGGTTGTAAGCGCCGAAGCGCAGGACGACACCGACTTCGTCGGGTTGGACACGATAAAATCCGCTTGCCAGCCAAAGCACGACGATCAGGGCAACGGCGATCGCGATGAGGGTTCCCGAGCTGTAGCCGCCAGGCAGGAGCTGGCGGAAACGGTCCTGGCCGCGCCGCAGCATTTCCTCGAAATCGGGCGGGCGCGAACCGGGACCACGCGGGCCTGGACCATCGCTGCCATTGTCGTTGCGGCCGCCGCCCCAAGGGCCGCTGGCGCCGCCGCCGCCGCGTCCCCCGCCCCAAGGGCCGCCGCGTTCGCTCATCCAGATCATTGCGCGTGACGCCTTTTGGTGCGACCGCCGGATTAGCCGGCGATAGAGGGCGCGCGCGCAGATGTTGTCAAGTTTATCCAGCGAGCCTATTTCCCGATAAGTTCCACTCTCGCCCGTTGGAGAATGCGATGGCCGCCGTTACCGAGCGACAAATTCTCGACGCGCTGGGAACAGTGCGCGACCCCGACAAGGGCAGCGACCTCGTCTCGCTCAACATGATCACCGGCATCGTCATTCGCGACGGCAATGTCGGGTTCGCGATCGAGGTCGAGGCCGAGCGCGGCCCGCGCCTCGAACCGCTGCGCAAGGCGGCCGAGGCGGCGGTTGAGGCGCTGCCCGGGGTGCTCTCGGTGAGCGCGGTGCTGACCGCCGAGTCGCAGCCGCCGCAGCGCCCGCCGCCGCACGGTCATGCTCACGCGCATCCTCCCGGCGCACCCGGCAACCAGATCGGGCGGCGCGGCGCGGTACCGGGTGTCGGCGCCATCGTCGCGGTCGCCTCGGGCAAGGGCGGGGTCGGTAAATCGACCGTCGCGGCCAACCTCGCGCTCGGCCTCAAGGCCAATGGCCTCAGGGTCGGCGTGCTCGACGCCGACATTTACGGCCCGTCGATGCCGCGGATGCTGGGGATTTCCGGACGGCCCCAGACCAAGGATGGCAAGATACTGATCCCGATGGAGAATTACGGGGTCAAATGCATGTCGATGGGGTTCCTCGTGCCCGAGGACACCGCGATGATCTGGCGCGGGCCGATGGTGATGAGCGCATTGAACCAAATGCTGCGCGACGTCGCCTGGGGCGAGCTCGACATCATGGTCGTCGATTTGCCGCCCGGCACCGGCGACGCGCAGCTGACGATGGCGCAACAGGTGCCGCTCGCCGGCGCGGTGATCGTCTCGACCCCGCAGGACATCGCCCTCATCGACGCGCGGCGGGGCCTCTCGATGTTCCAGAAGGTCAACGTGCCGGTGCTGGGGATCATCGAGAACATGAGCTATTTTCTCTGCCCGCATTGCGGCGAGCGCAGTGAAATCTTCTCGCATGGCGGCGCACGGCGCGAGGCCGAGCGGCTCGGCACCGATTTTCTCGGCGAGGTGCCGCTCGACCTGACGATCCGCGAGACCTCCGACGAGGGCCACCCGATCACGGTGTCCGATCCCGGCTCGCCGCACGCCCAGCTGTTCCGCGAGATCGCCGCCAAGGTCTGGGCCAAGGTATCGGGCGAAGGCGCCCGCCGCGCTCCGCCACGCATCGTCGTCGAATAGGATGATGCTCCGTCTCCTCTTCGCGGCGCTGATCGCGCTGGCCGCATTCGCGCCCGCCGCGCAAGCGGACCCCGACGCGCTGTGGAAGATCATCAGCGAGAAATGTCTGCCCAACGAGCGCGAGTATGGCCAGCCGGCGCCCTGCGCGCTCGTCGATGAAAACGATGGCGCGGGAAAGGGCTATGTCGTCCTCAAAGACCGCGACGGCGATACCCAGTACCTGGTGATGCCGACGGCGAAGATCACCGGGATCGAAGACCCGGCGATACTCGCTCCGGGTGCAGCCAATTATTTCGCCGACGCATGGCTCCAGCGTCATTACACCGTCGACGCGGCCAAGGCGGCGTTACCCCGCGAGGCTATCAGCCTGGCGGTCAATTCGACGTTTGGCCGCTCGCAGAACCAGCTTCACATCCACATCGACTGCGTCCGTGCCGACGTGCGCGAGGCGGTGCAGCGCCAACTCGCCGCGATCGGCGACAAATGGGCGCCGCTCGCCGAGCCGCTCGCCGGGCACCCCTATTCGGCGATGCGTGTGGTCGGCGTAGATCTCGGCAATAACAACCCTTTCGCGATGCTGGCCGACGCGGGCGCGCGCCCCTCGATGGGCAGCCATACGCTGGTCGTTCTCGGCGTGGTCTTACCCGGCGGGCAGCCGGGTTTTGTGGTCCTCGCCGACCAGGCCAATCCGGCCACTGGCGACCGCGCCTCCGGCGAGGAGCTGCAGGACCACAACTGCGCGATCGCGCATCCCTAGCCGTGCTAATCTCGCCGCAAATCGTGGAGGAGACACCGCCATGCTGCCGACCCCAGGGTTCCACCACATCCGCCTCAACGCGGTCGATCCGGACGCGGCGATCGGCTGGTACACGCGGCAATTCCCCTGCACCCGCAAGGGCGAATGGGGCGGCATGCCGGCGCTCCATTCCGACAACGACGTGATGGTGCTGTTCAACAAGGTCGACCGGCCGCCGCCGACGCTGCCGCAGAGCGCGATCTGGCATTTCGGCTGGCACGTCGTCGACTCGCAGAAGACCGTCGCCGACTTCAAGCAGCGGCCCGAAATTCACATGTGCCCGCTCTATGTCGAGGAGAGCGGCGGCGAGGTGTTCATCTCGAGCGATACCTGGCCCAATATCGGCAACACGCTCGGCCGTACCAGGGCACAGATCGCCGAGGCGAAGGAGAAGCACATCGAGCCGACCCATGTCGGCGGCTTCGCCTATATGGAGGCGCCCGAGCACCAGCTGATCGAGATCGCCGGCAACCACGGCCAGGAGCGGTTCAACCACGTGCATATGTGGCAGGAAGACCCGTTCTGCGCCCTCATCTGGTACCAGAAGCACCTCAACGCGCCGCTGCGCCCCGGCTATGACGGCACCAGCCTCACCGAGGCGAATTGCCAGGTGCCGCGCCACCCCGACCGCACCTGGCCGGCGCTGAAGCAGGAAGGCATGTTCCGCACCCCGCGCGCCGGGGTCGAGTTCGGCGACGTCTCGCTGATCTGGTATGCCAACCAGGGCTCGCAGCCGCTGGTCAGCCCGTTGGGCCAGCAGCAGGACCACATCGCGCTGTCGGTCGGCGATCTCGATGCCTGGATCGACAAGCTCAAGGGCGAGGGGGTCCGGTTCCTCGATGGGCCGCTACGCGCTCGGGCCGACCCGCGCGGCGATGATCGAGGGGCCGAGCAAGGAGGCGATCGAATTGGTCGAGGTTAAATAACAGGCGGTCCACCGCCTGATCTCCGCCTGTTTGGGTGCGCAAGAACAGGCGGTGGCCCTCCTGTTATCCTCCTGTTTCCTATCGCCGTAACAGGAGGTCCGCCTCCTGTTTTTTTCGCCTATTCGGGCTTTTTAACAAGGCGGCGGCGACCTCCTTTTGGGGCGCCAACCAAGCCCGACCATGAGTCCCGGCCTTCGCGGGGATGAACTTTGTTTCTGTTTTATTCTTTTTCAAGGGCGATTATATATCTGCCAAACACGTCCGCTGATGTTCACACCCCTCCTCCAAGGGAACCACAGAAAAAGGGGAAAAACGGGATCAACGTAAGCAGTGACCAGAGATTTCCGATGTATGCCCACTTCGTCTGGCTCAAGAGGGCGGAGGGAACTAATGATACGATGACCATCACGAGGGGAAAAACCACATACCACTCAACTTGACCGAGATCAGTCCCTTTCCCAACATCGAGGCCGATCCATGCAAAACCGCCCCATAAAAGGGCATTGATTGCAGGGAGGATAAGCGGAGAAATTTTCACTTTTGATTTCGGCGCGGCCTTCGGCTTCGCTTTAGTGACCCGCCCTAGGTTCTCATCGAACACGGCCTCATCCTCGCTCGCTGCCACAAGTTAAAGAACCGCGATCGCCTCGATCTCGATGAGGAATTCGGGTGCGGCAAGCGCCGAGACGGCGACCATCGTGCTGGCTGGCGCCTTGGGCCCGAAGAACTCGGTGCGCAGCTTCGCGTACTCAGGGCGATAGCGCATGTCGGTGACGTAAGTGTTGATCTTGACGATCGACGCCATCGTGCCGCCGCCGGCCTCGACCTGGGCCTTCAGCGCGGCGAGCGTCGCCTTGGCCTGCGCGGCGAAATCGCCGGGATGGGCGCAATTGCCCTGGCCGTCGTAATCGACCTGGCCGGAAATGTAGAGGATGGTCTGCGCGCCGCTGACCTTGACCGCCTGCGAATAGACCGGCGGGTCGTAGACGCCCTTGGCGGCGTATTTCTCAATATTCGGCATGGCGGACTCCTTTGGGGGTGTTTCGTCAGGGGCGGATGTCGACGACATCCTGGGCGAAGATCATTTCTTCCTGGCCGACGAGATCGGGGTTGTCGGGCGAGGACACATAGCGGGCGAAGAGCCAGACGCCGTCCTTGGGGTTGTCGATGATCTCGGCCTCGGCGCCGCTCAGCAGCACCACGGTGATGCCGGCGGCGAGGTCGCGGACATTGATGGGGCCGTCGCTCATTTAGGTCCTTGGCCTGCCTGTTATGCGTCCTTCGAGACGGCTGCTGCGCAGCCACCTCAGGATGACGGGTTGCTTTATTGCCATCCGCAAATCCCCGTCATCCTGAGGAGCGGCCCGCAGGGACGCGTCTCGAAGGACGCGGAGGCGGTCTTGCAGCCTCATTTCGCGGCGTCCGCCTCGCGCGGCGCGTTCCGGCGCCAGGTCATCAGCTCGTCCCAGCTATCGGCCTCCATGAACTGCGCCCAGCGGCCGATAGAGGTTGCGCATCGGCTCCTCGCTCGCCTGCGCGGTGGTCAGGTCGATCGACCCGGCCGGGCAGCCGGTAGCCCTCGAACTCGAAATCCTCGACCGCGTGGCCGAGCCCCATCTCGTAGGTGTAGGGGTGGCGGCGCGCGATCACGCCGCGGCTGGCGGCATGGGCATAGTTCCAGTTCTCCATGTCGTCCTGCTCGGTCATCCCGGCCGGCCCGGAGTAGCGGATGTAGTAGTCGCGCAGGAAGTTCTTGACCGCCTGCGGCGCGTCGCGGTCGACAAAGAAGAACCGCCACACCTCGGTCTGGTGCGCGCTTTTCGGGTGCCACACCGCCAGCGTGCGCGGCTGGCGCGGCAGCAGCGCGACATTGGGGAAGATCTCGCCGGGCGCGCCGATCAGCCGGCTGTTGGCGCCCGGGCGCTCGCCGCCGCTCCTCCTCGCAATGGCGGAAATACTCGGCCACCTCGGGCGAGTTCTGATAGGCGGCCTGCGGCTGGTGATCCTTGCGGCAGCACGTAGGTGATCGTCTGGTGCCCGCGATCGGGAATGGCGACGTGCAGCTTGCGGGCCACGTTGAGCTCGCCGTAATCGCGCCGGCTGCGTCCGCTTGGGCCGGCGCCGACCAGGTCGACCGAGCGGTGCGAGATGTTGTGATAGGTGTCGCCGCTGAAATTCTCCGCCGGGAATTTCCAGTTGCAGGGAATGATCCATTTCTGCACGCCGCCCAGCAGCTCGGCCTGGCCCTCGCGGCCGTCCCAGCCGTCGAGGATCAGATCGAGAAAGCGCCGGAACTCGCCGAGATATTCGAGAAACGGCGGCGCCGCCGGCATCCCAGTTGGCCCACACGGTGCCCTTGTAGACAGCACAGTTGCGCGACCTCGACGAGGCCCCATTTCGCCTTGTCGAGCTCGGAATGATAGGCCTCGCGGAAATACGGCACGCCGACCAGCGCGCCGTCGGTGCCGTAGCTCCAGCCGTGATAGGGGCAGGTGAACACCGTGGTGTTGCCGTCGTCGTAGCGGCACACCTTCATGCCGCGATGGCGGCACGAATTGAGGAACACATGCACCGCGCCGGCGCGGTCGCGGCAGAGGATCACCAACTCCTCGCCCATGCGCGAGGCGAAGAAATCGCCGGGATTGGGGATCTGGCTTTCGTGCCCGACAAACAGCCACGAGCGGGCGAAGACGCGCTCCTGCTCCTGGGCGTAGATGTCGTCGTTGACGAAGATCTCGCGGCTGATCTGCCCGGTCGCGAGATCGACGAGGCCGGGATGATAGCCCCGCGTTCCGTTCATCGCCATCGCCGTGCCTCCGTTCAAAAGAAAAACGTCAGGTTCTTGGTCAGCAGCACATTCTGGTCGAGGATGATCTTGCGCCGGGCGATCAGCCAGCCGTCACCGGCCCGGCGCAGCGTGTCCTCGCGCTTGCCGACCAGCAAATCGGTCTCGGTCTCGACCCGGTTGCGGTAGATCAGGAACCGGCACTTGGCCGTGACCTCTCGCGGCGCGTCGGCAGTCCGGCGTCGCCGCCAGCAGCTGCACGTTCGACACCATGTGGGCGATGCGCGATTGCGGCTCCTCGGCCCAATGGATGCCGGTCTGGATCTGGCGCACCCGGCGGGTCAGCGTATCCTTGCCCTCGTCGAACCAGCTGATGTCCTCGGTCTCGCGGGTGAATTCGCGGCGCGGTGTCGCCGTATTTGACGTTGCGCCGCATCGGCATCCAGTAGCGGATGTCGTCGGCCAGCAGCGCCAGCCATTCGTCGTGCCGCCGCTCGTCGAGCAATTCGGCCTCGGCATAGAGGAACTGCGCGATCTCCTGGGTCAGCAGCAGCCGGGCGACGCGATCGTCGCGTCATCCTTGCCTCCCTTCGGGCGCAATTCGACCCCGGCCATCGCTTCCAGCACGCGGGCGACGACCGGGAACCCCTCCTGGCCCCAGCCCTGCCGCCTGGGCGCGCTTGTAGATATCGGAGGCGAGCGCGCCGAGCGCCGCCGGGGCGCCGACATCGCGCGCCAGCTGACAGGCGAGCTCCACGTCCTTGGCGACGATGTCGAGCGTGCCGCCGGCAGCAAATGTGCCGGGGAACACGCCGCGCGGGATGTTGTCGAAGGTGCGGCTTTGCCCGGCGCTGACCGGGACGATCCGCGCGAGCGTGTCGAGGTCGATCCCGGCCTTGGCCGCGACCAGCATCCCTTCGATCGAGGCGATGAAGTTGGTATAGCCGAGATATTGCGTCACCAGCTTGGCGGTGGCGCCGGCGCCGCTCGGCCCGACATGGAAGACATTGGCGGCGATCGCCTCGAACAGCGGCTTGCAGTGCGCGAAAGCGGCGTCGCTGGCGCCGACCATCACGGTCATGTTGGGCGGCCGGCCGCTGACCGGCGCATCGATCAGCTCGACGCCGCGCGTCCGGCAGGCTTCCGCCACGCGAGCCGACCGTCTTCGGTGCATTGGTGGTCAGGTCGATATAGGCGCCGCCGCGGCTGCAACCCGGCGAGGATGCCCGGTCTGCGGTTCCAGCATCGCCGCCTCGAATTCGGCGCGGTCCGGGCAGCGAGGTAAACACCACCTCGCTGCATCGCGCGCCGCGGCGAAGGCGTTGTCGGCGACGCGCGGCTCCCTGCGCGCACAGCGCCGCGGTCGCCTCCGGCCGGCGGATCATACACGGTGACCGCGGTGGCCGGCGGGATCAGACAGCCCGCGATCGGCGTCCCCATCGTCCCGGTGCCGACAAAGCCAATCCGCATCGCCGCGCCTCGCTCGTGTGGAGGCATCATCGGTCTGCGGTGCGCCAGGGGCAAGCGCCCTCACCCGCCTCCCTACGCTCGGCACCCTCTCCCGCATGCGGGAGAGGGAAGGGGCCCGCGCCGCCAGGCGTGGGAAGGGTGAGGGTCAGCGTCCCAGCACGGCCATCAGTTCGCGCCATTCGCGGGGGCTGAGGCCGCTGTCCTTCTGCTCGACGGGTTCGCCGGCGAGGAGGCGGCGGACGACCGATAGCCCGGTCGCCGAGATCGCGGCGGCGTTCATCCGGTATTCGACAAAGGCGGCGTGGGCGAGCGGGCACCAGCGCTCCAAGGTGCCGAGCATCGCGTCGGCATAGGCGCGGATCTCATATTGCGCGTGAGGATCGGCCCGTAAACTCAGGAAATTCATCAGATTATGGAGATCCGTTTTCCAATACCATTGGGTATAGAAGTTCAACGAGAGGTTCATTCGCGCCAGCTCGCGGGCGAGACCCGGCCAGGAGGGATCGCGCGGTTTGCCGGTCTCGCCCTCATTGAGCATCTCGGCATAGCCGGCATAGGCGCGCTCGGCATCCTCGCGCAGCAGGTCGAGCACGCGTTTCGCGGCGGCGCCTTCGAGCACATCGCCGCGGCCTTGGCGGTTGGTCGTGGCCTGGGCGGCGAGGTGCTGGGGCGCGGGGATGTAGAACTCGTTGTCGAGGATCGAATACCGCGCGCTGTACTCGTTGACGTTGGCGGTGCGGTGCCTGATCCATTGCCGCGCGACAAAGATCGGCAGTTTGACGTGGTACTTGATCTCGCACATCTCGAACGGGGTGGTGTGGCGGTGCCGCATCAGATAGGAGATGAGGCCCTTGTCCTCGCTGACCCGCCTTGTGCCGCGGCCGTAGGAGACGCGCGCCGCCTGGACGATCGCGCCGTCGTCGCCCATGTAGTCGATGACCCGGACAAAGCCGTGGTCGAGCACCGGAAGCGCCTCGTAGAGGATGTCCTCCAGCGCCGGCACCGTGGCGCGGCGGGTCGGGCGCGTCTCGGCCCGCTCGGCGGCGATTTCCTGCTGTTGCTCCTCGGTGAGCGGCATAAGGCATCCTTGAGCGGTTTTACCCTGGGCGAATACGGGAACCTGTCCTCATTAATTCGAACGCCGGAGCAGTGCCGTCACGGCTGCCAATTCTTCGTCGGTTAGATCAATCGTCGGTATCAACCGGACTAGAGCAAAATTACCCCTCAAACAGCACTAGGGGCCGCATTCGCCGGGGCGATATCCTTGTCGCTCATCGGGTTTACAGGTCATCCTCCTCATCCCCCGCATCCTCCCCATCGCTTCCCCCCACAGTTTCTTCCGTGGCGGTGTCGAGACCCGGCTTCGCGTTGCCCCCGCCACCTCCGCTACTTGTGTCGGAACTGGTACCTGTCTCGCTGCTGGTACCTGTCTCGCTGCTGGTACCTGTCTCGCTGCTGGTACCTGTCTCGCTGCTAGTACCTGTCTCGCTGCTAGTACCTGTCTCGCTGCTAGTACCTGTTTCGCTCCCGGAGGCCGTATTACCGCCTGAGCCGTTATCCCCCTTTGCGCTGTTCTCCACCCTCGCTACGTTCTCATCAACCCAGTCGTCGTACGTCTGTCCCGCGTAGGCAGCCCCGGCAGCGGCGACGGCACCCAATGGCGGATTTACCACGGCAATAATACCGGCTTCGAGCCACGCCATTCCTTGAAAGAGGGCCTTTGCTTGATTGGCATTTTGTTTGACGCTGCTCATATAATGAGGGGTTATATTCATTCCGCCTATCTTATAACTTGAATATACGAGATATTGTAGTAATCCCGACGTATTCATCGTTATCCCTTGCGTTAAGAAACTTTTAGTCACAGGTTGTCTAGCGAGAGCATTAATCCTTGTGAAAAAATTCTTGAAATATGATAGCTTTTCGAACTCTATTAAATATTCATCATACGCACATTTTTCTTTTAGGAAGCTAATTATCTCTTTATGACCCGACAAAGTGAATGGAATGATCTTCTGTGTGTTTTCTGTTTTGTGATTGGCGTTTGATATTACCGATACCAAACCCCCGCCGTGTGTTGGTATAGTTCCTATGCAAAGTGATATGGTTGTCGATTTAGACCAACGCCCTTTTACAGCGGTCGCGATGCCGAACCCCATTGAGCGTTCAGCAATCGAACCTGCATGGGAAATTCGCAGATAGGGGACGCCATCTTCAGACAAGGTCATCGAATGGAGCAATGCCGTGGGGATGATCTGCGTTCCCACGAAATGTGAAGCCCCGTGAATGGTCCGAGAGATCCCATCGACGCCCGGCGCTTCTGCCCACGTCAAACCGCGTCGGTCGGTCTTGTAATAGATAGGTCCGCCGTCCGCCCCCTGCGTGAGCGAAAGTCTTAAGCCAGGTCGAGTGGGAGCACCGCCGGTTAAGATCGCATTTTGCAATCTGGCTATGTTGGGAAGCGCAACAGCAGTTGGTGCCATGACTTCCAAATCACGCCTGCCTCTCATCCTTTGAGCCCCTTGCGCTTGCATTGTCTCAGGAAGCTACCGCCGAGTGCGCCCCTTTCCTAGCCCATTTGCTTTGACCATTTCGGATCGTCTGGCCGAATAGGTCTTCGCCACCAACGGGCAGTCGCCTGGCAAGCCCGACTTCTCCGGGTACGTTTTTGGCGTAAGTCCATGCGATGCGGCTAGGTGACGCTTGATCATTTTGCCTTTGAACCCGCAGGCCAGCCAGCACCAGCGATTGCGCTAGGCCCCGGCGCATCCTATATCTTCATTGTCGGGCAACCGACTATGGCGATAAACGGCTTGTGGAATAAGCGTTGCGGACCCGGGGGCGGTACCCGGCGCCTCCACCATTTACCGCCGGCCAAGTTAGCTCCCTTCGGAGAATTGGCCGGCGGCCTATGGGGGCGAAATAGGCTCGACGCGCGTAGTAAAGACAGGAACCGTCGCCCGGCATGATACCACCGTTATCGGGTCATAACTTAGTTGCGAACGATAACTTCGCATCAGAGGCACTCGCGGCCTAACTCCTCACGGAGTAAAAGCCTAAGGTAACTCGCGGTTCGGGGGGCACCGGGCAACAGAAGCCCCCCACTTAGTTTTGCGGGCTCCAGCGCGGGCGGGCGAGATGGCGCAGGATCTGTTCCACTACGACAAGATGGTCGAGCGCGCGTTGCGCGGCGTGATTCACGACGCGTTGGTTCGCGCGGCGCAGGAGGGGCTGAAAAGCGCCCACCATTTCTATATCGGTTTCGCGACCAAGGCGCCGGGGGTGGCTATCCCGGCCCGCCTCATCGAGCGCTATCCCGACGAGATGACGATCGTGCTGCAGCATCAGTTCTGGGACCTCGACGTCGGCGACGAACAGTTCTCGGTGCTGCTGTCGTTCGACAAGCAGGCCGAGCGGCTGACGATCCCGTTCGCGGCGATCCGCAGCTTTGCCGATCCCTCGGTCGAGTTCGCGCTCGCTTTCGCCGAGCCGGCCGCACCGCCGAGCAACGAGGCCGCGCTGCCCGTGCCGGCTGAGAAACCGGTCAAAGCGGCGGCCGAACCAGCCGAAAAGGAAGAAAGAGGCCAGGTCGTCACGCTCGACAGCTTCAGGAAGCGCTGACGCCAGTCTTACAAAGATTTCACCTGCCCGCGCTGCGCTTGACGGCGCGCGCGAAACCGTGATCCTGCCGAAGCATTAGGCAGGGGAAGGCGGCATGAGCGAGCTGGACTTTCACGAGCTGTTTCCGCTAGGCGAGGACGGCACCCCGTATAAGAAGCTTACGGGCGATTATGTCGCCACCGCCGAGTTCGCCGGCGAGCGGGTGGTCAAGATCGCGCCCGAGGCGCTGACGCTCCTGGCGCAGCAGGCCTTCATCGATTGCGCGCATCTGTTGCGCCCGGCGCATCTCAAGTCGCTGGCGGCGATCCTCGACGACCCCGAGGCGTCGTCGAATGACCGCTTCGTTGCCTACGATCTGTTGAAGAACGCCAATATCGCGGCCGGGAAGGTGCTGCCGATGTGCCAGGATACCGGCACCGCGATCGTCATGGCCAAGAAGGGCCAGCGGGTGTGGACCGGTTTCGACGACGCGGCGGCGATCTCGGCCGGTATCCGCCGCACCTATACCGAGACCAATCTGCGCTACAGCCAAGTGGCGCCCTTGTCGATGTACGAGGAGGTCAATACCGGCGACAATCTGCCCGCCCAGATCGACCTCTACGCCGAGCCGGGCGACGCCTACAAATTCCTCTTCATCGCCAAGGGCGGCGGCTCGGCCAATAAGAGCTTCCTCTACCAGCAGACCAAGGCGGTGCTGAACCCGAAATCGCTGATCGCCTTTCTCGACAAGAACTTGAAGTCGCTCGGCACCGCGGCCTGCCCGCCCTATCACCTGGCGATCGTCATCGGCGGCACCTCGGCCGAGTTGAACCTGAAGACCGTGAAGCTGGCGAGCTGCCGCTACCTCGACACCCTGCCGAGCCAGGGCAACAAATACGGCCAGGCCTACCGGGACCGCGATTTCGAGCAGGAGGTGCTGACGCTGACCCGCGATTTCGGCATCGGCGCGCAGTTCGGCGGCAAGTATTTCTGCCACGACGTGCGAGTGATCCGCCTGCCGCGGCACGGCGCCAGCCTGCCGATCGGGATCGGCGTGTCGTGCTCGGCGGACCGCCAGATCCTCGGCAAGATCACCGCCGACGGGGTGTTCCTCGAGGAGCTGGAGAGCAACCCGGCGCAATACCTGCCCGAGATCGACGAGAGGACCCTAGGCGGCGAGGTGGTCCAGATCGACCTCGCCCGGCCTATGTCCGAAATACGCGCGACCCTGTCGCGTTATCCGATCAAGACGCGGCTTTCGCTGACCGGTACCTTGATCGTCGCCCGTGACATCGCCCACGCCAAATTGCAGGAGCGGCTCGACCGCGGCGAGCCCCTCCCGCAATATGTCAAGGACCACCCTATCTATTATGCAGGCCCGGCGAAGACGCCCGAGGGCTATGCCTCGGGTTCGTTCGGGCCGACGACGGCGGGACGCATGGATTCCTATGTCGATCGTTTCATGGCGGCGGGCGGCAGCTTCGTGACGCTCGCCAAGGGCAATCGCGGCATGGAAGTTCGCGAAGCCTGCAAGAAGCACGGCGGGTTCTACCTCGGCTCGATCGGCGGTCCGGCGGCGCGGCTGGCGCAGGACTGCATCAAGAAGGTCGAGCTACTCGAATACCCCGAACTCGGCATGGAAGCGATCTGGCGCATTGAGGTGGTCGGTTTCCCCGCGTTTATCGTTGTCGACGACAAGGGCAACGATTTCTTCGCGGGCCTGTCGTGACCCCCGCCTTGCCACGACCACCGCGATGTCGGCCGCCGACCGCCCGCTGAGCCGGGGCTGGACCCCAAGCGGCCCGCCGGAGCCCGATTCGCTCGTCGCGCTCTTCAGCGGCGACAGGCGTTCGTGGACGGTCTTCGTGCGGCGCTACGCGGCGCTGATCGTCGCCGCGGTGCGCAGCGTCGCGCCGACTGCCGGGGATGTCGAGGATCTGACCCAGGAAGTCTTTGTCCGCCTGTGCAAGGACGATTTCCGCCTGTTGCGCAGCTATGACGCGACGCGCGCCTCGCTGTCGACCTGGATCACCATCGTCGCGCGCAGCACCGCGCGCGACTCGCTGCGCCGGCGGCGGCCGAACTCGATACCGATCGATGCCGTGCCCGAGGCGCATCTCAAGGTCGACGCCATCGAGCCGACACCCAAGCTGAAACTGCCCGAGACCCTGCTGTCGCCGCGCCAGCGCGAAATCCTCGGCATGCTGTACGACGGCGAGATGGACGTCGCCGAGATCGCTACGGCGCTACGCATCGACCCGCAGACCGTGCGCAGCGCGCATCACAAGGCGATGCTCAAATTGCGCGCCCACTTCAAGGCCGAGATCGAGGGATGACGAGAACCAATAAGTTGCGGGGATGGCCCTCGCGGCCGCGGCATAAAACCGACGTGACAGGAGATCGCGCGTATGCGAGCTCGAGGCACTAGCGGCCAGCGTCGGCCGGGTGCGCCGAAGCGGATGCCGTGGCGGTGGGGCCGGGGTATCGAGCCGGACCCAGCCGAGACAGAACGGTTTCTCGACCTTGCCGGCTTCGTCGATGACCGCCTCGACGACGAGCGCGAGCGCGTCGCGGCGCTGATCGCGGACGATCCGGCGGCGGCGGCCGACGTTGCGGCCGCGCGCATCTTGACCGCCGCCGCGCTGCCCGCCGTCAGCATCGAGATCGTCGCCCGCGCGGCCGCGCTTGTCGATCCCGGCCGGTCCAGCGGCGAGATCCTGGCCTTCCCGCTTCGGCCGCCTCCGCCACGGTCACACGCCTGGTCCGCCGCCGCGAGCTGGAGCAGCCTGGCCGCGGCGATTGCCGTGGCCTGCTGGCTCGGCTTCAATCTCGGCAGCGATCTACCGGGCATTGCTTCGATCGCCCGTCCATCGGACGACCTCGGCGCCGCCGAATTGATCGATTCCGCGCCGCTGGCCCTGCGCGATCTTTCGGAGGGTTCGTCTATATGACGGCGGCCGCGGCCGAAATGAGGGCGGGCGGCCGCTTGTCGCGGCCCCGCCTGATCGCCGCGCTCCTGGCGGTCTCGGTGGCGCTCAACCTGTGCTTTATCGCCGGCGCCGCCTGGACTCGGCTCAAGCCGCCCGCGATCGTCACCACCAGCGAGCGGTTCCATCGACTTGCCCGGACGCTCGACTTGTCGGCACAACAGCAGGCCGCGTTCGACCAATACGTCGCGGCCGTGATCGCCCGCAACAACCGGGTGCGTCTGGCGACCGAACCGCTGATGGACGAGGCCTGGGCGGAAGTGGCCCGGCCTGATCCCGACCAGGCCAGGATATTGCAGCTGCTCGACGAGTTCGCGAGCCAACGCCATGAAGCTTGGCATCAGACGGTTGGGGCCACCTTGTCGCTGCTGGCGACGTTGACGCCGGAGCAGAAGGACAAATTCCTCGCAGACGAGCGCAACCGCCGGATGGCGGCCCGCCGCCGCCGCGCCGCGGAGTCGCGTTGAGGCGCCCTACCGGGTTGTCAGGCGCTATTTAGTTCCGAACAGCCGGTCCCCGGCATCGCCAAGGCCCGGCAGAATATAACCGTGCTCATTAAGGCAGCGGTCGAGCGCGGCAGCGAGAACAGGGACATCCGGATAGGCGGTTTCGAGCTGCGCTACCCCTTCGGGGGCCGCGACCAGGCAAAGGAACCGGATCGAGCGGGCGCGCTGCGCTTTGAGCCGTGCGATCGCCGCCACCGCCGAATTGCCGGTCGCCAGCATTGGATCGATGAGGATCACATCGCGTTCGGCCATATCCTCGGGTAGCTTGGCGTAATATTCGATTGCCGCCAGGGTCGCGGGATCACGATAGAGACCGATGTGCCCGACCCGCGCCGACGGCACCAGCTCCAGCATGCCATCAAGCAAGCCATTGCCGGCGCGCAGGATCGAAACCAGGCAGAGCTTCTTACCGGCGAGGACGGGCAGTCGCGCCCGCTCGAGCGGTGTCTCGATCTCCGCTTCACCGAGCGGCAAGTCGCGGGTCGCCTCATAGCCAAGCAGCAGGCCGACTTCGCGCATGAGTTGGCGGAACATGCCCGTCGGGGTCTCGCGGTTCCGCATCAGCGACAATTTGTGCTGAACCAGCGGATGGTCGACGATCGTCAGGTTGGCGGGCATAAGCGATGCGCTATACGCACGCCCCGCTGTAGTCAAGGAGAGGCCGAGCGGAGAGCGGCGGATTGACCGCGCCGCCAGCAGAGCCGGCTCGCGGCATTTGAAGGAGCTTAGAGGCTATTGGCGACGGTATTGAAGGTCGACGACAGGTTGGTGCCGACTTGACCCATCACGACGACTGCGGCAACCGCGATCAAAGCAGCGATCAACCCATACTCGATAGCGGTAGCGCCCGAGTCGTCACGCAACAGACGCGAAATCGTCCAAGTATAAATCACGGGAGTTCTCCTAGACGTTCGTACCGCACTAAAAATACAACGTTTGAGAGAAGTATGGAACTGAGTATTCCTAATTAATAAAAAATAAATTATGATCTTGCCCCTAGGTTAAATACTGAGGTTAAATTTTCGATAAAACTGACCGGTCTTGAGTTATTGTCACGATGGAGAGGCTCATTCGCAAGTCGAATTGGGACAGCGGACGGCTGGCGCAATCGCCGTATACTCGCGCCGGGCAAGGCTCTGCCAACGGGGTTACGATTGACTACGGCACTCGGGGCCCAGCGCCTCAACCCGGCGAAATTTCGCGATCCGCTGGTCACCGCCACCGGCGAGCGCCGGGCGCAGATCGCCTTCAAATCGTTGGAAACATTATGGTTCAATACCGGTACCCTGTGCAATCTGAGCTGCGTCAATTGCTATATCGAGTCGTCGCCGACCAATGACCGGCTTGCCTATCTCTCGCTGGCGGATGTGGCGCGCTACCTCGACGAGATCGAAGCGCTGGGACTCGGGACCAGGCTGATCGGCTTCACTGGCGGCGAGCCGTTCATGAACCGCGATCTGCCGGTGATGCTCGAGCTGGCGCTGTCACGCGGATTCGCGGCGATTGTCCTCACCAACGCGATGAAGCCGATGCAGCACAAGAAGGCCGCGCTGCTCGCGCTGCGCGAGCAATATGGCGAGCGCCTGAGCTTGCGCGTCTCGCTCGATCACTACGGAGGCGCGGTGCATGAACTGGAACGCGGCAAGCGCAGTTGGGGCCCGACCATCGACGGGCTGAGATGGCTCGCCGGCAACGGCTTCAATATCAGCGTAGCGAGCCGCTATTTGTCGGGCGAGACGGAAGCCGCAATCCGCGCCGGGTTCCGCCGGCTGTTCAACGAGTACGACATTCCGATCGACGCCGACGACCCTGTGGCGCTGACGATCTTCCCGGAGATGGACGCCACCGCCGACGTGCCGGAAATCACCACCGAGTGCTGGGACATCCTTGGTAAATCGCCCGATAGCGTGATGTGCGCGACCTCGCGCATGGTGGTGAAGCGCCGCGGCGCGGCACAGCCGAGTATCATCGCTTGCACGCTGCTGCCCTACGATCCGCTATGGAATCTGGGCCCGAGCCTGGCCGGCGCCACCGGCGCGGTGCCGCTCAACCACCCGCATTGCGCCAAGTTCTGCGTTCTCGGCGGCGGCGCGTGCAGCCGCGGCTGAACTACCGGGCCAAGCCGGCGAGGTATTTCTGCAACGCCGCGACCGTGGCCGGCGACGCCGCGTAGATCAGCTGGCGGCCGGAACGCGTCTGAGTGATGAGCCCGGCCTCGACCAGGTTTGTCAGGTGGAACGACAGCGAGGACGGCGCGACGCCGAGCCGCTCTGCGATGACGCCCGCCGACAGGCCGCGCGCACCTTCGGCCACCAGCAGCCGGTAGAGGTGCAGCCGCATCGGCTGCGCCAAAGCGCCAAAGGCGGCGATCGCCGCTTCCTGCCGCATCGGCTGCGTCTGCACCATAGTTCAATATCGATCGAACTATGGATCTCCGCAACCGCAAATTATCGCCGGATCAGGCGGCGCCCTCTCCGGTGTCGGCGTTGAGGCCAGCCGCGGCGATCCCCGCCATCGCGCAAATCTCGTCCTTGTCAGACGTGTCGCCGCTGATCCCCACCGCGCCGACGATGTCGCCCACGCCGTCGCGGATCAGCACGCCACCCGGCGCCGGCACGACGCGCCCGCCCGACGCTTCCATCAGCGCGGTCAGAAACAAGCCGCCGCCGCTGGCGGCACGCCGCGCAAACTCGCGCCCGCCGAAACCCATGCCAAGCGTGCCCCAGGCCTTGCCGGTGGCGATGTCGGCACGAAGGATGCCCGATTTGTCCTCGCGCTTCATCGCCACCATGTGGCCGCCGGCGTCGAGCACGACGACGGTTAGCGGGTGCAGATTCAGCTCGCGCGCCTTGGCAATTGCGGTATCGACGATGATCGAAGCTTGGGCCAGGGTTACATTGCTCATGCGTGCACCTTGATCGGGATGTTGAGGAGGCGGGCGGCGTTGTGGCCGAGCACCGCGCGCTTGTCGCCGTCACTCAGCTTTTTCGAGCCTTCGACAAAGCCGATCGGATCGACCTCGCCCATGTCGAACGGATAGTCGGTGCCCATCAGGATGTGGTCGGCGCCCCATTGTTCGACCAGGTATTCGAGCTGATGGTGGGTGAAGACCATCGTGTCGAAGTAAAGCCGCTTCAGGTAGTGCGTCGGCTCGTGGTGCAAATGCTCGCACGGATCGGGACGCGCCGCCGCGCCGTGATCGATCCGCCCGGAATAAGCAGGGAGGAACCCGCCGCCGTGCGCGACGACCAGCTTGAGGCCGGGATAGCGGTCGAGCACCCCGCCGAAGATCAGGTGATGCACCGCCACGGTCGATTCCAGCGGGTTGCCGATCAGATTGCCGAGGTGCCACGGCCCCATGCGATGCGCGTGGGTGAAGCCGGTCGGATGCATGAACATCAGCAGCCCCAGCTCCTCGACCTTGGCGAAGATGGGGCGGAATTTCGGGTCGGAGTAATCCTCGCCCTGAACGCTGCCGGCGATCTCGATGCCCTTGAGGCCGAGCGATTTGTGCAACCGTTCGAGTTCGGCCACGGCCAACTCCGGCGCCTGGAACGGCACCGTGCCGAGCCCGGCGAAACGGTCGGGATGCTTGCCCATGATGTCGGCGATATTGTCGTTGACGAGCCGCGTCGCCTCGATCGCCAGGTCGGGCGGCAGGCCGTAATAGGTCTGATCGGGCGAGGGAGAGACCGCCTGTACGTCGATCCCCATCGTGTCCATGTCGCTGAGTCGCTGTTCGAGTGACAGGAGTTGCGGCAGAACGCGCCGCTGGTGCTCGTCGGTGACGGCGGCGGTTTTCGGGGCCTCGAAACGTTGACGCGTTGGCGGCAGGTTCGCCGCAACGACCAAGTCGCGCGCCTTTTGGCACAGCACATGGCAGTGGATATCGACCGAGAACCACTTCCCCCGCGCATGTGCGGGCCCGGGAAAACGGCCCGGAATCGGCGCTTCCGGCGGCCGGCAGGTGAACAGCATATACGTTTCCTCCTTTAGTGGGATTTAGCGCTAAGCGCCCGCCACACCCGTTCGGGGGTCGCGGGCATGTCGATCTTGGCGCCACTCGGCAACGCATCGGCAACGGCGTTCATCACCGCGGCGAGCGATGCGGTCGTGCCCGCCTCGCCGACGCCTTTGACGCCGAGCGGATTGGTCGTGCACGGCACCGGGCGCAGCTCGCTGGTGATGCCGGGCAGATCGTCGGCGCGCGGCATCGCGTAGTCCATGAACGAACCGGCGACGAGCTGGGCGCTCTCATCCTCGTAATGGGCCCATTCGAGCAGCGCCTGGCCGACACCCTGCGCCACCCCGCCGTGGACCTGGCCCTCGACCAGCACGGGCTGCAGCACCCGACCGCAATCGTCGACGCAGGTATAGGCGGCGAGCGCGGCTTGGCCGGTGGCCGGATCGATCTCGACCTCGGCGATGTGGACGCCGTTGGGGAATGACGGCGCCGCATCGAAACTGCTCCTGGTGTCGAGGCTCTCGCCGAAGGTCTTGGCGCGATCGGCCAGCTCGAACAGCGCGACGTTGCGGTCGGTGCCGGCGATCTCGAACACCCCGTCGCGATAGACGATGTCCTCGGCGGCGGCTTCGAGCACATGCGCGGCGAGGCGCCGCCCCTTCTCGATCACCGCGTCGAGCGCGACCGCTACCGCGCCGCCCACCGACATGGTCGAGCGCGAGGCGACCGCGCCGGCGCTCGGCACCTCGTCGTCGCTGTCGCCAATGGTGAAGTCGATATTCTCGACTGGGATACCGAGGCGCTCGGCGACGAGCCGGCGGTAGACCGTGCGGTGCCCCTGCCCGCTCGCCTGCACGCCGATCGCCAGGAGAAGCTTGCTCGACCCCGGAAATCCGACCGAGGCGCCCTCGCCCGGTTGGCCGCCAGCAATTTCGAGAAAACACGAGACCCCGAGTCCGCGCTTCTTACCGGCGGCTTCCGACGCGGCGCGGCGACGGGCAAAACCGGCGACGTCGGCACGGGCGAGCGCGGCGTCGAACACTACGGGAAAATCGCCGCTGTCATAGGTCGTGCCGACCGCCGTCTTGTACGGCATGCGGCTGGGCGGGATCAGATTGCGGCGGCGGATGTCAATGCGGTCGATGCCAGTCACCCGCGCCGCCTCGTCGACCAGCCGCTCCAGCGCGTAATTGGCCTCGGGTCGCCCGGCGCCGCGATAAGGCCCGGTCGGCACCGTATTGGTGAAAAGACAGCGGATGCGCAGCCCGATCTTCGCGATGTCGTACATGCACGGCAGGCAGCGGGCGAAATTGACCGTCGCGATAAACGCGCCATGCGAGGTGTGATGCGCCCCGAGCGCCGCCAGGCTGTCGATATCGAGCGCGAGGAACTTGCCGTCCGCGCCGATCGCCAGCTTCGCTTCGATCAGCGTGTCGCGCGCCTGGTTGTCGGAGAGGAACCCCTCCTGCCGGGTCGAGCGCCAGCGCACCGCCCGCCCGAGCCGCCTCGCCGCGAGCAGCAGCGCCGGATATTCGGGATAGCCCGAGGTGCGCATGCCGAACGCGCCGCCGACATCGCCGCTGACGATGCGCAGCTTCTCGACGGGTACGCCCATGGTGCGCGCCACGTGCTGCCGCATGGCGAAGGCGCTCTGCGAAGCGACGTGCAGCACGTAGCGCTCGCCCTCGGGTTCCCAAATCGCCAGCCCGGCGCGCGGCTCCATCGGCGCCATGGCGATGCGCTGGTTGACGAGACGCACCCGCGCCACATGAGCGGCGCCGGCGAAAATACGGTCAAGCTCGGCGCGTTCCTCGGGCTTCGAGCCGTAGGGATGCCAATCGACCGCGACATTGCCGGGAGCCGCGGGCCAAAGCTGCGGCGCTCCGGGCTCGGCGGCGCGGGCGAGATCGGCGACGCTGTCGCGCGGCGCGTAATCGACCGCGACCAACTCCGCCGCGTCGCGCGCCAACGCCTCGCTCTCGGCGACGACCAGCGCCACCGCCTCGCCGGCATGGCGGGCGCAATCGCCGGCGAGCGAGGGCCGATGCGGTACCGCCATGCCGGGGCAGCCGGGCACGGGAACGGGAACCGAGACGGTGCCGATCCCGGCCGCGTCGAGGTCGGCGGCGGTGAGCGCCGCGAGCACACCGGGCCGCGCCAGCGCCGCGCCAGCGTCGATGCCGCGAATATCGGCAAAGGCATGCGGCGAGCGCACAAACACCCCCCACGCCGCGCCAGCGCTCGCCGCATCGTCGAGAAACGAGCCCGCGCCGGTCAGCAGCGGGCGATCCTCGTCGCGCGGTACGAACGATCCATCCATCCGGCTACCCCTGCTTCGGCCAGACCATTCTGGAGCGCCATCGATTACTGTGAATCGTCACCCGCGCGGAAGCGCGAATTCGGGACAGCCCGCAAAACCGTCAAATGCGTCGCGCTTAACAGACGGCACCGATGCTGATCTAATGTAAATCAGCGCGGTTCGGCATTGCTCCGAACGAGCACGTTCTTGGGGGGAGACGGCATGAGAGAGGCGCTCGCGCGCGGGGAAGACGCGCCACCCCCAGGGCACCGCCGACGCGGCTGAGCCCACGCCAGGCCAGCCGCCCGCTCCCATGTTCACCGACCTTCTCCTCAACGCCATCGTCGCCGGCATCCTGCTTGGCGGATTTTATGCCGCGGTCAGCGTCGGCGTGACGATCGCCTTCGGGATGCTCGACATCGCCAATATCGCCGCCCCGGCCTTTATCCTGTTGGGCTCTTACGTCGCCTACATCGTCAACTCCTCGTTCGGCGTCGACCCGATCGTCATCGGCGTCGTGGCGATGCCGCTGTTCTTCCTGCTGGGGATGGCGGTCTACCGGCTCTACTATTTCGCCTTCGAGCGGCGCGGCGAGCAGGCGATCCAGGGGCTCGCGTTCTTCTTCGGCCTGCTGTTCGTCGGCGAGGTGTCGCTGACCCTGATCTTCGGGGTCGACTACCGCTTCGTCACCGCGCCCTATATCGGCCCCAGCTTCCATATCGGCCACATCGAGGTGGCGTTGCGGATGCTGGTGCCGTGCGTGTTCTCGCTGATCATGGTCGGGTTGGTGCAGCTCTACCTGAGCCGCAGCTTTATCGGACGCGCGATCCTCGCGGTCTCGCAGGACCGGGTGGCGCTGCAGCTGATGGCGGCGAACCCGATCAGGATCAAGGAGATCGCCTTCGGCATCTCGATCGCGACCTGCTCCGTCGCCGGGGCGTTCCTGATCGTCATCCAGCAGGTCGAACCGTCGATCGGCCGCGACTATATCGGCCGCATCTTCGCGATCTGCGTGCTGGGCGGTATGACCAGCATGCCGGGAATGCTGGTGGCCGCGATGCTGCTTGGCGTTGTCGAGAACCTCACCTCGACCTTCTACGGTCCGTCTTGGTCGCCAGCCGTCGCCTTTGGCCTGTTGCTGGTGACGCTGGCGGTGCGCCCCTCCGGTCTGCTCGGCCGCCAATAATGCGCACCCGGTAATGCGCAACAGCGTTTTCTGGGCGATCCTGGTCGCCGTCGGCCTGGTCTTTGTGATCGTGTCGCGGCTCATGATCGCCAACGATTATTTCTATTACGCCGGCTATGTCGTCCTCGAATACATCGTGCTTGCAACCGCCTGGAACATCCTCGGCGGCTACACCGGGTATACGAACTTTGGCACCGGTGCGTTCTTCGCGGCCGGCGCCTACAGCTCGGTGGTGCTGTTCAAGCTGCCGGCGCTGCTCCTCGCCACCTTCCACTGGAAGATACCGCCGGTGCCGCTGCCGGTGATGATCGCGGCCGGCGGCGTCGTTGCGGGGCTGATCGGTCTTGGCACCGGCTATCTGACCCTGCGCCTGCGCGGCGTGTTCTTCGCCATCGCCACGCTGGCGCTGTCGATCGTGCTGCAGACCCTGATCGTCAACTGGGCCTTTGTCGGCGGATCGCGCGGCACCTATGTCATCCGGCCGCCGCTGGCGCCACTCGGCGGCGGTTATATCCAATACCTGTTCACGCTGATGGTGTTGCTCGCGGTGATCGCGCTCGGCATCGCCCGCTCGATCGAGCGCTCGCGCCTCGGCCTCGGCTTTCACGCGATCCGCGACGACGAGCTTGCCGCCGAAGCGACCGGCGTTCCGACGCTGCGCCTCAAGCTGATCTCAACGACGATCTCTGGCGCGCTGATGGGCATGGCCGGGGCGCCGCTGCCCTATTTCGTCACCTATCTCACCCCCACCGCGAGCTTCGATCTCGCCTATGCGGTCAACAGCGTCGCGATGCCGGTGATCGGCGGCATGACCAGCTGGGTCGGCCCACTAATCGGCGCCATCCTGTTGGGCACGATCCAGCAGCTCGGCACCGTCGGCTTCTTTCTCGACCTCAAGCTCGACCCGACCTTCAACCTGCTGATCGTCGGCCTGCTGCTGATTCTGTTCGTGATCATCGCGCCCAACGGGATCGTCGGCCTGGTGCGATCCTGGATGGGCCGGCGGGAGACGTGACGGAAATGGCCGACGCGCTCCTCGAGGTAAACGGGCTCGGCAAACGTTTCGGCGGGTTCGTCGCACTCGACGGGATTGACCTCACCGTCGCCAAGGGCGAGCGCCTGGGCCTCATCGGCCCCAACGGCTCCGGCAAATCGACCCTCGTCAACTGCCTCTGCGGCACGCTCCAGAACGAGACCGGGACGGTGGTTTTCGAAGGCAAATCGCTCGACGGCCTGATCGCGCACGAGCGGACGCGGCTCGGTCTCGCCCGCAGCTTTCAACTGCCCAAGCCGTTTCACTCCCTGAGCCTGATCGACAATATCCGCATCCCGCTGCTCTACACGGTCAACGCAAGGCACGGCCATCATCTGAGCGATGCGGCAGTCGCCGAGCGCTGCGAGGAATTGCTGAGCCACGTCAATCTCGCCGACAAGGCGCGGCGCCGACCGCGCGACTTGACCCAGGTCGAGATGCGCAAGCTCGAACTGGCCCGCGCGGTCGCGACCCAACCGACCCTGCTCTTCGCCGACGAGGCAATGGCCGGGCTGTCGCATTCCGAGATCGAGGAAATCTTGGCGGTGTTGATGCGATTGAACGATGAGGGCATCACCATCGTCCTCATCGAGCACATCATGAGCGCGGTGATGAGCTTCTCGACCCGGCTCGTCGTGCTTGTCGCCGGGCACAAGATCGCCGACGGCCTGCCGCAGGAGGCGATCCGCAACCCCGAAGTCGAGAAGGCCTATCTTGGCGAGTAGCCTCACCCTATCCGGGATCAACGCCGGCTACGGCTCGGTGCGGGTCATCGAGAATGTGTCGCTGTCGGTGGCGCCGGCCGAGACCGTGGCGCTGCTCGGCACCAACGGCAACGGCAAGAGCACCCTGATGAAGTGCATCATGGGGATGCTGCTGCCGTCTTCCGGCAGCATCGTCGCCGAAATCGACGGCGAGAGCTTCGATCTGGTGGGCCGCAGCACCGAGGAGATCGTCGATCTCGGCATCGGGCTGGTGCCGGAGGGGCGACGCCTCTTCCCCAAGCTCACGGTCGAGGAAAACCTGCTGCTCGGCGCGTTCCGGCGAAAGGCGCGCAGCGAACTCCACCGCAATCTCGAATCGTCATATGCCACCTTTCCGGTGCTGCGCGAGCGGCGCCACCAGATGGCCGGCAGCATGTCGGGCGGCGAGCAGCAGATGCTGGCGCTGGCGCGGGCGCTGATGTCGGCGCCGCGCATCCTTCTCGTCGACGAGCCCTCGGTCGGGCTGGCGCCGATCCTCGTCACCCGGACCATCGACAAGATCAAGGAGCTGAAGGAGGCCTACCAGCTCACCGTGCTGATGGCCGAGCAGAACTTCAACCAGGCGGTGCGCATCGCCGACCGCGGCTATGTCATCGTCCACGGCCAGATCGCCTTCGAGGGGCGCAGCGCCGAGGAGCTCAACAACAACGAGCTGGTGCGGAAGTTCTATTTGGGCTTGTAGCGTGCGGAGCTGAGCGGCGTGCTGGCGGCCTTGCCAGGGCCGCAAGCCAGGCCCATCTCTGGCCTCGGAAGACGTCTTGCTGACGCCCGGCGCGTCCGGAGATTTTAATGGACGACGCCGCACCGCGACCGCCCATTCCCTTGGCATCCCGAAAGAGATCGATCCGGGCGATCTTCGGCTCGCTGATGCTGGTGATGCTGCTCGCATCGCTCGATCAGACCATCGTCTCTACGGCACTGCCGACGATCGTCGGCGAGTTCGGCGGCCTTGCTCATCTCTCCTGGATCGTCACCGCCTATCTGCTGACCACCACGATCGTCACCCCACTTTACGGCAAGCTTGGCGACCTGTTCGGCCGCAAGATTGTGCTGCAATCGGCGATCGTGTTGTTCCTCGCCGGCTCGGCGTTGTGCGGGCTCAGCCGATCGATGGGACAGCTGATCGCCTTCCGCGCCGTGCAGGGGCTTGGCGGCGGTGGGCTGATCGTCGTCGCCATGGCGGCGATCGGCGACATCTTCTCGCCACGCGAACGGGGCCGCTATCAGGGGATTTTCGGCGCGGTCTTCGGCTTCTCGACGGTGCTCGGGCCGCTGATCGGCGGCTTCTTTGTCGAGCAGCTGAGCTGGCGCTGGATCTTCTACATCAACCTGCCGCTCGGCTTGGTCGCGGTGACGATCCTCGGCATCGCCTTTACCGCGACGCCGCCGCGGCGGCGGCCGACCATCGATGTCGCCGGAACGGCGCTGCTCGCCGTCACGCTCACCGCGCTGATCCTGCTCGCCAGCCTCGGCGGCCACGCCTTCGCCTGGGACTCGGCGGAGGCGCTCGGCCTGGCCGCCGCCACACTCGCCGGCTTCGCCGGCTTTGTAGCGGTCGAATGGCGTGCCACCGAGCCGCTTCTGCCGCTCCGCCTGTTCCGCAACCGCGTCTTCACCGTCGCCTGCGCGGTCGGCTTTATCGTCGGGCTCGCGCTGTTCGGTTCGGTCACCTACATGCCGATGTATCTGCAGGTGGTGAGGGGTGCGAGCCCGACCCTGGCGGGACTGACGTTGACGCCGATGATGGGCGGCGTGGTTCTAACCTCGGTCGTCGGCGGCCGCATCATCAGCCGGTTCGGCCGCTATCGCCCGTTCCCGATCGTCGGGACCGCGGTAATGACGGTGGGACTTGGCTTGCTCGCGACACTGGGGGTCGACACCGGCACCGGGACTACCTGCCTGTACATGGTGGTGCTCGGTCTCGGCCTCGGGATGGTCATGCAGGTGCTAGTGCTGGCGGCGCAGAATGCCGTCGACTACCGCGATCTCGGCGTCGTCACCTCAGGCACGACCCTCTTCCGCTCGATCGGCGGATCGGTCGGCGTGTCGCTGTTCGGGGCGATTTTCAGTGCATCGCTGACCGCCAATCTGGCGCTGCGTCTGCCCTCGGCGGCGAACCTGGCCGCAGCGACCTCTCCCGCAGCCATCCAAGCGCTGCCCGACGCAGTGAGGAGCGTCTATCTCGACGTCTTCACTACCGCGCTGCACCCGGTCTTTCTCTATGCGACCGGGCTGGCGGCGCTGAGCTTTGCGCTGACCTGGCTGCTGAAGGAAATCCCGCTGCGCGAGGCGGTGCCGACGCCGGCGACGCCTTCGAGCGAGGAAGACGCCGCACCCCGGCAAGTTGAACAAAAATTTTTTAAAAAAATAACCGTAATCCTGCCGATCTGCCATGCAAATGCCATTGCAAATTGCGAAATATTGGGCATGGTTACTAACCATTAACTTTATTATCTCGTACAAATTCTCATTTTATATCTCCCATCTCTCCTGGCACGTCGCTTGAGCAAGAGTTTGCACCGGCACATCGGCCGGAGCGATGCCTTTGCGGAGACGATGATGAAGATGATCAGCAAAATAGCGCTTGGCGCCGCCGCCTTGGTGGTCGCCACCGCCGCCAGCTTCCCGGGCCCGCTCAGCGATTTCTATCGCGGCACGTTCCCCAACGATCTGCGCAAGCGCGAGGCGCTCGACGCCTGCGCCGCCCAGAACGCCTCGTTCCTGCGCTTCCTGGCTAGCGACCGGGAAAACTGCTACCGGCAGATGCGCGGCATCGGCGCCACCGCCAATAACAGCGGCTCGTGGAGCAAGCCCGACCACAACCACCCGCAATTCGAACAGGACTAGCCGCTAGAACTCCGACGCGTAGCCGCCGTCGACCGGGATGGCGGCTCCGGTGACGAAGTCCGAGCCGGCGCTGGCGAGAAACACCGCGACCCCGGCGAGGTCGTCGGGGACGCCCCAGCGCTTGGCGGGGGTGCGCGCGAGCACCCGCTCGTTGAGCCCCGGAACCTGGGCGCGCGCGTCGCGGGTCAGCTCGGTGTCGATCCAGCCGGGCAGCACCGCGTTGACCTGGATGTTGTCGCGCGCCCAGGCGCAGGCGAGCGATTTGGTCAGCTGCACGATCGCGCCCTTGCTCGACGAATAGGGCGCGGCATAGGCGCCGCCGAAGATCGACATCATGCTGCCGATATTGATGATCTTGCCGCCGCGCTGGCGCTCCATGATCGGGTGCGCCGACTGGCACAGGACAAAGGCCCCGGTCAAATTGGTCTCGATGACCTGGCGCCATTCCTCAACGGTATAGGTCTCCGGCGGCTTGCGGATCGACATGCCGGCATTGTTGACGAGGATGTCGATGCGGCTGTGGCGTGCCACGGCCTCGTTCATCATCGCGCGGCACGAGATCGGCGAGGCAAGGTCGACCGGGATGAAATCGGCCTTGGCGCCGAGGCCTTCCAGCTCGGCCACCGCCTGCAGCGATTTCTCGGCATTGCGCGCGGCGATGACGACGGCGGCGCCGGCCTGCGCCAGCCCTCGGGCCATGCCGAGGCCAATCCCGCCATTGCCGCCGGTGACAACCGCGACGCGGCCGGTAAGGTCGAAAAGCGTCATTCAGCGATCTCCAATTGACGTCATCGGCGATGCAATCCGCGCAATTGGCGTAGAATAGCGCTCGGCGGCGGCATCGGGGCGGAAAACGGTTGATGCGGACGGTCAGAATCTTCGTGTCGTCACCCGGCGACGTCGATCATGAACGCCGCCGGATCGACCGGGTGGTCGAGCGGCTCAACGGTGAATTCGCCGAGATCGCCAAGCTGGAGACGATCCGCTGGGAAACCGAGTTCTATCGCGCCGACAAGACGTTTCAGGATCAAATCCCGGAAGCCGCCGAATGCGACATCGTCGTCGCCATTTTTCGTGGCCGGATCGGCACCGAGCTGCCGCCCGAATTCGCCAAGCTGCCGGACGGCTCGCCCTACCCCAGCGGCACGGCCTATGAGGTGCTCTCGGCGATCGCCGCGGCGCGCACAAAGCAGCTTCCCGATGTCTATGTGTTCCGCAACAACGACCCCCCGCTCGTGCGCCTCGACGATCCGGAGGCGGCGCGGGTCGCCGAACAATGGCAGCGGCTCAAGGCGTTCTTTGACACCTGGTTCGTCGGAACCGAGGGGCCGTTCAAGGCAGCGTTTCACAATTTTAGCTCACCGGACGATTTCGAGGTTCAGGTCGAACGGCTGTTGCGCGGCTGGCTTGAGGAGAAAGTATTGCACGGCCGCGCCGTGCTGTGGCCGATCGCGACAAAAGGCTCGCCGTTTCGGGGGCTCGAGGCCTTTGGAGCCAAGCATTCCGCGGTATTTTTCGGGCGCTCGCGCGACATCGCCCGCGCGGTGGATTTGTGGAAGGACGCCGCCGAGCGCGGCACCCCGTTTCTGATCGTCGTCGGCGCCAGCGGCTCGGGCAAGTCCTCCCTGGCCCGCGCCGGACTGGTGCCGCGGCTGACCGTGCCCGGCGTGGTGCCGGCGGTGGACGCATGGCGCGTCGCGGCCATGCGTCCGACCGAGCTGGCCGGCGGCCCCATCGCGACGCTCGCCGCCCGCCTGCTCGACGGCGACAACGCGATCCCCGAGGCGGAGAGCGGCCGCCCGCCGGCCCTACCCGAACTGGCGGCGAGCGACTACCGCACCCCAGCCGAACTCGCCGCGCTCTTCGCCCATGCCGATGCCGCCGCGGTAACCCCGCTGCTTCGCACGCTCGATCGCATCGGCGAGGAGCTGCGGGTGCGGCAGGGCTACGAGCGGCCGGTGCGCTGCGATCTCGTGGTACTGATCGATCAGCTCGACGAATTGTTCGGCGACCATGCCGACGCCGCCGAGCGCACCGCCTTTGTCCGCCTGCTGAAGCTGTTCGCAGAGAGCGGCCGAATTTGGGTGATCGCGACCCTGCGCGCCGATCTTTACGACCGCTTTCTCGCCGAGCCCGATCTCCTTTCCCTGAAGACCGCGGGGGCGACCTACGATCTCGCCGCGCCGGGGCCGGCAGAGCTGGCGGAAATCGTGCGCAAGCCGGCCGAGGCCGCGGAGCTGGTGTTCGACCGCGACCCGACCTCGGGCGATGGGCTTGACGAGGTGTTGCTGCGCGAGGCCGATCGGCCCGACATGCTGCCGTTGTTGCAGCTCGCCTTGAACCGGCTGTTCGAGGCGCGGGTGTCTATCGGCGGCGAGACTCGGTTGACCTATGCCGCCTTCGAGGCGCTGGGCGGGCTTGCCGGCATCATCGATCGCGAAGCCGAGCGGGCGATCTCCGGGCTGGGCGAAAGCGAGCTGGCGGAGCTGCCGCGCTTGCTGCGCCAGCTGGTCACGGCGACGGCGGCCGACGCCGGCGACTCCGGTAGCCTGGCCACACGCACCGTGCCGCTTGCGGCTGCGGCCGCGAGTGACAGCGCGCGCCGGCTGATCGACTCACTGGTGGCCGCGCGAATCCTCCTCGTCTCGGGCGAAGGTCACGGCGCCGGAGTTCAGCTGGCGCACCAGCGCGTCGTCGCCGATTGGCAGCGGGCGCGGGGCCTGATCGCCGCCAATCGGGATTTCTATCGCGTCCGCGACGAGGTCGAGGCCCAGCGGCGGCGGTGGGAGGCGGCGGCCCATACCCGTGACCGGCTGATCGGGCGTGGCGTGTTGCTGGCCGAAGCCGAGTCGATGGCCGCCCGCTTCGGCGATGAGTTGCTGCCGGAAACCCGCGCGTTTATTGCCGCTTCGGGCCGCCGCGCCCGCGCCCGCCAGCGATTTGTCGCGGCAGCGGCGGCGGTGTTCGCGCTGCTCGCAGTGTCGGCCAGCGGCGCCGGGTTTTTCGCCTGGCACGAAGAACAGCGCGCCGCGCGCAGCCTCGCCGCCGCCAAGGGCGCAGTAAGCAATCTGGTGTTCGACATCGCCCAGAAACTGCGCAACGTCCAGGGCATGCGCGCCGAGACCATCGCCGCGGTGCTTCAGGAGGCGCAGAACCGGCTCGACGAACTCACGCAACAGGCCCCCGACGACTACCAGCTGCGCCGCCTGCGCGCCGCCGCGCTCGACGAAATCGCCCAGACCTATCTCGCGATCGGCGATCTTGATCACGCGCGGGCCGCCGCCACGGACGCGCTGGCGACGATGCGCTCGCTGGTCGCGGCCGAACCGCAAGACAAACAGCACAAGAAGGATATGAGTGTCGCGCTCGACCGCGTCGGCCAGGTGGCGTTGCGTAGCGGCGACGACAAGGCGGCGCTCGCCGCCTTTACCGAGGATTTGGCGCTCACCCGCGAACTCATCGCCGCCGAGCCGGGCAACGGGCCGTTGCGGCGCGACGAGTCGGAGGTGCTCGACAACATCGGCGAGGCGAAGTCGCGCCTCGGCGACGCGAAGGGCTCCGCCGAAGCGTATCAAGAAGCGCTGACGATCATCCGCGCGCTCGCCGAACAGCACCCCAACATCGCCGCGCTGCAGCGCGACCTGTCGGTGAGTCTCAATCGCACCGGCGACGTCAACACCGCCGCCGGCGACACCGCCAGCGCGGCGAAGGCCTTCGATCAGGCTTTGGCGATCCGCCGCAAGCTTGCCGCGGCGGCGCCGACCGATAACTCGGCGCAGCACGATTTATGGCTCGAACTGCTCAAGGTCGGCGACCTCCGCCAGCGGACCGGCGACATCGGCGGCGCCGGCGCGGCTTATGGCGAGGCGCTGCCGCTGATCCAGAAGCTGGCGCAAAGCGACCCGGGCAACGCCCAATGGCAACTCGACCTTGCCGAGAACCTGACCAGCGTCGGCGACCAGAAACTCAACACCGGCGACAACACCGGCGCCAGCGCTCTCTATCAGCAAGCCCTGGCGATCAATCGCCATCTCGTCGAGATCGCGCCCAACGACCTCAACGCCCAGCGCAATCTCGAAAGCGCCCTCGGGAGAGTCGGCGACGCGGCGGTGGCAAGCAGCGACAAGGACGGCGCGCTTTCCGCCTATACCGAATCGCTGACGATCGCGCGCAAGATAGCGAGCCAAGAGCCGACCAATATGGTCTGGCAGAACGATCTCGCTCTAGCGCTGACCCAGCTTGGCGATCTGCAACGGGCGCTGGGGGACAATGCCGCGGCCGGCGATCTCTACAACGAGGCGGTGACGGTGAGCCGTACCGTCGCCGCCGCGCATCCCGAGGATGTCCGTCTCGAGCGCAGCGTCGCCGTGATCCTCAACAAAGTTGGCGACATCAAGATCGCGGCGAGTGATTTCGCTGGCGCCCTGACCACCTTCCAGGAGTCGCTGTCGCTCTGCCGCGACATGCTGCGCCGCGCCAGCCCCGGCGACGTCACTCCGCAGGGCGATGTCGCGTACACGCTGTGGCGCATCGGCATGGACTACCTGCGCATGGCGGACGGCGCGTCGGCGCTGTCCCCGGTGCAGGAGGCGGTAACGATCCGTCAGGCGCTCGCCACGGCCGCCCCGGGCAATCTCGCCGCCCAACGCGACGCGATCAGCAGCACGCAGACCCTGGGTGACCTGCAAGTGCTGCTCAAGAACAGCGCCGGCGCAGCCGACGCCTATCGCAAGACCGCGGCGATCGCGCGCGAGCTGGTGGCAACGGCATCGGACCCATCCGAGTGGCAGATCGACCTCGTTATCGCCCTGACGAAGCTCGCCTCGGTATCCGCCGGCGACGACCGCGGCGCGACCCTCACCGAAGCGCTGTTGATCGCCGAGGCCTTGCAGCAACGCGGCAAATTGACCGGCAACCAAACCAACTGGCCCGACCAGATCCGGGCGGAATTGGCGAAAGGTTCGTAGCCGCCTGCCTAGGTCCCTGGCGTGCGTGACGGGCCGACCAGGGTCGCGCCGCCATCGACGACGAGCGTCTGGCCGGTGATGTAGCGCGCCTGCGCCGAGAGCAGGAAGCGCACCGCGTGACCGATATCCCAGCCGACGCCTTCGAGGCCCAGCACCGAGGCCTTGCGCCGCGCCTCGCGCCCGGCCGGGGTCATCTGCCCGGTCCACATGCGCGGGGTGTAGATCGGCCCCGGCGCGACACAATTGACCCGGATGTTCTGCGGCCCGTGATCGACCGCCATCGCGCGGGTCAACGCGATGACCGCGCCCTTCGAAGTCGAATAGGCGGTGAGACCGCGCGGCCGCAGCGCCGAGATCGACGACACGTTGACGATGGCCCCGCCGCCGGCGGTCTCGACCATCGCGGGGATCGCGTATTTCGACACGTAGAACATGCTGTCGACATTGATCGTCATCACCCGGCGCCACAGATCGCTGGGCGTGTCGACGACGCTGCCGCGCCCGCCGATGCCGACATTGTTGTCGAGCAGGTCGAGCCGGCCGAACGTTTTCACCGCCGCGTCGACCAGCGACTTGCACTGCGCTTCGTTCGACACGTCGGCGACATGAGTGACGGCGACGCCGCCCTCGGCCGCGATCATCTTGATGGTCTGATCGGCAGCCTCGCGCTCGATATCGACGACAATGATTTTGGCGCCCGCGCGCGCCAGCAGCATCGCCGCCGCGCGGCCATTGCCGATACCGTCATCCGGCGCGCCGCCGCCGGTGACGATCGCCACTTTCCCGGCCAGGCCGAGATCGTCTTCCGCGCGCGTGTCGCTCATGCCGTTGGTCTCCTCCCGTGGTCAATTACGATACCGGCGCACTCAGCCAGGCGCTACCTGCTGGACGACGGCCTGCGTCCCTCGAGGCTGCGCAGCGCGGAGCACGTCGGGATGAGAATGGTGGGAGATGCCATCTTCAAGCCGCCTCGTCCTGAGGAACGGCCCGAAGGGCTGCGTCTCGAGTGACGCGGAGGGCAATTGCAGCAGCGCTTTTTGCCGGATCGCGGAATATTCCGTCTATACACAACGCGTAATGGGGTTCTTCACCTTCACCCAGGACGAACTGACCGCGATCCGGCTGTCGCTATGGGTCGGATCATGGGCAACTTTCGCCAGCCTGCCGGTCGGGCTCTTGATTGCGATGCTGCTCGCGCGCGGCCGGTTCTGGGGCCGCTCGCTGCTCAATGTCGCGGTGCATCTGCCGCTGGTCATGCCGCCGGTTGTCACCGGCTACCTGCTGCTCGTGCTGTTCGGCCGGCACGGCGCGCTAGGATCGTTCCTCGCCGACAAACTCGGCATCGTCTTCGCCTTCCGCTGGACCGGCGCGGCGCTGGCCTCGGGCGTCATGGGGTTCCCGCTGATGGTGCGCTCGATGCGCCTCTCGATCGATGCGGTCGACCGCCGTTTGGAAGAGGCCGCCGCGACGCTCGGCGCTAACCGCGGCTGGGTGTGGCTGACCGTGACCCTGCCGCTGATCCTTCCCGGCATCGTCGCCGGGGCGATCCTCTCCTTCGCCCGCGCGCTCGGCGAATTCGGCGCGACGATCACCTTCGTCTCCAACATCCCCGGCGAGACCCAGACCCTGCCGACCGCGATCTACACCTTTCTGCAAGTGCCGGGCGGCGAGGCCGGGGCGCTGCGCCTCACCCTGGTGTCGATCGCGATCTCAGTCGCGGCGCTGTTCGCATCCGAGGCGGTGGCACAGCGCGCCACGCGTCGCAGCTTGGGCTTCTAATGCTGAGCGTTTCCGTCACTCACCGGCTCGGCGATTTCACTCTCGACGCTGCGTTCGAGAGCGAAGGCGGGCTCACTGCTCTCTTCGGCCGCTCGGGCGCCGGCAAGACCTCGCTGATCAATGCGATCGCCGGGCTCTACCGCCCGGACAAGGGCCGCATCGCGGTCGACGGAGTGGTGTTGACCGACACCGCCGCCGGCGTCTTCGTCCCGGCGCATCGCCGCCGGGTCGGCTACGTGTTCCAGGAAGGCCGCCTTTTCCCGCATCTCAGCGTGCGGCAGAACCTTGTCTACGGCCGCTGGTTCGCGCCAAAAGCCGCGGGCGGCGGCGAATTCGACCAGGTGGTCGAGCTGCTCGGGATCGGCCATCTGCTCAGCCGCCGGCCCGCCAATCTGTCGGGCGGCGAAAAGCAGCGCATCGCCATCGGCCGCGCGCTGCTGACCCGTCCGCGTCTGCTGGTGATGGACGAGCCCTTGGCCTCGCTCGACGAGGGCCGTCGCGCCGAAATCTTCCCCTATATCGAGCGGCTGCGCGACGAGATGCGGGTACCGATCGTCTATGTCAGCCATTCGATCGCCGAGGTGGCGCGGCTGGCGACGACGCTCGTCGTGCTGTCCGAGGGCAGGGTCGCGGCCATTGGCCCGACCGCGCAAATCATGGGCCGCATCGACCTGTTCCCGCTGACCGGCCGCGCCGAGGCCGGGGCGATCCTTGCTACGAGGGTCGCCTCGCATGACCGCCAATTCGGCCTGACCATCCTCAAGGCCGCTGCCGGCGAGCTGCGCATCCCCCATCTCGACCTCCCGGTGGGCGCTGCCCTCAGGGTGCGCATTCGTGCGCGGGACGTGATGATCGCGCTCGCGCCGCCCGAGGGTCTGAGCGCGCTCAACGTGCTGCCCGGCACCGTCGCCGAGATCGGCGCGGGCGATGGGCCGATCGTACAGATCCGGCTGGACTGCGCCGGCGAGGCGCTGATCGCGCGGCTGACCCGCCGCTCGGTCGAGACGCTGGGATTGTCACCCGGCAAAAAGGTTCATGCGGTGATCAAGAGCATCGCGTTCGACCACCATGCCTTTGCCGGCGCGGCCACCGATTCGGCCAGCGCCGACGCCGAGATCGCCGAAGGTTAGCTCGGCTCGGCGAGCGAGGCGGTCAGCGCGCCGACATGCGCCGCGCCGGCGCTCTCGGCGGCTTTCTCGATCGCCCGGTAATGCTCGATGACGGCATGACCGAACCCGGTCAGCGAGGCGCCGCCGCCCTTCACCCCACCCACCTGCGCCGCCACTACCGGCTCGCGGAAACAACGGTTGAGCGCGTCGACCAGCAACCAGGCGCGGCGGTACGACATCCCCATCCGCCGGCCGGCCTCGGAGATCGAGCCGCACGAATTGATTAGCTCCAGCAGCTTGATCTTGCCCGGCCCGATTTGGCGTTCGCCGCCGAAGTCGATGCGCAGGGTCAGCCTCGTCATGCCCCAGTTTAGCACAATGACCATCGAATGGAGGCAGCCATCGCTAAACGCGCATTTGCCGGGCGCAGTTGTCGTGAGTATGATTCCTGCCGCCGACGGTTTCGGCCCATGACGAGACAAGAGAGGAGAGCGGGATGGAAAAGCTGCTGGGTTCGCTATCGGGGACGGTCATTGCCGGCTTTGTGCTGACCGTGATCGTGGTGCTGCTGATCCACGCGATCCACTAACTCGTCGAGAGGGGGAAACGGTCATGGAACTCGTAGATTACGGTTGGTGGGCGCAATTCGTCCGCTGGGCTCATATCGGCAGCGGCATCATGTGGATCGGCCACCTCTGGTATTTCAACTTCACCCAGACGCCGACGATGCCGAAGATCCCGGCCGAGCTGCGGCCGGCGGTCGTGCGGTTCATCTTACCCGAGGCGCTGTTCTGGTTCCGCTGGGGCGCGATGTTCACGCTCGGCTTTGGGCTGATCCTCGCCTACATGAACGGGTATCTGATCGACGCCATCAAGCTCGGCATCGGCTCGAACAACCACAAATTCACCGCGATCGGCTTCGGCATGTGGTTGGGCACGATCATGTGGTTCAATGTCTGGTTCATCATCATGCCGAACCAGAACAAGGTGATGGGGGTGACGCAGGCGACACCGGACGAGGTCAACGCGGCACGCCGCATCGGGGGTCTGGCGTCGCGGGTCAACACCTTGCTGTCGATCCCGATGCTCTATTGCATGGTGTTCGCAGCGCACTACTACTAGAAGCGCCGGCGCAAGACAGCCCAGGCTCAGCCGCCAGCTCTGCAGCGGATCGGTTAGCGCGGCGCCTGCGAACGGGTCGAACCCGGCCCGCTCCAGGCGCCGCAGCGCGTTGTCGGCGATGCGCGCCGCGAGCAGGGCCGGCAGCGCCGCCGTCGGTACGTCGCGTCGCAATTCCCGCGCGGCGGCGAGGTGGCCACGCGCCGCTAGAGCAATGGTCTCGACTGCCCGACGCAGCGCCGGTGTCGGGCGAAGCGCCGCGTAGTCGCGCGGGTCGAGCCCCGTCTCCGCTGACAGCGCGGTCGGAATGAACGAGCGTCCGGCCTGCGCTTGCACTGGCATCGCCCGGATCAAGCCCGAGAGTGCATAGACGATCCCGACGTGACGGGCGGCCTCCAGCGCCGCCGGCAACGCAGCGTCGAGGACTTCCAACGCTAGACATAAGAGCGCCGCCGAACTGCCCTCGGCATACTCCTCCAACGCGGCCAAGGTTGCCGGCGGCTCGTCGTCAAGGTCGCGTTCGCGCGCGTCGATGAGCCGGTCGAAGTGGGAACGGCTGAGGTCTCGCTCGCGGATCACCGCGGTGATGGCCTCGACGATTTCGTGTCGGCGCACCGGGCTGCCGCCATAGGCGGCATCGATCGCCTCGCGCCACCATTGCAGGCGAATTTGCCCCAGCATCGGCTCGCGCACGCTCTCGCGAACCCGCGCGATCTCGAAGTTGAAGGCATAAAGCGCAAAGAGCGCCTCGCGATGCGCCTGAGGTGCGAACAGCGCGGTCTGGAAGCGGTCGCGATCATAACGTCGCACCAGCGCCGCGGCCGGGGAAAGTCCCTCGCCGCGCTTCAAACGTGGGATCAACTGTCGCGTTCTCGAGGAACCGGGTCCCGCTACGCGCGTCTCGCTTCCTGCTCGGCCGACGCGCGATCCCAGGTCACGCGGCTATCGATTCCTAGCCGAGGGTCAAAGACGAAATGCCACAGGCTCATCAATCGGGAGCCGTGGATAAACCGCCCGGAATAGAATTCAGGCGCCAATTTGCGGAGCTGCGGTAGCCGCAGACCGGGCACGTTCGCCAAGTCGTGGTGCTCGAGATGGTAACCGTGATTTAACGAAATCGCGTTGATCCACCCATAGTAAGAAGCATTCACGTAAGACTGCCCACGATAATTGACGTGCTCCTGCACGACATGCGCTCCGGTGGGGTGAGGCCCGACCGATAAATACGCAGAGAGCGCCAAGAACAGAAAGCCCGAGGGGGCGAGCAGGAACAGCGCGCCGATGGCAAAGCCGCTCACCACGATTACATTGGCGATCGCCCAGCGATCCAACCGTAGCCGCTCGCGGACCTGGAGCGGATGGACGACGCCATAAAATATCGGCTGAAGCAGGAGCCAAAGGAATTTGCGCGCCGGCGTGGCGGCGAATATGCGTTTCTCCCACGCCAAACACACGTCCCCGTCGAAGCGCTCTTCGCCCAGAAATCGATGATGCAATAAGTGGTAATGACGAAAACCAATGGCAGATGGAACGAGGCCAGGTAAATTGGCAAAGATCGCTATGGCTTTGTTGAGCGCTGTCGTGCGCAATACAAGATTATGACATGCTTCGTGGACAACGACATTCAGGCAATGATTGATGAAAGCTCCCACGAAGACTGCTGCGACCACGGCCATATACCAGGGTGAATTGACAAGGCTAACTGCCAGTCCGATTTGCCCCAAGACAAGTACCGCCGTTACCAGGGCTACCTGCGGGCAATAACCAAAGAGCTGCTTCACCTCCGGCCGCTGAGCCAGGATCGCCGCTCGGCGTTTGCGGTGAAAATCGGTGGGCCGCAACTGCGCCAGATTCTCGTCAGCCGCAACGCTTATCACGTCAATCACCTGCTAACACGGGAGGCGGCAACGGTCCTTCTGCGCTCATCGGCGAGCTTTGTCACTAACCCAACCCTCTTCGCCATGTGTCGGCGAGTTTAGCCGTCAGGATGCGACAATGCCAGAAAGCAGGCCGCATTGCGGGCGCCACACCGCCACTCCCGCCGCGAGGATCAATACCATCCCTATGCTCTACTGCGTGGTGGTTGCGGGGCATTACGGGAAGCGGTCGCGGTCATAACGTCGCACCAGCGCCGCAGCAGCCGATTACCCTCGCCCAGGACCGGAACGACCGGTCAATCGGCGCGTTCTTCGAGGAGCGGGCCGCACCTCGCCGGTCCTGGCTTCAGACACATGGATGGAATACGGGTCATGACGTTCAAACTGCCGCCGCTTCCCTACGCCGAAGACGCGCTCGAACCCTATCTATCGGCCAAGACGCTGCAATTCCACCACGGCAAGCACCACAAGGCCTATGTCGACACGCTCAACAAGCTGGTCGAGGAACAAGGGCTCGAGACCCAGACACTGGAGCAGTTGATCCGAGCGACCTATCACGACGAAACCAGGGCCGCTGTGTTCAACAATGCCGCCCAGGTGTGGAACCACAATTTCTTCTGGCCGTGCATGAAAAAGAATGGCGGCGGCGAGCCAAGCGGCGAGCTGGCGCGGGCGATCAAGCACGATTTCAGCAGCTTCGACAAATTCGCCGAGGAATTCGAGAATGCCGCGAAAACCCAGTTCGGCAGCGGTTGGGCCTGGCTGGTGTTCGACGCCGGGAAACTCAAGGTCGTCAAGACGCCCAACGCGGTCGACCCGGTAGCCGGCGGTCAGGCGGCGCTACTCACTTGCGATGTCTGGGAGCACGCCTATTACCTCGACTATCAGAACCGGCGGCCGGACTTCGTCAAGGCGTTCGTCGAGAACCTGATCGACTGGGACTTCGTCGCCGAGAATTTTGCCAAGGCCCAGCAGAGCCACGGATAGCCGCTAGAGGTGCTCGCCCGTGTCGAGCAGGTGGGCGGTGTATTCGCGATAGGTGATGCCGAGCGCCTCGGCGCGGGCAAGGCGGGCCAGCGCGATTTCGCGCGGGGGCGTCTTCCACGCCCGCGCATGCGCCTTCTTCCAGCAGAAGTGCGCCCAGCTGATCCCCAGTTCGAGCGGCGGGCCCTGGTTGTGGCCGATCCCGAACGGCAGGGCGTCGCTGTTTTCCATGGCGTTGCTACCGTCTTGCTACCAAATTTGTAGCAAAAAAAGGGCCGCTCGACGGAGCGGCCCATAAGTTGCCAAGGCTGCCGCAACGGCGGCGGGTTAACCCATCAAGGCGCTAGCCACGACCGCCGCGTCGGCGTCGCCAGCTTCGTCAGGATGGATATAGGTTTGAAGCGTGACCCGGATATCGGCGTGCCCGGCACGCCGGGCGACGACGGCGATCGGGATGCCGGAATTGGCCAGCTTGCTCAAATGAGCGTGCCGGATCGAGTGCGGGCCGACCCCACGCCGAGCTAGCCACTTACCGAAGGCTTGCGGCTGGATCGGTTCTCCGGCGTCGTCGGCTGCAACCGTCGTCTCGCCGGTTACGCGGACGCCGTGCGAGAATAGCCGCTCGCGCTGCGCCGCGCGGTGTTCCCGGAGCTTGTCGATCGCTTCCGCCGGTAGCCGGATCGAACGGACGCCGCTCGTGCTCTTCGGCGGCGCGAAGATGCTCCCGCCTTTCATCGGAAGGATTTGCTCGGCGATTCGGATCGATCCTCCGTCCAGATCGACGTTTCTCCAACGCAGCCCGCACGCCTCTCCGCGCCTCAGACCGGCGGCCGCGAGTAGCACGATCAGGACGCCGTAACGATCGTTCGGTTCGGCGAGCAACGCGGCGATCTTCGCCAGATCAGCCGGAACCGCCTTTGGCGACATGGCAACCGGAAGCGCGCTCGGCTGACCCTTGCGGCTGCGAAGCCGGTCGAACGGATTCGAGCTGATCAGATCGTCGAGAAGCGCGCTGCGTACCATGCTTTGCAGCACGATCTTGACTTGCCGTAGCCCGCTCTTCGCGCGCCCGGCGTTGTGCCACTTCTGAAATGCGGCGCGAATTACCGAGGGCGACAGCTCGCGCAACCGGACGTGGCCTAGCTCCGGCAGGATCGTCGCGCGCATCGTGGACTCGTAGCCGCGTCGCGTCATCTGCGCGATTTCCATACCGGCGAGCCAAACCGGCGCGTAGTCAGCGATCGTCGTGCGTGCCGATCCGTCGAGTGCGACGCCAGCGGCAACACGGCGGCTGATTTCGGCTAGCGCCTCGCGCTCCGACCGCGCGTTGATGGTTGCGGTTTGAAGCTTGCGACTTACCCGGTAGCGGATTTCCCATCGGCGGGGGGAACGCTCGCGAGCGTGGCCGATGGCGCTCACGACGCGCGCCTATCAAAATACCAGTCAACAAGCTCGTGGAGCTTAGCCCGAAGCGGCGCGTCGCCTCCATCCGGCGACACAGTGCAAACGCCGCCGATCGATGCCAGCAAGTCGCGATGCTCACCCCAAATCGTCCGGTCATAGATCAAACCGAATTCGATTAGTCGCACCAACTGCGCGGCAGCCGTCATGTTTTGATCGGCGGCGAGCACGTCAACGTGCTCCCGAACCCTGTCCGGGATTCTCAAATGGTAGAGGCTCTTAGGCTCACCCCGAACCCTTGCCATCGACGTACGTCCTTTCGAATCAATTAGATATCTTAATAATACTCTTTTCTTGACAGATATCAAGGAGATACCGAAAACTTTTACCACTGAACGAGCCGCGCCAGCCGGTGCTCAACGCGGGGATGTGCAACGCCCGTTCCAGCTGGTCTCTGGGGGACCGGGCTTGTACAGAAGCGCATTCGCCTCGGCGACGGTCATGCATTCCGGGCCGCGCATGACCCGCACGATCTCGTCACCGGCCGCGACCTCTCCCTCTTCGAGGACACGAAAATAGAAACCGGGCCTGTTGTGCGAGGCGAGCAGCGCAGCCATTTGCGGCTCGTTCATCCGAATGCCGAGCCGGTAACAGGTCACGCGCGGCTGAGTGACCTCGAACAACGCGCCGCCGATACGATAACGATCGCCGATGCATACCTCGTCGTCGGGTAGGCCTTCGACAGTGAAGTTCTCGCCAAACTGCCCATGAGTGAAGTCGGTTCGGCCGAGTTGGCTTTGCCAGTAGCGATAAGCTTCGATCTCATACACGAAAACAGCGCGGTGTTCGCCGCCGTGCCCTGCCAGATCGCCTTGACCGTCGCCATCGATGTTGAGCCGCCGCGCGATGCGCCGGCCCTGGACTGGCTCCTTCCAAATCGCGGTGCGGACCGTCCGTCCCTGCCAGGCGACGTCGCGGGGGAGCCCCACATTCAAGGATAGCAGGCGCGCCATTACGCCACCCCGTCGTGCTGCGGATCGATCAAAACGATAGCGATGTCGACTCTGCGAATCCCCATGTCGCTGTCTCCTTTCAGCACCGACCGAAGACAGAATGGGATGGCTGCTGGTCCTGACCCGCGATTGTGGTCCGCGCTGAGCGAGATTTTTTCGGGCATCCTGATCCCTGAAGGAGGGGGATGCCATGAAGCGGAAACGCTATTCGGACGAGCAGATCGCGTTTGCCCTGCGGCAGGCGGAGAACGGGACCTTGGTAGAGGAGGTCTGCCGCAAACTGGGTGTGTCTGAGGCGACGTTCTACCGGTGGAAGAAGCAGTTCGCCGGGATGGGCGTGGTGGAGATCCGTCGGCTGAAGCAGCTCGAGGAGGAGAACGCCAAGCTGAAACGGCTGGTGGCGGATCTCAGTCTCGACAAGACGATGCTACAGGATGTCCTACGCCGAAAGTTTTGAGGCCCGCTGTTCGCCGAGATGTCGTGGCTCATCTTCGGGTGGCCTACGATATCAGCGAGCGGCGGGCCTGCAAGACGACCGGGTTCGAGCGCTCATCTCAGAGATACAGATCGGCCCGCGACCCGCAGACAGCGTTGCGCATCCGGCTGAAGGACCTGGCGGCCGTACGGGTTCGCTACGGCTACCGGCGGCTTCATGTCTTGCTGCGGCGGGAGGGGTGGGTGGTGAACCATAAACGTGTCTATCGGCTCTACAATGAAGAGGGCCTATCGATCCGCGCCAAGCTTCCCCGACGCAAGCGGGCTTGGCGCTATCGGGCGGGCCGGCCACAGATCATCTCGCCGAACGACGTCTGGGCGATGGACTTCATGTCCGACGCACTATTCGACGGTCGCCCCTTCCGGCTTCTGACCGTGGTGGATTGCTGTTCTCGCGAGGGGCTCGCAACGGTTCCGAGAGCCACCTTCAGAGCCTTCAATGTGGTCGAGGTCCTCGACCGCCTCATGGTGGAGCGCGGCAAGCCGAAAACCATTCGGGTCGATAATGGCCCGGAGTTCGCTGGTCGACTGCTCGACCAATGGGCGTATCTGAACGGCGTCGAGCTGGACTTCTCCAGGCCTGGAACGCCCACGGATAATGCGTTCATCGAGGCCTTCAACGCCCGCATCCGAGCCGAGTGCCTCAATGCCAGCTGGTTCCTTTCCCTCGCCGATGCGCGGGACCGAATTGAAGCATGGAGGATCGACTACAACACCGAGCGGCCTCACTCGGCCTTGGGCCACTTGACGCCCCAGGCCTTCGCTCGGCAAGCTGAAACAGCCCGAAAGGTCTCGTAGGCGCCGGGCCAAGACTCCGGGGCAAGACCAAATCAACCCCGGACTCTCGTTACGGCTGGATGAAAAACGGGGGTCACGTCAGTGGCGGCGTCGGCGCCGGAAGGATGATGGACCGATCGGAGTCGAGCGGCGTCAAGTCAGAGTTCGGTCATTGATCCGCTCGATATTGCAGTCTCATCAAAGTGAGCCGACCCCACTTTGGCTCGGGCGGCTTCATCTTTCTTGGCTTACGGGGCTGCTCGAAGGCGCGCTGTAAAGCATTCTGAAAGCGCTTCTCCATGCCGAGCGCTTCAGTCATTCGCGGGTAGGTCTTGAGTTCGTAATGAAGAGCTCTGTCCGGCAGTCTCACTCATGCGCTGACCCCCGATCATTCGCCACATAGCGTGTGGACATATCGGCGAAAAACCGTTGATTTACCCTTAAGATGTCATTTTGCGCGAGTCAGAAGCGCGCCATCGCGTCAATGAGAGCAACTTGCCGTTTGCGCTGTTAAATCAATCGAAAACGCAAATTTTTAAAAGCTCCAAGTTAGGGAGCATCAAAAAAAGATCAATCAGGAAAATTAACATTTCATCAATGCTTAAGTAGTTATTGCTACCTCTATCGAGAATGGAAGTCGATGGCGCCGCGCGTGATTAGACCATTGCCACGAGACACGTCGTACTGTGCCAGTTCGTCCCGGCCACTAAAATCAATCAGCCACTTCGCTAATGCGGCAACCGACATCGCCTTGGCCAAACCTCGTACGAAACCTTGGGAAACGCGCGATGCAGGCTAAAGGTCGGCAAATTTTTCAGTCTAATGCCGTCGGCGGAAGGATTTATCGCAGCATTGTTCGCACAATGGTGCGATCGGTCGGCGCTGTTATTGGCATGCCATTGAAATTAATTCAGGCGAGAGGGAGTTTCCCTCGTTATCGGCACTTGCATCATCATTCTATTGCAGGGTTCTCCGGGATTCAGCCAGCAAGTTGCAGCAGTGAACCGCGGAGTTGTCGAATTGGAGGTCACCAGGTCTGACGGGATTTCCGTACGAATTGCCGAAGATCTCGCGCGCTTAATAGACGATGGCGCTACCCGGCGGGTGGTGCCCATCGTCGGTAAGAGTTCTTTGCAAAATATTATAGACCTCAAGTACCTTCATGGGATTGATCTAGCGATCGTTCAGGCAGACGTTCTCGATTACGCCAAAGCGCACCAGGTAATCCCAGGAATTGATTCACTTACCTATATAACAAAACTTTATAATGAAGAATTTCATCTGCTTGCCCGTCCAGGGATTAAATCGATCGTCGATCTTGCCGGTCAAAAAGTAGCTGTTGACCTTCCTGGCAGCGGTACGGACGTAACCAGCTCGCGCCTATTCGATCGATTGAAACTCAATGTCACCCTCATCCACGATGCCCCGCAGGTCGCGCTCGATAAATTGCGCAAGGGCGAAATTGCCGCGCTCGCTTTTGTCACCGGCAAACCGGCGCCTTTGTTTGTTGGCATGACCGACGAAGAGGGATTGCACTTTCTGGCGGTACCCTTCGACGCCAGCCAGACCACCGCATCCGCCCCAACGCGTCTGACTGCAGAGGACTATCCTGGCTTGGTAAAAACTAATCAACCGATCGACACAATCGCGGTTGGCAGTATTTTACTTGCCGCCGACCTCAGACAAATTCCGGATCGCTATAATAACATCGCCAATTTTGTCGACGTTTTTTTCACGGGATTTCAATCGTTATTAACACCCGGATATCATCCGAAATGGAACGAAGTTAACCTGGCAACAGAAATTCCCACCTTACGGCGACACGACGCTGCCACACAGTGGCTGCAGCGCAATGCGCAGGTAAGTTCGCTCCAAGACCCTGCCAAGTTGAAGGATATGTTCGCGCGTTTCATCGACGAACGGCGCCAGGCAACTGGCGCTACGCCGATGACCGACGCAGAAAAGGCGGCGCTATTCCAGCAATTCCAAACATGGCGACAGATCCAGAAGCCTTAGCGCAGACGGAAATAGGTGAGTCTGCCACTCCAAATTCGGGAGGGTCTCTTTTGATACGATTTCTCCGTACGGCCGGAATTCTTATTTCCCTAATGCTGCTCGTGTCGGCGACGGCGCACAGCCAAGCCGTCAAGAGGGGTGGAATACTTGAGTTTGCCGTAACGGTAGAGCCGACTTCCTATGACTGCCACAGCGCCACTTCATTTGCGTTTTTGCACCCGGTTGCGCCTCATTATTCGACGCTGCTCAAATTTGACGCTGCCAATTACCCTCAGATCGTAGGAGATCTTGCAGAGTCCTGGACAATATCTCCAGATAATCTGACGTACACGTTCAAATTGAGGCCGAATGTCTACTTTCATGACGGGTCAAAGTTCACATCGGCTGACGTCAAGGCGAGTTACGAACGGATTATCCACCCGCCTCCCGGGATCGAGTTGGCGCGCCAGGTAGACTATGGCGTAATATCCAGCATCGATACGCCAGGTCCATTGACCGTGATATTCCATCTTCAGTGGCCGCAGTCGGAAATGCTGGCGAGTTTCGCGTCACCGTGGAATTGCATTTACAGCGCCGCGAAGCTTGCCGTCGATCCACACTACCCCGAGACCCACATTTTGGGCACCGGCCCCTTCGTTTTCGTTGAACACGTCAAGGGGCAGTACTGGTCGGGTCGCCGATGGGAGAAGTATTACCTCCCGGGCTTGCCCTACCTCGATGGGTACAAGGCTAAGTTTATGAACGCCGGCGCGATCATGAAAGCGTACGAAACCGGGCAGATCATGGCGGAGTTTCGCGGCGTGACGCCGGCGCAGCGGGACCAGCTAGTGACCTCGGAGAGCAAATTTACGGAAAGCGAAAGCCCCTGGCTCTCAAACCTCATGGTGGTCTTCAATACGCAACGGCCGCCATTCGATGACGAGCGCGTACGCCGCGCGCTGTCGTTAGCGATCGATCGCTGGGGCGCGGCTCAACAACTCCAGGGGTCGACGTTTCTTAAATATGTCGGCGGTCTTATGCGGCCGGGCTCGAATTGGGCAATGCCCGAAGCCGAACTCGTGACCCTTCCGGGCTTCTCGCATGACATCGCCGCCTCGCGTGCCGAAGCAAAGAGACTTCTCAGCGAGGCCGGAATAAACGATTTGGCGGTCAAGCTCCTGGTTCGCGACATTCCGATTCCGCATTACGCCGGCGCGGATTTGCTGGCTAAAAGTTGGCAGGAAATCGGGATCACAACGACCCAAGACCGGCAGAAAATCGCCGATTGGCAGAAAATTGTCGACAAAGGGGATTTTGACGTCGCGCTCGATTTCTCAGGAGATTATTACGATGATCCAACAATACAATTAACAAAATACGTTTCTAAAGACCTATCGCCGGTGAACAATTCCAAATCATCCGATAGTTTTCTTGATGCGTTATTTATCGGACAGGCGATGACTCCCGACGAACGTCAGCGAATTAAGATCGTTCGTGAGTTCGAGCGTCAGGCATTGACCAAGGCATACACTGTTCCTCTGCTTTGGTGGAACCGCATTGTCGTTCTGTCGGCGAAGGTGAAGGGCTGGAACATTACGCCAAGCCATTTCATCGGTCAGGATTTGGCCAACGTTTGGCTCGATCAGTGATCGAGCCCATCCTTGATTTTGATCTGGAGGCGGAGCAAGCGGATGCTGGATCACGCTAGTCCAAAGATATCGCGCGGCAACGAGTACCCGATCCCGCAGACGATGAAGGCGTGGGTCCTCGGCGGCCCGGAAGAGCTTTCGCTCGTCGACAAGCCGGTGCCCGAGCCGGGACCGGCCGAGGTGCTGGTGCGGATCGACGCGATCGCGGTCTGCGCGACCGATATCGAGGTCTTGAAGCACGGCATGCCGGCGATGATCGAGGGCGAGCTGCCGTTCAACAAGGGCTTTACCCCCGGCCATGAGTACATGGGCACGGTGGTGAAGCTCGGGCCGACGGTCGACGAATTCGCGGTCGGCGACCGGGTGGCGGTCGAAATCCACGCCGGATGCGGCCGCTGCCCGCGCTGCCGCGAGGGTATGTATACCTCGTGCCTCAATTACGGCTGGCATTCCAAGGGCCACCGCGCCAACGGGTTCACCACCGATGGTGGCTTCGCCGAGTACGCGATCAACAACGTCAACACGATGGCGCATATCCCGGACTTCGATCAGCGACGCCGAGGCGACGCTGATCGTCACCGCCGGCACCGCGATGTACGGGCTGGACGTGATGGGCGGGGTGATCGCCGGCGAGCCGGTGGTGGTGATCGGGCCCGGGCCGATCGGCCTCATGGGGGTCGGCGTCGCCAAGGCGCTCGGCGCCCAGCCCGTCATCCTCACCGGCACCCGCGACAGCCGACTGGAGATGGGCAAGAAGCTCGGTGCCGACCACGTCGTCAATGTCGGCCGCGAGGATCCGGTTGAGGCGGTAATGCGCCTCACCGGCGGCAAGGGCGTCAATTACGTGCTCGAATGCTCGGGCGCGGTTGGTGCGCTCAACGAGGCGGGGAAGATGGTGACGCGCGGCGGCCGCATCTGCCTGGCCGCCTTCCCGCACGAACCGGTGATGGTCGACCTCGCGCATCTCGTGCGCAATAACATCTACGTCTTTGGCATCCGCGGCGAGGGCAGGAGCGCCACCCATCGCGCCGCCGCGCTGATCGCGCAAAAGCGCTTCGAGGCGAAGCTGATCCACACCCATACTTTTCCGCTCGCCGAGGTGCCGACCGCGATCCGCTACGCGCGCGACCGGGTCGACGACGCGATCAAGGTCGTGGTGCAGATCGTCTCGCGTGATTGATGAGAAAACCAAGGCCGACAGCGCCGAGCACCGTTTCGATATTTTCGGCGCGCTCTGTAAGGGCGTTCAGAGCACGCGCAGGATCAAATCCGGCGTCCTGATCGCTTGGCTCGAGTCATTGCGCAGATCTGGGCGCGACGGTGATCGAATGGCTGGCGGCGTCAGAACCGAATCGCATCCCGGGCAAGACCGGAAGCGACGCAGCGCCACTGCGAATTAGCGCGAGATATCGCGCTGTGATCGGACGGAACGACGACACCAGAATCGGGAAGTAATAGGGTCCATCGGCCGAAGAGCGGATACGATGAGGGCGGGACGTATGCGACGATTTCTGCTGCGATACGCAGCTGTTGTGATCACTTTGGCGCTTGGGGCGACCTCGGGCTTCGCGGAAAAGTATGGCGGCGTCCTTAGAATTTACATGCACGACAGCCCAGCGAGCATGTCGATCCATGAGGAGGCCCTCAACTCGGCCCAGAACCCCATGATGGCTGTGTTCAATAACCTTGTGATCTTCGATCAGCATGTCGCGCAGAACAGCATGTCAACAATTGTCCCCGACCTGGCGACAAGCTGGACATGGGGCGACGATGGCAAAGCCCTGACCTTCAAACTGCGCGAAGGCGTACAGTGGCATGATGGCCAGCCATTCACTGCCGCAGACGTCAAATGCACTTGGGATCTAATTCTGGGCAAAGGGACAGACAAATTACGCGCCAACCCGCGTAAGGCCTGGTATCGCAACTTGAAAGAGGTCAGTACGCAAGGCGACACGGTGACGTTCCACCTGGAGAGGCCGCAGCCCGCCTTTCTTGCCCTGCTTGCCTCGGGTTATTCGCCAGTCTACCCCTGTCACGTACCCGCGCAGGAGATGCGCCAGCATCCAATCGGCACCGGGCCGTTCAAATTCGTCTCCTACAAGCCGAATGAAGGCATCAAATTGGTGCGGAATGCAGAAGTATTGGAAGAAGGGATCGTCCCTACCTTGACGGCATCGAGTGGACGATCATCCCGAACCGCTCGACGGCCATTCTTGGTTTCATCGCCGGCAAGTTCGATTTAACCTTTCCCTTTCGGCATTACCGTACCGCTGATGAAAAATATCAAGGCTGACGTACCGAACGCCATTTGCGATTTGGAGCCGGCAAACCAAAGTACGAATTTGATCGTTAACCGCGATGCGCCGCCCTTCGGCAATCCCGAAATACGCCGAGCCATGATCCTCGCGCTCGACCGTAAGAGCTTCATCGATATTCTCGCCGAGGGCCAAGGCGATATCGGCGGCGCTATGCAGCCGCCGCCGCAAGGGGTCTGGGGTATGCCGCCCGAAATCCTCAGCAAACTTCCGGGCTACGATCCCGACGTTGCCAAGAACCGTGCCCAAGCCCGCGAACTCATGCAAAAAGCTGGCTACGGACCGGATAAACGGCTCGCTGTGAAGGTATCCGTCCGCAACACACCGCCCTTTCGCGACCCCGCTGTCATTCTGATCGATCAACTACGGGACATTTATATTGACGGCGAGCTTGAACCGGTCGAGACGGCCAACTGGTTCCCCAAGGTTTATCGCAAGGACTACAAGATCGGGCTTAACTTGACCGGCGCCGGGGTGGATGACCCCGACGCGCAGTTCTATGAAAACTATGCTTGCGGTTCCGATCGCAATTACACCGGCTATTGCAATCCCGCGATCGACAAGCTTTTCGACCAGCAGTCGATGGAGCCCGATCAAGAAAAGCGCCGCAGTCTCGTTTGGGAGATCGACAGGCAGTTGCAGGACGACGGCGCCCGTCCAATCCTCTACCACAACCGTTTTGCGACCTGTTGGCAGCCCCAAGTCAAGGGGCTGACGATCATGGTCAATAGTCTGTTCAATGGATGGCGTATGGAGGATGTTTGGCTGGATAAGTAGGCGTTATGCCCTGGCGGCGGTGTCGGCGGTGCTGAAATTGGATTCTTCCGGAGAGTGGGCTTAGGCAAACGTGCCGGCCGACTTCGGAGCAAATCGGCATCACTCAGTACCGGCTATTTCTCGCGGACGGGTCGGGCCCGTTACCTTGGCGCGTGCTCGGCCTCCATCATTCCTGCATCCTCGACTTACTCAAGTGACATCAGCCCTTGAGCGTTCGATCGAGGAACCAGTAAAGCGCCGCCCGAACTCGTTTCAAATCGCTCGCGTTCAACTTGCCGCAAGTAACCAAAAGCGACTAGCCAGTCGACCTGAGTGATCTCCAGCTCGATCTTGAGAGGGATGGTTCCCCCGCGCCTAGCTGGTGCGGCGCGTTCGCATCGCCTGGGCCGCTAGCCACCATGTGGTGCCAAGTCGATCTACTGCCCGGCATCGGGGCTTCGGCGCGCACGCCAAAGCGACAGGCGGTCAGCGTCAATCGGGCGTTTCAGTAATTCCAGGACGGTGGGTTCGGACCCATCCTCCGATTCCAGCTCGGCATCCGTGTCGCCTTCCTCGACGATCTCATCGCGGCGGGAAACGTGGATTGCGGCGACGTCGGCAATGCTTTCTCCGGCCCGGGCTCCAGCACCGCTATCGCCTCTGGCGTTGCTTCTATTGGTTCCTCAGGCTCGGGTATATGCTTCGCTGCGAAGGCATAGGCGAGCCGCTCGAGTTCCTCGATCTCATTGAGATCGTCCTGAACAGATTTCACGTCGCCTCTCATAACGAGCCAGGATCGAGGCATGGCGCCCCTGAAGCTCTTCCTTCACGCGTTGGATGTGTTCCTTGTTAACGTTCCACATCACGGGCTCCTTAGGCATGAAGCGGGTCCATACACATTAATACTAAGCTTAGTTAAAGGGTCGCTAAGGATCGTTTGGAATTGAGGCAAGATTCATCTCGCAATAGCCAATCCGCTTGCGGATTAGGCCGACTTAATCCAGCGCCTCGAGCAAGGTTCTCTACTCTCGGCCTGTCGGAGGCCGATTACTCTCGGCGCAAGTCTTTCTTAAACGAAGCACGGCACGATATTGGCCGAGTTCGACTGTGATGCTGCGTGGGCTGCGGCTGGCGCGGTTTCACACTGGCGTAGTTTCGCAAACGCCATGACTAAGATTTTTCCATTGCTCCGCGGGATTAAGACGCGAGTGAACAGGAAAGGGACGAGACCTTGACCGCTGCTTTAGTGCGTGTGATCACATCGGCGACGTTGCGCGAGGCGATAAGAGTAAAGCTGCGTGCCGGCGCGAGCCGGGAGACGATCTCTTTCTTGATCAGCGCGCGCGCCCCGGCTGGTCTCCGCGCTGTGAGGCCGCGACCTAGTCGGATGCACGGTAGGGCGCCACGGCTTCCGGTTGAACTGATCCCGCATCGCGGCCGAAGCGAGTTTCTCGCCGCTCTTTTAAGCCTTCCAGGAAAACGAAAACGACCGGCACCAAAGCGCTCGCTTGCCTCGTGGCTGACAAGTGGGATGGACAGGATCCCAAAGTGACTTTGAGCTCGGGATCTTTACCGCTCGTTCACGAAACTTGGGCTATGTCGGAGACAGTCACGATCTCATCGCCATAGAATTTGGATGCCGTCCCATGCTCGACTGGTTCAAGAGGGTCGCAAAACCTGGCTCAGGCGAACATCTAGGTAAGAAGGAAGACCAACCCACACCCGATGACAGCCAAGTCGACCGGCTGGTGAGTCGGATTGACACTCTAAACAAGGTTGTCAACACGGAGCAGCCGGTACGGACGGTTCCTCGGCGAATGCGTGTAATCGTCGTCGCCAGCCAAAAGGGTGGCGTGGGCAAGACGACCATCACTGCCCACCTAGCGGTCTGCGCCGGCAAATCCGCTGAACGGCCTGCCGTGCTGATTGACACCGACCCACAAGGGTCTCTCACCGAATGGTGGGAAGCGAGGCGAGAGAGGCTGGAACAGAACGGTGGCCTTTCGCTCGTCACGGTGAAGCGGGATGAACTCGCTGCAAAACTCATCGAGCTCGATGAGCAGGGAACCGCAACCGCCATTATCGATACGCCACCCGCGCTGACCGCAGAAATCGACAAGGTCATCGCGATGGCCGATTTCGTGATTATTCCAGCACGGCCGAGCCCGCACGATTTGCGCGCCATTGGCGCGACGGTGAGTTTGGTGCGACGGGCGAAGAAGCCCTTCATGTTCATCGTTAATGGCGCCGTGCCGCGCGCGAACATCACCGCAGAAGCGGTCGCCGCGCTTTCCGAACATGGACGTGTTGCGCCGGTCATTCTCTACCAACGGACCGATTATGCTGCGTCGATGATCGACGGTCGTACCGTCATGGAGGCGGGTGGCCCGACCGGACGGTCAGCGCAAGAAATTGCAGACCTTTGGCGGCAGGTGGACGAACAACTTAACGTGCGTGCCGCGGCGTAGGCAGTATGTCGAGAGCGAAGCTTTCGAGTTCGTTGCTAACGCGCCGGGCTGCGCTCGCAGCAGCCGCACCGGCGGCGGCGGTCCTTGAAACTGGCCGTGAAGAAGGGGCCGGTGGCAGTGGGCAATCAGATTTGTCCTTTCTGGTCGATAAGGGCAATCGCCAAGCTCGACTGATCCATCGCTGTGGCCTTGCCTTCTGCGGTGTTGCAGCCATAGCAGCCGCTGCGACTGCCTTATTTATGTATCCGTCGGAGCGCGGCTCGGTGACAATGGCGCCGCGGGCCGAATCGGTTACGCCGGCTACCACGCCCTTCGTGGCAGCCGGAATAAGAGAGCCGATGCCAACAACTGAGGCGGCGATGGCAGTGCCGCAGCAAGCAGTTGCTGACCCAGTCCCCGCGCCAATGCCCCATATTTCCCCGGACGAGGTTGCGATCCTGCTAGCCAGCGGCGATGCAGCGCTGCGTACTGCGGACGTCACTACGGCCCGCCTATACTTCGCGCGTGCAACAGAGGCGGAAAATCCGCAGGCAGCGCTGCGCTTGGGAAACACTTATGATCCAGCATTCCTTGCGATGGCTGGATTAAAGGGTATTCACGGCGACGCCGCGGTGGCTGAGCGATGGTATCGATACGCTCAGGCGCTTGGATCGATCGAGGCGGGAACTGCCTTGGCTGGCATCGCCGGCAATGACGGCATTTCGAACACGCCTAATGCAACGAACACGTTGTTCGAACAGTTTCTCTCGCGAACCGGGATTAAAACCCGATAAGAATATCTGAAGACTCTGTGCAACAGCTCTCGTGCGCTTCTCATCACCCGAGTTAGCAGGCTATGCGCTAATTGCTGGAGCCGCAGGATGAGCCCTTGATCGCGGGGCTCGTTGGTTAATGCTGCCCGCCTTGCCGAATGCTCCGGCAGTGACATCCGGCCAGATGCGATCGCCCAACCACGATCTCGACGATGGCCGGTTTCGGCGCTGTGCAGCCGTCGACCCACCTCGCTTCGAACGACCGGTTTGCGATCCCTGAGCTGCCATTCCTTGTTGCTGTCTTAGCCGGCCGGTCATGCCCCAATCCGGTCATTGACTAGGGTCGCCGCCTTGTTGCGGGAGTTCCGAAGGATGGACAACGACCGTGCGCTCTTGATGGCTACGAGCTAGCGCGCACCCGCCAGCGCGACGTTGCGCTTTTCGCTTCCGTGTTGGGTTCTGCAGTCATCTCTACGACCGGCGGCTCTTCAGGAGCGGGCTCGGCTTCCAACCTCGCAACCTCAACGACCGGCTCATCGGCAGGTGCCGCTGGCGTCAATTGAGGTAAATGCTTCACAGCAAAAGCGTAGGCGGCGCTCTCGAGTTTCTCGATTTCCTCGAGGTCCACAGCGATGCCTTTCAGTTCGTCGGCAAGCCTAGCTTCGATCGCAGCGCGGCGTCCCTTGAGTTCTTCCTTCACTTGCTGAATATAATCCGGATTGAGATTCCACATGGCATTATTTACCTGTATTTGAGGATTGCGCTGTGCTGTCAGTACGCTTGTCAGGTTAACAGGCCGCTAACGCGCCCAAAAATCACCAATATTTCTTCTGCCTTAACGCCAAAGTCCCCGCTTATTTCTAGGAGGCTCGTCAAGGGATTTAATATGAGAGTGTAAATACTGTAGATCATTCCTCTCGTCTTCACTGAGGCCCGTACTTCTCGCCAACCTTTGATACACCGACTCGAGTTGCTCTTTGACGATGACCAGTGCGTCACCCAAGGTGTCACCCGTTCCACTTAGACGTAAGGCGGCCACTGTTGCGGTGAACAGGCTATCCCCCAGTGAGTTGATCGTAACTGGAATGGGTTCGATCAATTGGAAGTGCGGTAACGAGTCGATGCTCAGTTCAATCGTATGAGATCCGGCAGCTGATTGTGATGCCGTTTCTAACGTCGGGGGCTGCTCGGTCACAGGTGAGGGTGATGGATCGATCGCCTGTGCAACTGACGTACTCCCTTCGTCCATTACCTGCTCAGGTTCTGGGCTGTCCAGCCCCGCGTCGGTGTATGAGGCTGTAGCGAGCTCAGCCCTCAGCCCTCTCTCATCCGCACCTGCCACCTCCGCTTCATGCGATGTAGGCGCGCTCAACGCTTCCCCGCTCATCGGACTTTCTACAGGCGCGTCCCCTCCTGCCACCTCGTCGTGGCCTCCCTGAGATGGGCGCCGGATGGGCGTCGAGCCGACGAACGATATCGATCCGCTTCTATGAATGCCAAACGTGAGGGTCGGCATCGGCACCAGCGTCTCGGTTGGCGACGCTTCCCGCGTGTTGGTCCAAACTACGGCAGCCGTTGAGGACGAGTCCAAAACCCGCGCAGAATCAGACCGGAATAGACTGGTGCGCAGCATGACAGCGAGCCCTTATTGGCGGGGCGGTCTGATGTCGGTCACGAGTGTTGATTTCATGTTGTAAGGCGGAGCGCCTTCAGCCGGTCCCACATCCCCGCGCGAAACGCTGATCATGATTGGCTTGACGCGCAAGACCGTGCCATCGGCGAGCTGATATTCGCTCCACATTTCCCTCGCGGAAACGACTTCGACATCAGTTGTGATCTCGGTAGAGACGACCAATCCGCCATCCATCGCTGCCTCCGGTATCTCGCGCACTGACAGCGACAATCTGGTGTTAAGTATTGATGAACCATTAATCGTCGATTTTTTATTAACTGATATATAGTAATCATTATAGACATTAACTATAACTCAGCTCTTATGACGCTCGACGCTGCATAATGCACGTGCAGATATTGCGCGCGATCCGACAGATTACCTCGCTGGTAAACCGCACGGCTGCTTTCGGCGCACCTCGCCCATTGCTTTGCGTCCCGGCAAAGGTCTGCTGACCGAACCGACACCGGCCATTCGGCCCGGGCGGTGGGAACGGGTAAAGGTGCCCCAAAGCCGACATGGGCCGACGTCAGCGGTTTCAGTTGGGTGGCAAGTCGCCGCTCCCCGAGATGCTAACGTCCGTGGCGGAAATGGCCCCCACCCTCTCTTCGAGTTGAAAGCGTTACGCGGAATCATAGCAGCGGCCCCTATCAGGAGGAATATCAGTTCGTAAAAATGATTTTTTTGAGGCAGATAATATTTCATATCAGCAATAATCAATGACTATTCTAAAAAATATCACATCATTATTTAAAATACCGAGAAAAATAAAATATTAAGGTTACCTCAATAACGCGCAGGCGTTTAGGGTCTTGGTATTCGACCCAGGAGGCTGCGATGGCAATGACCGCTACTCCGGCTCGCCGTTCGACTTCCCACATCAGGGTCACTGCCACGCTCCAGGATTGGCCGGCCGATAAGCCGCCCGGCAAGGTCATGGCCTACGCGTTCAGCCGCGAGGGGCGCGTACTTGTCGCCGCCGAACTCGACGCAAAAGGCGAGGCGGTCCTCGCTGTGCCGACTCCGCGCGAGCCGCAGGACGTGCGTATCGTTCTCGGCCCGGCAGCGCCGACGCAAGACCTCGTCGATCTGGTGCGGCGCGGCGCGCAGGAACAGCACGTCCGCCTCGATCCCAAGGTCAACGAAATCGCTCCGGTGCAATTCACCATCTACCAGCAGATCTGGTTCTGCTGGTTTCGCTTCTGCCTGGTGCGCGGAACGCTACTGAAGCGCCACGTCACCGGCGGTGTGTTTGTCGATTACCCGGTCTGTCACGCGCGGGTGGAGATCTACGAGGTCGATCCGCTCTGGATTATCCTGACGCGCCTGAGCGATGCCGCGATCGATCACCTCAAGCAGATCGTCCTTGGCCCGGTCGCGCTTGCCGTGCCGCAGCCCATCCCCCTCCCCGATCCCGCTCCGCTGGCCGCCGCCCTCACGACACCGCAGGCGGCAACCGAGGCCGCGGCTGCGCTGGCGCAGCTCGGCGCCGACCACCCGCTGCGGCAGATGGCGCAACTCGGCAACCGCCAGCAGTTCAGCCAGACGCTGTTAAAATACCCCGATCTCATTCGTCCGCTGATCTGCCTGTTCTATCCAGATTTCGTGCTGATCCAGAAGATTGGCGAGGTCTATACGGACGAGTGCGGCCATTTCCAGAGCTTGATATTCCAGGGCTGCAATAACCATGACGCGCCCGATCTTTACTTCCGCGCCTATCAGAGGATTTTCGGTTTCCTCGATGTCCAAATCTACGGCCCCACGCCGATCTATTGCCACACTTGGTGGAATTATGTCTGCGGCACCGAGGTAACGCTCTACTCTACGTCGCCGTTTGCCATCACGTGTCTTCCCTGTCCGCCGGTAGTCGGCCCTGATAACTGGGTGTTGTTCACGGCCGTTGGCAATACCTCGCTGAAGGCGATCTATGGCGGTGGCGCGGCCGGGGCGACGGCCGCGAACTGGGGTCTGCTGACCAGCGGCGCGCCGTGGGGCGGAAAGCTGCGGCCGCGACTTGACTTTGACACTAGCCTACGCGCCTCGCTCGGCGTGCAGTACTACCAACTGAGCTGGCGGAGCGGCACCTCCGGGAATTGGACCCCGTTCAACGCCGAGGTGAACCGGCATTATGCGCATATGGTCGGTACTGATCTCGTCATCTCGCCCTACCGTCTCGGGCCCAATCCAATGGTGGTCGGGGGCAAGACGCTGCAACTCTATGAGATTCCGCCGGCGGTACCGCCGATCGGGCAGTGGACGGTAGCCGACGCCGTGCTGGATACCGAGAACGGTGAACTGGACAGCACGGTGATCTCGCCAGGGCTTGCCTTCAACGCGGATGGCAGTGTGCAGTCCGGCACAACCGATGGCAGCGGACTGTACCAGATCGAACTGCGCCTGTTCGACGCGGCAGGCAGTGAGATCAACATCGCCGCCAAGAACATCAAGTATGTGGTGCCGGACTCGGTCAGCCTTAGCGGCACGATCCACACTGTCGATGCCTCGAGCATTGCCCAGCCAGGCGGCGGCACATTGGTTGTGGGCAATGCCGTGGTGTTGACGCTGCACATCGATAACAACCATTGCTGGGCCAGCGTCAGCGCCCCAACCACGGCACCGTCGGGCGGCGCGGCCGACGCATGCTGCGGCGTGGTTCGTTATGCGGCGGGCGATAGCGTCACGATGCCCTATGTGGCCTATCACCCGCACGGCTTCGCCACGCATACGATCAACGTCTATCGCAGCGCGACTAACATTTTCAGCCAATCCGGCGGGGTGGGGAGCTTCAGCATCACCGACACTATCGGCGATATGATGTCACGCAACCTGCCGCCAGCTTGCCTGATCAATCCGCCTTGCGTGATGGCCGCCTTCAGCGAGCATCTGGAGGTGTACGAGATGGCCACCGACGGCTGGGGCAGCTACCTCGGCTACAACGCCGTGGCGGACCGCGCCTTCGCGCTCGCGCCGGCCTGACGGAAATTATCGGCCCTCAGGCGGCGTTCGCGCGCATCCGCACGAGCCCGGCCCACCTCGACAAGGGAGCACCATCAAGAAAGAGCTGATGCCCCTGCGCAAGGGAGCGACTGTTCCATTTATTGTCTTAATCTGAAGATGGGAGAAGACCAGTGGCGACACCAGCAACTCCTCACAAAATACAGCGTTATGGCTGGATTCCCGATCTTCCCGACGCCCGCGACCATCTCTACGGGGCGCCGGTCGCGATCATGGCGGCGTTGCCGCCGAAGGCAGACCTTCGTTCACAATGCCCGCCGGTCTATGACCAGGGGCAACTCGGCAGCTGCACCGCGAATGCAATCGCCGCAGCAATTCAGTTTGATCGCATGAAGCAGAATTTGAGCCCGAACTTTGCCCCTTCACGCCTCTTCATTTATTACAATGAGCGCAGGATGGAGGGAACTGTCTCAACTGACAGTGGTGCTCAGATCCGAGATGGGATCAAGAGCGTGGCGAAGCAAGGTGCCTGTCCCGAACCGGATTGGCCCTACGACATCTCGAAATTTACAGTGCAGCCGCCGAAGGTTGACTACACGGAAGCGCTCCAGGACCGCGCTGTCAGCTACAGTCGGCTGGTGCAAAACCTGAATCTACTCAAAGGCTGTCTCGCCTCGGGCTACCCCTTCGTGTTTGGATTCACTGTCTACGAAAGCTTCGAGAGCCAGGCGGTCGCGCAGTCGGGAATCGTCCCCATGCCCTCGTCGAGTGAGCAGGTTATCGGAGGCCACGCTGTGCTAGCGGTCGGCTACGACGACGGCACGCAGCGTTTTATCGTTCGCAATTCGTGGGGCACTGGCTGGGGCATGAGTGGTTATTTCACAATGCCATATCCCTATGTCACAGACTCGAACCTAGCCGATGATTTGTGGACGATTCGGCTGATCTTAAGCTGAGGAACCAGCGCTGCGGCGGCCGCCCGCCACCGCAGCTTTCACGCTCACTCCGTGACTTGAATGTCGAGCGCGAAGCTTCGGGCTGGCGGCGTATTAGACTCGTACGGCCGACGATAGAGAAGTTCTAGGTGCCAGGCACCGGCGCGTACCGCCTTAATTTGCCACGCATGTTCGCCAGCGGCGCCGGGCGGGCCCTTGTGGGGTTCAAAGCCTTCCCTGATCACTGTGCAGGAGGGCCCGCCGTCGGCGACGAAGCTCCATCGAAACCCCGTGGTCGGGTTCTCTTTCAGCCGTAGCTCGATCACCTGCCCAACGGGCAAACGGACGGTCTGGTTTAGAAAGCTCTCGTCGATGTGAAGCATCGAGGTGGACCCGTTCGTGGAACCGCCGATACAGTATCCGCCTCGTCCTTGCCATTGTTGGTTCCCAACGGCCAACCCCTTTTTGGGGTGTAGGGGGCTGAGCTGTCGGATGGTGGCTTAGCTGGCCGTTCTCAAGCGGTTTGTCGCGCTCGCGCGAACGGCCGGACTCGGCGCGAAGCCGCCATCGGTAAAGGGGTTGCCCTAGGCCCGCTATTGTTACTCTTAAGCGGCCATTCCTGATGCAGGCCTGGCTCCGAGGCCGGGTGCGCATTGTCCGGAAGGGATATTACCGGGCTGCCCGCATCTGTCTGATGGCGGCCGAGGATTATGACGCTGCCGCAGGCTCGAGCAATCCGTAAGCTCGCAAATATCGGAGAAGCAGAACGTTAAGATCTTAACTAAATAAAATGCTCCATACTTTGAAAATTTTCTCAAGAAAATGACAAGCCGGCCTTAAGGCAAAATCATGCCCCCGATAAAGTCTTTTGCCTTGTGGCAACGCAAACTGGTCTTCGGTTGGTTGCACCGACCGCTTTGAGACTGCGCCCCGCAGGCTCATTTTCAAGAGGAGAGGAACATGGCCGACGAAAAAAGGCGCGTCATCGCCTTCGATACCGTCGATCTCGACGATGGCGATTGGGATGGCCCACATCCCCAAGGTGAGTTCCTGACCTACACCTCCAAGCACGCCGCCGCCTCGATCCGGGTGACCAAGGGCGGCAAGGTGGTGGTCGACGGGGACTACGGCGCCCGCAAAACCGTGCTGATCGATGACGACGTCATCCACATCCCCGAGGGCATGGGGGCGGAGATTTAGTTCATCGGACGGTCTAAGCGCTGCAACTGGGTCCGCCGAGAGTTCGCTCGGCGGGCCCTCTTGCCATGGGTTTCGTGACAGGGTTTGGTTATTGTGGAGAGCCCTAAAGATCGCTCCCACGTATCTCAACCATCGGGCCTCATCTTGCAGAAATGACCGCTTTCGCCGTATTGTGTTGAAAAAGTCGGCCAGCGTTTTTCTGTAGAAATATTATGTCCCGATTGGTGATGAGATCAGCGGTATTTATTCAAAGATGCTGAAGGCCTTGAATCATTATTGCTCAAACCGGTCGCAAATTTGTCTACCGGCGACTTTTCAACATCGGGTAATGGGCGGTGGCTCTTCCCTGGAGGCCGGTAGGATCGGCTCCATCATCGGAGGAGGAGACCGCATATGGAGTATTTTGCCGGGCTGGACGTCTCGATGGCGGAGACGCACGTGTGTGTCATGAAGCGAGACGGTGCTGTCGTACACGAGGTGAAGGTGCCGTCGACGCCTGCCGACATTGCGGCGGCGCTCGAGCGAGCCCCAGCCTGCGAGCGGATTGTGTTCGAGACCGGTCGGATGGCGCCAATGCTCTATCACGGCTTGAGCCGACTGGGGCTGCCTATCGTCTGCATCGAGAGCCGGCAGGCCTATCAGGCGCTGAAGTTGCTGGCGACCCACAAGACCGACCGCAACGATGCACGCGGCCTGGCGCATCTTGCTCGCACCGGCTTCTTCAAGCCCGTACATGTGAAGTCTCTGCCGGCGCACGCTCTTCGATCGCTGATCATCGCCCGCAAGAAGCTGGTCGGCCAGCGGGTGACCTTGGAGAACCAGATCCGCGGCCTTGCCGTGGTGTTCGGCGTGCGTCTGCCGCGTGCATTGACCGCTGCATTCATGAGGCAGGCGCTGCGGGGCGAGCGACGGAATTCCGGGCCTGTCCGCTGCCATGCGAGGGCTGATGGCAGCACGCACCGCCGTGCTTGGCGCCGTCGCAGCGATCGACGCGGACATCAGGCGAATGGTCAGGGCATCCGAGGCTTGCCGCCGGCTAATGACCATCCCCGGTGTCGGTCAGCTCACCGCACTCGCCTTCACCGCCGCGGTTGACGATCCTAGACGCTTCAGGCGATCGCGTGACATCGGTGCCTATCTCGGCTTGGTGCCGCGGCGTTATCAATCAGGCGAGGTCGACTATACCCGCAGCATCTCGAAGTGTGGGGATCGGCGCGTGCGGACGCTGTTGTACGAAGCCGCCAACGTCATGCTGACGCGCTACAAGCCGGCGCTGAAGCTCAAGGACTGGGCCTTCGCGATCGCCAAACTGTCCACCATGCGAAAGGCGCGGATCGCGCTCGCCCGTCGTCTCGCCATTATCATGCACGCCATGCTGCGAGACGGCACAGAGTTCAACCCGGCATAACCAAACAGGAGGTCGAACCGAGCTCCCGAGCGGAGCGACGCCCGAGGGAGGGAGCAGATGACGGCGCCGATTCTGTAGCAGGTGGCCCTTTGGCCGACTGCGATTTCAACCGAGCCGCTCTGCACCCCAGCTGACCCCATCAAGTGCCACTTGAGCACGTAGAGAACGCAGACACCCGACAGCGTCGATATCGCTTACCACCGAGCCGTCGCCCTTGACCCATTAGAGAACAATATCGGCGCTTAGCGGGCGCTGAGTTCCGTCGACGGTGACGGCAGCTCATGCTCTCGAAGCGGTCGTTCAACCTAAGCCCGGCCGATGTCAGAAACGGTCATTCGACGAGGTTGATCCCGATCGCGGCCAAGCAATCACCACGATGGTGCTGAAAAGAGGCGGCGGGTCGCTCCCTATCTTAAACGGGGCAACTCACTCTCCGCTCTCTAGCACTTCATTCACCGAGACCACACGGCCTTCTCTCGCGCTCTTTACTCCAGCTTTGATGACCGCGAGGTTGCGCGACGCCCACCAGCCGTCTGTCTCCGGCTTGGCGCCGGTTCTGGCGCAATGGACGAATTCCTCCAGCTCCTCGCGTATCGTGTCGTTATTTTCGGTCGCGACCGGTCGTGGCTTGGTGTCTCCGCGGATCAGGTGCCGTAGGCCGGAAAATGTGTCGTAGTAGGCGCTCGCCTCCTTACCATAGATGTTCATCATATAAAATTCCGACGCCGACGCGTAGGAAGCGGTGAGATTGGAAATCGCGCCGCTCTCATGCTCCAAGATCAGATTGGCGACGTCGGGATTGTCGCCAGGCAGGACGAGCTGCGCCGACATGCCAGATACGCGCTTCACCGGCCCGATCAGCATTTCCAGCACGTCGACGTAGTGGATGCCGATCTGCAACATTACGCCGCCGGGCATGCCTACCGACTGGTAGCGCCAGGAACTCAGATCAATCTTACCCAGTCGATCGCGGCTGATGTTGCCCTCGGCCTGTACGAGCTTGCCGAAGCGGCCGGCATCGATCTCGGATTTGATCCATCGGAAATGGCTCTCGCGCCGGCGCTGGTAACCGAGCGAAAGCATCACACCGGCCTTCTCGCACGCCCTCGCGATCTCTTGGGCTTCATGGACGGTGTTGGCGATCGGCTTGTCGAGAAATACGTGCTTGCCGGCTTGCGCGGCCATGCGGGTGGTTTCGAGGTGTGCGTTGTTGGGCGTCGTGTTGATGATCGCCTCGATGGCCGGATCCTTGAGGATCGACTCGTAGCTTGATGCTGGGACGCAGCCGTACTTTTCCGCGAAAGCGCGGCGCTTGTCTTCCGACCGCGTGAAACACGAGATGATCTCGAACTTGTCGGAGCGCTTCATCCCGTCAGCGAGCACGTCCGACCACCAACCCATTCCAACTACGCCTACGCGTAACGGTTCAACGATCATGAACTCGCACTTCCCGATGTGTCTCCTGATCGGCAGATCCCGGCGGGCCACCAGGCAGAGATCGATGTAATCTATGGGCCATTCATCCGTGACGAGCAATCGGCCCGGTTCGGCCCTTCTTGATCGATCACCACCGGCCACATGGCGCAGCACCCGTTCGTCCACGCGCAGACGCCGACACCGATCCGGGCTCCTGGGTGGCTCTGATACCCAGTTTTTTAATCTCGAGGCCTAGGTCACAGACTCATTATGGCGCAGCCAGAGTTGGGTGGCAGCGAGTTTGAGCATGGCGAGGAAGTTTGCGGCGTGCTTTTCGTAGCGCGTGGCGAGGCGCCGGAAGTGTTTGATGCGATTGAAGAACCGCTCGATGCGATTACGCGCCCGGTAGAGCACCGGGCTGAAGCAGGGTTTCCAGCGGCGATGGACCATCGGCGGGATGTTGGGTGCGGCGCCGGCGGCTTCGATCTGGCGGCGCAGCCAATCGGCATCGTAGGCCTTGTCGGCCAGTACGATGGTGCCTTCGTGCAGGTGTCCGAGCAGGCGCGCGGCGACCGGGCAATCGCCCGCTTGGCCCGGCGTCAGGACCAATTCAAGCGGCAGACCGTTGGCGTCGGTGAGCGCGTGGACCTTGGTCGTCAGCCCGCCGCGCGAGCGGCCCATACAGCGATCCGGGTGGCTTTTTTTGAGTTCGCGGCATGCTGATGCACGCGCACCGAGGTGCTGTCGATCATTTGCGCGTTGCCGTCGTAAGCGGTCGTGACGGCGGCCAGAACGCGGTCCCACACCCCGGCTTTGCGCCACCGCACAAAGCGGTTGTAGCAAGTCGTTCGCGGGCCGAACTCCTTCGGCAGCGCCCGCCACGGCGCGCCCGTCCGCAAGACCCAGAAGATCCCGTTCAGAACCCGCCGGTCGTCCACTCGCGGCACCCCGCGCGGCTTGTTTGGCAGCAGCGGCGCGATCACGCCCCACTCGAAATCGCTCAGTTCGTAGCCTCGCATGATCCTGCTCCCCCAGTTGGGAAGCTTGAATCACATCTCCCGCGCCGGGGGAATCCCCTTTATGAGTTCATAACCTAGACCGGCGCGTGCTTTCCGTCGGTACCCGCCTCGTGCTCCCAAGCCCGCGCGACTTGATACAGGGTCGCCTCGGCGAAGTATCGGCCGACGAGCTGCACCGATAGCGGCAAGCCGCCGGACGAAATACCGCTCATCATCGCCAGCGCCGGGTGGCCGGTGACGTTGAATGGGGTGCGCGCCTGTCGCGGGTAGGTCCGCTCGACCTCGACCGGGTCATCGATGCGGCAAGGTGGATCCATCGCGCTCGCGCAGAGCAATATGTCGACCTCGCGCAGCGCCTCCTCGACGGAGGCGATCATGTCGAGGCGGCGGCGGTTTGCGTCGACGTAGTCGCCCGCGCCGATGAATGCGCCGGCCATCAGTCGGCGGCGGGCCAACTGGCCGTAATCTCCAGGCCGCTCTCGCAGCCACTGGCCATGGATCGCCCACGCCTCGCTCTGCAAGATCACCCGGTTGACGGCGCCGAACTCGCCGAGCGACGGCAGCCGAATGTCGCGAACCTCGGCACCGAGCGACTTCAGGGTGTCGGCAACCTTTTCCAGCCCGGCGGCCACCTCCGGATCGGCCGGCAAATCGGTTACGTGAAAGTGCCGGACAAAACCGATCCGCAGCCCCCGCACCCCGCGCTCCAACCCGGCCGCATAATGCCCGTTCGGCGCGCCGGCGCTGCCGGGATCAAGCGGATCGTAGCCGGCGATGACACCGAGCATCAGCGCGTTGTCGGCGACCGTGCGCGTCATCGGCCCGACGTGATCAAGCGTAAAGGACAGCGGGAAGACGCCGCGGCGCGATACTAGCCCATAAGTCGGCTTGAGCCCGACGATGCCGCAGGCGCTGGCCGGATTGCGAACACTGCCACCGGTGTCGCTGCCAAGCGCCATCGGGAACAGCCCGGCCGCCAATCCAGAGCCTGAACCGGATGACGAGCCGCCAGGGTGATGATCGAGGTTCCAGGGGTTGCGCGCCGGCGGCCACGGCAAGTCGAAACTCGGCCCGCCGATCGCGAATTCGTGGGTCGAGAGCTTGCCCAACACGATCGCGCCGGCCCCACGCAGACGTGACACGCACACCGCGTCGGTGGCCGCAATGTTGTCGATCAGCACTTTCGAATGGCAGGTTGTCGGCAAGCCGGCGACATCGATGATGTCCTTGATCCCGACCGGCACCCCGTGTAGCGGCCCGCGCGGACGCCCCGCCGCCATCTCCACTTCGGCGGCCTTCGCGGCGTTCATCGCCGCCTCGGCGTCGATCCGGATAAAGGCATTGAGTTTCGGATCGAGCCGGCCGATCCGATTGAGCAGCGCAGTCATCAGCTCAACTGGCGAAATGTCGCGGGAGGCAATGGCGTGCGCCGTGTCCGTCGCGCTCAGCCAATGCAGATCGGTCATAGCCCGGTACCCGCCTTCATCGGCGGCCAGGGTTCCGCACATGGATCGGCGGGGGCTTTCATCCGTGCCACCGCATCGCTTGCCTGTGTGGCGGCAGCGGCAACGTCCTCTGGATGTTCCGCCAACGCCTTTTCCAGTCCAGCACGCCGCGCCAAGAGTTCGATCGTCGCCTTGTCCATGATCCCGGCCCTCCGCAGCTCGATGCTACCCCAGATCGCCTTTTATATTGCAGGATAGTCCAGGCCCTCACGAAACTCAGGGAGACCGCACATGAGTTCGCGCGCTCGACGGCATTCGCGTCATCGACTTCACCCACGACCAGGCCGGTCCCTCCTGCACCCAGATGCTCGCCTGGCTCGGCGCCGACGTGATCAAGATCGAGCGCCCGCCCTATGGCGACCGAGCACGGCGGCTGTGGAACGCCGACAACCCGAATGTCGACAGCTATTTCTTCCTGCTGCTCAACAGCGGCAAGCGCAGCACTGTCCTCAATCTGAAGACGGAAGAAGGCAAGGAGGTCGCGCGGCGTCTGGTCAAGGAGGCCGACGTCGTCGCCGAGAACCTCGGCCCCGGCGTCATGGAACGGCTGGGGCTTGGCTACGACGCGGTCAAGGAGCTTAACCCCCGCGCGGTCTACGCCTCGGTCAAGGGCTTCGGCTCGTACGGGCCCTATAGTGGGTTCAAATGCTTCGAGCCGGTCGCACAGGCGACCTCCGGAGCAATGAGCGTGACCGGGGAAGCCGACGGCCCGCCGCTGGTCAACGGCGCCAATATCGGCGACAGCGGCACCGGGATGCACCTCGCGATCGCCATCCTGGCGGCGCTGGTACAGCGCGGGCGGACCGGGAAGGGCCAGCTCGTCGAAGTGGCGATGCAGGAGGCGGTGCTGAACCTAACCCGTGTCAAGTTCACCGGCACCCTCGCCACCGGTAAGCCGCTCGGCCGCACCGGCAACAAATCGGCGACTGGTGGCTACTCCGACCTGATCCGCTGCGCCGGCGAAGGCTCGAACGACGGCGTCTACTTGATCATCCCGCCCGACAACGCCGAGATGTTTGCGTCGGTCGCCGAGGTCATCGGACGCCCGGACCTGCTGACTGACGACCGCTTTAACAAGCCGTCGGCGCGGGCGCGCAACGCGGCGGCGCTGACCGAAATCATCGAAAGCTGGACCCGCCACCGCGCAAAACACGAGGTCATGCAGGCCTTCGCTGGAAGGGGCATACCTTGCGGCGCCGTTCTCGACACCGCCGAGGTACTCGCCGACCCGCATTTGCGGGAACGCGGCATCGTGTTCGACCTCGATCACCCGACGCGCGGTAAATACTCGATGATCGGCTGCCCGGTGCGCTTGTCGGACTCGCCGTTCGAGACGAGCGCCGCGCCGCTGATGGGAGAGCACACCGAGGACGTGCTGACCTCGATCGCCGGCTACACCGCCGAAGAGGTTCGGCAGTTGCGCAACAACGGCATCATCTAGGGAGGGTGCTAATGCTCGATCTGATTGTTTCCGGCGGCACCGCAGTGATGCCCGCGGGCGCTGCTGCCGCCGATATCGGGGTCTCCGGCGAAAAAATCGTCACGATCGGCGCGCCCGGTAGCCTTGGGGAAGCTGCGCGGGTCATCGACGCAACCGGGCAGATCGTTATCCCCGGCGGGGTCGATCCGCATATCCATTGCCTCTCGCCGATCCCGTTTCCCGGACGCAACGAGGACATGCTGAGCGCGCCGCCCGATCAGGTGAGCCGTGCCGCGCTCCACGGCGGCACGACGACGATGCTCGACTTTGTCGATTGCCCCCCGGAAGCTGGGCTGCAGCAATCAATCGAGGCGCGCCGACGGCAGTGGGCGAACGCCTGTTACTGCGATTACGGATTACATCTGCTGGTGCGCGGGAAGCCGCCGGTCGAGCTCCTCGGTGCGCTTCCGGAGGCGATCCAGGCAGGCTATGCCTCGGTCAAAATGTTCACCACGAACATACGCCCGAACCGCGAAGGCCGCATGGTGCAGTTCGGCGACATCTGGGAGGTGCTGAAAGTTGTCGCGAAGAATGCCGGCATCGCCGCGATCCACGCCGAGGACAACGATCTTGTCATGCACATGTACGAGAAACTGTTCCGGGAGGATCGCACCGGCTTTGAAAACATGGCCGAGGTGCACACCACGCTGTCGGAAGACCTGTCGTTCAACCGCGTGATCCGGCTAGCCGAGAACGTCGAGGGGGCCGCGCTCTACATGGTCCATGTGTCGGCAGCTACCGGCGTCGCCGCGATCGCCGGGTCTCGTGCGCGCGGCTTCCCCATCTACGGTGAGACGCTGCATCAGTACCTGCTCTACACCGCCGAGGACTACAAGCGCCCGGGCGGCCAAATGTTTCACACCTACCCATCGCTTAAGTTCGCCAAGGACCAGGCGGCGCTCTGGGAGGGAACCAACCACGGAGCGATCCAGGCGATCGCGACCGATGAGGTGTGCTGCCCGCTTAGTGTAAAATTGCAGGGCCGCCGCATCGACGATACGACCGGTGGCAATTCCGGGGTCGAACCGCGCATGTCGCTGATGTACACGCACATGGTGTCGAAGCGGGGCTACAGCCTCGCCGACTACGTCGCGCTAACCTCGTCGAACGCGGCGAAGATCATGGGCCTTTACCCGCGCAAGGGGGTACTCGCAATCGGCTCCGATGCCGACATCGTCCTGCTCGATCCGCGCGCGCGGCGTGTCATCCGCAAGGAGGATCTGCACGAAACCGATTACACCCCGTGGGAAGGTCACGAGGTAACGGCCTGGCCCAGCATGACGATCCTGCGCGGCAAAATCGCCGTGGAGGGCGGTCAGCTCCGTTCCTCTATGAGCGACGGCCAGTTCCTGCCGCGCAAGATCGGTGATGACGTTCGCGCCCGCCCGGTGGTCTGAGAGGGAACTCCCGCCCTCCAACACTGGGACCTTGGGGTTGGCTCTCGGCAATTGTCAAATGGGTCGACTGGAGCCGTCCGATCACCGTTAGGGTAACGGCCGGAGTTGGCGCTGAGCGATGGTCTGTCGGCCTCGGGCGGCGTATTGGCCGTTCGTGCCCCCACTTCGGTCCTTGCCCGACACCCGGCTGAGCGAGAAAGCTCAGGTGTCAGAATTGCTCCGCCCGGAACGGTTTCGGGTCTACGAAGGGCGCCTCGCCTGTGATCATCTCTGCCAGCAGCCGGCCCGTGGTCGGACCCAGAGTGAAACCTTGGTGGGCATGGCCAAAAGCGCACCACAGATGGGACTGCGACGGAGCGGGGCCGATGATTGGCAACATGTCGGGGGTGCAGGGGCGGATACCCATCCAGGGCGTCGGTTCCACCGCGTCGCCGAGCGGAACACGGCGCGTGCGATGGGCTCGGCGCGGGCAAGCTGCACTGGAGTTGGCTTCGCCTCAGGGCGTGCGAACTCTACGCCTGTCGTCAGGCGAATGCCGGCGCGCATCGGTGCCAGCAGGAAGCCGTTAGAGGCCACCGGGCGGGTGAGACCGGCATTGCCCTTGGGCTTGAAGTGCAGGTGGTAGCCACGCTTGCCGAAGATCGGTGGGGCGTAGCCGAAGCGCTTGGTGACGCGGTCGGACCAGATACCGAGGGCGATGACAGCCTCGGCCGCTTCCACAATCGACCCATCGGTGGAAACGCGCCAAGCGGCACCGTGGCGTTGCAGGGTGCGGCGTCGCCAATCGCGAAATGGCCGCCCAGCCGCTCGAAGAGTACCGCACCGCGGAAGGCAGCCTAGACTTTGAAGTTCAGGACGACGGCCCTGGCATGACCGAAGACGAGATCGCTATCGCGCTCGAGCCATTCGGCCAGGCAGATGCGGGCCTCACGCGCCAGCATGAGGGAACCGGGTTAGGGCTGCCTTTGGCACAACGCCTTGCGGAGCTGCACGGTGGTTCGCTTCGGATCAAGAGCTGGAAAGGGGACAGAACGACAGTCACCGTTTCCCTTCCTGCGGCACGGGTTGCGCCTCGCATCGCGCCTGTGGTGTCGAACGCGATGGTTTGATCAAGTCGCCCAATCGGCCGCCTGCGCGAGCCTTCATCTGCTGGAACAACGCTGCTGTCGCTCGCTGCTGATGACCCGCGACCGTATGCATTCGGATGAATTTCCACTGACTCAGGAGTTTCTCGCGATGATGCTCGGCGTGCGACGGGCGGGGGTTACAGTTGCGGCAGGTGGGCTGCAGCGTGCCGGGCTGATCCGCTATACACGCGGCAACGTGACGATCATTGATCGCCACGGCCTGGAGCAGCGCTCGTGCGAATGCTACGGCGTTTCCAAAAAGGAGTTCGATCGCCTGCTCGGCGCCGAGTGACGGCCCAGGGGAGCCAGGTGCTCCGAACGAGCGGGCGCGGTTGCTAGTGCATAATCTGGTGAGCGGCCCACACGATAGAGCCAGACGCAATCCTGCGACCGCCATAAGACGATCGCCATTCGGCCGCAGCGACATCCGGCGCGATGTCTCCCATACCGAAGCATCGGATATTTCGGCCGATCCTCTGAGCGTTGACCACCGCGCTATTCCATGGTCGATCGTCGCTTATCGGGCCTTCCACGCTAAATTCGCCAGCGTCCCGGTCTACCACGATGAGGACAAACTGGCGCTTCGTCATCGCAATACTCCTCGGGGTCAATCAGACTGATCGTGGGTAGGCTTGGCAAACATTGGGGTTACAATCTCGATGACGAGAAAGCCCCGAGATTCCAACTGGTCTTTCATCTGTAAGATCTTCGCCTTGTCCACGACGACGGTCATGCCCGCTTCGTCGGGCCGGCGCGGATGCCGGTACCGGATCACCAAGCTCACCGCAAAACTCCCACTTCCTTCCGAAGCCGGATGCATCGAATCCTCGATCGCGACAAGGTTCGGAAAATACCTAGCGGGTTCAATTGCCGGGAACGTAGCCGGGTTAAGCAGACCGCGAACGTCGCCTGTGGGTTGACCTCAGTAATTCCTTCGCCGTCGAGCGAATGGCCGGAGTTGGCGCCAAGACGTCATCGGGCCGCCCGCCAGCGAGGTCCGCTCTCCGAGCCTAAGCGGCCGTTCGTTGTTGCGGTATTAGCCGGCCGATGTTGCCCCAATTCAGACCCTCGCCGCGGCCAGCCGTCGCAGCTCCTGCGGGTCTTCCACGGGCATGTTCCTCCCGGCTTGCAGAATGAGACGAGGAGGGCACGCAAGCTTTGAACTCGATCAACGAGGATTGATCGTGGGCGTTGCGCCACGCTTAAGCGCCGCGTCGGCTTCTTCCTCGGCGCCTTCAACAGCTCGGTCGACGGCGACAGTTTCAGCAGCACGGATTTGACGGCGCCAGCCGCGGTAGAATGCCGGATTGCGTTGCAGAGGGTCGAGCGCGAAGGCGTCAGCCGCTCCGCCGCTTACGACACCGAGTTCGAAAGCGTGGGCGGCGCTGACCGAGATGCAATCAGTCCGAGCGGAGATGGTGTCACTTTCCGGTCGGTCGATGGCGATCCTGTCCTCGAGGGGAAAGCGATCGTCATCCCCGTAAAGGATTGATTAGGTCAGACCGCAATGACCGCGGAAACACACAGCACTCGGTTCTCCCAGTAGTCGGCGGCAATCAGCGTTTTGTTTGCACGCGATGACGCATTCCGGCCTCGGGCCAGATTGATCGCAGACTTGGCCCGAGCCGCATTGAGCATCCTGTGTGCATTCTGGCATTTGATCGCAAGTGTGCTCGCATGAGCCGAACAACTTCGAACAATCAAACGTAGGTTTGCATTTCGACTCACGGCAAGTAGCTGTGTTATTTGCATTACAGGCTGTTTTATTCATTTGACATTTTAGGTAACACGCACGTTTTACTGGCGAATCTCCCCAAGATTGTGCCTGGAACAGGATTATCATCGGCACGACGGCTAGAAGAATGACTTCGCCAATACCTCAAATTCCCCGTCATTGTTGGCCTCCCTCAAAATCTTCTTTATCAGAAAATATAAGTTATCGTTCTAAACCTGGGGTTTCAATTGCGTTATAGCGGGGCGTTAGCGGAGCAGCGCCTTCCGCCGCGGTAGCGCCGTTCATCGTCGGGGTGAGTTTCAATGAAGGTCCCTAGTCTGAACCGGCAAGGACATTCCGTTTGAGAAGCGCGAAGCACGGTTCCTGCCCCTTAAGACCTCCTTGGCGAGGCAGGTACCGGAGAGGTTGGAAAATTCTCCGAGAATGGCGCACCAGCCGGCGAAATTGACGCAATCCGCAGTCGTCGCCGCGAGTAATGACACCGAACGCCGGTCTGCCGTCGATCTCTATAGCAGCCGATCGAGAGCTTGCCGAAGTGTCGATGCGGCTTGCTCACGTTCTCTGGCCGACATTAGGTGCGGCTCCATCTCGACTTTGAGGTGTGGAAGCTGCGCACGAATGGCTGTCTCGTCGGTGGATAAGTTCGATTTGAGATCAACCACGCGGTAAGTGGTCACCGGATAAGCAATCCCCCTGACGCGGATGTTGCCGTGCTCTTCGCAAAGTATCTCGTCGCGGACATGCGCAAAGGTCTCGTAAGAAATGAGAATGGAACCGGGAGGCGCTTCTTGTTCGAGCCGAGCCGTAAGATTTACAGCACCGCCGATCATCGTGTAATCCATTCTGTCGGGACTACCGAAATTTCCGACAGTGCAATAATCAGTGTGAATGCCGATCCGGCACTGGAGCGGGGTCTGGATGCCGGAGCTGCGCCAAAGGTCAGCGAGCTCGGCCATCCGCCGTTGCATGGCAATCGCCATCTCGACACAAGCAAGCGCATCTTCCTTAACGCCCCGCGTCTCCGGATCGCCAAAGAACATAACAATTCCGTCGCCGACGTATTTGTCGAGGGTGGCGCCATATTCGGAAGCAATCTCCGACATCTCTGTTAAGTAGTGATTGAGCAGCTGTGTGAGATCCTCCGACTCCATTCGGTCGGTGGTCTCAGTAAAGCCGGCAACGTCGGAAAAGCAGATGGTCAGTTTCTTGCGCTGACTGGCAATTCCTACATCCTGGCGACCAAGGAATATCGAATTGTACACTTGTGGCGCGAGGTACTTGGCAAGTTTTCCGGAGAGTGCCTCGAAGGCCGCCGACCGGCGCGCATTTTGGATCGCGAGAACCGATTGGGCGCCGAAAGTCTGTAATAGTTCGATTGTGTTTTTTGGGAATTCGCCAGGCGCGCGGCGACGCACCACCAGCGACCCAACGATCCCCTCGGCGCCGAGTAAAGGCATCGTCAGGACCGCGCGGAAGCCGGCTCGCACAACCACATCAAGAAGTCGCGAAGTATCGTCCTTTTGGATGTCCGGGATCTGGATCGGCTTGCGCATCAGGACCGCCTGATCGACTACCGTTCCATCGCCAAGCCGGATGGGATGGTCCTTGACGTCTGCAATCAGCGATTCATCCATCCCGTAGCTGGTGTGCATCCGAAATTCTCGGCTTGCCTCGTCGAATACCCAGATCGTGCCCGCTTCAGCACCTGATAACTGGACCGCCTTGGCAACGATCGTCGCAAGTACAGTCTCGAGGTCGATCGTTGAATTGACAGCTTGGCTGACATCACCCAGGGCACGCAGCTCCTCGACCGACTGCGCCAGCTCGGCACTCCGCTCCTTGAGCAGGCGTTCTCGCTGTTCGATGGTTGTTACGAAGAATTGCGTTGCAGCGCCCATCTCAGCAATTTCATCGGTACCGGAAGCTAAGATTGGCACGTCCCGGCCGTCGACCCTGGCACGCATGCTCTCACTTAGGGTCCGCAGTCGCAACACAACAGAGCGGACGACGTACAAGAACGCGGCAGCCGCCCCTGCCAGAGCAAGACCTGAGACGATGGCGAATATGTTCGAGTATCTTGCAATCAGTCCGGCAAAAAATTCTGCTTGCTCGTTGGTCAGCCTCTTCACATCGTCAAGTACTGCGCCCGCGGACGAAACGAAGTCGGCTGCGACTTGTCGGGTTTCCGACACCTCGCCGATCAATGCTGAAGCTGCAGTGAGCTGGCCCGCCCGTGCCTGAAACACGTTTGGCGTTCCATAGCCGTACCGATCCAGCTCAGTCTCAAGCGAGGACAGCAGGGGCGCCTGTGACGGAAGGCGCGAGTGCGCTGTGCGAACCTTCTCCCGCAGCCGGTCGAGATCGGCATGAAGCCGATTTAAGCGCGCGGTCGTGTCGGCTGTGGTCGTCGACAACATGACGGCGATAGCCTCGTCGGTGGCGGCCACCCACTCGAGGAAAGCCTCAATGTCCGGCGTCGAGGAACCCTGTATCAAGGTCGGTAATTGCGCAGCGCTGGCTTCGTGAATGCGAGCGGCAAACCCTTCGAGACGAAGGGTGAGGTTCGCTGCCGAACTATCCGCGTCGATCCGATCTCCGACCAGACTATCCAGACGCTGAAGACTACGCGCCAGCCGCACTTGATCCAGAACCAACCGATCGAGCCCCTGCGTGCCCGGTGAAAGCGCTCTGAGACGCTCACCGACTTGCGCGAGCCCGTCGAGCTGCTTGCGAAGGTCGAGACTTATGGCCTGGCGCGCGAAATGACTTTCCGCCGCGGCAAGGTTGGGCGCGTTGGCGGCGAGAGCCTGGCTTCGCGCGGCAATATCGCCCGCTGCTACAAGGATCGGTACGTCTGAATTCGCGATGCGCTCGAACGCTTGGCGATATTGGGAAAAGGCATAGATCGCCGCGACGATAGCGATCAAAGCGAAGGCTGTTATCGCGAGCAGCGCTCCAACGAGCCGAAAGGCAACACCAAATCTGGTCTTCCGTCCGCTGGAGGACGTTAACAAGCCATCGGAAACGGCCCGCGATTGCGATGCGACAGGTTCGCCAGAGTTGATGTCGAGAGTGGGGGGCGCCACAGAGGTTGTCGCCATAACGCTGGGATCCCCACTAGTTCTTCACAAGCGAACAGACGCCTTCATCGAGCGGTCTGAATGCCTTGTCACGAGGGATAGTGGACAGAATTTCGTAATAGTCCCACGGCTGCCGAGACTGCGCCGGCTGCTTCACCTGAACAAGGTACATGTCGTGCACCAACCGCCCGTCAGCTCGAATCCTCCCCCCTTGGCAAAAAAATCGTCAACAGGCGCATCTCGCATCGCGGCAGCAACCGAGAGCGCATCGTCGGTGCCCGCAGCCTGAACGGCCTTTAGGTAGTGCGTAACCGCGGAATAGACGCCGGCGTGCGACATCGTCGGCATAACGCCGCGTCGTGCGAAGAAACGCTTCGACCAGGCTCGCGTCTGAGGGTCGGCATTCCAGTAGAAGCCATCGATGAAAGTCATGCCCTTGGCGATGTCCAGTCCGATTGCGTGCACGTCCGTGATAAAAACGAGCAGTGGCGCGAGCGCCTGCGAGCGGGAAGATATCCCGAGTTCCGCGGCCTCTTTAACCGCATTGATCGTGTCACCACCCGCGTTGGCCAGCGCAATTACTCTTGCTCCGGAGTTTTGCGCCGCCGCGAGCTGGGAACTGAAATCGCGGGTATTCAGTGCGTGAAGGGAATCCCCGACCACCCGTCCGCCCGCGGCAACAACTGCAGTTGATGCTTCTTTTTCGAGCGAGCGACCGAATGCGTTGTCGACTGTGATAAAGAACCACGAGTTCAGCCTGAAGCCCACCATAGCGCGCACCAGCGGGACCGAATTCGAGTAGGTGTCGTATGCCCAATGGAAGCCGGTTTCGGTACATGCTGAGCCGGTGAGATCGGTGCTGCCGCTGGAGACCGCGATATCGATCCGCTTGCGCTCGAACGCTAGTTTATGGATGGCGATCGCGGCCGGCGAATGAGGTATGTCGACAATGACGCCGACGCGCTTTTTCTCAAACCACTCCGTCGCGATGGCTGTAGCGGTCGGAACATCATCTCTATGGTCGCCGGCGTATACCTGAATGGTCGTACCGAGAACCTGGCCGCCAAAATCCTCCACCGCCATTCGCGCGGCTTCAACGGAACCCTCGCCGCTGAGATCCTTGTACAGTCCCGACATGTCGGTCAGGACGCCGATATTTACGGCGCGCTCCTGCGCATGCGCCTCAACAGCGCCGAAGCCGCTCAAGACGGTGGCCTCAAGGGCCAGCAGCCAGCAAGCGACAAACCATGCTCGGCAGACGGATTTTCTCAACAAAATAACCAAGGTGCGTCTCTACCTGCGGGCTCTCGGGAAGCCAGAATGACGAAATGATAGCACTGGAAATGTCGTGGGCCGATGTCGTCGTCATTGAGCGTGGTGCCGATTTCTTACTGGCCGGCCGATTTCCGCCTTTCAGCTATCCCAGTTTGGGTCGAAGTCGGATCGGTTCGCCACCGCTGCGAGAGTCCGGTTTCGGCGCTACCTCGCCGTCCGCGCACCTAGCTACGAACGACCGATTTCCGAGCCCTGACCGGACATTGGTAGCTGCCCCCGCGGCGTTCCTATGTTGCCCCCAAACGGACCTTTACGGCAGCCCTGGTGATCGCCCGGGTGGGTTGAAAAACGGATTTTTGATCGCCCAAAGTTGATGCTCGGGGCGAAATCACCCGCTCGGGCCGTCTGAACGTGTCTGCAGACGACCCCTTGAACCCACTCCTAACTCTTCTGCGAGCGGAGGTTGGGGAGCGCCTTAGCCGGCATCTTGAGGCCGTGGTACTGGAGGTACCGGCGTCCGCTCTACAACGCCTCCGAGCCGAATTGAAGGCGCGTTCGGTCGGCACATGACGTTCGCCGGATCGCGACGCGGTATTTGATATTCGCGATCTGCCTCACCGCTACTCTGTGCTATTGGTTGTAGGCCCGGAGCGGAGGCATCGAAAATTAGATGCGCCTCGCCGATTTCTTCCATCCGCACAACCCAACGTTGGTCATCGTATCGCTGTCGGTCGCGGTATTGGCCGCCTACGTGTCCTTGGACCTCGCCAGACAGATTAGGACCTCGCGCGGATGGATCAGATTGGCGTGGCTAGCAGCGGGCGCTGTGTCGCTGGGTGGCGGCATCTGGTCGATGCATTTCATTGCGATGCTGGCGCTGAGGTTGCCGGTGCCGGTGCGCTACGACGTGCCTCTGACCATCCTTTCGTTCGTAATCCCGATCCCGCTTGCGGCCGTGGGATTGTACCTTGCTCATTGGCGCGAGACTTCATGGTCGCGAATCCTTCTCGGCGGCGCGGTGGTCGGGATTGGCATCTCGGCGATGCACTACACCGGGATGGCGGCGCTCAATATGCCGGCCATCGCGAGCTACGAACCTGCCTTGGTGGCCCTGTCGATAGTGATCGCAATAACTGCTTCGACAGCGGCGCTCTGGCTGGCTTCTGTTTCTCAGAATACGATCATCAGACTGTGCGGCAGCAGTCTCGGCATAGCCATTTCAGGTCTGCACTACACCGGCGTTGCCGGGTTTATCTGCACCCCGACAACCGTCGCAAGCTTGCCCCTGACCGGGCTCTCGCCGTCCGGGCTCGCGCCGTGGGTGGCTGGCATAAGCTTGGTCTTCCTGTGGAACGTACTTATCTTCGGGATCTATGATCGGCGGCTGTTCGCTCGCACATTCGCTGAGAACCATCGGCTCGATCTTCTTACTGTTTTGACCAATACGCAGGAGGAGGAGCGGCTGCGCATCGCACGCGAGTTGCACGACCAAATGGGGCAGGATCTGATCGGGCTGTCGCTGATGTTGAAAAGCATCGAGCCTGTGGTGCAGACCGATGCCGCCCGCGAAACGCTCCGGCAAATGCAGGCGCTGACCGCAGAAATGGACCAAAGGGTTCACGACATCGCCTGGGAATTGCGCCCGTCGTTGCCTGAGGCCGGCGGGCTGCGGTCGGTGCTAGAGAGTTATGTCTCGGACTGGTCTGCCCGGTTCAACATTGCGGTCGATTTCCACGCCGTCGGCCTCGACGGCCATGATCTTCCGGCCCTGGTCGAAACAACGGTCTTACGGGTCGTGCAAGAGGCTTTCACGAATATCCTGAAGCACGCCGCAGCAACGGCTGTGGGCCTCGTGGTCGAGCGCGGCGAGGATCAGTTGCGGGTTAGAATCAAGGATGACGGGAAAGGTTTCGACCACGACGCGACTATGGCGCCCTGGCAACTTGGGCTCATTGGCATCAGGGAACGGCTGGACCTGATCGACGGAACTCTGTCGATCGAAGCAGCAACCCCCACCGGGATGATCTTGATCGTCACCGTTCCGCTCGCGGGAACTAGGAGACGCAGACGGTCGGAAAGGGGTTCGCCAGCGTAGTGATTTAAGATGCTCGGCTCGAATACGCGGCGTCGTGCGGACTGCGCCGTGAAGCCTCGTTGCTAAAGTGCATCC
>CAVZCJ010000006.1:0-148315 GCA_963773625.1 uncultured Alphaproteobacteria bacterium | reverse complement strand
TCCGATGCTTCCGTACCGGCGACACCGAACCGCCGGCCGAGAGCTGCACTACCCACATCACCGCGGTCGACCGCGAGGGCGGGGTCGCCGCGTTGACCACGACCTTGCTGTCGACCTTTGGCAGCCGTTACGTGCTGCCCCGGACCGGCATACTGATGAATAACGGGGTGATGTGGTTTGACCCGCGCCCCGGCCGGCCGAACTCGATCGGGCCTGGCCAAGCGGGCGCTCAGCAATATGTGCCCGCTGATCGTCGCCCGCGACGGGCGGCCGCGCTTTGCGATCGGCGCCTCGGGCGGACGCCGCATCCTCGGCGCGGTGCTGCAAATGGCGAGCTTCATCGCCGATTTCGGCATGAGCCCGGAAGAGGCGGCCCATCACCCGCGCGTCGATGTCAGCGGCGCCGACGGCGTCGCGGCCGACTGTCGCCTGCCCGAGGCAGTGATCGACCGGCTGAGCAGCCGCGGCGGCGTGCGCTTGGTCGAGCACACGGTGTCGCCGCAGCAATTCGCCTGCCCGAACGTGGTGCTGCGCGGCGAGGATGGCACCAATCACGGCATCTCGGATGTGATGTCACCGTGGTCGGCGGCGGTGGCCGAACCCGAACGCGCCCACTGACCCGCCCTTGTGGGTTTCTGCGAATGAATGACGTCGCCGAACCGGCGAGGCCCGTTGCCGTCCGAGCCCGCGACGCCGCGTCGCTGATCCTGCTGCGCGGCCGGGGGCGCGACCTCGAATTGCTCGTCGGCAGGCGTCCGATGACGGTTCGTTTCATGCCCGGGGTCTACGTCTTCCCCGGCGGCGCGGTCGACGCCGAGGACGCCCGTCCGTGGCAAACCGAGACCGGCGCCGAGTGGCTGCCGCTCCGGCTGCGGCGCTGCGCTCGCGCCGCGCTGCGCGAGACCTGGGAGGAGTCGGGCGTGTTCTTCGGGCATGCCGGAGCGTCCAAGGAGGCCTTGCGGTCGGGCAGCCCGGCGGCTGAGGCCTATGCCGAGGCGGGAGTCACGGCAACGATCGACCGGCTCACCTATATCGGCCGCGCGATCACCCCGGCGCGGGTGTTCCGGCGTTTCAACACGCGCTTTTTCCTCGGCGACGGCACCTTGGTCATCGGCGAGGCGCGCGCCACCGACGAGCTCGAGGATGTGCGCTGGCACCCGATTGGCCGCCATCCGCTGGAGCCGTTTCGCGATGTCAGCCAGTTCATGCTGGCGCGGGCGATCGCGGTGTACGAGGGCAACGAATCTTCGCCGGCGCCGTTGTTCTACACCGTCGCCGGCAAGCGCCGGATCGGGGTCTGCCGCGAGGCAGTCACGTGACGGGTCGAATGGCGCGAGCCGCCAAAGGAGGTCGCGATGCCGGGTAAGGACATCCTCGTCGTCATCGACAATGCGGTGACGGCCGCGCGGCGCCTTGCGCCCGCCGCGGCGTTGGCCAAGCGTTTCGACGCCCGGCTCACCGGGTTTTTCGCCACCGGGCTGCCAGCCGCGACGAGCTTTGGCGATCTTGCCAGCGGCGCCCAGCTCGTCGAAGCTTTCATGGCGGCGCAGCGCGACGAAGCGGTCAAAGCCGAGGCGGCGTTCCGCCAGGAATTGGGCCGGCTTCAGCTCACCGGCGACTGGATCTGCCGCGAGGCCGACATCGCCGAAAGCGTCACTTTGGTTGGCCGGCTGTTCGATCTGGTGGTGCTCGGCCAGACCGATTCCGACGCCGCGAGCCCAGCGCCGCGAGCCCTCCCCGAGGAGGTGGCGCTGAACCTGGGCCGCCCGGTGCTCGTCGTGCCCTATACCGGGGAGTTCGCCGGGTTCGACCATGTGATGATCGCCTGGAACGGCACCCGTGAGGCGGCGCGCGCGCTCTACGACGCGATGTTCATCATCGAGAAGGCCGATGCGGTGACGGTGATCGAGGTTGATGCGCCAGGCTCGCCCGGGGCGCGGCCGAGTCATCTCGCCGGCGATGTGGTCGCGGCGCTGAAACGGCGCGGGGTCGACGCGACGGCGGAGTCGACCGTCACCGACGGCACGCCCGTCGCCGACATCATCCTGTCGCGCGCCGCCGACCTCACCGCCGATCTCATCGTCATGGGCGCCTACGGTCACTCGCGATTGCGCGAGCTGGTGCTGGGCGGGGTCAGCCGTAGCTTCCTGCAGGAGATGACCGTCCCAGTGCTGATGTCGCATTAGGCGGTTACAGCAGCCCGGCCAGCAGGTTGATACTCAACGCCAGCACCACGGTGTTGAAGAGAAACGCCAGCATGCCGTGGGCCAGGACCAGCCGCCGCCACGGCGGGCTCGCTACCTGCACGTCGGATACCTGGCAGGTCATCCCGATGACGAACGAGAAATAGAGGAAGTCCCAGTAGCCGGGGTCGCCGGGTCGCCGGGAAACTCCAGCCCCGGCGCCTGCTTGCCGGCCATCTCTGAATAGAAATCGTGCGCGTAGTGCACCGCGAAGATGGTGTGGACGAAGACCCACGACATCAGGATCGTCGCGCCGGCGACCGCGGCGAGTTCGGCGGCGAGCAGCCCCTCGGCGTCCTTCACCCGGTGCAGGATGCCGAGCAGCGCAAACATGCTGAAGAACGCGGCAGCGGCGGTAAGCGACAGAAACACCCAGCGCGCCTGGTCTTCGAGCGCGGCGCGGCGGTGCATCGATTCCGGCGTCGCCCGCGCGGCCAGCATGAAAATCAGAATGAGGTAGAGCGCGACGCCGGTGTCCCAGCCGATCACCGCCCGCTCCATGCCGCCGAGCGCGCGGGGGCAGAGCAGCGCGCTCGTGACGCCGGTTACCAGGGCCACGTAGAAACGCGGCCGGGCGCGGACATCCCAGGCCCGGCGGACCTTGCGCGAGACGATCTGCGTGACGGCCACGGCGTTCAGCGCTCGCCGAGGCCGAGACGCGGGATTTCGATCGCCGGGCAGCGGTCCATGACGACCTTGATGCCTTTCGCCTCGGCGCGCGCGGCGGCCGCTTCGTCGCGTACGTTGAGCTGCATCCACACCGCCCTGGCGCCGATCGCGATCGCCTCGTCGACCGCGGCGCCGGCCAGTTCGCTGCGGCGGAAGATGTCGACCATGTCGACCGGCTCCGGGATGTCGGCGAGGCGCGCGTAGACTCGCTCGCCGAGGATCTCGCCCCCCGCGGCGAATGGATTAACCGGGATCGTCCGGTAGCCGTGACGCTGCAGAAAGCGCATCACTCCCTGGCTCGGGCGGTGCCGGCGCGGGCTGGCGCCGACCACGGCGATGGTGCGCGCGCCGGTCAGGATGTCGCGCAGATAGGCGTCGCTGTAGTGGTCGTGGTTCATTGCACCCTCGTTGGGCTGCATGCCCGCTTTCGCGTCCTTCGAGGCCTTGCTTCGCAAGACGCCTCAGGATGAGGTAGACCTATGATGGCATGAAGAAAAGCCCCTCATCCCCGGCTTTCGCCGGGGCAAGCTCTGAAGAAGCGCGCAGCGCTGTCTCGAAGGACGCACTATCGTTATCCAGCTGACCGAGGACACGACGATGCTCGAAACCCGCCTGTTGCACCCGACGCTCGCCTGCGAAGTGATCGGTCTCAAGCTGTGGGAGAAGCTCGACGAAGCGACCGTCGCCGGCCTGCGCGACCTTTACGCGCGCTACGGCGTCTTGGTGTTTCGCCGGCAGGCGCTGAGCGAAGCCGAGCTGGCGGCGTTCTGCGCCCTGCTCGGGCCGCTTGAGCGGACCGTGCGCAGCGACTGGGCCTCCCAGAGCGTGCCCGAGGTGGCGGTTCTGTCCAATCTGCAGGACGGGCTGGGCCGGCCGATCGGGGGCTTGGGCGATGGTGAGCTGCAATGGCACTCCGACCAGTCCTACATGCTGACCCCGGCGACCGGCGCGGCGCTCTACGCGCTCGAATTGCCGCCCGAGGGCGGCGAGACCTTCTGGGTCGATCTGCGCGCCGCCTATGCCGCCCTGCCGCGCCAGCTGCGCGCCCAGATCACCGGCAAGCGCGGCGTCTTCGACTATGCCAAGCGGCTCGCCGGCTATGGACGCGAGAGCGACCAGAAAATCTCCGACGAAGCCCGGCTGAAGACACCGCCGGTGACGCATGCGTTGGTGCGCGCCCACCCGGAAACCGGCGACCGCTCGCTCTACCTCGATTCGACGACGACGATCGGTATCGACTACATGGACACAACCTCGGGCATGACGCTGCTCGACGAGGTCTACGCGGCCGCGACCCGCGACGAATTCGTCTACGCGCACCAGTGGCAGGTCGGCGACCTGGTGGTGTGGGACAACGGTTTCACCATGCACCGCCGCAACGAGTTCGACCCCGGCGCAAGGCGGCTGATGAAACGGATGACGATGAACCTCGACAAGCACCGCCACGTCATGCCCGACGGCAAACTCGCGGTCGCCGAAGTGGGGATGCCGATATAGGCATTCCGAGAGACATCGGTCTTTTTGCATTTGCGGATACGCGGATCTATTTTCCGCGCCCCACGCGCAAGCCGGGTTCCAGTTATCCGGCATCCGAGCGGCTGAAGGATGGGTTTTGGGCTTCGCCGGGATGGTGACAGGGGCGGTGTTCAGGAATCCCGCCATACCCACCCGCGCTTGACGATAAGGCGTCGAAGCCTGCCTCGGCGTCCTATTGTTCTCCGCTCCCCGACGAAAATCGGGGTCCATCTATCCGGCGCTCGTGCGGCTGAGCCATGGGTCCCGGCTTTCGCCGGGAAGCGCGATAAAAGTATCAGCTGCTAAGCATCCCGCCACACCGGCTTGCGCTTCGCGATAAACGCGTCGATGCCTTCCTCGGCGTCGTGGGCCAGCATGTTCCGGGTCATCACGTCGCTGGTGTAGGCATAGGCGGCGGACAAATCCATCTCGATCTGGCGGTAGAACGCCTCCTTGCCGAGCCCGATGGCGAGCGCCGATTTCGCGGCGATCTTATGGGCGAGGGCATCGGTCGCGGCGCGCAGCTCGGCCGCCGGCACGACCCGGTTGACGAGGCCCAGCGCCTTCGCGGTCGCGGCGTCGATGAAATCGCCGGTCAGCAGCATCTCCATCGCGGCCTTGCGGCCGACCGCGCGGGAGAGCGCCACCATCGGGGTCGAGCAGAACAGGCCGACATTGATGCCCGAGGTGGCGAAGCGCGCGTCCTCGGCCGCGACCGCGAGGTCGCAGCTGGCGACCAGCTGACAGCCGGCGGCGGTGGCGATGCCGTGCACCTCGGCGATCACCGGCTTGGGCAGGCGGACGATCTTCTGCATCATTTCGCTGCAGCGGTCGAAGATGCGGGCATAGGCCTCGCGGCTCGGGTCGGCGCGCATCTCGCGCAGATCGTGGCCCGGGCAGAACCCGACCCCGGCGCCCGCGATGACGACGACGCGGGTCTCCTTGTCGGCGCCGGCGCGGTCCAGCGCGTCGATGATCGCGCCCATCAACTCCATCGACAGCGCGTTGCGCGCCGCCGGCCGGTTCATCGTCAGGCGCAGCGCGCCGCGCTCGTCGCGCTCTTCGAGCAGTACCGCCGCGTCGCCCTCGACCCGCACGTTCGCCGCCATCGCCGCTCCCCGTTACCGTTCGCTCCAGGGAGAATCTGACCCCGCCGGCGGGCCCGGGCAATGCCTATTTCGGTGCTCGCCGCGGGGCCGGTCCGGCGGCTCCGGCAAGGACCGAAAGTAAGCCTATTTTCACCATCATTGCGGCTGGCCGGGCCGGGCGGCGCGCCCTATTGGTGGCGCCGCCATATCCGATCTCAAGGGAGCATGAAGTGCCGTGGTATGTTGAGACGTTATTGGCGATTCTTGTAGTCAGCGGGTTCTGGATGGCGATTGGCAGCAGGTAGGTCTCGGTGGTAGGCCTTGTGCCGGGGTAACATAATACCGCTTCCCAAAGCACATTGTTTTTTAAGGCTAAATCGCTTGACGGCGTGCGGGGTGATCGCTTAAACCCTGCGCTCCGCGGCGCTGGCCGCGTGCGCCCCCGACAGGCCGTTTCGCGATGAAGACCTTTTCCGCCAAGCCTACCGATATCGACAAGAAATGGGTGCTGATCGACGCCGACGGGCTGGTGCTCGGCCGGCTTGCCTCGATCATCGCCATGCGCCTTCGCGGCAAGCACAAGCCGAGCTACACCCCGCACATGGATACCGGCGACAACATCGTCGTCGTCAACGCCGAGAAGGTGCAGCTGACCGGCAACAAGCGCGCCCAAAGCATCTTCTATTGGCACACCGGCTATCCCGGCGGCATCAAGGGCCGCAGCAAGGGCGCGATCCTCGCCGGCAGGCACCCCGAGCGGGTGCTCGAAAAGGCGGTCGAGCGCATGGTGCCGCGCGGGCCGCTCGGCCGGAAGGTGATGGGCAACCTGCGGGTCTATGCCGGCCCCGAGCACCCCCATGCGGCGCAGCAGCCCGAGCCGCTCGATGTCGCCGCGATGAACCGCAAGAACGCGAGAGCCTAGACATGGCCGATACGCCCGAGAACGAAGATACTCCCGAGACGCCGGAAGCCGAGAAGACCGAGGCCGAACAGCCCGCGCCGCGCCGCCCGCGCGCCGCGCAGACCGTCCAAGGCCTCGCCAATTTGCGCCAGGCGATGCAGACTGCGGCGCGCGCCACGCCTGCCGCTCCCGCTGCACCGGCGGCGCCGATCCCGGTCGCGCCGACCGATGTTCAGCCGAAGATCGACGAGCACGGCCGCGCCTATGCCACAGGCAAGCGCAAGAACGCGGTCGCGCGCGTCTGGATCCGCCCCGGCAACGGCAAGATCGAGGTCAACGGGCGCGACAGCCCGGTCTATTTCGCGCGGCCGGTGCTGCGCATGCTGATCTCGCAACCCTTTGTCGTCGCCAACCGGCTCGGCCAGTTCGACGTTTGGGCGACGGTCAAGGGCGGCGGGCTGTCGGGCCAGGCCGGCGCGGTGCGCCACGGGATCAGCAAGGCGCTGACCTTTTACGAGCCCGGCTTGCGGCCGACCCTCAAACAGGGCGGATTCCTCACCCGCGACAGCCGCGTCGTCGAGCGCAAGAAATACGGCAAGGCCAAGGCCCGCCGCAGCTTCCAGTTCTCGAAGCGCTAGTCGACGCGACAAACGTCGCGTCGTCTAGCGTCCCGGCGAAAGCCGGGACCCATGTTCAATGCTCCCGTGGTAAATCCTCCCAACGACCAGGGAGGTCACCCATGCGTTTCGCCATCGCGATCCCGACCGATTCCGATTCCTGGCGGGTGGTGCGCCGCGCCGAGGAACTGGGCTTTCACCGCGCCTGGTTTTACGACACCCAGATGTTGTCGGCCGACCCGTTTGTCGCGATGGCCGCTGCGGCGATGAAGACGACCAAAATCCGCCTCGCGACGGGTGTGTTGATCCCGTCGAACCGGCTCGCCGCGGTCGCCGCCAACGCCTTCGCCTCATTGAACAAGCTAGCGCCGGGCCGGATCGATTTCGGCGTCGGCACCGGCTTTACCGGGCGGCGGGCGATGGGCCTCGGCGCGGTCACGCTCAAGAGTATGGAGGAATACATCCGTATCGTCCGGGCGCTGCTCCGCGACGAGACGATCGAAGCCGAGATCGAGGGCAAGAAGCGCCTCATCCGCCTGCTGAACCCGGAGCTCGGGCTCATCAACACACGCGACCCGATCCCGCTCTACATCGCCGCCACCGGCCCCCGCGCGCGGACGCTCACCGCTAAGCTCGGCGCCGGCTGGATCAACACCGCCGGCGATGTCGCGGGCGCTGCCGCCGGCATCAAGGAGATGGCGGGGTTGTGGGCCGAGGTCGGCCACGCGCCCGAGGCGCTCGACGCGGTGGTGCTGACGGGCGGCGCGATCCTTCGCCCGGGCGAGGCGGCGGATAGCGACCGGGTTGTCGCCCAGGCCGGCCCGCGCGCCGCGATGCTGCTGCACCGCGCCGCCGACCAGGCGCTCGGGGGCTTCCCGCCGATGGCCTCGATGCCGCCCCAGCTCGCCGGCACCATCGCCGCCTATGTCGAGACCGCGCGGCATTTCCGCCCGCAAGGCGCGCATTACCTGGAAAACCACCGCGGGCACCTGATGTTCGTCAAGCCCGAGGAGCGCCGCTTCGTCACCGCCGACCTGATCCGCGCGACGACGATCACCGGCAGCGAGAGCGAGATCACCGCCACCATCACCGCCTTCGCAGAGGCCGGCTACAGCGAGGTGGCGATCCAGGTCGTCCCCGGCCAGGAACACGCAATCGAGGATTGGGGGCGGATCCGCCGCGCGTTTGCGTAATATGTCTCCTATCGCGACCTTGCGGGTGGGCCGCGCCGGCCGGGTTGCGACCGCCCCTTGCGACAATTAGAAGTCACCCGGACCAATAAACACCGGCGGAAGAGCTCGCGATGCCGAAGATCACTATCTCCTACCGGCGGGAGGAAACTGGGGACATCACCGGGCGGATTTTCGACCGGCTGGTGGCGCATTACGGGCGCGCCAACATCTTCCGCGACATCGACAGCACACCGGCCGGGCGGGATTTCGACAAATACGATCGCAGTGTCTTCGCCGACAGCGACATCGTCCTCGCTATTGTTGGGCCGCGCTGGGCTACCCCGCGGGGGCGGCACTCCAAGCTCAGCGACCCCGGCGATCCTGTCCGGGTCGAGATCGAGACTGCAATGCAAAAGGGGGTGCTGATCCTGCCGGTGCTGGTGATGCGGGCGGAGATGCCGCATCCCACACAGCTGCCCGATTCGATCCGCGAGTTCGCCTTCCACAATGCGCTTACCGTCGACTCCGGGCAGGATTTCGACATCCACGTTACCCGGCTGATCGCGGCGATGGATGTCGAACTCCGGCATAAATACAGCGCCGATGCGGGCGACGATGCGCGCGCGATCGAACTGCTGGACGCGTCCGTCGGGACGCCGCCGGCTACGCCAGCGGCCGATGCGCCCGTCCCCGCCGGAAGGCACGGGCCGGCGGCGGGGCTGGTTCTCGGGCTTGCCCTTGGCGCGGCGGCGGTCGCGGCGGTCGTCGCGGTCAAGCCGGCCTGGCTGACGCCGCCGGCGGTGACCCGGGAGCTCGACGCAGAGAGGGACGCCAAGGCCGAGGCGCAGGAGCGCTTCGCTCAGGCCACGAGGGATCTGGCGGCGCAAAAGGAAGCGCTCGCGGCCGCGCAGACCAAGATCGCGGCGCTGGACGCACAGGTGAAGGCGCTATCGGTTCCAGCGACGCCGGCGCCGCCCGCTCCGGCTCCGGCTCCGGCTCCGGCCAATCATGTCCTCGCCTTCAGCGTGCCGAACAACCCCAGGCAGGGGCAGCGCGATTTCTGGTTCTACACGGTGGCGGGTAATTGGGTCGAACGATCATCTGATGGGAAGACCCAAAACGAGTTCCAGACGCAGGACCCGGCGACGGTCCTTAACTGCCCGGGGATGAGGCTGACGTCGCGGCGCGCCAACGCGCAGATCGTCCAGGTCTTCGTTCCCGACCGTGGCTGCCCCGACATGACGGCTCGCATCCTCGGTTACCCGCCGCACGGCGACCCGGTCTGGATCGATTTCGGCAAGATGGAAGACATCGTCGTCGCTGACCGCTGACACAAAAAGGGCGGCCGGAGCCGCCCTTTCCGTTTCAGCCTAAGCCGTCAGCCCTCACGTCGAATAGTCGGAGAACTGCACCGTGCCGGCGCGGGCGCGGTAGTCGGTCTTGACGTTGACCAGCGCGACCATGCCCTCGTCGACCTTCTTTTGCGCGCGTTCGAGCGCGCGAGCGGATGTCTTCCGGCTTCTCGACATATTCGCCGTAGCACCCCAAGCCCTTCGGCCATCTTGTCGTAGCGGGTGTAGCCGAGGTCGCGGCCGGGCTTGTTCTTCTGCGGGTCGGCGGTCCAGCCGCCGTTGAGGCTGATGACGACGAGGATCGGGATTTTGTGCCGAACCGCGGTGTCGAGCTCCATCGCGTTGAGGCCGAACGAGCCGTCGCCGTGGCAGCAGATCACCTGGGTGTTCGGCTTCGCCACCTTGGCGCCGACCGCGAACGGCAGCCCCACGCCCATCGTGCCGAACGGGCCGGAATTGAGCCGATGGCCCGGCTCGAAGGTCGGCATCGTCTGGCGCCCGAAATTCAAGGTCTCCTGGCCGTCGACGACGAGGATCGCGTCGCGGTTCATGAAGTTCTTCACTTCTTCCAGCAGCCGGATCGGGTGGATGTCGCCGTCGGTCGGGTAGTTGCCGCCGGGGCCTGAGCGCTTCGCCGCCTCGCCGTCGGCGAGCGTCTTGCGCCAGCCGGCGAAGCGGTCGGCGGTCTTCGCCGGGATCGCGTCGATCAGCTGCTGCAGCACGCGACTTGCAATCGCCGACGATCGGGTAGTCGACATTGCGCGCCGACATGCCGAGCTCCTCGGCGTCGATCTCGATGCGGGCGATCTTGGCGTTGGCGCCAAAGCGCGGCGGCGCGGCGTGGCCGATGATGTAGTTCATCCGCGTGCCGAGCACGATGATGAGGTCGGCGTCGCGGAACGCGGTCGAGCGCATCGTCAGGTAGGAATACGGATGGTCGTCCGGCACCACGCCGCGGCCTTGCGGGGTCGTGTAGAACGGGATGCCGGCCTTCTCGACGAAGGTGCGCATCTCGTTCCACGCCTGCGACCAGATCACCCCGCCGCCGGAGGCGATGATCGGCCGCTCGGCCCTGTTGATCGCGTCGACCAGCGCGTTGATCGCCTTCGGCTCGGCATAGGGCCGGGCGCCGACGATCGGCCGGCCGGCATAGCTCCAATCGACCTGGCTCTCCTCGACCTTCTGGTAGAGCACGTCGCCCGGCCAATCGAGGTAGACGGGGCCGGGCTTGCCGGTCATCGCCTTCTGGAAGGCGAAATTGATCTGCTGCGGGATGCGCTTCACGTTATGGATGCGGTCGGCGTATTTGACGCAGCCGCGCATGATCGCCATCTGGTCGATTTCCTGGAACACCTGACGGCCGAACTGGCTGATCGGGCTGGCGCCGCCAAAGCCGATCACCGGGCAGCAATCGATCAGGGCATTGGCGAGACCGGTCGACAGGTTGATCGCCGCTGGGCCCGAGGCCGCCATGCACACCGCCGGCTTTTGCGTCAGCCGGCTATAGGCCTGGGCCGAGAACGCCGCCGCCTGCTCGTGGCGGACGTCGATCATGCGAATTCCTTCGTTGATCATCGAAGATTCAGCCAGCAGCATCGGCCCGCCCATGATGAAGAACGCGTCCTTGACGCCTTCGGCCTTGAGGCATTTCGCCAGGATTTCCGAACCGGTCAGTTCCGCCATCGGGGGTCTCCTCTAAATTTTCAAATGGGGGCCAAAAAGAAGCGGCCCGCTTTCGCGGGCCGCCGGGTCGTCTGTGGTTTCTAGCTGGCGTTGCCGATGACCTTTTCGCTCGTCAGCGACTGGATCTGGCCCTTGCTGAGGCTTGAGCCAACTGGGGAACACCTCGTCGGTGTGCTGGCCGAGCTTGGGCGAGGGCTTCAGCTCGGGCGGCTTGCCGTCGAAGCGCACCGGCCAGCTCTCGCACTTCCAGTCGCCGTCGGGGTGATGCATCACCTGCATGATCCCGCGCTTCACGAAGCTCTTGTCGTTGTAGAGCTCGAGCGTGTCGTGGACCGCGCCGGCCGGCACCCCGGCCGCGCCGATGAGCTGCATCGCCTCTTCCTTGGTGTGGTGCTTGGTCCACTCGGCGATGATCTCGTTGATGAAGCCCTTCGTGCTTGTTGCGCTCTTCGTTGGTGGCGAAGCGCGGGTCGTCGATCAGCTCCTCGCGGCCGATGACCTTGAGCAGGCGGTTCCAATGCTCGGGGTTGGCGCGGCTGCAGAAGACGTAGACGTAGTCGTTGTAGCCGAACGGCTTGCACGGATAGATGCCGCACGGCGCCGGCGCGCCCGAGGTCGACTGCGCGCCCATGCGCGGCGCCGCGGCCTTGTCGCCCTGCTGCGACATCACCGCGAACGAGGTGCGGATGTAGTGCATCACCGAATCCTGCATCGCCAGCTGCAGGCGGCGGCCCTTGCCGGTCGCCTTCTTCTCGTAGAGCGCGCCGAGCACGCTGATCGCCATCAGCATGCCGGTGCCGGTGTCGCCGATGGTGCAGCCGGGCTTGACCGGCGGCTGGCCGGGTTCGCCGGTGACGCTCATCGTGCCGCCCGCGGCCTGCGCGATCATGTCGAAGGCGAGCGATTTCTCGTAGGGGCTGCCCTCGCCGAAGCCCTTGACCTGGCAATAGATGATGCCGGGGTTGATCGCCTTGAGCACGTCATAGCCAAGGCCGAGGCGCTCGATCGTGCCGGGGGCGAGGTTCTCGGCGAAGACGTCGGCCTTTTTGACCAGCTCCTTGACCAGCTCGACGCCCTTTTGGGTCTTGAGGTCGACCGTCGCCGACTTCTTGTTGGCGTTGAGGATCTTGAAATAGAAGGAGTCGTGCGCCTTCCCGCTGGCCGCGGCGATGCGCCGGCCGGGATCGCCCGATTTCGGGTTCTCGATCTTGACGACCTCGGCGCCAAGCCAGGCGAGGGCCTCGGTGCAGGTCGGACCCGCCTCGAACTGGGTCAGATCGACAACCTTGACACCCGCCAGACACTGCAGAGGCGCAAAATTTCCGCTCATCGTTTCCCGCTCCCTTGGTCGCGTGACAGCACGATCGCTTGGCCAAACGATACCTTAGATTGTCACGCAACGGAAACCGCTGATTCCCGCGAAAATCGCGGTGTTGCCATCCCCGAATGCGGGAGGCAGGGTGAGCGCAATGACCGGCCCCCTGATCCTGCCCTACCGCAACATTCTGCCGCGCATCGACCCGAGCGCGTTCATCGCGCCGGGCGTGGTCATTTCCGGCGATGTCGAGATCGGCGCGCACGCCAATATCTGGTTCAACGTCGTCATCCGCGGCGATGACGCGCCGGTGCGCATCGGCGCACGCGCCAACATTCAGGATGGCTGCGTGCTGCACGTCACCTTCGACGGGACCGAGCGCATCCCCTGCGTCGTCGGCGACGATGCCGCGGTTGGGCATATGGCGCTGCTGCACGGCTGCCGGCTCGAGCCCGGCGCCTTTGTCGGGATGCGCGCCACGGTGATGGACCGCGCCGTCGTCGAATCGGGCGCGATGGTCGCCGCCGGCGCCCTCGTGGCGCCGCGCAAGCTGGTCAAATCCGGCGAATTATGGTCGGGCACCCCGGCGCGGTTTTCCCGCCACCTCAAGCCCGAGGAGCAGGACTACATGCGCTGGGTGCCGCGGCACTACCGCGAGCTGGCGGAAGAATACAAAACGCGAGGGATAGGGGGCGGAGCCCAAAAGGAGATCGAGGTGGCCGAGATTGATCTCGGCCACCTCGCGCCGCCTTAAGCGGGTCGCTCCAAGCGGGAATGTCAACCCCCGGGAGGCTGAGTACACCATGAGATGGTTAACAAGCTCTTAGGCGTACCGCCAATTTGCTGAAAGGTCAGGCAAATCTCCTCGGGGCCTCGGCCGAAATAGCGACGCCCGGCTGCACCGAGATGCAGCCGGGCGTTGGGTCGTGCAGTGATGTGGTCGGCGGCTTAAAGCTTGCCGGCGACGGTATTGAACGTCGAGCTCAGGTTCGTGCCGACGGTGCCCATCACGGTCACGGCGGCGACGGCAATCAGCGCGGCGATCAGGCCATACTCGATCGCGGTCGCACCGTCTTCGTTCTTCAACAGCTTGGCAATGGTCGCAAACATGTAGGTTCTCCTCGGGACTGACCGGGGCATCATGACCGCCAAGCCTTTAACAATTGTAAATGCGGGTGCGACCTTTTGGACCGGCCGCGCGTGGCTGACCGGCAACGGCATTTGAGGCATGCCGCCATCGAGATAAATCGGCCGGCCTAATCCTCCGCCCGCACCTTCACGTAGCTCCCCGGCGCGTCCTCGATCGGCTTGAGCTTGCCGTCGCCGGGCTGGCGGGCGGGGACCTCGCCGCCGCGCATATTGCGAAATCCATTCCTCCCACACCGGCCACCACGACGCGTCGTAATGGGTCGCGGTGGCGAGCCAATCGTCGGGCGAGGGCGGGTTCGTGTCGTTCTCGCCAGTGCCCGTATTTGCTGCCCGGCGGGTTGACCACCCCGGCGATGTGGCCCGAGGCCGACAGCACGAACTTGACCGGGCCCGGCGTAAAGCTGCGTCGCCGCATAGGTCGAGCGCCACGGCGCGATATGGTCCTCGCGGGTCGACAGGATGAAGGCCGGCGTCTTGACCTTGCGCAAATCGATCTTGACGCCGTCGAGGGTGATGCCGCCCGGCTTCGCCAGCAGGTTCTCCTGGTACATCTTGCGCAGGTAGAAGCTGTGCATCGCCGCCGGCATCCGCGTCGAATCGGCGTTCCAATACAAGCAGGTCGAACGGCAGCGGCGACTTGCCCAGCAGGTAGTTGTTGACGACGAACGACCAGATCAGATCGTTGGCGCGCAGCATGTTGAAGGTCGTGTGCATGTCGCGCGCTTCGAGGTAGCCCTTCTTTTCCATCCGCTCCTCGAGCGCATGGATCTGCTCCTCGTCGATAAAGACGGAGAGCTCGCCGGCCTCGGCGAAATCGACCATGGTCACGAAATAAGTCGCGCTCTTGACCCGCCGGTCGCGCTTCGCGGCCATATAGGCGAGCGTCGCCGACAGCAGCGTCCCGCCGAGGCAATAGCCGATGACGTTGGCCTCCTTCTCGCCGGTCGCCTGTTCCATCGCATCGAGCGCGGCGAGCGGCCCCTCCTTCATGTAATCGTCGAAGCTCTTGCCGCTAAGCGTTTGATCGGGATTGACCCAGGAGATCACGAACACCGTGTGCCCCTGGCCCACCGCCCAGCGGATGAACGAGTTCTGCGGGCGCAGGTCGAGGATGTAGAACTTGTTGATCCACGGCGGGATGATCAGCAGCGGCCGCCGCTTTACCGTCTCGGTCGTCGGCGCGTACTGGATGCAGCTGTATCAGGTCGTTCTGGTAGACGACCTTGCCCGGCGTGGTGGCGACGTTCTCGCCGAGCTTGAACGCCGCCATGTCGGTCATGCTGATCGCCAGGCGGCCCTTGCCGCGCTCCAGATCGTCGAGCAGGTTCTTGAGCCCGCTGATCAGGTTCTCGCCGCGGCTCTCCACCGTCGCGCGCAGCACCTCGGGGTTGGTCAGCACGTAATTCGATGGCGCCATCGCATCGACGAACTGGCGCGTATAGAAATCGACCTTGCGGCCGGTCTGCTCGTCGAGCCCACCGGTCTCCTTGACCGCGCCCTGGATGTAGCGCGCGGCCAGCAGATAGCTCTGCTTGATATAGTCGAAGACCGCGTTGTCGCTCCATTCGCGGTCGCGAAACCGGCGGTCGTCGGGCGCGGCCTCGATCACCGGCTCGGCGGGCTTGCCCATCATCCGCTCGGCGGTGCGCTGCCACAGTGTCAGATAGTCGTTCCACAGCGCCATCTGCGCCTGGATCAGCTTGGCCGGTTCGGCCATCATCCGCGCGGTCAGCTCGAAGAACGCCGCGCCGATCGCCGCGGGGTCGCCGAGGCCGATTCCCTCGTTCGCCGATTTCCGGGCGAGAAAATCGGCGACGAGGCGCTGGCTGCGCTCGGCGATGTCGGCCAATTGCGGGCCAGCTCTGCGTCGCCGCTTTGGGGCGAAGCCGCCGCGGCGGTGTCGCCGCTCTTCTCGCCGCTCGCATCGTTCATCGGGGGTCCTTGTCGTTTACGGGCCGCTTCGCGAGGCCGCCGGGAGGGCGCTGCCGCGGCTCCCGAGGCGGCGCGGAATCAAATGTAGTGACGCGCGGTTTCTGATCTAATACACCAACGGACCGATTGTGAAGCCGTCGGCCATCCGCGCATGCTGCGCCGGAAACGCGGGAGGCGCCGCCGCCGCCGATGAGGTGGGTTTCGTCGATGAAATCTCGGATCGCCCGCGTTCGCGCCGGCGGGTCGGCATTATCGGTCGCCGCTCTGGTCGTTGTCGCCGGCATGACCGGGATGCACCCAGACGATCGAGGGCTACCGCTCGCTCGCTGGGCTCAACAAGAACGACCCCGACCCGGCGACCGCGCCGTTCGGCCAGAACCTCGACACGGCGTCCAACGCCGGCTATGCGAACCTCGCCAGCGTGCCGGAACCGCCGATCGTCTCGTCGACCGCAGCGGAGCGGGCGCAGATCGCGAAGGGGCTCAACGCGCAGCGAACCAACGCCGAGGCGCCTGACATCCAGGGGCATCCCGGCTCGGCGGCGCCCGGCCCGGTGCCGCCGCCGCCGCCCATTCCGCCCGAGCTCATCGCGGCGGCGGGGACCACGCCTCCCGCGCCGGCGCCACCGCCGCCGCCGATGCGCGGGGCGACCGAGCCGCCGGTGCCGGGCTCGCCTAATGCGACGCTGCAAGCGCCGCAGGTCGGAGGGCCGCTGCCGGGCGCCGAACCGCCGCGTCCGGCGCCATCGCAAGCCGCGCTGCCCGCCGGCGCCGGCACCCGCGCCGTCTCAGCTGCCGCCGGCCGCGGTACAGTCCGCCAACCCGGCACCGGCGCCACCGCCTGCCGTGCTGCCGCCGCCGCCAATCCCGGCCGAGGTCGCCGCTCGCCCGGCGCCGAAACTGCCGCCAGTCCCGATCATGCTCGCCTCTCTCGACCTGTCGCCCAGTGCGCCCGCATTGACCGCCGCCGATCAGGCTCGCGTCGCCGACATCGCCGCGCGCTACAAGGATAAGTCTGGCATTGTCCGGATCGTCGCCTATGCCGCGCCCGGCACTGGTGGCGCCGAACAGCTCAACAATTTTCGCGCCGCGCTCGACCGGGCTCAGATTGTCGCCAAGGCGCTGAACGGGGCCGGCGTCCCGGCCAAGCAGATCCAGACCCAGGCCGCGCCGTCGAGCGCGGCCGCGCCGCCGGGGCGGATCGATGTGCAGCTGCTGCCCCCCGCCACGGGAGCCACCGGATGAAGCCGCCGCTCAAGATCGCCGTCGCTGGCCTTGGCACGGTCGGCGTCGGGACCTTACAGCTGATCGAGCGTCAGGCGGAGCGGCTCGCGGTGCGAGCGGGGCGGCCGATTGTCGTCACGGCGGTCTCGGCGCGCGATCGCACCGCCGACCGGGGCGTCGATCTCTCGTCGATGCGCTGGTGCGACGACGCGGTGGCGCTCGCCGCGATCCCCGACGTCGACGTGGTGGTCGAGCTCATCGGCGGGTCCGACGGGGTGGCGCGGCGGCTGGTCGAGGCGGCGCTCGCCGCCGGGAAGCATGTCGTCACCGCCAACAAGGCGCTGATGGCGCATCATGGCACGGCGCTCGCCGCCGCGTCCGAGAAGCAAGGCGTCGCCCTCGCTTTCGAGGCGGCGGTCGCGGGCGGCATCCCGATCATCAAGACGCTGCGCGAGGGGCTGGCGGGCAACCGCATCTCGCGGGTCTACGGCATCCTCAACGGCACCACGAATTACATCCTCACGACGATGCGCGAGAGCGGCCGCGAGTTCGCCGAGGTGCTGGCCGAGGCGCAGCGGCTCGGCTACGCCGAGGCCGATCCCAGCTTCGACATCGACGGGGTCGACGCCTCGCACAAGCTGGCGATCCTCGCCAGCGTCGCCTTTGGCCGGCCGGTCGATCTCGCCGGTGTCCATACCGAGGGTATCCGCCATGTCTCGCGGCTCGACATCGAGTTCGCGGATGAGTTCGGCTACCGCATCAAGCTCCTCGGCATCGCCCGCCTGACCGAGGACGGGCTCGAGCAGCGCGTCCATCCCTGCCTGGTCAAGCGCGGGACCCCGATTGCCGCGGTCGAGGGCGTGTTCAACGGCATCGTCGCGGAGGGCGATTTCGTTGGTCAGCTGATGCTGGAGGGCCGCGGCGCGGGCGCGTATCCGACCGCCTCGGCGGTGGTTGCCGACCTCGTCGACATTGCTGCCGGCCGCCATGTCCCGCCCTTCGGCGTCCCGGCGGCCTCGCTCGAAAATTTGCCCGGCGCGCCGATGGAGAGCCACCGCGGCGCCTATTATATTCGGCTCATGGTCTTGGATCAGCCGGGCGTCATCGCCGATATCGCGGCGGCGCTGCGCGATCAGCAGGTCTCGATGGAATCGATGATTCAGCATGGCCGCGCCCCGGGCGAGGCGGTGCCGATCGTGCTCACCACCCACGAGACGGTCGAGGCGGCGATGCAACGCGCGCTCGACGCGATCGCCAAGCTCGGCACCGTGCTAGAACCGCCGCGAATGATCCGCATCGAGGATTTTTGATCAAGAAACCAGGGAGGAGAGCGTGGCCGACGACACCCCCAAGATGGACCGCAACCTGGCGCTCGAAGCGGTCCGCGTCACCGAGATCGCGGCGCTGTCGGCGTCGCGTCTGATGGGGCGCGGCGACGAGAAGGCGGCCGACCAGGCGGCGGTCGATGCGATGCGCCAGGCGCTGAACGGCCTCACCATCGACGGCACCGTCGTGATCGGCGAGGGCGAGCGCGACGAGGCGCCGATGCTCTATATCGGCGAAAAGGTCGGCACGGGGCAGGGGCCGAAGATCGACATCGCGCTCGATCCTCTTGAGGGCACCACCATCACCGCGAAGGGCGGCGGCAATGCCCTCGCGGTGCTCGCGATGGCCGACGACGGCGGCTTCCTCAATGCCCCCGATGTCTACATGGAGAAGATCGCGGTCGGCGGCGGGCTGCCCGAGGGTGTCGTCGATATCGACGAGACCCCCGCCAACAATCTCAAGAACCTCGCGAAGGCCAAGAAGGCGGACATCGCCGACCTTGTCGTCTGCATCCTCGACCGGCCGCGCCATGCCGATCTGATCGCCAACGTGCGGGCCGCTGGCGCGCGGATCATGCTGATCGGCGACGGCGACGTCAGCGGCGTCATCGCCACCACCGACCCCGAAACCGGGATCGACATCTACATGGGCTCGGGCGGTGCGCCGGAGGGCGTGCTGGCGGCTGCCGCGCTGCGCTGCATCGGCGGCCAGATGCAGGGCAAGTTGCTGTTCCGCAATGATGACGAGCGCGGCCGCGCGCATCGGCTCGGCGTCACCGATCTCGACCGCGTCTACGGCCTGCTCGACTTGGCGCACGGCGATGTGATGTTCGCCGCCACCGGCGTCACCAACGGCACGATGCTGCGCGGCGTGCGGCGCTTCCCGGGCGGCGCGATGACCCATTCGGTGGTGATGCGCTCGCGCACCGGCACGGTGCGCTGGGTCGAGGCGAAGCACGATTTGACGCGCAAGGAGAGCTTCGCCCGGTTCTCGCGCTAATTTTTCGATCGTCATGGCCGGGGATATCCCCGGCCATCCCCTGGGGGAGGGGAAGTGGGGGACAACACGGCATTTCTCGCGGTCGAGCGCTCGGCGAGCGGTCGCCGCTGGCGTTTGCGCCATGCCGCCGACGATCGGCGCGGCGGCGGCGATCGCGACGCAACTCGCCGTGCCGGAAATCCTCGCTCGCCTGTTGTCCCAGCGCGGCGTCGGCCTCGACGAGGCGGCGCGGTTCCTCGCCCCGCGCCTGCGCGACCAGCTGCCCGACCCGGCACACCTGCAGGACATGGACCGTGCCGTCGAGCGTCTGGTTCGTGCGATCAGGGAGCGCGAGAAGATCGTGGTCTTCGGCGATTACGACGTCGACGGCGCGACCTCGGCGGCACTGTTGCTGCGCTTCTTCGCGGCGGTCGGCGCCGAGGGCGGGCTCTATGTCCCCGACCGCATGCGCGAGGGTTACGGCCCCAACGCGCCGGCGCTGCTGCGCCTCAAGGACGAGGGCGTTGGCCTTGTGATTTGCGTCGATTGCGGCACCACCGCGCATGAGGCGCTGGAGGCAGCGAAAGACGCCGGTCTCGACCTCATCGTCATCGACCATCACGTCGCCGAGCCGTTGCTGCCGAGCGCGGTCGCGGTGGTCAACCCGAACCGGCTCGACGAGGCAAGCGCGCACGGCAACTTGGCGGCGGTGGGCGTCGCTTTCCTGCTCGCCGTGGCCGCCAACCGGGCGCTGCGCGATTCCGGCTGGTACCGCGCTCGCCCCGAGCCCGACCTGCTGCAATGGCTCGACCTCGTCGCGCTCGGCACGGTGTGCGATGTGGTGCCGCTTACCGGGCTTAACCGGGCGCTGGTCGCGCAGGGGCTCAAGGTTGCGTCGCGCGGCGCCAATCTCGGCATGGCGGCGCTCGCCGCGCTCGGCGCCGCGCCCGGGCGCATCGAGCCGATCAACGCCTATCAGCTCGGCTTCGTGTTGGGGCCCCGGGTCAATGCCGGCGGCCGGGTTGGCGCCGCCGATCTCGGTGCGCGGCTGCTCTCGACCGACGACCCGGCCCTCGCCGCCGAGCTGGCGCAACGCCTCGACGGCTACAACAAGGAACGCCGCGAGATCGAGCGTGCGACGCTGGAAGCGGCGATCGAGTTGGTGGAGCGCCAGAACGCGGAATCTCCGGTGCTGGTCTTCGCCGCGGCCGAAGGCTGGCACCCCGGGGTCATCGGCATCGTCGCCGCGCGGCTGCGCGAGCGCTACGACCGCCCGGCTTGCGTCGTCGCGCTCGCCGATGGCATCGGCAGGGGTTCGGGCCGCTCGATCCCCGGCCTCGCGCTCGGCTCCGCGGTGATCGCCGCGCGCCAGGCGGGGCTTCTCATCAATGGCGGCGGGCACGCGATGGCGGCCGGGTTTACCGTCGCCGCCGACAAGCTGGTCGAGCTGCAAGACTTCCTCGCCGCGCGCCTGAACGATGGGCTCGATCACGCCAAACTCGTGCCCGAATTGGCGATCGACGCCGCGATCACGCCGGGTGCGGCGCAGCGGTGGTCTGGTCGCCCAGCTCGACGGGCTTGCCCCGTTCGGCTCGGCCAACCCCGAGCCGCGTTTTGCGTTTCCGGCCGTGCGCGCTGCCTATGTCGAGCCGGTCGGCACCGGGCATCTGCGGCTGCGCGTTGTCGACGCGCTCGGGAGCGGCCCGAGCTTGAACGCCATCGCCTTTCGCGCCGCCGACACGCCCGTGGGCAAACTCTTGACCGAGGCGAAGGGCAGGGCCATCCACATTGCCGGTCACCTCCGGCGCGATACCTGGCGCGGCGGCGACGCGGTGCAGCTGGTTGTCGACGACGCTGCGTCGGTGGATGGCTGAAGCGGAGAACCGTCATGGTCGACCAGACCGATATCCCCGAAGGGGTGCACGAGCATCACCATCATACGGAAGAGGGCGGGGACGCCGGCTTCCGCCGGTGGGCGGCGATTTATCTCGGAGTTGTCGCGATGCTGCTCGCGATCTCGTCATTGGGCGGCGGCAAGGCGACCAAGGAGATGCTCGCCTACAACATCCGCGTCTCCGACACCTATGCGTTCGCCCAGGCGAAGTATTTCCGCGAGACGGCGTATGACCTTGCCGCCGACCAGCTCGAGGCCGAGATAGCCGCGCAACCAGCGATCCCCGACGCGGCCAAGACGATGATGACCGGTCGATCGATAAATACCGCAAGCAGGCGGCGCGCTACGCCAGCGACCCGTCGACCAATGAGGGGCGCAAGGAGCTGCTCGCCAAGGCCAAGGAACTGGAAGCCGATCGCGACCACGCCGAGGCGCAGGACCCCAACTTCCAGTTCGCCGCCGCGCTGTTCCAGATCGCGATCGTGCTCGGATCGGTCTCGATCGTCGCGTCCTCGCGCGCGCTGATCGGCCTCAGCGCGATCCTCACCATCGCCGCGGTGTTGCTGACGATAAACGGCTTCTTTCTTATCGTGCCGATGCCGGCTGGTTAGGGCCCTCTAAGTCGGTTCCGCGGACATGATCTCGGCCGTGCCGCCGTCGAGTTCGGCGAGGCTGCGCCCGCGTGTCTCCGGCAGCATCATCAGCATCACGATCATCACCCCGAAGGCGATGCTGCTGAATATCGCGATGACCGCGCCGAGTGGCATCCCCTCGCTGACGAACCCGACCATCGTCGGGAAGAACGAGCCGATGGCGCGCCCGGCGTTGTAGCAGAAGCCCTGGCCGGTGCCGCGGACCGCGGTCGGATAGAGCTCGGTCATGAACGGTCCCATCGGCGGGAATTTCATCAGCAGGAAGATGTTAAGGGGGATGCCGAGCCAGAAGATGCCCTCGTTGGTCAGCGGCGCGAACATGAACACCAGCACGAGCACCAGCGAGCCGATCGCCGAGGTCAGGAAGGTCCATTTGCGGCCGATCGCGTCGCTGAGCCAGGTGCCGATCAGGAAGCCTACCAGCGCCCCCAGGATCTGCACCAGCAGGAACCCGCCGGTGCTGGTCGAGGACAGGCCGCGCACCGTGCGCAGGTAGGTCGGCATCCAGATGCCGAGCGCATAACCGCCGCCCTGCGCGCCGCTGACCATCAGCGCGACCTTGACGGTCGTCCACAGATACGGTCCGCGGAATGCCGAGAACAGGTGCGCCACGCCGACCGCGGGGCGGGCTTGGCGCTGCGCCTGATGGATTTCCGGCTCCTCGATGTGGCGGCGGATGTAGAAGACGAAAACCGCCGGCACCAGCCCGATGCCGAACAGCACCCGCCACGCCATGCGCCTCCGGCACCAGCCAGTAGACGCCGGTGTAAACGAGCGCGGAAGCGCCCCAGCCCACCGCCCAGCCGGTCTGCACGAGACCCACGCCGCGCCCGCGGTATTTGTCGCGGATCACCTCGCCCATCAGCACCGCGCCGGCCGCCCATTCGCCGCCGAAGCCGAAGCCGTGCAGTGCTCGCAGGACAAAAAGCTGCTCGAAATTCTGCGCGAACGCGCACAGGAAGGTGAAGAACGAATACCAGAGGATGGTGATCTGCAGCATCTTCACCCGGCCGAAACGGTCGGCGAGGGTGCCGCTGAACCAGCCGCCGAGCGAGGAGATCAGCAGGGTCACCGTACCGATCAACCCAGCCTCGCCCTTCGAGATGCCCCAGACCGCGATCACCGTCGGGATCACGAAGCTGTACATCTGCACGTCGAAGGCATCGAGCGACCAGCCGCCGAAGCAGGCGAACATAGTGCTGCGTTCCTTGGCGGTCAGGTCGCGGAACCAGGCGAGCATCGTTTCCTCCCCAATCGCGTTTGTCTTTGTCGGCAAGTGAAGCGGATAATCGGTGAGTCTGTCACCCTGGAGAAACGCGCGGCGGCCATGCAAGCGGCGAGCGATCGCGACGTCCTTCTGGTAGTGGATATTCAGAACGATTTTTGCCCGGGCGGAGCGCTGGCGGTGCCGGGCGGCGACGCGATCGTGCCCGCGGTCAACCGGCTGGCGCACGATTTCGCGCATGTCGTGCTGACCCAGGACTGGCACCCGGCCGGCCATTCGTCGTTCGCCAGCGCGCATCCCGGCAAACATCCGTTCGAGACGATCGAGATGCCGTACGGCCAGCAGGTTCTCTGGCCCGACCATTGCGTCCAGGGCACGCCGCGGCGCGGCATTCCATCCGGAATTTGACATCCCCCATGCCGAACTCATCGTCCGCAAGGGCTTCCACCTGGCGATCGATTCCTATTCGGCGTTCCGGGAAAACGACCGCAAGACCCCGACCGGCCTTGCGTCTTATCTGCGCGAGCGCGGCTTCGAGCGCGTGACCCTGTGCGGGCTCGCGACCGATTTTTGCGTGCTGTATTCGGCGCTCGACGCCCGCGCCGCCGGGTTCGCCGTATCGGTCGTGCTCGACGCCTGCCGCGGCCTCGATGTCGACGGTTCGCTCGCCCGCGCGTTCGATGAGATGCGCAACGCGGGCGTCTCGCTGATTTAAGCCGCGCTGCCTCAGACGGTCTTGAGTTGGCGTTCGCGCCACAGCCGCGCCGTCAGCGCGCGTTGAATTTTGCCGCTGGTGGTTTTCGGCAGCGTTCCCGGCGCGATCAGCACGATTTCCGCGGGATTGACCTCGTGTTCGGTCACCACCGCCTCGCGGATCGAGCCGACGATATCATCGATATCGATATTATGACGGTGCGTGCGCTCGATCTCCTGAACCACGATCAACCGCTCGCCCCCGGTCGGGTCGGTGGCGGCGAAGGCGGCGCCGGCGTTGCGGCGCAAGGCCGGGTGACTAGCTTGCACCGTGTATTCGATATCCTGCGGGTAGTGGTTGATCCCGCGCACGATGATGAGCTCCTTGATCCGGCCGGTGATAAAGAGCTCGCCCGCCTCGTCGAGAAAACCGAGATCGCCGGTACGCAGCCAGGCGCCGCCGTCGCCGCCGGCGATGCGCGCGGCGAAGGTGGTCCGGCTCGCCTCGGGGTTTTGCCAATATCCGCTGGCGACGTTGGGTCCGCTCACCCAGATCTCGCCGACCCGCAGCGGATCGAGCGCGGTGCAGTTTCCGGATCGACGATCGCGATGCGCTCGCCCACAAGGGCGCGGCCGCAGCCGACCACGCGCTGCGCATCCTCGGGCGCGGTCGGCGGCTCGGCGCGATGCTGCTGCAATCCCGAGGCGCTGACGGTGCGGATTGGCGCGCCGCGTCCCGGTGGGCCGGCGGAAACCAGCAGCGTCGCCTCCGCCATGCCGTATCCCGGCCATATGCGCCCGCGTCGAACCCGTGCGGCGCGAAGGTCGCGATGAACCGCTCGATGGTGTCGGCGCGCACGGTTTCGGCCCCATTGAGGGCGATCCGCCAGCACGACAGATCGATATCGGCCATCTCTTCGGCGTTGTAGCGGCTGATGCAAAGGTCGAAGGCGAAATTGGGCCCCGAGGCGACTTCGGCGCGATAGGCGTGGATCGCCCGCAGCCACGAGAGCGGCCGCTGCAGGAACCCGACCGGGCTCATCAGCACGCAAAGTGCTCCGACATAGAGCGTCTGCAGCACGTTGAAGATCAGCCCCATGTCGTGATGCAGCGGCACCCAGCTGACATAGGTGGAGCGCCGCGTGTTGCTGCAGACGAGGCGGATCATCTCGAGGTTTTCGAGCAGGTTGGCGTGGCTCACCATCACCCCCTTGGGGGCGGAGGTTGAGCCCGATGTGTATTGCAGGAACGCGATCTCCGACCGCGACGGCGGCGGCGTCGCTGCTGCGGCCGTCCGCTCCCGGTTCGCTTTCGGCGTCGGTCGCGATCCATTCGAGCCGGATGGCCCGAGAAGCGCTCCGGGAGATCGCTGCGCGGGCCGTGCAACAGGCTCGACGCGGTCAGCGCGAGGCGCGGCCGCAATCCGCGACGATGCTGTCGGCGGCATCGCGCGCCGGCGTTTCGCCGCGGCACCATCAGCGGCACGGCGATGACCTTGGCGGCGAGGCAGGCAAAGAACGCGACGATGAAATCGAGCCCCGGCGGAAATAGCAGCAAGGCCCGCTCGCGCGGAGCGGCGGACGCGGCGATCCGGCGGGCCAGCAGGCCCGCCCGCCGCTCGAGCTCGCCAAAGCTCAGCGCCGCGGCTTCGCCGCCACGCTCGTTGAGAAAGATGTAGGCCCGGCTCGGCGGGATGCTCGCTTCGCTCGCCATTGCAGCAGCGCGACCATCGAATTGAGGTCGCGCGGCGGCGTCCCCAAATCGGTCACGTGTCTCCTTTCCCGCCGGCCTCGATCAAGAGCTGACGTGCATAGCTCGGCGATCGTGGGATGGTCGAACACCATTTCCGGGTAGAGTTCGACGCCGAGATGCTCCTCGAGGGCCAGGATCAACTGCATGGCATTTGCCGAATCGAGCCCGAGACGGGCGAACTTGACCGCCGCGGTCGATCTGGTCGGGCGCGATCCCCAGGATTTGGGCGACCTCTTGCGTGCACCACTCTCGAATTTGGGCTTCCGTGGCAGATACCGGGGGCAACGCCGCCGTCCTTCCGCTGCTGACGCGACGCTTTGCGGCAAAGCGCTTGCCGCCGCCGTCGCTGCGATGGTTGATTAGCAATCGGGTCTACTTTGCGCAATTTTTCCGTTCATGCAGCACATTTCGCTGAGACGAGATGCAATGAACGCGTCTGCCAGTATTCATCGACGGCTGGTCTCCGGAATTTCCAATACCGTGGAGGATGCACTTGCGCTGTGGCGGGCGCGGCGGCGCCACCGGCGTCCGCGAGACACCGAGCCGGGCATGCGGATCGATGCATGGGCTCACTGCCCAGGAATTGATGTATCGCTTTGAGAACTTGGGAAACAATTGTGAGTTCGGGCTGGTACAGCGGCGCTGCGGCGCCGAACCGCTGGGCTTGTTTCGTTTTGCCTCGACGTCGGCCGAGAGCGTCATTCGCGCTCTCGAAGTCGGCCTCTCCGACCTCGCCGAACCCGACGCGATCGATATTGAGATCGAACAGAGCGAGCAGACCAGAAAGCAGTATATCGCCCACAATCGAAAATATGACATTCGCTTTCACACAGGATTCAGTGACGATCAGGGTGCGCCTGAAAAGATTCATCGCGAAATCGTTCGCCGGACGGGGTTTCTCGCGCGCAAGCTCAACGGCATTCTGTCCGCCGGAAGCAAAATTTTGGTGTTCCGCGGCCGGGGCGACGACGACGCGGTGGCGATGAGGATGGGCGCCGCGCTGGCTCGCCTCGGCCCGAACCTGTTGTTATGGGTGGCGCACGCGCGGAGCCGAAGCGCGCTCGGTCGCGTCGAGCCTCTCGCCGAGGGAATATTAAAGGGCCGAGATCGAGCCCGATAGCGATTGGGACAATATCGCGCTGGAAACGTGGCTAACGCTGTGCGAGCGCGCCTATGGCCATTGGTCGCCTTCGTCCAGCGGCCACGCCGCGCGCGACGATTAGCGATCGCGCCGTCTTCGGCCTCGGCGAACATGCAGAACATTGTGGTCATCGGCAATTGCCAGGGAGAAATGGTGACGGCGGGGCTGCGGCACCCCGCATTCGCGAGGCGCATCGCGGCGACGTATCACTTCGTTGACTTGCCCGAGGAATTGCACGAGGCGGGACGCCGCGACCTCGCGAACTGCGATACCGTGTTGATCCAGGACATCGCCAATTTCGACGACTACCCGCTGCGCGCGGCCATCCCCGCACGGGCGCAGACCGTCAGTTCCCCGTGCTTGCGGCTGGCCTCGCTGTGGCCCTTCGACAGCCAGAACGGGCCCGGCGATGCGGCGGCGCGTGCCCGCGCCGAAGAGCCGCCGGTATTCACCCATTTCGATGGGCTGTTGGCGCGCTTGCGAACCGAGATCCCCGACCCGGAGGACCGCTACCAGGCCTATCGCTCGCTGGCGGTCGATGGATTGGTGAACTTCCGGCGGATGCACCAGTTCGAGGAGCGGCGCCTGAACAGCCTCGACAGTCGGTTTCGATTGCACGATCGGGCGCTTCATTCTCGACAATTTCCGCTCGACGCGATTGCTCTGCGCCACCGGGCATCCGAAGCCGGCGTTGTACCGGCTGTTGCTGGGGTGGCTGCTGCCGCGGCTCGGCATCGCCGCGCGATTATCCCGACGACGGCTTTCTCGACGCAGCCGATACCGACGAGGTCCCGGTGCATCCGGTGGTTGCCCGCGCGCTCGATGTCGCCTGGGCGGATGAGGCGACGACCTACCGCTTTCAGGGCGGGCCGGTTCGCTGGGAGGACTATGTGCGCCTCTATATCCGCCAATTCGGCTGAATGACGGGCGGACTCGGAAACGAACAGGCGAATGGCGACTGCTCTGCGCGAGAGCGTGGGCGACGCCGTCGCGACCCTGCGCGCGTGGCATCGCCGACGGCGCCCGCAAAAGACCGAGCTCGGAGCTCGGCGTATTATACGGGTTTACCGCGCAAGAATTCATGTATCGCTTTGAAAGCCTGGGCGAGAATTGCGAGTTCGGGATCGTGCAGCGACGCTGCGGCGCCGAGCCGCTGGGACCATTCCGGTTTGCGATCGTCGCTGCGGACAATCTGGCGCGCGCCCTTGAAGCCGGGATGACCGACCTGCTCGATGAGCAGTTGATGGAGGTAAAGCTCAGCGACGGGCGCTATGTCGTCGCACAATCCCAAATATGCCATCACCTTTGGCCATAGCGGGCTTGCACGATGGCGAACTCGGCCCGGATCGGGCGCTGCACCTGATTGTCCGGCGGTTGCAGCTGCTGACCCGCAAGTTCAGGCCGATCCTCGCGGCTGGGGAGAAGATCCTGGTGTTTCGCAGCCGCGTCGACGATGACGCCGTGGCGCTGCGTCTCGGGGCCGCGCTGCGCCGCTTCGGACCGAATTTGCTGTTGTGGGTAGCGCCCGCGCAGAACCGCGGATGCGATCGGTCGCGTCGAGCCACTCGCCGAGGGAATATTGAAAGGGCAAATCGATCCCGACAGCGATTGGGACAATCTCGCGCTGGATACCTGGCTGACGCTGTGCGACCGTGCCTATGGCTGCTGGCGGACGCTCGATGCGACAGGCGCCGGGAAGGACATCGCGCGATGACCGAGGCGGAGGTCTACGACAGGCTCACCGCGATATTCCGCGAATTTTTCGATAATCCCGGCCCTGGTGATTTTGACCGGACACGTCGCCACGGGATATCGATGGATGGGATTCGGCGAAAACCGTGGCGATCCTGCTCGAGATCGAAGAGTTGTTTCACTTCGAGATGAGCAGCGACGAGATCGACGGACTGCGCCGCATCGCCGATTTCGTCGCGGTAATCCTGTCGCGAACAGGCGGGTCGTCGGGCCGCCCCTTGAGCTTACTGCGGCGTCAGGCCGGCGAGGGATCGGGCGCAACGGCCGGCGCTCGACCTGAAAGGTCGGCTGTGGCCGCGGCGTCGCCGGGAACGCCTCCGGTCCGGCGCCGTCGCGCGGCGGCATCCGCGCCGGCGTCGTGGCGATCCGCGGGCGGCGGATCGGCCCCGCGCCGGGCGGCTTTTTCGCCGGCTTTTCGCTCAATTGCACCGACAGCTTCGAGCCGTCGAGTTGCGTGCCGTTAAGGCCGCCGATCGCCGCCTTGGCGGCCTTCTCGGTGGCGATGTCGACAAAACCGTAGCGCAGCTTGGCGCCGGTGACCGGATCGCGGGCGATCGCCGCGCTCAGCACGATGCCGTACGGGTCGAACGCCTCGGCCAGCCGCTCTTCGGAAAAATCCGGCGGCAAATTGCCGACGAAGACATTGCCCTTGTGTTTACGCGCACGCATTTGCCCCCGGCCCCTTGCGGCATTCCCGATGGTGTTGCGCCTTAGTTGTGGTCGGCATCCCCGCTCGTCAACGTGGCGCGCCGGGCTTGAGGCGCATTGCCGCAATGCAGCATCGCGCATCGACGCCGGAGATAACGCCGCAGGGAATCGATCGTTGCATTGCGCGGCCCATCCGCGCGAGCATCGCCGCGACGACAGGGAGGATGGCGCATGATCCCACGCGAGCGCGTTCCCTATTCGGCGATCGTCGACCGCCCGCCGCTCAAGCTCCCCGGCGGCGCGCGCATCGTCGTCTGGCCGATCGTCAATCTCGAGGTCTGGGACATCGCGAAGCCGATGGCGCGCCAGGTGCTGCCGGCGCCGACCGGTCAGGTGCTGCTCCCCGACGTGCCGAACTGGTCGTGGCACGAATACGGGATGCGGGTCGGGGTGTGGCGCTTCTTCGACCTGTTCAAGCGGCTCGGCATCCGCCCGACCGTGTCGATCAACGCCCGCGTCTGCGAGGACTACCCGCGTGTCGCCCAGGCCTGCCACGATGCCGGCTGGGAGTTCATGGGCCACGCCTACGAGCAGGGCCCGATGCACCTGATCGACGACCAGAAGGCGATGATCGACAAGGCGGTGTCGGTCATCGAGAAATTCACCGGCACAAAGCCGGTCGGCTGGCTCGGCCCGGGACTCACGCAGACCTACGAGACGCCCGAGCTGCTCGCCGCGGCCGGGATCAAGTATATCGGCGACTGGGTCTATGACGACGAGCCGACCGAGATTTCGACCGCCAACGGCCCGCTGGTGACGCTGCCCTATACGGTCGAGCTCAACGACATCCCGATGATGATCGTGCAGCACCACGAGTTCGAATACTTCACCCGGCGCTGCATCGACACCTTCGACCGGCTCTACCAGGAGGGCGCCGACCGCGCCAAGATCATGGCGATCGCGATCCACCCCTACATCTCCGGCCAGCCGCACCGGATCAAATACCTCGAGGCGGTCTACGACCACATCGCCAAGCATTCCGGCGTGCTGCACTGGAACGGGGTCGAGATATTGGAGTGGTATCAGGGGACGAAAGCTGGATGACCCGAGTGCGTCCTTCGAGGCTTTGCTACGCAAAGCACCTCAGGATGAGGAGGGCTTGTTGATGCCATCAACCCTCAATCCTCATCCTGAGGTGCTCCAGAAGGGAGCCTCGAAGGACGCACCGCCTCTGATGCAGTGACTGGATGGAACCGCCAATGCTTCCCACCGAACGCCTCGATTATTCGCCGATCTCGCAACGGAAGCCCCTGACCCTCCCCGGCGGCGCGCGGCTGGCGCTGTGGGTCATCGTCAATGTCGAGGAATGGGACATCAACGAGACGATGCCGCGCACCGTCCTGACCCCGCCGGCGGGCGGCTCGCCGATGCCCGACATCCCCAACTGGGCCTGGCACGAATACGGCAACCGGGTCGGCTTCTGGCGCATGCTCGAGGTGTTCGACGAGCTGCAGCGTCCCGGCCGTGCTGGCGATCAACGGCTCGGCGATCGCCCGCTACGGCGCGATCGTCGAGGCGGCGAAGCAGCGGCAGCTGGGAGTTCATCGGCCACGGCTTCAGCCAGAAGAACATGCAGAAGGTCGCCGACGAGGCCGCCGACATCGCCCGCACCTCGGCGGCGATCCGCGCGGCGACGGGCAAGAACCCGCGCGGCTGGCTCGGCCCCGGCCTCACCGAGACCTGGGACACGCCCGACCTCCTCGCCGAGGCCGGCTACGACTATGTCTGCGACTGGGTGCTCGACGACCAGCCGGTGCGGCTCAAGACGCGCGGCGGCAAGCGCATCGTCAACCTGCCCTACACGCAGGAATGCAACGACGTGGCGATGATGCTGATCCAGCATCACAAGGCGTCGCGAATACCAGGACCGCGCGATCGACCAGTTCGAGCAGCTCTACCGCGACGCCGAGGGCTCGGCGCGGGTCATGGCGCTGGTCGTCCACCCCTACATCATGGGCGCGCCGCACCGGCTCAAATATTTCCGCACCGCGCTCGCCCATATCAGCACGCACGCCGGCGTCCTGTGCTGGACCGGCGAGCAGATTCTCGATTGGTATTTGGGGCACGAATAATCGTTTCCCGGCGAAAGCCGGTGACCCAGTTTCGGCCGCCCCCGCCATTAGACGGTAGAGGACAGACGTGGACCTCTCCAACGCCTCGCTCGCCGACCTCCAGCAGGCGCTGGTCTCGAGGCCGCACCACATCGACCGCGCTGACCCGCGGCTATATCGAGCGCATCGAGGCCTATGACCGCGCCGGCTCGGCGCTCAATTCGGTGCGCGAAATCAATCCCGACGCGCTCGCCATCGCCGAATTGCGCGACGGCCAGAAGCCGTCGAAGCGCTTCCCGCTCGCCGGCATCCCGATCCTCGTCAAGGACAACATCGCCACCGGCGACCGCCAGCACACCACCGCCGGTTCGCTCGCGCTCGAAGGCGCGCGCGCCAAGCAGGACGCGACCGTGGTCGCCCGGCTGCGCGCCGCCGGCGCGGTGATCCTCGGCAAGGCCAACCTCACCGAATTCGCCAACATCCTCGCGATCGACATGCCCTCGGGCTATTCGTCGCTGGGCGGCCAGGTGAAGAACGCCTATGTCCCGCTGCTCGACGCCAAGGGCGTGCCGGTGGTCACGCCCGGCGGGTCGAGCTCGGGTTCGGCGGTGGCGGTGGCCGCAGGCCTGTGCGCGGCGGCGATCGGCACCGAGACCGCGGGCTCGCTGCTCAACCCGGCGACGCAGAACGGGCTCGTCACGGTCAAGCCGACCGTCGGCCTCATCAGCCGCGCCGGGATCCTGCCCATCTCGCACAGCCAGGACACCGCCGGCCCGATGACGCGCACGGTGCGCGACGCGGCGATCCTGCTCAACGTGCTGGCGGCGCGCGACCCCGCCGACCCGGCGACCCGCAGGCTCCAGCGCCCGCCCGACTACACCGCAATGCCTCGACCCGGACGGGCTCAAGGGCGCGCGCATCGGCGTGCCGAGCAACCCCGCCGATCCCGGCCAACGACGCCTACTATCCGCCGCAGACCGCGCGCACCCAGGCGGCGATGCGCGAGGTCATCGCCGTGCTCGAAAGCGCCGGCGCCACCATCGTCCGCGCCAACATCCCGACGATCGGCTGGATCGGCGGGCCGGGCACCAACATGGCGGTGCTCAACACCAACCCGCATAGCCCGACGCGCTACAAGCCGGCCTACCGCTCGATCGTCTTCATCTACGAGCTGAAGCGCGACCTCGATCTCTATTTGCGCGATTGGGCGCGCGAGACCGAGATGCGCTCGCTCGCCGACATCGTCGCCTTCAACGAAGCGCATCCCGAGGCGACGTGCGCTTTGGCCAGGACCTGTTCCTCGCCGCCGCGGCGACCCGGGGAGACCTCAGCCGAGCTCGAATACAAATCGGCGCGGGCGATGGATGTGCGTTCGGCGGGCGCGCTCGGCCTCGACGCCTATATGGACGCGCACCGGCTTGATGCGGTGCTGTTCCCCGGCGCGGCGGGGGCGGGGATCGCCGCCAAGCCCGGCTATCCGAGCGTCCAGGTGCCGGCCGGGTTCACCGCCGGAATCGGCGACGCCGAGACGCCGGATTACCCGATCGGCGCCACCTTTACCGGCCGCGCCTGGAGCGAGCCGACCCTGCTGCGCCTCGCCTATGCCTACGAGCAGGCCTCGCAGGCGCGCCGCCCGCCGGCCGGCTATCCGGCTGCTGTGAAATTTTATCAACATTTCCGCGTCATTGCGCCACGCGATTGCCACGATTTGACCGGCATTGAAACTCGCGCCGCTCATCGCGAGATGTAGGCGGCCGATGCGCGGAGACCGGTTGATCGAAGTCGAGGAAGATCAACTTGGTAAATCTGCATCGCTCCGGTAATAGATCGGGATCGCTATGCTTATAATGGGGAGCGACCCGAAAGGGTTCAGAAGAGCGCGAGGCGGGGATGGGGGTTATCGGCGGAATGTTCAAGGAGCTGGCCCGGCTCGGGGTGAGCCGCGCAGCCGCGTTTTTCTACGCGGTGGCGGTTGGCGTCGTCGCAAATATCGTCATCGCCCATTTCTCGCCGCATAACACAGGCGCCCCGGTCCAGGTGAGCGCGCCCGCGACCGCCGTGATGACGCCGCCGGCGCTGGTTGCCCCGCCGGCGATGCCGTGGTCAAGCCCGCCGCCGGGCCCGTCCGCGACCGCGGTGATCCAGCCCCGGCCCGAACCGAAGCCAGAACCCAAGCCGGCGCCGCACGTCGCCGCCGCCCCGGTGGTGACGCCTGTCCATCCGGCGCCGCCCGTCGCGGCGATCGCCCCGACCCCGGCCGAACCGCCTCCGGCGCTGCCCGACCCGTCGGTGGCGGCGAGCCTGCCGCCGGCCGCGACCTTGCCGCCGCCGCCGATGAAACCGGCCGCCGTGGCGCTCGCGCCGGCCACCGCGCCGGCCGACACCGCGCCGCCCAAGCCGGCCGACACCGCGCCGCCCAAGCCCGCCGATACCGCCCCGCCCAAGCCAGCGGATACCGCCGCGGCCAATCCGCCCGAATTGACGCCGCCCAAGCTGGCTCCCATCACCAGCGAGGTTGCGGTGGGGCCGCCGCCGGGGGTGCAGACGAAGCCGGTGTCGCTCTTGCCCGTGCAGGAGCCGGTCGAGACCGCCGGCGCGCCCGCGCCCGACGCGCCGCCGAAGAAGCCGGGACCAGGCGCGGGCGGGCTGTACTAGAGGCTATCCAGCCGGCTTCGTCCCGACGCAGCAATGCAGCGCGTGAGCGGCGAGGAGGGTGCCCTCCGCCGCGGCCTTGTCGCGCGCCGCGTGCCAGACCGGCAGCTCGTCGGCGGAGAGCAGCGACAGCACATGGTCCTCGCGATAGCGCCAGATCGGCCCGTCCGGCCGGTCGAGCGTGATCAGCGACGGGTATGAGACGAGGCCGGTGAGCCCCGCCTGCCGCATGCGCCGGTAGAGGCTCGCGTCGGCCACGCCGCCCGCGCCCACCGATTGCGGCGGCGGGGTGATCTTGCGCCGGATGGTTTCCGGCACGTCGAGGTTCCACCATTGCGGCAGGTCGATCGCCCGCACCACCACCGCCGATCCGCCCGCCGGGCCGCGCCACCCGGATCATCTCGGCGATCGCCTTGTCGGCGTCGCATTCCTCGAGCACCGTCACCGAGAACACGCAGTCGAATGACACGTCGGGGAAGGGCAGGGCCTCGGCGTTGCCTGGGCGGAAATCGATGCGGCCGCCAAGCCCTTCGGCCTCGGCCAGCGCCGCCGCCTCGCGCAGCAGGAAGGTGTTGGGGTCGATCGCGGTGATCGGGTTGTCGACCATCTCGGCCAGTCTGCCGGTCGAGCGAGCCGGCGCCGCAACCGACATCGAGCATCGTCTCGCCCGGTCGCGGCGCCATCGCATCGACCAGACCGCGGAACATCGCGCGATAGCTGGGGGCCCGCGCGCGCGTCCTCGAGCATCGCCACCCCGCCGAGATGCGGCCCGCCGACGGTGATGACGGTGAAACGCTTGGCCAATGCCGGCGCCGCCGGCGCCCATTGCGAGGCCGCGAGGAAGAACGGCAGCAGGATCAGCGCTGGGCCGCTGCCCTCGATGCGATAGCTGATCCCGGCGTGGCTGCCTTCGCCGGCGAGCTTCGGCGCGTCTGCCACCTGCCCGGCAAGAAACCCGGTCATCGCCTCGACGAGTTCGCCGGTGCGCTCGGCCGCGACATCGGCCCAGCCTTGCGCCTCGTACCCGTCGAGGATGACCCGCTGCGCACCGGGCAGCCGCGCTGTCGCGCGCCGCACGTCACCTCGAAGGTCGGGCCGTATTCGCCGGCGACCATCAGCATCTGTCCGCCCAGTTCGGCGAACGGCGCGGGGTCGAGCCGCACCGGGGTGACGCAGACGATACCGCCGACGCGCTCGGGATTCGCTGCCGCGAGCCCGGCGATGTCGGAGGGGATCTGGCTGGCGAAATGGGCGCGCCCAATCCCGAGATGATCCAGCAGCGAAATCAGCCGGTCCGACAGGGTCATTTCATCCGGGGGCATGAGCTTCCCTCCAAATTCATCATCCATGACAGGCGGCGTTGACACCGCGGCTACGCGCGCCGGATCATTTCGCCCACCTTAGTGGGAGGGATGGCGATGCGGGAACTTCCCAAAATTTTCCGGCTGCCGCTCGCGGCCCTGGTTTTGCTTGGCGCCACCAGCCTGGCCTCGTCGCAAAGCCCCGCGCCGAGTCGCGCCGCCGTCGCGGCTGCCGGTCATCTCTGACGATACGCTCGACGATTTCGGTGACCTGCAACGCAACCTGGTGACGCTTGAAGCGCGGATCGCTAAGGTCAAACGCCTCATTGCCGCGAGCCAGGACTCGAGCGGGCCGGAGGGCAAGCGCGCCGCCTTTCGCACGTTGGTTGCGGGGCTGCTCGATGCGTTTGCGGATGGCGGGCAGGTTTCGACATTGGGCCAGACCGCGGTCGATCTGGTGAAGCAGCGCCTGGACGAGGCGCAACGGGACACCAGCTTCCCGCCGGAGCAGAAGGAGGCTCTCGTCATCCGCTGGCGCCGCCTGGCGGTGCAGACTGCAGCCCTCACGGCCGCGCTCGACGGGACGCGCAAGGATCTGCTCGAAAAGCTCGCGCTGCTGCAGTCCAAGGCCGATTTCGTCGATCAGATGGAGAAGCTGCGTCAGGCCCGCGCGGTGCTGGACGCTGTCGGCGATCTCGCCGATCAACGCCAGTCGGTCAGCGACCGCGTGCGCGACCTGCTGCAGGGTCGGCCCACGAACGGATCGGGGATGTAGGAGCCCCTAGGCCACCACCCCCGCGGCGCGCAACTTGGCGATTTCCGCCTCGTCATAGCCGTACTGGCGCAACACCTCGTCGCTGTTCTGGCCGACCGCGGGCGCGGTGCGCGGCGGCACCTTCTCCTGGCCCGCGAGAAAGAACGGGCTGTCGATCGTCCACAAATCCGGGTCGTCGGCATAGGGTTTGAGAAACCCCGCGGCCAGCACCTGCTCGTCGTGGCGGATGTCGTCGACCTGGCCGACGATGCCGAAAATGATCCCGGCCTCGTCGAGCGTCTTGCGCCAGTGCGCGAGGTCGTGTTGGGCGAACAGCCGGTCGAAGATCGCCACCAGTTCCCTGCGCGTGCTGGTTGCGCAGCGGATCGGTCGCGAAGCGCGGGTCGTCGAGTTCGCCGCGCGTGCTCGAAACAGGTCCTGAACTTCTCCCAGCGCCACTCGTCGGCGGCGATCGACAAGAGGAGCCAGCGCCCGTCGCCGCATTGGTAATGCACCCGCAGCGCCGACAGCGCCTCGTGGCGCGGCGGCTGGGGCCGCACCGTGTCGCCGCACAGCGCCGCCTGCACCGAGCAGGCGTTGGCCCACAGCCCGTTGGCGAGCAGCGACGAGCCGACATAATTGCCCTTGCCGGTCTTCTCGCGCTGATAGAGCGCGGTGACGATCGCGCCATAGGTGCCCATCGCCGACGGGTGGTCGCCCATCCCGGGCAGCGAGCGCGCCGGGTTGACCTCCTCGCCGGCGCGAACCAGGTCCATCAGCCCGGTGCGCGCCCACCATGCGGTGGCGTCGAACCCAGGCTTGCTCGCCTCCGGCCCGGTCTCGCCATACCCGGTGAACGAGGCGTAGATCAGCCGCGGATTGAGGTGTTCGAGATCGGCGTAGGTGATCTTCAAGCCGCTCGCGCACCGGCGGCGGGTAGTTGGTGATGAACACGTCGGCATGCTCAACCAAGCGGTAGAGCACCGCGCGCCCGGCCTCCGTGCCGCAGGTCGAGCGCGAGGCTCCTCTTGTTGCGCGCGTCGAAGAAGAAGCCGGGGTTGAGCGCCGGCCGCCCGGGCGCCGGCGTGCCGCGCCGGCGATAGGGGTCGCCCATGCCCGGCGGCTCGATCTTGACCACCTCGGCGCCGAAATCGCTCATCACCGTCGCCGCCGCCGGCCCGGCGATAAAGCTGGCGCAATCGATGACCTTGAGCCCGTCGAAGATGCGTTCGCTCACCCGATTTCCTTTCGCATACTCAGAGCCGTTGATGAGTTCTTTCAAACATCCATCCGGTACGTATCGCCGTCCTTGACGATCCGGCCGGCGGTGGCGCCGGCGAAATGCGTGCCGATCACCAGCACCGGCCGGCGACGACAAGTTCCGCCAGCATGCGCTCGCGGGTGCGTCTGCCCCATTTCCGGGTCGCTGTCGGCGGTCGAGCACCAATGCGGCCGGGCGATCTGGCAGGGATGGTGCATGAAATCGCCGGTGATCAGCGCCTCTTCGCCCTTCGACTTGATGACCACGCTGACATGGCCCGGGCGTGTGGCCGATCGTCGGGATCAGGCTGATCTCGTTGGTGATGCGATGATCGGTCTCGACCAGGTCGACGAGCCCGGCATCGTGCACCGGCTTGACCGAGTTGGCGAACACCGCCGTCCATGTCCTGGCGCGCTCGTGCTGCGCGCGCCAATGGGCGAACTCGACCCGCCCCATCAGATAGCGCGCCTTGGGGAAGGTCGGCACCCATTTGCCATCGACCAGCATCGTGTTCCAGCCGACATGGTCGACATGGAGATGCGTGCACAGCACCGTGTCGATCGACTTGCGCGGGAAGCCGGCCGCCTCGAGATCGGCGAAGAAACGGCAGGTGCAGATCGTTCCAGGTCGGGATGCGGCGGCCTTGTCTTGTCGTTGCCGAGGCAGGTGTCGACGACGATGCGCTGCCCGTTCTTCGCCGCCGCCCGGCGCCTCGATCACCAGCGCGTGGATGCTCATCTTGAGCCGCCCGCGCTCGTCGGCGAAATGCGGCTGGAGCCACTTGATCGGCAGGATTTCCTCGTAGGTCGCCTGCGGCAGGATGAACCGGCTGCCGCCGGTCACTTCCATCTCGACGACCTTGGTGACGGTGACGTCGCCGATCCGCCATTTCATCGCTGCGTTTTCCCGACAATGTTCTCACGCAGCTTAGCCGCGCGGCGAACGATCGCGCCAGTCGCACGATAATCAATAGAATTATTGATTATTATCGCGCATTCAGACAGTATGAGGTATGGAATCAGACAACGCGATGCTCGATGCGGTGTTCGGCGCGCTCTCCGACCCGGTCAGGCGCGAGATACTCAACCAGTTGGATGGCAAAGACCTGCTGGTCACCGAGCTGGCGGCGCCGTTCAACATTTCGCTGCAGGCGGTGTCGCGCCACATCCAGGTACTGGTGCGCGCCGGCCTGGTGACGCAGGAGCGCAGCGGCCGCGTCAGCCGATGCAGTCTCGACACCGGCCCGATCCTCCAGGCAGCGCTCTGGCTCAACCGCTACAGCCGCTATTGGCAATCGCAGTTCGACACGCTGGCGATGTGGCTCGATTCGCTGTCGCCGCAACCAAGGGAAGCCCCCCATGCCCTATCGCGAGACGAAAGAAAGGCTGGCCGCCTACCGGCGCGAGATCGCCGCCCTGCGCGACAAGATGCGGGTGCTGCAGGAACGCGTCGAACCCGAAGAGGTCGCTGATTACGAGTTTGCCGGGTCCGACGGGCCGGTGCGGCTGTCGCAGCTTTTCGGCGACAAGGACACGCTCTTCGTCATCCACAACATGGGGAAATCCTGCCCGAACTGCACGCTCTGGGCGGACGGGTTCAACGGTGTGCTGCCGCATCTCGAAAGCCGCGCCGCCTTTGTCGTGACCTCGCCCGACGACCCGGCGACGCAAGCCGCCTTCGCCGCGTCGCGCGACTGGAAGTTCCGCATGGTGTCGCACCAGGGCACCGCCTTCGCCGCCGACATGGGCTACCGCGGCGAGGGTGGCGGCTGGCTGCCCGGCGTCTCGGTATTCAAGCGCCAGGACGGCAAGATCGTGCGCGTCTCCGATGCCGGCTTCGAGCCGGGCGATGATTTCTGCGCGGTCTGGCACCTCTTCGACCTGATCCCCGAAGGAACCGCGGGCTGGCGCGCCCGGTTCAGTTATCCGTGAGCGAAGGGAGGCGGAAATGACGACACACCCGATTGGAACACGTGAGCAGTGGCTGTCGGCGCGCCTTGATCTGCTCGCGGCGGAGAAGGAGCTGACGCGCCGCAGCGACGAGCTGGCTCGGCGGCGTCAGGAACTGCCCTGGGTCAGGATCGACAGGGAATATCGGTTCGAGACCGATGACGGGAATGCCTCGCTGCTCGACCTTTTCAAAGGGCGCGCGCAACTGCTCGTCTACCACTTCATGTTCGGGCCGGATTACGCGGCGGGATGCCCGTCCTGCTCGTCGATCGCCGATGGCTTCAACGGGTTCGCCATGCACCTGGCAAATCACGATGTGATGCTCTGGGCGGTGGCGCGGGCGCCTCTCGCGAAGCTGCAAGCCTATAAGAAGCGGCTGGGATGGACGTTTTCCTGGGCCTCCTCTTTTGGAGGCGACTTCAACTTCGACTTTAACGTCTCGGTCACTGAGCAACAGCAGCGCGAGGGCAGCGTCGACTACAACTATCGGCCGTCGCAGCCGCGGCCACAGGGAGACGACAAGCGCCCGGTCCCCGATGGGGCCGCCAAAGGCGCTGCGATGGCCGGCACCGACGTCGCAACCTATGCGCGCGAGCGGCCGGGTATGAGCAGCTTTGCGCTCGAAGACGGCGTTGTCTACCACACCTATTCCGCCTTTGCGCGCGGGCTGGACGCCCTCTGGGGCGCCTACCAGTGGCTTGATCGCGCACCCATGGGGCGCAATGAGGCGAGCTATTGGTGGCGCCGCCGCGACGAATACGAGAGTAAAATGGACGGGTGACGCCCGACACCGACATCGCCTCCGTCGCCGAGTGGCTGATCGGCGGCGCACGCACCGCCTCGACGCCCGACGGCATCATCAAGGAGTTGTGCGAGCGCGTGGTTGCCGCCGGCATCCCGGTTTGGCGCGCGGCCATGTTTGTCAGCACCCTTGCATCCCGAGATCATGGGCCGGCGCCTCGAATGGCGCGACGGCGTCGGCACGATGATCGGCGAAGCGCCGTTCTCGGTATTCGACAGCCCGTCCTTCCGCGGCAGCCCAGTCGCGCACGTCTATCGCGACGCGGCGGCCGTTGCGAGTTCGCCTCGAGGAACCTTCGGCGGCCGAGTATCCCCAGCTCGACGAATTGCGGGCCGAGGGCGCGACCGACTACCTCGCCGTGCCGATCCTGTTCATCAACGGCGAGGTCCATGTCGGGGTCTGGGTGACCCGGCAGCCCGGCGGCTTTACCGATGCGCAAATCGCCGCGCTAATGACGCTCACTGCGCCGCTCGCCCGGCTCACCGAGATTTACGCGCTGCGCCGTACCGCCACCAATCTCCTCGACGCCTATGTCGGCCGCGACGCCGGCGCGCGCATCCTCGGCGGGCAGATCCGCCGCGGCTTCAGCGAGGCGATCGAGGCAGTCATCTGGCTGTCCGACATGCGCGGCTTCACCGCCCTCGCCGATACCGTCGCGCCCGCCGAGCTGATGGCGCTGCTCAACCGCTATTTCGATTGCCAGGTGCCGGTGATCCTCGGTCATGGCGGCGAGGTGCTCAAATTCATGGGCGACGGCCTCCTGGCGATTTTCCCGCTCGCTGGCCGCGACCCCGCCGCCGTCTGCGCCGATGCGCTTGAGGCGGCGGACGAGATGCGCAGCGCGGTCGCGGCGATGGACCGGCTGGCCGGAGCCCCGACACGACTGCCGCGGCCCCGCCACGGCTTGGCGCTGCATATCGGCGAGCTGCTCTACGGCAATATCGGCGCCGCCAACCGGCTCGATTTCACCTGTATCGGCCCGGCGGTGAACCTCGCCGCGCGGCTTGAGGCGCTCGCCGCGCGTCTCGGCCGCACCACGCGTGGTCTCGGCCGAGTTCGCACAGCCATTGCGGCGGCGGCCTCGTCCCGCTCGGCGAGTTCGCGCTTGCCGGCTTCCGCGCGCCGCAGCCGGTCTACGGTCTCGCCGACGAAGCTTAGGTCGGGACCGAAGCGATTGCCCGCCGGCCTTTGCCGCCGGGTGGTAAACTCCGCCCATGATCAGTGGAGCCATGATCGCCGAGATCGCCGCCCTCGCGGGGGATCCGGCGCGCGCCAACATCCTTTCCGCGCTGCTCGACGGCCGCGCCATGACCGCGACCGAGCTCGCCTTCGCCGCGCATGTCACGCCGCAGACCGCGAGCGCGCATCTTTCGAAGCTCACCGAGGCCGGGCTCATCAGCGCGACCCCGTCGGGTCGGCACCGCTATTTCCGGCTGACCTCGGCCAAGGTCGCGCAGATGCTCGAAAGCATCGGCGCGGTGGCGATCGACAGCCGCCCGCGCTTCCGGCCGCTATCGCGACAGGCCGCGGCGCTGCGCGACGCGCGCGTTTGTTACGACCATCTCGCCGGCCGCCTCGGCGTCGCCATCGCCGACGCGATGACCCGGCGCGGCTATATCGTGCTCGAGGACGAAGGCGGCCGCTTCACGGAAGCCGGCACCCGCTATCTCGCCGGCCTTGGCATCGACCTCTACGATCCGGCGCTGCAGCGCCGCCGCCACATGTGCCGCGCCTGCCTCGATTGGACCGAGCGGCGTCCGCATATCGGCGGCGCGATCGGCGCCGCGCTGGCCGAGAAATGGCTGGCGCTGGGTTGGATCGCCCGCGACAAGACGAGTCGCGCGGTGACCCTCACACCGGCCGGTGAGCGCGGCTTGCGCGACAGCCTCGGCCTGAGCTTCGCGGGCGACCAGAAGGCGGTCGCTTAAGCGACCGCCCCGGCGAAAGCCGGGGCCAATCTTCACCAGCCAATTTCATCGCTGACCCCCCATCGGGGGCAGGAGGAGAGATGCGTCCCTATTACTTCGATTTCGACCGTGCCCGGACCAGCCGCGCGGTCGCCATCGTCGCCTTCGAGCGGGTCATGCGCGGCGGCTGGCCGCCGCGCCGCCGCGCCCCTATCGATCTCTTCCGCTCGGCGCTGGCGCTGCTCCGCCAGTGGCGCGAGCGCGCCCGTCAACGCGGCCAACTCGCCCGTCTCGACGCGCGGATGCTTCGCGACATCGGCGTTACGCCGAGCGAAGCGGAGCGGGAGTGCGACAAGCCGTTCTGGCGAAGCTGACGCCGCCGGTCAGCCGGCGGCCTTGTCCGCCACCGGCGCTTCTGCCTGCTCCGGCGCCCACTCGCCGGTGTAGCGGGGCAGATAAAGCTTGACGGTGGTGCCGCGGCCCGGGCGGCTTTCGATGGCGCAATGCCCGCCGGAGCGGGTCACGAAGCCATAGACTTGCGACAGGCCGAGCCCGGTGCCGACCCCCGCTTCCTTGGTCGTGAAAAACGGGTCGAAGGCCTTTTCCTGGACTTCCGGCGGCATGCCGGCGCCGGTGTCGCTGATAAAGATCCCGACATAATCCCCCGCCGGTACATCCGCCTGCTCCGCCGCGAGGCGGTCGAGCCGGCAGTTGCTGCATTCGACCGTCAGCGTGCCGCCGTCCGGCATCGCGTCGCGGGCGTTGAGCGCGAGGTTGAGGACAGCGTTTACCAACTGGTCGGGGTTGACGAAGACCGGCCATGTCGGGTTCTGCAGGCGCAGGTCAATCGTGACGTCCCCGCCTGACCGCCACGGCAGTTCAAGGGTGCTGGCGATCGCGGCGGCCGGGTCGACCGGCTGGGGATCGTCGGGCTCGCGCCGAGCAAAGCCGAGCAAGCGCTTGGTCAGCGCCGAGGCGCGCTCGCAACCGTTCATCGCCGCGGTCAGCCAGCGTTTTCGCCTCGGGTCGTCGCCGTCGAGGCCGGCCTGCACCAGCGAGATATTGCCGGAGATAATCGTCAGTAAATTGCTGAAATCGTGAGCCATCCCCGCGGTCAATTGGCCGACGGCCTCGAGTTTCTGCGCTTGGTGCAGCCGGGCTTCGATCGTGGCGCGGCGGGCGACCTCGTCGCGCGCCCGGGTCAGCGCCACCTGCTCGCGGCGCGTGCGGCGTAGCGCCATCACGCTCAGCACGATGAGCGCGATGGCCGCGGGAATCTCGACAATCGCGTAACCGACCATCGATCGGAGCCATTCGTAAAGGATCGCTGCCCGGCTTCGCGAAATCGCGACGTAAACCGGGTAATCCGCGACCCGCTTATAGGCGACGAGCCGGCCGTCTTCGGCGAAGGCCGAGCCGCTTTCAATGAGGCCGGTCGCCGACTTACGGGCGATCGCCTGGGCGAGCAACGGGTCGGGCTGAAGCCCCGCAGTCTTGGCGGGAGCGGGATAGGAGGCGAGCAACGACCCGTCATCCTTCAGCACGCTTGCCGTGTAGGGGCCGGGCGCGCCGAGCAGCGAATTGTAGAACGAGCCGAAATAGCTGCCCGACACCGCCACGATGATCACGCCGCGAAATTCGCCGTCCGCTCCTTGGCGGCGCCGGCTGATGGTATAATACGGCTGATACCCGCCGCCCTCGAGGCTCCGCGCTCGCACCGCCGAGATGAAGGTTTGCGCATCGGAGTCGCGCAGCGCGCGGAAATCGTCACGGTCGGCTTGGTCGAGCTGCGGGTTGACGGGATAGACCCGCGCGCTCACCAGTTCGTGGCCGCTCGCGTCGATCACCCAAGCGGCCGCGACTTGGGGCAGGCCGGCGATTTGGCGGGCGATTTGGTCGTGCAGGGCGCTTTCCTGCGCGTGAATTTCGGCATCGCTCAGCGGCGCGAGCAGATCGTCGATGCGCGCCGCGACGAGCAGGTGCGTGTCGAGGATTTTGGTCGTGTTCTGCTCCGCGACCGTCACCGCCGCGTAGAGCGCCGCGCCGGCGCGGCCATAGTCCTCGCGGTAGGAGACATACGCGGCGATGGCGCCAACCAGCAGCGGCACGAGGATGGTCCCGGCGAGCAGCAAGCGCAGGGTCCGGATCGCGCGCAGCGATGGCGCCTCGCCGGCCGGCTCCGCGTCGATGGTCGTCGTTCGTCTCGTTGGAGAGGCTGGGGTCCGCCATTCGTCCTGACGCAACGATGCTCGTGTACTGCGGCGCCGCGGCGATGACGCGAACGCGTCACCCTCATGTTCAACCGTCGCGGCGAGGGACTGCGATTGTCGGTTAACGGCTCGCGCGGCGGTCAACACAACTTCGCGAACATGGCGCGCAGGATAGGCTCAGATGAGGTAGGTTGATGCCGTCGATGGCCGATCGGAGAAGCAACTTGATGCGCGCGAGCGGTGGACCGGATTGCTTGGGCTCGGCGGCCTCCTGCTGGCCGGCTGCGCCGAGCAGCACACTTCCGTGAGACCTGGATAACGGCCTGACGCTGATGCAGACCGGCGCGCCGGTCCTCAGCTGTCGCGACGCCCTGTCTCGCCGATTGGCGCCGCGAGCAACCGCAGGCGCAATCGCTCGTAACCGCTGGCCAGTGGCGCGACCTCGCCACGCTGGTGATCCGGGTCGGCTATCAGGACGATCTCTCGCTCTTTTACCTCGGCCGCGCCGCGGAGGGGCTGGGCTTTACCGCCGGGGCGGCCGCCTACTACCAGCAGAGCAAGGAGCTCTCCGGCACCGCGATCGGCTGCGCCATCAATGAGCCGGCAATGCGGCGGCCTCGTCTTTCCGCAAGCGGCGTCGCTTGCGGCTTGTCCTCGGTGGCGCTTCAGCTCGAGCGCGTTGCGACGCGCGCCGGCGCCGGCGCCGCAAGGTAAAGCCCGTGCCGGCGGCCGCCGAAGGCGTTTCCACCGGCAGCGCGCCGTATGGCGAAACCCTGCCGCCCCAGCCTGTGCCCAGCCGGCGCTCGCGCCCACGCCCGTTCCGGCACCCCCGCCAAAACCGGTCGATGCGCACGACTTCATCGAGCCGCCGCCCGCCCAGCGCTGAGCCGGCGTGACTTCTGTCGGTGGCGGTAACGGCTAGCGGCAGCGCTCTTGCGCGACGGTGTCGGTGCCGTCCGAGGTGAACTTGCCGTCCTTGATGAGCACGCGGCCGTCGCTGCGCACCGATGACACGGTTCGCACCCGGCCGTCGCGCATCTCGATCATCAGATCCAGGCGCAGATGGTCCTGGTCGTCGGTGAGGTTGACGCGGATCTGGTCGGCGCCGACGAGCTCGGCGGCCGTGGCGGCGTAACTCATCGTCTGGCCCCGTCCAAAATCGGTGAACAGCGCGCCCGTCGTGTCGGAATTCGCCGACCAGAATGTATGGGCGTTGTTGCCGCTGGCCGGCTGGCTGCATTGCGCCGCCCATTCGCCGATCAGGCCGAATCGGGTCATCGCCTGCTTTAAGACTGAGGCTGTTGTCTACCGCCAGCGCCGGGCCGGCGAACGCCAATCCGGCGAGGAGAATTGCGATCGCGTAGGATTTTCTCATAGGTCGGTTCCACCGGCTGTCCGCTACTGGCTCGCTTTCCTAGACCCTCGCCCGGCGTAGGGCTAGCATCCTTCGCGAGACCACGGGAGGGAGCCGCCATGAAAGCCGCCGTCCTGCACGCGCCGCACCAGCCGCTGACCATCGAGGACGTCGCCCTCGAAAAGCCCAAGGCGCGCGAGGTGCTGCTGCGCACCGCCTTTGCCGGGCTCTGCCACAGCGATCTGCATTTCATCGAGGGGCTTTACCCGCACCCGACGCCGTGCGTGCTCGGCCATGAGAGCGCCGCGGTGGTCGAGGCGGTGGGCGAGGGGGTCACCTACGTGAAGCCCGGCGACCACGTCATCACCTGCCTTTCGGTGTTCTGCGGCACCTGTTCGCAATGCGTCACCGGCCATCCCAATCTCTGCGAGGACACCAGCGTCAAGATGCTGCCGGGCATCGCCCAGCGCATGACCTGGAAGGGCGGCACGGAGCACATGAACCAGTTCCTCAACCTCTCGTCCTTCGGCGAGCAGATGCTGGTGCACGAAAATTCGATGGTGAAGATCGACCCCGAGATCCCGCTCGATGTCGCCGCGCTGGTCGGCTGCGGGGTGATGACCGGGGTCGGCGCGGTGTTCAACGCCGCCAAGGTCGAGCCGGGCTCGACCGTCGCGGTGATCGGCTGCGGCGGGGTCGGCCTCTCGGCGGTCAACGGCGCCGCGCTCGCCGGGGCCGAGCGCGTCATCGCCATCGACACCCAGCAATCGAAGCTCGAAGTCGCCAAGCAATTGGGCGCCACCGACACGCTCAACGTCAGCAACATCGACGATCCGGTGAAGGCGATCCGCGAGATGACCGGCGGCGGCGTCCACTACTCGTTCGAGGCACTCGGCACGAAGACGACGGCCGAGCAGGCCTTCGGCATGCTGCGCGCCGGCGGCACCGCGACGATCATCGGCATGGTGCCGTTCGGCGTGAAGATCGAGCTGCACGGCTACGATTTCCTGCGCGACCGCAAGATCCAGGGCACCTCGATGGGCGGCAACCGCTTCCGGGTCGACATGCCGCGGCTGTTGTCGCTGTGGAAACAGGGCCGGCTCAAGCTCGACCATCTGATCTCGGGCCGGATCAAGCTCGCCCAGATCAACGACGGCTTCGCCGCGCTCAAATCCGGCGCGCCGGTGCGTCAGGTCATCGACTTCGCCGCCTAGGCCGCTTATCGGGGATCGTCGATTTCGGGGAGGCTGCGCGTCATGGGATGGCTGATCAAAGGGCCATGGGCCGCGATCAAGTGGATATGGGCGGGTATCGTCCTGGTGCTTTACGTGCTGTTTGGCATTCTCAGCATCTTCACCTGGTTCACCGCCGAACCCACCGTCTACAACAACAATCCGCCGACCGGCGGGCGCAAGCCCGATCCGCCGCGCAAAATCGACGGCGAGACCGAGGCGAAGACGTCTTGAGCTGTTGAAGCCGCAGCCCTGTCCGAGGAAGAGCGGAATTCATCGTCTCAGTAATCAATCGCCGGTCTCACTTGCGCGAGACCGGCGATTGCAGAAGACCGATCGGCGGGTGCTAGTAGGGGCGTGGACCCAAATTGTCGTTCGCCGGATGACCGGCCCACGCATTCGCCGCCGGCTTGGCCGAAACCTGAGGCGCCGGCGCAGTGTACGCGCATGACGCCAGCAAAAGCGCGGCGGCAATCCCAACCCAAAGCTTTTTCATCTCGTTCGCTCCTGATCAAATGATCATGCGAAAGCGTAACAAGATAATGCGTTAGCGGCTGCTCAACTTGTGCAAATGTCCTATGCAATAAAACTCGATCAAAAGTGATTATCTCTCAACGGAAACGCATGATCGTAAATAGCGAACAAGATTGCGCCGTTTTGCCGCAGGGATGTTTTGTACACGAGTTCGTGGTCGTTTCTATTCCAAGCGATGTCGATATTTCTCCGATAAATCGCCTGGGTTGATATTATTTTGTCTCTTTGCACAAAATTCGGGCAGGCCTATCCGAGAAAGACTTGGTGCAGCAGCCGCCCGGGCAGCAACGTCAGTCCGCCGGCGATCAGCAACCCGCCGACGTAAAGTCCGATCATCGCGTCGCGGTGGCCTCTGACGTTGCCGCGCCGGATGTTCCACAGCGCCCCGAACACCCCGAACAGGGTCAGCGGGATGAACAGGTGAACCAGGGTGAGGTGCCCCGGGTTGATGCTGCGGATGAAAAACGTCGCGACCGCCGTCACCGTCATCAGGCCGAGGTAGACCGCCCCTAACGCGCGATGCCGGCGCGCGCCCTTTCGAGAATCAGCCAGGTGCCGATGACAAAGGCCGGCAGCACCGTCGCCAGATGGATTTTGATCGCCAGCGGCGCGTCCCAGATCGGCGCGAGGTTCATGCCGCGCTCAGAACCACCGCGCCTTGTCGACCAGGTTGCGCAGCGGCTGCCCGGCGGCGAAGCGCTTGGCGTTGTCGATCAGCACTTGGAGCCGCCGGTCGTCGAGATAGGGCCCGTGGCCGGCGGTGTGCGGGGTGAGCAGCACGTTCGGCATCGTCCACAGCGGGTGCGACGCGGGCAGCGGCTCGATCTCGTAGACGTCGAGCGCGGCGCCGGCGATCTCCTTGGCTTCCAGCGCGGCCACCAGGTCGTCGAGCTTGGTCGTCTTGCCGCGGCCGATATTGATGAAAAACGCGCTCTTCTTCATGCGCTGGAACCGGGCGCGGTTGAAGAAGCCTTCGGTCTCCGGCGTGTGCGGCACGGTGAGGATGACGAAATCGGCCCGCGGCAACAGGCGGTCGAGCGCCTCGGCGCGATACAGCTCGGCGACCCCCTCGGGCTTGTCGGCGCGGCGCTCGTCGATGCCGATGACCGTGATGCCGAACGCCGCCGCCAGCCGCGCCGCCTCGGCGCCGATCCCGCCGACCCCGACGATCAGCGCCGTCGCCTCCGGCAGATGCACGATCGTGTCGTCCTCGCGCGGCGCCGGCTTCCATTCGCGGCGCAGCTGCTGCGGGAAATAGACGTGCAGCCCGCGCGCGAAGGCGAGCACAAAGGCCATGATGTGGGCGGCGATATGGTCGTTATAGATCTCGCGGAAATTGGTGATCTGCACCGGGTGGGCGATCAGCTCGGGGTAGTAGTACCCGGCCGGCGGCGCCGCCTGCGGCGCCTGCAGCCAGCGCAAATGCTCGGCGCGCGGCAGCAGCGCCGCGGGGATCGTGCCATAGGCGCCCTCGGCCAGCGCGATCGCCTGCTCGGCGCCCTCGCGCGTCTCCGGCACGATGACCTCGAGCTCGGGGCAGGCCTCGGCGACCGCCTTGGCCCAGTCGCGGGTGTTGTCGTTCTGCGGCGGCAGGAACAGCATCGGGATCGGCATGGTGGGCCTCCGTCATATCTCGCTGTAAGCATCGGCCGGAGCGCAACGCGGGCAAGCGAGGAAACCTCTCGTCCGCCGCGCGGTGAGCCGATAGCCTGCGTCCAGCAGGATGAGGGGAGGGGGCGTGGCGGGGCAGCTCGAAGGGAAAAGTCGCCTGGGTCACCGGCGCCGGCAGCGGCATCGGCGAGGCGGCGGCGCTGATGTTGGCAGAGGAGGGCGCCGCGCTCGTGCTGACCGGCCGGCGGCGCGAGCCGCTGGAGGGCGTCGCGGCGCGCATCGAGCCAGCAGCGGTGGAAACGTCCATGTCCAGCCCGGCGACCTCACCGAGCCCGAGGACGTGCGGCGCATCGGCGACCACATTGCGCGAGCGTTCGGCCGGCTCGACATCCTCATCAACAATGCCGGCATCAATATCAACGACCGGCATTGGGACAAACTGACCCCGGAAAACGCCAAGCTGATGATCGACGGCAACCTCGCCGCCGCGGCGCAATGCGTCACCGTCGCGCTGCCGCTGATGCGGCGCGCAAAAGGACGGGCTCATCATCCACACCGCCTCGATGGCCGGCCGCTTTATCGGCGGCTTTCCCGGGCCGCTCTACACCGCGGCCAAGCACGGCATCGTGGCGATGAGCCACTCGATCAACATGCAGGAATGCGTCAACGGCATCCGCTCCTGCGTCTTCCTGCCCGGCGAGGTGGCGACGCCCGATCCTCGACCAGCGCCCCAACCCGGTCGGCCCCGAGGTGCGCGCCCGGATGGTGCAGCCCGCAGGATTGCGCCGATCTCGATCCGCTATATCGCCTGCTGCCGGCGCGGCTGTGCATGAACGAGGTCATGCTGAGCCCGACCCATAACCGCCGCTACGTCGCCGAAATCGAGAAACTGTCCAGCCTTTCAGGGGAAACGCAGATGGCCCAGACCGCCCAACCCAACCGCAAGAAGATCATGGTCGCCGGCGACGATGTCGAAGTCCGGCTGGGCGTTGATCGAGGCGCGCGACGATGTCGAGGGCGTCGAGTTCGCGCCGACCTGTCCCGACGGCCGAATTTCATAAGCTGCTCGAAGAGGCGAGCGGTATCTGCCTGGGCATGACGCCGTTCAGCGACCCCGAGCTCGATGCCGCGCCGCTGCTCGAAGTGGTCTCGCGCATCGGCGTCGGCTACGACGCGGTCGATGTCCCGGCGCTGACCCGGCGCAAGGTCCCGCTGATGATCGGCGGCACCTCCAATTCGGTCAGCGTCGCCGAGGCCGGCGTCTTTCTCACCATGTCGCTGGCGCGCAAGGGCGCGACGATGGACGCGCTGGTCAAGGAGGGCCGCTGGCACGACCGCTACAAGGACATGCCGGTCGATCTCTACGGCAAGACCGTGCTGATCATCGGCTTCGGCAAGATCGGCACCCGCTCGGCCCGGCGCTTCGCGGCGATGGAGACCAACGTGCTGGTCTACGACCCCTACATGTATTCCGAGACCATCCGCGGCAACGGCTACGAGCCGGTCGATGACCTCGACGACGCGCGTGGCGCGCGCCGATTTCATCACCATCCACTGCCCGAAGACGCCGGAGACGATCGGCCTCTTCAACGCCGCCGCGCCTCGCCAAGATGAAGCGCACCGCCTTTCTGGTGAACACCGCGCGCGGCGGCATCGTCGACGAGACGGCGCTCTACGACGCGCTGAAGAACAGCCGCATCGCCGGCGCCGCGCTCGACGTCTTTGTCGAGGAGCCGACCCCGCAACGACAACCCGCTGCTGACCCTGCCCAATTTCATCGCCGCCCCGCACGTCGCCGGCGTCACCAAGGAGGCGGTCGACCGCATGGCGCATCGTCGCGGTGCAGAACATCCTCTCGGTCTTCGACGGCAAGCCGACCAAGGACAACGTCATCAACAAGGAAGTGCTGGGGTAGGGCGGCGCAAAGGGCGGGAGATTGTGATGATCTATCTGTTGGCGCTGCTGATTGGCGTCGTCGCTGGCCTCCGCGCCGCGCGTTGACCCCGCTTGCGTGCCGTCAGCTGGTCGGCCTATCGCGGCGGGCTGGCGCTTCACGGCACCTGGCTGGCGTTCCTCGGGTTCTGGGCGGTGCCATACGATGATCTATCTCCTCGCGCTGCTGATCGGCATCGTCGCCGGGTTGCGCGCGCTGACCCCGCTGGCGGTGGTCAGTTGGTCGGCCTATCGGGGCGGGCTGGCGCTTCACGGCACCTGGCTGGCGTTCCTCGGGTTCTGGGCGGTCCTACATCGTTCGGTGTTGGCCGTGGTCAGCTGGTCGCCGACCAGCAGCCCGGCACGCCGAGCCGCAAGGCGCCGCCCGGGTTCGGCGGCGGATCGTCACCGGCTGGCCTCTGCAGGTCGCCCAGCTGACGCCGCCGCGTCGATCCGCGGCACGCGCCGCCTCTCCGGCGCCGCGCTCGGGGCGCGCGAGGGGCGCATGGTTCGGCGGGCTCATTGCCGGTGTGATCGGCGCGGTCATCGGCACGTATGGCGGCTATGCCGTGCGCATGCGGCTTGCCGTTCTCTTCGGGCGTGACCGGCCGGCCGCGCTGATCGAGGATTTTGTCGCGATCGTCGCCGCGATCTTGTTTGTCGCCGCCGCTTGACTTCGCCGCGCCTTAGCTGGCGGGATCGCCCTCTGACCTGAACGCGAGGAGGAACACATGGCGCGCCCGAACGGAGTGCGGGAATTGTGGGCGGCGGGCAAGCCCGTCATCAATTCGTGGCTCGGCATTCCGTCGAGCTTCTCGGCCGAGGTCATGGCCCATGCCGGCTGGGATTCGCTGGTCGTCGACATGCAGCACGGCATGATCGATTACCAGATGATGGTGACGATGCTGCAGGGCATCTCGACCACCAACACGACGCCCCTGGTGCGCGTGCCGTGGAACGACCCGGCGCATATCCAGAAGGCGCTCGACGCCGGCGCCTACGGCATCATCTGCCCGATGATCAACAATCGCGCCGAGGCCGAGAAATTCGCCTCGTCGATGCGCTATGCCCCGCTCGGCAGCCGCTCGTCCGGCCCGATCCGCGCCTCGCTCTATGGCGGCCCCGACTACCACGCCAAGGCCAACGACATCGTCGTCTCCTTCGGCATGATCGAGACGGTCGAGGCGATGAACAATCTCGACGACATCCTGTCGACCCCCGGGTCTCGACGCGGCCTATGTCGGCCCCTCGGACCTGTCGATCTCGCATGGCTACCCGCCTGGCGGCGACAAGTCGGACGAATGGATGTTCGCGGCGATGAAAAAGGTCATCGACGCCTGTAAGCGGCACGGCAAGCAACCGGGGATGCACTGTGCCTCGCCGGCTTACGCGCTGAAGGCGCTGGCGATGGGCTTCACCTTTGTCACCGTCGGCGGCGATACCCGCTTTGTGACGATGGGCGCCGCCGCCGCGGTGCAAGAGATGCGCACCGGAGTCGCCGCGAAGCCGGGCGCCGGGGGTAGCAGCTCCAGCCCGTACTGATCGCCGGATTTTCGGGGGCGTGCTTCGGCGCCTCCCGAGGCGGGAAAAAGCGAAGCTCCGCCGGAGCTAGGCGCCCGAGGCCAGCTCGAAAATCGGCCGCGGGTGGATGCCTTCCACCGTATCGGCGAGGTCCTCGTAGGTTTCGGCGATTTCGAGAAACTGGTGACGAAGCTCGGCGCTCGCCGCCTCGCGGGCGCGGCGTCGCGAGGCAATGGCCCGTCGGCGAAGGCTGTCGGGGTCGTGCTTGATCACGGTGTTCCTCTTGAGGGAATGCTGCTGCGCGTGGCGAGGTCGAGCCCTGGGCGGTTAGACATTCAGCGCAAAAAAATCGAAAAGCCGGATTCATCCTCTCTATCGGTCATAACGCCGCGCACCGCACGAAATTCCATGCTTAACGTAGGTTCACCAGGTGCAAACCCGGTGCCGCGGCTCGTTACCGGTTGCGGCTCTCAGGCTCAACGAGCGGGAAAGCAGGTGGTTCCGTGACCCAGATCTACGTCGATGCCGATGCCTGCCCGGTGCGCGAGGAGGTCTATCGCGTCGCCGGCGCGGCTGGGTGTCGGGGTGTTGATCGTGTCGAACGGCTCGCGGCCGATCCGTCCGCCGGGCCTGCCCTATGTGCAAATGGTGATGGTCGGCGAGGCGATGGACGCCGCCGACGATTGGATCGCCGAGCGCATCGGCGCGGCCGATATCTGCGTCACCGGCGACATCCCGCTCGCCTCGCGCTGTCTCGCCAAGGGCGCGCGGGTGGTGCCGCCCAACGGACGGCCGTTTACCGAGGCCAACATCGCCAATGCGCTCGCCGGGCGCGAGGTCTCGCGGCATTTGCGCGAGATGGGGTTGAGCGGCAAGGGGCCGCCGCCTTTCGCCAAATCCGACCGTTCGAGGTTTCTCTCGGCGCTCGATACCGCCGTGCAGGCGGCGCTGCGCGGCTAAGCGGCCGCTTGGCGTTCAGCCCGAAGCCGAGGCGAGCGTGGCTCCACGATATTGCGGCCGGCCAGCGTGACGCGTCGGTCGAAAACAAATTGCCATAACGTCGCCAGCCGCGAGGGATGAGCAAACCGGCTGTCGTAAAACTCGGGCGCCAGGCGGCGGAGCTTCGGCAGTCGCGGGCCGGGTATCCCGGAGAAGTCGTGGTGCTCCAGATGATACCCATGATTGAGCGAGAGCGCGTTGATCGGCCCGTAATACGACGCCGTCGCATAGGAGTGGCCGGCGAAGTGGATGTGCTCTTGCAGGGCGTGCGCTCCGGTAGGATGCGGGCCGACGGCGAAATAGACCGAAAACGCCAGGTACAGAAAGGAGGGCCAGCCCAACAGCAGCAGCACCGTGAGCGCGCAGCAGCAAGTGCCCACGACGTTTGCCGCGAGCCAGCGGTCGAACGGTAGGTGCTTGCGGGCTTGCGCCGGGTGAACCAGTCCGTAGACAAGCGGCAGCACCAGCAGCCACAAAAATTTACAAATCGGCGACGCCCCGACCAGGCGCGCTTCCCATGGGAGTCCCACGTCCGGGTCGCCGCGCGGCTCGCCGAGAAACTGGTGATGCATCAAATGATAGTGGCGAAAGGCCAACGCCCCAGGCAGTAAGCCGGGCAGGTTGGCGATGATCATGACCGCCTTGTTCTGGGCCGTCGTTCGCAGAACGAGATTATGGGTGGACTCGTGGATGACGACGTTCAGGCAGTGGCTGATAAAGGCGCCGACAAAGAATGCCGCCGCCAGTCCCCCCCACCAGGGTGCCTGCGTCAACAGCGCCGCTAGCGAAAACTGCGTCGCGACGAGAAGCACCGTGATCAGCGCAACGCTGGGGCAATAGCCGAACAATTGCTTCAGTTCGGGCCGCTGCGCGAGCATGGCGGCCCGTCTCTGGCGATGAAATTCGACCGGGCGTACTGTCGCCCGCGGCGACATTCCCCACCCCTGGGCAAGCGGCTGCATCGGCTATAATTCCTGTCACATCCCGCTGGCCGGCACAATGGAGTCCCGAAGCGGTCAGCCGCCCGGAACGCCCTGCGCCTCGACATAACAGGCATAGATCGACTGGCTCGCCGCCATGAACAGGCGGTTGCGCTTGCGGCCGCCGAAGCCGACATTGGCGCAGCGCTCCGGCAAGAGGATGCGGCCGATCAGCGTGCCGTCGGGCGCGATGGACGGCGACTCCGTCGTGGCCCTCGCCGCCCGAGAACCCGCTCCATACATTGCCCTGCGTGTCGACGCGGATGCCGTCGGCGTAGCCCGGCATCTCGTTGAAGAACACCCGGCCATTGACCAGCGTTTTGCCGTCGGCGGCAACGTCGTAGACGTAGGTTGTCTTGTCCCCCGCCGGCGTGTCGACCACGTAGAGCCGCTTTTCGTCGGGCGAGAAGGCGAGGCCGTTCGGCCGCGCCTGCTGCGCCTGGTCGACGACGATCGTCATCTCGCCCGTCACCGGGTCGATCCGGTAGACGCGGAACGGCAGCTCCTGCGGCGCGGTGTGGCCGAGATAGTTGCCGCGCGTGCCCGCGCCGTTGTCGGAGAACCAGATCGAGCCGTCCGACTTCACAACCACGTCGTTGGGCGCGGTCAGCTTCTTGCCGTCGAAACTGTCGGCCAAGACCGTGATCGACCCGTCATATTCGGTGCGGGTCAGCCGCTGCGCGTCCATCTCGCAGGTGACGAGCCGCCCCTGGCGGTCGCGCGTGTTGCCGTTGGCGTAGCCCGACGGGCGGCGGAAGGTGCTGATCGCGCCGGTTTCCTCCTCCCAGCGCATGATCCGGTCGTTGGGGATGTCGCTCCACAGCAGGCAACGCAAATCGCCGAACCACACCGGTCCCTCGGTGAACAGGCAATCGCCGGCGATGCGTTGCACCGGTGTGTTGCCGAGCACCATCGGCGCGAAGCGCGGGTCGAGGATTTTGAACGCGGGGTCGGGATAGCGGATCGGGCTCGGCTGGCATGTTCACCTCTCCTCATCGGGCCTTTCGCCGCACCGGCTATGCCGGCGCTCGGCTTCTTCGCTCTCACCCTTCGGCGATACCCCAGCCGATACGCGCCCACACTCTCTCGTGCACGACGTAGCCGATAGTCGTGTAAACGTTACTCGCAATCGTGAAACCGAGGGCGAACTCGCATTGTTCCGCTCAAGAGATATATTGTAGCGAAGTCGAGACAGACGATTACCATGCGATAAGTGACCGCTTTTACTATAGACCGGCGACTGCTGACGGTTCGCATTCTTGGACGCTCCAGTCGTGCACTTCGAGCGCCCAGCCCGCAGAACAGTGCCGCCTGGTCGACCGCCTGCCGCTGGTGGGCGGGCGCGCTTACGAGTTCGGGCCGCGCTCCATCGACACCGGCTGCCAGCGCCTCAGGCCGCTGCCCGCCAGCACGCTGGGGTTGACGCATGACATCGGCCACCGCCCGGTCAGCGCCAACGATAGTTCGAGCCCGACGCGGCGGCGGCGGAACGGATCGAACCGCGAGGTCGCCGAGGCGACATGCGCGGTGAGGATCACATTGTCCATGCGCAGCAGCGGGTTGTTGCCGCCCGGCGGCTCCTGTTCGAGCACGTCGAGCCCGGCCGCGGCGATCTTCTTTTCGTCGAGCGCCTTGATCAGCGCCGCCTCGTCGGTGGTCGGGCCGCGCCCGGTCGAGATGTAGATCGCGGTCGGCTTCATTTGCGCGAAATGCTCGTCGCGGATCATCCGCTGCGCGCTGGCGGTCGCCGGCGAATGCATCGAGATGATGTCGGCGCGCGCCAGGAGTTCCGGCAGGCTCACCGGCTCGACCCCGCGCTCGGTCATCACCATTTCCTCGATGAACGGGTCGTAGGCGATGATGTGCAGCCCGAATGGCTTGGCCCGCTCGGCGACCGCGCGAGCGACATGCCCGAACGCGATCAGGCCCAGGGTCAAGCCGCGCAGCCGCGGGATTTTCAACAGCGCCGGCCGTCCCTCGGCCCAGCGGCCCTCGCGCACCATGCGGTCCTGCTCGACCAGGCGGCCATGCGTCGCCAGGATCAGCCGCATCGCGTGGTCGGCGACCTCCTCGATAAAGGTGTCGGGGCAGTTGGTGACCGGGATGCCCTTGGCGGTCGCCGCTTCGACATCGACGGTGTCGACCCCGACGCTGCCAAGCGAGATGATTTTGCACTTCGCAGGCCGTTGATCATCTTCGCGGTGATCCGCCGGCCCTTGGCGTAGAGCGCGTCGGCGTCCTTGGCGGCGGCGACGAATTCGTCCTCCGACCCGGCCGGGATTTCGTAAATCTCGGCGTCGATCGGAGTTAGCGCCTCCAATTCGTAGCCGTAATCGCTGCCGGCGACGGTGAAGCTGGCGCCGGCCGGCGTCGCGATCCTGAATTTGGCCAAGTGTCCCTCCCGCGATGCGTGAAATCGGTCGCCGGATCAGAGCCGCCGCGCGCCGCGGCTTGTCAATCATCGCGCTTCCCGGGAGTGCTTCGGCCCATTCGTGGCGCTATCGCTCGGCTGAGCCGCGATCGAGGCGGCGTCCTTACCCAGTTGACCGGCTAGCCGCTAATCGCCAAGACCGGTGAGCAATCGCTGGATTTCGTCGATAATCGTTCCGCTGTCGCCGATAAACGGCAGGTGGTCGACGCCCGGCATCTCGACGTACTTCGCGCCGGGCATGTGCTCGGCGAGGTGGCGACCGTGCTCGACCGGGATGCGCTGGTCGCTGGCGCGGTGCAAGATCAGGGTCGGCACCTTGACCTGCGGCAGGATTCCCGTGACATCGAGCTCGTGGTCCATGCGCAGCAATTGTCCGGCGGTCTTGGCGTTGGCGCTGCGCCGCTCGAAACGCGCCCAGCGGCGTCGGAAGCTCTGGTCGGCGGCGAGGCTCGGCGCCACTGTTGGCGGCAGCATGGGCACGCCCCAGACGCGCTCCATCAGCGCAAAGCGCTTTTCGACCTCCGCCGGCGGCCATGACCGCGTTGGGCTCAGCGCGAACGCGCCGTAGAGCGTCAGCGCCCGCACCCGTTCGGGATGGGCGACGGTGAACGCCAGCGCCGTCTTGCCGCCCTCGGAAAAGCCGAACAGCGCAGCCCGGCGCGATCCGGCGGCATCCATCACCGCGAGCATGTCGTCGAGGCGCTCGTCGAAACCGGCGATGCCGGCCTTGCGGTCGGAGGCGCCGGTGCCGCGCTTGTCGAATAGAATAAGGCGCGAGAAGGCGGCTAGCCGCTCGCAAAAACGCGCATAGGCCGGATCGTCCCAGATCAGGTCAAGATACGAGACCAACCCCGGCACGAGCACCAAATCGGTCTTGCCGTCGCCGACCACCTGGTAGGCGATGCGCACCTTCCCGTTCCGGACGTAACGGGTTTCGACAGGCGCCAACAAGGTTCTCCGCACCACTCCACGCGAGCCTACGTGCGGCGTCGGCATCCCGCTATCGTTTTCGCGGCGCGGCGCTTCTAAGGCCGATTCGCCGGTTTCACTGGTTTCGCGCAGCATGGCTGGAATCCAATCAGCGCCAATAACCGCTTATATGCAGTAGCTTAGGCATCGACTCACACAATTAGTTGAGAAGCTGCAGTTGCTATTTGATGATTCCGGCGCCGTCGACCCGGCAGCGAGGCGGTGGGTTCGATGATCGCCTTGGGGGAGGCCTCATCCGAGGTGGTGCCTTTGGGGGAAGGCCCTACCGCCCCCGCCTCGCAGTCGGTCCACGTTCCTATCCCGAGACGACTGGTGTCACCGGTGCGGTGCTTACGCATCGCTATTGCTGCCAGCCCCGGCCCGATCCGAGCGTCGCATCAGCCATCGCGTCGCGGCGTAGAACAGCAGACCCTGGACGATCAGCGCGGGGAGATACGGCCACGTGATCTGGGCGCTGGGTAGCATGTAGGCGATGCCGTCGATCCCGCCGACGCTCAGCCAGTTCTCCGCGGTATGGGCGCCGATGACGAGTTCGAGGCGGCCGTCGCGCAACGACACCAGCGAAAAGATCAGCGACACAATGATCATGTAGGGCATCGTCAGGGGGCCGTAGGCGTTGCAGTGCAGGGCCGCGAAGGACACGCTGACGATCGCCATGATCGCGATCCGGCTCTTGAGCAACCGGCCCAATGCCTGGGTCATATAGCCACGAAACAGCAGCTCCTCGCTCGCCGCTTGCAGCGGAGTGAGCACCAGCGCCAGGGCGATCGCCGGGATCGCGGTGGCGGGCATCTGCCAGGATTCGCCGGTGGCGAAATGTTCGATGAGCAGAAGGCCTCCGGCCAGAGCCGCCTGCACGCCGGCGCCGATCGCGAGCCGCCGCCAATCGAGGCGCAGGGTCGGCGTGACCAGCGACAGCCAGGGGCGCCGATGCGAGCGGGCCGTCCTCCACGCCACGGCCGCCCCCGCGGCGATGACGGAGCCGAACGCGGCGATGATCATCGCCATGGGCGGAATGTGCCGGCCCCATGCGAACAAGGCGCCGACGATGACGAGCAGCCCGAAACCGAAATACGAAAACACGGTGAGCAGGGTCGCGACGATGTAGGCGCGCGGCCGGTTTGTGCCGAGAGTGGCTAGGCCGATGAACTCTCGACCCCAACTTTGCGGCATTCGCCCTAGCTCGGCGAAACCGGCCGAGGTGCGCTGGACGACCATGGGGCTGAGGCTCACGTCGCTCGTCATCGTTGGGCTGTCGATAAGGAAACCATCGCACCATGCGCCTCGACTCGATAAGCATCGCTTAATCCACGCACCCTCTGTCACGCCCGGGGACGGATCGATTGATGACGTTCCCCGTAAGGGGATAATTGTAGCGCCAGTGTGTCAAAGGGGCTGCGGCGATGGCGGATTTGGTCCTGCAAGGCGGCCGTATCATCGATCCGGCGAACAGGCGCGACGAGGTTGCCGACATTGCCTTTGTCGGCGGCAAGGTCGCCGCCGTTGGACGCGATCTGCCGAGCACCGGTACCAAGACCGTCAACGTCGCTGGGAAGCTCGTCACTCCTGGCCTGATCGACCTGCATGCCCATGTCTACTGGGGCGGCACCTCGCTCGGGGTCGACGCTGCCGAGATCGCGCGGAAAAGCGCTACCGCCACCTTCGTCGACGCCGGCAGCTCCGGCCCCGGCAACTTCCACGGCTTCCGCCGGCATGTGATCGAGCCCGCGCCGGTCCGCATCCTGCCGATCCTCAACATCTCGCACGCCGGGATCTTCGCCTTCGCGACAACGGTGATGGTCGGCGAATGCGCCGACCTGCGGCTGCTCGATCCGCGCGATTGCGTACGCGTCATCGCCGCCAATCGCGACCTCATCGTCGGGGTGAAGGTTCGCGTCGGCCGCACCGCCGGCGGCAATTCCGGCATTGCCCCGCTCGACATGGCGTTGGAGGTCGCCGAGGAGGTGGGCCTGCCGCTGATGGCGCATCTCGACCATCCGCCGCCGTCGCGGCTTGAGGTGCTGTCGCGGTTGCGCAAGGGGGACATCCTCACCCATTGCTTCCGGCCGTTTCCCAACGCGCCGGCAGGGCCCGACGGCCGCGTGCGCGAGGAGGTCGCTGCGGCCCGCGAGCGCGGCGTCGTCTTCGATATCGGTCATGGCGGCGGCTCGTTCGGCTTTCGCACCGCCGAGGCGATGCTGGCCGCCGGGTTCCTCCCCGACGTCATCAGCAGCGACGTCCACCGCTCAGCGTCAACGGCCCGGCCTTCGATCAGATCACCACGATGTCGAAGCTGCTGTCGCTGGGGATGGGCCTCAACGATGTCATCCGGGCAAGCACCTGTGCGCCCGCCGCCGCGGTGGGCCGCAAGGATCTCGGCCATCTCGGCGTCGGCGCGGTGGCCGATGCGAGCGTCATCGAGCTTGCCGAGGGCGCGTTCGACTACCGCGACGTGCTGGGCGAAACGCGGCAAGGCCGCCAGCGGCTTCGGCGCCAGCGGCCTGGTAATCTCGGGGAAGTGGTGGCACCCGGTTTAGGTCGGGCGCGGTCGGTTTACTTCGCGGCGCGCAGCGCGTCGGTGTCGCGGTAGATTTGCAGCCGCGTGACCCGCAGGCCGGGGACGCCGTAGCGGTCGATCGACCGCTGCCAGGCGAGGAATTCCTCCACCGACAAATTGTATCGCCGGCAGGCTTCCTGCAGACTCAAGGTGCCGTTGCGGACCGCGGCGACGACGACCGCCTTGCGTCGCACCACCCAGCGCTTGGTGTTGGGCGACGGCAGATCGAGGGCGGAGGAGATCGGGGAGAACTCGGAAAGGTCGAGGGGATCGAAATTTGCCATGTCTAACTGCGGGGAAGTGGCGTTCATCGCCGCAAAATAGCGATCACAGTTTAATGAAAGCCTAAACCCAACTCGTGATTACTTATGGTTAAACTTTAGAAACTGTAAATAAAATCAAACTTAAAATTTTCGATAACTGTTGATTGTTTAATCATTTTGATTATCTCGTAATTTAGTTACATTAATTCAATCGAGATCTGTTCAAGATTATCGGGGTATACGCTACACCGCCACCGCTATCTGCCTCACGCTCCGGTATGAAACGCCAGCGAAATCAACATAGTTGCATGTGAATCTGGCGGTTGATCCGCCGGGGTCGGATTCATATACTCCGCCGCCGTTGTCAACGGGGCCCGGGAACCTCGATGCGCATGATGCTTCCGCCGGATTACCGTCCATCCGAAGACGAAGAGTTTATGAGCCCATTGCAGGTTGAGTATTTCCGGCAAAAGCTGTTGCGTTGGCGCGCCGAACTTCTCGCCGATTTGGCGGAAACCTTGCGCAGCCTCCAAGAAGAAAGTTTGCTGAAACCCGACCTGACCGATCGCGCCACGCTTGAGACCGAGCGCGCGATCGAACTGCGTACCCGCGATCGCGAGCGCAAGCTCATCTCCAAAATCGACTCCGCGCTCGGGCGCCTCGAAGACGGCACTTACGGCTATTGCGAGGAGACTGACGAGCCGATCGGCATCCGCCGGCTCGAGGCGCGGCCGATCGCGACCCTGTCGATCGAGGCGCAGGAACGCCACGAGCGCATGGAGCGTACCCACCGCGAGGACTGAGCCGGCGCGCGCGGCGGCAAAACTATTAACCGCCGTTAACCTTCCATTAGCGCAATAACCCCGACAATGCGGTAGAATTCGTGGGCCGGTCCCGCACTGGGATCGGACGGGCCGGAATGATGGTCGCCGACAGCGAAACTGTCCGTCGTCTAAGCTTTGGTCGCGACCGTAACCGATCCCTCTGGGTCGGGGTGATGGCGCAGGCCACGGTCATCCTTGCGGCGATCTGCATCGGCATCGCCATCCTTTATGTCGCCGAGATCATTTCAGGCGTGCGGGTCCTCGCCACCGTGGTGGCGATCGCCGCGCTGGCCGGGCTTATCGGCGTCGCCGCGATCGCGGCGCATTGGGTGCAAGGGGGTCTCGCCGGACGCGTCGACATTCTGAGCCAAGCCCTCGAAGCCTCGCCCGACGCGCAGCTCATTGTCGCGCCCGGACGGCCGCGTCACCTATGCCAACGGCGCCCTCAACAACCTGCTCCCACCCGATGATGGCGCGGTGCTCGACCGTCTCGCCGGCGCCGTGGCCGGCGCCGAGGCGGGCGCCGATTTCGAGCGCCTGCGCGGCCAGGCGCTGGCCGGCGGGCGCGCCATCGCCGCGGTGCCGCTCAATGACGCGCGCGGCGTCGCCGCCGGCTGGTTCAACATCGCCGTCAACCCGATCCCAGGCCGGCCCGGTTACAGCTTCTGGCACATCCAGGACATCACCGCCCAGCACGAGATGGAGCGGGTGATCCGCGACGAGCGCAACCGCCTCGTCGATTTTCTCGACGAGGCGCCGATCGGCTTCTACTCGGTTGATGGCGAGGGCCGCTTTCGCTTCGTCAACCCCACCCTGGCCGGCTGGCTCGGCGCGACCCCGGCCGAGCTGGTCGGCGGCGACGCGCGGCTGCATGAGTTCCTAGCCGCCCCGCCGGCCGATGGGCGCGGCGCCCTGCGACCCGTTCGGCGGCCGCGCCGGCGACGCGCAGCGCGGCGAGGTGGTGCTCAAGGGCCGCGACGGCCGCGTCATCCATGCCTGGATCGGCCAGAGCGTCATCGGCAATGGCGACGAGCTGCGCACCCATTCGATCGTCCGCGACCTGACCCCCGAGCGCGAATGGGAGGCGGCGCTGCGGCTTTCGCGCGAGCGGTTTCAGCGGTTCTTCGCGAACGCCCCGGTGGGCATCGCGCTGATCGACCGTTTCGGTCGGCTGGAAGAGGCGAACCGGGCCTTGGCCGAGTTGTTCGGTGCCGCGACCCAGGAATTGATCGGCCAGCCGCTGATTGGCTTCGTCAACGACGACGACCGTCGCGAGCTCGCGGTCAAGCTGGCCGCCGCGACCGACGGCTCGGCGGCTCCCGGGCCGATCGAGGTCCGCCTCAAGGGCCCGCGCGACAAGACTGCGGTAATCTTCCTCGGTCGGCTCGATGGCGTCGATGGCGGCGATAGCGCGTTGATGCTGCATTTCATCGACGTCACCGAGCAGAAGAACCTCGAAGTCCAGTTCGCCCAGTCGCAGAAGATGCAGGCGGTCGGCCAGCTCGCCGGCGGCGTCGCGCACGATTTCAACAACCTGCTGACCGCGATGATCGGCTTCTGCGACCTGCTGCTGATGCGCTTCCGCGCCGGCGATCCCTCATTCGCCGACATCATGCAGATCAAGCAGAACGCCAACCGCGCCGCCAACCTGGTGCGCCAGCTGCTCGCCTTTTCGCGCCAGCAGACGCTGCAGCCGCGCATCCTCGACATCACCGACGTGCTGGTCGAGCTGTCGCACCTGCTGCGCCGGCTGATTGGCGAGAACATCGAGTTGAAGGTCGTGCACGGCCGCGACCTCGGCCTCGCCAAGGTCGACCAGGGACAGCTCGAACAGGTCATCATCAACCTCGCGGTCAACGCGCGCGACGCGATGCCGGGCGGCGGCACCCTGACCATCCGCACCTCCAACGTGACCCAGGCGGCGCCGCTGCGGCGCAATCACGAAACCATGCCGGCCGGCAATTACGTGCTGATCGAGGTCAGCGACACCGGCATCGGCATCCCCAAGGAAAACCTCGCCCGCATCTTCGAGCCGTTCTTCTCGACCAAGGAGATCGGCTCCGGCACCGGGCTCGGGCTCTCCACCGTCTACGGCATCGTCAAGCAGACCGGCGGCTTCGTCTTCGTCGACAGCGCCAAGGGCTCGGGCGCGTCGTTCCAGATCTACCTGCCGCGCCACGAGCAGAGCGAGGCCGCGCTCGCCGCTTCCCGCAGCGAGAGCGAGGCCGGCGAGTTGCCTGCGGCCAAGGATTTGACCGGCATCGGCACGGTGATGCTGGTCGAGGACGAGGACCCGGTGCGCATCTTCGGCGCCCGCGCCCTGCGCAACAAGGGTTACACGGTGCTGGAGGCGAGGAGCGGCGAGGCCGCGCTCGAGCTGATGGGCAACACCGCCGACAAGATCGATCTCCTGATCACCGACGTGGTGATGCCCAAGATGGACGGGCCGGGCCTGGTGCGCGAGGTACGCGAGACCTATCCCGATATGAAGGTCATCTTCATTTCGGGCTACACCGAGGATAGCTTCCGCCAGCACCTCGACGCCGACGCCAACATCCACTTCCTGCCCAAGCCGTTCAGCCTCAAGCAGCTCGCCACCAAGGTGAAGGAAGTCATTTCCGGCGAAGCGGCGTAGGGGCGGGGCGAGGCCTCTTCGCTCTCCCATCCTTCCGGCTCTGCCGCGTCCCTCTGCTCTATAAAGGCGATTGCGGCGATCTCTATCGGTGTTGGCGCGAGGAGGTGGCATGAACGACCCGGCGACGATCGATCTGGTGCGGCTCTGGGAAGAGCACATCCGGCATGAATTCGATACCAAGAGCACCGACGACACGCTCGCGACGATGGTCGCGGATGCCTATGTCGATCATGTCCCGGTGCTGACCGGCGGCCGCGGGCGCGCCGAATTGCGCGAGTTTTACGCCACCCATTTCATCCCGCGCATGCCGCCCGACATGGAGATGACCCCGGTCTCGCGCACTGTCGGCGGCGATCAGCTGGTCGACGAGATGGTCATCAAGTTCACCCATAGCATCGAGATGGACTGGATGCTGCCGGGCATCGCGCCGACCGGAAAGCGGGTCGAGGTCGCGCTGGTCGTGATCGTGAAGTTTCGCGACGGCAAGCTGGCGCATGAGCACATCTACTGGGATCAGGCCTCGGTGCTGGCCCAGCTCGGCCTCATCGATCCCGCGGCGCTTCCCGTCGCCGCGGCCGAGAGCGCCCGCAAGGTGCTCGACCCCACCGTGCCGGCGAACGCCCTGATCCGGCGGGCGAAAGGGTAAATCCCCTTCCTTCGCTTCCCGGCGAAAGCCGGGACCCAGGGCGCCGTTTCACCAGCGCTCGACAGATTAGAGCGAACCAAGTCCAAATCGCCTTGGCCGGACTTGATCCGGCCGTCCACGGGTATGCCTAGTTGGGAAGCCATCCCGTGCTGGCGGATTCGATTCGTCCTTCTGGATTGATGCAGTCGATTCGCCGGATTTCGGATCATGTCGAAGGTGGCGGCAACACCTTCCCCCTTTCCAAGTGGCCCTCGCAAAATGAGGCCGACGGGATACCATCGGAGTATCCCGTTACGTGTCTCGTGAACAACGGCCGGTCCGCCACTGCATCCGCTCATATTGAAGCCGAGCGAAGGCAATGTAGGTGAGCCATGAGACTGCTTGGGATCGTAGATCGTGATAATTTCTCGGTCGCTGCAACTTTCGACCAACGCCAGCGCTCCATAGGCATGACAGGACACGGAGCCGCCTGCGTAATCGATAACCCGCAGACATTCCGGAAATCCAATCAACTGGATTGGCAATTGAGGCATGATTGGCGTGTGTGGGGGCCATTCAACCGACACGTCGAATGGCTGAAACTGGACTTGCTCCGGAAAAGTGGAGAGTTCCCTGTGAGCAATGAGGAACTCGATGACACAGCAACGACGGTTTACGAAGGAGTTTGCGGAAGAAGCGGTCCGCCTGGTGCAAACCAGCGGGCGGACGCAGCGCGAGATCGCCAGTGATCTTGGGATTGGCCTATCGACGCTGGTCCGCTGGATCGGGCGGAGCCGGGATCGGCAGGCTGTCGACCCAATGGCAACGCAGAGCGATATCACGGCGGAGCTGAAGCGGCTGCGCCGGGAGAACGAGATCCTTCGCCAGGAGCGGGACATCCTGAAGAAGGCCACCGCTTTTTTCGCCCGGGAGGGAAGTCGATGAGGTTCACGCTCATCGATGGGGCGAAAGCGCAATTCCCCGTCTATCGCCTGTGCCGGATGCTCGGTGTCAGCCAAAGCGGCTATTTCGCCTGGAGAGGTCGGCTGGCCTGCCGCCGCCAACGCGACGACATGGTGTTGCTGGCGCATGTCCGGTCGGCCTTTGCTCTGTCGAACGGCACCTATGGCAGTCCCCGAATGACGCGGGAACTGCGGGATATCGGCCTCACGGTCGGTCGCCGCCGGATCGCTCGACTGATGCGCGACAACGGCCTGCGGGCACGGCAGAGGCGGCGGTTCAAACGAACCACCGACAGCCATCACGCCTGGCCGGTCGCGCCCAACCTGCTCGATCAGGACTTCACGGCAACGGGGCCCGACAAGAAGTGGGGCGCCGACATCTCCTATGTCTGGACCCGCGAAGGTTGGTTGTACCTCGCCGTCGTCATCGACCTGTTCGCACGCCGGGTCGTCGGTTGGGCAACCGGCGACCGGCTGCATCGCGACCTGGCCCTCGCCGCTCTGCGCAAAGCCCTGGCCATGCGCCGTCCGGCAGCAGGGCTGATCCACCACTCGGATCGCGGCAGCCAGGGCGGATTCAAACGGTCGTCGCAACACCTGGATGAAGGAGGTTGCGATGAACAATCGAAAACGACGTTCGGATCGGTCCGGGAGAGCACCATTGCCATCACCTGGTCGCCCACCGGTGGCTGGGCGCAATGAGCGGCAACGGTTCTGGGCGGCGGTTGCGGCAGGCTTGGCAAGCGAGGATGCTGCGATCGAGGCCGGGGTGTCGCAGGCTGTCGGAACAAGATGGTTCCGGAAGGCAGGCGGTATGCCACCAGCGATGTTTGGACCCTCGGCAAAGCCGCTCTCTGGGCGGTACCTCTCGTTGGCGGAGCGGGAGGAGATCGCGCTCCTTCGCGTGCAGAACTATTCCATGCAGGAGATCGCTCGACAGCTCGGCCGGGCGGCATCGACGATCTCGCGGGAGTTGCGCCGCAACGCTGCCACGCGAAGTGGCGGTCTGGAGTATCGTGCGACGACGGCGCAGTGGCATGCCGAACGAGCTGCTCGTCGCCCGAAGCAGGCGAAGCTTGTGCTCAACGCGGCCCTGCGCACCTACGTGGAGGAACGACTGGCTGGCGTTGTCGTGGCTCCGAGCGGTGCTTCGGTTCCCGGCCCGGCCGTGTCCTGGAAAGGACGTCGGCACGGACCGCGGCAAGATCGGCGGTGGGCCCGGGCCTGGAGCCCGGAGCAGATCGCTGGCCGCTTGCCGGTCGACTTCCCGGACGATGAGACGATGCGCATCAGCCACGAAGCCATCTATCAGGCGCTGTTCGTCCAAACTCGAGGGGCGCTGCGCCGCGAGCTGACGGCCTGCTTGCGGACCGGGCGGGTGTTGCGGATGCCGAGAGCTCGCACGCGCAGACGGGCCAAGACCTTCATCTCGCCCGAGATGATGATCGCCCAACGTCCTGCGGAGGTAGCCGATCGCGCCGTGCCGGGACACTGGGAGGGAGACCTCATCCTTGGACTGGGCAGCTCGGCGATCGGCACCCTGGTCGAACGCACGACGCGGTTCACGATGCTGCTGCATCTTCCTCGACTGGCCGGGCACGGCAGCGCACCACGCATGAAAAACGGACCCCCGCTCGCCGGCCATGGCGCCGAGGCGGTTCGCGGCGCCATCGCGCGCACGATCCTCACCTTGCCCGAGCAGCTCCGCCGGTCGCTGACCTGGGATCAAGGGGCCGAGATGGCCCAGCACGCCCGCCTGAAGATAGATGCGGGCGTGCAGGTTTACTTCTGCGATCCGCAACGCCCGTGGCAGCGCGGCACTAACGAGAACACCAACGGACTGCTGCGACAGTACTTTCCGAAAGGCACCGATCTCAGCATGCACAGCGCCCAGGAGATCGCCGCCGTGGCTGCGGCCCTTAACGCCAGGCCCCGGAAGACGCTCAATTGGAGAACGCCCGCAGAGGTGCTTGACCAGTGGCTCCCATAGAAAAAACACACTCCGTGTTGCGACAACCGTTTGAATCCGCCCAGTATTGCTCAATCGATTATCAGGCCGAACTGCGCAGGCACGGCATCCTGATCTCGATGTCCGGCAAGGGAAATTGTTACGACAACGCCATGGTTGAGACGTTCTTCAAGACCCTGAAATCCGAGCTCGTCTGGCGCACCGTCTTCTACACCCGCCAAGAAGCCGACCAGGCCATTGGCCGCTACATCGACGGGTTCTACAATCCCGTCCGGCGCCATTCTGCCCTCGACTTCACAAGCCCGGCTCAGTTCGAAAAAAACGACCGCCAAATGAGCCAATGCCTCTCCACTAAAGCGGGGCAAGTCCAAACTCTGCCGTCTGGACTTGCTGTTCCGAGATGGAAAATGTTGCGATGTCGAGATCATCGTTTATGTCGATGATCGCATTTAGAAGATTGAAGGGCATCAACTGCAGGCGGCAGTCTAGCGATGGCGTGTATCGCCTAGCTTCAAGAAGCTCTTTAATTACGTGAGCCGCCGTGACACCGACATACCGCGTCTTAAACTTGAGCACGAAACATGTTGCGCCAGTTATCTTTAGCTGTTCGAACCGCTTCTGCCAGTCGTACCACCAGACCGGGCGCGCCCAGCGAAGGGCCGCTTGGGTAATCTGCTTACGAAACGCATCGACGTCTTCTTGCGATTTGAAAGGCATCGTCGGTTACGAGGTCAGGACGAAGTCCAAATTATAGCAAACGACGGCCCTCAATACGCATAAAAGTTCACCTTGTGTTCTCGTTTATGCACTTGACTGAACGCAAAGAGACTGACAGAAATGGCTCGCATTGCGAACGCGACACTCTCAATAGAGGAGCGTCGAAAGCTGGCGACTTTACCGATGGTTCGGGAGTGGACCAAAGGGAAGCCGTTCAACTTTGGCTAAATGAATATGGTATGCTAGTCATTCGAGCTTATAATGAATGTGGTAATAATTTTACGTACGTAAACCTCAGCGATCTGCTTGAGTGGGCGCGCTTGGGGTCCGCGATGCACGAGGTTGTCCTAAATGGCAAAGACGAAGCCATCGCCACTTTATTCCCTCCTAAACGCGATCAATAAAGCTGCTTCTAATGGATTTCCATTTTTAGCAATCGCTATGACCACAGCTCTCCCTGATATTTGCGTATCTCTAATATCAGTAGATGTCGGAGCAATAAGTCGCTTTATAAGGCGTGGTGTAAGCAGAACCTTGGCCCAGAATTTAGCTTTTTAACTGGCAACCATTTATGGTCTATGCGATGTGGCGTTCTCCATAATGGTAGGTTTGGGGATATAAAGCATAATGTAGCCAGAATTATATTTGCCCTTCCTGGTAGTGGGACAATAACTAATAATAAAATTAATGACGCATATTTCTATGGTGTCGTAGAATATTGTCGTGGATTTACTGATGCCGTGTTTCGATGGCTCGAAAACAATCGCAACGACAAAAACATTAAAAGGAATATTTCGAGATTAATGCAATATAGGAAGGTCTACCGCTCTACATTCTTGGGTATCTGTGCTGACATGACCGATTACCGCGAGCCATTAACCGATGATGAAGCCGAGCAGATCGAGCGCGGGTTGCGGCGGTTCTTGAATACCCCACCGCAGCCGCATGGCAAGAACCCGTCGATTCCGCCGCCGAAAACCAAGACGCGCCAGCCCTCCAAGGGGCGCGTCCACAAAGCTAAATCTCGTTCCTGATTCGCCGAAGTAGCGCGCGCCATGCGCGCCGCGAGATTGGCTTCTTAGGCGCTTGCGCGCGCGATCAGGCCTGTCGATAGGTCAACCGCCGACCCACCGCTCCCTTGATCGCGCGTTCGGTGCGCTCGGTGTCGTCAACGCCAGTAGCTATCACGCGTTTGCTGTAACGGAAATCGAACTCGCTCAGGTAACGCGCCAGATGCTTTTCCGAACAGTGTTGGTACACCCCGATCATCCCGCGCTTGAAGATGCTGAAATAGCCCTCAACCGTGTTGGTCGTGACCTTTCGGCCATCCGCGTGTGCGACGCCCATACTCCTTAGCCGCGTGATTGACCCGTTCGTGCCGGTTGAACTCGCGGCCCGGCTCGCGATAGGCCGAAAACTCATCGGTGTTTAGATCGCTCTTGCGCGAAGCATTCGTGACCAGCACGCCGCGTAGCGTATCGCTAGTGAGGTCTTCGACCTTGAAGGAGCGGGCGCGACCGCCGCGCTCAACGAGGGTCATTACAAGCATTTGCTCGCGGCGCGCTGAGCGTACCCAGCCAACGCCGTTGACCAGTGTCCATTCCTCGCGCTTCTTCGTCCCGAAGCGGGTCTCGTCAGCCTCAACCACTTTACCTTCGCCGCCAAGCGGGCCGTCATCGTGATCGGTGCTACCGTCCATCGCCTCGCGGATACGATGCGCCATGAACCAAGCCGAGCGGTAAGAGCCGAGGCCAATCGTCCGCATCAATTGATGAGCGGAGAAGCCCTTCTTCGACGACGCATAAAGCCGGAAGCCGAGCATCCACTTGTGCAAGGGAATGTGGCTGCGTTCCAGCACCGATCCGACGCGCACGGTAAACTTGTCGCGGCACTCGGCGCACCAATACCAGCCCGGCCCCATCGACTTGCCGCCGAGCACGGAAACGGTGTCGATCTTGCCGCAAGATCGGGACACGTCGGGCCATACGGCCAGAAGATCGTTTCCAGAACGATTCGCGCTTGCATCGTCGTCGTGGTAGCAGGGATGGTCGATGTTCTTCGGTAGGGCGGTCATTGGTCTATCTCCTTGATAAGAAGATAGGTTATGCCGTCCGTTCAGTCAAGTGCATAGTTGCCCTTGCGTTCCGAGAACAAACTGCGTACATTCTCCTCCTGACGCGCGTTTGCGCTGCCCGCTGGGCTGTGGAATAAGGAGGGATCGATGACGCAACCCGTATTGCGCCTCTTGGATAGGGACACGATGGACAAGCAGCGGGCCTTGGATGCGGCGCTCGGCCAGATCGAACGCGCCTTCGGCAAGGGCTCGATCATGAAATTGGGCTCGCGCGAGGCGGCGATGGAGGCCGATGTCGTATCGACCGGCTCGCTTGGCCTCGACATCGCGCTCGGCATCGGTGGGCTGCCGCGCGGCCGGGTCATCGAAATTTACGGGCCGGAAAGCTCGGGCAAGACCACGCTGGCGCTGCATGTCATCGCCGAGGCGCAGAAGACCGGCGGCACTTGCGCCTTTGTCGATGCCGAGCACGCGCTCGACCCCGCCTATGCCAAAAAGCTCGGGGTCGATATCGACAATCTGCTGATCTCACAGCCCGATGCCGGCGAGCAGGCGTTGGAGATCGCCGACACGCTGGTGCGCTCCGGCGCGATCGACGTACTCGTCGTCGATTCGGTGGCGGCGCTTGTGCCCCGCGCCGAGCTCGAGGGCGAGATGGGCGACAGCCATATGGGGCTGCACGCGCGGCTGATGAGCCAGGCGTTGCGCAAGCTCACCGGCTCGATCTCGCGCTCGCGCTGCATGGTCATCTTCATCAACCAGATCCGCATGAAGATCGGCGTGATGTTCGGCAACCCGGAAACCACGACCGGCGGCCAGGCGCTCAAATTCTACGCTTCGGTCCGGCTCGACATCCGCCGCATCGGCGCGATCAAGGAGCGCGACCAGGTGATCGGCAACCAGACCCGGGTCAAGGTCGTCAAGAACAAGATGGCGCCGCCGTTCAAGGTCGTCGATTTCGACATCATGTACGGCGAGGGCGTTTCCAAGACCGGCGAACTGATCGATCTCGGCGTCCAGGCCGGGGTGGTCGAGAAATCGGGCTCCTGGTTCTCCTACGAGGGCCAGCGCATCGGCCAGGGCCGCGAGAACGCCAAGACCTACCTCAAGGACAATACCGATGTCGCCGGCGAGATCGAGAACGCGATCCGCGGCAATGCCGGGCACGTCGCCGACGCGATGATGGCCGCGCCGGGCGAGGCTGCCGCCGGCGACGAATAGGCCGCCGTTGTCGTCACCTTCTCCCCGCTGGCGCCGCTGGCGGGGAGGGAGTCTGCCGCGAGCCCAATTCGGGGGCCTCGGTGAGGGGCGTAGTGGCCGGCCTCCGGCGCGCATCGCCTTTGACCGGAAATTAACCAAACTTAAGCGACACTGGCCGTTCGGCAATGTCGGGCCGCCGCATCGTGTCGACGCTACGCACCACATCTCCTACCGCCCCGGCGTTGCCGCAAGCCGGCGGCACGTTGCGTGCGTGGCTGCCGTCCTGGCCGTGGCTCATCGGGCTGTTGGCGATGCTGCGCGCGCTGGCCTCGCCCGCGGCGCTGCTGCACGACCCCGATACCTACCTCCATATCGCCGCCGGGCGGTGGATGCTTGCTCACCACTCCCTACCCTGGTCGGACCCGTGGTCGCATACCATGCCGGGTGCGCCGTGGGTCCCGAGCGAATGGCTCGGCGAGCTCGCCCTCGCTCTAAGTTACGACGCTGGTGGCTGGGGCGGCGTCATTGTGCTCACCGCCGCTGGTTTCGCCCTGGCGACGGCACTGCTCGCGGCGTTCCTGCTGCGCCGCCTGCCCCCGCTGCCGGCGGTCGATCGGCACGCTGGCCGGGGCGATGCTGGTGCTGCCGCATCTGCTCGCCCGCCCGCACGTCATGGCGCTGCCCGCGCTCGTCGCGTGGTGCGGGGCGCTGCTGGCCGCGCGTGACGACGAGCGCGGCCCGCCCTGGCTGCTGCTCCCGGTCATGGCGCTGTGGGCCAACCTGCACGGCAGCTTCATGTTCGGCTTGGCGCTGACCGGGTTTCTTGGCGTTGGAGGCGGTGCTGCACCCTGCCACTCGCCAAACCCGGCTGGCCGAAGCCAAACGCTGGGGTCTGCTTTCTCGTCGCCGCCATCGCCGCCGCGCTGTGCAACCCCAACGGCGTTGCGGCGCTGCTTCAGCCGCTGCGGCTCGTCGCGATGCCGGCGCTGCAATCCGGCTTTGTCGAGTGGGCGCCCAGCCGATCCGGCCAAGTTCCCGGCGCTCGAGGCTTGGCTGCTCGGCGCCGTCGCGCTGGGCTTTGCGCTGCGGACGCGCCTGCCATGGACGCGACTCTTGCTGCTGCTGGGCCTCTTTCACATGGCGCTGGCGCATGTCCGCCACGCCGACCTCTTGGGATTGGTCGGCCCGCTCGCCGTCGCCGCCGCGCTCGGCCCCGCGCTCACCCGGCTGCTACAGCCGGCGGCCGGCTCGCCCGTCTCCCGCGCCGCCGCCGCGCTGGCCCGCCCGGCGCGGCTCCCGGCCTGCGCGCTGATCCTGGCGCTGGCGCTTGCCGCCAGCCTGCCGGCGCTATTGCACCCGCCCGCGCGCCCCGGCGACGCGGTGACGCCGCAGGCCGCGCTCGCCGCGGCACAGCGGCTTGGCCTCACCGGCCCGGTGTTCAACAGCGAATCCTATGGCGGCTATCTGATCTTCTCCGGCGTCCCCGTCTTTATCGACGGCCGCATCGAGATGTACGGCAACGATTTCCTCGCCGCTTATATCGCCGCCGAGCAGGGCGACGGCCCCGCTCTGGCGCAGCTCCTCGACCGCTACCGCATCGCCTGGACACTGTTGCGGGCCGGATCGCCCGCTGTCGCCGCGTTCGACCGCTTGCCGGGCTGGCGCCGCGCCTATGCCGACGACCAGGCAGTTATCCATGTGCGGGCCGATTAGAAGAATTCCAGCCGCGCCTCTTGCATGATTTGACCGAAGCCTCGTAATTGGGGCTATGCAGACCGCCAACGACATCCGCAGCGCGTTTCTCGATTATTTCGCGGCGAACGGGCATGAAATCGTGCCGTCGAGCCCGCTGGTGCCGCGCAACGATCCGACCCTGCTGTTCACCAATGCCGGCATGGTGCAGTTCAAGAACGTCTTTACCGGCGTCGAGAAGCGGCCCTATCGGCGCGCCACCACCTCGCAGAAATGCGTGCGCGCCGGCGGCAAGCACAACGACCTCGAAAATGTCGGCTACACCGCCCGGCATCACACCTTTTTCGAGATGCTCGGCAATTTCTCGTTCGGCGACTATTTCAAGGAGCGCGCGATCGAGCTGGCCTGGAACCTGATCACCAGGGAATTCGGGCTGCCGAAGGACCGGCTGCTGGTCACCGTCTACAGCGAGGACGACGTCGCCGCTACGTTGTGGGCCAAGATCGCCGGCCTGCCCGACGAAAAGATCATCCGCATCGCCACCTCGGACAATTTCTGGGCGATGGGCGATACCGGCCCGTGCGGGCCCTGCTCGGAGATCTTCTACGACCACGGCCCGGAGATCCCCGGCGGTCCGCCCGGCAGCCCCGACGAGGACGGCGACCGCTTCATCGAGATCTGGAACCTCGTCTTCATGCAGTACGAGCAGCAGGCGCCCGGAAAGCGGGTCGAGCTGCCGCGCCCGTCGATCGACACCGGCATGGGGCTTGAGCGCATCGCCGCGGTGCTCCAGGGCAAGCACGACAATTACGACATCGACCTGTTCCGCGCGCTGATCCAGGCCTCGGCCGAGGCGTCCGGGGTCGCCGCCGACGGTCCGCACGCGGTGTCGCACCGGGTCATCGCCGACCACCTGCGCGCCTCGGCCTTCCTCATCGCCGACGGCGTGCTGCCGTCGAAGGAGGGGCGCGGCTATGTGCTGCGCCGGATCATGCGGCGGGCGATGCGCCACGCCCACATCATCGGCGCCCGGGACCCGCTGATGTGGCGGCTGGTGCCGGCGCTGACCCAGCAGATGGGCGCCGCCTTCCCGGAGCTGCTGCGCGCCCAGGCGCTGATCACCGAGACGCTGCGCTTCGAGGAGACCAACTTTAAGCAGACGCTGGAACGCGGCCTGCGCCTGCTTGGACGAGGAGGAGGCGCCGTCTCGCCTCTGCTCAGGAGTTTCCCGGCGAGGTCGCGTTCCGCCTTTACGACACTTACGGCTTCCCGCTCGACCTTACCGAGGACGTGCTGCGCGGCCGCGGCCGCAAGGTCGCCGTCGCCGGATTCGAGGCGGCGATGGACAAGCAGCGCGAGGAAGCGCGCAAGAGCTGGGTCGGATCGGGCGAGGCGGCGACCGGCGCGGCGTGGTTCGCGCTGCGCGAGGAAGTCGGCGCCACCGAATTCCTCGGCTACGAGACCGAGAGCGCCGAGGGCGTCATCCTGGCGCTCCTCAAGGGCGGCGAGCGGATCGAGGCCGCGAGTGCCGGCGACGAGGTCGCGATCGTCGTCAACCAGACCCCGTTCTATGGCGAGTCGGGCGGCCAGCTCGGCGACACCGGGGTGATGTTCTCCGCTGCCGGCGGCGAATTCGCGGTCCGCGACACCACGCGGGAGGCGGGCGACCTCTTCGTTCATCACGGCGCGATCGCGCATGGCTCACTTAAGACGGGCGACGCGGTTGAGCTGCGCGTCGATGGCGAACGGCGTCGCCGGTTGCGCGCCAATCATTCGGTGACGCACCTCCTGCATCAGGCGTTGCGCCATCGCCTCGGCGAGCACGTCACCCAAAAAGGCTCGCTGGTCGCGCCGGACCGGCTGCGTTTCGATTTCAGTCATCCGCGCCCGGTCAGCCACGACGATCTCGCCGCGATCGAGTCCGAGGTCAACAGCCGCATCCGCGCGAACAGCGAGGTGCGCACCCGGCTGCTGAGCCCCGATCAGGCCATCGAGGAAGGCGCGATGGCCCTGTTCGGCGAGAAATACGGCGACGAGGTGCGGGTCGTCGCGATGGGCGCGGAGGACGGGGAAGAGCGCCCGTATTCCATCGAGCTGTGCGGCGGCACCCATGTCCGCCGCACCGGCGATATCGGCCTCTTCAAGGCGATCGGCGAAAGCTCGGTCGCCTCCGGCGTGCGCCGTATCGAGGCGGTGACCGGCGCCGCGGCGGAGGCCTATCTCGCCGGTGAGGAAGACCTGCTGCGCGAAGCGGCGGGCGCGCTGAAGACCAGCCCGGCCGAGCTGCCGGCCCGCGTCGCGCGCCTTGTCGAGGAGCACCGCAAGCTCGAGCGCGAGCTCGCCGAGGCGCGCCGCGCTTTGGCCGAGCGCGGGCGGCACGCGGCAGGCGGCGGCGCCGTCCGCCGCGAAGATCGGCGATGTCGCCTTCGACGGCCGCGTCGTCGACGACGTGCCGGGCCGTGAGCTGCGCTCGCTGGCCGACGATCTGAAGCGACGCATCGGCTCGGGCGTCGTCGCCGTCGTCGCCCGCGACGACGGCAAGGCGGCGATCGTCGTCGGCGTCACTGACGACCTGACCGCGCGCTTCGACGCGGTCGGCCTGGTCCGCGCCGGGGCCGAGATCCTCGGCGGCAAGGGTGGCGGCGGGCGGCCCGATATGGCGCAGGCGGGCGGACCCGACGCGGCGCGCGCCGAGGAAGCGCTCGACGCGGTTCGGCGCGCCATCGCCGCCCGGGCAGGCGCGCTAGGACACCGATTCGCGGCGGAGTGTTAACGCAAGCCCTGGGGGCTCTGAGGAAATGGCACGCAACCCCTTGAAGGCATACTCGGTTTTCCTGAGGCATCGACGCGACTTTTCCGGCGACCCATAGTCGCTCGAGACCATGTGGGGAGCGACGCCGATGGACTCGGCGCAGGTGTGGGGAGGCGCGGTATGAGGCGGCTCGGTGGCATGGCCGTACTGTGTCTGGGGGTCGGCGTCATCGGGCTGACCGGCTGTCAGGACACGGCGTCTTTGCAGCTCGATCCGCTGACGACCGCGGGCGCGACGGCAATGCGCCGCAACTCGGATATGACGCGGTCATGCGTATCGCCAATGCGTCGCGCTCGGCGCGGGATTTCGGCAACGCCGTCAACCTCTACCGCCATGCCGCGGAGTTGGAGCCAACCAAAACCGAGCCGCTCGTTGCCCTCGGCGGCACGCTCGCCGACATGGGCAAGATCGATGAGGCGATCGTCAATTACAACGCCGCGTTGAAGATCAGCCCGCACGATGGCGAGGCCCTGCGTGGCCTGGCCCGCGCCTATCTGAAAACCGGGCGACCCGATTTGGCGAGCGATCCGCTTGCCCTTGCCTTTCACGACACGCCCAACGATCCCGAAGCTGTTGATGCTGATCGGTGTCGCCGATGATTTCATCGGCCAGCATGCTTCGGCGCAGGACCGCTATCGCCAGGGCCTGAAGCTCGCTCCGGCAGACCGCTCGATCTCGCTCGACCTCGCGCTGTCCTTGGCCTTGAGTGAAAAATATAACGAGGCGATCGCGATCCTGAAGCCGATCGCCCAGGGGCCGGGCGCGACTGCCCAGGAACGCCAAACCCTGGCGTTGATCTATGGGCTGCAGGGCGACCAGAAGTCGCGCGGGCGATGTGGCGCGGGTCGATCTCGATCCGGCGTCGGTCGACCACAATCTCGCGTTCTATGAAAGCCTCAGGCGTCTGTCGCCGGATGCGCGTAGCCGCGCCGTCCTGTCCGCCAGCGCCGGGTCGCGGCCGGCTTCCTAGCGCCGCTGACGCCACGAGTTTCGCTCGGCGGCGGCGCGCGCTACCGGTGCGAGAACGTATCGATGATGTTGATGGCGGCGGGGCCGAGCAGCACGATAAACAGCGTCGGCAGAATGAACAGGATCATCGGCACGGTCATCAACGCTGGCAACCGCGCCGCCTTTTCCTCGGCCTTGAACATGCGGGCGTCGCGGAATTCGGCGGCCAGCACGCGCAGCGACTGGGCCAGCGGCGTGCCGAATTTGGCGGTCTGGGTCAGTGTGTTGACCACCCCTTTGATCGAGCTCATATCGGTGCGGCCGGTCAGGTTCTCGAATGCCTGACGGCGGTCTGGCAGGAAGGTGAGCTCGGCCGCGGTGATGCCGAGCTCCTCGGCCAGTTCGGGCCAGGTGCTCTCCAGCTCCTTCGACACGCGCACCAGGGTCGCGTCGAGGCTCAAGCCGGCTTCGGCGCAAATCACCATCAGGTCGAGTCCATCCGGCAAGGCGAGCTGAATGCGTTTGGCCGCTTCGTCGTCATATTCTTGATGTAGATGCCGGGCGCGAAATAGCCGAATACACCGGCCGCCGCCACCGCCGAGCGAGGGTGAAATTGAGGCGGGATCGGCAGCAGCCTGAGCGTGTAGCTGTCGATCAGCGTGGCGGCGGCGAACGCCAACGGCATGACCAGCCGCGCGAACAAATAGCGGATCATCGCGTCGCGCGACCGCAACCCGGCGCGCGCCAGCATCATCCGCGAATCGGTGGCGTGCTTGCGAGCGCAGCAGATCGAACCGCATCACCATGTCGCGCATCATGCTCGCCGGGGTCATCCGCTCGCGTTGTCGCTTCGAGGCGATCGCGGCCTGCCGCATCGCCTCCTTCCTGTCCGCGATCTGGGCCAGCCGCCGATCGAGCGACGAGTTGCCGCGGAACGCATGCCACATGGCAAGAAACGTCGCGATCACCGCCAATCCGGCCGAGGCGGCGATCACATCCTCCAGACCGATGCCGGCGGGAAGCCACTGCTCGATCCGGAAGCTGGAGACGGGCATCGCGCTCATATTTCGAACTTCGCCATTCTGATCATGATGCCGATGCCGCCGCCGAGCATGCCGAGCGCGATCCCGACGAGGATCAGGCCGCGCACGTCGGTGAACAGCGTCATGATGTATTTGGGGGAGGTCATGAACAGGATGATCGTCACCACGATCGGCAGCGAACCGAGGATCGCCGTGCTCGCCCGCGCCTCGGACGCCATGGCCCGAGCCTTCTGCCGCATCGAGCGGCGGCGGCGCAGCAGGTCCGAGAGGTTTTGCAGCGTCTCGGCGAGGTTGCCGCCGGTTTCGCGCTGCACGCCGAGCGCGATGATGAAGAACCGGAACTCTGGCGTGTCGATGCGCTTGGCGATGTCCCAGAGCAGGCTGTCCAGGTCGCGCCCCATGCGCATGCCGCTCTCGACCGTGCTGAATTCGGAGCCGACTGGGTCGCCGACCTCATGCGCCGCGCTGATGATCGCCTCGGTCATCGGCAGGCCCGATTTCAGCGCGCGCACCATCAGGTCGATAGCGTCGGGAAACAGGTTGAGAAAGCGGGCGACGCGCCGCTTGCCCATGCGGCCGATGACGAAGTGCGGCATGAGCGATGCCGATCGCCGCTCCCACCAACAAGGCTCGGGGCGAGCCGCCAATTTGAGCGAAGATCAGCACCAGCGCGCTGGCGACGACGATCGCCGCGCCGGTGGCCATGGCATAGTGGCTGATCGTGATCGCGCGACCGGTCCGCGCCAGGCGTGCGGCGAGCAGGTCGCGGCGCGGGATCCACGGCTTGACGTAGCGGTCGAGCAGCGGCGTTGCGCTCTCGCGCCGCGACAGCGTTCGCCCCTCGGGTGACCCCGCTGTGGCCGACCACGACGCGCTTCTGGCTGCTCACCGAGGCCAGGCGGCGGCGATAGCGTCGGCCGCCGGGGCTGGTCACCAACCCGGCCACGAACACAAAGCTCAGCGCCATGATGGTGCCCAGCCCGAGCGCCATCAGCGTTGCCGGATCGATCGTTCCAAGCATGTTCTAGATCGCCTCGAGCAGGGCGCGGTCGAGACCGAAATACTCGGCCCGCGGCAGGAAGGCGGGCCGGATGCCCGTCGGCACGAATGACCCGCGCAGCCGGCCTTCGCCGGTTTCGCCCTGGAACTGATAGCTGAACAGCTCCTGGGTCGTAATGATGTCGCCCTCCATGCCGACCACCTCGACGATGTGGGTGACGCGGCGCGCGCCGTCGCGCATGCGGTTGACCTGGCAGATCAGGTGAACGGCCGAGGCGATCTGCGTGCGCATCGCCTTCGACGGCAGGTTGAAGGCGCCCATGCTGATCATGTTTTCGAGGCGGGTCAGCGCCTCGCGCGGGTTATTGGCATGGATCGTCGACATCGAGCCGTCATGGCCGGTGTTCATCGCCTGCAGCATGTCGAGCGCCTCTTCGCCGCGGCACTCGCCGATGATGATGCGGTCGGGTCGCATACGCAGGGCGTTCTTCAGCAGGTCGCGCATCGTGATCTCGCCGCTGCCCTCGAGGTTGGGCGGGCGCGTTTCGAGCCGCACCACATGCGGCTGCTGCAGCTGCAGTTCGGCCGCGTCCTCGATCGTCACGGTGCGTTCGGCCGGGTCGATCATGCGCGACATGGCATTGAGCAGCGTCGTCTTGCCCGAGCCGGTGCCGCCGGAGATCAAAATGTTGAGCCGGCAGCGCGCGGCGATCTTCAGCACCGTCGCCATCGGCGCCGAGATGCTCCCGGTCTGCGCCATGATGTCGAGAGTGATCGTCTTCTTGGAGAATTTGCGGATCGAGATCGACGGGCCGTCGAGCGCCAGCGGCGGGATGATGATGTTGACGCGGCTGCCGTCATCGAGACGGGCGTCGACGAGGGGCTTGGCTTCGTCGATGCGGCGGCCGACTCGCGAGACGATCTTGGTCGCGACGTTCATCACGTGCTGATCGTCGCGGAACCTCACATCGGCGAGTTCGAGCTTGCCTTTGCGCTCGATGTAAACCTGGTTCGGGCCGTTGACCATGATGTCGGTGATCGTCTCGTCCGACATCAGCGGCTCGAGCGGACCCAGGCCGAGCATGTCGGCGATCAGCGACTCGACGAGCTCGCGCTGCTCGGCGAAATTGAGCTGGATCTTGGTTTCGGCCAGCAGCTCCTTGACCCAGCCGGTCAGCTGGGCTTCGAAGGCCGGGCGGGGCATCTCGGCCGCCGCCGCCACATCCATGTGTTCGAGCACGAGCGGCTGGATCTGCGCCTTCGCCGATTTGACGAGCGCGCGATGCGGGCTGCGGCGATTTCCGGCCGCGTCGGGATCGGGCGTGCCGGGGCTTAGGAGCTCCTGCAGGATCGCGGTTACGAGGTCGCGCCGGGCCAACGGGTCGGCATTGATCGAATTGCGGACGAAGTAGGCCTGCACCGCCGCGTCGACCAGCTTGGCCAGTTCGCCGCGGCTGAGGAGGCTGCGCCGCTCGGGCCGGATTTCGGCGCCAAGCCTGGCGGCGAGCTGCTCGCGAGCCTCAGTGAGCTTGGCGTCGAGCGAGGTGGCATCGTCGGAAGGCGGCGCCGGCGGCGCTGCCGGCCGGCCGTGGCAAGCCGGGGCGTGGCCGGTTGGCGCCGGCAACGGCGTTCGGGCCGCGGCGCCAGATCGAGTCGCGGCGCCTCGGGCCGGGGATTCCCAGCCGGTTCCACCACGATGGCCGGCGTCGGTCGCGTAGCGGGCGCCGCGGACGGCTGCTCTCTCGCGGGCGGCGCCAGGCTGCTCGGGGGCGTTTCCGGTGATGCGGGAGACGCCGGCAAAACTGTCGATGCGGTTTCGCCAGGGGCGTCGTCGAGGGGGGCGACAGGCTGAGCGCCGCGCCGGCGCGTCAGCCCGGCGATGCGGTCGCCGAGCTCAGGCTCGGCAGCTGTCTTACGGAATAATCCTACCATGGCAAGTTGATCGCAAACCTGCGTTTCTTAGCTTCAGTAGCTCCGGCGATTGTGGTCACGAGCTGGTTAATTTCTCGTGCATATACGCTGCGTGGTGCGGCCATCGGCACCGGCTGCCCGGCATTGGCCGCGGCGCCGGCCGCTTTGGTGTCGTACGACAGCGTTCCGTCGAAGCTTTTGCCGACCGCTTTCTCGAATTCGCTCTTGCCGACCGTCGCACGGTCGCCATGCGCGCCGCTTTCGATCAGCAACAGCCGCGATTGCGGCGCGTGCTCGCGCAGCACCGTCTGCACGCGTATGGTGTCGCGCAACCCGGCAAGGCTCCGCTCGCACAGCACGATCGTCCGGCTTGCCGCGGCAAGAACGACGCGCTGTAGCGGCGAGACAAATCGCGGCATATCGACCACGACCCATTGGAATTTGCGCCGCAGCTCGTACAGCAGCACATCGATCGCGCCGGTATCGACAATCAGCGGCTCCGCCATCGCCGCTTCCGCGGCGAGGACGCGCAAATTGTCGGTCACTTTGATCATCGCCCGCTCGATGAACAGGCTGTCGATGCGTGATGGCTGCTCCAGCGCCTCGCACAAGCCGTTACCCGGATCGGTGTCGAGCTTCAGCGCGACGGTGCCGAAATGCAGGTCAAGATCGACCAGCGCCGTACGCTCGTTGCGCTCCTCGGCCAGCATCCAGGCGGTGGACACCGCTGCGGTGGTGTTGCCGACGCCGCCCCGGCTGCCGAGAAAGGCGACGACGTTGCCGAGCCCGCCGCCGGCGTTGCCGCCGCCGCCGCTTTTCTCGAACAGCGCCACCAATTGCTCGCGGGCAGGGGGCTTCACCAAATAGTCGGTGGCGCCCGCGGCGATCATGTCGCGATAAAGGCTGACATCGTTGACCGAGCCGAGGACGAGGATCTTCAGATCGGTTCCGCCGACCGCGCGCGCCGCGCTGAGTTCCGAGATCGGCGCCGCCGACTCGCTCAGATCGATGACCAGCACGCGCGGATTCAGGCCTTCATGCAAGCGTCGCAGAGCGGCGTCGAGCGTCGCCTCGAAGCTCAGCTCGTCGTCGAGCTGCAATTCGCGGATGACGCCTTGGATGCGGTCGAGGGTGACCTGATCGTGGACGATCGCAATCACGCCCGCTCGTTCTGTCTTGCGGGCTGGCGCGGTTGATCGTTCTGCGACTGCAGCAGCCATTATGGACTCCCAGTTGGTGCGGCGGCCGGAGCTTGGCTAGCGGCCGCGGAGAAAGGCGTGGCGCCGGCCGCGCTTGGCAGCGGCGTTACCTTGTCGGTCAGGTAGCGTTGCACGGCCGCCGCCGCCGGTTGTCCGGCAGAGGGACCGTCCGCCCGGGCGAGTGCCAGGTCGGTCGGGTTGGCCACCATCAACCCGAGATTGGTCTCGGTCGCGCAGCCGAAGTTGCTGCTTGGGGCATTCCCGAAATCGGGCTGCGATTGCTTGCTCCAATTGGGGCAAGGCGGCAAGGTCACTAACGTCCGCGATAACCTCGACGATCGCGTGGTTTGGCGGCACGATTGGCGATCTGGCCAGCCGCTGACGGCGATCCCGTAGGGCACCAGCACGGCGGAAACCGCGCCGATCCGCTGCTGGACCAGGTAGGGCGTTCCGGCGGCCGCGACGGTCACTCGGTCGGTGGCGCCGATCGAGCCTCTGGCCGCTAGGCGGCGCAGTTGCGCCGCTTCGACCGACGAGAGCTGGGCCGAACCCGGAACGAAGCGCAAATCGAGGCGCGTCGTCGAGCTGTCGACCGTCAGGTTCCTGTGGCGCCTCGGCGTCGGTGTAGCTCGTCACCGGAGCACAGGCGCCGAGCAGGAGCATTGTCGCCAGGCTCAAGGCGAACGGAGTGCGGTTGATGGTCGTCATCTCTGCGTCCCCCTAATCGAGCTTGAAGCCAGCTGGGCCGAGTAGCCCAACGCCGCCTGGGGGGATCGGTCCTTTCGCCGGCGCCGGCAGGGTCTGGCGATAGGTGTCGCTGGTCGCCATCCGCTGCACGTCGTGCGGCAGGATGAAGCCGTCGGTCGGCGCCGACAGCGCGACATTGCTCGGCTTGACCAGATAGGGCGTGACGATGATGACGAGCTCGGTCTCGTTGTGCTGGAACAGGTTCGAGCGGAACAGCTGACCGAGGACTGGGATGTCGCCCAGCCACGGGATCTTCGAAATGTCCTGCTCGGTCGTGTTCTGCAGCAATCCGCCAAGCGCGAAGCTCTGGCCGCTGGCGAGCTCGACCGTGGTCTCGGCGCGGCGCACCGTCAGCGCCGGGATCGTGACGACCTGGGTTGGGCTGAGCGGCACCGACACCGCGCCGGTGGTGGTCAGCTGGCTGACCTCGGGGCGGACCTTGAGGCTGATGTGGTTGCCGTCGAGGATGGTCGGCACGAAATCGAGCGACACGCCGAACTGCTTGAACTCGATCGTGATCGTCGGCGTGCCGGTGGTGCCGGTCGAGGCGGCGACCGGAACCGGGAACTCGCCGCCGGCGAGGAAGCTCGCCGTCTGCCCCGAGGTCGCGGTCAGGTTCGGTTCCGCCAGCGTGGTGATCAGCCCCTCCGACGCCAGCGCGTCGAGCTGAGCCTGGATCGAACCGTTGCCGGGCATTGCAGAACCCGTAGGTAATGAGGTTCTGGTTGAGGATCGCTTGGTTTGTGAACGGGTTCTGCGTCGCGATATTGAATGTCGAATGGTCACGACCAGCCTTGGCATTGGTCCACGAGCCGCTCCAGTTAAACCCGAGCGCCTTCAGCGCGGTGCGGTTCACCTCGGCGATCTTGACCCGCAGATTGACCTGGTTGGGCGTATCGACCGACAGCTGGTTGAGGACCTGCGCGTCCTTGATGTTCGCGCCCGCGATCGAGGCGGCGAGCGCGCGCGCCTTCTCGGCTCGGCTCGCGGTCGTGACGTCCCCGTTCAGCACCAGGTTCTTGTCGATCGAGGTGACCCCGATGTTTTCGCCGGGCATCAGCGCGTGCAGCGATTCGCGCACCCGCGTCACGTCGTGATCGACCCGCACCGGCGCGTGGAGCAGCACCTGGTCATTGGCATCGACCGCGTAGACCACGGTCTCGCCGGGCGACTTTGCGCTCACGTAGATCAGTGAAGGCGATTTGACTTGCACGTCGGCGATGTCCGGATTGGCGATGAAGACGGTCGCCGCGGGCTGGCTCAGGCGGATTAGCGTGCCCTTGCCGGCTTCGATGACGATCGGCTTGCCGCTCGCCGGAACCTGACTGATCCCCGGAGGGATCGCCGGTGCCGGTGCCGGTGCCGCTGCTGGCGGCGTCGCTGCGGGTGGTGTTGCCGCAGGCGGCGTCGTCTGTGCGGCGGCGGCCGTGGCGCAGAAAATCGTCAGCGCTATGACCAATGCCGTCCTGATTCTGGACATACTACCCCCCAGTTTTTGTAGCCCCCGTCGTACCCGGTGTGCTCGACGCGGAGCTGCCACGCAAGATGACAACCTCTCCGTCTGTGCCACCCTTTGGTTTCAAGGGGTTGCGTAGCAACGGGTTGATGTCGCTATCCACCGTGTAGGCGTCGGTCTGGGGAGTAAGTTGCGAATCGTCCTTGGCGTCCTTCGTATCGTCCGGTCCGGGGGTCAAGCTGCGCAGGCTCAGTGACAATTTGCCCATCTCGCTCGCGAGCGCGATGACGGCGGCTTCCTTCGGCGTCACTTCGAGCGTGGCGGTCTTGATGTTGGCGTTGGCTTCGCCCGGTTTGGCGGCGTCGAGCTTCTGGTCGATCGCGATCACGCGGATGTCGCGCAGGACGGTCTCCGAGGCCTTGATGTCGCGTAGCGGGCCGGCTGTGGTGCCGCCGCGTGGTGCCTCCTGCGAGGTGATCGTCACGACCAGGTCGACCTGATCGCCCGGGAAAACGAACCCGGAAATGCCGGAGGCAACCGACACGGGGACGGATACCGCGCGCATGCCGGGCCCCAGCGCCGCGGCGAGGAACCCGCGATTGCCGGGCGCGACGATCTTCGCTTCGGTGATCGGCTCGCCGGCGGAAATCGGGTTGCGCGCCACCCAGCCGGAGAACGACTTCGGGGGTCTTCGTGCCGATGACGACATAATTCTTGTCGATGCCGCCTTCGGGCCACGGCTCCCAGGCAAAGTCCTCGGGCTTCAGCAGCTGGCCGCGTTGGATCGACGAGCGCGCGATAAGCACGGATTTCGCCGGCATCGGCAAGGCGATTGGCGACGCCTCGGTCTGCTGTGGCCTTCTGTGAGGCAAGCCAGACACGGGCCATCATCGTGGTGCCGCCCGCCAGGATCAGGGCGACGATGAGCAGGATCAGGGTACGGGCGCGCATGGCAATCTCACCGGAAATGGGGAACGAAAAGGACGAGCAGGGCTGCCGCGGCGATTGCGATCCCGTACGGAACCGGGGTCGCGAGCGCGCGGGTTGGGGTAGTAGCGGTCTCCTCAGCCCCAAGCTTGACCCTGGCCAGGGTCGCGAGGTGAGCGCAGGGCGGGACGAGCAGGATCAGCGCCAAGGCGCCGCCCAGTACGCCGGTCGCCAGGAGCAGCGATGGCGCCAATCCGGGTCCGGCCCACAATGTCGCGGCGGTCAGGAGCTTGACGTCACCGCCGCCGAGAAAGCCGCGGGAAAAAAACAGTGCGCCGGCGATAAAGACGATCGCCGCGCAGCCGATCGAGCCGGCAACGCTAAGGACGCTTGCGGTGGGCACTATGTAAAGCGGCCATAACACGCACACGCTGAGCGGCACGACGTTCGGGATCACCAGGCGGCGGAGATCCTCGAAAGCGGCGATGATCATCAGGGCGGCAAACCCGATCAGCGCGGCGGATTGAAGTTGAAGCGCCATTCCGGGCTCCAGCGTTTCGGTTGCTGGCATAGTCGCCAAGATTGGTTAACGAACCGATAACTGCGATTCGCGTCATTCTTGTCTGTATTCATTGCCGCTCTCCAGGCTGCCCGTAACCTTTTCTTAAACGCGGATCGATAGTGTCATCGGTCGCATTGGCACGAGCTGTGTGCTCGCGGAGACCGGCTTGGTGAAGTTGTTCGGCCGGATCAGATGCAGGCTTACGGCGCTCGGTGACAGCGGAGTGGCCGCGATCGAATTCGCTATTGTCGGCTCCGCCTTCATGCTGATGCTGCTGGCGTCGTTCGAATTTGGCTACATGTTGTTTGTGCAGTCGGTCCTCGATAACGCCGCGCGCGATGCCGCCCGGCTGATCCGAACCGGCCAGGCGCAGGGTTCGGCCAATCCGCAGACCACGTTTCAGACACTGCTGTGCAACGACGTCGGAGCTATCGTTGGCTGCGGCAACATCGTCTACCAGTCGCAGGTCTTCAACGACTGGCCTTCGGCGCAGACCGCGATGAACACGCCGCCAACCCGTGACGTAAACGGGAATATGGTGAGTGCCGGCTTTAGCGCCGGCACGCAGGGTCAGATCGTCGTGGTCACGGCGAGCTACAACTATCCGTTCTCCACCCCGTGGGTCGGCGGGTTTTTCGGCGCCAGCAAGTCGGCCTTTCTGGATGTCGACCGTCGTCTTCCATGAACGAGCCCTATTGATGACGAACCCGGAACTGCTGCCGTCCGACGCTCCGCCCCCTCGCGGCGGGGTTCTCCAGCGTCTGCGGCGCCTGCTGCGCGACAGCTGCGCCACCGTATCGGTCGAGTTCGCTTTCGCGCTGCCGATCCTCTGCGCCATGACCTTTGCGCTCTATGAGGTCACGCAGGGCGTCATCACCTATATGAAGGTCGTCGATGTCGCCAACACCGTTTCCGACCTGATCGGCCAGCGTTTCGAAGGCCGCAAAGCGGCATCAGATGATCAGGATTTCGACAATTACTATATCGCCGGCGCAGTTGGTCTGGCGCCCAATGTCGGCGCAACCTGAAATTGGCGATCGCCAGTGTCTATTACGATTACAACGGCGCCAACCCCAGCGTGCTTGGCACGTCGAGCGCGGCGGCGCCGCCGCGATCAGCAACGCGACCACTTTTGTCAGCGGGCTCGGCACGCCGAACGGCAGCACGATCGTCGTCCAGGCGACCTACACCTATACCTCGCTGCTCAACTATTTCATCACCACCCCGATCGTGATCACCTCCGAGGTCGCCGGTCAGCCGCGCAACTATCTGCTCACCGATGGGCCTACACAAGGGCATACCCTGTCCGCCGACTAGATCCGCGACCTATAACTGTCAGCTGATAACCATGGCTGCGCTGTCCGTCACCGATCGCAGATGGCTATTCGCCGCCGGATCTCGGCAATTTGGTGCAATTTAATGCCTGTTTCGCCCGCCACCGGGGCTTAAGCAATTTTAAAGAGCTACCCGCTTGAATAGTAGCTCCGCAAAGACCGGCCCGGGTAGTTCCGTGATCAAGCAACGCAAATCTCTCCCAGACCGCTGCTCCAAGAGGCTGGAAGGCCTCCGTGATCATCTCGCCCGCATCGCGCACGACACGCGCGCAAGTGATGGTGCTGATGGCGATCGGTCTCTTGGCGCTTGGCACGGCGACCGGCGTCGGCATTGATTTCGCCCGCGCGCTCAACTTCAAGACGGCGCTGCAGGGTGTCGCGGACGCCGCCGCGATCGCCGGCGCGAGCATCTATCTCAACAATGGGTATGCGTTACGCCGGCGACGGCCGCGGCGACCAATTACTTCGACCAAGCCAGCGCGCGTGCTGCCGACCAATAACGGCGTCAGCAGAACCATTACGGTGAGCCAGTCGGCGCCGTGGACGGTCACTGTCAACGCCAACGCCTACGATCAACTCCACCTTCAACGGGTTGTTCGAGAACACCATCCCGGTTCAGGTGACGGCGACGGCGCACGGCCCGACCAACCCCAATATCGATTTCTACCTGCTGCTCGATTCGTCGCCGTCGATGGGAATTGCGGCGACGCTGGCCGGCATCAACACGATGGTCGCCAATACACCGGGCCAATGCGACAATGTGCTCGGGTACCAACCCGTATGGCGGAGCGACCTGCGGTTGCGGTATTGCCTGCCATGAATCGAACCCGTCAAGTGAAAGCCATTACATCCAGACTGGTACTGGTTCCCCGGTTTGCCAATCCAACGGTACGAATTGCCGTGTTTCCGGTACCGGAAATCCAGGGGGTGAGGACAATTATGCCCTGGCGCGAGCTCTCGGCGTTACGCTGCGCATCGACAATCTGACAACCGCCACGCAGAACCTGATGTCGACGGCGCAGACTACGGCGACTTCAACAGCGCCCAGTATCGGGTCGCGATCAACACCTTCGACCTCTATTTCAATACCGATCCAGGCGCTGACATTCAAGACTCTCAGCGACCGCCCAGACCAACGCGGGTAACATTGCCCTGCTCCAAATGTATTCCAATAACCACCATACCTCCGGTGACACCAACAAGACGCCGACACCAACTACGACACACGCGATGACGCAGCATCAACACGTTGATGCCCGCTCCGGGCTTCGGCACGGACGCGGCGGGCGACACGCCGCAGGAGGTGTTGTTCTTTGTCACCGACGGCGTCGAGGACGAGATGGTCAGCGGCAGCCGGCAAGAGTCGGTGATGAGCAACACGTGGTGCAATACCATCAAGAACCGCGGCATTCGCATCGCGGTGCTGTACACAGAGTATTTCCCGCTGCCGACCAATGGCTGGTACAATGCTCACGTATCCAGCTACCAGTCGAATATCGGCCCGACGCTGCAAGCATGTGCGTCGCCGGGGCTGTACTTCAAGGTGGATACCGGCGGTGACATCTCCGCGGCAATGACCGCGCTGTTCACCAGCGCGATTCAGTCGGCCTACATTTCGAACTAGCGGTCCTGCCGGCACTAGTCGTAGACGGTGGAGATCAATGTCGCAAGGCCCGCTTCGGCGGGCCTTCGCGCCTCTGCCAAATCCGCAATTGATGTCATTTTAGATTTCTCTTGGAACCTGCTGACCCGCTTAACGGTTTCGCAATCTCTTAGGGCGATGCTTAGGTGTCAGCCCCCTAGGAGGATTTGCAATGTTCGCGACCATCAAGAAGCTTCTGAGGAACGAAGACGGAGCAACCGCGATCGAGTATGGTCTCATCGCCGCGTTGATCGCCGTCGCCGCCGTGACCGTGATGGGCACCGTCGGCACCAACCTCAGCAGCACGTTCAATACCGTCGCCAACAAGCTCTAAGCTTGCCGCGTACGAGTTTCGAAACGCCCGGCGACATCGATGTCGCCGGGCGTCGTTGTTTGGATTATCTAAGGCGCCGGCCAAGGCCGGCGCGCTTTTCGCATTCGCTGCGACCGGTACGGCTCAGCCCTGGCCGGTCGCGACCACCTCGTCGTCGGTCGGGAAGCGGCCGGTCTGCTTCTTGGAATACTTGAGCTGACCGTCCACCGTGATCTCGAACACGCCGCCGACCCCCGGCACCAGCTCGACTTCGGCGCCGTACTTCTGCTCCAGTAATGCCCTCGCACGGAGGGCGCGCGGCTCATAGTTTCAGGGCTTGCACCAGTCGATTCTGACCTTCATGCCAATGCCTCCTGCAAAACCTGGCGGCGGCATATTACCACGAAACGCCGTCAGCCGGCATTGAGGGTTGCGTTCGCCCGGCATTGGCGCGACCGTTGCGGCCCCAATGCGAGCAGCGGCGGGAGAGTCGGCGATGGCCGCCGAATGCCGGCGAGCGCTGGCAGGATGCGCTCTACGACCTGTTGCGCCGCCACAACGTGACGCAGTTCGCTTATGTGCCGGACGCGGGTCACCGCATCCTGATCGACCGCTCGCTCGCCGATCCGGGCGTGCATTCGGTGGCGCTGACCACCGAGGAGGAGGGGGTGGCGCTGCTCGCCGGCGCCGATCTCGGCGGCGCGCGCGGCGTCCTCTTGATGCAGTCGAGCGGCGCCGGCAATTGCGTCAACATGCTCTCGCTGGTGAAGGGCGGCCGCTTCCCGATGCTGATGCTCCTCAGCATGCGCGGCGATTTCGGCGAGGGGAACCCGTGGCAGTTCCCGATGGGCCAGGCGGTCGAGCCGGTGCTGCGAGGCGATGGGGGTCATCGTCATCCGCGTCGAGACGCCGGACGAGGTGATCCCGACCGTCGAGGCGGCGCTCACCATGGTGTTTCAGAGCGGCAACTCGGTCGCCGTGCTGCTGACCCAGAAGCTGCTCGGCGCCAAGGCGTTTTAAGGAGAACGAACGATGGCCATGCGTTACCCGCAAGGGGTCGATGTCGCGGCGGCGACCGCGGCCGGCTTTATCCTCGACCGCTGCGAGGCGGTGCCGGCGCTGATCGGCAACCCCGCGGATTTCCTCATCGTCACCGGGCTTGCCGGCACCGCGCGCGATATCGCCGCGCTGACCCACGACAGCGCGCAGATCTACACCATGGCCGGGGCGATGGGCGGCGCGGTGATGATCGGTCTCGGCCTCGCGCTGGCGCGGCCCGACAAGCGCGTGCTGGTCGCGACCGGCGACGGCGAAATCCTGATGAATGTCGGCGCGCTGGCGACCGTGGCGATCATGAACCCGGCCAATTTCTCGATCCTCGTCGTCGACAACGGCCATTACGGCGAGACCGGCTGGCAGAAGAGCCATACCAGCCTCGGCGTCGATCTCGAAAAGATCGCCGATCGGCGCCGGCATCCAGCGCACCCGCACGGTCGCGGCCGAAAGCGAGCTGGCCGATGGCGCGCGCCTGCTGCGCGAGGGCAACGGCGCCGCCTTTGTCGTGCTCCGCGTCGCCCCGGCCGAACCGCCGTCCTACAAGCGCAATTTCGACCCGGCCGCCTGCCGCAACCGCTTCCGTTCGGCGCTGCTCGGCGCGAGCTAGACATGCGGCGCCGTGATCTTCTTGCTCTCGCGCTGTGCCTCGCCGCGATCGGTGCGCCCCGCTTCGCCACGGCGAGTGAGCTAACCGCGCCGATCGAGCAGCTCGACGCCGCGCTGTTGCAGGCGATGAAGCTCGGTAACGTCCGCCCCGTTTAAGCAACGCTACGATGTCCTCGCTCCTGCTGTTCTCCGGGCTGTCGATGTCGATGACATCCTGGCGGCGGCTGTCGGCCCTGCCTGGGCGTCGTTGCCGGCGGATCAGCAGGCTGCGCTCAAAGCTGCCTGGCAGCGCTACGCCATCGCGTCCTATGCGTCGACCTTTGACAGCTTCTCGGGCGAGCGATTCGAGCTCTATCCGCGCCGGACGCCGATGGCGTGCACGCTGGTGCGCGTCAAGATCGTCCCCGGCCAGCCGGGCGACGACACGCATGTGCTCGGCTACACGATGCGCCAGACCGGCGGCCGGCTGGAAGGCGATTGACGTCACCGCCGACAGCGACGATCAGCCAGGTCACCACGCAGCAAGACCAAATCCGCTCGCTGTGGCGGAGCGGCGGCTATGCCGGGCTGCTCGCGCGGCTGCAGCAAAAGGTCGCCGACATGTCCGGTGGCACGATGCGCTAGCGCTTCCGTTTTTTCGGGGAGGATGTCCATGCCGGATGGCGGTTTCGATCCCGTTCGCCTCGCGCCCGCGGTCGAGCGGGTCGATTACACGGTCAAGAAGGGCGAGGTCTCGCTCGCCGTCTACCGCAAGCGCGCAGGCATGGGACCGCGCCAGGTGCTGTTCCTCGTCCACGGCTCGTCGAATTCGGCGCTGTCGTCGTTCGATCTCGTCGCGCCCAGGCGGCGAATACTCGACGATGAATGTCTTCGCCGCGCTCGGCTACGACGTGTGGACGATGGACCACGAGAATTACGGCCGCTCGTCGCGCACCGAGGGCAATTCCGACATCGCCAGCGGCGTCGAGGATTTGATCGCCGCCAGCGACCTCGTCATCCGCGAGACCGGCCAGCCGAAGATGCACATGCTCGGCGAATCGTCGGGCGCGCTGCGCGCCGCCGCCTTCGCGATGGAGCGGCCGGAGCGCGTCGACCGGCTGATCCTCAACGCCTTCACCTATACCGGGCGCAACTCGCCGACCCTGGCGAAGCGCTCCGAGCAGCTCCCGTATTTCCGCACCCATAACCGCCGGCTGCGCGACCGCGCGATGATCGAGAGCATCTTTACCCGCGACCACCCCGGCACCAGCGATCTGCGCGTCGCCGCCGCGCTCGCCGACACCGAGCTGCAGTTCGGCGACCAGGTGCCGACCGGCACCTATCTCGACATGTGCGCCAACCTGCCGGTGGTCGATCCGCTGCGCGTCAAGTCGCCGGTGATGCTGATCCGCGGCGAGCATGACGGCATCGCCAGCGAGGAGGACCTGCTCGATTTCTACGCCAAGCTGCCCAACCCCGACCGCCAGTTCGTCGTGCTGCCCGGCGCCGCGCACGCGCTGGTGTTCGGCCACAACCGGCACCAGTTCTGGCACGTCGCGCACGGCTTCCTGTCGATGCCGCCGCGCAGGGACGAACATTAAACACTGTCGCCACAAGTACTTCGCACGACTTCGCTTTGTACGGTACCGCACGAAGATTGCTATTTTCTAATCAAAATTCGTTTGGCGACGAAACTCCTGGAAGCTCTGGCGTTAAACCTCCACCTGCATTTCTTCAGGATGAAGCATGGGAGCCGGTAAAAGGTTCACGCATGTCAATTCTGCGAAGGAATGCCCGTTATTGTGTGGATGTTTCAACCTGAAGTACGAAATACCCCCGGAGGACATCATCATGAAGAGAACAGCGATCGCCGCGGCGCTTACGGTGGCAAGTCTGCTTCCGCTGGCTGCGACCACGGGACCGGCCTTTGCCGCGGCCGATATGATGGGGACGATCCCGAACGGGAAGACCATCCAGAATTACTACAAGCAGAGCGTCCATGACCCATCGAACAACAAGATCGGCAGCATCGACGACGTCGTCGTGAACGATGGCGGCCAGGTTACGGCTTTCATCGTCGGCGTGGGCGGTTTCCTCGGCGCCGGCGAAAAGGACGTGGCCGTCCCGTTCAACGCGGTGCATGCCGAAATGAAGAACGGGTCGTGGTATCTCACGATCGACACGACGAAGGATGCCCTGAAATCGGCTCGCGGCTTTACCTACGACAAGAGCAAGACCGCCTGGGTCCCTGCCGCCAAGAGCTAATGGCCGTACGCAAATCGGACCGCAGGGAGGCGTCGCGAGGCTCGCGGCGCCTCCTTTAATTTGCCAGCGCCGCGCGCACGAACTCCGGCTCGAAAATCCGGTCGGCCATCACCTGGCAGCGTTTGATCAGGCGGTGCTCGTCGGGGCCGTAATCGGCATGGGCGTTGTGCAGCGTGCCGATATCGTCCCACAGCAGCACATCGCCCTCGCTCCAGCGATGGACATAGCGGTATTTCGCCTGCAGCTGGTGCTCGAACAGAAATTCCAGCACCTCGTCGCTCTCGGCCTCGGGCAGTTCGTTGATGCGGATCGCGTAGCCGGGATTGCAGTAGAGCACTTTCCGCCCGGTGATCGGGTGGGTGAGGAAGACCGGGTGCGACACCGGCGGCTTCTTGGCGCGCTGCTCCGCGGTCAGCGGCTTTGCGCCACGTTCCCGGCCGCTTCAGCATCATGTCCCAGAACTTGTTGAAGTCGTGCAGCGCGGTCATCCCGTCGAGCCGGGTCTTGAGCTCGGTCCGGCAGCCCGTCATAGGCCGCGTGCATGTTGGCGAACTCGGTGCCGCCGAGCGGCTGGCCGTCGCGGCGCGGCACCTTCAGCGCGTAGAGCACGTTCGCGAAGGCGATCGTCTCGCTATACGACATGTCGGTGTGCCAGTCCTGCCCGGCGTCGCGGGCGCCGATCGGCCGGCCGGTCTCGTCCTTCATGTTGGAGAGGATCATCACCTCGGGGTGCCCCGGCTCCTGAAACGCGCCGGCGACGTTGATCTCGAGCGATCCGAACCGTTGGGAAAACGCCATCTGCCGCTCGGCGCTCAGCGCCTGCCGCGGAAAGCGCAGCACGCCATATTCCCCGAGCGCCTGCAGGATCGCCGCGAAACTCGCATGGTCGAGCTCGCGGTCGAGGTCGACCCCCTCGACCGTCGCGCCCAGCGTCTCGCCGGTCGGGATAATCCGCATCACCGCTTCTCCCCGACGAACCCGGCTTGCAGCCCGGCCGCGAGCGCCAGGGCGGAGTCGCTGAGCGGGCCCTTTTCGATCGACCGCACGGCGTATTCGAACTGCTCCGGCGTGGCGATGCCGATCAGCACCGTCGAGACCGCCTCGTTGGCGATGACGTAGCGCAGCGACGCCTCGACGAGGCTGAGGGCATGGCCCTCGCTGACCAGCGGCATCAGCCGCCGGGCGCGTTCGAGGTCGATCGTGTAGCTGCTGCCGGAGCCGATCGGCTCCGGCGGCGGCGAGGCATTCGCGTGGCGCTCCTCGCTGCCGCTGAGCGCGCCGCCGGCGAGCACGCGGATGTTGATGACCCCCATATCCGCCGCCTTGGTGTGGGCGAGCAAATTGCCGTAATCCTGCGCCGGGAAGCCCGACGGGCACGGCGCGGCCCGGGCTCGGGTTGAGGAGGTTGTAGCTGACCTGCGCGGTGGCGAAGACCTTGGCGTCGACCACCCGGTGCAGCGCCGCGGTCTCGCCGACCGCGGTGATCCCGAAAAACCCGAGCTTGCCCTGGTCCCGCAGCTTCTCGAACGCCGGCACGACCTCATCCAGCACGTCGGTGGCCGAGAAATTGCCGCCATCGGTCTTGTCGACGATGGCGTTGTGGAACTGGAACAGATCGACCCGCTCCATCTGCAGCCGCTTGAGGCTTTCCTCCAGCGCGGCGGCGATGCCCTGCGCCGATCTTGCCGCGCTCGGTCGGCGGCAGCCGCACCTTGGTGCCGACATAGGCTTTCGGCTTGAGCGATTTCCAGATGCGCCCGAGATTGGTCTCCGAGCGCCCGCTGCCGTACTGCGCCGCGGTGTCGAAATAATTGATGCCGATCTCCAGCGCCCGGGCGACCGCGCGCTCCTGGTCCTTGGGGTCGCCGTTGGTCATGAGGCCGCCGACCGCGCCGCAGCCGAACCCCAGCAGCGACACCTCGAACCCGGTCTTGCCGAGCCTGCGCTTTTCCAATGGCTTTCCTCCAATGCATCGCGTAGCCGCTTGCGCGGCGTGCAGTCAATCGCGCGGCGCCGTAGGCGGCACGGATGTGCCGCCGCACTTGATGACCGCGCGATCATCGTCCGCGCCGCCCGCCTGTCAATCCGCCGATTCGGCTGCCGCCTCGCGCCCAGACCTTCCGCCGTCATTTGCTGTTGGCGCTTTGACGCGGCATTCTCGGCGGGGCTGCGGCGCGGCGGCGGCCGGCGATAAAATCCGGAAACGCCCTGAAGGAGGACACCGGCCATGCATCCTCTGTTTCGCGGCACCAGTGTCATCCCGGTTCTGACCATCGAGCGCGAGGCGCATGCGGTGCCGCTCGCCCGCGCGCTCTACGAGGGCGGCCTCAAGGTCATCGAGGTCACCTTCCGCACCGAGGCCGCCGCCGCGGCGATCGCCGCCATCGCTCGCGAGCTGCCGCAAGTGACGGTCGGCGCCGGCACCCTCCTGCGCGCCAAGGATGTCGGCGAGGCGGTGCGCGCCGGCGCCAAATTCCTGGTCAGCCCGGGCACCACCCCCGAGCTCGCCGGCGCCGCGCTGGCGACCGCGCTGCCCTATCTCCCCGGCGTCGCCACCCCGTCGGAGATCATGGCGGCGCGCGCCCTCGGCATTTGCGTCATGAAGCTGTTTCCGGCCGAGGCGCTCGGCGGCAGCGCCCTGTTGCGCGCGCTGGCGCCGGTCTTCCCCGGCATCGCCTTCTGTCCCACCGGCGGGATCGACGAGCGCACCGCCGAGCATTACCTGGCTCTGCCGAACGTGCCGATGGTCGGCGGCTCGTGGATGGCGCCGCGCGACGCGATCGCCGCCGGCGATTGGCCCCGCATCCGCCGCCTCGCCGAGCGCGCCGCCGCGATCGGGCATGCCGCGGCAGCTTAAATCGGAAAGTAGTGAGAAATGGCGGATTTTACCGGGCCCGACGGCAAAGAGATGACGGATCATCAAGATGCTAAGAAAAACTACGACAGACTGGTCAGCCAAAAGGGCCTATACAACGCGGACGAAATAAATTTGATAAATTTCGTGCGCGAATGCTACCGCCGCAGCTATCCACAGCAAGATAAGCAAAAGAGTCAGTTTCTGAACGGCGGGGCGCTGGTGTTCAATGGCGCCAATGTGCGGCTCAATGACAACGGATATTATTATACGAAGTTGAAAAACACTCCGAACCTCACGATTTACGACCGTACCGGATTCCTGAGCGGGTCGAGCCACGATTCGGATCTGCCCCAGTACGAGGTCTATCTCGACGATGCCGGCGTCTTTCTGGTGGGCATGTGCAAGAAGTTTAGCGGCGTGCCGTTTGGACCGCACACTTGGTTTCAGAGCGAGAGGCATGCCGGCGCCGGCAACCCAATCCAGCGCGTCGGCCATGTTCTCTCTTTTTTCGACCATAAGCTACATGACGACATGCAAGTCGGCGCGTTCGGCTACTCCATCTACAGCGAGAAGCGGGGAAATGCGCTGCTAGTCGAAAACATTACCCCCTATCCCTCGAACTGATGTGGATTGCACCGCAGATGGTAAACGCGGCGGCTGAAATGAATCTACAAAGCGGGACCTAAGCGCCTAGTCGTCTAATCCTTTTCCCGCGAGAATTTGCGGAATGTATTTTTCGACTCTGGCTTCTCGGGTTTTCGATTGTTTGGCCCCCGTGAAGTACAAAAGGTAGGCTCGTTGCCGCCCCGGAGTCAGTGCATGAAAAGCGCTCTGTAAGGCAGGGATTTCATTTAATCGCTTTTGAAATTCTTCGGGGGCCATAAATTCCCTAGGCTTCTTGTAATCCACTTTTAAGTTCGATTTTTCTACTTCGATAGCTTCGTCAATGTAGGCCTTCAATACGGTTTCCATCTCAACGATGTCTTGAACGTTGGTGAATTGAATCTGCCGTCCCGCCTGCACATTCTTCGTTTGTTGGATAAGAACGCCATTGGGATCTTTTAGCATGGCGCCCTTAATAAATAAAATTGCGCAATAATTCTTAAACCCATGAATTAAGACAACATTTTTTCCCTGAAACGTGTAACAGGGAACGCCCCATTTCATTTCTTCGGTCAGCTGACAATCGAGGATGATCATTCTTAACTTGTTGAGTTCATCCCGCCATTTTTCAATCTTGCTCAAATATGCGGTGATCTTGGGGTTCATTGCGCTCTGTGCCATGGAGCACCTACTGATCGATTTGCGTATCGGTTACGCGCCTGCGGCTTAGTATGTCGCCCGGCCTCCCGAGATGTCGAACACCGCGCCGGTCGCGAACGAGCATTCGTCCGAGCACAGCCACGCGACGAGCGCCGCGATCTCCTCGACCAGCACGAACCGCCCCATCGGGATCTTCGACAGCATGTAGTCGATCTGCGCCGGGGTCATCTGGGCGAAGATGTCGGTCTTGGCCGCCGCTGGCGCGACCGCGTTGACCCGGATCCCGGTCTCGGCCAGCTCCTTGCCGAGCGATTTGGTCAGCCCGATCACCCCGGCCTTCGCCGCGGAATAGGCCGAGGCGTTGGGGTTGCCCTCCTTGCCGGCGATCGAGGCGATATTGACGATCCGCCCGCTGTTCTGCTTGCGCATCAGCGGCACCACCGCGCGGCAGCAATAGAACACCCCCATCAAGTCGATCTCGATCACCCGCCGCCACTCTGCTTCCGGATATTCGTCGAGCGGATGGTTGGGCCCGGTGATGCCGGCATTGTTGACCAAGATGTCGGGCGCGCCGAGCTGTGCGTGGGTCGCGGCGAGCGCCTGGCCGATCGACGCCGGATCGGTGACGTCGGCAAAAAAATCGACCGCGTTGACGATCGACATCGCGGCGTCTTGCGCCGCCTTGCGGTCGACGTCCCAGATCGCCACCCGGCCGCCCGACTTCGGAAAACCGCTCGGCGATGGCGCGGCCGATGCCGCGCGCCGCACCGGTGACGATCGCCACTTTGCCGTCGAGATCGATCCGGTTCATGCCGGCCTCCACAATCCGCTTGCGACGAGCCGCGTCACGACCGCGGTGAAATGTGCCACCGCCGAGCGCTCCAGCCCTTCGAGCCAGTTCTGGTCGAGAAACGAGGCGAGCGCCGGCTGGCCCAGCGCCGCCTCCCACAAAATGCCGAGCAGCGAGGCCGCCGCCTCGTCTTCCTCGCGGTCGAGCAGAGCCAGCGCGGCGACCTGCTCGGCACCGGCGCGGTCACGGGTGTCCGGTCCCGGGCCGAGCCCGAAATCGGGCAACGTCCGGCGCTCCGGTGGCGCCAGCAGAAAATGCGCGACCTCGTGCAGGATCACATAGGCCTCGGTCGCGCCGTCGAGTGCCACGCCGTCCCAGTTATAGGCGCAGACCGTCCCGTCCGGATGCACCGCTATCCCGTGCGCACGGGCGAAATCGAGCGCCTGAAGGCGGTGCCGCTCGGCCTCGGCGCCCTCCGCGCGCTCCGCCCTGGTCGCGCGGATCAGCGCGAACGCCGCCCGAGCCTCCGGCGTCGCCAACCCGGCCGCGAACCGGTCGAGCACGACGCCAAGCCGATCCAGCGCAATCGGAGTGAGGATCATGAATCCGTCACCCAGTTTTCCACCCGCAGTCCCGGCATGCGCGAGAACTCGCGTTCGTTGTTGGTGACGACGATCAAACCTTCGCTGCGCGCGTGCGCGCCGATCAGCATGTCGAGCGGCCCGGCGGGCCGGCCCGCGCGCTGTAACTCTGCGCGAAGCTGCCCGTACTGCATTGCCGCGGCCGCGGAGAACGCCAGTACCTCCAGCCGGGCGGCCAAATGTTCGAGGTCGTCGAGGTTCCGTTGTCGCTGTGCCGATCTCTCCACCCCATAGTGCAGCTCGGCAAGGGTGATGGTTGATATGCAGAGCTGCCCAGCGCGCTCGTTGAAGCGATCGCGCAGATTTGCCGGATGGTTCTTCATCACGTAGATGCAGATGTTTGTATCGAGCATGTATTCCAGCATCTAAAGGTGCTCGCGCTCCTCTGAGACGCCCTGTTCGCGCTCGCGCATGAAGTCGTCGCTGGCGGTCGGCCTCTCGAAGTATTCATCCCAACGACGGCCGAGCGGGGTGATCACCCGGCTGTTGCCCACCTTGACGATCTCGACTTGATGCACACCCTCTGGAAACGCGACTTCCCTTGGTAGCCGCACCGCCTGGCTCCGGTTGGTGGTGAAGACCGTTGATTTCGCTGCCATCCCATCCTCCGTATCTCCCGTTGGGATATACGTATGGACCCCGCGTGCGGCGGTCAAGCGGCGCCGCGATTGCGCGCAGCCCGGCGATGTGCCGAAATCGCGTCACGGGCAGGGCAGGGGCAAACGATGACCAGCGGCGCGCTGTTGTTTTCGAGCAAGCTCGACGATCCGGTGGCCTGGTCTGCCGCGCTCAAGGCGGCGATGCCCGAGCTTGAGGTCCGCGTTTCGCCCGAGCTCGGCGATCCCGCCGACATCGAGACCGCGCTGGTGTGGAAGGCGCCGCCCGGCGAACTCGCCTCGCTGCCCAACCTCAAGCTCATCACCAATCTCGGCGCCGGGGTCGACCCGATCCTCGCCGACCCGACCATCCCGCCGCACATCCCCGTCGCCCGGCTTGGCGACGAGGTCATGGCGCAGATGATGGCGCAGTTCGTCACGATGTGCGTGCTGCGCCACTACCGCGACCTCGCCCGCTTTGAGAAGCAGCAGCGCGAGCGGCGCTGGGAATACCGTCTGCCCGTCGCCTCCTACGATTGCCGGGTTGGGGTGATGGGGATCGGCCTCTTGGGTGGCGCGGCGGCGCGGATGCTCGCCGGGATCGGCTTCCCGGTCGCCGGCTGGGGCCGCTCGCCGCGCAGCATCGACGGGGTCGAGACCTATCACGGTCCGGACGGGCTCGCGCCGTTTCTCGCCCGCACCGACATCCTCGTTTGCCTGCTGCCGCTGACCCGCGAGACCCGGCACATCGTCGGCCGCGACGTGCTCTACGCCCTGCCGCGAGGCGCGAAGCTGGTGAATTGCGGTCGCGGCGGCACGGTCGACGAGGCGGCGCTCCTCGCCGCGCTCCGGGACGGCCAGATCGCCGAGGCCACAATCGACGTGTTCGAGGAAGAGCCGCTGCCGCCCGACAACCCGTTCTGGGGCATGGCGAACGTGCTCGTCCTGCCGCATATCGCCTCGATCGCGGTGCCCGAGATCGCGGCGCGCGACGTCGTCGCCAACATCCGCCGGCTGCGCGCGGGCGAGGAGCTGCTCAACATCGTCGATCGGGCGCGGGGCTATTGAATGCGCAACCATAAATTCGCCGCGTTTATACAAAAGAAAGCATGATGCCGCACAAATCGGCGATGAGCGAAATCCTTGTGATCGGTGGGATCGGTCAGGTTGGGCATGAGCTTGCGCGCGGGCCATGGCCCGCGGGCCTCGCCACCCAATTCGTCGAGCGCGACCGGCTCGATCTCGGCCAGCCCGCCGACGTGAAGCGCGGCAGTCGTCGCGATGCGGCCGCGTCTCGTCATCAACGCCGGCGCCTATACGGCGGTCGATCAGGCCGAAACCGAGCGCGACGCGGCCTTCGCCATCAATCGCGACGGCCCGGCGGCGCTCGCCGAGGCGTGCCGCGAGATCGGCGCCGCGCTCATCCACTTCTCGACCGACTACGTCTTCGACGGCGCCAAGCCCGGCCCCTACAGCGAAGCCGACGCGGTCAACCCGCTCTCCGTCTACGGCGCCAGCAAGGCGGCCGGCGACGCGGCGATCGCCGCGTGTCTCGACCGCCATGTGATCCTGCGCACCTCGTGGGTCTACAGCGCGGTCGGGCACAATTTCGTCAAGACCATGCTGCGCCTTGGCGCCGAGCGCGACGAATTGCGCATCGTCGATGACCAGCATGGCGCGCCGACCGCCGCCGCCGAGCTCGCCCGCGCCGCGATCCACATCGCCGCCGTTCTCGACGCCGGTAAGGGTGACGAGTTCGGCGTCTTCAACTTCACCGGCGCCGGCGAAACCACCTGGTGCGGCTTCGCCCGCGCGATCTTCGCCGGCGCGGCCGAGCGCGGCGCCAAAGTGCCGCTGCGCGTGCGGCCGATCACCACCGAGGATTACCCGCTGCCGGCGGCTCGGCCGCGCAATTCGCGGCTCGACTGCGCCAAAATCTCGCGTGTTTACGGGCTCGCCGCTAAGTCATGGCAGGACTCGCTGGCCGACTGCCTCGACGAGTTGATCGGCCCGGCGCTCTCGCCTCACACCGCCCAGGGGGCTGCACGATGAAGGGGATTGTTCTCGCCGGCGGGCTCGGGACGCGGCTCTACCCGGTCACCCTGGGGGTGAGCAAGCAGCTGCTGCCGGTCTACGACAAGCCGCTGATCTACTACCCGCTGTCGATGCTGCTTTTGGCCGGGATCCGCGACATTCTGGTCGTCACCACGCCGCAGGATCAGGCGAATTTCCGCCTGGTGCTGGGCGATGGGGCCGCTTGGGGCGTCCAGATCGGCTACGCCACCCAGTCCGAGCCGCGCGGTCTCGCCGACGCTTTCATCGTCGGCCGTGAGTTTATCGGCCGCGACCCGGTGGCGCTCGTGCTCGGCGACAACATGTTCTACGGCCACGCGCTCGGCGCGCTGCTGCAAACCGCGGCGCAGCGCACGCAGGGCGCGACGATCTTCGCCTATCAGGTCACCGACCCCGGCCGTTACGGCATCGTCGCCTTCGATCGCGGTGGCCGCGCCACCAGCATCGAGGAAAAGCCGGCGCATCCGCGCTCCAACTGGGCAGTCACCGGGCTCTATTGCTACGACAACACGGTCGTCGACATCGCCGCCGCGGTAAAACCGTCGGCGCGCGGCGAGCTCGAGATCACCGATGTCAACCGCGCCTATCTCGAGGCCGGCACGCTGACCGTCGAGCGCCTTGGCCGCGGCCATGCCTGGTTCGATACCGGCACGCACGATTCGCTGCTCGAAGCGGCGGAGTTTGTCCGCACCATCGAGCACCGCCAGGGTCTCAAGATCGCCTGTCTCGAGGAAATCGCCTGGCGCAGCGGCTTTATCTCGACCGAAGACCTGCTGCGCCTCGCCGTGCGCTACGACAAAAGCGGCTACGGCGCCTATCTGCGCGCCATCGCCGCCGAAGGCTGCTGAAAGCTCTACTCGGCGACTTGGGCGGCCGGCGCTGGAACGGCGTCCAAGCTTGGCGCGACCGTCTCGGTGGCCCGCGCGAAATAGAGATGCACAGCGGTGCCGATGCCCTCGGCGGTCTCAACCCGGGTGAACCCGCCGATCCGCTCGACCGCGGCGGCGGCGGCGGCGATCGCAGGCCGAACGCTGGTTCTGGGATCGAGAATCTGCAGGAACTCCTGGTCTGACAGCGCCCGCCCGCTGTCCCGCACGGTGATCCGCGTGAACTCGCCGATCCGCGCGCCGAGATAATCGTGAACGTTGCTCTCGTCGAAGGCGATGTTGCGCGTGCCGACGATCAAGCTTCCATCGTCGCTCATCACGGCCGTCGCCACGCCGGCAAGATTGAGCACGATCGCCGCGACCTGGCCGCCATCGGTACGGCACGGCCACAATTCCGGCAGCAGCGAGAAACGGAAACGCACCTTGCCGCGCACCAATTGGCGGATGCGCCGTTCGAGCGGGCCGAGGATTGCGTTGAGGTCGATCGGCGCGGGAAGCGGCGGTGGCGGCGGGGTTTCCGGCAATGGCGGCGGCTCTAGCGCCGGCCGGGCGCGCCGTGTCGATACCTTACGCGGCCTCGGCGGCTCCTTCGGCGCCGGCATTTCGACGACCGTGGCCTGGGTAGAAACCGGCGCGGGCTCGGCGATCCGGGTTCGCCGATAGCGCAAGGCGAACCACGTCGCGACCCCCACTGCCGCGATCAGCGCTACTATGCCCAGGATCGTCCCGATCGCGCCGCTCCAGGGGCCGGGTTCTGCCTCTGCGGCCGGGTTGTATATAAAGTCGGTCAGGTCGGCGTTGCGCGCCAGCACCCCGGCGCCAAGCATCCCCGCTTCGATCTGGGTCCAACGATCGAGGTTGGAATAGCCGAGCGGGGTGTCCGGGTAGCGCGCCAGCCGCCGCGCGACGTCGATCTGATAGCGCGCGAACCCTTTCGGGTCGCCGACCGGCGGGGGGCTCGGAGGATCGGCGACCAGGCGGTCGGCGATCTCGTCGGGGTGCTGCAGCGCGTATTCCCAGCCCTTCAAGGTCGCGGCGCGAAACTTCGCCACCGTGTCGGCATGGTCCGCGGCATATCGCTTAAGCGTGAACACGCTGTCGCCGTAATACTCGGCGCGGTAATTCGCCGGGTTGAACGATTTCAGGACGAGGCCGCGCTCATGCGCCTGCCACGGCACGAGCCATGCCGAACCGATCGAGGCGTCGATGGCTTTGTCGGCCAGCGCCGGCACGATCTGCGAGGGCTCGATGTTGACCGACTTGATCCGCGCCGGATCGATCCCCTCGGCGCGCAGTGCGGTCACCAGTTCGATATCGAGGATATTGCTCGCCGGCAGCCGCCCGAGCTTGGCCTTCATCAACGTCGCCGGCGATGAGTAATCGCTGTCCGCGCGGTAATAAATGGCCGCGCCGCTCCCTTGGAAGATCGGCGCCACCAGCAGCAGCGGCAATCCCTGCGCGGTGCGGATCACCAGCTGCGTGTCGCCGGTGCCGAATTGCGCGCGTCCCTCGGCGAGTTCGCGCACGGCGTCGATCGGCGTCTTGCCGTTGAGCCCGCCGGGATGGATTTCCACCGCCAGCCCGGCGTCGCGGTAAAAACCCTTCCACAACGCGGCGTAGTACCCGGCGAATTCGAATTGCGCCGGCCCGTGTAGCTGAAGCACGACGGTATCCGCGGCGGCGCCCGGCCGGGGCAGCCCGATCAGCGCCAAGGCGAGCGCCGCGGCGAAGGCCGTCATCCTCGACATGCGCCTCCAAGCCCGCGCGGTGCGGCGATCCCCTGAGAAGGCGCGGCGCCGAGCGGCCTTTTGCTTTTCGGCATGTCAGCGCGAAATTGAAGGGAAATCAATCTGCAACCGTGTAGCGGCGTCGCGGAGCCCAATTGTCACCCAGCCGGCGGTGCGGTCACCCGATATCCGCGGCCGCTATTTAACTCTATTGAAAGTATTTAACTCATGAGATGCTCGTTGGCGCGGCGAGACATTTGCCGCGATTGGCGACAAGATAGGGCATGCGATCGCGCGGCCGTCCTCCGATCATCACCGGCGCTCGCCGCTACCCGAACCGGCTCCGGGAGCTGCGGCGGCATACCGGATTGTCGCAGCAAAGCGTCGCCGCCGCGGCTGGGATCAGCATCGCCTATTACGGCGCGCTCGAACGCGGCGACAAGCGCATCAACGCCGACACGGCCGAGCGTCTGGCGGGGCCCTTGCGCAGCGCCAGCGGCGACCTCCTCTCCGGGGTCCAGGGTGTGTCCGTCCCGCTCTCGGTCGCGGTCGCTGCGGCGGAATCGGAAACCCGCCCCGAGCGCTTCGATCTGCCCGAGCCATACGAGCGGCTGCGCCCTGGCCGTCTGGCCAATCCCGAGGGCTGTTTCGCCGCTGAAATCTTTGACGATAGCGCCGATCTCGACTTCGAGCGCGGCGCCATTCTCTTCGTGCGCGAGCGGGTTCATCCGCGCGCGCCGCTGCACGCCGGCGATAAGGTGCTCGTCCGCTTCTATCTGGAGCCGGCAGCGGGCGCCGGCGCCCGTCCGACGCACGAGATCCTCTACGGTATCCTCGACCAGAACATTGTCGGCGATCTGGTGCTGATCACTCGCACGCGTAACCGGCTGATCCCGCGCAACGCGCTCGTTCAAAGCGCGGCGCCGAACCGCCCCGGCCTTGCCGAGCGCGCCCTGAGCCTGCCGCTCCGCGACGCCGCGATACTCTATGAGCCGCGCCCGGACGACCCCGCGGAAATTCTCGGGGTCGTCGTCTACGCCATGGGTCCGATCTGAGGGAAACTATGCCGTTGCGTCGCGGTAGCGATGGTGTTAAATCGGCGATATATTACTTCTATTAAGCGCAAAAAATGCGAGTGCCGTCGTCATGCCGCCGTTCGGGGTAGATCCGTCCAATCCTTCGTCACGCGCTGAACTTCTCGCCGAACAACCGGGCGCTGCGCGCTGGGCGAGGCTGTGCGGTTGGGTTCCGGGCACCGGGCACTGCCGTAATCGGCCGTGCGACGAAGCCTGTGTCTTCCGGGACCAGCGTCTCGCCGAAGGACATCGCGTGTCGCGCTGGCGCCGGCTGCGGCGGATGTTCGGGCGGCGCTGACTGCGCTAGTCTTGGCCCATGAGCGGGCCGATCGTCGTCATCAATCCGAACTCGACCGAGGCGGTAACGGCCGCCATCGACGCGGCGATGGCGCCGCTGCGGCTCTCCGGCGGTCCGGAGATCGTCTGCCAGACGCTGCACGACGGCCCGCCCGGCATCGAGAGCCAGCACGATTCAAACTCGGTGATCGAGCCGCTGTGCCGCACGGTCGCCGCGCAGGACAACGCCGCTTCCGCCTTCGTCATTGCCTGCTTCAGCGATCCCGGGCTCCATTCGGCGCGCGAGGCGACGGCGAAACCGGTGCTCGGCATCGCCGAATGCGGCATCCTCACCGCGCTGACGCTCGGCCACCGCTTCGGGGTGATCTCGATCCTCAAGAAGTCGGTGCCGCGGCATCTGCGCTATATCGGTGCGATGGGCGTGGGCGATCGGCTCGCCGCCGATCTGCCGATCGATCTGGGCGTCGTCGAGCTCGGCGATGCGCGCGCCACGTTGAGGCGGATGAAGGATGTGGGCGTGCGGCTGCGCGACCTGCACGGCGCCGATGTGCTGGTCATGGGCTGCGCCGGCATGGCGCGCTATCGCGATGAGCTGGAGGAAGCCGTCCGCCTGCCGGTGGTCGAGCCGACCCAGGCGGCGGTGACGATGGCGCTCGGCCGCGTCCGGCTCGGCTGGGGCGCCGCGCTGCGCTAGCCGGCCTCGTCCGAACCCTCTTCCGGCGGTTCATCGCTTTCGATCCGGTAGCTGCCCTTGAGCCAGCGGCCGAGATCGATATTGCGGCAGCGCGGCGAGCAGAACGGGCGGTCTTTGGCACTCACCGGCTTGCCGCAGATCCGGCAGGCCGGGGTACGGGGAGCGTTAGCATCGGCGCGCGTCGTCATAGACCGCGATATGGGCCTAGAGAGGGTCGATGTCAAAACCGTCACGCCCCGGCTCGGCGACAATCGCGATTGGCCGGCCCAATCTGGTTTCAAGCGCCCTTAGCGCCGCCGCGGCAGGCCCGCGCAACGCCGCCTCGATCTCCGGCGCCGCCGCGAGCCGCCACTTCGCCGCCGGATTGGCGCGCGCCTCGCGTTGCAGCCGCCGCAGCGCCTCGTAGGCGAGCGTCAGCGGCGCCTTCACCGGGCTGCCGGGCACCAGCATCGCATCGGCGAGCGAGCGCGCCGCGCCGGGGCCGCACCAGCTCCAGATGCCCCAGCCGGGTCCAGCCCAGCACTTCGGGCTTGGCCGGGTCGCCCTGCGACCGCCGCCGCCAGCGCCTCGCGCACCCGCTCGCGATGGTCGCGCCGCCCAATTCCCCCGGCCAACCCGACAAAATCGATGACGATCGGTCCCGCCAGATTGCGCAGCCGGATCTGCCGCGCGATCAGCGCCGCCGCCGCGCGGTTGACCGCCAACGCGGCGCGCTCGGCGGTGCCGCTCTCCGGCGTTCCGGTATCGACATCGATCATGGTTGCCGTCCGCGTCTCCGCGATATGGAGGCTGCCGCCGCCGCGTATCGCCACGGAGGGCGCCAACGCGGCCTCGAAGACCCCGTCGAGGTCGAGCGGCCAGTCGGACGCGGGCTGCTGTGCGATCTCGACGCCGGGAAACGCGCCGCGCAGCTCGGCGAGGATCGCCGCGTCGTCGGCGACGATGCGTTCCGGCGTGCGCCGGCAGCCGCAACGCGAGCGCGGCGGCAAAACCCGGCTCCGGCAGCAATTGCGCCGGCGGGTCGAGCCGCGCCGCGCGCTCGGCGAGGGCAGGGAGGTCGGCCGCGGCGATCTTGCCGGTCAGCAGCGGCGCCTTGTCGGCCCACGCCTCGCGCCGCACCTGCACCAGCACCCGCGCGCCCTCGGTGAGGTCGGCATCGCCCGCATCGCGCCGCCGCAGCAGCGCGGGCCGTTCGTCGCCGATATCGACCAGCGCCGCATCGAGCCCGGGACCACCCGCACCACCCGGCCGAGATGGATGCTGCCGGGCGGCTTGGTGTCGCCGCGCTCGACATAAAGCTCGACCGCCTCGCCATCCTCGACCCAGGCCGCGCGCCACTCGCCCGGGCCAGGGGAAACCCATCAGCTCGCTCATGGCCGCCGGTAGCCGAGGCCGAACAGCAGCTGCGCGGTCTCGTAAAGCGGCAGCCCGACCACGTTTGAATACGACCCCGCCATCCAAGAGACGAATTCCGCCGCGCGGCCCTGGATCGCATAGCCGCCAGCCTTGCCCCGCCATTCTTCCGTGGCGAGATAGGCGGCGATCTCGGCTTCGGTCAGCCGCTTGAACCCGACCTGGCTGACGACGCGCCGCTCCGCGATCCGCCCGTCGGGCGCAATGACCGCGACGCCGCCATAGACGCGGTGCCGCCGGCCCGACAGCAGCACCAGAAACCGGCATGCCGCCGCCTCGTCCGCGGGCTGGCCGAGGATGCGCCGCCCGCAAGCCACCACCGTATCGGCGGCGAGGATAAAGGCGTCCGGGCGCCGCGCCCGCACCGCCTCGGCCTTGGCGCGCGCGAGGCGCGTCACATGCTGCGCCGGCAACTCGGCCTTGAGGGGCGTCTCGTCGATCTCCGCCGGGTCGATCGCGTCGGGCGCGATGTCGATCTGGCGCAGCAATTCGAGCCGGCGCGGCGAGGCGGAGGCGAGGACCAGGATCGGCATCGCGCGAGGCTAGAGGATGCGCCGCCGGGGCGAAAGCGCTCGCAGCACGGCTGGAATGACGCTCGGGCGCCGAAAGATCCCATGGGCGTCTGGCTAGCGACCGTCGCCCTTTGAGAGTGAGGTTGCTGCCCCACCCACTCTGGAGGCGACGATGCCTGAAGACGCACCCCGGCCTGCGCAGGCCGCTATCCGCACCGAACTTGGCGCGATTTTTGTCTCGCTGGAACTGTCGCGCAGGGCCTGGCTGATCACGTCCCTGGCGCCTGGGGGCGGGGAGAAGATGTCCAAGCACTCGGTTCCGGCGAGCGATGTGTCTGGGCTACTGCGTCGGTTCGCCGAGCTCAGGCGCAAGGCTGCGGCGCGGACCGGCCGGGACTTCCCGATTATCGTCATCCAGGAGGCCGGTCTGGATGGCTTCTGGCTCCACCGGGTGCTGCAGTCCGAAGGGATCGAGAGCCACGTGGCCGACGCCGCGTCGATCCTGACCTCGCGCCGGCGTCGGCGGGCGAAGACCGACAAGATCGACGGCGAGACCCTGGTGCGCACCCTCATGGCCTACAAGCGTGGCGAGCCGCGGGTGTGTTCGATGGCCAGGGCGCCGACGCCGCAGGAGGAGGATCGCCGGCGTGTCTGCCGTGAGCGCCGGACGCTGGTGGGCGAGCGGGTGAGGCACGTCAACCGGATCAAAGGGCTGCTCTTCGCCCAGGGGGTCTTTGGCTACGAGCCGCTGCGCAAGGGTCGGCGTGAGCGGCTGGAGGACCTGCGGACAGGCGACGGCTGGCCCCTGCCGGTGCACCTGAAGGCGCAGATCATCCGCGAGCTCGATCGGCTCGAGGTCGTGCTGGCGCAGTTGAAGACCGTCGAGGCGGAACGAGACGCCTTGCTGACGCCGGCGAGTGAGGAGGCGGCCTCACCGGCAGCCATGCTGGCGCGGTTGAAGGGTATCGGCCCCGAGACCGCCGCCGTCCTCTGGTCGGAGGGCCTGTTTCGCCAGTTCGACAACCGCAGGCAGGTAGCCGCCTACGCCGGTCTGGCACCGACGCCATGGCAGAGCGGCTCGATCGATCATGAGCAGGGTGTGTCCAAGGCGGGCAACCCACGGCTGCGGACAACAATGGTCGAGCTGGCCTGGCTCTGGCTGCAGAACCAGCCGACCTCGGCGCTCAGCCTGTGGTTCCATGAGCGGGTCCGCCCTTGGCGGGCGGATGCGCAAGACCATCATCGTCGCCCTGGCGCGCAAGCTCCTCATCGCCCTGTGGCGGTACACCACCGCCGGCGTCGTCATCGAGGGGGCCGTGATGAAGGCGGCGCCGGCGACGATCTGACCACATCCGCAAGGACTGATAAGTCCTGCCGGATCCAGGTGGCCGAACCGAGATGGCTGCTGGCCTCAACAGCCGACCGAAAGAATGGTCCCGGCCTCCTGAGCCCCACCCGCCGGACGCGGGATGTTGGTGCAGCCGCAACAAACGGCGACCGTATGTGAGCTTGATCTGGTGCAGCACGCTCATCGGGTCATGGAAACGGGCTCAGACCTTGGATCCGAACCAACGGCCGGAGAACCGCCTATGAACCCCTAAACCTGACCCTTGACTGCGAACATGCCCATGTGAGCGGCTATCCGACCGATCGCGTTTAAGTCGCGGCTTTCGCCCACCATTCGCTCGCCACGGTTTCGAGTTCGTCGAGCGACGCAATCTGTCGACGATCTTGAAACTCGCCCCAGGCCTTGTCGGGAAGGCTGGGAAGTCGCGCGGCACCGCCATCGTAGCGGTGGATGCGGGTCTGGATCACCATTGGCGGCGAACGCGCTCCGTCGCCCTTGAGGGGACATACGAGCCGTGACACGGCATGCGAAGTGCCGGTTGGGGAGCGGTAGACGAACTCGTCGAAAAAAGGCGCCTCCCGTTCCAGCGCCTCGTCAAAGGTCGCGGTGGTCGCGGCGACAAAATCTGGCGGCCAGAAATGGGCGCCATACGGCTCTCCGGTATGATCCTTCCCGAAATGCTCGACGATCGCGGTACCGATCAGTCGCCAGAAATAGCCGTCATCACGGCGTTCCGCGAGACCGACAAAAGGAAGGACGCGAACGATGTCGAGTGGTTCGATATTCGAGCGCATCGGTATCGAGCCCGCAATGCGCCGGCCATCCCAATATTTGTAAAGCGCGCCGTGATAGGAAGACGGGTCTGACGCAGATGACATGCGGGGAAGTTGCGAGGTTGCGCTTTAAATTGCCTTAATGCGGGGACAAAAGCGGAAATTGAAACGGCCGGCATCGCTGCCGGCCGCTTTTCTCGTCACGAGGAGCGACGGATTACCGAACGCCGATGCTGACACCCGGCAGGCTGATGCCAATGCCCGGACCATAAACCACTGGCGGGGCGTAATACGGCGAGCCGTAGTAGCCGTAGCCGTAGGGCGAGCCATAGACCACCGGCGGAGCGCGGTAATACCCGCCATTATAGTAGTGGTGGTGCTGGCCGTCCCAGTCGGCGTTGGCCGGGGTGGCGAAGGCGCCGAGGGCGAGCAGCGCCGAGATGGCGATGCCTCCCGCGAGCTTCACCGGCAGGCGGCGCTTCGAGGTAGTGCCGATATTCCAGGTCATGACGACCTCCTTTACTAAGCGTGGTGTCACGGTCGCGCAGCGCGACCGTTAGCCCGGTTGGTTAGCTTTTCGACGCGGGAGTTCCCTGACCGGAAGTCAGGAACACCTGATCGGCGACCTTCTTCTGGGCATCGGGCATCGCGCCGTAGAGATCGGAGAAAGCCGAGATCAGGTTCTTCAGCCCGTCGACATGCGCCTGAGCGACCTGCTGATAGGCCTTTAGATCCTGCAGCGCGGTCATGTTCTGCGGCGGCGTCGTGCGATTTGCCGCGACCAGCTTATCCATGGCGGCGGCATTCTCGCGCATCGCCTGGGCCACGCCGTTCCATTGGGTTTCCTCGGTGGGCGTGATCTGCAGCGCGGCGTGAAGGTCGGTGATCCGCTGCTCGACCGTCTCACCCTTCGTCTCGGCGGCGGTCGCGGCGGCCGGGGTCGGCGTGACGGCGGCCTGCGCCAGGGCGCGGGTCGCGGTCAACGGGGTGGCGAGAAACGTCGCGCCCATCAGCGCCGCAATCGCGACCGAACGCACGAATGGGAAGGAAGACATTGGCAGGCGTGTGGAATGCGGCATTGTGATGTCCTTTCGAGACATTGCCGACGAGAGACGCCATTGCGGATTGCCTTGAAGCGTCCGTCGCGGAAATATTTAACGGTTTTTGGATTGACTGCAGAGATCAAACAGCTGAGCTACGATGTCTCTTTAAGAAAAACCCTAAATACAACCATTTGTCGTCTCGGATTTAGAGATGGTGATTATTTTAATTATTGCGAGGAGATAATTTATTTTCAGGATTTTTATAAGAAAAGGCAACGCCCGAAATGGGGACGTGGGTCGGTTGTTGGGTAATTGGCGAGAGCGATAACGCGGGCTGTAAAGTCGTCGGCGAGGGGCTCCCGGCTCAGGTGGCCGGGATTGGCGTCGATTGCGGGATCAGCTCGGCGAGTTTGCGGAGGTTCTGAGCGGCGGCGGCGAGGTGGAACTCGTCGCGGGCGCCGTTTGGTCCTCGTAGTCGGAGCCGGTCGAGTTTCAGGATGCGTTTGAGGTGAGCGAAGAGCATCTCGACCTTCTTTCGCTCACGCCTTGAGGTGACATAGGCATCGGTTTTAGCGATGTCGCGCGCCGCGTCGCGAGCGCCTTCATGGATGGAGCGCAGGATCTTGCGGGCGGGCGCATTGGGACAGCACTGCGGCTTCAGCGAGCAGTCCTGGCAATCCAGCTTGCTGGCGCGATAGCGCGTCATGCCGTTCTCGTCGACGAAAGGGCGCGGCACCCGATAGATTTTATGCCGCTGTCTGTTCCTTCCCGGCCGGGCAGATGTAGCAGTCGCGTTTGTGGTCATAGGCGAAGTCTCTCGCGAGAAGGTGCCGTCGGTGCGCTGGGATTTGTCGAACACCGGGTTGGGACTGTCAGGAATTTCGTGCGCGGCTGAGCGTTGACATCGATCAGGCCATCGCTCTGGTGACCGTTCACCGAAGAGAACAGCGAACTGAGCCTTGGCCATACACCATTCGCGCGGCGGCATGATCCACTCCTTCTCGGAGCGGTTCAAGACCAAGAGCAGCTGGTCGCGGCCTCGTCGCTGGGGAAATGGCCTCTGGCCCTGACCGCCCTTCGGAGCTTGGGTTGAGCGCCTCGATAGCGTTTGTGGTGTACAAATCCGCCGGACATCGCCGGGAAAAGCATAGAACGGGATGACCTCGCCCCGGGCGCCGCCAGCTCTGGCCGATCGCCGGGTATTTCTTGCCCCAGAGGCCATCCTCGAAGGCAGCGAGCGCAGCTTCGCCAGCTGCGGCATCGACAGCCCGGTAGATATCCTTGAGCGCCGCCGCCACCGGCTTGCGGTCTTTCCAGGAGACAATCCAGGCTGTGGCGCAGCAATGGACGATGCAGGTTGCACGTTGCCTGCGGAAGACGGCGGTGATCGCCTCCGGGAAGCCCTTGAGGCCGTCGACGACGGCGATCAGCACGTCCTCGACACCGCGGTTCTTCAGCTCGTTCATCACCCGCAGCCAGAACTTCGCGCCCTCGTTCTGCTCGAGCCACAGCCCAGGATCTCCTTGGTGCCATCAGCGCGCACCCCGAGCGCGATGTGCACCGCCTTGTTACAGACCAGCCCTTCATCGCAGATCTGACCCGCAGGCGTCGAAGAACCAGGGGATAGGTCGCCTCCAGCGGCCGGGCCTGCCAGGCGGCGACCTCCTCCAACACCGCATCGGTGACCGCGCTGATCAGATCGGGCGAGACCTCGATGCCATAGAGATCGCGCAGATGGCCGACGATCTCGCGCGTGCTCATGCCGCGGGCGTACATCGAGACGATCTTCTCGTCGAACCCTGGAAAGCGGCGCTGGTACTTGGCGATCAGTTGCGGATCAAAGCGCGCCTGGCGGTCGCGCGGAACCTCCAGCTCGATCTGCCCGGTTCGGTGACGACCGTCTTCTTGCCATAGCCATTGCGCCGGTTACCCGGCTCCTCGCCGGCCAGGTGATGGTCCATCTCGGCATTCAGCGCCCGCTCGGCCAGCGCCTTCTTCAGTCCGTCCAGTAGGCCATTGGGGTCGAAGTTGTCGCCGCGTCAGCACCGGCTAGCAGTTGTCGACAATCGCGTCAGGAATAATAGGCTCTTTGCGTCGTGGCTGTGTGGGCTCCTTTGCTCCCATCATGCCCAACCTCCGCACGAAATTCCCGACAGTCCCTGCGGCTCGATCCCGCGCTCGTGCACCAACCAGGCGAGGTTCTCGGCGGAGCCGTAGGCCGCGTCCGCCGCCAGCCGCTCAGGCCACAGGCCAAAGCGCTCCTGCGTCCGCTCGATCATCCGTTGCTGCGCCGTCACCTCGGCTTGGCGGATCGCGGTGGTCGCTTCCACATCGACGATGACGGCGTGCTTCAGGTCGATCAGGTAGTTGGTGCAATAGGCGAAGAAGGCGAGCCCGCCGTTCGCTCCCGTCCAACGCGAGGCCGGGTCGGCATGCGAGATAAACTTCGGCGCGACCGGCGTCGCCGCGCCGAAGCGGCATCATCGAGCACCGCCAGATACTCTCGCACGGCATGGTTCGCCGCCTCGGGGGCCTGCCACTCGCTACCCGGCACGCTGCGCCGCCGGTTAGCATCGGCCTTGATCATGCTCGCGTCGACCGCGAAGCCTTCGCCGCCAACCAATCCCTCGGCCATGCAGCGCTGCACGGTCGTCTCGAACACCTTGCGCAGCAGATCGCTCTCGCGGAAGCGACCGTGCCGGTTCTTCGAGAAGGTCGAGTGGTCCGGCACCGCGCCATCGAGCCCGAGCCTGCAGAACCAACGGTAGGCGAGGTTCAGGTGAACCTCTTCGCACAGCCGCCGCTCCGAACGAATGCCGAAGCAATAGCCGACGATCAGCATCCGGATCATCAGCTCCGGGTCGATCGAGGCGCGCCCAACTCGCTGTAAAACGGCGCCAGCTTGCACGCACCCCGTCGAGGTCGACAATCCGATCGATCGACCGCAACAGATGCTCCGCCGGCACATGACGTTCGAGCGAAAACTCGTAGAACAGAGCTTCCTGCCCGCTCTGACGTTCCCCCATCACCCGTCACACCCCACCCCCGCACTGGAAAACAGCACGCGAAAAGCGGAAATTGAACGCGGCCCGCTAGGCCCGCAAATGCAGTACGCAGATCAGCGTGAACAGGCGCCGGCCGGTGTCGTGATCGATCGTGGCTTTGCCGGCGAGCTGCTCGATCAAGCAGCGCCGACCCTCGTTGTGCAGCGCCCGGCGGCCGGCGTCGATCGCCTCGACTTGGCTCAGATTGTGCCGGCGCAGTGCGTCGTAATAGCTCTCGCAGACGACGAAATAGTCTTTGACGATGCGGCGAAACGGCCCGAGGCCGACCTGGATCGTCTCGCTCGCGCCCGTGGGCGCCGCTGATCTCGATCAGCAGCCGGTTCTCCTCGACCGCGAGACGCAGCGTGAACGGCCCGGCGGCCCCCGATGCCGGCGCGAAACTGTTGGCGTGGAGCAGGTCGGCGATCGCCGTGGCGCGCTCCTGCTCGATCTCCGGGCTGCGGCGCAGCACGCTCTTCTCGTCGAGGGTGATCGCGGCGATGCGCTGGTCGCTCATCGGCGCGTTACCGATTGAGGCGGATCGACAGCGACAGCGCGTGCGCGTCGAGACCTTCGGCCTCGGCGAGGCGGATCGCCGCCGGGGCCAGCGCCGCCAGCCCGTCCGCGTCGCAGCCGACCAGCGTCGTGCGCTTGAGGAAATCGAACACGCTGAGCCCCGAGGCGAAACGCGCGCTGCGCGCGGTCGGCAGCACATGGTTCGGCCCGGCGATGTAGTCGCCGACGGCTTCCGGCGCATAGCGGCCGAGAAAGATCGCACCGGCATGGTTGACCCGTTGCGCCAGCGCCTCGGCGCCGTCGACCGCCAGCTCGAGATGCTCGGGCGCGATCCGGTCGATCAGCGCCACCGCCTCGTCCCAATCGCCGACGACGATGATCGCGCCATGAGCGTCCCAGCTGGCGCGCGCGATCGCGGCGCGGGGCAGGGTGGCGAGATGGCCTTCGACCGCCCGCGCCACCGCGCGGCGAACTCCGCGTCGTCGGTGACCAGGATCGCTTGCGCGGCCGAGATCGTGCTCGGCCTGCGACAGCAGGTCGGCGGCGATCCACGCCGGGTCGTTGCGCTTGTCGGCGACGACCAAAATCTCCGACGGCCCGGCGATCATGTCGATGCCGACCTGGCCGAACACCCGCCGCTTCGCCGCCGCGACATAGGCGTTGCCGGGGCCGACGATCTTGTCGACCGGCGCGATCGTCGCGGTGCCGTAGGCCAGCGCCGCGACCGCCTGCGCCCCGCCGACCCGGTAGATTTCGTCGATCCCGCAGAGCTGCGCCGCCGCCATCACCAGCGGGTTCACCACCCCGTCGGGCGTCGGCACGACCATCACCAGCCGCCCGACCCCGGCGACCCGCGCCGGGATCGCGTTCATCAGCACCGAGGAGGGGTAGGCCGCCGTCCCGCCCGGCACGTAAAGCCCCGCGCTCGCCAGCGGGCGCCAGCGCATGCCGAGCCGCACGCCGCTGGCGTCGGTATAGTCGATCCCTTGCGGGCAATTGCTTGCGGTGAAAGCTCTCGATCCGCTCGGCCGCGAGGCGCAGCGCCGCCACCGTCTCCGCCGGCGCCTTCGCCGCGGCGTCCGCGATCTCGTCTGCCGACAGCCGCAGCGTGCTCGGCTGTCAGGCTCACCCGGTCGAAGCGTTGCGTGTACTCGATCAGCGCCGCGTCGCCGCGCTTCCTGACGTCGTCGATGATCGCCGCGACCGCGTCGTCGACATCGGCGTCGGTCTCGCGCTTGGCGCCGAGCAGCGCGGCGAATGCCGCCTCGAACCCTTTGTCGCGCGTGCTGAGGGTGATCGCCATCGGCGCTACTTGGCCGCCTGCTTGGCCGAGGCGGTGGCGTCGCGCAGCGCGTCGATCCAGTAGCCGACCTCTTCCGGCCGCGTCTTCAGCGCCGGCCGGTTGACGATGAGCCGCGAGCTGATATCGGCGATGTGTTCGATCTCGACCAGACCGTTCGCCTTCAGCGTCGTGCCGGTCTGCACCAGATCGACGATGTGCCGGCACAGACCCAGCGCCGGCCCGAGCTCGACCGCGCCGTTCAGCTTGATGCATTCGGCCTGGACGCCGCGCGCGGCGAAATGGCGGCGGGTCACTTCCGGGTATTTGGTGGCGACGCGGATGTGGCTCCACGTCCGCGGATCCTCGTCCTCGACATGGTCCGCCGGCGCCGCGACCATCATCCGGCAATGCCCGATATCGAGGTCGAGCGGCGCGTAGATTTCCGAATAGTCGAATTCCATCAGCACGTCGTTGCCGGCGACCCCGAGCTGCGCCGCGCCGAAGGCGACAAAGGTCGCGACGTCGAAGCTGCGCACCCGGATCACGTCGAGCCCCGGCGCCGAGGTCGTGAAGCGCAGCTTGCGCGTCTTCGGGTCGTCGAACTCCGGCTTCCGGCTCGATGCCGATCTCGCGCAACAGCGGCATCACCTCGCCGAGAATGCGGCCATTGGGCAGCGCCATGATCAGCTTTTCGGCGTTATCGTTGGGAGCGGGGCGGGATTTCATGGCGTCTCGCCGGCTTCGTGGTCGGGTTGCCAGGCGGTCGGCCACGGCTCGCCGACATCGGCGATGCGCACGCGGATCGCACCGACCTTCAGCCGCACCGCCGCGCCGCCAGCGAATTCGAGGTCGATGGTCCCCGGCTTGTCGCCGGGCCGGATCGCCAGCAGCGACAGGATGCGGTCCTCGCTCGCTGCGGCGAAACCCGCGATAGGACACGCCCTCGACCTGGTCGAACGTGATCGCGGCATGGGTGCGCTCGATGGGCCGCTTGGCCGCCAGTGCCGTCGGCCTTGGACTCCCAGCGGAAGCGGTTGGCCACCAGCCGTGAAGCGGTGTTCTGCCCGGTCGTAGGTCAAGTCCTTGACCGAAATCAGCGCGTCCTGCGCGCAGGCCGAGATCACCGCCAGATCGTCGGCTGTCTTCGGCGCGCAACTTGAGCGATGCGTCAGGAGCCACCGCGCAGCCTTTCGATGCGCGCGCCGCAGGCGGCGAGCTTTTCCTCGAGCCGCTCGTAGCCGCGGTCGAGGTGATGGACGCCGTTGATCACGCGTGTCGCCCTCGGCGACGAGCCCGGCGATGACCAGCGAGACCGAGGCTCGAAGGTCGGTCGCCATGACCTCGGCGCCGGCCAGCCGCTTCACCCCGCGCACCAGCGCCGAAGGCCCCTGCACGTGGATGTTGGCGCCCAGGCGCATCAGTTCCGGCACGTGCATGAAGCGGTTCTCGAAGATCGTCTCGGTGATCATCGCCGCGCCATCGGCGATCGTCATCAGCGCCATCACCTGCGCCTGCAGATCGGTCGGGAATCCGGGATACGGCTCGGTCATCACGTCGACCCCGTCGATCCGCCCGGTGCTGCGCCGCACGAGCAGGCCGCCCTCGGCCTCGCGGATGCGGATATCGGCGTTTTCCAAGAGCGCGCACCACCGCCTCGATATGGTCGATCCGCGCGCCGCCGAGCAGCACCTCGCCGCCCGCCGCCGCCACCGCCATCAGATAGGTGCCGGTCTCGATGCGGTCGGGGATGACGGTATGGCGCGCGCCGTGCAGCTTCGCGACGCCGCGCACGATCAGCCGGTCGCTGCCGATGCCCTCGATCCGCGCCCCCATCGCGTTGAGGCAACTCGCCAGATCGACGATCTCAGGCTCGCGCGCGGCGTTGATCAGCACGCTCTCGCCCTCGGCGAGCGCCGCCGCCATCAGCAGGTGCTCGGTCGCGCCGACCGAGACGCTGGGGAAGACGATCTCGGCGCCTTTCAGCCCGTTGGGCGCGCGCGCCTCGATATACCCGCCCGCCAGCTCGACCTCGGCGCCGAGCCGTTGCAGCCCCTTGATGTGCAGATCGACCGGACGCACCCCGATCTCGTCGCCGCCGGGCAGCGATACCCGCGCCTCGCCGCAGCGCGCGACGAGCGGCCCCAGCACCAGGAACGAGGCGCGCATCTTGCGCACCAGATCGTAGGGCGCGGTGGTCGACGTGATCTCGCGCGCCGACAGTTCGAGCACGCGCGGCGGCATGCCGGCCTCGGCGCCGCAGGGCGCGATCGCGACCCCGTGCTGCGCCAGCAGATCCGCCATCGTCTTGATGTCGGCGAGTTCGGGTAGATTGCCCAGCACCAGCGTCTCGTCGGTCAGCAGGCACGCCGCCATCAGCGGCAGCGCGGCGTTCTTCGCGCCGGCGATCGGAATCGCGCCGGCGAGCGGCAACCCTCCGCGGATCAGGATTTTGTCCATACCCCTACGGCTCCATGCGCCCCATTCGTAAGGGATTTAGCTTCCCTTTGTCACCAAACGCGGCGCGCGATCGATCGGCCGTTTCTCCCGGCGAGCTTTTTAATGGAGCGGTTGTTCCCGCTCAACCCCACGCGGCTGCAACACTTTCACCGCTGGCTAGGCGCTTTCCAGGTCGTGCGATAGTTGAATAAACTCCGTGATCATGAGCTTGCAGGAGAACGAAGGAGCATCCGCGGGGCAAGGGCCGTCCAAGGCCAAAGTCTTCATCTCCTATTCGCGCAAAGACCAGGACTTCGCCGACCGGCTAGACACCGCCCTGAAGGCGCAAGGCTTCGCGACCTTGATCGACCGCAGCGACATTTACGAGTTCGAGGACTGGCGGCAGCGCATCCAGGGCCTCGTCACCCAGGCCGACACGATCGTCTTTATCATCAGCCCTGACGCACTCGCCTCCGACGAGTGCCGGCGCGAAGTGGACTTCGCCGCCTCGCTCAACAAGCGGCTCGCGCCGGTGGTGTATCGCCGCGCCGAGGGCGAGACAATCCCCGAGGGCCTAGCGCGCCTCAATTTTCTCTATTTCGATCGCGACGACGTTTTCGATGAGGCGCTTTCCCGGCTCTGCGACGCGCTCGAGACGGACATCGACTGGGTGCGCCAGCACACCGCGTTTGGTGAGCAGGCGAGGCCTTGGGCCGAGGCCGGCCGCCCCGGTCCGGGTGGGCTGCTGCTGCGCTCTCCGACGCTGGAGGAGGCGGAACAGTGGATCGCCTCGCGCCCGCGCGGCGCTCCCGCTCCGACCGAGGACACCCGGGCCTTTGTCTCCGAGAGCCGTCGTGCCGCCTCTCGCCGCCGCAACATCCTCACCGGCGGCCTCGCGGCGGGTTTGCTTGTTGCGCTCGTTCTCGCCGGGTTCGCCTTCTGGCAGCGGAGCGTGGCTGTTACGCAGGAAAAAATAGCCAAAGAGCAGCGCGACCGGGCCACGGCCCAGGAACAGATCGCAAAAGAGCAGCGCGACCGGGCGCTCCTTAGCCAGTCGCAATTTTTGACCGAAAAAGCCGGAATCGACGCTCGCCACCCAAGACCCAGAGCTGGCCGGCCTGACCGCCCGCGCAGCCCTGCCGGCCAGCATGATCGAACCCGATCGGCCGGTGTGGATTCCCGCCGTTTCCCTATTAACGCGAGCGCGCGATAGCGATTTGCGGCAGGCCGTATTGATTGGGCATACCGGCCTCGTCGGACGCGCGGCGTGGAGCCCGGACGGGACGCGCATCGTCACCGCCTCATGGGACAAGACCGCGCGGGTATGGGACGCCAAGAGCGGGGCGCAACTTGCTCTCCTTCAGGGGCATACCAGCAGTGTCTGGGACGCGGCGTGGAGCCCGGACGGGACGCGCATCGTCACCGCCTCTTGGGATGAGACCGCGCGGGTATGGGACGCGAGGAGCGGGGCCCAGCTCGCTCTCCTTCAGGGGCATACCGGCAGTGTCTTGCAGCGCCGCGTGGAGCCCGGACGGGACGCGCATCGTCACCGCCTCTCGGGACGAGACCGCGCGGGTGTGGGACGCGGCTGAGCGGCGACGCAGCTCGCGCTCCTCCAGGAGGCCACGACGGAGTCGATGAGCTGCCGCGTGCAGCCCGGACGGGACGCGCATCGTCACCGCGTCTTGGGACAATACCGCGCGGGTGTGGGACGCGGCGACGAGCGGAGCGCAGCTCGCGCGTCCTCCGCGGGCATGAGCGACCAAGTGCGAGTCCGCCGCGTTGAGCCCGGACGGGACGCGCATCGTCACCGCGTCTGATGACAAGACCGCGCGGGTGTGGGACGCGGCGAGCGGCGAAGGAGCTCGCCGCTCCTGCGCGGCCATGAGGATCGGGTGGACGTCCGCGGCGTTCAGCCCGGACGGGACGCGCATCGTCACCGCGTCCTGGGACAAGACCGCGCGGGTGTGGGACGCGGCGAGCGGCGAAGGAGATCGCCGTCCTGCGCGGGCATGAGCGATGGCGTCGAGCGCCGCTGCGTTCAGCCCGGACGGGACGCGCATCGTCACCGCGTCTGACGACAAGACCGCGCGGGTGTGGGACGCGGCGACGGCGAAGGAGCTCGCCGTCCTGCAGCGGCCACGAGGACAGGTGACCTCCGCGCGCGTTCGAGCCCGGACGGGACGCGCATCGTCACGGCGTCTGATGACAAGACCGCGCGGGTGTGGGACGCGGCGACGGCGAAGGCAGATCGCCGTCCTGCAGCGGCCATGAGCGACGGCGTAGCCTCCGCCGCGTTCAGCCCGGACGGGACGCGCATCGTCACCGCGTCTGATGACAAGACCGCGCGGGTGTGGGACGCGGCGAGCGGCGAAGGAGACTCGCTCGTCCTGCAGCGGCCATGAGCATGCGGTGACCTCCGCCGCGTTCAGCCCGGACGGGACGCGCATCGTCACGGCGTCCTGGGACAAGACCGCGCGGGTGTGGGACGCGGCGACGGCGAAGGAGATCGCCGTCCTGCGCGGCCATGAGGCACGCCGGTGTCCTCCGCCGCGTTCAGCCCGGACGGGACGCGCATCGTCACCGCGTCTGAGGACAAGACCGCGCGGGTGTGGGACGCGGCGACGGCGAAGGAGATCGCCGTCCTGCGCGGCCATGAGGGCACGGTGTACTCCGCCGCGTTCAGCCCGGACGGGACGCGCATCGTCACCGCCGACAACGCACCGTTCGGGTTTGGGACGCAAAGACTGGCGCGCAACTCGCTCTCCTTCAGGACGACATCACGATCGGGAGCCCGGCTTGGAGCCCCGACGGGACGCGCCTCGTCACTGCTTCCTCGGACAAGACCGCGCGGGTATGGGATGCCTTGCGCGGAACTCAGGTCGCTGTCCTCCGGGGGCACACCAACAGCGTGGCGAGTGCCATGGAGCCCGGACGGGACGCGCATCGTCACCGCATCCGCCGACAAGACCGCGCGGGTGTGGGACGCCCGAAGCGGGGCGCAGCTCGTCCTTTCCAGGGGCACTCCGACATCGTACGGAGCGCGGTGTCGAGCTCGGACGGGACCCGCATCGTGACCGATTCCGAGGACAAGACCGCGCGGGTGTGGGACGCCCGAAGCGGGGCGCAGCTCGCGCTGCTCAAGGGATCCACCGGCCAAGTCTGGAGCGCGGCGTGGAGCCCGGACGGGGCGCGCATCGTCACCGCCTGCGGCGACAATACCGCACGGATGTGGGAGGTGTGGCCGTTCTTGACCGCAGATACCGTGCTCTATGCCGATATCAGCGCGTTACGGTCTCTGACAGCCGACGAGCGCAAGGGGCTCTTTATTGACGTTCCCACGCCGCCGCAACCGGCAGTGCCTCATGCCGCGGCGCAGGATGTCTCTAAGATCACGCTGGCCGAATTGCAGACCGCGGCGGCCGCCGGAAACCCCTACGCTCATCGCCGGCTCGCCGAAATGTACGAGCGAGGCGATGGCCTACCTCAGGATCTGGAAAAGGCACTCTTCCATCACGCCATCGAGGCGCGGCTCTTTGAGCTGGCAGGCAACGAAGACGAAATGCAGATTGCCGCGGCGCGGCGCGGGTCGATCGCCCGCGCCCTCACGCCTCAGGCCGCGGTCCGCATCGCCCAGGAGGCCATGGACTGGAAGCCGGCACCCGCGCCGGCGCACTGACTGTCACTTGTCGAGCCACCAGTCTTCCATGCGCCAGCCGTTGTATTGGCTGTTGACCATCAGGGTGACGCCCTTCAGCTGGGGCTGCCAGCAGGTCGCCGCGCGCAGGTGGTAGATGATCGGCCGGCCCAGCTCCTTCTGCAGCAGGAAGTCGGCGTCCTGGGCCAGCTGCTTGCGCTTCGCCGGGTCGATCTCGCGCGATTGCTGGTCGACCAACTGGTCGAATTCGGCGCTGTTGTAGCCCGGATAGTTGCGGTTCGAGCCGCTGACGTAGTTCTGGTAGAAGGTGACGTCGGGGTCGTCGACCGCGTTGCCGAGCACGTTGAGGCCGGCGATGAAATCCTTGCGGATCAGCTTGGGCACCCAGTTGGCGGTCTCGATCAGCTCGAGTTCCCCGTCGATCCAGATTTCCTTCAGCTGGTCGAGCAGGATCGCGCCGGGGTCGCGATAGACCGCGAGATTGCGCGTGGACAGCTTGATCGTCAGATGCTTGTCGGGCCCATAGCCGGCCTTCTGCATCAGGGCCCGGGCCTTCTCGCGGTTCTCCTTGAGGTCGCCGCCATAGCCGGGAAGCGTCATCAGCCGCTCGGCGGGCATGCCCCACACCCCTTCCGGCGGCGGCAGCAGCGCCCCGCCAATGTCGCCTTCGCCCTGGCCGAGGATGTCGATAAACGACTTGCGGTCGAGGGTCAGCGCGACCGCCTCGCGGACATCGGCGTTGTCGAAGGGTGGCTTGGTGCGGTTCATCAGCACCCCGACCAACTCGGTTGCCGGGCCCGATTGACACACCGCCTGCGGCGCCTGCGCCTTGATGTCCTTGAGCAGCGGGAAGGTGACCTCGTAGGGGAAGGTCATGTCGAAATTGCCCGCGATGAAGGCGAGGATCGCGGTCGAGCGGTTGGGGATGATCGTGTATTCCACCCCGTCGAGATAGGGCCGGCCGGGTTTCCAGTAGTCGGGGTTTTTGGCCAGCTTGATGTCCTGGTTGGGCTTGTACTCGACAAACTTGAACGGCCCGGTGCCGATCGGATGCTGGCGCATCTCCGTCGGCGAGACATGGCAGGGATAGATCGGCGTGTAGCCGGACGCCAGCATCGCCAGGAGCGCCGGCTGCGGATGCTTCAGGTGGATCGTCGCTTCGTAATCGCCATTGACCGTCGTGCTGTCGACATTGACCCACCAGCTCTGGCGGTAGTTGAGCCGCAGCTTCGTCGGCCCTTGGCCGATCAGCAGGTCGAAGGTGCATTTGACGTCGGCGCTGGTGAACGGCTTGCCGTCGTGCCATTTGACGCCGTCGCGCAGCTTGAAGGTCAGCGCGGTCTTGTCGTCGTTCCAGCTCCAGCTTGTCGCCAGGTCGGGAACGATCGTGTCCATGCTGTTTTGCGGCACGTTCTGGTCGTAGACGACGAGGTTGTTGAAGACGCCCATCATCGGCAGGATGACGCCGATCGTCCCCTCTTCGTGGATCGACATGCTGGCGGGGCTGTCGCGGTGATAAATCCGTAGGACGCCGCCCGATTTCTGGGCCATCGCGGAGCCCGCCGCGGCAGCACCCAGGCTCAGCCCCGCGATAAACGCCAATATCCGTCTCGCCCTCATGCCGGTCTCCAACGTCCTGCGCAATCGCACCGTTGACCCGCGGCGGAGCGCCAAGCGGGTTCGTTGGTGACCTTAGCATCCGGCGGTAGGGGTGAGCGCGGTTTCACGAACGCATGCCTGGTGTTCGCGCATGGCACGCGCGGCGGTCGCACAACAAGATGTGATCGCGCTGGAACCGGCCACGGCAATGACTATGTGAATGCGCCAGTCGCGCAGAAGGGGTAGCGGATGAAACGGTTTTGGCGAGTGGCGGTAGTCGTGCCGGCATTGGCGATCGCCCACGGCGCTGTGGCGGCGGACATCCCTGAGGCCATCGCCGTAAAGGGCGAGACCGTCGTGCTTCAGGTGCATGCCGCGGGGGCGCAGATTTACGAGTGTAAGGCGGATGCGAGCGGCAAGATGGCCTGGCAATTCCGCGAGCCGATTGCCTCGCTCTTTCTCGACGGCAAGACTGTCGGGCGGCACTACGCCGGGCCGAGCTGGGAGGTACAAGGCAGCGTCGTCGTTGGCAAGGCGGTCGGGAAGGCGCCCGGCGCCACCGCCAAGGACGTTGCGTGGCTCAAGCTGGAGGTGACGGACCAGCACGGCGACGGACCGCTCAAGGGTGTCAGCACGGTGCAGCGCATCGCCACAGCGGGCGGAAACCTCGAAGGATCGTGCGACAAGGCGGGCGACTTGCGCGCTGAGCCTTACGCGGCGGACTACATCTTTCTCAAGAAACCGTCGCAATAGAATTGGCGGCGGCGACCCGGTGGCGCATGTTCAGACGAATGCCGATTTCAGTGCGCGGTTTTAGCGATCTTTTCCATGCCGCATCCGGCGAACTTTCCGTTGCCCCAAGCGATACGACAGGTCATCCTTGCTTAAGGCGTTCAGATACTGCCGAATTCCAGCTTGAGGCGATCCGCTCCGCTCGTACATCTTTCGACTTGGTTTAGGTGAGAACCTCCTCATGCAGCTTCGTGCGAAAATCAATCTGACGTTGTGCGGGGCGTTCGTCGTCGGCTTGGTCATTGCCGCCGGCGGCTCGTATAAGGTGCTGAGCGACGATGCGATCGCCGACAGCGTGCGCAATGCTCGCATCATGATCGAAGGCGCCTCGGCGATCCGCTCCTATACGGCGGAACAGGTCAGCCCGCTGCTGCAGCCGCTGATGACGGTGCAGTTTCTGCCGCATTCGATCCCGTCCTTCGCGGCGCAGACCAATTTCAAGATCGTGCAGACGAAGCTGCCCGAGTACACCTACCGCGAACCGACGCTTAACCCGACCAACGTCAACGACAAGGCGCAGGGCTGGGAGGCGGACATCATCAACGCCTTCAAATCTGACCCGACGACGACCGAGTTCGATCACGATCCGCGACACCCCGCTTGGCCAGTTTCTGACGTTGGCGCGCCCGTTGAAGGTCGGCTCTCAGGCCTGCATGACCTGTCACAGCACCGCCGACAAGGCGCCGGCCACCATGGTGGCATTGTACGGCACGCAGAATGGATTTGGCTGGAAGGTCGGCGACATCGTCGGGGCGCAGGTCGTCTCGATCCCGCTTTCGGTGCCGATGGCCCGTGCCTACAAGACGCTGGGGCTGGTCATGGCGGCCTTGGCGGGGACCTTCGTCGTGCTTCTGCTGATCGTCGATTTCCTGCTGCGCAAGTTGGTGGTCAAGCCGGTGGTCGCGATCTCGGACATGGCCAGCGCGGTCAGCATGGGCGATCTCGACGCGCCCGAGTACACCCGCGACACCAAGGACGAAATCGGCTCGCTCGCGGCCTCGTTCAACCGGATGCGGCGCAGCCTGCAGAACGCGATGAAGATGCTGGACGATCAGAACTAATTAACTGATTGGAGGCCTCACTCGGCCGCACGACGATGAGCGACACCCCCACCACGATCGGCCGCTATCAGGTTAAGCGCTGGCTTGCCTCGGGCGCGATGGGCGAGGTGTACGAGGCCTACGACCCGATTATCGACCGGCCGGTAGCGATCAAAATGCTGCGGCGGGAGCTTATCGAGCGCGGCGACTCCACCGGCTGGCTCGAGCGTTTTCGCCATGAGGCGCGCGCCGCCGGGCGGCGTATGCACCCCAACATCGTTATGGTTCTCGACTTTGGCGATCAAGACGGCTCCCCGTATCTCGCGATGGAGTATGTCGCCGGCGAGAATGTCGACGTCGCGCTGAAGCGGACCGGCCCGTTCGACGAGGCGCGCGCCGCCTCCGTCGTCACCCAGGTGCTGAGCGCGCTCGAATTCGCGCATGCCGACGGGGTCATCCACCGCGACATCAAGCCGTCGAATATCCTGCTGCCGAAGAGCGGCCCGATAAAGGTCGCCGATTTCGGCATCGCCCACCTGGAACAGTCCGATCTGACGATCGACGGGGACGTCCTCGGGACGCCCTCCTACATGGCCCCCGAGCAGCTCCTCGGCGGCCAGGTCGATCACCGCGCCGATCTCTATGCGTCCGGGCTGCTGTTTTTCGAGATGCTGACCGGCGAAAAGGCATTTCAGAACCGCCAGATTTTCGATCTCGTGCGCACCATGCGGGATCGCCAGCCGGCGGATATCTGGGCGAAGCATCCCGAGGTCTCGCCGGCTTTGGCGGCCGTCATCAATCGCGCATTGGCCTTCGATCCGGCCGAGCGGTACCAGAGCGCGGCCGAGTTCGCGGCCGCCATCGGCGGCTTGAGCACGGCGTCGACCGTTGCTGGCGCGCGTCAGCTCGATGCCACCGTCGTCGTGCCACCTCCGACACCGAGGCCGCTGCCGGCAAGCGAACCGCCGCCGCCGACCTCTCCGCTCACCCTAACCCAGGCCGCGCCGCTCACCTCTCCGTCGACCCTAACCCAAGCCGGACTGCAGTCGTTTGGCGCCGAGACGCTGGCGGCGGTCGAGCACGATCTGTCGACGTTCATCGGCCCCTTGGCGCGGATCGCCGTGCGCCGGGCGGCGGCGAACTGCTCCGACATGGGCACCCTCTATCGAGAGCTTGCGAAGCTGATCAACAACGAGGTCGAACGCGCCTCGTTTATCGCCAAGTCGCGCGAGCGCGCCCGCGCCATACCGGGCGCGGCGCCGACCAACCCGCCGACGCAGGGGCCCGCCCAATCACCCCCGCGCGACGCTCCGTCGGCGACCTTTCCGCCCGACGTGCTGAGCCGGATCGAGGCCGGGCTCGCCGAACATATCGGGCCGATCGCACGGGTTCTCGTGCGGCAGCATATGTCGCGGTCGAGCTCGGTCATCGATTTGTGCCGCGAACTCGCGCTATTCATCCCGGACGAGCGGGCCCGGGCGAATTTCTCTGCGCACGCTGCGCGCGGGCTGAGCCGGCAGTCTTTGGGGGGAAGCCGATGAAGAAGGGCGTGTTCACCGGCTTGGCCGTCGCGGTGCTGCTACTCGTCGGCGTAACGGTCGGCGGACCATCGACCGTTGCCGCTGTTCCGCAGGAGTCGGCGCAAGGCGGGACGATTCCGGGGACGCCGGAACTGATCCGCCAAATTCAGTTCATGCTGCAGACCGTCGGCATCGAGCCCGGGCCGATCGACGGCAACGCCCAGGCGTTGACCAACCGCGCGGCTCATCAGTTCCAATTGCTGAACGGGCTGCCGATTACCGACATCACCAATGGCGGGCCGATTTCGACCGACTTTCTCGAAGCGCTGCGCCGGCAGGCCGCGGCGAAAATGGGGGTCATGCCCGCGCCGGGTCCGCCGCCCGGTCAGGCCGCGGTTACGCCAGCTGCGCCGACCCTTCCGCCCGGTCAAGCCGCGGTGACACCGCCCACGCCCACTCCGGCGCCGCCCGCGGCCGCTCCGGTCCCGCCGCCACCTCCGCCGCCCGACCGCTTCGCCAGCTGTCAGTTCGATCCGAAGGACTTCGTCGTCGGCGGCAAGCAATACACGCCGCAATCCTTCCTCGACGAAGGCTTCGGCGGCTCGACCGACCGGGCGGTGACCAATCTCCAGCAGCGCCTCACCGAAGCGCGCAACATCGCCGAGAAGATCGGCGGCTCCGCATTGCTCGAAGTTCAGCGGCAGGCCCGCGTTCTGGCCTATTTCCAGTGCCGGCAAACGATCGAGCAGGCGGCGAAGTAGCCCCCGGCGCCCGGCCGGTCAAACCGCCACGCGGTAGGTGCGAACCTCGCGCGAGATATTTTTCAGCTCGTTGGTTTGGACGTATTCGAACTTGAAGCCTTCGTGGCCCTGAAGCTGGTCGTGCACGACGCCGGTCACCAGGATGCCGCCCGGTGTCGCCAGGGCCTGGACGCGCGCCGCGATGTTGATCGCGTCGCCGTGCATGGCGCCCCCTGGGGTGATCAATATGTCCCCCGAATTGATGCCGATGCGAAATTCCATCCGCCGGGTCGGCGGCAGCCGCAGGTTGAGGTGCGCGAAGGTTCGCTGGCAGGTAATGGCGCATTTGAGGGCGGCTTCCGTGCTGGGAAACAGCAGCAGGATCCCGTCGCCGGCGATGTTGACGATGCGGCCGTTATCCCGCTCGGTCTCGTGGCGGAAGACGTCGAGGCAGGTTTCGATCTGCCGCGCGGTCGCGATGTCGTCGTCTTCGATCAGCCGCGAGTAGCCCGCCACGTCGGCATAGAGGACGGCGTACATGCGGCGGTCGTCGCGGCTGAGCGCCAGGGTGACCTCTTCCCCGCTTGTGTACAGCTCAACGCGGAGCTGGATTCCGTCGGCAAGTTCGATGAGGTCCCCGGTGCGCAGGGTGACCTGTTCGCGCACGGGGATGCCGTTCACCACCGTCAGGTTGACCGCGCTCAGATGCGTGAGCGTCAGCCGCCCATCCGCCCAGCTCAGCTCGGCGTGGGAGCGCGACACCGTCGGATGATTGATCTGCACCCCGCAATGCGGCGCGCGCCCGATCATGGTCTTGCCGGGGCCGAGCGGATATTGCGGTTCGCTCGGCCACGGTTTGCTGCCCGCGGGGATCAGAACGCCGACCGGAGGAAACCCTTTCGCATCGTCCGCCAATGTCCTGGCCTTCGAACCGGGTGAAAAGCAGACCGCTCAGCTTCTAGCGCATCGACTCTAATTTGCCACGAGCCGCGCCGCAAAGACACTCTACGTCGAATTTGCCATCTCAGCGCTTCGCCGTTTCCGGTCTTTCGCCCGGCTCCGGCTTCGTGTCTTCGCGCGCCCGCGCCTGTTCCTTGCGGCGTTGCAGATTGGCGCGCAGCGCCGCGGCCAGGCGCTTGTCGCGCGCCGCCTGCTCGGCCCGGCGCGCCGGGGTCAGGTGAGGGGTGTCGCGCCGCTCCGTCATGCCTCGCGAGGCTGGAGCGCCCCGCCTTCCTTGTCAATCGGCGGGGCCTCGTGTATCTCCGGGCGCCGCGCAGGCGTTGCGCCCGGCGCTGCCGTAGCTCAGTGGTAGAGCACTCCCTTGGTAAGGGAGAGGTCGAAAGTTCAATCCTTTCCGGCAGCACCATTTTCTATTATATTTTTCAGAGACTTAGAAAACCAATCTGAGCAACGCTGGGCATATTAGGACGTTGAAAGTACGGAACAGACCGTGAAAGGATTGAGAGACTTGTGGAAAATCCGTGGAGTCCGTCCATGGTTTGTTCTAGTTAGCTCTCAAAGAGCGCCGCTTTTTTCGTGCTCCATGGTACCGATCGCCAGCCACCGAACAAATCCATAATCCTTCGGAAATGATCGACTACAGTCTCAAACTCATCGTTAGCCGTGACGAGTGTGGCCACGTCTTCCCTCTCGACGTCGCCATGCAAGCTGATCACCGAGGACGAGTTCTCCCGAGGTCACCGTCGGCGCGCCGCCGAATAACCCAAGCCACCTGCCAGTCCAGAGCATTTGACGCCAGGACATGGGTCGACTGTGACCCCCGGAGGCTCTGCTTCTGCGCCAGCGCAAGGATGACAGCACGCTAGCACAACCAAATATGACCCATTTCCCCGCTTTATCCCGCTGGGCCCCCGGCGACCTTGCCTAGGTTGTGTTCTGTCAAAGCGAGGTAATCCCAAGGACCGGATTGCAACATGTACCTTGAGCATCAAAGCTCTACGTATTTATGGAGCTTCTGCCAAGAGCCTTTCCGGATCGGTGCTAATGCGCAAACGTACTTCGAGCAAACCGCCCGCTATTGATTTTCCCGTACCGCCGCTGGAATGCAGAACGTGGAGCGCGCATAAGAAAGCTGCAGTCGTACTTGCCGTCCGTAGCGGCGCTCTTTCACGAGCTGACGCTTACGATCGTTACATGCTCTCGGAGGAGGAGCTCGCCTTCTGGGAGATGGCCTTTGAGCAGGATGGCATTGCGGGTCTTCAACTTGGCCGGGCGTTGTCGGCACGCGGCGCATGATCAAGGCCCGGGTCACTTTTCCCCGGCCCTCGACGATAGCGATTGTGCGGCAAGAGACAGTTCGGGAAGTTGGCGGCAATGCACTAGCCGTAAAGCGCTATCAGCACAGGCTCGGTCAAGAAGATTGCTATAAACTCGGCTGCTGGCCATCGCGCGCCAGTCAACTAGACACCGAGCCGAAGAACGTCAGTGGCGTAAGTCAATTCGATGTGCGCTGTCCGCGGTACCGGTCCACAATCGCTTGTTGCGTGGACGTGGGCTTCCGCGCGGCGCGGACAGGCGACGCCGTCGTGACCAGCTAGCGACGCCGTCCATCATCGGCTCGAGGGTCCGGCATCCGCGGCTCGATCGCCAGTCTGCTACGTTGAGCTCGGTAGGAGGACGAACATCCGGCTGACCGGCGGGAGGCGCTGCCGTTGCTCGCCTGTATTGGCTCGATCCACAAAGCGACCTGCTTGACGCAGACACCGACGAGCTAGTCGATGTGGGCTCGTCTGAGCCCTTCGGGCGTGCCTCGAGACAAATCGCTGCCATCGGTCCCGCCGCGCCGGCACAGATTGCGGTAGCGTCAGTCCGACCCCCGATCGCGTCCCACAGCGCGTTGCCGTGGCTATCAGTTCTGCGCCGGCGGCCATTCTTACGTCTGCGATTTGGTAATATCTTGTTGGCCGGCCATATGCGAGCATCCCCGCGGGGATTGATGCCAATCCGCAGAGTCTCACCACGGAGAACGCGATGTCGACCCAGCAAATGATTACCTTCATCCTCGGGCTCGTCATTGGCGCCGGCGCCATAGCAATTAGTGCTCCGCACTTGGCGATTGCCGAAGGCACGAACGGCGCGCCGGGCCTGTATCAAATTCAGAGCGGCAGCCCTACTCCGCCCGGGATATCATCGATCTGGCGCGTCAATACCGCAACTGGTGCATTGGATCTCTGCACCTATGCTAGTGTGACTCCTGCCGGGTCAAGCCACATCAGCTGCCAAGGGAACACTTCGCCTCAAAAATAGGAAGCTATCGCTACGGTTCCGCCACGATAAACGGCCCGACTAGCGGCGGCTCTTGTCCTGGCGTTGTCGACCCGCTCGACCACCGACCACCTAGTCAGCTCGCGGTCGGGCATGTCTTGCTCGCCGAGCACTAACGTGAGGTCAATCTTTGCGGCAACAACTCGGGATATCGAAGCGTAAGGCCGCCTCGCTCAAGGTCGTCCGCAAGTTCGTCATAATCCCGAGCAAGGTCCATAAGGGTTTTGCGGACACCCGGTTGCAAGATCATTCGCAAAAGCCCTCGTGTCCGTTCAGCTCGGCGGCGAAAATATGCGGCGTCCTTCAAATCCCTCAAGCCACCACGAACGGCAGAGTGCATGGTGCCTCCGGATCGTCGTAACAAATCGTGTGTGGCGCAGAGGCTGTCGATCATCTGCACGTCGCCGTCATAAGCGGTTGTGACGGCGGCCAGAACGCGGTCCCATACTCCTGCTCTTCGCCATCGTACAAAGCGGTTGTAGCAGGTGGCCTAGGGAGCAAACTCCTTCGGTACAGCCCGCCACGGCGCACCGGTCCGCAGCACCCAGAATATCCCGTTCAACACGCGCCTATCGTCCACCCGCGGCACCCCGCGCGGCTTGTTTGGCAGCAGCGGCCCGATCACGCCCCACTCAAAATCACTCAGCTCGTAACCCCGCATCATCAAGCTCCCCCCAGTTGGGCAGCTTGAATCACATCTCCCCCTACAGGGGAATCCCCTTTATGAGTTCATGACCTAGGGAACGCAAAGAGGCGGGAACCATGTTGTCGGCGTTTTTGATGCAACGCATGTCATCGTCGATCAGCGCGGTGCTCGGCGGATATGGCGTCTTCTGCGTGATCTATAGCTTCTCGTCGCCAGAGGTGGCAGGGCGGGCGTTGGTCCTGTTAGGAGCGGCGCTCGCCCTGAGCTATTTCTCCCGCCGACAGTAGCCGCCATCCTGCGGCTCCGAACAAGATCGAAACAGCAAGTCTTAAGCGACCTAGTGGGCAAGCTGTTCCGACTTCCGCCGAACCACCCCGACCGGCCTGCTTTGCCCCGAATGATCGAGGACCTCAGAGCCAACCTTCGAGAACAAGGGGGTCGAACCCCTCCGGCCACCCGCAGGGCTGAAACGGGTCAAAGCGCGCCGTCCGTTGAGCGCCGCGTTCCCCACGTCGTCGGGTACCCCTGGGGGCACAGATTGTCTTTCGCGGCGGCCTTTGCTCGATGACTGGTCACATCGTCGGTAGCTCCCCGAGCAGTGCCACACTGCGGCCTCATGATATCTCGTTGTGCCTGGCGGGGGCTTCTTGCTCAAACCTCGCATCGAGGCTCCCCGGGAGTGCGAAGTCGTTTGGTGAAAGGGCGACGTGGTAGGGGTGCGCTACGTATGATCTTGGGGCCAATGACACGCAGAAAGCGGTTTAAGTCGATCGACCGCTACCATCGTTAAATTTCGCCTTAGCCTGTCAATCACTTGGGTCAACGCGCATCGATTGGGATAGTGCAGGAGTCTCGGCAAACCACCCCAGAACTCCGATCTGGCAACCCTGAGTCGCCGCAGTCATGAGCGGCGAACCCAAGGCCTTGGATACGTCGTCGATGATGAGTTTGCTGGTGATCGCTGGATGCAGGTCGCAGCGGCGTCCTTAACTATTTCCTAGTACCGGCTGCTGCAACCTAAGTGATCTACGACAGGTCAGGTCGGAAACGTCAAGCAATGATCGTGATCGGGCTCGGCACCGGGCGCTCGGGCACTGCCTCTTTGGCAAAGCTGTTGAATGCACAGCGAGATGCCTTGTGCTTCCACGAGATGAATCCCGCGGCGGTGCGGTTCTCCGGCACACCGCGGCCGTTTATCAATTCGATCGACGAGTTTCAGGCGATCCTCGATGGCGGCGACCCGAGCATGCTGACGGTCGACCTCTCCCGCTCCGTGGTAGCGCGAGCCTACGATGACCTGTGTCAGAGGCGCAAGGTGCGCTTGATCGGCGACGTCGCGTTCTACTACCTTAACTATGTGGAGCGGATCGCTGCCCATAACCGCAATGTCCGCTTCATCTGCCTGCGTCGCGACCGCGAGCAGACGATCCGCAGCTGGCTACGCAAGACGGCAATAGAGCGTTGGCGCTCAAAGCGCATAGCCGATCGGCTATCGAGCATCATCACTCGCACGCCATATTACTGCGAGGGCATAAACCCCTGGATGGAACATGACGGCGATTGCTGGCAGCCAGACCCTCTCTGGGATAAATGCTTCCCAAAATTTGAGGCTATGACGAAACGCGAGGCTGTTGCGAAATACTGGGACTTCTATTACGAACAGGCGGAGAAGATTGCTCAGGCGCTCGGTGATATTTTATGGATTATTGATACCGAACGGCTCAACGATTACAACTTCCAATCTGAGCTACTCGAATACTGCGGCATCCCGCTTGCCGAACAGATTCATGCCCACGCGCACATCCATCGCTCGGCCGGTGAGTCACGCGCCTCTCTCAAGAGACCCCACATGCTCCCGTGAACGTCAACAAATCCGGTGTGGCTACGCGTCCCCAGCACCCAGCGCAGACACCGTTTATCGAAATCGTGAGCCTGCGGAAGCCATGAGAATCTTGGAGGGCTCCAGTCGCATAGCAATGACTTCAGGCCCCTCCGCCTTTTCGCGATCCCGGCCGCACCACCGCTTGCCGTCCTCCTGAGACCTCCGTGTACTCGCGGGGCAATGACCGCTAATGGGATGGACCGGCTGCTTCCCCACCTGAGCTAGCCTTTACGGCTAGCGGCCGTGAACAGGAGAAGCAGCTATGAAGCCGAAGATGGAGTCCAACACAGCATCCCTGGCGGTCATCGGCATCGATATCGGCAAGGACGTTTTTCACCTCGTCGGGTTTGGCGCCGACGGAAAGATCGCCTTCCGGAGGAAGATCAGGCGCTTGGGTCTCAAAGATGTCTTCGAGAAGCTGCCGCCGTGCATCGTCGGCATGGAAGCCTGCCTGAGCGCGCATTTCGTCAGCCGGACGCTGCGCGCGCTGGGACACGAGCCGCGGATCATCCCGGCGATCTACGTCAAGCCATTCGTGAAGGGGCAGAAGAACGACTACAACGACGCCGAGGCGATCGCCGAGGCGGCGTTGCGGCCGAACCTGCGCATCGTCCAGGAGAAGAGCCAGGATCAGCTCGACCTGCAGGCCTGTCACCGCGTCCGGTCCCGGCTGGTCTCCCGCCGGACGGCGACGATCAACCAGATCCGCGCCTTCCTGATCGAGCAGGGTATCGCCGTCAGGGCCGGCCTGCGCGCCCTTCGCAAATCCCTCTTCGCGATATTGGAGAACCGGAAGGACGAGATCTCGCCACGAATGGCCAAGCTGATCCTCGGTCTTTATGAAGATTGGTGCCGGCTGGACGAGCGCATCGAGGCCGTCACCAGCGAGATCGAAGAACTCAGCCGCGTCGAGGCCAAGTGCCAGCGGCTGATGAGCGTGCCTGGCATCGGGCCGCTGATCTCGACCGGCCTTGTCGCCGCGATCGGCACCGGCGAGGCTTTTGAGCGCGGGCGCGACTTCGGCGCCTGGCTCGGCCTTGTGCCACGACAATACAGCACCGGCGGGCGTTCGGTCCTCGGCCGCATCTCCAAGCGGGGCAGCAAGTATCTGCGCACGCTGTTGATCCAGGCGGCGAAGGTGCTCCTGATGCGCCCGCACAACTGGCCCCGATATAGCTTCGGCGCGTGGCTCAAGACGGCATCGCAGCGATTGCACCGGAATAAGCTCGCCGTCGCGCTGGCCAACAAGCTCGCCCGCATCGCCTGGAGCGTCCTGCGCAACGACAAGGCCTTCGATACCCACCTTGAGGCAGCGGCCATCTAGGCCGCCGTCTCAACCGAGTTCGCGATTGAGGAACTGCATGGAACGGATCGATAGACGCACCCTGAATCTGGTGCCCCTAATGGCCGCTTGGCGGTCTGTCCGCTAATGAGATCAAAGGTGCGTGCGTACTCCCATCAAGGCCACGGCCCGCGTGCCGATCAACAGGCCGGATACATATCAGCGACTTCCGACAGCACCACCTCACTTGCGAAGGGCAGCCGGTCCATACAAAAGGGGCATAACGCGCTAGGGAGGCGGGTGGCCATTTCCGCCTTGGCCCGATCTCCGATCGCAACGGCTCGGGACGCCGACGGCCAACCCGATGATTTGGATGCCAACGGGCTTGGGTGCAGCCAATAGCCGTTGCCCCAAGGACCATGGTCTCAAACTCGTTTATTTTCTCATTTCTTATAATCTCACCGTGATGTTCAACTCCGCGAGCAAGTCCATGCAACTGGAGCGATTGCAATGGGATTGAGGAAGACGACAACGGTCGATGCCTTTGTAGGTGCGCGTCCGTGAACGCCGCGTCGCGCTCGGTATGACTCAGCGTCGTATCGCTGAAATGATCGGCGTGGTCCCTCAACAATCCTAGAGATACGAGCGAGGATCGAATTGCCTTTCGGCCAGAAAGTTGTATGAGATCGCGCGTGGAATGAATACACACCGGTCACCTACTTCTACGAAGGTACCGGTGAGGAGCCGCGTCCGATCTTGCCACATCAGCGGATGCTACTGGAGATCACACAGAATTTTCATCACATGCCTGAAAAGCATCAGGAGGCGCTCAGGGACATGGTTCGTGTTTTGGCAGATCGGTAACCGCTTGGCGCCCGCGGCACTGTCACGATAGCCGTCTTGCCCACTGGCATTCCCGGCATTTAAGCCACCGCTGTAGGTCCGGCTCCTCCATCTCCCGCTCGACTAAGCAACGGCCCTGTTGCGGAGGACATTCTGTTCTGCACCCCGTCAATAGCAGTACCCACGATGGACTTGCCCCGCTTTAGTGGAGAGGCATTGGCTCATTTGGCGGTCGTTTTTTTCGAACTGAGCCGGGCTTGTGAAGTCGAGGGCAGAATGGCGCCGGACGGGATTGTAGAACCCGTCGATGTAGCGGCCAATGGCCTGGTCGGCTTCTTGGCGGGTGTAGAAGACGGTGCGCCAGACGAGCTCGGATTTCAGGGTCTTGAAGAACGTCTCAACCATGGCGTTGTCGTAACAATTTCCCTTGCCGGACATCGAGATCAGGATGCCGTGCCTGCGCAGTTCGGCCTGATAATCGATTGAGCAATACTGGCTGCCGCGATCCGAGTGGTGGATCAGCCCTGCTGCCGGACGGCGCATGGCCAGGGCTTTGCGCAGAGCGGCGAGGGCCAGGTCGCGATGCAGCCGATCGCCGGTCGCCCAACCGACGACCCGGCGTGCGAACAGGTCGATGACGACGGCGAGGTACAACCAACCTTCGCGGGTCCAGACATAGGAGATGTCGGCGCCCCACTTCTTGTCGGGCCCCGTTGCCGTGAAGTCCTGATCGAGCAGGTTGGGCGCGACCGGCCAGGCGTGATGGCTGTCGGTGGTTCGTTTGAACCGCCGCCTCTGCCGTGCCCGCAGGCCGTTGTCGCGCATCAGTCGAGCGATCCGGCGGCGACCGACCGTGAGGCCGATATCCCGCAGTTCCCGCGTCATTCGGGGACTGCCATAGGTGCCGTTCGACAGAGCAAAGGCCGACCGGACATGCGCCAGCAACACCATGTCGTCGCGTTGGCGGCGGCAGGCCAGCCGACCTCTCCAGGCGAAATAGCCGCTTTGGCTGACACCGAGCATCCGGCACAGGCGATAGACGGGGAATTGCGCTTTCGCCCCATCGATGAGCGTGAACCTCATCGACTTCCCTCCCGGGCGAAAAAAGCGGTGGCCTTCTTCAGGATGTCCCGCTCCTGGCGAAGGATCTCGTTCTCCCGGCGCAGCCGCTTCAGCTCCGCCGTGATATCGCTCTGCGTTGCCATTGGGTCGACAGCCTGCCGATCCCGGCTCCGCCCGATCCAGCGGGCCAGCGTCGATAGGCCAATCCCAAGATCACTGGCGATCTCGCGCTGCGTCCGCCCGCTGGTTTGCACCAGGCGGACCGCTTCTTCCGCAAACTCCTTCGTAAACCGTCGTTGCTGTGTCATCGAGTTCCTCATTGCTCACAGGGAACTCTCCACTTTTCCGGAGCAAGTCCATCAGGAGGCGCTCAGGGACATGGTTCGTGTTTTGGCAGATCGGTAACCGCTTGGCGCCCGCGGCACTGTCACGATAGCCGTCTTGCCCACTGGCATTCCCGGCATTTAAGCCACCGCTATAGGTCCGGCTCCTCCATCTCCCGCTCGACTAAGCAACGGCCCTGTTGCGGAGGACATTCTGTTCTGCACCCCGTCAATAGCAGTACCCACGATGCCTTCCCCCTTATTGCGGCAAGCATCTCGTTAACAACGAACACCCCATCGGGCGGGCTCCGCCGCGCCGGTTCATCGATTGGCAACGCATCCGTGAGATGGTCAGGGCATGAGCGCGCGTGACCGCTGGACGGTAAACCTGACCTGCCCTTCATGCGGCATCGTCGGCATCGCTGAAATTGCCGACTCCCCCCGAACCATTATCACTTGCCCACCGGGCTTCCGGTTGAACCTACACGCTAATAGATCGCCACAAATCTTCTGCGGCGCTTGCCGGACAGTTGTGTACGGCCCGATAAGCCGCCTAACAGTCGCCGAGCCCCTAAATCCGCCACCCTTACCGTCACGACGACCCAAGAAGCCGGCGTCGGAACCCATGTTTTTATCGCCAACCGCCTTCAAGTAAGCTGCACAAATGGCGCGAGCCACGGCGCCGAAACGGCCGACCCCTCAGCGCGCTGTCCCGACCCCGGCCCCCGATCAAGCGAATTCCAAGGCGGCCGTTGTCTCGCTCAACGTGGAGCGCCGTCACCTGGACGAGAGTTAGAGAGCAACGGTGGCAACGAATATTGCGAGCAAGGCGCAGGGACGTCCAAAGTCGCCTATTGGCGACTAATTCCGGCTCGGAGCTGGCACGCGCTCGACGGAAGGGCCGCAGCCGAAATGCTTAACGCTACGCCGCAGGCTCTTTGCTTCACGAATGGAGTAACCCGAATACACCGTTGCAAATCACGATGTAAAATTAACAACATATAGTGAATGGACCTAGACGGTTTATACGACGAAGCGGATTCGCACGAAGTTCATTATCGGGCGAACGCTGCCAATTGCGCCATTTCTCCAGCCTCTGGATTGGTGGTCATCGAGCTTTCTAACGACAATCTGCTCATCGGCTCGAAGGGTAGAGTTGAGACGATCGAGGTTGTTGGATTCCGTGAAAGCTTAGCGATCCGCATTTGGAAGGCGCGCAAACCTGCGAACTGACCTCGCTCGGAACCTTTCCTTGGGTACACTTGCCATCATTATTTCGTGTTGGATCATCGGCACCCTGCCTCTAGGGGTCGGCGTCGGAAAGCTGCTTAAGCGCCGATGGCAACACGAACTCTATTGAGGCTGAGTTGTCATACGCCAAGAAACGCCTCGCTGCCGGAGACCTGCCGATACCGCGCGCACCGGGGCCGCCCGTTGAGAATGTTGCCACAGGGGTGACGCTAACCTCCAAGCCCCAAATACGCCGTCGGCAAGCTTGCTCGAAATGGTGAACGGTCGCCATCGGCGCGGCCCGTCCGAAGCTCCCCAAAAAATAGCAAAGCTCGTTGCTACGCAGACTGATACCATGCCGTAACGCGCGATCGTCGACAGATCAAATAGATGCATTAGCCTTGCCGCTCCACCACCGAGGGCGCCTGCCACCACGAAGCATAAGGCGGTGTGCCTGAGCAGCGCCCTGCTGCCCTGCCCTACGATCAGCGAATTCGTGCACCGGTGGTTCCTCTCAAATTCCTGCCCTGGCAGATCGTGATGCCGATTTCGACGTGTGCTTCTGGGTTGGTGGTCGCGCCATCTGCTCGGCTGAAGGTCGCCGATCAGCAAACTGCTGGCCTTATCGATATACCCCATCACGTTTCTTTTGCGCCAATGCCTCTCGCGCGGCGTCAATACGCCTCCCGTTAAGCCGCAGCTCGTGAAGAAACGCGGTATCCTCCATCAGGGAGGGCAGGACTTCTTTTTGAACCCTCGATTCGTCCGTAGCACGCCGCAACCTGCCCAGCCCGCTAATACTGGCCCGACCATCGCGGCCAGCCACCAATCGGGCATCGCCACGCCCCAATATGTCAGGACAAAGCCCATCCCGACGAAGAAGCAGAGTAGGGCGTGTTGTATTCGGAGGTCGCTCACAATGCAGATTCTCACCAAAATTGGTTAACCAAGGTTACTGGTCGGGCAACACCCTCATGCTAACGCCGCGCTCTAAGGGACCAGGCAAAATAGGAAGAGTTTGGATCATTTTGTGGGCATTAACTGAAAGAGCCTATCGTCGCCTACACGCGCAGTGTCGCGCCCATAAGCGGACATGATCTGAGCCCGACAGAACCGCCGCATCCAGTCCCCAGCCGCGGTCGCCGACAACGTCATCGACGACAGTGTCGAAGCTGGCTTGGTCGGAGAGGCGGGTCATTCGATGCTGCACAGCTTTGGAGCGCTGCCTGGGAAAATTAGGGGCACAATTGGGCAGCGTCCTAGGTGATTTAGCTCGCCGACAAATCTACAAAAAGTTAACCATGTGGGGTGATCCGGGAAAATCTGTCCCGGCGGGTGCGCAAGAGCTCGGAAGGCGAGCGTTTGAGGCATCATTGGGAAGGCATCGGCTTTGGCAGACGTCGAGCTGAACGGCGGCTTCCCCCCAATTGTATTGAAAATCTGGGTGCTGCACTGGTTGGTGGTCGCTGATTTACTCTGGTCGGTGGGGGGAGCGGGTGCACGCCGATGATGGGAACGTCGAAGCGGGCAGGACGGCCTGTTTTACGAGTTTTCGCGCGAACGCCACGTGCCAGCGGAGCATGTGCCGCGATCGGTCGACCGGTTTGTCAACCTATCTTGCGCCCGCCAAAGAGTGCTCCTCGATTCGCGGCTAGCGCCAAAGACCGAGGTGTCGCGCGTCCCGAGGGGCTCGCTGGCGCGCCCAACGTGGCCCATCAGGGTGTAACTCCAACGGCCAGCTATCGAGCTGTCATCGCCCTGGAATAAGGTTCGGAGGAACGGCCGATCCGCGCTCTCGGCGCGCTTAACGGCGAGTGAGGAAAAATGGACGGCACGACGCAGCTTTTGGAAACCGATCGCCAGTTTCTGGTCCACCCGCTGCACCATCCGGAGGATCACAAGGCGCCGTTCTTTGTCGATCACGGCAAAGGCGCGATGCTTTACGACGTCAACGGCAAGGAGCTGATCGACGGTCTCGCGGGGCTGTGGAACGTCAATATTGGCCATGGGCGCGGCGAGCTCGCCGACGCGGCGGCGGCGCAGATGCGCAAGATCGCGTACGCCTCGGCCTATGTCGGCCAGACCAACGAACATGCGATCCGACTGGCCGAGATGATCGTCGGTCACGCCTACCCGAACAGCTCGGGCGTCTATTTCACGACTGCCGGCGCCGAATCGAACGAGAGCGCGTTCAAATTTGCGCGCTTCTACTGGAAGACCCAGGACAAGCCCGACAAGACCAAGATCATCTCGCGCTGGCATGCCTATCACGGGGTGACGATGGCGGCGATGAGCGCGACCGGCATGGCCGCGTATCAGAAGATGTTCGGGCCGCTGGTGCCGGGTTTTGTCCAGGTGATGCCGCCCTACGCCTATCGTTACCAGGGGAACGAAGACCCCGGCATCGCCGCCGCCGAGGCGGTCGAGAAGGCGATCCTCGCCGAGGGGCCGGACACGGTCGCCGCGGTCATCGCCGAACCGGTGATGGGCGCCGGCGGCGTGATCGTGCCGCCGCCCACCTATTTCCCCAAGCTGCGCGAGATTTGCGACAAGTACCAGGTGATGATGATCGCGGACGAGGTGATCACCGGGTTCGGCCGCACCGGGCGTTGGTTCGCGCTCGGGCATTGGGGGGTTGAGCCCGACTTGGTTTCTTTCGCCAAGGGGGTGACGAGCGGCTACCTGCCGTTAGGTGGGGTCATCGCTTCGAAGAAGGTCCACGACGCGATCCTCACTTCGCCGCTTGAACGCCGCTTCATGCATGCGGCGACCTATAGCGGCCACCCGGTCTGCTGCGCAGTCGGCGTCGCCAACGTCAAGATTATCGAGAAGGACGGGCTGGTGGAGCGCGCCGCGGTCAAGGGCAAGCAGCTGCTCGAGGCACTCGAGGAATTGCGCAACCTGCCGAATGTCGGCGACATCCGCGGGCTCGGCATGATGTGCGGTGTCGAGTTGGTCACCGACAAATCGTCGAAGGCGCCAGCGATTGGCCTCGGGCCGCGCGTGGCGCGCGAGGCGAATGCGCGCGGCCTATTGCTCCGGGCCCGGCCTGGCAGCACCGACCCGGCGATCGGCGATACGCTGTGCTTCTCGCCGCCGCTAATGACGCCGGACGAGACGCTGGAGAAGATCCCGCAGATCGTTCGCGAGGCGCTGAGCGCCGCGGCCGCTTGATGTCCCTCCGCACCATCGGGATCGTCATCGAGGGCGCGACCGGACGGCTCGGCACGACGCAACACCTGAAGGCGCTGCTGGCGATCCGCGCGGAGGGAGGGCTGCCGCTGAAGAACGGTGACCGGCTGATGCCGGAGCCGGTGCTGCTCGGCCGCAACACGGAAAAGTTGGGTGGTTCCCGTAAGGATGAACAAGAATAGTTCTAGGCCGCAGATGCGCATTTTGTGGATGTTGCTGGGGGTAGTGATATTGGGGTTAGCTACGCCAGCCTGGCCCGATCCGTTGCTACCCCATGGGACGAGCTACGAGGCGATCTGCGGTATTGTTGAAGAGGCCGCTCGGGTCAACCGGCTCCCCGCAGCGGTTCTGACGCGACTGATTTGGTACGAAAGCGGGTTCCAGATTGGCGCAGTCAGCCGCGTGGGAGCGCAAGGGGTGGCCCAATTTATGTCCGCAACCGCGACCGAACAGGGTTTGCTGGACCCCTTTGATCCTCGGCAAGCCATTCCACACGCGGCCAACTTTCTTGCCGATCTCGATCACCGCTTCGGAAATATTGGTCTTGCAGTCGCGGCTTATAATGCCGGGCCCAACCGCGTGACGCATTGGCTCGCCAAAACTGAAACCTTACCGAGTGAGACCGCACGATTCGTCCTTGGTGTCACCGGGCGTAGCGCCGAAGAATGGTCCTCGTCTGGCTCCTATTTAGGTCCACCCGTTTCTGGCGAGCCACAAACATGCGTCGCACTGACGGCCATTCTTCCGGCCATCCAGCTGACCGCGCTCGGCGGGCGACACAGCCATATGATTCCCGGACTGGAGCAAAGTGGCCTTATGCCTTTTGTGCTGCGGCAGAGCGGTCACCCCCTACCAGAATTTCAGCAGAGTGGTCGCATGCTTCCCGGCGTCGACTAACGCGTCCGCGTAGAAGGGGTTACGGCGCCAAGATCGGAAGCGCAGCTTTCTTCCGAGACGTCGGCCTCGAGTGCGGCACGACGGGAGTTGGGTCGAAGGCGGCAGCGTCACCACGGCTTGGGCGAAGGTCCGCTTCTCTGTGACCTAACGCTGTCAGCTTTCTGCGCTTAGGCTGAAGATGCCACACGGGGCTCCCACCTCGGCCTCGATGACCTGCTCGCCTCGAGTGCGGCTGCGGGCACAGCGGTTAGCTGAGCGCCTCGATGCTGAGGACGGCGGGCCGACGATGCGAGTTAGGACAACGGTCGGCGTTCCCCGGCGAATAAACCTCTAATTAATATTGAATCTTATGGAATTATATTCGGATTGAGTAGAATGTTCTCGATTCGAGAGACCCGCGTTCTCACAAGTTACGAGGGTACGTTGTGAACCAGAACAATAAACGGCGCGCGCTCCCGCAGATTCGGCAACGGGCTTACGAAAATGAAGAGGCGTCTCCCGACCGGTTAGTGCGAGGCTTGCCCACCCGCGCCGCCTTTGGAAACTTGCTACTTGCAATCGAGCTTGTGCAAAGCGGCATGACGAACCTGGCATCAATTGCCGAGGCGTGCCACCTGCCAGTTGATACAGTGGAGGAGATCGCCGCAGCCCATAAGGTGAATTTGTCGCAAGCAGAATAGAGACGCCCTCACTCTAGCCGTGAAACAGGTGGATCATCATGTGATGGCCGACCACCTCAGCTGAACTGGTAAAGTTCATTCAATTAGAGGAAACACAGGCGCACGAGGCGATCATTTGATAATGCGTGGTGTCATACTATTGCAGGTGTTCTGCCGAAATTTTAAACAGATTTAATCACTTATGGCAATTTATTGCTTGATCGACACTATCGAAGCCTCCTCAAAATGAATTGACCCGCCCCCGAGAGGTGGTCCGGTTGGAATGTTAGTTTAGGGCTGGTCTTGGCGCCAGCGGGAGCATGGCCGGCGGAGCTGGTCGGGGTTGCGCAGCCGGCCATGCGGCGAGGGCTGGCACGAACACCTCCGGCGCAGGAGCCCTGTAACCGATCGAGGCATGCGGCCGGATGGCGTTGTAGTGCCGGCGCCAGCTCTCGATGACGATCTGGGCCTCGCGCAGCGTGTAGAAGACCTCACCATCGAGAAGCTCGTCGCGCAGGCGCGCATTGAAACTCTCGATGAAGCCATTTTCCCACGGGCTTCCCGGGGTGATGTAGGCGGTCTTCGCGCCGACGGCGCCGATCCACTCCTGCACCGCCTTGGCGACGAACTCCGGGCCATTGTCGGAACGAATGTGCCCGGGCACGCCGCGCAGGATGAACAGGTCCGAAAGCACGTCGATGACGTCAATCGACTTGAGCCGGCGGGAGACCCGGATGGCCAGGCACTCGTGGGTGAACTCGTCGATGATGTTGAGCAGGCGGAATTTGCGTCCATCATGGGTGCGCTCCTCGACAAAGTCGTAGGACCAGACGTGGTTGGGACGCTCGGCTCGCAGCCGGATGCACGATCCGTCTGAGAGCCATAGCCGAGCGCGCTTCGGCTGTCGGGCGGGGACCTTCAGCCCCTCGCGTCGCCAGATCCGTTCGACCCGCTTGTCGTTGACCAGCCAGCCGGCTCGGCGCAGAAACTCGGCGATCTTGCGATAGCCATAGCGGCCATATTGCTTGGCCAACGCGACGATGTCGGCGGTCAATCGCTCTTCGTCGTCACGGCCCCGCGGGATCTTGCGCTGCGTCGAGCGGTGCTGCCCGAGCGCCGCACAGGCACGGCGCTCGGAAATCGACAGCACGCCTCGAACATGCTCGATGCAGGCGCGGCGACGCGCGGGGCTTAGAAGTTTCCCCCAGGGAGCCTACCCGTCCGTCCGCAGCCATAAGTAGAGACCTTTCGGATTAGCTCAACACGGTCCCAGCGCAAGGTGTCTTATCGCGCCCGTTTCGGCAGAACGACTGACCTGCGCTATTGTTGGGGTCGCGATCCGCACAGCGCCCCCAAGAATAAACTGAGTGGTTCGGTCGAAGTCTCGGGATGGGTAATATCTGCGTCGGGCCGGTGGATCGCCGGTACTTGCATAGGCTCAAAGTGTCCCCACCACTTGCGCTGGGGATTGTCTCACGACGTAACCAAGGGCGCAAAGCACGGCGTGCCAATTTGCTGCAGCTGCCGGCAAATAGGATCATGGACGAAGGGATGTCCAAAATTGATGAAGGCAGCCCCCTCGAATTTCTGCAGGCGGTTACGCTATCCGGCTCACCACTGTTTGAACGACTTAGAACCCCAACAATCAGCGGCACCCCGGTGCGTCCAACCACAAACACCGGGCCCCCGCTGTCGCCAGCGCACTGTGAAGCTGGACGATCGTCGTATTCTCCCACGGTATCGCCGCGACCGCCGGAAGATTGGCCGTAAAGGAGCCAAAATCGACGACCTGGCGAGCGAGATAGGCAGGGTTCCAACCCCCAAGATTGGGAGCACTAACGTCTGCTATCCAAAGCCGGCCATCATCACCCACAAGTCAGGGTATGGATCTCCGGTCAGGGCGGGCCGACCGGCGAAACCTTCAGCGTCGACGGCCGAGCCGTCCGGTTGCCCCATCTAACGATACAAGCGCGACGTCTCGGTAGCGATCATCGCTTTCATCGCCGGGATCCGCATGCAGTACCCATACCAGGCCCTGGCGGCCACGGCGAACGGTGCCACCCACGCCGGAGCGGATCGTGATACTCTGGCCGTCGACGGGCTGTCCGGAGCCATGGACGACGCAGTGCCTCGCGGTCAGCACTGTAGTCGCCCGATCAAAGCGCCTGTGCAGTGAACGTTTCCCAAACGTAACTCGACAACGAATGCCATTGAAAAAGGCAGCTGGAAAAGGTCTGGACTTGCCCCGCTTTAGTGGAGAGGCATTGGCTCATTTGGCGGTCGTTTTTTTCGAACTGAGCCGGGCTTGTGAAGTCGAGGGCAGAATGGCGCCGAACGGGATTGTAGAACCCGTCGATGTAGCGGCCAATGGCCTGGTCGGCTTCTTGGCGGGTGTAGAAGACGGTGCGCCAGACGAGCTCGGATTTCAGGGTCTTGAAGAACGTCTCAACCATGGCGTTGTCGTAACAATTTCCCTTGCCGGACATCGAGATCAGGATGCCGTGCCTGCGCAGTTCGGCCTGATAATCGATTGAGCAATACTGGCTGCCGCGATCCGAGTGGTGGATCAGCCCTGCTGCCGGACGGCGCATGGCCAGGGCTTTGCGCAGAGCGGCGAGGGCCAGGTCGCGATGCAGCCGATCGCCGGTCGCCCAACCGACGACCCGGCGTGCGAACAGGTCAATGACGACGGCGAGGTACAACCAACCTTCGCGGGTCCAGACATAGGAGATGTCGGCGCCCCACTTCTTGTCGGGCTCCGTTGCCGTGAAGTCCTGATCGAGCAGGTTGGGCGCGACCGGCCAGGCGTGATGGCTGTCGGTGGTTCGTTTGAACCGCCGCCTCTGCCGTGCCCGCAGGCCGTTGTCGCGCATCAGTCGAGCGATCCGGCGGCGACCGACCGTGAGGCCGATATCCCGCAGTTCCCGCGTCATTCGGGGACTGCCATAGGTGCCGTTCGACAGAGCAAAGGCCGACCGGACATGCGCCAGCAACACCATGTCGTCGCGTTGGCGGCGGCAGGCCAGCCGACCTCTCCAGGCGAAATAGCCGCTTTGGCTGACACCGAGCATCCGGCACAAGCGATAGACGGGGAATTGCGCTTTCGCCCCATCGATGAGCGTGAACCTCATCGACTTCCCTCCCGGGCGAAAAAAGCGGTGGCCTTCTTCAGGATGTCCCGCTCCTGGCGAAGGATCTCGTTCTCCCGGCGCAGCCGCTTCAGCTCCGCCGTGATATCGCTCTGCGTTGCCAATGGGTCGACAGCCTGCCGATCCCGGCTCCGCCCGATCCAGCGGGCCAGCGTCGATAGGCCAATCCCAAGATCACTGGCGATCTCGCGCTGCGTCCGCCCGCTGGTTTGCACCAGGCGGACCGCTTCTTCCGCAAACTCCTTCGTAAACCGTCGTTGCTGTGTCATCGAGTTCCTCATTGCTCACAGGGAACTCTCCACTTTTCCGGAGCAAGTCCAAATCGATTTGGGTGGCGGGTAAAGTTGCATTCAATACCCACGGGGAATGCACGCCATCGCGCTCTATTTGTGAACTGTATAGCGGCTTGCAGACGGTACATTTGAGATTGCAAACATTACCGAGCTTGAGATCAAAGGTCAGTGGCGTATGGCTGGTCGCACCCTCCGAACTCTCGCTGGATCGCCTCCGAAACCGAACCAGCACGAGCGTGTTCGACGAGCCAGCGCTCATTAGAAATCATGCGATAGCTTCGGCGGCCGAACTTCTCAACGTTGAAGCATGCGTCGCAATGCGGCAAGCTGCTCCCCCCGCTGACATTCCAGTCGGCGAATTTCCTTTAAACTTTCAGACTCCAAAATCTTCCGCATCGTGTGTGTCTGCAGGTTTAATACTTGCCCTTTGGCATCGAAAAGACGGCGATGCGATTGGCAGCAGAGGGTCGCAACGCCGTCAGGGGTTCGCATGCAAATGAACCCACGGCATTACGCAAAATGAGGGACTATCGGTGTTCATGCCCGTCTCCCCTGAGATTCGATAAATCACATGCCGTGGCTAAAACCTCAACGGACAAATCCCACGCGTTTTATTGCCTCGCCACCATCACCAAAGGACCAACTGCCCCCCATCGCCGTGCCCGAGGCGATTTCGCTTCGGGCTCATTCTCGAAAGGCGCGACTGGGTTCTGGCTCCCGCATCGTATCCGAACGGGAGCTTTTGGCTCCTCCGCGCCCACCAGCTCGGCGAGCGCCGCATAGTGTGTCGGGTGCGGCGCGAACTCCTTGGCGGATTTTGATCACGTACCGGGTCGATAATCCAGTCGCGCCGCGGATATCAGCGAGTGGGTACTTTGCCACGAGCGGGCCTACGGTAACTGCGAACCATTCCCGGAGCTGATCGAACGCGGGGCCGGAAGCCTTAGGCCAAGTGTTTCGTTTGCCATGGAGCCATGACCCTGCGGGCGACACATGTTCAGCGATCCAGGCTCGCCGGAGAGCAAGGTGTCGGCGGCTTTTGTTCTCCATCACCGTGTTTCGATGCGCTTCTCTTGGGTGTAGCACCAGCAGAGCCAGGGGACGACAGCGCCGGCAGTTGCTGCGCGCGGTGGTGGCTAGATGGAATGCGACAGCGCAGGCCTCCGAACAGAATTTGCGCCGCGTCAGGAGCAAGCAATTTTCCGCATTCGTAACACATACGAGGGACCGGATTTTCACTCCGTCCCGCCCGAAGCAGAAACAGGGTGGCGGCCGCGGCCGTGAGAAACGAAGGTGGGTAGCCGTGGGCCCAATGCTGCTAACGGCCGCTCCTTTCGACTGGCGATGCCGGCACATGCTGCGGCTCGTGAAACATGCGGTTATCCGTGGTTAGCGCGGCGCCAGTGCCGGCTCCGGTGCGAGCAGAGCTTTGCGCGAGCCACTCCGCGCAACCGGCTCGGAGCCTTTCGCGAGAGCGCTGCGGTATGCGCGAGTGTAGCTTTAGCGGATGCGTCAGGACGCACCTATCCGTCGAGAGCTCGGTCAAGTCGCGGTTTGCAAATGCGGAAGAGCGAGATAGTCGAGCAGCCACGGATAGACATAGGACGGACCGCCTCGATGGCATTCGGAGTGCGCAGGGCGATGATCGCCGATCGATGTCGGAATGCGAAGATGCCGATCCGGGATCGAGCCCGACGGCGAGCAGGGCTACGTCATCTCGCCGGCGAGGACGCTGTAGAGAAGTTCAAGTAGAGAATTGCCGGGGGTCGAAGCGCGATGCGTCCGCCGTGTCAACAGCGATGATCTCGGACCAAATGTGAGCCGAGTAGTCGGGACGGCCTGGCCGCCATCGGCCGTTCGGCGAACGCTCGCGTTCCGCGACGCGCGAACCCGACCCGGACGTTCTCCACGTTTCCAATAGATCGACGCGGCACGGGACTCATCCGCAAGACACCTTCCCCTTCCGTCCGTCTCGCGCGCGATCTCCTCGGCAAGACCACCAATAGCCGCGCTACATATCGTCCGATCCTATAAATCGTGCGACCTCGGCTTGCCCGTTCAGTTTGACCCGCAGGATTTCGCGAGTGATGGCTACGGCGGCGTGCCATGACCCCGCTGCAAACGAGAACTTGCGCCCGACGAAGAGCCGGCTGATCCGTGCCGCGTGGGCCGGTGGAAATGATGAC
>CAVZCJ010000005.1:0-86675 GCA_963773625.1 uncultured Alphaproteobacteria bacterium | reverse complement strand
TTTCCTCCCGTCGATCGGACGGCTGGTGCGCTACATCCCGCCGGCCACAATGGAGCAAGGGGGTGACGGCATCCGCATCGACAGCGGCGTCACCGAGGGCGCCGAGATTTCGGTCTTCTACGATCCGATGATCGCCAAGCTGTGCGCCCACGGCGGCGACCGCGACGAAGCGATCCTGCGGCTGCGCGGCGCGCTCGACGGGTTTTATGTTGGCGGGCTGCGCCACAACATCGCCTTCCTTGGCGCCATCGCCAACAGCGAGCGGTTTCGCCGCGGGGCGCTGTCGACCGATTTCATCGCCGAGGAATTTCCCGACGGGTTCGTTCCGCCGGCCGGATTCACCGCCGCCGACCAAATCATCCTGCTGGCCGCCGCGATCGCCGAGCGCCGCCTCGCCGGAAGGCACCAGGCGGCGGAATTGACCGTGTTGCTCGACGGCGCGGCGCATGAGGTAAGCCTGCGGCCGGAAGACGGCGGATACGCCATCGAGCACGCGGGCGAGACCTGGCTGGCCGCGACCGACTGGCTCCCCGTCGAGAAGCTGCTGCATCTGCGGATCGAGGAACACGTCTCGACCGTGCAAATCGAGCGGCTGGCGGGGAGCGCGTTCCGGCTGACGCATGGCGGGGTCACCCGCCGCGCCCAGGTGCTGCGGCGGCGCGCCGCCGCGCTACTGCAGACGATGCCGCCGAAGGTCGCCGCCGACACCTCGCGCAGCGTGCTGTCGCCGATGCCGGGGCTGCTGACCGCACTGGTGGTCAGCGAGGGCCAGGAGGTGAAGGCGGGCGAGGCGCTCGCCATTGTCGAGGCGATGAAGATGGAGAACGTGCTGCGCGCCGAGCGCGACGGCACCATCGCCAAGCTGTGCGCCAAAGCCGGGGACAGCCTGGCGGTCGACCAGGTCATTCTCGAATTCGCCTGATGCGGACCGTCCGGCTGATCATCACCGGCCGCGTGCAGGGCGTCGGCTACCGGATGTGGGCCGAACGCACGGCCTCGGCGCTCGGGATCAGGGGCTGGGTGCGCAACCGCAGCGACGGCACCGTCGAACTGCTGGCGATCGGCGAGGACGCCGCGGTTACGGAACTCATCGATGCATGCAGCCGCGGGCCGCGGCACGCGGATGTTTCCGGCGTCTCTGTCAGCGACGCCGGGGACGACGGCAGCGTCGGGTTTTCGTCGACCGTATAAGCTCAGCCGGTCTCCATCGGCAGGCTGTCGTCGATCGCCCATTCCGACATCGAGGCGTCGTAGAGCCTGACGTCCGGGTGGCCGAGCATGACCAGCGCGTGCGCGGTCGCGCTGGCGGCGATGCCGCCGCCGCAATAGGTGATGACCTTCTTGTCGAAGGCGTGAACCTTGTCGAACTGCGCGCGCAGTTGCGCCGGCGGCAGGAAGGTGTTGGTCGCGGGGTCGACGAGCCCGACGGTCGGCACGTTGACGCTGCCCTTGATGCGGCCCGGGCGCCCATAGGTATTGCCGCCGGTGCCGGCATGTTGCGGCGCCTGCAGCGCGTTGATCGTGCACACCGCGCCGTCGCCGATCGCCGCCAGCACGTCGTTCTTGTCGGCCATCAGCGGCTTGGCGGGACGCTCGGTGAAGCTGCCGGCCGGACGGGCCTTGCCCGCCCCGGTCTCGACCGCGCGGCCCTCGCGCGATCCATTTCTGGAAGCCGCCGTTCAGCACGGCGCAATTGTCGAAGCCGAAGCAGCGCATCACCCACCACACCCGCGTCGCCCATTGCGCGTTGGCGGTGCTGTAGGTGACGACCTTGCTGTCGTCCGAAATGCCGAAGCGGCGCATCGACGGCGGCGAAACCCGGACGGCGTCGGCAGCATGAAGCGCAGCGGCAGCTTGCCGTTGTCGGACAGGTCGGCCTGCAGGTCGAGGAACTGCGCGCCGGGGATATGGCCTTTCTCGAAATCCTCGCGGCCGGATTTGACCGTGTAGGTGATCTTCGGGTCGGGGATCAGATGCACCGTGCAATCGAGCACGACCAGCTTCGGATCGCCGAGATGCGCGGCGAGCCAATCGGTCTCGACCAGATATTCGGGGTGGGCGTAGCCGTCGGGCATGGTTTCCTCCTGTAAGGGGTTATTTCGTCGTCTCGTCGGGAAACGCGTCGGGCGCACCCTCGAGGATTTTCGACATCGTCCAGCGCGGTTTGTTGAGCGCCGCATGTCGTCGATCGCCCATTTGCCGGCCTGCATCACAAGATTGAAGCGCATGTGCTGGTCGGAGTCGAGGTTGTGAAACGACGCGTCGACCACCGCCTGACCGGCGGCCTGCGACACGAGCGAAATCCGGATATCCGTGAGCTTCCAATCCTGCGCGTTGATGATCGGATCCCAGTCGAAATGCCCGGCGTCGCCGTTTTTGTGAGCGCTCTTTTGGTCGGCGTCGATCAGCTTCTTGAGCCGCGCGCTGTAGTTCTGGCCATACCAGGCCGGCGGGTTGTCGCGCTGGTATAGCGCGGCGTAGATCGCCTGTACGTAGGCGACCGGGTCGGCCTGGGTCTGCGCCGGCGCCGGGGTAGCGCCGCACAACACCAGCAAGAGGGCAACCGCGATGCGCGGCATCATTCATGCACCGGCCCCAGCGGCCGCCTCCTGATGCCCGGCCGCAGATGCCTGTAGGGCAGCTCGACCGGATCGCTGACATGCGCGCCGGGCGAGACGCACGCACAGCACCGTCTCGGCGATCGGCTGGAAATCGGCGCGGAAATGCACGGTCGATTTGAGCGCGAGGATCGGCACGTTCGCCGGCTCGACGCCGACATGGCGGAACATCTCCTGGTCGGCGGCCTGGATGCGCTTGGCGGCGAGCACGGCCGAGACGCCGCTGTCCTCGTCGGTGACCAGCGCCATCGGGCCGATGTCGAACTTGGCGCCGCCATACATCGGGCCGGTGCCGGTGAACTCGCCGTCGCCCGAGCCGCACGACGCGCCATCTCGCCTCGACCGGGATCTCGCCGGCATAGCCCACCTTGGCGCCGACGCCGCAGGCAAGCAGCGCGCCCTCGCCCGCCTCATGCGCCGCCGCGGCCGCTTCGGGATCGACGATCATGCCGATCACCGCGCCCTGCGCGCCTTGATGCGCGATCAGCGCGCGCAAGCAGACCGACCGTGTCCGAGGTGCCGCCGGCGCCGGGATTGTCCTGGATGTCGGCGAGGACGATCGGCTTGGATCGCGCTCCGCGCCAGCCGGATCGCCTCCCGCGCCGCCTCGTCAGCGGTGTAGAGCCGCCCGGCGAATTCGCCCTCCTTGGCCGCGATCGCCGCGAGGATACGGTCGGCCGCGGCATCGGCGGCCTCCTGGTCGTAGCCGTAGACGACCAGCGCCGGCCCGCATTCGGCGATGTCGGCCGGCGGGAAGCCCGGCGTATGGGCGATCGCAACGATGCCCTGGTTGTGGGAAGCCTCGCCGCGCTCGATCTCGTCGATCAACGCGAAGACGCCCTTGGTCGGCTCGGCCATGGTGCATTGCCAAACCAGCGGGATCAGGAAATCGACCTGGCGATAGGCCTTGGCGAGCGGCCGCCTGTCGCGGATCAGCCGATCGAGCAGCGCGGCGGCGCGGCCGCCGGTCTCGGCCATGTCGATATGCGGATAGGTGCGGTAGCCGACCATCGCCGACGCATGGCGCACCATCGCCGCGGTCATGTTGGTGTGGAAATCGAGGCTGGCGACGATGGGCAAACGCTCGCCGACCAGCGCGCGGATGCGGCGCAGCAATTCGCCCTCGCCGTCTTCGCAGATGCGCCGCCACCATCGCGCCATGCAGGTCGAGATAGATGCCGTCGAGCGGCGACTCTTGTCCCATGGCAGCGGCGAGGTCTTCGAGCATCCCATCGACGACCCGCTCGTAGGCGTCCTCGTCGACATAGGAGCGAGGGCGGCGCCGAACACCATGACAGCGGGACGAGGTCATGGCCGAGCCCACGCAATGCGTCGACCGCGCCGGCGATCGGGATGTTGTAGCCGGCGACCGCGTCGAACAGCTCGGCACCGCGGACATAGCCGGGCCAGGCGTCGGCGCGGGCGAAATCGTCCCAGGTCGCGCGCTGCGGCGCGAAGGTGTTGGTCTCGTGCTGAAACCCGCCGACCGCGATGCGCGGCATCACCCCATCCTCGCCGACCAAGCGCCGCAACGACCCCTATGCCTTGACCGGATGTACCCCCGGCCGCTGCGGCAAGAGCAGAATGCACACCGAGGATTAGCGCAGCAATCAGCGCCGAGGCAATCGGCCGGCTCAGGGCGAGCCCGCCGTGGCTCCGTGGCTTGTCGAGGAAATCGCCCACGGTCGCCCCGAGCGGCCGGGTCAGAATGAACGCGGCCCAGAACAGCAAAACTCGTGATATCTCGGTTCGAAAATAAAGGAAGGCGAGCACCGCCAGTCCCGCCGCGAATACTAACGCACCGCCTCCGTATCCCAGCCCGCTCGTATCCGCCATCCAGTCACCGAGCGCGGTTCCCAGCGTTTGGGAAAAGGTGATCGCCAGCCAGTAAAACGTTTCGGCCTTGGGCGTGCTGACCGTATTCACCGATATCGAGCCGAGCGACCAGTACCAGAGTCCCAAGACGCAAAGCAGACACAGGAACAACACAGACGAACCGCCGGTATAGCCGATGCCCAGCGAGCGATCGGCGAAGTCGGCCATCGTCGTTCCCGCCGTCGTCGAGGCGATGATCGTCGCCCAGTAGAGAAACGGGTGGAATTTCTTCGCCAGGGTCTGGGCAACGATCAGAACCAGCAGCAAGGTCACGAAAATCGCCGTTCCCGCCAGATAACCCCAATTCAGCGTCATGGTCACCGAGTCGCCACCCGTTTCGCCGAGCGTGGTAGCGGCGATCTTGATGATCCAGAAGACGAGGGTGACTTCAGGGACCTTGCTGGCCGTCGTTGCGAACCGGTCCATGGCAATGCGCGCCGCGTGGTTGTCGCGCCGGTGATATATCCGGAACGCGGCGGCAATGCGGCTGAAATCTGACTAGAGGGTAATTTCGCCCGCGCTATAGTCGTGCGGCTCAATGCGGGGAGGGATCGCATGGAAACGCGCGCGGCGGTGGCGTACGAGGCAGGCAAGCCGCTCACCATCGAGACGGTGCAGCTCGACGGGCCGAAGGCCGGCGAGGTGCTGGTCGAGATCAAGGCCACCGGCATCTGCCACACCGACGCGTTCACCCTGTCGGGCGCCGACCCCGAGGGGCTGTTCCCGGCGATCCTCGGCCACGAAGGCGCCGGCATCGTGGTCGATGTCGGGCCGGGGGTGACGACGCTCAAGAAGGGCGACCACGTCATCCCGCTCTACACGCCCGAATGCCGGCAGTGCGAAAGCTGCCTGTCGCGCAAGACCAATCTGTGCACCGCGATCCGCGCCACGCAGGGCCAAGGGGTGATGCCGGACGGCACCAGCCGGTTCTCGATTGGGCGGACAGAAAATCCACCACTACATGGGCACCTCGACCTTCGCCAACTTCACCGTGCTGCCGGAGATCGCGCTGGCGAAAATCCGCGAGGACGCGCCGTTCGACAAGGTCTGCTACATCGGCTGCGGCGTGACCACCGGGATCGGCGCGGTGATCAACACCGCCAAGGTCGAGGCCGGCGCCAAGGTGGTGGTGTTCGGGCTCGGCGGCATCGGGCTCAACGTCGTGCAGGGCGCGCGCATGGTCGGCGCCGAGATGATCGTCGGCGTCGACCTCAACCCGGGCCGCAAGGCGCTCGCCGAGAAATTCGGCATGACGCATTTCGTCAACCCGAAGGAGGTCCAGGGCGACCTGGTGCCGTATCTGGTCGATCTGACCAAGGGCGGCGCCGACTACAGCTTCGAGTGCATCGGCAACGTCGCAGACGATGCGCCAGGCGCTGGAATGCTGCCATCGCGGCTGGGGGGTCAGCGTCATCATCGGCGTCGCCGGCGCCGGGCAGGAGATCTGCGACGCGGCCGTTCCAGCTCGTTACCGGCCGCATCTGGAAGGGCACCGCGTTCGGCGGCGCGCGCGGCCGCACCGACGTGCCGCGCATCGTCGACTGGTACATGGACGGCAAGATCAACATCGACGACCTGATCACCCACACGCTGCCGCTCGGCGACATCAACGAGGGTTTCGACCTGATGCACGAAGGCAAGTCGATCCGGAGCGTGGTGATCTACTGAACCGCCCCGGTCGCTCCGAGTGCGACACCAGCGGTTTGCGGGCACAACAGCGGAGCGGCTCGTCGCCAGCCGGGCGGCGCGTTGATGTAGGTCAACGCAGACCCGGCGGTTCTCGGCCAAGATGACGGTAGTCGCGAGCTGCGGCCCCCAGACCGCGCGCCCGCTGCTTCTTTAATTTGTTAATTCGAGGTCGCACATGCCGCATGAGACCCCAACCGAACTTCGCGCAATGGCCGCATGGTACCGAGGTTGGGCCGCGCTTGCGATCGTCGAGGTCGAGCGCGAGCAGCGCCTCTCGCTTGCCGAGTGTCTCGAACGGATGGCGCGTGAGCGCGAGGAGCTTCTCGAGGCGACGGCGATCGAGGGCCGCGACACACCGGTCCTCTGAAGCGCGAGGGTCACTTGGCCCGGATAGGAAGGCGGTCCGCCGGACCGCTCCTTCCCATCATTTCAGCAGCGCCTAACGCGGTGGGTTCACCTTCCAGCCGAGAAGGCCCGCCCACCAGCGCTCCCTCGACCCGTTTGACAATTTCGCGTGCCCCTGGTCGGCGCTGCCAATGATTGCATCGAGCAGGGTCGTCGTGCCGACCATGCCGACCGACTCGCCGCGCCAGGTGACGATGTAGCGCAAGAACGCGGTCTGGCTGGGGGTGAGGTCGATGAACCGTCCGCTTGTGCGCTCGCGGTGCGCGTAAACGATCCGCGCGTTGAGCCGGGTCCCGACCTCGACCCCGTCGATGTTCATCCGCAGCAGCACCGGCACGATCTTGTTGGCGGCGAGTTCGGCGACGCCGGTCGCCGCGAACCCGCCGATCGAAACGTCGATAAGGCTGCTCGGCACGCCGTCGATCTCGATTTCCGCGATAAGCCGCACGCGGCGATAAAGACGGCGGTTACGCGACAGCGGCTGGCGGCCAAGGCGGTCCATTGGCGGCCCCGGCAACAGGCCCGGCTCGTCCGGGCGCTCGATCGAACGGTCCGGCGACGGCGGCTTCCGGGGCTTGCTGGGGCACATCCTGAGGCGCTCGGAGTGGTGCTACCCGACCCGACTCGCCGCTGAGCGGCGCGATCACGATCTCAGGGTCGCGCGGCGGCTCTTGCGGCAGCGAGGCGAAGCGCTGCTCCGCCGGTCGACGCGTCCGCTCTGGCGCCGGCGTCGGCGCGGCGACCGTTGCCTCCTCGGCATCGACCAGGCGCGCCACCTCGGGCTGTTCGGCGAGCAGCGCGACAATGTCCTCCGCGGCAGGCTCGGGCGCCGGCTTCGAGCCGGTCGCGACCGGCTCGTCGAACCCGTAAAGCTTGGGCCCGCTCCCGCCGACGAACGGCGGTTCAGTCGCGGAGGATGGCGCCCGCGGCTCGTCGGAGATCCGCCGGAGAACGGTAGATAGGGCGGTGGGCGGGGGAGCGGACACGGGCTGTCGGAGGGAGGCTTTCGTCGATGGGGGCGACAGTCCATCATAGCCGATCGGAGAAGCCTGTCACCTGCCCGCGGGTTCTGTGGCAACAAGGAATGTTTGGCCTTTTAGACATTGAATGGCGGCGATGAGCACCGCGGACTATCTGCTGGCGATCGACCAGGGCACCACCAGCACCCGCGCGATCCTGTTCGATGCGACGGGTACGGTGCGTCACATCGCGCGCCGCGATCTGCGCCAGATCTACCCGCGGCCCGGCTGGGTCGAGCACGACCCGGAAGAGATCTGGCGCGCCGTGGTCGCGACCTGCCGCGAGGCGATCGCGGCCGCCGACGGGGCCGATCGCGGCGATCGGCATCACCAACCAGCGCGAGACGACGGTGCTGTGGGACCGCGCAAGCGGAAAGCCCGTGCACAACGCGATCGTCTGGCAGGACCGCCGCACCGCGCCGATCTGCGAGCGCTGGCGAGCGGAGGGATTTGCCGCGCCGGTCGCCCGAGCGCACCGGCCTCGTCATCGACCCGTATTTCTCGGCGTCGAAAATCCGCTGGCTGCTCGACAACATCGCCGGACTGAGGGAGCGCGCGGCCGAACGGCGACATCGCCTTCGGCACGATCGACAGCTTCCTGTTGTGGCGGCTGACCGGCGGCAACCAGCACCGGACCGACGTGACCAACGCATCGCGCACGATGCTCTACGATCTGCACCGGCTCGCCTGGGACGACGAATTGCTGCGCGGGTTCGGCATCCCCGCCGCGATCCTGCCCGAGGTTTGCGACACCGGCGCCGATTTCGGCAGCACCGTGCCCGAGCTGTTCGGCGACGCCATCCCCATTGCCGGGATCGCCGGCGACCAGCAGGCGGCGCTGATCGGCCAGGCCTGCTTCCGTCCGGGCATGGTCAAATCGACCTACGGCACCGGGGCGTTCGCGCTGGTCCATACCGGCGCCAAAGCTGCCGCGTCGACGCACAAATTGCTGACGACGATCGCTTACCGGCTCGAGGGCGAGACCGCCTATGCGCTCGAAGGCAGCATCTTCATCGCCGGCGCGGCGGTGCAGTGGCTGCGCGACGGGCTGGGCGTGATCGCGGCCGCGGCGGAGACCCACGCGCTCGCCGAGCAGGGCCGACCCGAGCCAGCGCGTGTATTTCGTACCGGCCTTCGCCGGGCTCGGCGCTCCCTATTGGGAGCCGCGGGCGCGCGGCGCGATTTCCGGCCTCACCGCCGAATGCGGGGTGCCCGAGCTGGCGCGCGCGACCCTCGAGGCGGTCGGCTATCAGACCCGCGACCTGATCCAGGCGATGGAAGCCGATAGCGGGCTCAAAATCGACACGCTGCGCGTCGATGGCGGCATGGCGGCGAGCGATTGGACCATGCAGTTTCTCGCCGACATCCTGCCGGCGCGGGTCGAGCGGCCGCACTCGATCGAGACGACGGCGTGGGGCGCTGCCTATGTCGCCGGGCTGCAGCGCGGCGTGTGTCCACCGCCCGACGGAGATGATCGGCGCGCTGGCGGGCCGAGCGCGCCTTCGCGCCGGCCATGTCGGAGAGCGAGCGGGACGAGCGCTATGCGGGCTGGCGGAGGGCGGTCGACTCCACACTGGCAGGCGTCGCACGTGTACTGGCCCCGCAATGAACCTGTTGCGCGACCTCCCAAATGCCGGCGCCGCCGAAATCGTCGAGCGGCTTGCGGGCTGCGGGGGCGTGCGGATCGAGCGCATCGTCTCGCACGGTCAGGCGAGCCCCGCCGGCTTCTGGTACGACCAGGACAAAACCGAATTCGTGCTGCTGCTCGCCGGGGCCGCGCGGCTCGGCTTTTCCGACGGGGAGGCGCTGGCGCTCGCCCCGGGCGATTGGACCGAGATTGCCGCCCATCGCCGACACCGCGTCGAGTGGACGGCGCCGGATAGACCCACCGTGTGGCTTGCCGTTTTCTATCCGTGAGGGTTCGTTGATGGCGAAACAACTTCCCGGCCCTGGCGAGATATTCCTCGACCACACCGCGTTCTTCGTGCCGGAAATGGATGGCGCGGCGGCGGCGCTCGAAGCCTGCGGGTTTCGCCTCACCCCGTTCACCATCCAGACCAACCGCGAAGGCGATAAGACCGTGCCCTCGGGCACCGGCAATCGCTGCGCCATGTTTCGCGAGGGATATGTCGAACTTCTCACCGCGACGTCCGACACGCCGCTGGCGGCGCAATTGCGCGAACGGGTCGCCGACCACACCGGCCTCCACCTCGCGGCGTTCAGCACCGCCGACGCCGCTGCCGAGCATCGCCGGCTTGGCGAGGCCGGGTTCCCGACCCTGCCCCTCGTGGATATGCGCCGCCCGGTGGGAGACGACTTCGCCCGGTTCTCGATCGCGCGGATCGCGCACGGCACGATGCCGGAGGGCCGCGCGCAGTTCTTGACCCATCATACCGAACCCTTGGTGTGGCTCCGGATATGCTCGACCACCCGAATGGGGCGGAAGCGCTGACCGCGCTGTGGATCGCCGCTGACGACCCGGCAGAGGTCGCGGCGCGCTATGCCAGGTTCACCGGCCGCCCGGCGTTTCCGAACGGCCCGATGACGACGATCGATCTCGACCGCGGACGGCTCATCGTCATGCGACGCCAGTCTTCCTGCGGCAGACCTACCGGATCGAGCCGGCGGGGTAACTACCCTGCTTCGTCGCCGCCTCGGTGCGGGTGGCCATCGCTCGCCACGGTCAAGAAATGCCTCGACGCGTCGGCGCTTGACCACCGCTTCTGCCACCGCGTTCTCGTTGTCGATCTGCCCGCCGCGCTCGGTGAGCGCGCTGGTCTTCCACACCGCCTGAAAGACGCCACTAATTACGCAGCCTTTACGCGCGGCGGGGCCACATTCGTCTCGAATTTTTATGAGGGCATGATTTCTTATAGGAGCGGTGTGAACTGACCCGGTTATCGGCGATGACCGATTTTGCCCCGCGACGCGTTTGCTTACCTCATCACTTCGACATTCGGCATGACCGCCACGGCCATTGGATCGCACGCGATCGCAACGGCCTTACGGGCGGCACCTTCCTCACCCGCAGAGATGCCGTGCGTTTCGCCCTGTTCGAGAGCGGCGGCGATGCCTCCTGCGTCCATGAAGCCGAGGGCGGGGCGGCGCGGAGGTTGACCGCAATGCTGCTCGTTCCCGCCGAAGATCGATCGGCTTCGCTCGCAAGCCGTACCCAACCGCGTTTTACTGCGCTGCGATGACAAGGGTTGCACCTTGTCCGCCCCGAATTCCGAACGGCGATTTCCCGATTTGCAAACAGCGCTCGATTGCGCCCGCCTCTCCCGCGACACGAAGGGAGCAACAGTCGAGGTTTGGCAAGGCAGCCAATACATCTGCTGCGTAACGCCAAAGTCTTGGCGTACGAGCGAGGCTGAATTCCCGAGCTTTACCGCTCCTCGGCTTGTTCCCGATTCGATGCTCATCACCGCCGAGCGGCATGCCAATCGGGCCGCACGAATATTGCTGGCAACCGCCGGTCCGCTCTTCTGGTTGGCGTTGTTGGTCGTGGCGGTCGCCGCTAGCCTGGGGTGGCGGCTGCTCATTTAAACAAGCGGGATTGAAACAAGCGCAGTTGGACTCCGTTCGGTGAGCACTGTCGGCGCCGTAGTGCTGGCATCGCTCATCGCCGCCGCCGCTGGGAAATTGTTCCTCGGCGGGTCGGAGTCGCTGCTGGCGATTTTCTTCGAAGGCGTTGCCGGTGGCGCCGTCCTGGCGCTGGTGGCGCACGCGATGATCCCGGCAGCGATCCATGACGGAAGATCGCTGATCGTGCTGCCGACAATCGCGGGATTCTTGTTCGCGCTTTACCTTTCACTCGCCGGCAGTTTTGGATCGTAGCCGCGGCCAGGATGAGCCTACAAGAACGCGTCGCGCAGCACCCGCGCCAGGTAGTGCGTCGTCTCGAGCGGCAGGTGCTCGAGCGGCCGACCAGCCACGATCCAATTGTCGACATTGCCAGGGCCCCAATTATAGGCGGCGATCGCGTCGGGCCAATTACCGTAGCGGCGATAGAGCAGCGCGATATAGGCGCGGCCTATCATCCGGTTCTCGTTGATGTCGAAGCGGTTGCCGCCCCCGACATCGAGCGCGGCGGCGGCCGAAACTTGCATCGGTCCCTGCGGCCCGGTGAGATCGTCCTTCCACATCAGCGGCGTGCGGCCATGACCCGATTCCACGCCGTCGATCGCGAAGGCGACGCGATCGAGTTCGCCGTTGCTCGCCGCGCCGAAGAGCGAGAAGTCGGGGCCGGGCGCGACCGCGCCGCGCACGACCGCGACCGCGTGCATCAGCGGATCGGTGAAGCGCACGGTCTGGACCCGCATGCGGCTATCAAACGGCGCCGCCAGCGGGTGCGGGGCCAGAGCATCGTCGAGGCCGCTGCCGCGCACCACGGAGACGGTTTGGCCGGTACCGTCGCCAAAGCTGACCAGCTCGGTGTTCGTTGATGTCTTATGGAATTGCGGTATGGGCAGCGGGGCCGCGGACGGCGGCGCGGCTTTGGGCGCGCCGCGCACGACTTGCACCGCCCGCCAATGCGGATTGGCGAATTGCACCGTCTCCACCTTGTTGGTTGGAGCCATGAGCGCCATCCGAAGCTTTGCCTTCGCCTTGGCGGCGTCCTCGGCGGAGGCGGACAGCAGACAGCAAGAAAGCGCCGCGGCGAAATGTGGCCGCGCCCATCAAGCGCCGCAAAATGCTCCCTAACGAAGCGATGGCCCCCGCCCCTCGCTTAGTCCCCCACCACAGGTTTGGATGCGTGAGCGAAGCGCTGTCAACCTTTTTGGATGCGTTCGGCCCAGAGCGGTGCCACGATCGGCCATCCATTGAGGGAGCCGCCCATGCGCCCGTTCGAAGGGATTCGCATCATCGACATTACCCATGTGCTGGCCGGCCCGTTCGCGGCCTATCAGCTCGCCGTGCTCGGCGCCGACGTGATCAAGGTCGAGCACCCGGACGAGCCCGACCAGAGCCGCGACAGCGGCACCGACCGCGCGCTCAACCGGCGCAACATGGGCACCTCGTTCCTGACCCAAGGCTCGAACAAGCGCTCGATCACGCTCGACCTGAAGACCGAGGAAGGCCGCGAGATTCTCAAGAAGCTCGTCGCCAAGTCGGACGTGCTGGTGCAGAACTACCGGCCCGGCGCGTTCGAGGCGCTGGGCCTCGGCTACGAGGCGTGCTCAAGATCAACCCGCGCCTGATCTACTGCTCGATCTCGGCGTTCGGCCAGGACGGGACGCGGCGCGAGCAGACCGCCTACGACCATGTGATCCAGGCGACCTCGGGGATCATGGCCTCGACCGGCACCGAGGAGGTCAACCCCATCAAGATCGGCGCGCCGGCGGTCGACTACGCGACCGGCACGATGGGCGCCTTCGCGCTTTCCGCCGCGCTCTTTCAGCGCGAGCGCACCGGCAAGGGCCAGCATATCGATCTCGCCATGCTCGGGGTCGCGATGATGATGCAGGCCTCGCTGATGACCGGGTATTTCCGCAACGGCAGTCGAGCCCAAGCCGCACGGCAACAAGCAGCCCTACGCGACTAACAGCGCCTACGACGCCAAGCAGGGCATGGTGATGATCGGCGCCAGCAACATCCGCCAGCAGGCGCGGTTCTGGCGCGCGGTCGGCCGCGAGGACATGATCAAGACCGACAATGAGGCGCGGGTCGACGACCGCGAACGCGAGGCCGCGGTCATCGCCGACATCATCAAGACCAAGACCGCCGACGAGTGGGAGGTCTATTTCCAGGCCCGCCACGTGCCCGCGGCGCGGGTGCGCACGATGGCGGAGGCGCTCGCGGACCCGCACTTTCAGACTCGCCGCGTATTCCATCATTTCGCCGGCGGCGTGCCCGGCATCGACGGGCCGGTCGGGGTGCCGCTGGCGGCGTTCAAGTTCGCGCATGGCGGGCCGTCGATCGAGGAGCCGCCGCACGCAATGGGGCAGGACACCGACGCGGTCTTGGCCGAGCTCGGCTACGACGCGACCGCCATTGCCGCGATTGCGCCAGGCGAAGGTGATCTGACGGCTACCGGCATGTGGCCCGACCTGCCCTATGCCGCCTGGCGCGACACGCTGCAGACCGTTCATCTGTGGACGCAGATCGTCGGCAAGATAAGGCTGACGTTGACGCCGTGGCTCAACCACAGCTGGCACGTGCCGTTCTACGTCACCTCCCGCGGCATCGGCACGTCGCCCATCCCGATCGGCGCAGAAAACCTTCGAGACTCGATTTCGACTTCATCGGCCACCGTCTCGTCGTGCGCACCAGCCGGGGCGACGAGAACGGGTTTCCGCTCGCAACCCCAATCGGTGGCCGATTTCTACCGTAAGCTGTTCGAGCGTCTGAACCGTCTCGGGGTCACCGTCGTCATCGACGACATGCCGAGCGAGATGACCGGCGTGCCGCGCTTATTCGCAAGACCGCGCCCACGCCAGCTACGACGCAGCGGCGGTGCATCGCTTCTGGCGCGCGCTGCTCCAGGCCGACCGCGTCTTCAAGCTGTTCCGCAGCGGGTTTCTCGGCAAGGCCAGCCCCGTGCATTTCTTCTGGGGCAGCTTCGATCTCGCCGTCACCCGGTTCTCCGGGCGGACGGCGCCGAAGCATCCCGGCGGCATTCCCGGCCTCTCCGATGCGGTCGCCTGCGAAGCCTATTCGCACGAGGAATGCAGCGCCGGGTTCTGGCCGGGCAACGACGCGTTCCCGAAGCCGGCGTTCTACTCCTACGCCTATCCCGAGCCGACAGGGCTACCGCGCCCGGGTGGTGACGGCGGGCGCGCTATTTCGACACGACGCTCGGCGAATTCATCCTGCCGTACGACGCGGTGCGAACCGCCAGCCGACCCCGATGCGTTGCTGCTCGATTTCCTGTCGACCACCTACGCCGCCGCGGCCGATTGCGGCGGCTGGGACCGGGCGGCGCTGGAGTGTCCGCTGGGCGTGCCGGGACAGGTGCGCCCGGTATGACGCGCGAGCCGCGCTCGTTCCTGTTCCTGCAAGGGCTGGCGTCGTGGTTTTTCGACCGGCTCGGCCGGGTGCTCGCCGAGCGCGGTCACGCGGTGCACCGGATCAATTTCAGCGGCGGCGACCGGCTGTTCTGGCGCTCGCCTGGCGCGGTCGCCTATCGCGGCCGGTTGCGCGATTGGCCGGCGTTCCTCGAGCGACTGCTGACCGCGCGTGCATCACGGACGTGATCTTGTTCGGCGATTGCCGGCCGGTGCATCGGGCGGCGATCCCGGTTGCCCGCGCCCGTGCGGTGTCGCGTCCATGTGGTCGAAGAAGGCTACCTGCGGCCGGGCTGGATCACCTTCGAGGAAGGCGGGGTCAACGCTAATTCGCCGCTGCCGCGCGACCCCGGTTGGTATCGCGAAAAGGCGGCGCATCTGCCCGCGTGGTCGCCCTCGACAGCACCGCCCGAGAGCTTCCGCCTCCGCGCGGTGGAGGATGTCGCCTACACCGCCGCACGGTTGGCGGCAGCCAGTCTCTACCCGCATTATCGCACGCACCGGACCCGCCATCCGCTGGTCGAATACGCAGGCTGGATCGGCCGCCTCGCCGGACGGCGCCGCGCCGAGCGTCATGCCGCGAGACGATCGCGGCGCTATCCGGCGGCGGCCCGACATTCCTCTTCCCGTTGCAGCTCGACGGCGACTATCAGATCCGCCGCAACGCGCCGCTCGGCGGCATGCGTCCGACAATCGACATTGTCATCGCCTCGTTTGCCCGGCAGGCCCCGCCCGGCGCGCGCCTGCTCGTCAAATTGCACCCGCTCGACGACGGGCTGATCAATTGGGCGCGGATCGTGAAGAAGACCGCGGCGACCCGCGGCGTGGCCGAACGGGTTATCATTATCGACGGCGGCGATATCGGTACGGTGCTGCAACGCGCCCATGCCGTCGTCACGATCAACAGCACCGTCGGGATGCAGGCGCTCGCCCGGGGCGTCCCCGTGATTGCTCTCGGCAATGCGATCTACGATCTGCCTGGGCTGAGTTATCAGGGCGGGCTCGACGCGTTCTGGCAGAGGCCGCGATCACCCGATGCGCAACTCTACGACGCGTTTCGCCCGCGTGCTGGCGGCGCGCGCCATGATCCCTGGCGGGTTCTTTTCCGATACGGGGCTCAGATTGGCCGTCGACGCGGCGGTGGAGCGGTTGGAGGCTGGCGAAGCGCGACCGGAGCGCGCCGGCGTTGCCGAACCTGCCGCATTGGTCGAGACTGAATTGGCAGAACTTTCAACCTGATGGTAGGCAAGAGATGGCGTGGGATCCCGCCCAATATTTGAAATTCGCCGGCCCGCGGCTACGCCCGGCCATTGACCTGCTCGGTCATATCGAGGCCGAGGCCCCGAAGGTCGTGTACGATCTCGGCTGCGGCGCCGGCAACGTCACCCGCTTCATCGCCGAGCGCTGGCCGCAGGCGCGCATCACCGGCATCGACGGCTCGGCCGAGATGCTGGCCAAGGCCAGGGCGGATTTGCCCAAGATCGACTGGCAGCAGGCCGACCTCGCGACCTGGCTGCCGCCGCAGCCGCCCGACGTTATCTACTCGAACGCGGCATTGCACTGGATCGAGGACCACGCGCCGGTCTTTGTCGCGCTGTTCAACAGCCTGGCGCCGGGCGGTACATTCGCAGTGCAGATCCCGCGCAATTTCGGCGCGCCGTCGCACACCTCGATGGGCGAGGCGGCGCGGATGGGGCCGTGGCGGACGATCCTCGAACCGATGCTGCGCCCGGCGCCGGTCGCGCCACCCGATTTCTACTACAACCTGCTGGCGCCGCTCGCGGCGAAACTCGACATGTGGGAGACCGAGTACCTGCAGGTGCTCGACGGCGAGCACGCGGTTAAGGAATACACCAAGTCGACCTGGCTCTCGCCGCTGCTCGGCGCGCTCGACGAACCGATGCGCAGCCAGTTCGAGGAGGCCTATACGAAGCTGGTCGACGCCGCCTATCCACGGCGTCCGGACGGCAAGACGCTGTTCCCGTTCCGCCGCATGTTCATCATCGCGTCCAAGGCATAACGCGGGAGGCTCGCAACGCCATCCCTCGCCGCCCCCCGGAGAGCGGAAAGGTTAGGTGAGGTGGGATTCCAGAGACGCCGCATTCCCACCTCACCCTCCCAGCGCTGCGCGCTGGTCTCCCCCCAAAGGGCGAGAGGGGTTTGAAAGGAGAGCGACATGGAGACCAAAGGCTTTGTCGTCCCGCCGGGCGGCGGCAAGCTGCTCGACATGGCGCCGGGCCGGTTCTCGGCGTTGAAGCTGCTGGGCGGCGAGACCGCCGAGAGCCTCATGCTGTTCGAGGAAACCGCGCCGCCCGGCACCGCGACCACCTTCCACCTGCACCGCGACAGCGACGAGGTCGCCTATGTGCTGGAGGGCGAGGTGACGATGAAGATCGGCGACGAGGTGACGATCGGCAAGACCGGCTCGTGCGCCTTTTTCCCGCGCAATGTCCCGCATGCCTGGAAGAACACCGGCAGCGAGACCGCGCGCATCCTGTTCCTCTACACCCCAGCTGCGGCGGGTGGGTTTTTCGAGGAATTGGCCGAGCACCCGGCCGGCGAGATCAACGGCGCCGAAGCCAACGAAATCCGCCAGCGCCACCGCTGGGAAGTGATCGGCCCGCCGCCGTTCTAGGCGATAACTCATCGGCTTCGCCGGTAGCCGTTTTTTTCAACTTGACGGAGCGTCGACCGGTTGCACCCACGGCATTGGTTGCTCATATCTCATTTTCCGATATGAACCCGCGCGGGGAGAACGTCGGATGGATGGCGAAATCGTCGATTATGCCCCCGGCAACAATCACGGCGCCATTACCGGAGAAGACAAGGCCGCTACAGCTTCGTGATAGCAGATTGGCACTCCGCGGGTCAGCCAGAACGCGGTGAAGCCGTTCGCTTTGTCGTAGAGAGCGATCACGCCACATACATTTTCCGCCTGCCGCCGCCCTATGTCCCACCCTTGACTGGCGGTGAGGCAATCGACGCGGTTTACCGCATCGCGTTTGGTAAGGCCGCCAACGAAGACTTATTCGGGGCCGCCACGGTGCGGTGGCAAAGCTTTATCCTACCCACCGCGCTGCTCCTTGTGCTCGGCGAGCTTGGGGTACTCCTGGGCGGCCAATTACCGGTTGCATGGCAGAGGGCAACATTTCCGATCGTGATGCTTGTGCTTGTGATTGTCGCGGTCGGCCTCTTGCTGAGCTTGGGTCTCGCGGCGGCAGTCGTGGCATTATTCGGCCGGAAGATGGCGCCGCGAGGCCGCATCACCCGTCGGAGTTTTGGCCTATATCTGGGGGCAGGCGGTATTGGTGCAGCCGGCGATCGCCTTTATCCGGATAAGCCGCGGCCAGGACGATCCGGCTTTGGCGACAGTGGCGCTGATCGCCCTGGTAATCGTGGTGGCGATTGGGGCTGGACGCGTCCAGAAATCGGCGTTTCAGCTCGACAGCGTTGGTGGTGGCATCTTCATGGTGGTTGCCGCCGGCATCGTCACCTCTCTGGTCGACCTCATCCTGAGCGGCTCTTAGCTTTAATCGACGCCTTATCGATTATCCCGCTCGGCTAAACGCGCCCCCGCACCAGCGCGGCGCCGGCCGAGAGCGCTTCGAGCTTTTTATAGGCAAGCGCTTGATCCAGCGGCGCCATGCCGCAATTGGTGCAGGGATAAAGCCGCTCGGCCGGGCACGTATTTGAGCGCCCGGTCGATGGTGGCGGCGACCTCCTCCGGAGTCTCGACCTGGCTCGTCGCGACGTCGATCGCGCCGACCAGCACGTCCTTGCCCTCGAGCAGGCCCAGCAGCTCGACCGGCACCCGCGAATTGGCGCATTCCAGCGACACCTGGTCGATCCGGCTCGCCGCCAGCGCCGGGAAGATCTTCTCGTATTGCCGCCACTCGCTGCCGAGCCCGGCCTTCCAGTCGATATTCGCCTTGATGCCGTAGCCGTAGCAGATATGGACGGCGGTCTTGCATTTGAGCCCGGCGCTGGCGCGGTGCAGCGCCTCGATGCCCCAATCCGGCGGCCTCGTCGATGTAGACGTTGAAGGCCGGCTCGTCGAACTGGATCACGTCGACGCCGATCGCTTCGAGTTCGCGCGCCTCCTCGTTGAGCAGATCGGCGAACGCCATCGCCATCGCGACGCGGTCGCCGTAATGCCGGTCGGCGATGGTGTCGATGATCGTCATCGGCCCCGGCAGGGTGAATTTGAGCGCCCGCGTGGTGTGGGCGCGGGCGATCCGCGCCTCGGTCGCGTGGACGCTGCCGCGCCGGCGCAGCGGTCCGGTGACGCTCGGGCAATCGGCCTCGTAGCGGTTGTTGCGGATGCCCATCCGCACCTTGTTCGGCGAAGTCGATGCCATCGAGGTTTTCGAGAAAACCGTGGACGAAATGCTGGCGCGACATCTCGCCGTCGCTGACGATGTCGATCCCGGCGTCCTCCTGCAGCTTGAGCGCGAGGATGGTGGCGTCGCGCTTGGCCTCGGCCAGCGCCTCGCCCTCCTGCCGCCACGCCGGCCACAATTTGCGCGGCTCGGCGAGCCAGGCCGGCTTCGGCAGGCTGCCGGCGATGGTGGTTTCGAGCACGGCATCCCCCTCAGAAATACTTGGCGAGATTGGCGCGGATGCGCTCCAGCACCGGCCGGCCCGGCGGCGGCACGTAAAGTTGCTCACCGGTGATGCGCTCGTAGGCGTCGATATAGACCGCCGCGGTCTCGCCGATCACCTCGGGCGGGATCGGCGGGATCGTCGTCCTTGTAGGGGTCGCAGCGCGCCGCCACCCAGCGGCGCAGCACATCCTTGTCGAAGGCGTCGGGCGGCTCGCCGGCGGCGAAACGCGCGCGGATAGGTCTCGGCGAACCAATAGCGGCTGCTGTCGGGCGTGTGGATTTCGTCGGCGAGGATGATGTCGGCCCTGCCGTGTCGACGCCGAACTCGTATTTGGTGTCGACCAGAATCAGCCCGCGCGATGCGGCGATCTCGCGGCCGCGCGCGAACAGCTTCAGCGCTGTCGCCGGTCAGCACCGCCCATTGCGCCGCCGCCATCAGCCCGCGCTCGACGATCTCGGCCGCGGTCACCGGCTCATCGTGCTCGCCGTCGCCGGCCTTGGTGGTCGGGGTGATGATGGTTTCCGGCAGCTTCTGGTTCTCGCGCAGGCCGTCGGGGAAGCGGTGCCCGTACATCTCGCGCTCGCCCTGCTTTGTACATCGACCAGATCGAGGTGCCGGTCGTGCCGGCCATGTAGTCGCGCACGACGATCTCGACCGGCAGGATGGTAAGCCGCCGGCAGACGAGAACGTTGGGATCGGGATATTCGAGGACGTGGTTGGGGCAGATGTCGCGCGGTCTGGTCGAACCAGAACCGCGCGGTCTGGGTCAGCACCTCGCCCTTGCACGGGATCGCGGCGATGTTGCGGTCGAAGGCCGAGAGCCGGTCGGTGGCGATGATGATGCGGCGGCCGTCGGGCAGATCGTAATTGTCGCGCACCTTGCCGCGATAGTGGTTGGGCAGCTCGGGGATCGTCGCGTCGTCGAGGACGAGGTCGAGGCGCGAGGCGAGCAATGACGGATCGAGCATCGGGCGGCATCCAGGGGTGGCACGCCTGGTATAGCCCGGCTCCGCCAATGGCCGCAAACAAAGACCCGGGCGGCCGGTGCATCAACCGCCCGAGCCCGCAGGGTCCGACGAAGGCGACGTCAGCGCCTAGTGATGGTGCCAGCCGCCGTGCCAGCCATGATGCCAGCCGCCGCGCCACCCCAGCCCCAGCCGAACCTGACGCCGATCGGGTAGCGGTAGTAAGGATATCAGTAATAGTAAGGATAGGCCGAGTAGTACGGGTAGTAATACGGATACCCGTAATACGGGTAGTACCACTGAGCTTGAGCAGGCGTCGCGGCGCCAAGGGCGAGAGCACCGATCCCGACAAACGCCGCCGCCGTCAGAGCGCGCCGGAACCAGGGGAACTTACCGGAGTAGGACATTTGAGGCTCCGTTTGGGTTACCATCCGAAGACACGACAATTATACGCTACCGGTTCGTTTTCGTCTCCCCGGTTTCCGCAAAAAAAGCGCGCTCGGGCAGAGCCAGCACGAGGAGGGCTCAGCGTATGGCAGCACCGCTACGCGTCACCTGCTGCATCGCCGGCGGCGGCCCCGCCGGGGTCATGCTCGGCTTCCTGCTCGCTCGCGCCGGGGTCAAGGTCGCGGTGCTGGAGAAGCACAAGGATTTCTTTCGCGATTTTCGCGGCGACACGATCCACCCGTCGACCTTGCAGGTGATGCACGAGCTCGGCCTGCTCGACGATTTCTTGAAGGTCCATCACGAAAAGATCAGCCAGTTGGAGGTGCGGATCGGCGAGACCCAAATCCACATGGGCGATTTCTCGCACCTGCCGAGCGTCTGCAAGTTCATCGCGCTGATGCCGCAATGGGACTTTCTCAATTTCCTCGAGCGAGCAGGGCAAGCGGTACCCGGGGTTCGGTCTGCTTGATGGAGACCGAGGCGACCGATCTGATCTTCGAGGGCGATCGCGTGGTCGGGGTAACGGCACAGAGGCCCGGACGGGCCGATCGACATCCGCGCCGATCTGGTGGTGGGAGCGGACGGCCGCCACTCCGATATTCGCGCCCGCGCCGGGTTCGCGGTCGAAAACCTCGGCGCACCGATGGACGTGCTGTGGATGCGAATGTCGCGCAAGCCCAGCGACCCCGGGCAAATCGGCGGCTACGTCAATTTCGGCCGCATGATGGTAACGCTCAACCGCGGCGACTACTGGCAGTGCGCCTATCTGATCCGCAAAGGCGGCTATGACCAGGTGAGGTCGCGCGGGCTCGACGCATTCCGCGCGGACATCGTCAAGCTCGTGCCGTGGCTCGCCGACCGGGTCGGCGAGCTCCAGGATTGGGACGACATCAAGCTGCTGACCGTCGCCGTCGACCGGCTGACCCGATGGTGGCGGCCGGGGCTTCTGTGCATTGGCGACGCGGCGCACGCGATGTCGCCGGTCGGTGGGGTCGGGGTCAATCTCGCGGTGCAGGACGCGGTCGCAGCAGCCAACATCCTCGCAACGCCGCTGCGCCTTGGGCAGCTGACGAACGACCACCTCGACCAGGTGCAGCGCCGGCGCACCTTCCCGATGAAAATCATCCAGCAGATGCAGCTGACCGTGCAGAAGCAGGTGATTGACCGGGTGCTCAACTCCGACGGCCCGGCAACCGCCCCACTGACCTTCCGCATGTTCAACATGTTTCCGTTTCTGCGGCGGATCCCGGCGCGCATCGTCGGCATTGGCGTGCGCCCGGAGCACGTGCGGACCGCCCCCTACCCCATGGCCTAGAAACGCTCTTGAGCGTTTTTGTCACAGGTTTACGGCTTCTTTACGTGATGGCGTTACCCATCGCCACCCGGCGATGGGCAACAATGACTTATAATTATCGCGACGATCCAATCCTCGGGCCCACCCTCACCTATTGGACGCAGAAGCGCGGTGCGCGCCCGATGCCGCGCAAGCGCGACATCGACCCGATCGAGCTGCCGCCGAAGCTCCTGCCCAACATCCAGATCATCGAGGTCATCGACGGCGGCGCGCGCTTTCGCTATCGGCTCGTCGGCACCGCGTCGGTCGACGCCTTCGGCAGCGACTATACCGGCCGCTATCCCGACGAGATGTTCACCGACGACCGGCTCAACTTCATCCAAAGCATCTATCGCCGCGTTTACGACGACCAGGCTCCCGCTGTTCTCGCTCAACCGCTACCACACGACCAAGAACATCGATCTCTTCGCCTACCGGATCTACATGCCGCTATCAGAGGACGGCATTGAGGTCAGCCACATTCTCGGCATCTTGCGATATCAGTCCGGCGTCGCGGCCGACGCCGGCTGGCGCGAAGGCGCCAAACTGGACCCGTTCGGACAACATACCGAATTGATCGACGTCGGCCGACCGGTCCGGGCGCTGACGGGCTAAGCCGCCTCCTCCAAGGTCGAGCCGACATCGAGGGTCGTCGCGCGGCGTAGGTCGCGCGGCGCGGCTTCGTCGTGCGGGCGGCCGCGATGCATCGTGCAGCGATTGTCCCAGATCACCAGATCGCCCTCGGCCCATTTGTGGCTGTAGACGAACTGGCGCTGCGTCGCGTGCGTGTTGAGGTCGTGCAGCAGCAGCCGCCCGTCCGCCACCGGCCAGCCGACGATGTGCGAGGCGTGCGCCGAGAGATACAGCGTCTTGCGGCCCGAGCCGGGATGGCGGCGCACCAGCTTTTGCGGCGAGGGCGGATACTTCTCGCGCTCGCCGGGCGGGAACTCGGTGAAGCCGATCTGGCCGCGCGACCAGAAGATGTCGTGCTCGACGACGAGCCCGTCGATCGTAGCCTTCATGTCGTCGGGGAGCGCGTCGTAGGCGGCGCGCATGTCGGCGAACTCGGTCTCGCCGGCGCCGAGCGGGCTGGCCGGCGGCACCGCCACCGCGAACAGCATCCCCAGCACCACCGGCACCGGCATGTAGGACGCATCGGTGTGCCACAGCCGGTTGCCGAGCATGTCGAGCCGGCGGCGGTCGTCGCGGGCGCGGATGTTGTTATCGATGTCGAGATTGGAGATGTCGCCGATCTCGGGGATGTCGAGCCGGCGCTTGCCGCCCTGCAGCGCGGCGCGGCCGATCTCGAGCGGCCCGAATTTATCGGCAAAGGATTTGAGCTGCGCGTCGGTGATCGATTGGTTGTGCAGCACTAGCACCGAGTGCTCGTCGATCGCCTGCCACAACTCGTCGAGCGCCGTGTTGGCGAGCGGCGCGGCGACGTCGAGGCCCGACACCTCGGCGCCGATATGCGGGTGAAGGGGTGTGATTTGGATTGGCATCCTTGGCTCTCCCTTTCCGTCATCCCCGGGCTTGTCCCGGGGATCCACGTGGATGGCCGGGACGAGCCCGGCCATGACGAAAAATCCTTCTAGTTACAGCGCCTCCGCCACCGCGTTCTTGAACCGCTTCAGCGCCGCGACGTGGTCCGAGAGGGTATGCCCGGCGAGGCGGTGGTGGTGACGGCGATGGAACGTCGTCGTCAGGCAGAGATGCGTTGCCCCCGCCTGTTTCCAGAACTTCGCTTCCTTGTTCCAATCGGCCTCGCTGCCCGAGCCCATCGAGGTCCACACCTCGATGCCGACGTCCTTCGGGTTGCGGCCGGCTTCCTCGGTCAGCTTGCGCAGCTTGGCGAAGATGTCGAGCGCCTCCTGGCCCGGCGGATAGGCGTTGGGCATCCAGCCGTCGCCCCATTTGGCAACGCGCTGCAAGGTCTGCTCGACATGCCCGCCATACCACACCGGCACCTTGCCCGAGGCCGGGCGCGGGTTGATCCCGGCATCGTCGATGTGGTGCCAGCGGCCCTCGAATTTGACGTGCGGCTGCGGCCCATAGCTTCTGCATGACCTGCACCTGCTCCTCGGAGCGGCGGCCGCGATTGTGGAAATTCTCGTTGAGGCCGACATACTCGACCTCGTTCCAGCCGACCCCGATGCCGAGCCGGAATCGGCCGCCGCACAGCACGTCGAGGCAGGCGGCCTGCTTGGCGACGAGCGCGGTCTGGCGCTGCGCCACGATCAACACGCCGGTCGAGAAGCCGAGCTTCGTCACCCCGGCGAGATAGCCGAACAGCACGAACGGGTCGTGGAACAGATCGTCGTTGTCGTTGCGGTCCCAGCCCGGCCGGCTCGCCGCGTTGACCCCGAGCACATGGTCGGGCGCCTCGATGAAGTCGTAGCCGGCGGCCTCGGCGGCCTGCGCGTATTCCTTCATCACCTGCGGCGACCCGCCGATATCGCCCAGCGGCAGCAAGGTGCCCAGTTCCATCGTTCGCCTCCTAATCGAATTTCGGCGCAATATAGCCGATTGCCGCGTACATCGGGTCCTGCTCGTCCTCGATATAGGGCGCGAGCCGGCGGGTCTCGATCGCCTCGAACCCGGCATGGCGCAGGTAAAGCTCGACGAGGCGCGCATGGCCGCTGTCGTCGAGGCCGCGCCACACCGCCACCGCCTTGGTCCAGAAACAGCGGTTCGAGAAGCTGATGACGATCGGCGCGCCCGGCCGCAGCACCCGCGCCGACCTCGCGCAGCACCGCGACCGGCTGCTGCAGGTACTGGATCGAGACGCAGATCATCGCCGCGTCGACGCTGGCGTCGGCGAGCGGCAGTTTCGGGATCGCGGTTGAGGTTCTGGACAAACCAACGCGAGAAGCGCGGGTTGGCGGCGAGCTCCTCGGCGTTCATGCCGTGGCCGATGACTTCGGCGTATTCGATGTCTTTCGGCAGATGGCTGACCCAGCTCGACATCAGATCGAGCAGCACCCCGCCCGCCGGCAAAATCTCGCGATAGAGTCCGCGCAGCACGCGGATCGCATTGTCGTCGATATGAGTGACGAGCCGCGCCGGCTCGTAGAACGCCTCGTCTTCTTCCTCGTCGAGGCGGGCGAACGCGCCTTGCGGCAGGCCGAGCGCGTCTTCCATGCTTGCCATGCCCCGCATCATGCGCCATTCCGATGCGATAGCCAGGAGGTTGCCGTGAACAGCAGCGCATCGGAGGCCGAAGCCGTGGTCGCCCGGCAGCTCGACGCGTACAACGCCCGCGACATCGACGCATTCATGGCGGCGTGGCGCGAGGATGCCGAATATTTCGAATTTCCTGACAAACTATTGGCGCGCGGCGCCGGCGAAATCCGTACCCGCCACCTCACCCGCTTCCAGGAAGCCGATCTCCGCGGCGCCCTGATCGCGCGCGTCTCGGTAGGCAATCTGGTGATCGACCGAGAAGTAGTGACGCGCAATTTTCCCGACGGACGCGGTACAGTTGATGTCATCGCGATCTATGAAATCGACACCGGCAAAATCGCGCGCGCCTGGTTCAAACTTGGCAACCCCATTCTCGACAAGGACGGCTAGACATGGCTCTCACCTCCTCGAACCCCTTCCAGGCCCCGACCGTATCGTCGCTTTCGGTGCGGCTCGTGGTCGAACTCCTACCACGACATCTTCATGCCCAAGGCCGAGCACCCGCACGTCAAGATCGAGCATGTCGCGCGCATGCCCGGCCGCGAGCGCGAGACCTTCGCCTGCGAATGGGGCCTGTCGCTGCACCTCGAATCCGAGAACGGCCGGCGAGCGCAGCCAGTATCTGCTCGATTTCGGCTTCACCCCGGAGGTGCTGAACCGCAATTTCGACCTGCTCGGGATCGCGCCGGAAAAGCTCGACGGGCTGATCCTCAGCCACTCGCACCGCGACCATTACGGCGGGCTGGTCGGCTTTGTCGACCGCTACCGGCCGGGGATGCGCGACGACGTCAAGCTCTACACCGGCGCCGGCAACCTGACCTTCCGCGAGAAATGGACCGGCGCGCGCGGCGGCGACCCGGTGCCGATGGGCGCGCTCGACGGACAGGCGCTGGCGGCCGAGCACGTCGAGACGGTGTGCTGCGATCATGCGCATGCGCTTGCCGGGCCGTTCACCAGCGGCCCGATCGCCTGGCAATCGTTCGAGAAGGTGACGCCGACCACGCTGGTCGAGCCGACCCCGCTCGACCATTTCACCGAGGCCGAGCGGCGCGGCAAGCTCGTCCTCGACAAGCACCCCGACGAGCACGCCACCTGCTATGTCGTTCAAGGGCGCGGGCTGGTGGTGATCTCGTCCTGCGGCCATTGCGGCGTGATCAACACGGTCAAGACGGCGCAGGCGGTGTCGGGCGTCGAGAAGGTGCACGCAGTGATCGGCGGGTTCCATCTCGGCGCGGCGCCGGCGGACTACATCGAGCACACCGTCGCCGAGCTGAAGGCGCTCGACGCCCGACGTCGTCGTGCCGATGCACTGCACCGGCCGGCCGTTTCATCGACGCGGCGGTGCGCGCGATGCCGGACCAGGTGGTGCAGTCGAGCACCGGCAGCCGGTTCACCTTCGGCGTGTGAGCGATGCGGCTCTTCTACCAGAGCCTCGGGGCGAGCCGCCGCGGCGCGAGCGGACCCTACGCGCAGAAGCTGGCGGCGATCCTGCAGGCGCCGCGGCGCCGGGCACCGACGGTCGAGGTGCACGGGCTGGGCCCCGGCAAGGCGATCGCCGACCAGTACCGCTATCTCGAATTCCTCGATACCGGCGAAATCCTCGACAACGGGCTGAAGGCCGAGCGCGAGGGCTATGACGCATTCCTGATCGGCAACATTTTCGAGCCCGGCCTGCACGCGCTGCGCGAGCTCTTGAACATCCCGGTGCTCGGCCTGTGCGAGGCGTCGGTCCACCTCGCCTGCCTGATGGGCGCGAGCTTTTCGGTGGTCAACGTCAACCCGAAATTCGCCCGGCGGGTCACCGAGAACATCGCCTCCTATGGCCTTGCGAGCCGCCTCGTCTCGATCGACCAGATGGCGGTCGAGCGGGCCGCGCAATTCGACCGCGCTTTCGAGGACGAGGCCGCCAGGAACGCGGTCATCGAGCAGTTCCGCGCCGCGGCGCGGCAGGGCCTCGAGAAGGGCGCGGAATGCGTCATCCCGGCCGGCGGCATCGTGATGACGATCCTCGCCGATGCCGGCATTCACGAGGTCGACAACGCGCCGGTGGTCAACGGCCTCATCGCGCTCGTCAAGATCGGCGAACTGGCGGTCAACATGCGCGCACTGACCGGGCAGTTCACCAGCAAGCGGCTGACCTATGCCCCGCCGACCGGCGCGCTTGCTCGCCGACATCCGTCGCGCCTACGGCGCCGACATCTACCCCGGCGCGCGCTGAACTGCGGCAAATTGCCTACATTTCGGGCTGCGGCGGGCGCAACCAGTGCCGGAAATGGCGCCGCGATTGACACCCTGGCATGGCAACCGCTACCAACGGCGCAACAACAAAATTCATGTCAGCCTTGCGTAAGGTTTGAGGGAGAGAACCGCCGTTGCCGCCGCTCTTGGAAGTCCGCAACTTGCGCACCGAGTTTCGCACCGGCGCCGGGATCGTGCGCGCGGTCGACGGCATTTCCTATACGCGTCGATCCGGGAGAGACAGTCGCCGTCGTCGGCGAGAGCGGCTCGGGCAAATCGGTCGGCGCGCTATCCATCCTGCGGCTGATCCCGAGCCCGCCGGGGCGCATCGTCTCGCGGCGAGGTGATGTTCAACGGCCGCGACCTGATGAAGCTTTCCGACGACGAGATGCGCGAGGTGCGCGGCGGCGAGATCGGCATGGTGTTCCAGGAGCCGATGACCTCGCTGAACCCGGTGCTGTCGATCGGCCGGCAGATCACCGAGACGCTGGAGCAACATCGCGGCAGCGACCGCGCCGAAGCCGAAAAGCGCGCAGTGGAGTTGATGGGACTGGTCGGCATCGCCGACCCGCAGCGCCGGTTGAAGCAGTATCCGCACCAACTCTCGGGCGGGATGCGACAGCGGATCATGATCGCGATCGCGCTGGCCTGCGAGCCGAAGCTGATCATCGCCGACGAGCCGACGACCGCGCTCGACGTGACGATCCAGGCGCAGATCCTCGAACTGATGCAGAGCCTGACGCACCGGCTCGGCGTCGCGCTGATCGTCATCACGCATAATCTCGGCATCGTCGCGCGCTACGCGCACCGGGTGAATGTCATGTATGCCGGGCGCATCGTCGAAAGCGGCAGCGCGGCCGCGATCTATCACACGCCGCATCATCCCTACACGATGGCGCTGCTTGAAGTCGGTGCCGCGGCTCGACCGGCCGCGCCAAGCGCGGCTCGACCCGATCGAGGGCTCGCCGCCGGACCTGACCCGGCTTGGCGCCGGCTGCTCGTTCCGGCCGCGCTGCCGCTTCGCGGTCGAGCGCTGCGCGACCGAGGCGCCGCCGCTCGAGCCGGTGGGCGAGAGCGGTCAGCTCGCCGCCTGCTTCCGCAGCCGCGAGGTGTCGCTCGACGTCGAACCGGAGGCGGTCGCATGACGGCGATCGACGCGGCGGAGAGGCCGCTCGTCGAGGTGCGCGGCCTCAAGATGCACTTCCCGATCACCGAGGGGATCGTCGTCTCGCCGCAAGGTCGGCGAGGTCAAGGCGGTCGACGGGGTCGACCTGACGATCCGCCGCGGCGAGACGCTGGGCCTGGTCGGCGAGAGCGGCTGCGGCAAGACGACGATGGGCCGCTGCATCCTGCGCCTCGAAAAACCGACCGAGGGCGCGATCCTCTACGACGGGGTCGATATCGCCGGCCTCGACCGCCGCTCGCTGGTCGGGCTGCGCCGGCGCATCCAGGTCATCTTCCAGGACCCCTACAGCTCGCTGAACCCGCGCCAGAAGGTCGGCTCGATCCTCAGCGAGCCGATGCGGGTGCACGGCATCGAACCGGACGCCAACCGCCGCGAGGCGCGGGTCAAGGAATTGCTGTCGATTTGCGGGCTCAACCCCAATTTCGCCGACCGTTATCCGCACGAGATGTCGGGCGGCCAGCGCCAGCGCGTCGGCATCGCCCGCGCGCTCGCGGTCGATCCGGAATTCATCGTCTGCGACGAGGCGGTGTCGGCGCTCGACGTGTCGATCCAGGCGCAGATCATCAATCTGCTCGAGGATTTGCGCGAAAAGTTCAACCTCACCTATCTGTTCATCGCGCATGATCTCAGCGTGGTGCGGCATCTCTGCCAGCGCGTCGCGGTGATGTATCTTGGCCACGTCGTCGAACTCGCCGAATGCGACGAGGTCTTCGACAACCCGCTCCACCCCTATACCAAGGCGCTGCTGGCGGCGGTGCCGGTGCCCGACCCGACGGTCGAGGCGGACCGCAGCTTCCAGCCGCTTCCCGGCGAGGTGCCGAGCCCGATCAACCCGCCCGCGGGCTGCGTGTTTCACCCGCGCTGCCCGATCGCGGTCGAGGAATGCCGGCAGGTCATCCCCGCAGCTGCGCGAGTTGCGGCCGGGCCATTGGGTCGCCTGCGGCCAAGTCGCCTGAGGTTCGTTGACGAAGATGCGAGTTGGTAGGGAGTAACGGGAATGAAGACGCAACGTCTACTGATCGCGGCCGGGCTTGGCCTGGCGCTCGCCGCCCCGGCACTGCCCGCAGCGGCGGACGACACACCGAAGCGCGGCGGCACCCTCACCTACATGATCCCGGCGGACGCGCCGCCGAGCTTCGACGGGCACCGCGAGGAGACCTATGCGACGGTGCATTCGGTGTCGCCGTTCTACAGCGTGCTGATCCGGATCAACCCCGAGAACCCGTCCTCGACCACCGATTTCGTCTGCGATCTCTGCACCGAGATTCCGAAGCCGACCGATGACGGCAAGACCTACACCTTCAAGATCCTCACCGGGGTCAAGTTCCAGGACGGCAATCCGCTGACCGCCCAGGACGTAGCGGCGAGCTGGAACGAGATCACCTTCCCGCCCGAGGGCGTGCTCAGCGCGCGCGGCAGCAATTACCGCGATCTCATCGAAAAGATCGAGGCGCCCGACGACGACGACCGTCGTCTTTCACCTGAAATTCGCGACCAGCGCCTTCCTGCCGGCGCTCGCCGACCCGTTCGCCTACATCTACGAGAAGAAGATCCTCGACGATCCGAGCAAGGGGCCGCATTGGTACGAGAAGAACGTGATGGGTTCCGGCCCGTTCAACTTCGTCAGCTACGACGCCGGCCAGTCGATCAAGGGCGAGCGCAACCCCAACTACTATCACAAGGGGTTGCCGTATCTTGACGGCTTCGTCGGCATCTACGCGCCGAAGGAAGCAACCCGGGTCGATGCGATCCGCTCCGACCGCGCCGCGATCGAGTTCCGCGGCCTGCCGCCCTCCGCCGCCGACGAGCTGAAGCAGGCGCTGGGCGACCAGATCACGGTCCAGGAGAGCGACTGGAATTGCGGCAGCGACCTGTTCTTCAACGAAAAGAAAAAGCCGTTCGACGATCCGCGCGTGCGCCGCGCGCTGAGCCTGGCGATCGACCGTTGGGGCGGCGCTCCGGCGCTGGCCAAGATCGCCATCGTCAAGACGGTCGGCGGCATCGTCTTCCCCGGTTCGCCGCTCGCCGCGAACAAGGACGAATTGTCGTCGATGGCCGGGTTCTGGCCCGACATCGAGAAGTCGCGCGCCGAGGCCAAGCGGCTCCTGCACGAAGCCGGCGCCGACAATCTCAGCTTCGAACTGCTCAACCGCGATGTCGATCAGCCCTACAAATATGTCGGCATCTGGCTGGTCGATCAGTGGTCGAAGATCGGCGTCAAGGTGACCCAGAAGGTGGTGCCGACCGGGCCCGTGGTTCGCGGCGATGCGCTCGGGCGATTTCGCCGTCGTGCACTATCCGATCTGCCACAGCGTGGTGAACCCGCTGCTCGACGTGCAGCCCTTCCTGCCGGGCAGCGCCGAGAACATGGGCAGCGTTCCCGATCCGGATGAGCGAGCCCTCTACGAAAAGCTGCTGCACGAGACCGACCCGGCGAAGCAGCACGCCGAGATGGTCGCGTTCGAGAAATACGTCATGGATACGCAGGCGCACGCGACGCAGATCATCTGGTGGAACCGGATCATGCCCTACCGGTCGTATGTCAAAGGCTGGAAGATCAGCCCGAGCCACTACATCAACCAGGATCTGGCGACGGTCTGGCTCGACAAGTAAGCCGTCAGCTCGAAAACAAGAACGAAAGGGGAGGACGAGGATGGGATCGAGAGCACGATGGGCGGCGGCCCTCGCCGCCGCGCTCGTCCTGTTGCGCGGCGCTGCCCGCAGCAGCGGACGAGACCCCAAAGCGCGGCGGCACGCTCACCTACATGATCCCGGCCGACGCGCCGCCGAGCTTCGACGGGCACAAGGAAAGCACCTTCGCCACGGTGCACGGCTTCGCGCCGTTCTACAGCCTGCTGGTGCGCATCAATCCCGACAATCCGAGCTCGACGACCGACATCGTCTGCGATCTGTGCACCGAGATGCCGAAGCCGACCGACGACGGCAAGACCTGGACCTTCAAGATCCGCCAGGGCGTCAAATGGCATGACGGCTCGGTCCTTACCGCCGCCGACGTCGCCGCGAGCTTCAACGAGATCATCTTCCCGCCGGCCGGCGTGCTGAGCCCGCGGGTCAGCAACTTCATGATGGTCGACAAGGTCGAGGCGCCGGACGCGCAGACCGTCGTCTTCCACCTCAAATTCGCGACCGAGGCGTTCCTGCCCGGCGATCGCCAGCCCGTTCAACTGGGTCTACAAGAAGGCGATCCTCGATAAGGACCCGCACTGGTACGAGAAGAACGTGATGGGCACCGGGCCCTTCAAGTTTGTCGCCTACGAGACCGGGCAATCGGTCAAGGGCGAGCGCAACCCCGATTATTACGACCCCAAGCTGCCCTATCTCGACGGCTTCATCGCGATCTACGCCGACAAGCAGGCGACCCGCGTCGACGCGATCCGCGGCGACCGTGCCGCGATCGAGTTCCGCGGCATGCCGCCATCCTCGCGCGACGAGCTGGTCGCGGCGCTGGGCGACAAGATCACCGTTCAGGAAGGCGACTGGGATGTCGGCAGCGCGATCACGGTGAACCACCAGAAGAAGCCGTTCGACGATGTCCGCGTGCGCCGCGCACTGACCCTGGCGATCGACCGCTGGGGCGGGGCGCCGCCGCTGTCCAAGGTCGCGATCGTGCAGACGGTCGGCGGCATCGTCTTTCCCGGCTCGCCGCTCGCCGCGACCAAGGACGAGCTGCAGCAGATGGTCGGCTACTGGCCGGACATCGAGAAGTCGCGCGCCGAAGCGAAGCGGCTGCTGAAGGAGGCGGGCGCCGACAATCTCAGCTTCGAACTGCTCAACCGCAATGTCGACCAGCCCTACAAATACGTCGGGACCTGGCTGATCGATCAGTGGAGCAAGATCGGCCTCCACGTCACGCAAAAGGTCGTGCCGACCGGTCCGTGGTTCGAGGCGATGCGCAAGGGCGATTTCGACGTTGTCGTCGAGGCCCCCGGCTACGGCATCGTCAACCCGGTGATGGATATCCAGAAGTTCCTGCCGGTCGACGCCGAGAATTACGCGCGCTACGAGGACAAGCAGGCGGTCGATCTCTACGACGCCATGCTGCACGAGACCGACCCGGCAAAGCAGCGCACGGCGATGCGCGCCTTCGAGACCTACATGCTCGACACCCAGGCGCATGCGATGTGGGTGCTGTGGTGGCACCGCATCGTGCCCTACCGGTCCTACGTCAAAGGCTTCAAGATCGCGCCGACGCACTTCATCAATCAGGACCTGGCGCGGATCTGGCTCGACCAGTAGTCCAAAGCGATAGGGGGAGGATATGCGAAGCAAATTCGCCAGAGCGGCATCGCTTGTGTTGGGGATGGCGCTCGCCACCGCCTCGCCCGTCCTGGCGGACGAGACGCCGAAGCGCGGCGGCATCCTCACCTACCTGATCCCGGCCGACGCGCCGCCGAGCTTCGACGGCCACCGCGAGGCGACCTACGCGACGATCCATGCGATGGCGCCGTTCTACAGCGTGCTGATCCGCATCAACCCGGAGAACCCGTCATCGACGACCGATTTCGTCTGCGATCTGTGCACCGAAATCCCGAAGCCGACCGATGACGGCAAGACCTACACCTTCAAGATCCGCGACGGGGTCAAGTTCCACGACGGCACGCCGCTGACCGCCGCCGACGTCGCGGCGAGCTGGCAGGAGATCATCTCCCCGCCGCAAGGCGTCACCAGCGCCCGCCAGGCGTTCTACGTGATGGTCGACAAGGTCGAGGCCACCGACCCATCGACCGTCGTCTTTCACCTCAAATTCGCGACGACGACCTTTCTGCCGGCGCTCGCCGACCCGTTCGCCTTCATCTACGAGAAGGCAATTCTCGACGACCCGGCCCGCGGGCCGCACTGGTACGAAAAGAACGTGATGGGTTCCGGCCCGTTCAAGTTCGTCAGCTACGAGGCCGGGCAATCGATCAAGGGCGAGCGCAACCCGGACTACTACCACAAGGGTCTGCCCTATCTTGACGGCTTCGTCGGCATCTATGCGCCCAAGCTCGCGACCCGGGTCGACGCCATCCGCTCCGACAACGCGGCGATGGAATTCCGCAGCGAGCCGCCCTCGGCGCGCGACCAGCTGGTCAAGGAGCTGGGCGACAAGATCACCGTGCAGGAGAGCGACTGGAACTGCGGCAACCTGCTCACCTACAACAGCCGCAAGAAGCCGTTCGACGACCCGCGCGTCCGCCGCGCCCTGTCACTGGCGATCGACCAGTGGAAGGGCGGGCCGGCGCTGTCGAAGATCGCGATCGTCCGCACCGTCGCCGGCATCGTCTTTCCCGGCTCGCCGCTCGCCGCGACCAAGGACGAACTGCAGCAGCTGGCCGGCTTCTGGCCGGACATCGAGAAATCGCGCGCCGAGGCCAAGCGCCTCCTGCATGAGGCCGGCGCCGACAACCTGACCTTCGAACTCCTCAACCGCGACGTCGACCAGCCGTTCAAATACGTCGGCACGTTCGTCGTCGACGAGTGGAGCAAGATCGGTGTTCACGTGACGCAGAAGGTCGTGCCGACCGGCCCGTGGTTCGAGAACATGCGCGCCGGCAAGTTCGACGTAACGATGGAGGCCAACTGCCAGAGCGTGGTCAACCCGGTGCTCGATGTCAGCAAGTATCTGCCGCACACGGTGTTCACCGAGAATTACGGCGGCTACGAGGACCAGGCCGAGATCGACCTCTACCAGAAAATGCTGCACGAGACCGACCCGGCAAAACAGCGAGCGCTGATGCGCGACTTCGAGAAGTACGTGATCGACACGAAGGCGTACGAATTGCCGATTACCTTCTGGTACCGGATTGTCCCGTATCGCTCTTATGTGAAAGGCTGGAAGATCAGCCCGAGCCATTTCCTCAACCAGGATCTGGCGACAATCTGGCTCGACAAATAGACTGCGGGAAAACAGCGGCCAACACGCAAACAGGGGAGTGGGGAGATGCGAAGGACGTTGTGGTGGCGCTGGGCTTGCGCCGTCGTGTTGGCTGTCACGATTGCGTTGCCGGCGGCAGCCGAGGATACGCCAAAACGCGGCGGCACCCTCGTTTACATGATCCCGGCCGACGCGCCGCCGAGCTTCGACGCGCACCGGGAGGAAACCTACGCGACGATCCACTCCGCGGCGCCGTTTTATTCGACCTTGATCCGCGTCAATCCGATGGACCCGGGCTCGCCGAATCTCGTCTGCGATCTCTGCACCGAGATGCCGGCGCCGACGGACAACGGCAAGACCTGGACCTTCAAGATCCGCACCGGCGTCAAATTTCATGACGGCACGCCGCTGACCTCCGCCGACGTGCTGGCCTCGTGGAACAAGATCATCTTCCCGCCAGCAGGGCGTCGTCAGCCCGCGCCAGAGCAATTTCGTCATGGTCGACAAGATCGAGGCGCCCGACCCGCAGACCATCGTCTTCCATCTCAAATACGCGACCGACGCATTTTTGCCGGCGCTGGCCGATCCCTATGCCTGGATCTACAGCAAGGCGAAGCTCGACCAGGACATCCACTGGTACGAGAAGAACATCATGGGCTCCGGCCCTTTCAAGTTCGTCAAATACGAGACTGGGCAGTCGATCGAGGGCGTGCGGAACCCGGACTACTATCACACGGGCCTGCCCTATCTCGACGGCTTCAAGGGCGTTTACGCCGACAAGCAGGTGACCCGCGTCGAGGCCATTCGCAGCGGCCAGGCGGCGATCGAGTTCCGCGGTTTCCCGCCGACGGTGCGCGACGAGCTGAAGCAGGCGCTAGGCGACCAGCTCGCGGTGCAGACCAGCGACTGGAATTGCGGCGGGCTGATAACCCCGAACCATAAGAAAAAGCCGTTCGACGACGTGCGCGTGCGCCGCGCTCTGACTTTGGCGATCGACCGCTGGGGCAGCGCCGCCGATCTCTCCAAGATCGCCATTGTGCACACGGTGGGCGGGCTTACCTTCCCGGGCTCGCCGCTGGCGCCGAGCAAAGACGAACTCCAGCAGATCGCCGGCTACTGGCCCGACATCGAGAAATCGCGGGCCGAGGCGCGGCGCCTGCTGAAGGAGGCGGGCCAGGAAAACCTCACGTTTACCTTGCTCAACCGCTCGACCGACCAGCCCTACAAATATTACGGCATCTGGGTGGTCGACCAATGGGCGAAGATTGGTGTTCACGTCACCCAAAAGGTGCTGCCGACCGGACCGTGGTTCGCGGCAATGCGCGCCGAGGATTTCGACGTGACCGTCGAAGGCAATTGCCAGAACGTCGTCAATCCGCTCGCCGATGTCGGCAAGTACCTGCCGCACACGATCTCGGAGGGAAACTACGGCAATTTCGAGGACGATCAGCACGAGGTCGACCTCTACAACCGCATGCTGCGCGAGCTCGATAAGGCGAAGCAGAAGCAGCTGATCCTCGAGTTCAACAAATACGTGCTCGACGAGCAGGCGCACGGCATCTTCCTGCTGTGGTGGCAGCGCATCGTGCCCTACCGCGCCTACGTCAAAGGCTGGAAGATCGGCCCCAGCCATTACGTCAACCAAGACCTTGGGACGGTGTGGCTCGATCAGTAGGAGATCGAGCCAATACCAAACATAAGCAGCACCAGTGGGATACGCATAGGGAGGCGACGATGAACTTTCTCGCGCGAGTAGCCATGGCAGGGACGGCGCTTGCCCTCGGCATTGGACCGGGACACGCTGCCGACACGCCGAAGCGCGGCGGCACGCTGACCTACATGATTCCCGTCGGATGCGCCGCCAAGCCTCGACGGCCACCGCGAGACGACCTACGCGACGATCCACACCGCGGCGCCGTACTACAGCGTCCTCATCCGGATCAACCCAGACAACCCGTCTTCGACCACCGATTTCGTGTGCGATCTGTGCACCGAGATGCCGAAGCCGACCGATGACGGCAAGACCTACACGTTCAAGATTCGCACCGGCGTGAAGTTCCACGACGGCACGCCGCTCACCGCCGCCGACGTCGCCAAGAGCTGGCAGGAGATCATATTCCCTGACCAGGGCGTCCTGAGTCCGCGCCAGGCCAATTTCATGATGGTCGACAAGGTCGAAAACCCCGACCCGACGACCGTCGTGTTCCGCCTCAAATACGCGACCAGCGCCTTTTTGCCGGCGCTGGCCGACCCCTTTGGGTGGATCTACGAGAAGGCGATCCTCGACGATCCGGCCCGCGGGCCACACTGGTACGAGAAGAACATCATGGGCTCCGGCCCGTTCAAGTTCGTCAAGCTTGAGACCGGCCAGTCGATCGAGGGCGTGCGGAACCCCGATTACTATCATGCGGGCCAACCCTATCTTGACGGTATCAAGGGCATTTTCGCCGCCAAGCAGGTAACCCGGATCGACGCGATCCGATCCGACCAGGCCGCGATCGAATTCCGCGGCTTCCCGCCCTCGGCGCGCGACGAACTAAAACAGGCGCTCGGCGACAAGATCGCGGTGCAGGAAAGCGACTGGAACTGCGGCAGCGTCATTACCATCAACGAGAAGGTGAAGCCGTTCGACGACGTGCGGGTTCGGCGCGCGCTGACGCTGGCGATCGACCGCTGGGGCAGCGCGCCGGCCTTGTCGAAGATCGCCGACGTCAAGACCGTCGGCAGCATCATCTTTCCCGGCTCGCCGCTGGCGCCGAACAAGGACGAGCTGACAAGCATCGCCGGCTTCGGGCCCGACATCGAGAAGTCGCGGGCCGAAGCCAAGCGGCTGCTGAAGGAGGCGGGACAGGAAAACCTGACCTTCGAACTGATCAACCGCGCTGTCGACCAGCCCTACAAGTTTGTCGGCATCTGGGCGGTCGACGACTGGAGCAAGATCGGCGTCAAGGTAACGCAGAAAGTGATGCCCACCGGCCCGTGGTTCGAGGCCGAGCGCAGCGGCAATTTCGCGGTCGACCTGCAGGCCAATTGCCACAGCGTCGTCAACCCGCTGATCGACGTCCAGCCCTATCTGCCGACCTCGGTCAGCGAGCAGAATTACGGCAACTATGAAGACCCCGAAGAAATGGACCTCTACAACAAGGCCTTGCACGAAACCGACCCGGCCAAGCAACACGCGGCGATGTTCCAATTCGCCAAGTACGTCATGGATACCAAGGCGCACAAGGTTATGATGGCGTGGTGGTATCGGATCGTGCCATACCGGTCTTACGTGAAAGGCTGGAAGATCAGCCCGAGCCATTACATCAACCAGGACCTGGCGAACATCTGGCTCGATCAATAGAACGCCGGACGGGACGGATCACGGAGACCGAACGAAGGCGATGCACCGCTACATTGTCAGCCGCCTCCTGCTGGTGATCCCGACGCTCGTGGGAGCGGCGGCGCTGGTGTTCATCCTGATGCGGCTGATCCCAGGCGATATCTGCCTGGTGCGGCTCGGCTCCGGCGGCACCAGCTTCTCGGAGCAGGCGCTCGCCGCCTGCCATGCCGAGATCGGCATCGACAAGCCCTGGCTGCGTGCAATTCTGGAACTTCATCTGGGGCCTGGCGCGTGGCGATTTCGGCATCTCGATGTGGTCGGGAAAGCCGGTCGTCCAAGAGATCGCCACCCGCTTCCCGGTCTCGCTCGAGGTCGCGGTGCATGGCGACGATCATCGCGATCGCGATCGCCATCCCGCTGGGCACGATCTCGGCGTTGAAGCAGAATACCTGGATCGATCTCGCTGGTCCGCACCTTCTCGATCGCCGGGATCGCGACCCCGGCCTTCTGGCTCGGCATCATCTCGATCCTGCTCGTGCTCGATGTCGAGCCAGGCGATCACCGGCCATCCCTGGATGCCCTCGATCGACTACGTGCCGATCTGGAAGGACCCGATCCGCAACCTGTCGATCGTCATGCTGCCGGCGATCACCGTCGGCTACCGCTATGCCGCGGTGTCGATGCGGATGACCCGCTCGGCGATGCTCGAGGTGCTGCGCGAGGATTACATCCGCACCGCGCGGGCAAAGGGCCTGCTCGAAAAGATCGTCATCAACCGGCATGCGCTGAAAAACGCGCTGCTGCCGGTGGTAACCGTGATCGGCATCGAGTTCGCCTTCCTGATCGGCGGGCTCGTCGTCACCGAGCAGGTGTTCAATTTGAACGGCATCGGCCGGCTGATGGTGCTGTCGGTGCAGAACCAGGACTACACGCTGACCCAGGCGCTGGTCATGCTGGTCGTGACCCTCGCCGTGCTGAGCAATCTCGTTGTCGATCTTTTCTATGCGTGGCTCGACCCGCGCATCCGCTTGAGATAGGGCATCACGATGACCGACATCGCCCCGACCCCAACCGGCGCCGCCGTTTTCAGCGACGATACCTACGTCGCGCCGCGCGGCATCTGGAGCGCCGTCAACGCGCTTCGTCCGTCCGCCAGCCGGTCGGCACGATCGGCATCGTGCTGGTCGCGATTTTCGGGCTCGCCGGGCTCACCGCCGATTGGATCGCGCCCTACAACCCGACCTCCAACGATTTCGCCGCGATGACCGAGGCGCCGAGCTGGGCGCACTGGCTCGGCACCGACCAACTGGGGCGCGACATCCTCTCGCGCATCCTCTTCGGCGCGCGCACCGCCTTTATCGTCGGCATCACCTCGGCGGTGGTCGGCGGGTTCAGCGGACTGGTTCTCGGCGTCGGCAGCGCCTATTTCGGCGGCCGCATCGACCTCTTCCTGCAGCGCATCCTCGACATCGTGATGGCGTTCCCGCTGATCATCATGGCGCTGGCGGTGGTGTCGATCTTCGGCACCGGCGTGCAAAACGTCATCATCGCCATCACCATCCCGCTGATCCCGCGCTGCGCGCGGGTGGTGCGGTCGAGCGCGCTGGCGATCCGCGAAGTACCCTATGTCGATGCCGCCCGCGCGCTCGGCTACAGCCATTCGCGGATCATTCTCAACCACATGGTGCCAAACGTGGTGGCGCCGTTCCTGATCATGCTGACCTCGTTCGTCGGCCAGGCGATCCTCGCCGAGGCCTCGCTGTCCTATCTCGGGCCTCGGGGTGCAGGAGCCGGTCGCGGCCTGGGGGCTGATGCTGCAAGGCGGCGCCGAGGAATACGCGTCGACCGCGCCGTGGATCGCGATCTTCCCCGGCCTGGCGATCATGCTGACGGTGTTCGGCATCAACCTGTTCGGCGACGCGCTGCGCGACGTGCTCGACCCGAAGATGCGCGAGCGGTAAGCCTTCCCCTAGGCGTACGCCGCGAATAGCTCCTCGACCGCCTTCAGCTGGTTGCCCGAGGCCGAGGACGGGACGATGACCGGGGTCGTGACCCCGGCCTCGCGCCAAGCCTCGATGCCGTCGCGCACCGCGGCGGCGGAGCCGAACAGCGTGGCGTCGGCCAGCCATTTGTCGCTCATCAAGCTCGGAATATCGGATTGGCGGCCCTCGGCGGCGGCGCTTTCGATCGCGTTCATCTCGTCGACGTAGCCCGCTTCCTTCCAGTAATTGCGGTAATTGGGCAGCATCGTGTAGCGCGTGAGGGTGCGGCGATTGACCGCCTTCGCCGCCTCGACATCGTCGGCGATGCAGGTCGGGATCATGTTGGCGACGAGGAAATCGGGGTCGGCGCGCTTCGCCGCCGGCAACACCGACAGCGACTCCCGCATGTGCGAGCGACTGGCATTGGCGAAGATCAGCCCCTCGGCGATCTCGCCGGCGAGCGCGACCATGCGCTTCCTGAGCGCGGCGAGGATGATCGGCGGGAAGGCGCCGATGCCGTCGTAGGAATGCATCTTCTCGACAAAGGCGCGGATGTCGCCGAGCGGCTTGCCTGGGGTGACCCCCATGCGGATATGGCTCGGGCCATGGGCGACGCCGATGCCAAAGGCGAAACGCCCGCCGGAGATCTCGTGGATATAGGCGGCGCCGTGGGCGAAATCTTCCGCCGTGCGGGCGTAGATCGGGGCGATCGCGGTGGCGATCCTGATGCGCTAGGTCGCCAGCGCCAGCGCGGTGCATTGCGCCATGTTGCCGAAGATGCTCGGCACGTAGATACCGGCGAAGCCGCGGCGCTCGATCTCGCGCGCCAGCTCCAGGGTCGCCTGGCGCCGGCCGGGGACGGCGACGAGGGAGAGGGCGGGGAGCATTACTCCGCCGCCTGTCGGGCCGATCGCCGGTCGCAGCTGCACCGAATTGGGCCCGTAGCGGTCGCGGAACGGCTCGGTGTCGATCTCTTCGAGCTCGATCTCGCCGGTCAGCACCTTCGCCTTCCACGCGTCCTGCTCGGGGATGTTGGCGTGGAACTCGGGCATCACCTCGCGGGCGAAGAGGTCGAGGCTCTCGCAGATATGCTCGTGGGTGTTGTTGCCGGCCTGGTTGAGCAGGATGACCTGGTCGATATGCGAGGTCTCGAACCGGCGCAGCTTGTGCGGATCGTCTCGGGCGAGCCGATCAGGCCGCCACGCAGCGCGCGCGGCAGTCCCTCCGGGTTCTCGCGCTTCCACTTCTCGTATTCGTCCCAGAGGTTGACCGTGCCCGGCGCCGGCCGCTCGCGGGTCGCGCTCTGCCCGTAGAAGCGCAGCGCGAACTGGAAGAACGGGATGCCGTCGGCGCGGCGGCGCGCCTCCTCGTCGGTCTCGGCGCACATGAAATAGCTGGTCAGCGCGATGTTCGGGTTGACCTGGTAATCGGCGAGCTTGTCCTGCCGTTTGACGAACGCGTTGTAGTAGGCGTGTACCCAGGCATGCGCCGCGTCGGCGGAGAGGAACTGGAACGCCAGCGCGCCGAGGCCTCGCCGCCCGGCCATCTCGATCGTCTCCAGCGCCGAGCAGGCGACCCAGATCGGCGGGTGCGGCTTCTGGATCGGCTTCGGCAGCACGCGGCGCAGCGGCATGTCGAAATACTTGCCGTGATGCTCGCTGGCGCCATCCTTGAACATCGGGACGATGGCGCGGATCGCCTCTTCCCACATCGCCCGCTTTTCGTCGTAGGCGACGCCGAACGGCTCCAGCTCGGTCGAGCTGGCGCTCTCGCCAGTGCCGAACTCGACCCGCCCGCGGCTGACCAGGTCGAGCGCGCCGATGCGCTCGGCGCAGCGCGCCGGGTGCGTCGTCGTCAGCTGCATGATGCCGTGCGCGAGGCGGATGTTCTTGGTCCGCTGGCTAGCCGCGGCGAGGAACACCTCTGGCGCCGGCGAGTGGGAATATTCCTCGAGGAAATGGTGCTCGACCTCCCAGGCGAAGTCGTAGCCGAGCCGGTCGGCCAGCTCGACCTGGTCGAGCGCGTTCTGGTAGAGGGTGAGCTCGCCATCGGCGACCCAGGGCCGCGGCATCTGCAGCTCGTAGAAAATCCCGAACTTCATATCCTGCACGCTCCTTGCATCGCTACGATCATGCCGGGAGGCGCTACACTCCACAAGCTTACGAGGGGCATGCTGTTTCATGGCCGAACTGCGCGCCGGCGAGACCGAAGAGCCCGCCCCCGAGGAGAGCGGCGCGGCGGCGCATTGGCAGCAGACGCTGTGGGCGATGGTCGCCATCCAGTTCGTGATGACGATGGCGTTTTCGATGCTGACCCCGATCATGCCGCTGTTCCTGCCCGAGCTGGGGGTCAGGACCGAGGCCGGCATCGACATCTGGGCGGGTATCCTCTCCGGCATCACCTCGTTCATCGCCGCCTTTGCCTCGCCCTTGTGGGGAAAGGTGGCCGACACGCACGGCCGCAAGCTGATGCTGATCCGCTCGAGCCTCGCGGTCGGGTTTTTCGCCGCGCTGATGGGGCTGTCGGCGAATGTCTGGCAGTTTTTTGGTGCGCGGGCGCTGATGGGCGTCTTCGCCGGGTTCTCATCGTCGGCGATCGCGCTGGTCGCGAGCCAGGTGCCGGAAGGGCGGCTTGGCTATTCGCTGGGGTGGCTATCGACCGGGCAGCTTGTTGGCTCGCTGGTCGGGCCGATTATCGGCGGCGGGCTCGCCGACCTCACCGGCAGCTACCGCATCCCGTTCTACCTGACCTCCGCGACGATCCTGGTGTCCCTCGGCTTTGTCTGGTTCGGGGTGCATGAGGAATTCGTGCGGCCGACCAAGAGCGGTGGCGGCCGAACGGTAACCGCCGGGCTCGATCGCGCTGATCCGCTCGCCGGCCCTGCTCGCGCTCTTCTTCGTGCTGCTGATGGCGCAGTTCGGCGTGCGCACGGTGCAGCCGATCGTCACGCTCTACGTCAAGGAGATGGTCGGCAACCTACCCAATGTCGCCACCCTCGCCGGCATCGCGTTCTCGATCACCGGGGTCGCCAACGTGATCTCGGCGCCGTTTCTCGGCAACCGCAGCGATCAGATCGGCTATCGAAAGGTGCTGCTGATCGCGCTGCTCGGCGCGACGCTGACGACGCTCCCGCAGGCCTTCACCCATAATTACTGGGTCTTCACCGCCGAGCGTTTCGCGGTCGGCCTCTTCATCGGCGGACTGTTGCCGACCGCCAACGCGCTGGTCGGGCGCCTCGTGCCCCGCTCCGAGCGCGGCACGGTTTACGGCATGACCTCGTCGGCGATGTTCCTCGGCAACTCGCTGGGGCCGCTCTTTGGCGGATTCCTCGCCGCGGGATTGGGACTTTCCTGGGTGTTCCTGATGACCGGCGCGGTGCTGGCGCTCAACCTCGTCTGGGTCTATTACCGGGTTCCGGAATACCAGCATCCGGCGTCAAGCTGAGCGCGAATTGTCAGTAGCAGGCAATTAATTATTAACCTCCACGAATTAACTTCAAATGTTGCAGAATTCTCCATGGAAGTCGCGCAATAATCGCCATCTATAGTTCGTTAACCTTGCGGTCCGGGTGGCCGGCGATGTCGAAACCGATGACTGAGCTCAAAATACAGCGCGCCATTTTGTGGCTGGTGATGTTGATGGGTGTCGCCTGTCTGCCGCTTGGCGTCATGGAATTGCCCCTTTGGTGGGCGACGATGCTGGGCGCCGTCATGGCTGTCGGCGGCGCCTTCGGCGCCTGGCGGGTGGGCCGGGAGATCAAGGCCACGCGTGCGCTCGAACAGACGGTGCTGAGCGAAACAATCTTCCGCCAGGAGATCGCGCGCACCGGGCGGCTGGATTTGGCGCAACAGGCGATCGATCGCGCGAAACCACAGCGTAAGCACCATTTCGGAATGAAACTGAGCGCCTAAAGCGCTACGGCGAGGTCCGATCGGGCGCAAACGGGTCTATCATTAAGGCCCATGCCCAGCCCCTTTCCCAAGCCGCCGAAAATCGTCGTCTTCACCGGGCCTGGCCTGTCACGTGAATCCGGCTTCGCGCCGTTCGACCCGGCGGCGATGCCGCCCGGCGTGTCGCTCGACGACGTGGTGACGCGCGACGGCTTCGCCCGCGACCCGGAGCGCGTATTCGATTTCTACAACCGGCGCCGGCGCGAACTGCACGCGGTCAAGCCCAATCCTCGCGCATGACGGCCTCGCCGCGCTCGATCTGACCCGGCCCGGCGAAGTGCTGGTCGTCACCCGCAATATCGACGATCTGCACGAGCGCGCCGGGGCGCAGGCGGTGATCCACACCCATGGCGAGCTCTTGAAGGCGCGCTGCACCATTTGCACCAAGGTCAGCGATTGGTTCGACGATCTGAGCGACGCCGACGATTGCCCGATCTGCGGCAATAACGGGCATCTGCGCCCGCACATCGTCTGGGTTGGCGAGGAACCGTTGCGGGTCGACACGGTGTTTATCGCGCTCGCGACGTGCGAGACCTTCGTCTCGATCGGCAATGCCGGCGGCGGCGAGCCGGGCCACTCGTTCCTCGCCGACGCGAAGCGCGCCGGCGCCCGCACCATCGAATTCGCCGCCGAGCCGACCCCGCTATCGCCCGAATTCGGCGAGAGCACTTACGGCCCGCTCACCGAGACCGTGCCGGAGTGGGTGAAGCGAGCGATCGCGGGAGATTGAGCGCCGCCGCCGGGCGGCGCGCGACTTGCGGGGTGGCAACCGCCCGCGCTGATCCGGTGGAGGTCCCAATGCCTGTCTTTCGCCTGCCGCTTTCCGGCAACGTCACGCAATCGATCAACCCCTGGACCTGGACGTTCAACCCCATGGGCAGCCAGTTCGGCCTCGTCAACATCGAGCTGGGGCAGTCATCTGAGCCGGCGGTCGAAGAGGAAATCCTCACCGACGTCGCCAGCTACGGCAAGCAACTCGGCCGCATCGAGGACGCGCTGCTCGTGCTCCTTGAGCACTTCCGGCCCGGCCGAAAACTGACCGACACCGAACAGACCGCAATCGACGAGTTCAAGGCAATCACGAAAGCCGTCGCTGCCGTCGCGCATCGCAAACCATAGGCGCCGCTCGGCATCGGTCAGGGATTGCCGAAGCCGTCGAGCCCGTGTTTTTGTCCTCGACACCCTCACCCGGCCGCCGCTACGCGCCGGCCACCCTCTCCCGCATTGCGGGAGAGGGAACTAAGCCGCCAGCTTCTCCCGCGCCGCCGCCTTGATCAGCGCCGCGCCCTTCTCGGCGATCATGATCGTCGGGGCGTTGGTGTTGGTCGAGCTCACCGCCGGCATCACCGAGGCGTCGATCACCCGCAGGCCCTCGAGGCCATGGACGCGGAGCTGGTCGTCGACGACGGCCATCGCGTGATTGCCCATCATGCACGAGCAGCTGGCGTGGTAGACGGTCGAGCCGTTCTGCCGCGCGTAATCGAGCAGCTCGTCGTCGCTCTGCACGCGCGGGGCCGGGCACGTTCTCCTCGACGATGTGCTTGGCCAGCGCCGGCGCGGCGAACAGGCGGCGCAGGAATTTCAAGCCCGCCGACCATGGCGCGCTGGTCGGTGTCCTCGGCGAGGTAGCGCGGGTTGATCGCCGGCTGCTCGCGCGGGTCGGGCGAGCGCACCAGCACATAGCCGCGCGACAGCGGCCGCATCTGCCACGGGCCGCCGGTGATGCCGGGCCGGTCGTCGAGCTTCCTGATGAGGCCGGGCTTGTAGCTCGCCGGGGCGAAGACGCATTGCACGTCCGGCGTCGCCGACTCGGGCAGCACCTTGACCGAGGCGGCGCAGAGCGAGGCGCCGAAGGTCAGCATGCCCTTGCCCTGCATCGACATAGCGCAGGATCTCGTTGGCGAAGCCGAGACCGCGGGCGCGCTCGTTGAGGGTGCTCGAGATCGCGGACGATAGCACGACATGCGCGCGATGTAATGGTCCTGGAAATTGCTGCCCGACCCCGGGGAGCGCGTGATGCACCGGGATGCCGGCCTTGCCCAGCACCTCTGGATCGCCGACCCCGGATAGCTGCAGGACATGCGGCGAGCCGATCGCCCCCGCGGAGAGGATCACCTCGCGCGTCGCGTCGGCCCGCTCTACCTGGCCGCCGCGCGAATAGACGACGCCGGTCGCGCGCTTGCCGTCGAAGACCACGTGGCGGACCAGCGCCTGGGTAACGATCTGCAGGTTGGGCCGCTTCTTCGCCGGGCGAAGATAGGTCGCGCGCGGCGCTGGCGCGGCGGCGCCCGCCGCGGGTCTGCTGGCACCAGCCGATGCTGTCGCCGGCGCCGCGCGGCAGGTTGTTGACGTCGGGCCGGAATTCGAGGCCGAGCTCTTGCGCCGCGGCGATGATCGCGTGGCAGGCCTCGGGCTGCTCGGTCATCGGCGAGGTCGTCAGATGCCCGCCTTTGCCATGAATTTCAGCCTCTTCGCCGGTCCACTTCTCGGCCTGCTTGAAGAAGGGCAGCACGTCGTCCCAGCCCCAGCCGCGATTGCCGAGCTGCGCCCAGTGATCATAGTCCTCGGGCTGGCTGCGGATGTAGATGAGCCCGTTGATCGACGACGAGCCGCCGAGCACGCGGCCGCGCGGATAGGCGATCGCGCGGCCCGTCGGTGCCGGGATCGGCCTCGGCCTTGAAGCCCCAGGTGAGCTGCTTGTGGTCGAGCAGCTTCATGTAACCGACCGGGATGTGGATCAGCGGGTTCCAGTCCTTCCCGCCGGCCTCGATCAGTACGACCTTGACGCCTGGGGTCCTCGGTCAGCCGGTTGGCGAGCACGCACCCGGCCGAGCCGGCGCCGACGATCACGTAATCCGCTTGCATGAGCCTTGCTCCCTAGGCCGCCAGCCGCTGCCGCGCCGCGGCCTTGATCGCCGCGGCGCCCTTCTCGGCGATCATGATGGTCGGCGCATTGGTGTTGGTCGAGGTCACGGTCGGCATCACCGAGGCGTCGATGACCCGCAGCCCCTCGATCCCGTGCACGCGCAGCTGGTCGTCGACCACCGCCATCGCATCCTGGCCCATCTTGCAGGTGCAGGTGGCGTGGAACACGGTCGAGCCGGTCTGCCGCAGATAGTGCAGCAGCTCGTCGTCGCTCTGCACGTCCTTGCCCGGCAGGATCTCGCCGACGAGATAGGGCGCCAGCGCCGGCGCCGCGAACAGCCGCCGCACCGCGCGCAGGCCGCCGATCGCGCAGCGCCGGTCGGTGTCGTGCGAGAGATAGCGCGGGTTGATCGCCGGCGCTTGGCGCGGGTCGGGCGATTTGGCCTCGACATAGCCGCGCGACAGCGGCCGCATCTGCCACATGCCGCCGGTCATCCCGGGCTTGGAATCGAGCTTGCGGATCGGCCCCGGCGCGAAGCTGGCATTGGCGAAGAGTATCTGCACGTCTGGGCGTCGCCGACTCCTCCAAGCACCTTGACCGAGGCGCAGACCAGCGAGGCGGCGTAGGTGAGCAGGCCCGAGCCGGAGAACACATAGCGCATCAGCTCGCCGACAAAGGGCAGGCCGCGCGATTTCTCGTTGGCGGTCGGCGCGTTCTGCACCTCGGCGGTGCAGCGGGCGAGGAAATGGTCCTGGAGGTTCTTGCCGACCCCGGGCAGCGCATGCACCACCGGCACGCCGATGCGGCCGAGATGGTCGGGGTCGCCGACGCCGGAGAGTTGCAGCACCTGCGGCGAGCCGATCGCGCCGCCGGAGAGGATCACCTCGCGCGCGGCGTCGACGCGCTCTACCTGCCCGCCGCGCGAGAACTCGACCCCGGTCGCGCGCTTGCCGGCGATGACGACGCGGTGCACCAGCGCGTTGGTGACGACCTGGAGGTTGGGCCGCTTCAGCGCCGGCCGCAGATAGGTGCGCGCCGCGCTTTGCCGCCGCCGGCCGCGCCGGGTCTGCTGCACCCAGCCGATATTGTCGGGCGCGCCGGGCGGCAGATGATTGACGTCCTCATGATATTCGAGGCCGATCTCGGTGCCGGCCTCGATGATCTTGCCGCAAAGGAACGGCCGGTCGGCCGGGCGCGAGGTCAAGAGCGGCCCGTCCTTGCCGTGAAATTCGTCCGCGCCGCCTTCCCAGCTTTCCGCCTGCTTGAAATAGGGCAGCACGCTGTCCCAATCCCAGCCGCGATTGCCGAGCTGCGCCCAATGGTCGAAATCCTCGGGCTGGCCGCGCACGTAGATCATGCCGTTGATCGACGACGAGCCGCCCAGCACCTTGCCGCGCGGGTAGAGGATTTCGCGGCCGTTCACCCCCTCGTCGGCCTCGGCGTAGTACATCCAGGTCCATTTCTTGTGGTCGAGCAGCTTGATGTAGCCGGCCGGGACATGGATCAGCGGGCTGGTGTCGCGCCCGCCGGCCTCGAGCAGCACGACCTTGACCGACGGATCGGCGCTCAGCCGGTTGGCGAGCACGCAACCGGCCGACCCGGCGCCAACGATCACGTAATCCGCTTGCATCGCGTCCCTCCCCAACCGCGTCTCCTGCTACTCTAGCGCACTCGACCGCCGATGCCAGTCAGGGCCGCCATGCGCTATTCATCGCTCACCGAACGGATCGCCGGGCGCGGCGCCGGCGCCTGGGCGGTGCATCGCCGGGCGATCGAGTTGCGCGAGGCTGGCGAGGACGTGATCGCGCTCACCGTCGGCGACCCCGACCAGGCGCCGCCCGAGGTGCTGATCGAGACCACGGTGGCGGCGCTGCGCGCGCACCGCACCGGGTATTCGCGGATGATCGGCACCGAGGCGCTGCGCGAGGCGATCGCGGCGCGACACGCCGCGCGCACCGGGATGCCGTGCACCGCCGACAATGTCGTCGTCGTGCCGGGCGCGCAGGGCGGGCTCTATTGCGCGCTGCAATGCCTCGCCGGAGCCGGGCGACGAGGTGGTGGTGCCCGAGCCGATCTACGCCACCTACGAGGCGGTGATCGGCGCCAGCGGCGCGACGATGGTGACGGTGCCGCTGGTGCCCGAGCGCGGCTTCCACCCCGATCTCGACGCCATGGCGGCGGCGATCACGCCGCAGACGCGGGTCGTGTGGATCAACTCGCCGCACAACCCGACCGGCGCGGTGTTCACCGCCGACGAGATCGCGGCGATCGCCGAACTGTGCCGGCAGCACGATCTTTGGCTGCGTCTCGGACGAGGTCTATGAAGACCTCGCCTTCGCCCGGCCGCATGTCAGCCCCCGCTCGCTGCCCGGCATGGCGGAGCGCACGGTCGTCGTCTCCAGCCTGTCGAAATCGCATGCCGCGCCGGGGTTCCGCATGGGCTGGGTGATCGGCCCGCCGGCGCTGCAGGGGCACCTCTTCAACCTGCTCCTGTGCATGACCTATGGCAGCCCCGGCTTCATCCAGGAGGGCGCGCTGGCGGTGTTGCGGCAGGAGGCCGCCGAGGTCGCGGCGCTGCGCGAGGACTATCGGCGGCGCGCGGCGATGATGAGCGCGCTCCTCGCCGAGGCGCCGAACTGCCGGGTCGTGCCGCCCGAAGGCGGCATGTTCGTGCTGCTCGATTGCCGCGGCACCGGCCTTGGCTCGGAAGCGTTCGCGCTCGAGCTGCTGGAGCGCGAGCACGTCGCGGTGCTGCCCTGCGACGGGTTCGGCGCCAGCGCCGCCGGGCATCTGCGCATCGCGCTCAGCGCGCCGGACGCGCGACTCAGGGAAGCCGGACGAGCGGATCGTCCGCTTCGCGCAGATTCTGGCGCAGCGGCCGGGGTGAGTCACCCGGCTAGTGCGCCCCGCTCAGTCCGCGGCTGCGGCGAACTTTGTCCGCCGTCTTGGTCTCGAAGTCGCTGGCGTCGTGGCGCTCGTGCAGCTGCTCCGACGGATCGCCCGACAGGCGGTTGACCATGCGCCCGCGCCGCACCGCCGGCCGCGCCAGCATCGCATCGCACCAGCGCTGCACGTTCTTGTAGTCCTGCACCTGACAGGAATTCGGCCCCGCCGTACTGGTTGAACCGCGCCAGCCCGCCATACCACGGGAAGCAGGCCATGTCGGCGATCGTATAGTCCGGGCCGGCGACCCACTCGCTCTCGCCGAGCCGGCGGTCGAGCACGTCGAGCAGCCGCTTCGCCTCCATCGTAAAGCGGTCGATCGCGTATTCGATCTTGACCGGCGCATAGGCATAGAAATGGCCAAAGCCGCCGCCGATATAGGGCGCGCTGCCCATCTGCCAGAACAGCCACGACAGGCACTCCGCGCGCGCCGCCGGATCGGCTGTCGTCGGCAGGAACTCGCCGAACTTCTCGGCGAGGTGCATCAGGATCGCGGCGGTCTCGAAGACGCGGATCGGCTTCGGGCCGCTGCGGTCCATCAGCGCCGGGATCTTCGAGTTCGGGTTGATCGCGACAAAACCGCTGCCGAACTGGTCGCCGTCGCCGATCTTGATCAGCCAGGCGTCGTACTCGGCGCCCTTGTGGCCTTTCGCCAGCAGCTCCTCGAACATGATCGTGACCTTGACCCCGTTCGGCGTGCCCAGCGAATAGAGCTGGAACGGGTGCTTGCCGACCGGCAGCTCCCTCTCGAACTGCGCGCCGGCAGTCGGGCGGTTGATATTGGCGAACCGGCCGAGGGCCGGCTTGGCTATCCAGACCTTGGGCGGGGTGTATTCGGTTGTGTCGGCCATTCCGGAAGCTCCAGGGGGTTAGGGGCGCACGCGGACCCGGTGCGCGATCGGTTCATCCTACACGATACGGGGGCGCCGGCATCAAGCCGCCAGCTCTCTCCCGCGCTCCGGCCTTGATCATCGCCGCGCCCTTCTCGGCGATCATGATGGTCGGCGCGTTGGTGTTGGTCGAGCTGACCGCCGGCATGACCGAGGCGTCGATCACCCTGAGCCCCTCCATCCCGTGGACGCGGAGCTGGTCGTCGACGACGCAATTCGGGTTCTGCCCCATCATGCAGGTGCAGGTCGCGTGATAGACCGTGTTGCCGTATTGGCGGGCGTAATCGAGGATCTCCTCGTCGCTCTGCACCTTCTCGCCCGGCAGGCTCTCGATGCCGAGGTATTGCGCCAGCGCCGGCGCCTGGAACAGCTTGCGGATATAGCGAACGCCGCCGAGCACCGCGCGCCGGTCGGTCTCGTCCGACAGGTAGCGCGGGTTGATCGCCGGCGCGTCGCCGGGCCTGTTGGTCTTGGCCATCACATAGCCGCGCGACAGCGGCCGCATCTGCCACATCCCGGCGGTGAGCCCGGGCTCGCGTTCGAGCTGGCCGACCGTGCCGTTGACGAAGCTCCCCGGCGCGAACGAGCACTGGATGTCGGGGGTCGCCGATTCCTCCAGCACCTTGACCGAGGCCGCGACCAACGACGCGCTGTAGGTCAGCATGCCCTTGCCGGTGAAGAGGTAGCGCAACACCTCGCCGGCGAGCGGCAGCCCGCGCGACTTCTCGTTCGCGGTCTGCGCGCCGTGCACCCGGCGGGTGACGCGGACGACGTAATGGTCCTGCATGTTCTTGCCGACGCCCATCAGCTCGTGCACGACCGGCACGCCGATCTTGCCGAGATGCTCGGGGTCGCCGACGCCCGACAGCTGCAGCAAATGCGGCGAGCCGACCGCGCCGGCCGAGAGGATCACCTCGCGCCCGGCATCGGCGCGCTCGATCTGGCCGCCGCGCGAGAACTCGACCCCGACCGCGCGCTTGCCCTCGAAGACGATGCGGTGCACCAGCGCCTTGGTGACGAGCTGCAGGTTGCCGCGCTTCAGCGCCGGGCGCAGATAGGTGCGCGCGGTGCTGGCGCGGAGCCGGCCGCCGCGGGTCTGCTGGCACCAGCCGATGCAGTCGTTGTGCAGGCGCGTCAGATCGTTGACGTCCTCGCGGTATTCGAGGCCGATCTGCTTGCCGGCCTCGATCGCCGCCTCGCAGATCGGCGGCCGGTCCATCTTCGAGGTGAAGAGCGGGCCGTCCTTGCCGCGCACCTCGCTGCCCTCGCCTTCCCAGCGCTCGGCCTTCTTGAAGTAGGGCAGCACGTCGTCCCAGCCCCAGCCGCGATTGCCGAGCTGCTGCCAGTGGTCGTAATCCTCGGGTTGGCCGCGGATGTAGATGAGCCCGTTGATCGACGACGAGCCGCCGATGACTCGTCCGCGCGGGATAGAGGATCGCGCGACCGTTGGTACCGACATCGGCTTCGGCGTGAAAGCCCCAGGTCAGGGTCTTGTGGTCGAGCATCTTCATGAACCCGGCCGGGATGTGGATAAGCGGATTCCAGTCCTTGCCGCCCGCCTCGATCAGGATCACCCGGACGCTGGGGTCCTCGGTCAGCCGGTTGGCGAGCACGCATCCGGCCGAGCCGGCGCCGACGATCACGTAATCCGCTTGCATTTCCTTACCCCTCGCACCCGGTCTGACATTTTCGTGAGCTTACTCTAGCGCAGCGCGGCGGGATGAAAATCCGCTTCTTGATGCCTACCTTCATGCGTTGAGAGGGGAGCAGCGCATGGCGGTCGCGATCACCAATATCTATCGCTACCCGGTCAAGGGACTGTCAGCCGAGCCACTTGGCCAGATCGGGCTCAGTGCCGGCAAATGCCTGCCGCACGACCGCCGCTTCGCGATCGCGCTCGGCACCACCGAATTCGACCCCGCACACCCGCAATGGCTGTCGAAAAACCACTTCATCATGCTGATGCGCGACGAGACGCTGGCCCAGTTGCAAACGAGCTTCGATACCGAGACCGGTCTGCTGACCATCGCCCAAAACGGCCAGACGGCGCTGCGCGAGAGCCTGACGACACCGGACGGCGCGAGGCGCATCGCCGACTACTACAAAGATTTTCTGGGCGATCCCAGCAAAAGGCCGAACTGCGCGTCGTCGAGGCGCCGGGCCACGCCTTCGCCGATGCGCGGCCGAAGCCGAACGCGTCGACCGACAAATACGTCTCGCTGATCAACCTCGCGAGCATCCGCGATTTCGAGACCAAGATCGGCGCGACGGTCGAGCCGATCCGCTTCCGCGCCAATATCTATTTCGACGGGCTGCCGGCCTGGGACGAGCAAGAGTTGGATGGAGCGCGAGATCGCGGCGTCGGCGGCGCGCGGCTGCGGGTCGATTTCGCCGATCACCCGCTGCGCCGCGACCGAGGTCAACCCGGCGACCGCCGAGCGCGACATTTCGGTCGTCGCCGAACTGATGCGCCATTTCGGGCACAACATCATGGGCATATATGCCGAGGTGATCGCGGCGGGGGAGATCGCCGTCGGCGATACAGTGAGCCATCCGCAATGACCGAAGAAGCCGAACTCCCTGTTTGCCACGCTGCGCCAATCCGCCGATCCGGCGGTGGTGACGGCCGATCGAGGCGCTGGTGCGCGATGCGCCCGACCCCGATTTGTGCCGCATCAACGCCCTCAAATTCGCCGCCGACCGCGGTCTCGACGAGGAAGCCGTGATCGCGGCGTTCCTCCATGCCGCGCGGCTCGGCATCTTCGAGCTGTCGTGGAATGTCGTCTGTCCCGGCTGCGGCGGCGTGCTCGGCGAGGGCGCGACCCTGAAGACGGTCGGGCACGACGATTATGTCTGCGCGCTCTGCGCCAGCGGTTACGAAGCCTCGCTCGACCAGATGGTCGAGGTGACGTTTACGGTCAGCCGCCGCGCCCGCCGCATCGCCGCGCACGACCCAAACGACCTGCCGTTTGTCGAGTATTTCCGCCAGATCTTCTGGGCCTCGGCGATGAACCTTCCCGAAGAGCTCGACCCGGTTGTCGCCAGCGTCACGCTCGACACGCTGGAGCTGCCGGCCGGCGAAAAGGCGCAATTGTCGCTCCAGCTGCCGGCGCAGTTCCTGATCGTGTTCGAGCCGGTGACGCATGTCGCGCAGTTCATCAACGTCACCGGAGAGCCGACCCGCGAGCGGCAGAACCTGTCGATCGTGTTCACCGGGATCAAAGCGCCGACGACGACGATCGAGATGCGGCCCGGCCCGCTGCGGCTGTCGTTCGAGAACCGCACCGGCGAACGGCTCCTCCCCGGGCTATGGATCGCCGGCGACGAGTTGCACCATCTGCTCGACCTGCGGCATCCGTTCCTCAGCGGCAAGCGGCTCCTCTCCAACCAGGTTTTCCGCGACCTTTATGGCACCGACACGCTCGACCCGGAGCAGCGGCTCAAGATCACCAGCCTCACCTTCCTGTTCACCGATCTCAAGAGCTCGACCGCGCTCTACGAACGGGTCGGCGACCTCGCCGCCTACGATCTGGTGCGCCAGCATTTCCATGTGCTGCACGAGATCGTCGCGGCCGAGGCGGGGGCCATCGTCAAGACCATCGGCGATGCGGTGATGGCGACCTTCGACTCGCCCGACCGCGCTGTCGCCGCCGCGCTCAAGATGCGCGAGGCGATGCAGCAGCTGAACGCCGACCGCGGCGGCGAGGATCTGCAGCTGAAGATCGGCATCCACGAGGGTCCGTGCCTCGCGGTGGTGCTCAACGACCGGCAGGATTTCTTCGGCTCGACCGTCAACATCGCCTCGCGGGTGCAGGGGCTGGCGACCTCACGCGCGATCTGGGCGACCGGCCCCGTGATCGAGCACTCGCAGACCTCGAACCTGCTCGCCGCGAAGGGCCTCGCGCCGGTCGCGCAGCAGCGCGCGCTGCGCGGCATCGCCGACGACTACGCGGTCTACGAAATCCCATGACCGGGCTACACCGGCGGGCATGATCTGCCTGCCACGGCGTTGATACGATCAGCTTCTGCCGGAGACATCGATGCTCAGACTGGCCTTGTTTTTCCTCGTTGTGTCGCTGGTGGCGGCGCTGTTCGGCTTTACCGGTATCTCGGCGGCGACCGCCGGCATCGCCAAGCTGTTGTTCTTTCTCTTTATCGTGATCTGCGTGGCGTTCCTCATCGGAGGCCTGATGCTCGGCTCGACGCTGTGGTGACGGCTGGGAGCTTCAGCGGTAGACTGTAGGCGCGCATCTCCACCGAACTCGCGAGGCACGGCCATGGCAGACGGCAAGACAGCGGCGCCCGATCGCGCGGTGACCCCGGTTGGGGTCAACCACCTTGTCCTCAATGTCCGCGACATCGAGGAGTTGCACCAATTCTGGACCGAGATCGTCGGCATGCAGGAAGTCGGCCGGCTGAAACCGGGCACGCCCGGAGCGGCCGCGCCCGACCATGCGCTTCTACAGCGCCGACCATGAGGGCAAGCTCAACCACCACGACATCGCCCTGGTCGAGAACAAGGAGCTGCCGCCGCGGCCCAAGGATTGGGCGATGTTCGGCACGCCGGTCGCGGTCAATCACATCGCCATCACCCTCCCCGGCCGCGAGGCGTGGCTGAAACAGCTCGCCTTTCTGCAAAAGCGCGGGGTCAAGTTCGAGCGTCGGGTCAATCATGGCATGACCCGCAGCCTGTATATCAGCGACCCCAACGGCTACGGCGTCGAGCTGCTCTACGAGCTGCCGCGCGACATGTGGGAAGGCGACATCGACGCCGCGCTCAACTGGGCAGAGAATCTGCCGACCGAGGGCGAGGCCGCGCTGGTCGACGAGATCGACAAGGCGCCGAGCTTTGGCAAAGCGGCGGCGGAATAGACAAGCGATGGGAGGCTAAGATGGCAGCACCGGTCGGCATCAATCACGTCGTGCTCAATGTTCGCGACATGGACGCGTCGCACAAATTCTGGACCGAGATCGTCGGCCTGAAACAGGTCGGCGCGCTGCACCCGCGCGCCGAAATGGGCAAGACGCCGAAGATGCAGTTCTACAGCGGCGACCATGACGGCAAATACACCCACCACGACGTGGCGCTGGTCGAGAACCCGAACCTGCCGCCGCCCTCGGAGTGGGGCCTGTTCGACAAGCCGGTGGCGATCAACCATGTCGCGATCGCGATGCCGAGCCGCGAGGCCTTTGTCGCCAAGCTCGCCGAACTGCAGGAAAAGGGCGTCAAGTTCAACATGCGGGTCAATCACGGCGTGACCCACAGCGTCTATATCAGCGACCCCAACGGCTACGGCGTCGAGCTGCTCTACGAGCTGCCGCGCGAGATGTGGGAAGGCGATATCGACGCGGGCATCAACTACTTCGAGCCGCTGCCGACCGAGGGCAAGGAGGCGCTCGTCGACGACCTCGAAAACGCCCCGAGCTTCGGCAAAGCCGCGGCGGAGTAGAGCTTCGGTCGTCTAACTCAAAACGTCATGGCCGGGCTCGTCCCGGCCATCCACGTTTTCAATCCCAGTCTTTCGCTGTGTCCGTGGATGCCCGGAACCAGTCCGGGCATGACGGAAAGAACGGCCCTCGCCATGTATTCTACCCTTCGCATAGCCGGACCTCCAGCCATGCCGAGATTCCGGCTCGGACCCCGATTTCCGGTGCTATAGTTCGTACAACAATCGGTTGAACCGCACCCAGACCGCAGGAGGAAATCCGATGGCATATGACGTCCTGATCAAAAACGGAAAGGTCATCGACGGCTCTGGGATGCCCGCCTTCGCGGGCGATGTCGCGGTCAAGGACGGCAAGATCGCCGAGATCGGCAAGCTGTCTGGCGCGGCCGATCAGGTCGTCGATGTCGGCGGCCAGGTCATCGCGCCCGGCTTTATCGACAATCATTGCCATTACGACGCGCAGGTCACCTGGGACCCGATGTGCTCGTTCTCGTGCGACCACGGCGCGACCAGCGTCGTCATCGGCAATTGCTCGCTGAGTCCTGGCGCCGGTGAAGAAGGGCAAGTCCCAGCGCATGGCCGAGTTCCTTTCCTATGTCGAAGCGATCCCGATGGAGGTGCTCAACACCATCGAGGTCGATTGGGAAACCTTCCCGCAATACATGGACAAGCTCGACAAGAACCTCGGCGTCAATGTCGGCACGCTGATCGGCCACACCGCGGTGCGCTATTACGTGATGGGCGACGCCTGTCAGACCCGCACGGCGAACGATGCCGAGCTCAAGGAAATGCAGGCCGTCGTGCGCGACGGCATGGAAGGCGGCGCGCTCGGCCTCTCCGTCTCGCGCAACCAGGGCCATTACGACCCGCAGGGCATGCACATCCCGGCGCTGTGGGCGGACGAGAAGGAGATCTTCGCGCTCGCCGACGTGCTGCGCGAGATGGGCACCGGCATCATCCAATCCGGCGGCGGCCGCGACGCCGAAATGAAGAACGGGCTGATGGCGCGCCTCTCCGAGGCCACCGGGCGGCCGGTCGTCTACAATAATCTCGGCCAGTCGGTACGCCGCCCGGGCGAATGGAAGAAGCACATGGACCGGGTCGACGAGACCTCGTCGAAGGGCATTCGCGCCTATCCGCTGGCCTCGCCGAACACGACGACGCAGACCTTCAACATGTCGAACACCCAGGTGTTCCGCGGCTCGCCGACCTGGCACCCGATCCTGCTGATGTCGGACGCCGACAAGCTGCGCGCCTATGCCGACCCGGCTGTCCGCGCCAAGCTCCACGAGGAGATGGTCGAGTGGAAGGTCGAGATCCCCGGCAACACGATCTCGCGCGAATGGTACAACTACATCTGGGTCGAGGAGCCGAAGCTCGAGAAGAACAAGTGGATGGTCGGCAAGACCCTGAAGCAGATCGCCGAGAAAGAAGGCAAGCGCATCATCGACTCGTTCCTTGACCTGGTGGTCGAGGAAAAGCTTCAGACCACCTTCATGCAGGCCGAAAACAACATCGACGTCGAGGCGATGAAGGAAATCCTCAATTACCCGAACGCGCTGATCGGCCTCAGCGATGGCGGCGCGCACGTGCAGTACCACGGCGGCTACGGGTTCTCGACCCGGCTGCTCGGCGAATGGGTGCGCGAGAAGCAGGTGATGACGCTGGAGAACGCGGTGCGGCGGCTGACCTTCGATTCGGCCTCGACCTTCGGACTTTATGACCGCGGCTTGCTGCGCCCGGGCATGACCGCCGACATCACCGTGTTCGACCCCGACACGGTAAAGCCGCTGCCCGAATTCATCGTCCACGACTTCCCGGCCGGCGGCTGGCGCTTCAAGGAGCCGGCGGCGGGCATCTACGCCACCTTCGTCAACGGCCGCATGCTGATGAAGGAAGGCAACCACACCGGCAACCTGCCCGGCCGCGTGCTGCGCAACTCGCGGTATCAGGCGAACCACCGGTAGATTTCGGACGTCGTGTCGAAAGCCCCTCCGTCGCGCGGCGGAGGGGCTTTTCGTGTTTCACGGCTAAGGGAGAAACCGCATGTCGCTAAACCAGCCGGACATCAACGCAGCCATCAGAAGATCGATCCGCGAGCATTGGCGGATGTTTCTCATCGAGGGGATCATCCTGTTGATCCTCGGCCTGGCGGCGATCGCCCTGCCCCCGCTCGCCGGGCTGGCGACGGCCCTGGTGCTCGGCTGGCTGTTCCTTATCGGCGGCATCGTCGGGCTGATCGCAACGTTCAGCCAAAAGAATGCGCCCGGCTTCTGGTGGGCGCTGGCCTCGGCGGCGATCTCGGTGCTGGCCGGCGGCATCCTGTTGACCAACCCGACGAAGGGCGTTGCCACGCTCACCTACGTGCTGATCGCGTTCTTCCTCATCGACGGCATCATCATCATCGTGATGGCGTTCGAACATCGCCGCGAGCTAGCGGCCGCTGGGAATGGATGATGCTCGGCGGAGTGATGGACCTGATCCTCGCCGGTATCATCATCGTCGGGCTGCCCGGGACACTCGCCTGGGCGCTTGGCCTCCTGGTCGGGATCGACCTGGTGTTCGGTGGCATCACCTTGATCGCCATGGCGATGTCGGCGCGTCAAAGTTGATGAGTGTTGCCTTTCCGCAACAGATTTTGGCGGTTGAATGGGTTATAGTAGTCAATCGAGTAATGGGGGAATTTATCGATGCGGAAACTTTTGCTCGCGGGCGCGGCTGCCCTTATCGCGGCGGCGACGCCCGCTTTCGCCGATGATGCGCCGGCTGGCACGCTGGTGCCGGGGGCACAATTGGCGCAGATGCCGCCGCCGCCGATGATGGCTGGGCCTGATTGGACCGGATTTTATCTGGGCGCTGATGTCGGTGCGGCGTGGATGAGCCAGGATTACAGTACCTCGGTTCCTGGCACGTCTGCCTTTGGCGCCGCCAATACATTGCTCACCTTACCGTTTGACGGCTCGCCTGGCTGGGGAACGGCCCTGCCTGGGTCGAGCGGCGTCGGCTTCATCGGTGGCGGCCATCTTGGCTACAATCTCGACCTGCACAACAAGATCGTGGTCGGTGTGGAAACCGATGTGCAGTACAATGGGTCGGACTCGACGAGCAATTCGGTGTTCACGCCGGCCAATGCGTTTGGCACGGCGACGATACGCAATTCTGCCACGAGCAGCGTGCCGTGGTTTGGGACGATCCGCGGCCGTATTGGCACGACGGCGCTCAATCCCAATTTGCTGATCTACGGCACCGGCGGTTTTGCCTACGGGCGCAACGATACTTCCGACCTGATGACTGCGTCGCTTCCGGGGACGACGACCTTGGTCGAGCGGTTCCCATTCAAGACCTCGACCACGCAGACCGGCTGGACCGCGGGCGCCGGTCTTGAATGGATGCTCAACCCGCAGTGGACGGTCAAGGCCGAGTACCTGCATGTCGAGCTCAACCCGACGCACAACCAGATCGTCACGACGAACTTCCTTGGACCTGCCGCCTTGGCGTCCGACGCCATGCAGTTCAAGCCGAAGAGCGCAGAGATCGATGCCATCAGAGTGGGCCTGAGCTTCCACTTCGCGCCGCCCCCGCCGCCCCCGCCTGCTCCAGCAGCGATGCAGGCCCCGCCGCCGGCGGCGCCTCGGGTGTTCATCGTGTTCTTCGATTGGGACCGGGACACGATCACGCCTGAAGGCCGGCAGATCATCGCGCAGGCGGCCGATGCCTATAAGTCGGGTGCGCCGGTACAGATTCAGGTGACCGGCTACACCGATCGGTCGGGTTCGCCCGGCTACAACCAGCGGCTCTCCGAGCGGCGCGCGAACAACGTCGCCAAGGCGTTGGCGGCGCAAGGCGTACCGCCGGCGCAGATGGTTGTGTCCGGCCGTGGTGAGAACGACAACCGGGTGCCGACGGCGGATGGCGTGCGCGAGCCGCAGAACCGCCGGGTCGAGATCATCGCCCCGTAAGCGGCGACAACTCGGACGTTAAAGCCGCCGCGGTTCGCCGCGGCGGCTTTTCGTTGCGCGCTCCAGCCCAACCCTGAATCTGATCGCTAAGCCGCCGTCGCGGTGACCGCCGGCAGCGGCCGGCGATGAGCCACCATGAATGCCAGCGCATGTCCGGACGGTGCAGCGTGACATGCTTCATCACGCGCCAAAACCGTCCAACTTCGCGCAGCGAGTTGCGGATGAGGATCGGCAACCCCAGATTGACTTGATCGAGCGCCAGCGCCATCCCCCTCGCCAGCGGAACTCCATAACGATTTAGGGTTAAGGTGAGGGAACACCATCAACACGTTACGGGAATTGCCCGGCGCCGCGTTCCAAATCGCAGGTGCGATTTCTTCAGTAGCTTTTTGCTTAACCAAGCAAGCGCGCTGCGCAAGGGTGCCTCTGGCGCATGCAACCTGCAGGACAAAGCCATGCCAGTGAAGCCGATGAACGGCCAGTTGATTAGGATCGGTGCCATGTATATAAATTGGTCAGAGCACGTTGGAGGGCACCATGGCCGCAAAGAACCCTACACGCCGCACGTTGTTGCTGACCTCAAGCAGCCTGTTCGCGCTCGCTCTCGCGGGTGGCGCCCGAGCCGGCTCCTACTCAGTGATCATCGACAACGATGTTCGCTTGATCGCAACCAACATCAGCGACCTCACCACCGAGATCGGGAAGCTGTTCCCGCGCATCCTGACCGTCACCGACAAGGAGATGCTGATCGCGTTGGTGAGAACCGCCAATGATGTTTTCAATACAGCGAATGCCCTTTGGGCGCCGGCGGACCCCGTACCGGCGGAGGTCCCCTGACCAGCCTGAGATGGCCCCGTTCATCAAAGCGGTCTACGCCTATCTCGCCGCGCTCGACACGATCTCGGAAATCCTACACGCGGTGCTCTACAGCAAGATCGTCGCCGTCTCTATCGAGGTGTGCGGCATGGTGCTGGTGGTGACGCGGGCACTCGAGGCCGGGTTCGGCATCGGACGGCCGCCGGAACTCCCAGCCGGGCTGATCCTCACCAGCGCCAGGCATTATGCCGACCAGCACCGGCTCGAGGAGGCGCTGACCGCACTGCAAACGCCCGTCGCGGCGCGCATGGCGTAACTCAAGAGATCCAGAAGAAGAAACCGCCGCGGCTTGCTGCGGCGGTTTCCTTTTGGAGCTTCGCGAACTTCGCTACTTCGCCGCGTCGCGCACCGCCGGCCGCGGGCGGAAATGCGGCATCACCTCCTCGGCGACGATCTGGAACTGCTCAAGCATCACGTCCTTGGGCGTCGTCAAGGGCGGCGACAGGCTCATCAGCTCCATGCCGGGATAGCTTTCCTCGATCTGCTTTAGCCGCGCGACTAGGTCGTCGGGCGTGCCGGCGAACCATGAGCCGAGGTTGACGTAATGCTCGACGCTCGGCACGCCGGCCGCGTCCCAGCCGCCACGCTTGGCCACGGCGGCTACCTGCGCCGGCGTCAGGCCCGGGACAAATCCCAGCGGGGCGAACATCTTGGCGTGTTCTTCATAAAGCGGCTTCAGAGCCTTGAGCGCGGCCTCCTTGGTCTTGCCGACCATGAAATGGATGCCGATGGTGAGGTTCTCGCCGAGCTTCCAATTCTTGCCGGCGCGGTGCGCAGCGTCCATGTAGCCCTGGATCGGCCCGGACGACATCGTCGCCGCGCCGCCACCGACCGCGCCCTTGATGTTGTGCCGCACCATGAAGTCGAGCCCGCGCGGGTTGGCGCTGACGATCGGCTGCCAGCATTCGACCGGCATGTTGACCGGGCGCGGCACCAGGCTCAGCTCCTTGAGATCGTAGCCGCGGTACGGCACCGCAGGCGGCAGCGTGTAGTGCTGGCCCTTGTGCGAGAAGCGCTCGTTGTTGAACGCCTTCATGATGATCTCGACCTGTTCCTCGAACAGCTCGCGATTGGCCTCGCCGTCCATCATCGGCGCGCCGAAGGTCTCGACCTCGCGGGTGTGGTAGCCGCGGCCGACGCCGAATACGGTGCGGCCCTTGGTCAGGATGTCGGCGGTGGCGAAATCCTCGGCGAGGCGTAAGGGATGCCACATCGGGGTGATATTGAAGCCGCAGCCGATCTTGATCTTCTTGGTCACATGCGCGAGGTGCACCGCCAGCATCAGGATGTTGGGGATGCACTCATAGCCCTCGTGCTGGAAGTGATGTTCGGCCATCCACATCATGTCGTAGCCGAGATTGTCCATGGTCTTGGCGATCGCCTCCGATTTCTCGAAGACCGAGGCGAGTTGGTCGTTGGTGAAGCGGCGCTCGTTGGCCGGGGTCGCATCCTGCCCGTGATCGGGAAAATCGATATGGCCGGCATAGACGGTGGTGAATTTGCTGATCGCCATGGGGTTCCTCCTGCCAGCCCTCAATCCACCAGCTTCTCGAACAGATAGGTGAATTCGAGGGCGTTGCGCCGGGCGCGCTCCTTGAGGTTGGCGGCGGCCGCGTGCCCGCCGTCGATATTCTCATAGTAAAGGAAAGGCAGCCCCATCGAAGCCATTTTCGCCGCCATCTTGCGCGCATGGCCGGGATGCACGCGGTCGTCCTTGGTCGAGGTCAGAAAAAACGGCTCGGGATAGGCCGTGCCGGCATGGAGATTGTGGTAGGGCGAGATGCGGCGCAGGAAGGACTCTTCGTCCGGATTTTCGGGATCGCCGTATTCGGCCATCCACGACGCACCGGCCAAGAGCTTGTGGTAGCGCAGCATGTCAAGCAGCGGCACCTGGATCACGATCGCACGGAACAACTCGGGACGCTGAGTCAGCATTGCGCCCATCAAGAGACCTCCATTCGACCCCCCCATGATGCCGAGCCGGCGCGGCGAGGTGATCTTGCGGGCGATCAGGTCTTCGGCGACGGCGATGAAGTCGTCGAAGGCGCGCTGCCGGTGTTCCTTGAGCGCGGCCTGGTGCCATTCCGGCCCAAACTCGCCACCGCCGCGGATATTGGCGACGACATAGACCCCGCCAGGCTCGACCCATAACTTGCCGAGCGCGCCGGAATAGGCCGGGGTCATCGACACCTGAAACCCGCCATAGCCGTAAAGCAGGGTCGGCGCCTCGCCGTCGAAGGCGAGATCGCGCGGGCGGGCGACGAAATACGGCACAGCGGTACCGTCTTTCGAGGTGGCCTCGAACTGCTCGACCATGGCCTTTGACGCGTCGAACCGCGCCGGCATCGATTTCACCGGCTCGGCAGTGTTCGCCGCGAGGTCGGCCAGATACAGCGTGTTCGGCAGCAGATAACTGGCGACGTCGATAAACGCGCTGTCGTCACGATCACTGGTCGAGATCAAACTCACCGATGCGGTGCCTGGCAACGCCAGCGGCGCCTGCTGCCACGCGCCATCGGCGAAGCGAAAGGAGACCACGCTGCCGCGAACGTTGCGATAGATCGTGACCGCCAGCCGCGAACGGGTCGCGCTCACTCCCTCGATCGTCTCGCGCGGGCCGGGCGCATAGATAAGCAGCGGCTCGACCGCAGCCGCATCAGCCTTGCAGGAGTCGAGATCGAGCGAGATCAGCACGCCCGACGGATAGGTCACGCCGCGCCACTTCCATGCTTCGTCGAGGGTAAACAGGATCTGACCGGACACGAAGCCGCGAAACTGCGACTTGAGCGGGATCGGCAGGCGGACCGGCGCAGCGTCACCAAGCAGCCAAGCCTCGGACTCGTAAAACGTCAGGGCGCGAAAGACGAGCGTACCGCGAACCGTGCCATCGGGATCACGCAGCACCCCGGCATTGACGCTGACATCCTCGGCGGCGCCGCGAAAAATCTCCTCGGCCTGGTCGAGCGGCAAGCCGCGCCGCAACCGCTTGAGGATGAATGGATAACCAGAGGTCGTCATCGACCCCGGCCCCCAGTCGCGCGCGACGAGCAGCGTATCGGCGTCGAGCCAGGCGGCGCTCTGTTTGCCTTCAGGTAAAAAGAAACCGCCGTCGACAAACTTGCCGGCAACGGTGTCGAACTCGCGCCGCTCCGATGCGTCCTTGCCTCCGTCGGACAGGGCGATCAGCGCCAGGCGCTGGTCAGGCGGCAGCGTGGCGCCGCCGTGATACACCCAGTTCTTGCTCTCGGCGGCGGCGAGCGCGTCGATGTCGAGAACGCTTTGCCAATCGGGCTCGGCCGTGCGGTACGAGGCGAGCGTTGTCTTGCGCCACAGCCCGCGAACGTGAACCTGGTCCTGCCAGAAATTGCCGAGCGCGCTCCCAAAAAATGACGGATAAGGTATCCGGTCCTCGGCGGTGACGATCTTCAGCGTGGCGTCGTAGAAGCGCTGGTAGCGCGGATCGGCCTCGAGCTCGGCGATCGTGCGCGCGTTCTGTGCCCGCACCCAGTCGAGCGCGGTGCCGCCGTCGATTTCCTCGAGCCAGAGAAACGGGTCGTCGTTCATCGGCATGACCCTACGGCGCCGACGGCAGATCCTGGTGCGGGTGGAAAACAAACCCGGCGGGGCGGCCGGCCAGCCATGCCGCCTCGACCGGCGGCAGGCTCGCGTTCCACAGATTGGCGTCGAAGCGCCAGCCGTTGACATCGTCGGCCGCACGCGAGGTGACGAAGAGCAGCGGCGGCACCATCTCGTCGGGTTCGACGAGGCGTGACACCCGCCCTTCGGCGCTGGCCTTGCGCATCTCGTCGGCCATCCCCGGGGTGTTGGCGCCGGCGCCAGGGTTGACGATGTTGACCGTCATCCCCGTGTCGACCGCGTCCCTGGCCCATACTTTGGTCGCCATTTCGAGCGCGGCCTTCGACGCGCCATAGGGATGCGTCCCCACTCGGTTCATCGTGTCGAGCTTGGTCGTGACGTTGATGATGCGGCCCCAGCGCCGATCGATCATCTCGGGCGCCACCCGGCGCGACAGCCGGTCGGCCGCGAGGTAATTGGTGGTGATCACGTTGTCGACGATCTCATCGCCGACCATCCAGAAGCGCTGCAGGCTGTTCCGGCGGAATCGCGCCGGGTCGATATAGGTGAAGGTGAGCCCAGCGTTGTTGACGAGGATATCGACCCGGCCGAAGCGCCCACGGGTCGCGGCGACGACGCGGTCGCACTCGCTCGCCTCGCGCAGATCGGCGACGATCGGGTGAAAGCGCTTGCCGGCGCCGAGCTTCTCGGCCTCGGCCGCCATTTCGGCGACGTCGCTCTCGATATGGCCGACCGCGACGACCGAGTAACCCTCCCTCGCCAGGCCCAGGCTCATCGCCCGGCCGAGCCCGCGCAGCCCGCCGGTGACCAGCGCGACCCGGTTTTCGCGATCGTCGGACATGAGCGCCTCCCTCACTACACCTGGGCCAAACCCATCGGGTTGCAGCCACCGAGCTCCGGCATGATCTCCTCGGCGAAGGTACGCAGATGCGCGACCGAGGCGCCGGGGGCGGCGAACAACACGTTCTCCACGCCGCCGGCCTGCAACCGCTTCAGCTGCGAGACAATTTCGTCGGGCGTACCGAGCAGCGGCGCGTCGTCGAGCACGAACGAGTTGGCGTCATCCTTGATATGGTGGTAGCGCTCCGCACCCGGCCCGCGCGCGAGGTCGCCGATATTCTGCAGCACCGCGCGGCGCGTGCGGATCGCCTGCTTGCGCTCGGATTCCTTGCGGATGATCTGAAGGCCGCGGGTGACGCCCACCATCGCCGGGTCATAGGGCCGACCGATGGCCTGGCACTCCTCGCGGAACACCTTGACCCGGTCGATGATCACATCGGTGGGGGCGATCTGGTCGAGCAGCAAATTGTAGCCTTCGCGGGCGGCGCGGCGGATCGATTCGGCACTGCCGGCGCCGAGCCAGAACGGCGGATGCGGGGTCTGGATCGGGCTCGGCTCGACCACCACGTTGTCGTAGCTGTACCACTTGCCCCTGTACGAAAAACGCTCGCCGCCGGAGCTCCAGGCCAAGCGGATGATCTCCATCGCCTCGTCGAAGCGCTCGGTCGCCTCGTCTTGCGGGACACAGAACCCAGAGAATTCGTAGGAGCGGTAGCCCTTGCCGACGCCGAAATCGAGCCGGCCGTTCGACAGCAGGTCGAGCGTTGCCGCCTGCTCGGCGACCAGCACGGGATTGTGCCAGGGCAGCACCACCACCGCGGTGCCGAGGCGAATGCGTTCGGTGCGCGCCGCGAGGTAGGAAAGCAGATTGAGCGAGGCCGAGACCTGTCCGAAGCCGGTGAAATGGTGCTCGACGAGGAACACGCTCGAGAAGCCGAGCTTCTCCGCCTCGACCACGTAATTGATGAAATCGTGGTAGCCCTCGCTGTCGCCGGCCGGGCCGCCGCGCGCCCGCGCGCCGCCGAAAAGTCCGAACTTCATTTCGCTACCTCTTCAATACTTCGCCGCCCTGCCGTATTTGCGCTCGCGATCGGCGGCAAGCAAGTGGCGATCTTCCAATTCGCGCAGTTGCGCCAATCCCATCAGGTCGTTCAGCTCATCGAAGGAGACGAGCAGGTCGGGCCGGTCGATCACTCGACCCTCGTCGAGCGACTGGCGCAACACGCCGAGCGCATTTTGCATGCCCCTGATCGCCGCCACCGTCAGGATGCGCGGATAGGTGACGACCGCAACTCCCATATCCTCATACGGGCAATCACCGCCACCAGCAGCGCCCACCAATTGATCGGGAACTGCGCCATCACCCCTCCGCAGTGATCGGGGCGGATTTACGGAATTGCGGTGCGACCTCGCGCATGAACAATGTCAGGCTCTCGGCCGCCGTCTCGTGCGACATCGGGCCGAGGCGGAACGTCCCGATGATGCCGCCCACGCCCAGCCGGTCCAACGCCGCGACATCATCGGCGACGCGCGCCGGCGCGCCGTGGATGAGCCCGTCGCCGCGCGCGGTGCGCGCGCCCGGCAAATCATGTTTCGGCACGGCGATATGCGCTCCGGTCTCGGCGAAAACCCGGTCCCGCATTTCGGCGCGCGCGCGGGTCATTGTCTCGAAGGCCGGGATACCGACCCGCGCCGCCTCCTCGTCACTGTCGGCGACATAGAAGTTCCGCCATACCCAGCTCGCCGCCAGGTTAGCGGCGACTATCGTCTCGCCAAACCCCGCTTCGCGCATCGTCCGGCGATACAGCTCTACCCGCCGCGCGGTCGTTTCGAGCGACTGCACATTCATCATGAACGGCTTGCCCTCGCGCGCCAGTTCGATGAGCGATGTCTCACCCGACGACCCGCGGATCACCGCCGGATGCGGCCTTGTATAGGCGCGCGGCCGCAGCATCGGCACCTGGAGCTGCCAGAACCGCCCGTCGTGTATGAACTCGCCGCCGCTCCACGCCTTCAGCATGATCGCCTCGGCCTCGTCGAGCCGCGCCTGCGCTTCCTGATGGTCGATGCCGAAGCCCTGATAGTCGTAAATGTTGTACGAGCTGCCGCGGCCCAGCCCGACGATCAGCTTTCCCCTCATCAGCTGGTCGAGTAAAGCCATCTGCTCGGCGAGGCGGATCGGGTGGTGCAGCGCGGTCTGGATCACCGCAAAGCCGAGGCCGGCCTGCTTCAAGGAGGCGGCGAGCGCACCCGCCAGCACCATCGGATCGGCATAAACAGAGATGCCATCGAAGTGATGTTCGGCGAGCCAAACCATATCGGCGCCGAGTTCGTCGGCAAGCGCGGCTTCGCGCAGGGTCTCGTCGATAACCCGGCCGTCGCGCGCCGGATCGCGGCTATCGGGAAAGAGAAACGTGCTGAATTTCACGATCGGCTCCAGCATCAGTCGGCGCGGCGCGGCCGGCCGCGCTCCACTTCCCAAGCACGCTATAGATTTCGTCCGACGGGGTGAAATCGATGCGCGGGTGGCGGAACGGCACCCAATGAAACCGCTCGCGGAACAGGGTCCCCGGATGAGGCGGAGCGGCGTAATCATGCCGCGGCATCGGCCGGTACATCTCGCGATCGAACCGGATGTGCAGAAGATTGCCGCTCTCGGAAGCGTAAGTCGCGAGCGCTTTGCGCTTCAAGCGCGCCTCTTGACGGCTTGGGTGCTCCTCTATGACGCCCCGCTGGACATCGAAAAACCAGTTCGAGTTGACCCGGCCGCCGGCATAATTGTACGCGGCAAATTCCCACACCTGCAGACGATCTCGATATGCGGCGGCAAGAGCATTGGCCGCGTCGTGATCCTGATGCGCGCCTTCAAATGCCGGAACCCAGAGCGTCGTTGCCGAAGTTGCCCTCAGCGCGCGGTCGATGGCGGCGGCGGCCTCATCCAGGTGAAACCGCAGGGAGCGCGAGGGGATCGCCAGGAACTCGACCGGCGTCAGGCCAAGCATCGCCGCGGCGGCCACGGCCTCCTCGCGGCGCCGCGCGACGCGCGCCGAATGGCCTTTGCGGCGCCACGGCCAAAGCGCCTCGCGAGGCGGCACCCCGGTGGTCAAGTAGAGCACGTAAAGCCGCGCGCCGTCCTGGCGTGCGCGCCAGGCGCTGAGCCCGCAGGCGACGACCTCGTCGTCCGGGTGCGGCGCCAGTATCAGGATGTGACGCGATCGGGTCAGCGGCGCCATCGCCTCGCGGCGGCTTGCTGCCACACCGGGAGCAGATCCTCGTTCACGACCTCTTCCCAGCTCGGCACCTCGGCCTCGATATAGGCGCGCGCCATCGCGCCCAATTCGCGGCAGCGCGCCGGATCGGCGGCGAACTCGGCGATCGCCGCCGCCCAGGCCGGTGCGTCATCGCCCGGCAGCACCCGCACCGCCCGGCAATCCGCCATCCGAGCTCGCCACCCCGCTGCCCGCGGCGAGCAGCGCCGGCAATCCAGCCGCGAGCGCCTCAACCGCAGCATTGCCGCTTTCGTCGATGGTCGACGGGAAGAGGAAGAGATCGGACGAAGCCAGCGCGCGGGCGAGCTCGTCCTGCCCCAGGACGCCCGGCAGAGTCACCGCGCCCCCAAGCTGAGCCAGCAGACTGTCGTGAAGATCGCCCTTGCCAGGGCAGAGCAGGTGGATCGGCAGGCCGCGGCGGCGCGCTTCGGCCACGGCCGGAGAGAGGAGATGGACATTCTTGCCGGTATTGAGCTTGCCGGCATAAATCGCGACGAACTGGCCGGGCGGCAGGCCGAAGCGAGTTTCGAGCCAAGCACGGTCGCGCCCCGCCGGGCTAAAGAGCGCGCGGTCGAGGCCGCGCCGCAGCGACACGCCACAATGCCAATCAGCGGCCGCGTCCTCGCCCCCATAGCTCGCCATCGCCATCGTCACCTGGCCGAGATGCCGTTGCAGGCGCCGCTGCAGCCGCCGGCTGACGACCCCCGGCAGATCAAGGCCCTGGCTGGCCAGTCGATAGGCGGCGCCCCCGCCAAGCCAGCGGCCAAGCAGATGGTCCATCGTGATGCGCGCGTATTCGGGGGTGTTGGTGTGAATCGAACTGACCACTGGCACGCCATTCCGGTTTGAAAACCGCGTAGCCGTGCGCGCGTAGCAGAAGAACGCATCGGTGGTGTGGATCACGTCATAGTCGGTCAACATCCGCGCCAGCCCGGGATGCCACGGTGCGAGATCAGTGTGATCGGGGACCCCACGTACCAGCCGCTTTGTGCTCAAAACCGGCGGCAGCAGCACATAACGTACCGATGGCGACAGCTCGATCCGCTGCAGCGCCGGGCCATTGAAGTGCACCGTAAGGTCGAGCCGGTCGCCAAACCCGGTGGCAGCCTCGGCGATCCGCTCCCAGCACTTGACGTGCCCACCGGCATCTTGGCTCCACGTGAGGTCAACCAGAACCCCGACTTTTAGCGGACACGGGGACAAGCCGGCGAAGCTCGCCGGTTCAATCCTGCCCTCGATGACCGCCCCGTCCATGTCTCCCACCCTGCTCGAAAATGCTCGACCGTAAGTTATACGCAAGGTTGGGGCCGAGCGTAGCCTTTAACACCACATAGTCGATGCATCGCTGCCCTGAAACCTTTTCCCGCCCTTGCCGATTGCTCTAGTGTCGCCCACGACGCAAGGGCGGCACGTTCGTAGCGCTCACCCACTTCACCAATGAGGGCTTCGCGATGATCGATCTGCACTATTGGCCAACTCCCAACGGCAAGAAAGTTACCATCCTGCTGGAGGAATGCGGAGTCGAGTACAAGATCGTCCCCTGCAATATCCAGCGGGGCGACCAGTTCACCCCCGAATTTCTCAAGATGAACCCGAACCACCGCATGCCGGTGATGGTGGACCATAACCCAAAGGGCGGCGGCGCGCCGATCTCGGTCTTCGAATCGGGCGCGATCATGATGTACGTCGCTGAGAGGGAAGGAAGATTCTGGCCGCAGGACTTGCGCGGCAAGTACGCGGTCACCGAATGGGTGATCTGGCAGATGGCCAACCAGGGGCCGAAGCTCGGCGAGTGCGGGCATTTCCGCCGCGCTGGACCCGAGGCGGGCGACCTGACCTACGCGATCAACCGCTTCACCGACGAGGCCAACCGGCTCTACGGCGTGCTCAACAACCGGCTCTACCGCAGCAAATACGTCGCCGGCGACGAATACACGATCGCCGACATGATCTGCTATCCGTGGACCGTCAACTGGAAGGCGCAGGGACAGGACATCGACGAGTTCAAACACTTCAAGCGCTGGTTCGAGGAGATGGGCGCACGGCCGGCGGTACAGCGGGGCATGGCGGTCGGAGCGAATTTGCCCCCCGACCCAGCATCCCTGTCGGACGCGGAAAAGGCAGCGATCCGCAAGCGCATGTACAACCAACGCGCCATTCCGGTACCGGCGTAAGTTTTTGGAAGCATCGCTTTATTCCCCTCCCACCGGCATAACCCGTGGGTCCACGTCTTTGTTCTCAAGCGAACGCGCAGAAGAGGTGGATGGCTGGGTCGAACCCGGCCAAGGAGGAATTAAAAACAGCTGTCAGCAAGCGGCATGAGCAACTCGCGCCCGCCCCCTCCACCGCCGCATCCGTTCGCGCGCACCGTCCCCGAAGGTGATGACCGCGAGCGGCTCGTCTGTGGCGATTGCGGGTTCATTCTCTATGACAACCCGAAGATCATCGTCGGTTCGGTCGCACGATGGGGCGATAAGATCTTGCTATGCCGGCGGGCGATCGATCCACGCAAGGGGTTCTGGACGCTGCCCGCCGGCTACCTCGAACTCAACGAATTGACCCGCGCCGGAGCCGAGCGCGAGGCCTGGGAGGAAGCGCGCGCCAAGATCGCGATCGAGACTCTGCTGGCGATCTACGACATTACCCGCCTCAGCCAGGTGCAGCTCATCTATCGGGCGAAACTGCTCGACCCCGCCGTGTCCGCAGGACCCGAAAGCCTCGAAGTCGGACTCTTCGGCTGGGACGAGATACCGTGGGACGACATCGCCTTTCCCTCGGTGCGTTGGGCCCTGCATCACGAGCATGAGGTCGAGCAAGGCGGCGACCCGGCGCCGCGCGGCAACCCACCGCCCGACGATCCGGCGGCGGTGCAGGGGCTCTAGCCCCTACCCCTCCAACCCGACCAATCCGCGCGCAAAGGCGTAGGCCTCGAACGGGCGCAAATCTTCGGCGCCCTCACCGATGCCGATGAGGTGGATGGGGATCCCGTATTTTTCGGCGAGCGAGACCAAGACGCCACCCTTGGCGGTGCCGTCGAGCTTGGTCATGACGATGCCGGTGACTCCCACCATTTGGCGGAAGATCTCTGCCTGGGCATGCGCGTTCTGGCCGACCGTCGCGTCGAGCACCAACAGCACAGAATGCGGCGCGGCAGGGTCGAGCTTTTTCACCGAGCGCACCAGCTTTTGCAGCTCGGCCATCAGATCGGCCTTGTTCTGCAGCCGCCCGGCGGTGTCGATCAGCAGGATGTCGGCGGCTTCATTCTTGGCTTCGGCGAAGGCGTCGAAGGCGAGGCCCGCCGCGTCCGAGCCATGCGGGCGGGTGACGACGCGGCTGCCGGTACGCTGGCCCCAGATCTGCAGCTGCTCGACCGCGGCGGCGCGGAACGTATCGCCGGCGGCCAGCACGACGCGAAGGCCCTCATCGTGATATCGCCGCGCGAGCTTGCCGATCGTCGTGGTCTTGCCGCTGCCGTTGACCCCGACGACGAGGATCACATAGGGCTTCGCCGCCGGATCGTGGCGCAGCGGCTTCGCTACCGGTTCGACGAGCCGCGCCACCTCGGCGGCAAGCGCCGCGCGCACCTCCTCGGGAGAGACCTCCTGGTTGAAGCGGGACCGGCGCAGCGCGTCGACCACCTCCCCGGCAACGCCAACCCCCATGTCGCTGGCGATCAACAGCTCTTCGAGTTCGTCGAGCGCGGCGGCATCGAGCCGGCGGCGAATAAAGATCTGGTTGATGCCCTCGGTCAGCGCCGCCGAACTTTTCGTCAGCCCGGCGCGCAGCCGGGCAAACCAGCCGCGACGCTCCTCGCTCATGCCACCACCCCGACCAGCTTGCCACCGGCGATGCCGGTGAAGCGCATCTGTCGGATATCCACCGCATCCGGCGGACATGAAACGGGAGCGTAGAACGCGGCGCGGCCACTGCCCGGCTTTTCGATCAGCACATCCCCGGTCGCGCCGACCCGCCGCGCCAGATCAGCCGCCAGCGCCTGGGCGCCCACCTCGCGCAACCGCGCCGCGCGCTCGCGGACGACTTGCGGCGCCACCGCCGGCATCTTCGCCGCCGGGGTGCCCTCTCGCGGGCTGTAAGGAAAGACGTGCAGAAAGGCGATGCCGCATTCCTCGACCAGATCGAGGCTGCGCTGGAACATCGCCTCGTCCTCGGTCGGGAAGCCGGCGATGAGATCGGCTCCAATCGCGACATCGGGCCGTAGGTCGCGCGCCCGGTGCGCCGTTGCGATCGCCTGAGCGCGGCTGTGGCGGCGCTTCATTCGCTTCAGGATCAGGTCGTCACCCGCCTGCAGCGACAGGTGCAGATGCGGCATCAGCCGGGGCTCTTCCGCGAACAGCACCCAGAGCGCGTCGTCGATCTCGCTCGGATCGAGCGACGAAAGGCGTAACCGCGGCAACTCGGGCACTTCCGCAAGTATTTGCCGCGACAGCGCGCCGAGGCTCGGCCGCCCGGGCAGATCGGCGCCGTAGGCGGTGAGATCGACGCCGGTCAACACGATCTCGCGCGCGCCGGCCTCGACCAGCGTCCGCGCCTGCGCGACGGCGTCCAACATAGCCACCGACCGGCTCGGCCCGCGCGCATACGGGATGATGCAAAACGTGCAGCGATGGTCGCAGCCCTGCTGTACCTGGAGGTACGTGCGGGCTCGCGACTGCGCCTCGCTTGCCTCGGCGATGTGGCCCGCCCTCCTCCCCACGCGAGCGCGGCAGCGCGAGGGACAGCGTCCGGATAACTCTCCGCCTTAAGCTTGGCGTCGTTGTCGAGCACCAGATCGACCTCGGGAAGCGCGGCGTAGTGCGCCGGCGACAAGGTCGCGGCACAGCCGGTGACGACGATCCGCGCCGTCGGATGCTCCCGCCGGGCGCGTCGGATCGCCTGCCGTGCCTGGCGCTCGGCCTCGGCAGTGACGGCGCAGGTATTGACGATGATGGTATTGTCGAGCCCCCGCGGCGGCACGGCGAATGAGCTCGCTCTCGAAGGCGTTGAGCCGGCAGCCGAAGGTGACGATCTGGAGTGCCATCATCGGCCTCCGAGCAGAGCAGCATCGAAACTGCCGTCGAACGGCTCCGCCACCGGACCCGTCATCATCACGTGCCCGTCTCTGGCGCCACTCGATATCGAGACTGCCGCCATCGACGACAACCGTCGCCCGCCGCCCGGTTAGCCCGCGGCGGCACGCCCCGACCAGCGCCGCACAGGCGCCGCTGCCGCACGCCAGGGTGAGGCCGGCGCCACGTTCCCAGACCCTGAGGCGGATCGCGCCATCGTCGCGGACCGTGGCAATGCCGATGTTGGCGCGCTCGGGGAACAGCTTGTCGTGCTCCAGCGCCCTGCCCAGCCGGCGCAGTTCGTCGGCGCCCATCTCCTCGACGTCAGCCACAAAGAAGGTCGCGTGCGGGTTGCCCATGCTGGTGCAAACGGGTTCCGACAACGGCCCGAGCGTGAGATCGACGCGCAGCGTATCCATCTCGCGCGCCAGCGGGATCTCGCGCCAGCCGGTCTTGGCTTCGCCCATATCGATCGTGACGCGACCGTCGCCCAAAATCTCCGCATCAAGCAGGCCGGCCATTGTCTCGATACGCAGCCTGGCGGCGCCCGTCTCGGCGGCGAGCAGCGTGGCAACGCAGCGAGTGCCGTTGCCGCAGGCTTCGGCCTCGCTGCCGTCAGGGTTGAGGATGCGCAGGAAGACCTGCGCGCGCGGGTCGCGCGGTGGTTCGAGCAGCAGCAGCTGATCGCAGCCGATCCCAGTGCGCCGGTCGGCGAGCGCGCGCGCGCCGGCGGCGCCGATCCGCACCGGATCGGCGCGCTGGTCGAGCACGACGAAATCATTGCCGAGCCCGTGCATCTTGTGGAACTGGATGCGCGTCATCGCGCGCTTATATGGCGGCGCGGCAGGCCCTGTCCAACGCGCTGCCGCTGCTCATCTCATCCCGGCGCGCGGTGATGCGTGCTGCTGACCCGCGTTGTGTGACGCGTTCCCACATGCTTGGCATGACTTGGCGGCCCGCCGCGCGCAGCGACATGAGTGCGGATGGGACCCCGCGCGGCAATGTGAGCTCGGAAGTGACCGCGCCCTGCCATCGGCAGACGGCCGCCCCGCGTATGCGCGGCGAGGTGCGTGCGGCGATGGCTCGTTGCGATATGTCGGGTCCGCGCCCAGGGGGAGGCCGTAACGGTGTCGAGCTGGCCCTTCGCCGCGGCCGGATTGGGATAGAGATCGCCCCGGCGCGACTCGGCCGGGCCACCGAGCATCGGGCCAGCCTCGTTGCTGAAATAATTCGGCACCGACGCCGGCGGGCGGAAGTTTTTCGTGCCGTTGCCAGTTTCGGCGAACGCCGGTTCGCCCGCGAGGACGACCATGACGCTCAGCCAAACGGCAATCGGCCCAAGGGTGCTTTGAACCACCCGCATGACCCTGCGCATCAGGCTCTGTAGCGCAAGAGCGGCAAAAAGGGGAGCAAAACCGGTTTTGCTACCGCCCTAATCAATCTGGCGGCGACGCGCCTGCCACTCCGCGAACGTCATGCGGTCCATCAGGAACAAATCGGTGGTGCGCGCGTACCAGCCACGGCCATGCATGCGGCCAATGAGCCCGATCTTGTCAGTTTTGACGTAGAGCTTTTCCATATCCATCAAGTCGTCGCGGATATGGATGTGGATCACCCGGCCGACCTCCATCGTCGAATTGCCGCCCAGCGACAGCCCGGTGATGCGTTCGCATTCGAAGCTCACCGGCGACTCGGCGATGCGCGGCGGCTTGACCCCGACCGACGGCACGGCATTGAGCCTGGCGACATCGAGCTCGCCGATCTCGGTCGGGAAATCGACCGCGCAGATGTTCATTCGCTCGGCCAACGCCTCGTCGACGAGGTTGACGACAAACTCGCCGGTGTCGCGGATGTTCTGCTCGGTGTCCTTGTAGCCGCTACCCTCAGGGCCGGAGCCATTGATGCCGAGCACGACGACCGGCGGGTCGCGAGCTCATCGCGTTGAAGAAGCTGAACGGCGCGGCGTTCACATTGCCCTTGGCATCGACCGTGGTCGCCAGGGCGATCGGTCGCGGCACGACGGTGCTGATGAGGAGCTTGTAACCGTCCTGCTTCGGCATCTTGGCGAGATCGAAGTGCATGGAATGCGTCTCCGGGGTTCAACTGTGTCGCGCCGCATACTGCCAAGCGCGCTGGCTTCGGCTCAATCGGCGGCGGCGGGCTGCGGCGCCGCGCGGCGCGGCGGCCGCAACAGCAGGATCAGCGGGAGCGAGGCGACCGAGATCAGCATCATCAGCTTGAAATCGTCGATATAGGCGACCATCGCCGCCTGGCGGGTGACCTCGGCGTTGAGCGCGGCGATGCCCGGCTGGCGTGGTCAGGCTGTAATGCGGATCGAGGAACGGCGCGCGCGCAAGCGGGTTGTCGGGGCGCAAATACTCGACCAACCGCGAATGCACTGTCTGGGTGTTCTGCACCAGCTCGGCAACCAGGATCGGAATGCCGACGCTGCCGCCAAGGTTGCGCATCAGCCCGCGGATCGCGGTTCCCTGGGTCAGGATGTGGCGCGGCAGGTTCGAGAGCGCGATGATGTTGAGCGGGACGGACGTGCAGCCAAACCCGAAGCCCTGGATCAGCCCAGAAATGACGATGCCTTCGCTGTCCATCCACAGCGAGAACGCGGGTCATCTGCCACATCGACGACGGCGATCATCACCATCCCGGCGGCGAGGATCATGCGCACATCGACGCGATTGATGAGGCGCGCGACGACGAATCATGCCGATCATCGTGCCGATGCCGCGCGAGGCCATCGCCAGCCCCGTCGTCAGCACCGGATAATTCATCAGGTCCTGCATCATCAGCGGCAGCAGGGCGAGCGTGCCGTTCATGGTGATGCCGATCAGGAAGATCAGCACCGTGCCGGCGACGAACGGGCGTATTCTTCAGGAGGTCGCGGCTAAGGAATGTCGGGACGGTCGTCGTCGCGGTGTGGACCACGAGCAGGTACAGGGCAAGCGCCCCAATCGTCGCCTCGACCCATATCTCGGTGGAACTGAACCAGTCCTTGACCCCGCCGCGGTCGAGCAACATTTGCAGCGCGCCGATCGCGACGCTGAGGGTGACGAAGCCGAACGCATCGAAGCGCTCGCGATGGGCCGGCCGCGACTCGTGCATGAAGATCAGGATGCCGACCGCCGAGAGCACCCCGACCGGCAGGTTGATGTAGAACACCCAGCGCCAGCCGAAATTGTCGGTCAGCCATCCGCCCAGCGCCGGGCCCGCGATGGGGCCAAGGATCGTCCCCATGCTGAACACAGCCATCGCCGAGCCGTGGCGCTCGGGCGGGTTGATCTGCAGCAACGTCGCCTGCGACAGCGGCACCAGCGCGGCGCTGCCGAACCCCTGCAGGATGCGGAAGATCACGAGCTCGCCGAGATTGGTGGCGGCGCCGCACAGCGCCGAGGCGACGGTGAAGATGATCACCGAGACGAGGAAGATTTCCTTGATGCCGAACCGGCCGGCGAGCCAGCCGGTCAGCGGCATGGCGATCGCCGTCGAGACGATATAGGAGGTCAGCACCCAGGCGACCTGTTCCTGGCTCGCCGAGAGGCTGCCCTGGATATGCGCGAGCGCGACGTTGGCGATGGTGTTGTCGAGCCCGCGCATGATCACCGAGAGCATGATCGAAATGGTGATCGCGCCGCGGTTGGCCGTGCCGCGGCTCGCGCTTTCCATGAAGCCTCCCCTCATCGGGGGACGCCGCCTGTCAGATTGCCCGCGCCCAGCTCACGCGCCTCCTCCCGCCGCGCCAGTATACGCAGGATCGGCGAGAGGCGAGGGTTTCCTCATGCAGAGCGGACACCCGCATTTGCATCGACAAGAACGGTCAACTTTACGTCTGGGTGGCCGGCCAACTCGAAGGTCACCTGCTCGTAGCGCAGGAATCCGTCCTTCGGGTGGTTGAATGTGCGCTCGCCGCCCTCGCGGCCGAGCACGCCATGCTGTTCCCACATCCGCGCGAATTCGGCGCTGTCGCGGCCGAGTTCGTCGATCAGACGGCGCAAGGCGCGGTCGTCGAGATGCGCGGCGCAATGGGCGCGGAACTCGGCGACGACCCGGCGGGCGCGGTTTTCCCAGTCGCAGATCAGCGAGCGAGCGCCCGGCTCGAGGAAGATGAAGCGTAGCAGGTTTCGGTCGCCATCACCCTTTGCCGGCCGATCGAGCCACCCGGTGAACAGCCGCTCCGCCGCCGCATTCCAGGCGCGCGCCTCCCAGTGACGGTCGAGGATATAGGCAGGCGTCGCGATTGACGCGACGCAAGCGAGCGCCGCCGCCGGCAGAGCGTCGTCGTCGCTGCCGCCGGGATCGGGATCCCGCTTGCCGGCAAGCTCGAACAAATAAGTCCGTTGGGCACGGTCGAGCCGCAGTGTGCGGGCAAGCCGCGCCAGGGCGTGCGGCGACACCGACACATCGCGCCCCTGCTCGATCCAGGTGTACCAGGTGGTGCTGAGCCCCGGCAGCTGCGCCACCTCCTCGCGGCGCAGCCCGGGTGTCCGCCGCCGCACCGCAACCATCCCCGCCTCCGGCGCCAGCCGCTCGCGCTGCGCGCGGATGAAGTCGCCCAGTTCGCGCCGCCGCGCGAGTGCTTGCGCCTCGATCATGGTGCGATTTATACCAGGATGATATGACCCCTTAAACGGGTATTTAAATTCGACATATGCTGTGGCGATGGAACCTTGGCGACGCCTACAATTGACAGCGCCCGGTCCGAAGACTAGCGTCCGGCCGCGCTTCCGACAGAACCGTCGGAACCCTCCCGCTGGCGGGAGGCGGCTGGCCCGCGAGTTTCGCGCGCCGGCCCGTTTTGCGTCATAGGCGCGAAGGAAATAGCAGAAGCCGCATGTTCGACACCCTCACCACTCGACTGGGCGACATCTTCGACCGGCTGCGCCGGCGCGGCGCGCTCAGCGAAGACGACGTCGCGGCGGCGATGCGCGAAATCCGCGTCGCGCTGCTGGAGGCCGATGTCGCGTTGCCGGTGGTACGCGACTTCATCGCCGCGGTACGCGAGAAGGCGGTCGGGCAGGACGTGGTGCGCTCGGTCACGCCGGGCCAGATGGTGGTCAAGATCGTCCACGACCACTTGGTCCAGACTCTGGCGGGCGATGGCAGCGCCGAGACGATCGACCTCAACGCGCCGGCCCCGGTCGGCATCATGCTGGTCGGGTTGCAAGGCTCGGGCAAGACAACCACCGCGGCCAAGATCGCGCTTAGGCTCAAGACCCGCGAGCGTAAGAAGGTGCTGATGGCCTCGCTCGACGTGCAGCGGCCGGCGGCGCAGGAGCAATTGGCGCAGCTCGGCAAGCAGATCGGCGTCGAAACCCTGCCGATCGTGCCCGGCGAGCGGCCGGTGGCGATCACTCGCCGCGCGCTGGATACCGCGCGCCGCGAAGGCTACGACGTCGTCATGCTCGACACCGCGGGGCGGCTCCACGTCAACGAGGAGCTGATGCTGGAAGTCGCCGCGGTGCGCGAGGCGGCGCTGCCGCACCAGACGATCCTCGTTGCCGACGCGATGACCGGACAGGACGCGGTCAACGTCGCCGAAGGAATTCGGCGAGCGCGCCGGCATCACTGGCATCGTGCTCACCCGCGTCGACGGCGACGCCCGCGGCGGCGCGGCGCTGTCGATGCGCGCGATCACCGGTAAGCCCATCGTGTTCATGGGCACCGGCGAGAAGATCGACGCGCTGGAGCCGTTCCACCCCGAGCGGATCGCGGGCCGCATCCTCGGCATGGGCGATATTGTCGGCCTGGTCGAAAAGGCCGCCGAGACAGCCGACCAGGACGAAGCCGAAAAGCTCGCCAAGAAGCTCGAAAAGGGCAATTTCGACCTCGACGACCTCGCCGGTCAGCTGCGCCAGCTGCGCCGGATGGGCGGGATGTCGAGCATGCTGGGGATGCTGCCGGGGATCGGCAAGATCAAGCGCCAGATCGACGCGGCGAACATTGACGAGAGCATCATCAAGCGCCAGGAGGCGATTATCGGCTCGATGACCAAATCCGAGCGCAAGAACCCGAACCTGCTCAACGGCTCGCGGCGGCGCCGCATCGCCACGGGCTCAGGGACGACGGTGCCCGAGGTGAATCGGCTGATGAAGCAGTACCAGGACATGTCGGGAATGATGAAGCGCATGAAAAAGCTCGGGCAGAAGGGAATGATGCGTCATGGCATGTCGGCGCTGATGCCGGGCGGTTTTCGATAGTTCAACGCGTTACGGCGAGGGGTTAAGACGAAATGAGAGGTCCTTTATGGCATTAAAGATCCGCCTGGCGCGCGGTGGCGCGAAAAAGCGGCCGTTCTACAGCATCGTCGTCGCAGACGGGCGCAGCCCGCGCGACGGCCGCTTCATCGAGAAGGTCGGGACCTACAATCCGATGCTGGGGCGCGACCACGCCGACCGCGTCACCCTGAAGGAAGAGCGGCTGAAGCATTGGCTCGGCGTCGGCGCGCTGCCGACCGAGCGCGTCGCTCGCTTTCTCGGCAATGCCGGGCTGATGGCCAAGCCGGAAATCCGTCAGACGCCGCTGAAATCCGCGCCGAAGAAGAAGGCGCAAGAGCGCGCCGCCGCGGCCGCGGAGGCCGCCGGCGAAGCTGCGGGCTCGGCGGCTTAGTCGGCCGAAGACACGATGACGATCGAGGCTCACGATAAGCTCGCGGCGGTTAAATCCGCCGAGCCGCGCGTGTGCCTTGGTGTTGTCGGGGCGCCACACGGGGTGCGCGGGCTCGTGCGGATCAAGAGCTTCACCAGCGAGCCGGCCGCGATTGCCGGCTACGGCATGCTCGAAGATAAGTCGGGGGCGCGGCACTTTACGCTGAAGGTGATCGGCCCCGCTAAAGGCGACGGCATGGTCATCGCCAGGCTCTCCGGGATCGCCGACCGCGACCGCGCGGAGGCACTGCGCGGTTTGCGGCTCTACGCGCCGCGCACAGCCCTGCCTGCGATCGAGGATGAAGACGAGTTCTACCATGCCGATCTCGTGGGGCTTGCGGCGCTCTTGGAAGATGGGACACGGCTCGGCACGGTGACCGCGGTGCACGATTTCGGCGCTGGCGACGTGCTGGAGATCGAGCGCGACGCCGGTCAGCCGGTGTTGGTTCCATTCACCCGCGCCGCAGTGCCGGTCGTCGATATCGCCGCGCGCCGCGTCTTTCTCGACCCGCCCGCTGGTCTCATCGCGTCGCCGCAGCGCGAGCAGAATTCGGGAGCCGGCATGACCTGGCAGGCGACCGTGCTCACCATTTTCCCAGAGATGCTGCCGGGACCTCTGGCGCATTCGCTGGCCGGAAAAGCGTTGCGGACGGGCTTGTGGCACCTCGAAGCCATCGATATCCGCGATTTCGCCACCGGCAAGCATCGCTCGGTCGACGACGCACCGTTTGGCGGTGGGCCGGGCATGGTGCTCAAGCCCGACGTGCTCGACCGCGCCATCGCCGGTGCGGGCGGGGTCGGACCGCTGATCAATTTGTCACCGCGCGGCAAGCGGCTCGACCAGGCGCGCGTGCGTGAGCTAGCCGCCGGGCCCGGCGTGCGCCTGATTTGCAGCCGGTTCGAAGGGGTCGACGAACGCGTGCTCGACGCCCGCGAGGTCGACGAAATCAGCCTCGGCGATTTTGTGCTCTCGGGCGGCGAGCCGGCAGCGATCGCCCTGATCGACGCCTGCGTAAGACTGCTGCCCGGCGTGGTCGGCGATGCCGAGGCTCTCGCCGAGGAAAGCTTCGCCGAGGGGCTGCTCGAATACCCGCATTACACGCGGCCGCAAGTTTGGGAAGGCCGCACCGTGCCCGATACGCTGGTGTCGGGCGATCATCAGCGGGTCCGCGCCTGGCGCCGGGCCCAGGCGGAGCTGCTGACCAAGCAGCGCCGCCCCGATTTGTGGGAACGCTATTGCGCCGCCGAGCCGGAGACGACCGGCAGCGGCGGGGAGGTTAGACGATGAACCTGTTGCAAACCCTGGAAGCCGAGCAGCTGGCCAAGCTGGCCGAGGCCCGCCCCATCCCCCGCTTCGATCCCGGCGACACCGTGCGCGTCAGCGTCAAGGTCGTCGAAGGCGAGCGCGAGCGCATCCAAGCCTTCGAGGGCGTGTGCATCGGGCGCAAGAATGCCGGGATCAACTCGAACTTCACCTTGCGCAAGATTTCCTACGGCGAGGGGGTGGAGCGCATTTTCCCGCTTTATTCGCCGCGCATCACCGCGATCGAGGTGGTGCGCCGCGGCGCCGTTCGGCGCGCCAAGCTTTACTACCTGCGCGGCCGCACCGGCCGCTCGGCGCGCATCGCCGAGCGTTCGCGCGACCAGCTGCAGCGTGAGGCTGCCGCCGAGGCCGCCGCCGACGCCAAGTCCTGATTTCCCGGGAGTAGTACCGATGCCGCAACCCAAAACGCTGTTCGACAAGATCTGGGATGCCCATGTGATCGCCCCACAGGGTGAGGGCACGTACCTCATCTATATCGACCTGCACCTGATCCACGAGGTGACGACGCCGCAGGCCTTCGAGGGGCTGAAGCTCGCCGGCCGCAAGGTGCGCCGCCCTGACAAGACCATGGCGGTCGCTGACCACAACATCCCGACGACCAACCGCAGCGCCGGCGTCGCGGGCATCACCGAACCGGATTCGAAGATTCAGGTCGAGTTGCTGGAGAAGAACGTCAAGGAATTTGGGGTCCCGTATTTCCCGATCACCAGCCTCGACCAGGGCATCGTCCATGTGATCGGACCCGAGCAGGGCCTCTCGCAGCCGGGCATGACCATCGTCTGCGGCGACAGCCACACCGCGACGCACGGCGCGATGGGCGCGCTCGCCTTCGGCATTGGCACCTCGGAGGTCGAGCATGTGCTCGCCACCCAGACGCTGATCCAGGCGCCGGCCAAGAACATGCTGATCGAGGTCGACGGCGCGCTCGGGGCCGGAGTAAGCTCGAAGGACGTGATCCTCGCGATCATCGCCAAGATCGGTACCGCCGGCGGCACCGGTCATGTCTTCGAATATGCGGGCAGCACCTTTCGAGATATGTCGATGGAAGCACGGATGACCGTGTGCAACATGTCGATCGAGGCCGGCGCCCGCGCCGGGCTGGTCGCGCCGGATGAGAAGACCATCGCCTATGTCAAAGGCCGGCCCTTCGCGCCCAAGGGCGCCGCCTGGGAGCAGGCGGAAGCCTATTGGCGCACCCTGCCCTCCGACCCCGGCTCGAAATACGACAAGGAAGCGCATCTCGCCGCCGCCGACATTGCGCCGCATGTCACCTGGGGCACCAACCCCGAGCAAGCGGCGCCCGTCACCGGCCGCGTGCCCGACCCGGCGCAGATCGACGATCCGCTGAAGCGCGCGGCGGTCGAGCGCGCGCTGCAATACATGCAGCTGAAGCCAAATACGCTGCTTACCGACGTGCCGGTGCAGCGCGTCTTTATCGGCTCATGCACCAATAGCCGCATCGAGGATTTGCGCGCCGCCGCCGCGATCGCCAAGGGCCGCAAGGTCGCCGACGGGGTCACCGCGCTGGTCGTCCCCGGCTCCGGCCACGTCAAGCACCAGGCAGAGGAAGAAGGGCTCGACCGCGTCTTCGTCGAAGCCGGGTTCCAGTGGCGCGACGCCGGCTGCTCGATGTGCATGTCGATGAACGACGACAAGGCGATGAACGGCGAGCGCGTCGCCACCACCTCGAACCGCAATTTCGAGGGCCGCCAGGGCAAGAACGCCAAGTCGCATCTGATGGGCCCGGCGATGGCCGCCGCCGCCGCGATCACCGGCCACCTCGCCGACGTGCGGCAGATGGGCTGAGAGGAATTCCGATGGACAAATTCACCACCCTGACCGGGGTCGCCGCGCCGCTGCCGATCCACAATCTCGACACCGACAAGATTTTCCCGGCGATCTATCTGAAGACGATCAAGCGTACCGGACTGTCACAGTGGCTGTTCCAGGAAATCCGCTTCAAGCCGGATGGCTCGGAGAACCCGGACTTCGTGCTCAACCAGGCCCCGTACCGCAAGGCGCAGATCCTAATCGGCGCCGAGAATTTCGGCTGCGGCTCGAGCCGCGAGCACGCGCCCTGGGCGCTCCTGGATTACGGCATCCGCTGCGTCATCGCGCCAAGCTTCGCCGACATTTTCTATAACAACTGCTTCAAGAACGGCATCCTGCCGATCAAGGTGCCGAAAGAGGTCGCCGACGAGCTGATGGAGGATGCCAAGAAGGGCGCCAACGCAGTCATGACGGTCGACCTTGAGACCCAGACCATATCCCGACCCGACGGCGAGAAGGTGCATTTCGAGGTGGACGCATTCCGCAAGCATTGCCTGCTCAACGGGCTCGACGATATCGGCCTCACCGAGGCGAAGGACAAGGACATCGCCAGCTACGAGACCAAAGCCGAACTTCAGCACCCCTGGCAAATCGGCCTGACCCAGAAAGGCGCGTGACGCCTACGATTTTGTCTTGGACCGGGGGCGGTACGTCCTTCGAGGCTTCGCTGACGCGAAGCACCTCAGGATGAGGGTCGTTCTTGATGCCGCACATAGTTTTGCCTCATCCTGAGGAGCGCCGGTAGGCGCGTCTCGAAGGACGCTAGCTGCGGTTGCAGCCCCCTTTACGAAAGCAGTCAGAAATGGCCCAAACCCATTCCAACCGCAAAGTCCTGGTCCTGCCGGGAGACGGCATCGGCCCCGAGATCATGCGCGAGGTGACGCGCGTGATGGAGTTTTTCGACAAGCGCCGCATCGCCAGCTTTGAGGTCAGCGAGGGGCTGGTCGGCGGCTCGGCCTACGATGCCGACGGGGTGCCGCTGACCGATGCGACCCTGGCGCGGGCACAGGCCGCGGACGCGGTGCTGTTCGGCTCGGTCGGCGGCCCGAAATGGGAAAAGCTGCCGTTCGAGCTGCAACCCGAGCGCGGCCTTCTTCGCCTGCGCAAGGAGATGGACCTCTTCGCCAATCTGCGCCCGGCGCAGGTGTTCGAGGCCTTGGCCGACGCATCGAGCCTCAAGCGCGAGCTCGTCGCCGGGCTCGACCTGTTGATCGTGCGCGAGCTGACGGGCGGCATCTATTTCGGCGACCCGCGCGGCATCGAAACGCTGCCCGACGGCACCCGCCGCGGCATCAACACCGAGGTCTATACCGAGGCCGAGATCGAGCGCGTTTGCCGCGCCGCGTTCGAGCTGGCGAGGAAGCGGCAGAAGCGGCTGTGCGAAGTCGACAAGGCCAATGTCATGGAGTCGGGCCTGCTATGGCGCGAGGTTGCCAACCGTATCAAGCCCGACTACCCCGATGTCGAGCTCTCGTTCATGTACGCCGACAATTGCGCGATGCAGCTGGTGCGTGCACCGAAGCAGTTCGACGTCATCGTCACCAGCAATCTGTTTGGCGACATCCTGTCGGATTGCGCGGCGATGCTGACCGGATCGCTCGGCATGCTGCCGTCCGCCTCATTGGGCGCGGCCGACGCAAGCGGTCGGCGCAAGGCGCTGTACGAGCCGGTGCACGGCAGCGCCCCCGACATTGCCGGCCAGGGCGTCGCCAATCCACTCGCCTCGATCCTCTCCTTCGCGATGATGCTGCGCTATTCGTTCGACCTCGGCGACGAGGCCGACCTCGTCGAGGCGTCCGTGCGCAACGCGCTCGGCTCCGGCGTGCGCACAGGCGACATCGCCCGCACCGGCGAGACCCGCGTCTCGACCCGCTCGATGGGCGACGCGGTGCTGCACGAATTGGAGAAGGCGGCGTAACAAAGGCCGAAGCAACATAGCTACGGCTTTCCTCCGAGCGCGGTGACAACCTTACCGGCAGCGCCAATGAAGGCGGCCGCATTCGCGATTATTGCTGTCGCTGACGTCATTCTGCCAGCGACCGTTTTTAGTTCGGTTGACGCCGCAATCAACGCCGCCATTGCAGCATTCATTTCAGGTGAGTTATCCGCCGCCTGAAACGCCATATCGAATATTTCCTGACGTTGCACTTTAAAGTCTACAATGTTTTGGTTGATCTCGGTCAACTGTGTTGGGGACAGTGTTCCCGAGTTCCTTTGGGTCTCGGCATCGAGAATCTTTTGATCAACCACACTAACATCTTCTTGCTTCTTGGCGTTGATGTTATTGATGGTGGCCATTGCCTATTCCTCAAGCTAGGGCCTACGATTTTTTTGCCGGCGGCGTATTCAACGCCGCATTCAACGCGGCAGCCTTATCAACAAAGTCGCCAATAGCCTTCACCAAACCCGCGTATTCCCGTTTCGGGTCATTCACCGCGCCAACTAGGGCGTGATGCGCATCGGACAGGCTTTTCGCCGCAGCATCGGGGTCGTTTTGTCTGATCGCATTGATCGAGGCGATAATCGTCATTGCCTGCACATAGCGCGATTTGTACGTGGCGTCGTTGGCGGACGCCCCCAACGGCGATACCAGCAAGCTCGCTTCTTGATTAAGCAAGTCACGCGACGCATTCGCGACCGATCCCAGGCCAATCCCAAGTGTCGTTGCTACGCCATGGACGGGCCCGTCACAAGCATTGACCGCCTGCTTGAGGGCATCGAGACGGTCAGTGTCAAGGGCGGCTCCCACGACCCATCCGGCAAGGTTGATCGCCGCAGGCGCAATGGTTCCGGCGCCGGGCGCAACTGCGTTAGCCGCTTTAGCGATATCGCCAACGGCCCCAGACAGCTGTGTCACCGCAGCGTCGAACGCGGCCCGGTCCGCTGCATTGGCTACCGCCGACAGCGCATGCGCATAGTTGCGCAGCGCCGAAATGGCCTTGTCCACGTCGGCCTTCGTGCTTTGAACTTTACTCGGAGCCGGAACCGGGTCGCCCCAGCGATAGAGCTCGCAGGGCAGCTGGCTTTGCGGCAACGCGCTGGGTTGGACATCGCAGCTTGGTGCGATGGCGACTTTGGCATGCGTGTCCGTCAGTTGAAGCTGGGTCAACGCCGCGTGGTCGGCGGCCAAGGTCGTGTAGCCGGCGGTAAACGCGTCGGAGAGCTGGTCAACCCCGGTACTAAACTTAGCGACCTCAGTCTGGAAGACATAAGGCGAACAAGCGGATAATCCCACCAATAGAACCAAGGATAGGCGTTGCATAAATGCTCCCATGGCAGGGACGGCAACAACCGTCTCAATCTAAAGTAGCAAAATTCCGAGAGCGGAAAACCGAATAATATCAGCTTTGCGCGCACTAATGATTTTGCGGATACCCCGCCCGTTTCAGGCTTTCGGCGATTTCGCCGAG
>CAVZCJ010000004.1:0-142203 GCA_963773625.1 uncultured Alphaproteobacteria bacterium | reverse complement strand
CCTTCGACATCTGCGACAAAAAATGTCGCGTGCGGGTTGCCCATGTTGGTGCAGACCGGCTCCGCCAGCGGACCCAGCGCCAGGTCGACGCGCAGCGTGTCCATTCTCGCGCCCCAACGGTATGCCTCACGCCAGCCGATCTTGGGCCTCGCCCATATCGACCGTGACGCAGCCGTCTCTCATAATCTCGCGCGCCCAGAGCAGGCCGGCCACACGTCTCGATGCGCAGGCGAACAGTTCATGGTCTCGGCGCCTGAGCAGCGCCGCGACACAGCGCGTGCCGTTGCCGCACGCTTCGGCCTCGCTGCCGTCGGGGTTGAGGATGCGCAGAAAGACCTGTTAGCGACTCGGGTCGCGCGGCGGTCTCGAAGCAACAAGCAGCTGGTCGCAGCCGATCCCGGTGCGCCGGTGGGCAAAGAGCGCGCGCACCCGCGGCGTTGATCCGCACCGGTAGGTCGAACGCGGCTGGTACAGAGCACGACGAAGTCGTTGCCAAGCCCATGCATCTTGCGGAAGGGGACGCGCGCCATGCGCGCTTATCTGGCGGTGCGCCAGGCCCTGTCCAACGCGCTGCCGCCGGTTACCTTCACCCCGCCCGCGGTGATGGGTACTGCTGACACGCGTCGTGTGGCTCACGCCCGTATGCTTGGCATGGCTCGGCGGCCCGCCGCGCGCGGCGAGGTGGGTGCGCGTGTGCCGCGCGCCGCCGCCGGATGGCGGCCATCGCGTGTGCGCGCGGTGAGGTGGATACGCCCATGCCGGGTCGCGATATGGCGGCTCCGGGCCGAAGGCGGCGCGGTGACGGTGTCAACCTGGTGCGCTCGGTTAGCCGGGTTCAGATCAGGAGGTCGAACCAGCGCAAATCAGCCGGTCCGCCGAGCATCGGGCCGGCTTCATTGCTGAAATAATTCGGCACCGACGCCGGGGGCCGGAAATTTTTCGAGCCGTTGCCGGTTTCGGCGAGCGCCGGTTCGCCGGAGAGAACGGCCATGACGCTCAGCCAAAGGGCGATGGGCCCAAGGGCAGTTTGAACCGCCCGCACAACGCTGCGCATCAGGTTCTCTAACGCAAGCGCGGCAAAAAGGGGAGCAAAACCGGTTTTACCGCCGCGCGGCTCAACCTAACGCCGCCTTGCCTGCCATTCCGCGAACGTCATGCGATCCATCTGGAACAAATCGCTGGTACGCGCATACCAGCCTCGGCCGTGCATGCGCCCGATGAAGCCCGATTCTGGTCGGTTTTGACATAGAGCTTTTCCATGTCCATCAGATCGTCGCGGATGTGGATGTGGACGACGCGGCCCACTTCCATCGTCGAATTGCCGCCGAGAGCTCAACCCGGTGGTAGGCTGGCACTCCACGTCACAGGGCTTTCGGCGATGCGAGGGTGTTTCACAGCCGACCGACGGCGCGGTCGGTCAGCCTGCCTCCTCGAGCTCGCCGACCTCGGTCGGGAAATCGACCGCGGTGATGTTCATCGCTTGGCCAGCGCATGGTCACCAGATTGACGACGAATTCGCCGGTATGGCGGATGTTTTGCTCGTGTCCTTACCGCTCGCCTTTCGGGCCAGTGCCCGCCGATCCCGAGCACACGACCGGCGGGATCGGGCCCATCGCGTTGAAGAAGCTGAATGGCGCGGCATTCACGTTGCCCCCTCGGTGTCGACCGTGGTCGCCAGCGCGATCGGCCGCGGCACGACGGTGCTGATGAGGAGCTTGTAGCCGTCCTGACGTCGGCATCTTTGCCGAGGTCGAAATGCATGGGTCGGGATGCTGCGGGAAAAGCTGCGGGTGCCCTTATAGCGCCTTCAATCCGCCCGCGCTGCCTCAACCAGAATGGTCAGCTTGAAATCGGCGTGGCCGGCGAGCTCGAACGTCACCTGCCGTAGCGCAGGAACCCGTCCTTGGGGTGGTTGAAGGTGCGCTCGCCGCCCTCGCGGCCGAGCACGCCATGCTGCTCCCACATCCGCGCGAACTCGGCGCTGTCGCGGCCGAGCTCGTCGATCAGATGGCGCAGGGCCGGTCGTCGAGATGTGAGGCATATGCGCGCGAAACTCCGCGGTGACCCGGCGGGCGCGGTTTTCCCAGTCGCAAATCAGCGACGCGCGCGCCTGGCTCGAGGAAGATGAATTTGAGCAGGCTTCGTTCGCCATCGCTTTTTGCCGGCCGATCGAGCCAACCGGTGAACAGTCGCTCGGCCGCCGCATTCCAGCCCCGGCCTCCCAATTGCGGTCAAGGACATAGGCAGGCGATACGATCGCCGCCAGGCAGGCGAGTACCGCCGGCGGCAAATCGTCGTCGTCGCTGCCGCCGGGATCGGGATCGCGCTTCCCCGCCAGCTCGAACAGATAGGTCCGCTGGGCGCGGTCGAGGCGCAGCGTGCGGGCGAGCCGCGCCAGAGCGTGTGGCGAGACGGACACATCTCGCCCCTGCTCGATCCAGGTGTACCAGGTGGTGCTCAAGCCGGCGAGCTGCGCCACCTCCTCGCGCCGCAACCCCGGCGTACGGCGGCGGCGCGCCGCGATCATCTCCGCCTCGGGCGCCATCCGCTCGCGCTGCGCGCGGACGAAGTCGCCGAGTTCGCGCCGCCGCGCGAGTACTGCATCTCGATCATGGTAGTGTTTATACCAGGATGTCCTGCCCTCTTAAACGGGTATTTAATTCGAGGCTATGAATGCCCATCATGTACGTGCAATTGACAGCGCCCGGCGCGAAGACTAGCGTCCGCCTGCGCTTCCGACAGAACCGTCGGAACCCTCCCGAGACCGGGAGGCGGCCGGCCCGCGAGTTTCGCGCGCCGGCCCGTTTTGCGTCGTAGGCGGGAAAGAGGCATGTTCGACAGTCTCACTACTCGCCTGGGCGACGTTTTCGACCGGCTGCGCGGGCGCGGCGCGCTCACCGAGGCCGATGTCGACGCGGCGCTGCGCGAAGTGCGCGTCGCGCTGATCGAGGCCGACGTCGCGCTGCCGGTCGTGCGCGACTTCATCGACAAGGTCCGCGCGCAGGCGCTCGGCGAGGACGTCATCCGCTCGGTCACGCCGGGCCAGCAGGTCGTCAAGATCGTCCACGACGTGCTGGTCGAGACGCTGCGCGGCGAACGGCGGTCAAGGCGACGCTCGACCTCAACGCGCGGCCGCCGGTCGGCGATCCTGATGGTCGGCCTGCAGGGCTCGGGCAAGACCACGACCTCGGCCAAGATCGCGCTGCGGCTCAAGACCCGCGAGCGCAAGAAGGTGCTGATGGCCTCGCTCGACGTGCAGCGCCCCGCCGCGCAGGAGCAGTTGGCCGAGCTCGGCGAGCAGGCCGGCGTCGCCGACCCTGCCGATCGTCGCCGGCGAGCCGCCGGTCGAGATCGCCAGGCGCGCGCATCGATGTCGGCACGCCGCGAGGGCTACGACGTCGTGATCCTCGACACCGCCGGCCGCCTCCACATCGACGAGGAGCTGATGGTCGAGGTCGCCGCGGTCGCGAGGCGGCGCAAGCCGCACGAGACCCTGCTGGTCGCCGACGCGATGACCGGCCAGGACGCGGTCAACATCGCCAAGGCTTCAACGAGCGCGTCGGCTCACCGGCATCGTGCTCACCCGCGTCGACGGCGACGCGCGCGGCGGCGCGGCGCTTTCGATGCGCGCGGTCACCGGCGCGCCGATCAAGTTCATCGGCACCGGCGAAAAGCTCGACGCGCTCGAGCCGTTCCATCCCGAGCGCATCGCCGGCCGCATCCTCGGCATGGGCGACGTCGTCAGCCTGGTCGAGAAGGCGGCCGAGACCATCGACAAGGAAGAGGCCGAGAAGCTCGCCGCGCAAGATGAAGAAGGGCGAGTTCGACCTGGACGATCTCGCCGACCAGCTGCGCCAGATGAGAAGATGGGCGGCATGTCGGCTGCTCGGCATGCTGCCGGGCGTCGGCAAGGTCAAGGAGCAGCTCGACGCGGCCAACATCGACGACAACGATCATCAAGCGCCAGGAAGCGATCATCTGGTCGATGACCAAGCAGAGCGCAAGAACCCGACTATCAACGGCTCGCGCAGGAAGCGCATCGCCGCGGGCGCGGGCACGACGGTCAGGAAGTCAACAAGCTGCTGAAGCAGCACCAGGAATGTCCGAGATGATGAAGAAGATGAACAAGCGCGGGCAGAAGGGACTGATGCGCCACGGCATGTCGGCGCTGATGCCCAGCGGATTGCCGGTAAGAGCATTGGATCAACTAGTTACGGCGAGAGGCTGACACGAGATGAGAGGTTTCGCATGGCTCTGAAGATCCGTCTGGCGCGCGGCGGCACAAGAAGCGCCCGTACTACAACATCGTCGTCGCCGACTCGCGCAGCCCGCGCGACGGCCGCTTCATCGAGAAGATCGGCTTCTACAATCCGCTGCTGCCAGCGGACCATGCCGACCGCGTGAAGCTGAAGGAAGAGCGCATCAAGCACTGGCTCGGCGTCGGCGCGCAGCCGACCGAGCGGGTCGCCACGCTTCCTCGGCGATGCCGGGCTGGTGGCAAGCCGGCAGTCCGCGAGAAGCCGCAAAAGGCCGCGCCGAAGAAGAAGGCGCAGGAGCGCGCCGAGGCGGCCGCGAAGCGGCGGCCGCCGCGGCCGGCGGCGCGAGCGCGGCGGCTTAGGCGGACGAGGCCTGACGCGCCGACTCGGCAATCGAGGCTCGCGGCCGTAATCGCCCGCAAGCGGGCGGCGACAGCTCGCGCGCCGAACCGTCGCGTGTGCCTCGGCGTGGTCGCGGCGCCGCACGGGGTGCGCGGCGCGGTGCGGATCAAGAGCTTCACCGCGGACCCGGCGGCGATCGCGCGGCTATGGCGCCGCTCGAGGACGAAGCGGGCACGCGGCGCTTCACGCTGAAGGTGATCGGGGCGGCCAAGGGCGATGGCTGGTCATCGCCAAGCTGTCAGGCATCGCCGACCGCGACCGCGCCGAGGCGCTGCGCGGCACTGCGGCTTTACGTGCCGCGCGCGGCGCTGCCGGCCGCGGCGATGAAGACGAGTTCTACCATGCCGACCTGGTCGGCCTCGCCGCGCTGCTGGCAGACGGCACGCGGCTCGGCACGGTGATGCGCGGTGCACGATTTCGGCGCCGGCGACATGATGGAGATCGCGCGCGACGGCGGCCAGCCGGTGCTGGTGCCGTTCACCCGCGCCGCGGTGCCGGTGGTCGATCTCGCGGGCGGCCGCGTCGTGCTCGACCCGCCGGCGGGCCTGCTCGACCCGCCGCGCCACGAAACAGTCGCGGGAGCCGCGCATGACCTGGCGCGCCACCGTGCTGACGCTTTTCCCGGAGATGTTGCCGGGCCCGCTGGCGCATTCGCTGCCGGCAAGGCGCTGCGCGCCGGGCTCTGGCCGCTGGAAGCGGTCGATATCCGCGACTTCGCGCATCGGCAAACACCGCTCGGTCGACGACGCGCCGTTCGGCGGCGGGCCGGGCATGGTGATGCGGCCCGACGTGCTCGATCGCGCCATCGCCGGCGCCGGCGGGGTCGGGCCGCTGATCTATCTGTCGCCGCGCGGCAGCCGCTCGACCAGGCGCGGGTGCGCGAGCTGGCGGCCGGGCCCGGCGTGCGGCCTGCTCTGCGGCCGCTTCGAGGGCGTCGACGAGCGGGTGATCGACGCCCGCGCAGGTCGAGGAAATCAGCCTCGGCGATTTCGTGCTGTCGGGCGGCGAGATCGCGGCGATCGCGCTGATCGACGCCTGCGTGCGGCTGCTGCCCGGCGTGGTCGGCGACGCCGAAGCGCTCGCCGAGGAGAGCTTCGCCGACGGGCTGCTGGAATACCCGCATTACACGCGGCCGCAGATTTGGCAAGGCCGCACCGTGCCCGAGATGCTGGTGTCGGGCGATCACCAGCGGATCCGCGCCTGGCGCCGGGCCCAGGCGGAGCTGCTGACCAAGCAGCGCCGCCCCGATCTGTGGGAACGCTATTGCGCCGCGGAGCCGGAGACGACCGGCAACGGCGGGGAGATCAGACGATGAACCTGTTGCAAACGCTCGAAGCCGAGCAGCTGGCGAAGCTCGCCGCAAGCCCGCCCGATGCCCCGCTTCGAGCCCGGCGACACGGTGCGCGTCAGCGTCAAGGTCGTCGAAGGCGAGCGCGAGCGCATTCAGGCCTTCGAGGGCGTCTGCATCGCCCGCAAGAACGCCGGGATCAACTCGAACTTCACCGTGCGCAAGATTTCCTACGGCGAAGGCGTGGAGCGCATTTTCCCGCTCTATTCGCCGCGCATCACCGCGATCGAGGTGGTGCGGCGCGGCGCGGTCCGCCGCGCCAAGCTCTATTACCTGCGCGGCCGCACCGGCAAGTCGGCGCGCATCGCCGAGCGCTCGCGCGACCAGCTGCAGCGCGAGGCCGCCGCCGACGGCCGAAGCCAAGTCGTGATTTCCCGGGAGTAACGTACCGATGCCGCAACCGAAAACGCTGTTCGACAAGATCTGGGACGCCATGTCATCGCCCCGCAGGGCGAGGGCACGTACCTCATCTATATCGACCTGCATCTGATCCACGAGGTGACGACGCCCGCAGGCCTTCGAGGGGCTGAAGCTCGCCGGCCGCAAGGTGCGCCGCCCCGACAAGACGATGGCGGTCGCCGACCACAACATCCCGACCACCAACCGCAGCGCCGGCGTCAACGGCATCAGCGAGCCCGAGTCGAAAATCCAGGTCGAGTCTGCTGGAGAAGAACGTCAAGGAGTTCGGCGTCCCCTATTTCCCGATCACCAGCCTCGCCAGGGCATCGTCCATGTGATCGGACCCGAGCAGGGCCTCTCACAGCCGGGCATGACCATCGTCTGCGGCGACAGCCACACCGCGACGCACGGCGCGATGGGCGCGCTCGCTTTCGGCATCGGCACCTCGGAGGTCGAGCATGTGCTCGCCACCCAGACGCTGATCCAGGCCCCGGCCAAGAACATGCTGATCGACGTCAACGGCACGCTCGGCGCCGGGGTCAGCCCCAAGGATGTGATCCTCGCGATCATCGCCAAGATCGGCACCGCCGGCGGCACCGGCCACGTGTTCGAATATGCGGGCAGCACCTTTCGCGATATGTCGATGGAAGGCCGCATGACCGTGTGCAACATGTCGATCGAGGCCGGCGCCCGCGCCGGCCTGGTCGCGCCCGACGAGAAGACCATCGCCTACGTCAAGGGCCGGCCCTTCGCGCCCAAGGGCGCCGCCTGGGAGCAGGCGGAGGCCTATTGGCGCACGCTCCCATCCGACCCCGGCGCCAAATACGACAAGGAGGCGCATCTCGCCGCCGCCGACATCGCGCCGCACGTCACCTGGGGCACCAACCCCGAGCAGGCGGCGCCGGTCACCGGGCGCGTCCCCGACCCCGCGCAGATCGACGACCCGCTGAAGCGCGCCGCGGTCGAGCGCGCGCTGCAGTACATGCAGCTCGCGCCCAACACGCTGCTCACCGACGTGCCGGTCGCAGCGCGTCTTTATCGGCTCGTGCACCAACAGCCGCATCGAGGATCTGCGCGCCGCCGCCGCCATCGCCAAGGGCCGCAAGGTCGCCGACGGGGTCACGCGCGCTGGTCGTGCCCGGCTCCGGCCACGTCAAGCACCAGGCCGAGGAAGAAGGGCTCGACCGCGTCTTCGTCGAGGCCGGGTTCGAGTGGCGCGACGCCGGCTGCTCGATGTGCATGTCGATGAACGACGACAAGGCGATGAACGGCGAGCGCGTGCGCCACCACCTCGAACCGCAATTTCGAAGGCCGCCAGGGCAAGAACGCCAAGTCGCATCTGATGGGCCCGGCGATGGCCGCCGCCGCCGCGATCACCGGCCACCTCACCGATGTGCGGCAGATGGGTTGAGGAGGAAACTGCCGATGGACAAATTCACCACCCTGACCGGGGTCGCCGCGCCGCTGCCGATCCACAATCTCGACACCGACAAGATCTTTCCGGCGATCTATCTGAAGACGATCAAGCGCACCGGCCTGGCGCAATGGCTGTTCCAGGAAATCCGCTTCAAGCCGGACGGCTCGGAGAACCCGGATTTCGTGCTCAACCAGGCCCCGTACCGCCAGGCGCAAATCCTGGTCGGCGCCGAGAATTTCGGCTGCGGGTCGAGCCGCGAGCACGCGCCCTGGGCGCTGCTGGATTACGGCATCCGCTGCGTCATCGCGCCGAGCTTCGCCGATATTTTCTATAACAACTGCTTCAAGAACGGCATCTTGCCGATCAAGGTGCCGAAAGAAGTCGCCGACGAGCTGATGGAGGACGCCAAGAAGGGCGCCAACGCGGTGATGACGATCGACCTCGAGGCGCAGACCATCTCGCGGCCCGATGGCGAGAAGGTGCATTTCGAGGTCGACGCATTCCGCAAGCATTGCCTGCTCAACGGGCTCGACGATATCGGCCTCACCGAGCAGAAGGACGCGGATATCGGCGCCTACGAGCAGAAGGCGCAGATGCAGCGCCCGTGGCAGTTCGGCATGACCCAGAAGGGGCCTAGCCTTAACTCTGGACCGGCGCCGTGCATCCTTCGAGCGCTTCGCTTCGCGAAGCGCCTCAGGATGAGGTTCTCCTTGATGCCGTTCTCCGTCCTCATCCTGAGGAGCGCCGATAGGCGCGTCTCGAAGGACGCAGCTGCTTGCAGCTACGAAAGAATCCGCATGGCCCAATCCATTCCAACCGCAAAGTCCTGGTCCTGCCGGGCGACGGCATCGGCCCCGAGATCATGCGCGAGGTGACGCGCGTGATGGAGTTTTTCGACAAGCGCCGCATCGCCAGCTTCGATGTCAGCGAGGGGCTGGTCGGCGGCTCGGCCTACGATGCCGACGGCGTGCCGCTGACCGATGCGACCCTGGCGCGGGCGCAGGCCGCCGACGCGGTGCTGTTCGGCTCGGTCGGCGGCCCGAAATGGGAGAAGCTGCCGTTCGAGCTGCAGCCCGAGCGCGGCCTGCTTCGCCTGCGCAAGGAGATGGACCTCTTCGCCAATCTGCGCCCGGCGCAGGTTTTCGAGGCGCTGGCCGACGCGTCGAGCCTCAAGCGCGAGCTGGTCGCCGGGCTCGACCTGCTGATCGTGCGCGAGCTGACCGGCGGCATCTATTTCGGCGACCCGCGCGGCATCGAGACGCTGCCCGACGGCACCCGCCGCGGCATCAACACCGAGGTCTATACCGAGGCCGAGATCGAGCGCGTCTGCCGCGCCGCCTTCGAGCTGGCGCGGAAGCGGCAGAAGCGGCTCTGCGAGGTCGACAAGGCCAATGTCATGGAGTCGGGCCTGCTGTGGCGCGAGGTCGCCAACCGGCATCAAGCCCGACTACCCCGATGTCGAGCTCTCGTTCATGTACGCCGACAATTGCGCCATGCAGCTGGTGCGCGCGCCGAAGCAGTTCGACGTCATCGTCACCAGCAATCTGTTTGGCGACATCCTGTCCGATTGCGCGGCGATGCTGACCGGATCGCTCGGCATGCTGCCGTCGGCCTCGCTGGGCGCGGCCGACGCGAGCGGCGGCGCAAGGCGCTCTACGAGCCGGTGCACGGCAGCGCCCCCGACATCGCCGGCCAGGGCGTCGCCAACCCGCTCGCCTCGATCCTCTCCTTCGCGATGATGCTGCGCTATTCGTTCGACCTCGGCGACGAGGCCGACCTGGTCGAGGACGTCCGTGCGCAACGCGCTCGGCTCCGGCGTGCGCACCGGCGACATCGCCCGCGCCGGCGAGACCCGCGTCTCGACCCGCTCGATGGGCGACGCGGTGCTGCACGAACTCGAGAAGGCGGTTTAGCCGCCGCCCTTCGCGTACCCCGCCCTCCGTTAACGCTCGGCGATCTCGGCGAGGATCGCCGGGTCGTCGATCGTCGCCGGCATGCGGTAATCCTCGCCGTCGGCGATGGCGCGCATGGTGCCGCGCAGGATTTTGCCCGAGCGGGTCTTGGGCAGGCGGTCGACGACGAGCGCCGCCTTGAAGCTGGCGACCGGGCCGATCTTGTCGCGCACCAGCGCCACCGCCTCGGCTTCGATCTCTTCCGCCGGACGCGTCACGCCCGATTTCAGCACCAGCAGCCCCAGCGGCACCTGGCCCTTGAGCGCGTCGGCGACCCCCATCACCGCGCATTCGGCGACATCGGGGTGCGCCGCCAGCACCTCCTCCATCTCGCCGGTCGAGAGCCGATGCGCCGGCGACATTGATGATGTCGTCGGTGCGGGTCATCACCTGGATATAGCCGTCGGCGTCGATAAACCCGGCATCGCCGGTCTGGTAATAGCCGGGATAGGTAGCGAGGTAGCTTTCGACAAAGCGGTCGTCGGCCTGCCATAGCGTCGGCAGCGCGCCCGGCGGCAGCGGCAGCTTGACCGCGAGCGCGCCGATCGCGCCGCGCTTGACCTCGCGCGCCTCGCCTTCCGCCTCGGCCTCTAGCACGCGAATATCCCAGCCCGGCACCGCGCGGGTGCACGAGCCGGGCTTCACCGGCAGACGCTCGATCCCGAGACAATTGGCGCCGATCGGCCAGCCGGTCTCGGTCTGCCACCAATGGTCGATCACCGGCACCTTGAGCATTTCCTCGGCCCAGGCCACGGTCGGCGGATCGGCGCGCTCACCGGCGAGGAAGAGGGCGCGGAACTTCGACAGATCGCGGGCGCGGATCAAATGCCCGTCCGGGTCCTCGCGCTTGATCGCGCGGAACGCGGTCGGCGCGGTGAAGAACACCCGCACCTGATGCTGCTCGATGACCCGCCAGAACGCGCCGGCATCGGGGGTGCCGACCGGTTTTCCCTCGTATAGTACCGAGGTGCAGCCATGGATCAGTGGCGCATAAACGATGTACGAGTGGCCGACCACCCAGCCGACATCACTCGCGGTCCAGAACACCTCATCCGGCTGAACCCCGTAGATGTTGCGCATCGACCAGGCGAGAGCGCACCGCATAGCCGCCATTGTCGCGCACCACGCCTTTCGGGATCCCGGTGGTGCCTGAGGTGTAGAGGATGTAGAGCGGGTCGGTCGCCAGCACCGGCACGCAATCGGCGGGCTGCGCCGCGGCCTCCAGCTCGTGTCCAATCCTTGTCACGGCCGGGAAGCAACTCGGCGCGACACATCGGCCGCTGCAGCACGACGCAGGCCGTCGGCTTGGCGCCGGCCTCCTCGATCGCGGCGTCGAGCAGCGGCTTGTAGGGGATGACCCGGTTGACCTCGACCCCGCACGAGGCGGAGACGATTACCTTGGGTTTGGCGTCGTCGATGCGCGTCGCCAGCTCATGCGCGGCGAACCCGCCGAACACGACCGAATGGATGGCGCCGATGCGGGCGCAGGCGAGCATCGCGATCGCCGCTTCCGGCACCATCGGCATGTAGATCAGCACCCGGTCGCCCTTCTCGACTCCGAGGCTCCGCAGCGCACCGGCGAAGCGCGCCACCCGGTCGCGCAGCTGACGATAAGTGAACGAGGCCACCGTATCGGTGACCGGGCTGTCGTAGATGAGCGCCACCCGCTCGCCCCAGCCGGCGGCGACATGGCGGTCGAGCGCGTTCCAGCAGGTGTTGAGCCGAGCGCCCGCGAACCAGCGATAGAATGGCGGACGCGTGTCGTCGAGTACGCGGTCCCAGCGCCGCTCCCAGTCGATCGCCTCGGCCGCTTCGGCCCAGAATTCCTCCGGCCGGTCGAGCGAGCGGCGATACACTTCGGCGATGCCCGTCATCGCGTTCCTCCCGCAATTTGCCGGGAAATCTTCTGCCTCGCGACCAGGCTTGCCAAGCGGCTCGACACCCTTGGCGCCGCGAGGGAAAATGCCGCCGCGAACCTTTGGAGGACGGCATGGAGCGCGTCGCTGAGTGCCATTGCGGTCAGTTGAAGGCGATCGCCTCAGGCGAGCCGGACCGTGTCTATGTCTGCCACTGCAAATCGTGCCAGCGCCGCACCGGCTCGGTGATCCATAACGGCAGCTCGTGGCAGAAGAGCCAGGTGCGCATCGAAGGGGAGCACAAGGTCTACGGCCGGCCCGGCGACAGCGGGTTTGAGCTGCGCTTCCATTTCTGCCCGAATTGCGGCACAAGCGTGTTCTGGGAAGGCGACCGCAACCCGACAACCTACGGCATTGCGGTCGGCTGCTTTGCCGACCCGGATTTCCCGGCGCCGCTGGCGTCGTCCTACGAGAGCGCGATGCATCCCTGGATTGGGATCAATTCGGCCAAGGATCATCACCCGCACGCACGCCCGGCGGCGCCGCCGGCTCAGGGCTGACATGAGCAACCCCTACGCCACCGGGCTCGACAAGAACGCGGCAAATTTCGTGCCGCTATCGCCGATGGGATTCCTGCGGCGCACCGCCGAGGTGTACCCACAGCGCACCGCGATCGTCTACGGCAATCGGCGCCAGACCTGGCGCGAGACTCAGGCGCGCTGCCACCGGCTCGCCTCGGCTCTGGTCCAGCACGGGATCGGCCGCGGCGACACGGTCGCGGTGATGTCGCCCAATTTGCCGGAAGGTTTCGAGGCGCATTTCGGCGTGCCGCTGGCCGGCGCCGTGCTCAACATGCTGAACATCCGCCTCGACCCAGACACCATCGCCTTCATCTTGAAGCACGGCGGCGCCAAGGTGCTGATCACCGACACCGAGTTCGCACCGGTCATCAAGGCGGCGCTGGCACAGCTCGACGACAAGCCGCTGGTGATCGACATCGTCGATCCCGCCGCGCCTGGCGAGCGGCTCGGCGAAATCGACTACGAAGCCTTCATTGCGGACGGCGACCCGGATTTCACCGGCATCCTGCCGCGGGACGAATGGGACGCGCTGGCGCTCAACTACACCTCGGGCACCACCGGCAACCCAAAGGGCGTCGTCTATCACCATCGCGGCGCCTATCTGGAAGCGTTCGGCAACATCCTCGTCTGGGGCATGCCGCAGCACCCGGTCTATCTTTGGACCCTGCCGATGTTCCACTGCAACGGCTGGTGCTTCCCGTGGACGGTGACGGCGCTGGCCGGGACGCATGTCTGCCTGCGCCGGGTCGAGGCCGGCGCGATCTACGAGGCGATCGAGCGCGACGGCGTCACCCATCTTTGCGGCGCACCGGTGGTAATGAACATGCTGTTGAACGACCGCGCCGCCGAGGGCCGGAACCTGCCGCGCGCGGTCAACATGATGACCGCCGGCGCCGCGCCGCCCGCCGCGGTGATCGAAGGCATGGAGAAAAAAGGGTTCAAGATCGCCCATGTCTACGGCCTGACCGAGGTGTTCGGCCCCTCGACCATCTGCGCCTGGCACGATGAGTGGGACGCGCTCTCCGCCGACGAGCGCGCCCGGCGCAAGGCGCGCCAGGGGGTCAATTATCCAGTCCTGGAAGGCTTGATGGTCGCCGACCCGGAGACACTGAGCCCGGTGCCGCTCGACGGCGAGACGATGGGCGAGGTCTTCATGCGCGGCAACATCGTGATGAAGGGCTATTTGAAGAACCCGAAAGCCACCGAGGAGGCTTTCGACGGCGGCTGGTTCCACACCGGCGACCTCGCGGTCGCGCATCCCGACGGCTATATCGAGATCAAGGACCGGTCCAAGGACATCATCATCTCGGGTGGCGAGAACATCTCGACGATCGAGGTCGAGGACGTACTCTACCGCCACCCGGCAGTGCTCGAGGCCGCCGTCGTCGCCAAACCCGACGAGCGCTGGGGCGAGACCCCCTGCGCCTTCGTCACCTTGCGGGAGGGCGCCGCGGTCGGGGCCGACGACATCATCGCCTTTTGCCGAGAGCATATGGCCCGCTTCAAGGCGCCGCGCGATGTCGTGTTCGGCCCGCTGCCCAAGACCTCGACCGGGAAGATCCAGAAGTTCGTGCTCCGGGAGCGGGCGAAGAGCGCCTAAAGCTTTGGCCATCCACAGCCTGTTCGATCTGCTGGCGCTCCTCGTGGCCATCGCCGTCTACCAGTTAATGCCAGTTGCGGCGGATGGAGCGCCCACCGAGCCCTGGAAGGCTCATCCGCTCTATATCGCCGCCGGAGCCGGGGGCGCGACGATCGGCGCCTATCTCTTCGGCTCCGCCAATCTGTGGCTTAGCGGTATGCCCGCCGCCATCTCGCGCAGCATCGAGGGCGCCATCGCCGGGGCGATCATCGGCATAGAGCTGCTGAAATGGCGCACGGGCATTCGCGGTTCGACCGGGCTTCGTCTGGTCGCGCCGCTCGCCGCGGCGATCGCCATCGGGCGGCTCGGCTGCTTTTTCGCCGGGCTCGACGACATGACCTATGGGACACCGACCGCGCTCCCGTGGGGCGTCGATTTCGGCGACGGCGTGCGCCGCCATCCGGTGCAGCTTTACGAGGCGGCGACGATGGCGGCGTTCTTGGTCGCTTTCATATTCTTGCTGCGCCATGAAGGGGAGCGGGTGCGGCGAACCGGTTTCTACTTGTTCGTCGCGGTTTATGCGCTGCAGCGGTTCGGCTGGGAGTTCCTCAAGCCCTACGGGACGATCATCGGGCCGCTGAACCTGTTTCACCTGCTGTCGCTGGCGCTGATCGCCTATGCCGCCGTCTTTGCCTGTCGGGAGTTGTCCCAGCCATGCCGCTATCGACCGAGCTAGCCGCGCCGGGCCTTGCCGCCTCGCCGCCGCCGCGCAAGCCACGGCCCTACATCTTCCTCGGCCAGACCACGTCGATGTGCGAGACGTGTATGACGCTCGTCCCGGCGAAGATCGCGCAGGAAGGCGAGGCGGTCTATTACCTCAAGCGCTGCGCCGAGCATGGCGTCCAGAAAACGCTGGTATCGACCGAGGCGAGCTATTGGAAGCGCTGCCGCGATTTTCTCAAGCCCGGCGACGTGCCGCTCAAATTCCACACCCGGATCGACAAGGGCTGTCCCTACGATTGCGGCCTCTGCCCCGATCACGAACAGCACAGCTGTCTGGCGCTGATCGAGGTCAATGAGCACTGCAACCTGACCTGCCCGACCTGCTTCGCCAGCTCATCGCCGGCCAGGACCACGCAGCGCAGCTTGGCCGAGATCGAGTCCATGCTCGATCTCCTGGTCGAAAGCGAAGGCCAGCCCGACCTCCTACAAATTTCCGGTGGCGAGCCGACGCTTCACCCGCAAATCCTCGACATCATCCGGGCCGCTCGAGCCCGGCCGATCCGCCACGTCATGCTCAACACCAACGGCATCCGTATCGCCAACGACCCGGAATTTGTCGCGGCATTGGCCGAGATGAAGCGGGCGTTCGAGGTCTACCTGCAGTTCGACGCGCTGTCGGCAGCGGCGCTGCAGACGATCCGCGGCGCCGATCTGCGCCGGATGCGCGAACGCGCGCTCGACGCGCTCGACGCGGCCGGCATCTCGACGACGCTGGTCTGCGTCGTCCGCAAAGGGGTCAACGACGCCGAGATCGGCGACGTGCTGCGCTATGCGCAGAGCCGGCCCTGCGTGCGCGGCGTCACGTTTCAGCCGGTGCAGGACGCCGGCCGCAACGACGGCTTCGACCCCAGGCGGGACCGCATCGTGCTCTCCGAGATCCGCCGCGCGATCATCGATCAGTGGGGCGTGTTCGGCGAGGACGACATGATCCCGCTGCCGTGCAACCCCGATGCGATTTCGATCGGCTACGGGATGCGCGCGGGCGATGAGATCATGCCGCTGACCCATCTCTTCCCGCAGGAGGTGCTGGTGAAGTCGGCGCCCAACTCGGTGACCTTCGAGGGCAAGCCGGAAATGCGCCAGCTGCTCATCGAGCTGCTGTCGCTGTCATGCGCCGGGCAGCAATCGGCCAACGTACTGCACGAGGTGCTGTGCTGCCTGCCCACTGGTCGAAGTGCCGGCGCAGATCGGCTACGACCGCGTCTTCCGGGTGACCGTGGTGAGCTTCCTCGACCGGTTCAATTTCTGCCTCGCCGGGGTCAAACGCTCCTGCATCCATTTCGTCACCGGCGACGGCCGCGTCATCCCCTTCGACACCTACAACATGTTTCACCGTCCCGGGCTCGCCGCCCGCACCGCGAGGGCAGACGCATGAGCGGCGGTCAGATCGCCGCGCTGATCTTCGCCATCATCCTGCTGCTACCCGGCGGCTGCTTTCTGATCTTCGGAATCGGCCATCGCAACCGACCGTCAGTTCTATGACGTTCCAGTTTGTGCATGCTGCCGGTCGCGGCAGCGATACTCGGTCTGGCGGGTTTCTTGTTCTGGATCGCGTTTCGCCGGCGTCAGCGCGCCGGCCAGCCGCCGGGCGACAACCAAGCTTAGCTTAGCCCATCAGCAAGCGGCGCTCGTTAAATTCGCCACATCGTCGCGTGGCCGTGGACGTCTTTATCGTCGACGGTGTCGCCTTCGGCCTCAGTCGCCGATTTTGCCGTAAAATCAAAATAATCAGCGGTATAATTCCCACTTCCCTTCAAGTAAGACACGTTTGAGCAAGCGATGGTTATCTTATTGTCATTAACTGTTATCACAGCATCTTCACGAATGGTTTCAATATTTCCATCTTTTCCTTTGTATGAAACTTCAAGACGTCCGGTGAAACTGTTGTAACCGGCAATTTGCACAACGGTCAGCGTCCCGGAGTATGGGTTGCTGTCGCTGGTCAAAGAAGGAAAGGCTCCACAACTGCCCCGGCGAAATCGCCGCCGATGCCGATTGAGGCGACGGTGACGGCGCTGGCTCGCCGGCGCGGGCGACGGCACAGGGGCTGGCGAAGGCGACGGTACAGGGGCTGGGGCGGGCTTGGACGGTCCGGCTATGGGCTTAGGAGCGGGACTGGGCGCGGGGGCCGGACTGCGGGTGGGGGTCGGACCGGGTGTGGGGGTCGGACCGGGTGTGGGGGTGGGGGTAGGCACCGGGCCGGGGTGCGCGATCACGAGAATGGCCACCACCGCGGTTACCAGCAATCCCGCCACGCCGGCACCGATAGCGATCTTGTACTTGGGCTCAAGCCCGGTGGTTTTTGCGGTCGCCGATGCCGCCGCTGCCGCGCCTTGTGGCTCCGCCGCCGTCAGCCCTGCTTTTTCCTCGCGCGCGCTCTGCTCCGCAGCTTGGCGGGCCGCCGCCTCCTGACGTTGCCGTTCTTCTGCAGCGCGCTGTTCGGCCTGGCGCGCCGCCGCCTCCTGCCGCTGCCGCTCTTCTGCGGCGCGCTGTTCGGCCTGGTGCGCCGCCGCCTCCTGCCGCTGCCGCTCTTCCGCCGCGCGCTGTTCAGCCGCTTGCCGTGCCGCTGTCTCCTGACGTTGCCGTTCATCCGCCGCACGCTGCTCCGCCAATTGTTGCTGCCGCTCTCCCTTCCTCGCGGCGACGCGACTCCGCAGCTTCACGCAGCCGGTCTTCCTCGAGCTGACGCTGGCGCTCTTCCTCTTCGCGCTTAAGTTGCTCGGCGAACCGTTGCCGCTCGGCTCATCTTCCACCGACGGCGCGGCCGGCTCTGGGCTGCTGCTCCGTGGTAGCGACGGCAGCGCCGGGCGGGGCGCTCGGCGATTTCGCCCTCTCCTCGAGCACATTGTCGATGGCGCGGATTAGCCGCGCCATATGCGTATCGAAATCCTGGCCCGGCATCGATCGTCGCGGCGTTGCGGTAGGCGAAATCCTCAAGGCTAGGCGGCAACTGATCGGCGCGCGGCATCTGCGCGCGCAGCACCAGAACGGGGATCAGCGGTACGCCCTTGCGCAGCGCAGCGTCGATCTCGACCCGCACCGGGTCGGCGGCATTGTCGAGTCGGCTTTGCCCAGGGCGCGGGCCGATCCATTTCGGGCCGACCACCGCTATCATGATGTCGGTGTCGTCGATCACTGAATTGACATGCTTACGAAAATCGACGCCCAGCGGAATGCTGTCGATGTCGCGAAACACGGTTTCCCGGCCGTAATGCGCCGACAGCCGGTCAAAAATGCGGCCGGTGATGACGTCCGAGTCGTCGCGCCGATAGGAGATCGTAATTCGCGGCATCGCCGGTTCTCTTGCGCTCCCCTCATCCGCGGCGCGGCCGGAGGCCCGGCCGCTTGGCCATGTTTTCGGCGCTACGCTACAGGCTCGCGTGAGTTGTCGAACAGTATTTCGCCTAATCTCGCGCATCCTAGTGCCTGGCGGCGCTTAAAGCCACCGAGCCGAAAAGAAACGCGCAATTGGCCAACGATGCAAGCGAAAACATGGCGCCCTGCACGCCCGTTGCGCGCGGTTTCGCATTGCTGGCATTTTCAGCCGCGACCAAGACCACAGGAGCGAGAATGACGGCACGATCGGCGATCCACCTGGCTCGTGGCCTTTTCGTGGGCTGCCGCCGCACTCGCCTTTCCGATTTCCGGCCAGGCGCAAAATCGGCCGATCACCATCCCACCCGCAACGCAAATCACCCCGCCATCGCTACCGCCAGCTGCGGCGCCCCAGGGAATCCCACCGGCGCCGCGCGCCGTGCTGCCAACCAGCGTCGAGATCGTACGCGACCCGATGGGCGCCGGCATTGTCATGTATGGGCAGTTGACCGACAAGGCCGACTCTGCCGCTCGGCGTAATTTCGGCGATTTTCGCCTATTCGGCGGCCTTCGATCCGGCATGCCCGCGCCACTCCTCGCGGCGGTCGACAAGAGCGACCGTTCGGCGCAGATCATGTTCGCCGCGACGGTGCGTGGCGCGAGGGTCCTCGGCATCGCTGTCGCCGCGCTCGACGATACCGGCGGCAATGTCAGCGTTTTTTACGACTATGCCGATTCGTTCCCGGCGTCGTTCCCGCGGCTGCAGCAGGCGCTGGGACCGGGGGGCGCCGAGCACCGGGTTAACCCCACTGCACTTGGCCGACGGCAGCCAGATCAGTGTCGCGCCAGGCTGGCGCGTGCTCGGCCAGGGCAAAGGCCTGGTCGATCTCGGCAGCGAGCAAGGCGAGCTGATGTCCCTTGGCGACAGCATTCCGGTCTACGGCGGGCCGACCGCGCTCACCGGCTCAGTGGCGGAAGCCCATTGCTGCGACCCGGTCGCAGCGTTCCAAGCCGCCTTCCCGCAAATCGCCACGGCCGCCCAGCGGCGCGGATGGCCGCCGCAGATCCTGACCAACATCGCCGGTTCGGCGACCACCACCACGGACGGCAGCGGCCAAGGCGCCTTAATCCTCGCCACCTAGAGCGTCGCGGGAAGGGCGTATTCGTGCCTCGCGCTGGCCGAGGCGATCGGCGGCTTTACCGACCCGTGGACCTTACACCTCTCCAGCGTCATCACGCCGCAGCCGGTTTTCGCCGCCGAACTGCCGAGCCTGTTGTCGATATGGAGCTCGTACTCGGCGCAACCCGCCGGGTCTCGATGAACGGCTGAAAGCGGCGGCGCGGAACATCGCGGCGCTGCAGCCGATGCTCCAGCCGGCGTCCGACGCCACCCGGTTTCGCGCCGATGGCGGCTGGAACGACGTAATCAACGCGGTCGTTACGCATCCGGGCGCCACCGGCAGCAGCGCGATCGACGACGCGACCGCGCGCAACCTGCTCGACCGGCTGGCGAAGGATAGCGGTGGCCCCTGGCACGTCGCGCCGTGGCCACCGCGCTGACCCAGCATCGCCCTTACCACGTGAACATCCCGCGACTTATCAGAAAGTACCTGTTATCTTATTGAGAAATTATGAAGCCCGCTGAACCGGGCGCGATTACTGGCGTTCGAGTTGGACGATTTCGTCCTTGATGCGGAGTTTCTGGCGCTTCAGATCGTAGATCGCCGCTTGATCGGGCAAGGGCCGGTGGGTTTCCTCATCGATGGCGCGCTCGAGCGATGCATGCTTTTCTTTGAGCGCCTCGATGCGATCCTGCTGCGACATGCAGTTCCTCCTGGCAATGGTCAAGGCAGCCGAATGGTAGCGCCGGATCGGCCTTGGAACCAGATATGAGATGGCGAGAGGCCGGGATGAAGGGGGTCTGATGCGACAGAAGCCCGAGCGGCCGCGGCTGATCGTCGGAATCAGCGGCGCCTCTGGCGTCATCTATGGCGCGCGGCTGCTGGCGCTGTTGCGCGAGTTGCCGGTCGAGACCCATCTCGTCGTCAGTCGCTCGGCCGAGGTAGCGCTTGCGCTCGAAACCGAGCTGAAACCCGCCGACCTGCGCGCCCGCGCCGATGCCGTGCATGCCGTCGCGCGACATGGCGGCGCCGATCTCGTCGGGCTCGTTCCAGACGCTGGGCATGATCGTCGCGCCGTGCTCGATCCGCAGCATGAGCGAGATCGCCACCGGGGTGACGACGACCCTACTCACCCGCGCCGCCGACGTCGTCTTGAAGGAGCGCCGCCGCCTGGTGCTCGCGGTGCGCGAGACGCCGCTTCATCTCGGGCCATTTGCGGACGATGACCGCGCTCGCCGAGATGGGCGCGGTGATCGCGCCGCCAGTACCGGCGTTCTACGCCAAGCCCAAGACCCTCGACGAGATGATCGACCACAGCCTCGGCCGGATGCTCGATCTCTTCGGCCTTGATAGCGGCACCGTAAACGCTGGGGCGAGACAGCGCCGCAAGCCACGCGAAGCCCTAGAGGCCTGCCAGCATCTCGCGCAACAACTCTCCCTCCGGCGAGACAGAAATCGGCGCCGAGGATCAGCCGCAAATTGGATTCGGCAAGGCCGATGCGGTTGCCCTTGGCGGCGCGGCCGGCCGTGGTTGCCGCCAAGCTGCGCCTGGATGCGCCGCTCCGCGACCAGCTCCAGCGCCAGCACACGCTTTCGCAGATTTTGGATATCCGGATCGGGGTCGGATTTGAGGTTGCGCCGCAAATCGCGCAGCGGCGCAACGACATTGCCGTCGAGCTTCACGATCTTGCGCGCGGGCGCGCGCCAACCCTGCCGCGTCGAGCCGACGGCCTTGCCCGATCGCCACCCATAGTCCGAACAGGATCAGGTTGACATTATGGCCAGCGCGGTCCTGCAAGCCGACCAGCGTCGCCGCCACGCCGGGACGGCCATAGACCATCAGCGAGAACCGCCAAAACGCCTCCGCCGCGGCCTTTTTATCAGCTGGCCCGAGACAATCACGGCGCAATGATTCCGACACGGATCGTGCTATACTTGAGCCGAGCTCGCCAGAGGGGCTTGGGGCCCGCCGTGCCGTCGTATTCGCCAACATGCATCGCTTGCGATGGACCTTGATGTCGAAGCCTTAAAGGCCAAGCTGGCCGCCCTCATGGTCGAGCACCGCGACCTCGACGACGTGATCGCGCGTATTGCCGAGCGTGCGCCATTTGACCAGCTCCAATTGCAGCGCCTGAAGAAGCGCAAACTCGCGCTCAAAGACCAGATATCGAAAATCGAGAGCGAGCTCTTGCCCGACATCATCGCCTGACGCCCCCAAGCCGGCGCATCAATGCGCCGGGACGACGCGCTTCTGCTGGTACATCGCCTTGTCGGCGGCCTCGATCGCGACCTGCGCGTCGTCGCTGCCGGCGAACGAATAAACCCCGTAAGCGGCGCTGACCGTTAGCCTTGCCTTGCCCCAGCGCATTGGCCGCTTGCAGATCTCCTGTGCCAGTGCGGCAGCCTTTGCCACGGCCTGCTCCTGGTTGGTCTGCGCCAGGATGACGCCGAATTCGTCGCCGCCCAGCCGGCCCACCAAGTCGCTCGACCGCACGTTCTTGCAAAGGGTCTCGGCGACATGCCGCAGCGCCGCGTCACCCGCCGGATGGCCGTGCGTGTCATTGATCTGCTTCAAGCCGTTGACATCGAAATAGACGACGCTCGACGGCGGCCCATACCGCCGAGTGAACGCGATCATCCGCGATAACTCGCGGATGAAGGCGCGGCGATTCGCGATCGTGGTCAGCGCATCCTCGTCGGCGAGGCGTTCGAGTTGGCTGATTCGCATTCGCGCGCCGTCGAGTTCGCGGCGTATCGCTTCGTTTTCGGCAAGAACACGGCGTAGCGCACGGCGCGCCTGCGGCGTTAGTCCGCTGTCGGCAATCTGGGCTAATTCCGTCGCCATTTCGCTGGTGCGCGATGCGGCGGGCAAGTCGGAAGCGCGACGCTCCCGCCGCGCTTGGCTCGCCGCCAGCCCTGACCGCTTCGTCGCCATTCCCCAGCCCCGCCCGGGAGAAACGGATCAACCCACCCGTGTCTATAAACCAGTGGGACGCGTTAGCAAGCCGCGAAATTTCGCCGCGTTGTCGGCCCCGCCGCCGGTATACAATGGAGCCTCGTGGCGTCTCGCTTGCGGAGGTATGGCATGGCCGATTTCGGCCACGTGGTCGGCATCATCATGGGAAGCCAATCCGACTGGGAAACGATGCAGCATGCCGCCCAGACGCTGGACAAGCTCGGCATCGCGCATGAGACGCGCATCGTTTCGGCCCATCGTACGCCGAAGCGGCTCTACGACTACGCGACCGGCGCCAAGTCGCGCGGCCTCAAGGTCATCATCGCCGGAGCCGGCGGCGCCGCTCATCTGCCCGGCATGGCGGCGGCGCTGACCCCGCTGCCTGTCCTCGGCGTGCCGATCGAAAGCCGGGTGCTGAAAGGGATGGACAGCCTTTATTCGATCGTGCAGATGCCCGCCGGCGTTCCGGTCGCGACCTTCGCCATCGGCCAGGCCGGCGCGGTCAATGCTGCGCTCTGCGCCGCCGCGATCCTCGCGCTGAGCGATCCCGGCCGCAGCCGAGGCGCTCGACCGCTGGCGCCAGACCCAGACCGACGCCGTCGCCGAACGCCCTGCCTGATGCTGGCCGGCTGATGTTGGCGCCGGGCGCCACGATCGGGATTCTCGGCGGCGGCCAGCTCGGCCGGATGACCGCGCTGGCCGCGGCCCGTCTCGGCTACCGCGTCCATATCTTCGCCACCGAGCAGGACAGCCCGGCTGCGCAGGTTTCGGCTGGCGCGACTGTCGCGGCTTACGAGGATGACGCCGCGCTGGCACGCTTCGCCGCCGCGGTCGATGTGGCAACGTTCGAGTTCGAGAACATCCCGGCCGAGGCGGTGCGCCGGGTCGCGGCGCTGAAGCCGGTGATGCCGCGCCCGGAAGTCTTGGAAATCAGCCAGGACCGCCTCCAGGAAAAGGATTTCCTCAATCGCATCGGCGTGGCCACGACCGAGTACCAGGAGATCGGCGATGCGGCGGCGCTGGCTGAGACGCTCGCCGGCCTGAAAGGCCGTGCCGTGCTCAAGAGTTCCCGGATGGGCTATGACGGCAAGGGCCAGGTCGCCGTCGACCCGGGCACGCGCGCGGACGAGGCTTGGCGGCAGATGGGCGGCGCGCGCGGGATCCTCGAAGGCTTTGTCGATTTTCGCTGCGAGGTGTCGGTCGTCGTCGCCCGCGCCGCGGACGGCGCGATGGCCGCCTATCCGCCGGTCGAAAACCGCCACGTCAACCACATACTCGACACCACGATCGCGCCCGCGACGCTACCAGCGGAAACGGCGCGAGAAGCCGAGCAGATCGCCCACGACATCGCCGCGCGTCTCGATCTCGTCGGCGTGCTCGCGGTGGAGATGTTCGTCACTCGCGATGGCCGCTTGCTGGTCAACGAGTTGGCGCCGCGGCCGCACAATTCCGGGCACTGGACGATCGATGCCTGCGCCACCAGCCAGTTCGAGCAGCTGGTGCGGGCGATCTGCGGCCTGCCGCTGGGCTCTACCGAGCGCCACGCCGACGCGGTGATGAAGAACCTGATCGGCGATGAAGTCGAAACTTGGCGCGACGCCATCGCCGACCCGACCGCACGGCTGCACCTGTACGGCAAGCACATCGTCCTGCCGGGCCGCAAGATGGGCCACGTCACGCGGCTGCTGACCGCGGAAATCCTAGCGAACGATGTCGAGGCGGGGATTGGGGAGATTGCCGCGCAGCACCTTCCACACGCAACCAATCAGCTCGTACGGCCGAAACGGCTTGGCCATGAAGTCATCGAGCTTGGGATCACAAACAACCGGTGCACGGCCGCCGGAAATGAACAGGCACCTCAACGTGGGGTGGCGGACGCGCGCGCACTGTGTCATTTCAAGTCCATTGATCCCGCCCGGAAGCTGGATATCCGCGATCAGCATATCGAGCCGATGCTGGTCGATGATAACGAGCGCTTCGGAGCCCGTGGCGGCGGTCCATACCTGGAACCCGCCGCCGAGTAATACCTCGCGGATCGTGTCGCGGACGTCGTCGTCATCGTCGACGACGAGTATTGCGGGAGCCTGCTCTGACATATTCGCGCTTCGACCCTGGCAGAACCTGCAACCGCCGGCAGCGCTGGAAAGTTCCACGGCAAAAGTTCGAATACGCCTAAAACCTAGCGATCGAGCATTTCCAGATCGACCCAGCGGCGCTCGCGGTGGCTGCGATGACACGCCTCGGCCAGCTGGACGCCCTTTGCGCCCTCGATGAGCGGAGATGGAAATGGCCCGTCCTCGGTGACGTGGCGCAAAAACAACTCCCACCCCTCGCGGTAGGGATTCAGATACGGGAGCAGCGTCGGCATCTCCTGCCACTGATTGTCAAAGACCATGGGTTGAGGGTTCTCGGAATCCATAAACGGACGCGGCGTCGCCACCAACGGCTGAATGAAGCAGCTGTGCAGTCCGCACACCGCCGACCCCGCCGTGCCGTCAACCTGGATCTGCAACAGGTCGTCGCGCTTGACCCGACTCGCCCAGGACGAACCGACCTGCGCCAGCACGCCGCCCTCGAGCTCAAAGATCGCGAACGCGTGATCCTCGACATCGACCTCGTACGCCTTACCCGCTTCGTCGATACGGCGCGGCTGCGCGGTTGTTTCGCGGCACGAGACCGATTTGATGGGCCCCAGCAACCGGTCGAACACGTAGCGCCAATGCGCGAACATATCGAGGATCAACCCGCCGCCCGCCGAGCGCTGATAATTCCAGCTCGGCCGTTGTGAGGGATAAAGATCTCCGTCGAACACCCACCAGCCGAAATCGAGCCGGATCGACACGATGCGTCCGAAGTAGTTGTTTTCATACAGCTTACGCAGCTTCTTGAGCCCCGGCAGGAATAATTTGTCCTGCACGATCCCGTTCTTCACGCCGGCCTGCGCAGCGGCGCGGGCCAGCGACAACGCCTCGTCTAGCGTCGGGGCGACCGGCTTTTCGGTGTAGATGTGCTTCCCGGCGGCGATCGCGGCCGAGAGACGCTCGGGACGGCCGCCGGTGGCCGTGGCGTCGAAATAGATGGCGATGCCAGGATCGGCGAGGCAGGCGTCGCGGTCGAGGCTCCACTTGAGGCCGCCACTCGCTTGCGCTAGCGCACCGAGCTTTTCACGGTTGCGGCCGAGCAACACGGGTTCCGGCATCAGCCGATCACCGTTCTTGAGCGGCAACCCACCCTCGCCGCGGATCGCCAGAAGCGCCTTCAGATGCTGCGTCGTGCCGAGCCGCCCGGTGGCGCCGTCGAGGGCAATCCTGATGGTGCGGACTGGCATCAAGCCGTCGCGGCGATCAGCGACTCGCGAACGATCTCGCGGGATGCGCTTCAACGTCTCGTCCGGCGTCATCAGCGGCGGCGAGAAGCACAAAGTGTCGCCGATCATCGGATCGGGGCTGCCGGGCCGGGCGCGGATCAGCAAACCGCGCGCGTTCGCCTCGCGCGCCACGCGCGGGCCCAGGCCGATCGCCGGCGCCTTCGACGATTTGTCGGTCACCAGCTCGACACCGCACATCATACCGAGCCCGCGCACATCGCCGACATTGGGCAGGTTGCGCAACTCTTCCAGCGCTTCCAGCAATTGCTTGCCCTTGACCGCGGCGCGCTCGACCAGCCCGTCCTGCTTCGATGATCTTGACGTTGGCGACGCCGACCGCGCAGCACACCGGATGCCCGCTATAGGTCGCGGCGTGCATGAAGCGGCGCTCCATCGGAGAATTGAGGATCGCGTCGTGGATCTTCTTCGAGGCGATGACCCCGCCCAGCGGCAGGTAGCCGCTGGTCACGCCCTTGGCGAACGAGACGAGGTCGGGCTCGACCCCCCAATGCCCGAGCGCGAACCAGCGCCCGGTGCGGCCGAACCCGGTGATCACCTCGTCGGCGATCAACAGCACTTGGTACTTGTCGCAAATCTCGCGCAGCTTGGGGAAATAGGTGGGCGGCGGCACGATCACCCCGCCGGCCCCCATCACCGGCTCGGCGATCACCGCCGCGACCGTGTCCGGCCCCTCCGCCAGGATCGCCTTCTCGACCGCCTCGGCAGCGGCGATACCGGGATCCTCGTTGCCCTGGTAGCGGTACGCGTAGGGCGGCATGACCTGGACGAAGCCCGGTACCAGCGGCCCGAACATCTTTTGATACGCAGCCATCCCGGTGGCGCTCATCGCCGCCATCGTCACCCCGTGATAGGCGTGCCACCGCGAGATGATCTTGGTCTTGTCGGGCTTGTCCTGGGTTTTCCAGTAGAAGCGCGCGAACTTGAACGCGCTTTCATTCGATTCCGCCCCGGCGGTGGTGAAATAGACGCCCGAGCTGCTCGGATAGGCATGGCCGACGATCATCTCGGCGAGCTTGATCGCCCATTCGTTGGTCTGGCCGACATAAGCGGAGGCGTACGCGATCTTGCGCATCTGCGCCGCCGCGGCGTCGGCGAGTTCGCCGCGCCCATGGCCGATATTGACGTTCCACAATCCCGCCAATCCGTCGATCAGCCCCTTGCCGTTTACGTCGTAGAGCATGGCGCCCTTGCCGTGGTCGACAAAGAACGGCGCCTTGTGGTCCTCCGGATGGTGCAGCGGGTGGACCAGGAACTGGCGATCGGTTTCCAACAGCTGCGTCGTGCCGTCCATCGATGCCTCCTCTGCTGCCCTACCCTACCGCGCCCGCGCGCCGGAGGGAATCACCGAACCCGGTAGGCGCGGCCCGCGAGTTAGAGCGCCGCCCCCATTAAGGAAATGACAAGCCGGCCTTAAGGGAAAAACAGGGGCGCGGTAAAGTCTCCCCGGAGGCGTGAGGCTAGAACTCCTCTCGGTCAGCGTTGAGTTTTCCTGCCGAGAAAGGAGCTGGTCATGGCGAACATCGCGCGCATTCCGATCACCAACATCTACATGGACGGCGACTATACGGGCCAGATTCTGGTCGGGCCCGAGCAGAAGCCGATGAACGTGATCCTCGACACCGGCAGCAGCGCGCTGGCGCTCGACGGTCACAAATACCAGCCGGCGGCCGGCGACGAGCACACCAGGCTGGCCCAGACCGACAGCTATGGCGACGGCAGCAGCTGGACCGGCGCGGTGATCAATACCAGCGTCGCGGTCGGCGCCGGCGGTTCGCGGGTGACCCTGCCGAACGCCAATGTCGCGGTCGCCTATGACGCCTCGTCGAACATGTTCCGCCAAGCCGACGGCATTCTCGGCCTTGCCTATGCGGCGCTCGACGACGCCTTCCAGATGCCGCAGGACACTTGGGCGCATAAATACCCGGCAACGCAAGTCGCCCAGGGTACCCGAACGCAGATCCCGCCCTACCTGACGCAACTCGCCGGCGCGGGGGTCACCAGCGACATCGTTTCGTTTTACACGAAGCGCTCGTTCATCCACGCCGGCGGCGCCAACGATCCGCTGAACCAGGGCTGGATGGTCGTCGGTGGCGGCGTGGAGGCGACCGACCTCTACACCGGCTCGTTCCAGGTGGTGAAGGTGCTCGCCGACGACTGGTACAACACCAACCTCAAGGCGGTCATTGTCGGCGACACCGCGCCGATCCATGTCAAGGCGCGGGGCCCTCAGGGCATGCCGTCCAACTCGATCGTCGACAGCGGCACCAATAGCCTCAACCTTCCCCAATCTCTGTTGAAGGCGATCTTTTCCAAGTTCAGCGCCAGTCAGCAGCAGCTGTTGAACACATCGGTCTTCGCCCAGCACGTCGTCGCGACGTCGAGCCTGCAATTGGCGGAATGGCCCGACATCACCTTTGTCCTGCAGGGCGAGAGCGCCGATGTCTCGCTCCGCGTCGCGCCGCGCGACTACTGGCAAGTCGATGTGGGGAAGGCGGGCGTCGCGATGGCGGCGTTCACGCAAGGCGACCCAGGACTGTCCATCCTCGGCCTGCCGCTGATGAACGGCTATTTCACGATCTTCGACGGCGAGGCGGACGGCGGCAGAGGCGTCATCCGGTTCGCCACGCCGAACCTAGCCGATCTTAGCCGATCGACCCGGAGCGCCATATTCCCGGTGATCGGCGGTTCGCGAAATTTGTGAAGGACGCGACAGGCGGCGGCCGGTATCGTGATCGGGCGAGCGCTCTTCGCTGAAGTGAGGCGAACCATGCGGTTCCTTTCGCTCCTCGTCCTTGTCTTGATGCTCGCCGGGTGCGCCGCGGCACGACAGGAAAGTGCCCCGATCCCGATCCCAGATCCGACCAGCCCTTGCGCGACCTCGCACAGCCACACCTACGACGGCGGCGGCTGGCAATAGCCGCCTGCCGACGCCAGCGCTGGAATATTTCTCTCGATGTCCGCCTGGTTGGGCGGATTGCGCGACTTCCTCGCGATCCCTACTTACCACGGCGCAGGCACGACTGTGCAGCCCGGAGCACATCCTCCCGGGCGCGCCTTAAACCAGGTTGGCGGAGCATCTTAACCCGCCACCGTCCTTGGACGGCGGCAACGACCGCAACCCAGGAGGCTGACATGCCCGCTCTACCAATTTGGCAGCAAAGGCAAGGATGTAAAAGCGATCCAGGAGGCGCTAAACCTCTATTTCGCCGATGTGCCCGAGTACCGCGAGCAACTCCGCAAGCAGCTCGAATGGGACAAGGTGATGCCGGCCGGGGGGCCGCAGCCGCTGGCGACCGACGAGCAATTCGGGGCGCAGACGAGGGCAGCGGTCGAGGCCTTTCAGACGTACAAGCACGTCACGGGCGGCGCCGACGGGATCGCCGGGCCGAACACGCTCGCCGCGTTATACCCGTGCGGAGCGTTCCGCATCGGCTGCGTGCTGCGGCAAGGTCAGCCTCAGTCCCGTCCCGGCGTCCCGGCATGGGGTTTCCACATGCGTCCGCCCGACCAGCGGAACAAGCCCGCCGCTCCGACATCGGGCGTTGTCGTCACGCCCTCAGTCGGGCCCGGTAAAGATCGCTCCGACCCAGGCACCACCAGCCACGGTGGAGATGCACCAAAATCACCGACGTCGGCATAGTGCCCGTCCCCAAATCGACCCTGCCCGATGCGACGCAGCCCGGCAAAAGCAACCCGCTCACCGGTTACCTTCAGTGGAAGGGCGAACCTTAATCATACGTTCGCCAACTTGACTAACACGAAGGCGTACGACGCATTCGCTCTCGACTGGATCGGAATCGTTCTACAACCCGAAGCGGAAGTGGCTCGAGATTGGGCATCGATAACGATGGGGCTCGACCTAGGGGCCTCAATGCCCGCTGACCAATTCACGATATCTCCCAGGGCGCGAACCCCTCGGCGACGGTGTCTTGGGCGGTATCTTTCGCGGCGCAGCACTTCCTGCTCGGGCATTACGACTTCTTCGGCAGGCTCGCGGAGATCGGCGTCCATTTGTCGTTGAGCAGCAAACTGGGGCTCACGCTTTCCGGGTCCGATCCCACCCCGAAATACGGTTGGCCGGAAGCTCGGCTCTTCAGTTGAGCGTCGACCTCATCAAGGGCGAGCCGCACAAGCCGTCGAAATTGTCGCTGTTGCAAGTTCAATGCGCCGGCTCCTACAGCGAATTGTCGGTGGTCGACGGCTTCAATTTCTTCTCGGTCAAATCTTTGAAGGCCACGTCCTCCTGCACGCTGGGAATTTCCGGCAACGTCGGACAGTGATCCCCTGGGGCTTACCGGTTCGGCAGGTCGAGCGGGTAGATCGGGCGGCGCACCTTCCTGAAGGTGAGCTGACTGTAATCCGAGGTGCACACGCCGATCCCGGCGCAGTCGACCACCGCCTTGGCGAGCGACCCGAGGCCGGCGCGCCAATGGACGCGGCTCTTCAGCATCACATACCGCTTCTGCAGCGGGTCGATGCCGAGGCTGTAAAAGCAGTTGAGGTCGCTGGGCTCGACATGGCGCGAGATCAGCGCCACCTCGACCTTGCCGGTGTCGATCACCACCGACGGCCCCATATCGGTGAGAACGCCGCGGCCCATCGGCCCCTTGTTGCGGAATCGTCCGTTCGAGATGGTCTTGACCGTGCCGCTCAGCATCAGCGGCGGGCTCTCGCCGGGGATTTGCGGCATCGCCATCTTGCCGCCGACTGAGAGTGTCGACCGGTGCGCCAATCCCGGCGGCGATCGCCTGGCTGCACCGCCTCCGGGTCGAAGATCGCGAATGCGGCGACGTTGTCTAGCCCAGCCTTGAGGATTTCACCGAGCACCACGGTCGTGTCCATCGTCCCGCCCGAGGCGCAATTGTCGTAATGGTCGAGCAGTACGATTGGCCCTTCGCCCGCCTCGGGCGCCGGCATCGCCTTGGCCCGCCCGAGCGCCTCGGCGAGCGGCTCGATCTTGTAGACGAAGGCCTCGCGCTCGACCCAGGCGCGGTCGAGCAGCTCGTCGCGCAGCCGCTCGGCGAGGTCGCGGTCGCCGTCGGTGACGACCACCGCCGACAACCCGGCATTGGCGATGTCGGCATGCGGAAACCCGGTGAAGAGGCTGGCGATCAACGCGCCGTCCTCGCCGGTCATCGCGGCGCAACGCGCCTGCAGCTCCTTGTTCGGGTGGTCGTCCGACCCTTGCCGCATCACGTGCGGCAGCATCGGTACGTTGCCCCAGGCCATCACCGGCTTCGCCTCGCCCCTGATCGTTCGCATCAGAACGTCGCCCGCGCGCTGCGCGGTCTCGTATGTGTCGATATGCGGATAGGTGCGGTAGCCCGCGACCACCGTCGCGTTCTCGATCATCGCCGGATAGAGATTGGCGTGCATGTCGTAGGCGACCGCGATCGGCGTCTTCCCGTCGAGCGCGCGGATGCGGCGCAAAAGCTCACCCTCGCCGTCCTCGTGGCTCTCGGTGACCATCGCGCCGTGCAGGTCGAGGAGGATGCCGTCGAACCTGCCTTTCGCGACCGCCTCGCAGATATGGCCGGCGATGTGCTCGAACGCCGCGTCATCGACCGGGCGCGACGGCGGCGCTCCGGCGGCGATCGGCAGCACGATCTCGGCCTTCTCGCGCGCCGCGATGTCGAGATAGGCGCCCAACCCCGATCCCGTCCCCCGATATGCCTGGATCGCCGTCTCGCCGTATAGCGGTCCCGGGCCCTTATCCGCATTACTGGGCCCGAACCGCGCCAGCGGCGTCGGCACTGGCGAAAAGGTGTTGGTCTCGTGCTTCATCATCGCGATCAACAGGCGCATGATCGGCCTCCACTGTCGCGGCGACGATAACGGCCCAGGGGAACGCCATGCAACGCAGCACCGACCGCATCCTGACGACCCATGTCGGCAGCCTGCCGCGCCCCGCCGACCTCTACGACATGATCAAGACGAAGCAGGAGGGCGGCACGATCGATGCCGCCGCCTTCGCCGCCCGGGTCAAGTCCGCCGTCGCCGAGATCGTAAAGCGCCAGGCCGATGCCGGCATCGACATCGTCGCCGATGGCGAGATGGGCCGGGTCGGCTTCATCCCCTATGTCAACGAGCGCCTCACCGGCATCGAGCCAAGCCCCGGCGAGATCGCCTCCTATTGGAGCGAGTCGCGCGAGTACAAGGCGTTTCCCGAATTCTACGCTTGGGCCGCCTCGCAGCCCGGCGCCGCCGGTAGCGCCGGCCGCACCCGGTGGATGTGCACCGGCCCCGTCGCGTACAAGGGCCACGCGGCGCTCGCCGCCGACATCGCCAACCTTAAGGCGGCGATGGCGGGGCTCAATGTCGTGGAGGCCTTCATGCCGGCGGTGTCGCCCGCCAACCTCGTCAACTGGAACCGCAACCTGTTTTACAAAGACGAGGAGGAATACCTCTACGCGGTCGCAGACGCGCTCAAGGAGGAATACAAGGCGGTGATCGACGCGGGCCTCGTCCTCCAGATCGACGACCCGCTGCTCAGCTCCTATTACGTGATGCACCCCGAAGTGAGCCTCGACGGCTGGCGCAGATGGGCGGCGACGCGGGTCGCCGCGCTCAACCATGCGCTCAGCGGGCTACCGCAGGACCGCATCCGCTACCACACCTGCTACAGCATCAATATCGGCCCGCGCGTCCACGACCTGGAACTCAAGAACATCGTCGACACGATGCTGTCGATAAACGCCGGCGCCTATTCGTTCGAGGCCGCCAACCCGCGCCACGAGCACGAATGGAAGGTGTGGGAGCATGTCAAGCTGCCCGCCGGCAAGATCTCTGATCCCGGGCGTGATCACCCACTCTTCGAATATTGTCGAACACCCTGAGCTTGTCGCCGAGCGCATCGGCCGTTTCGCCAAGGCCGTCGGCCGCGAGAATGTCATCGCCGGCGCCGATTGCGGTTTCGCCAGCTTCGCCGCGACCAGCGAGGTCCACCCGTCCGTCGTCTGGGTCAAGCTCGCTGCGCTCGCCGAGGGCGCGCGCATCGCCAGCAAGGAATTGTGGCGCTAGCAACGGCGCCGCGTCAATGCCCGGCTCGGGCGCGCTGCCGGCGGCGCTTCGCCTGTAATTTGGCCTTGCGCTTGTTGGCGCGAACGACCCGGCTGGATTTCGTTGGGGTCTTCATGAATAGGGCTCCATCGAGATAGACGCCTTTACGGCACGCGCTTCAGGTCGAGCGAGTAGGCGCAGATGATGCTCCACACCTTGCCGGTGAACCGGTCGCCCTCGATCTTGCCGACGAGCGCGACCCCGCCGGCGGATGTCGGCTCGCTACCGGTAACTTCGCCATTTGCGGCGACGATGCCGATGACCTGCCCCTGATAGGTCGGGTTATAGGTGTAGGTGGCGGCCCCGTCCTTCACCACCAATTGGCGCTTGAACGGGCCCTTGAGGCATTTCGAATAATTGTGGTCGTTGGGATCGTCGGTCAGCGTCTGGGTTCCCTTGTAGACGCCGTCGTATTGCGCGGTTTGCGCCGCCGCGCCCGCCGTCCCCAAGATGGAAGCGATGCCGATTGAACCGAGCATTGCCGCCAGGCGGACAACGCCGCTCAAGTTTCTTCCCGCCCTCATCTCCCTCCCCTGGCCAACAAGGCTGGATCGTCCCGCATCTTAGAGCATGATCCTGCCCGAGGGCAGCGTCTGCACCACGCCTTGCTGACCGGCCGCGCCCTTATGACGGGCGCAGCCCCTTGATACGGCGGAGGTGCCCGGTCTTCACCCATAAGGTGCAGCCGCGCGGGCCGGACCGCGCGCGCAACTCGCCGCCGCAGGGCAGCCGCAGCCAGGATTGCGGCTCGAAATGCTCGCCGCCCGTCGTCGAAACCGCCCTTCGAGCACCAGGAATTCGCCGCCACCCGGAAGCGGCAGCACGATTTCGGCACCCGCCGCCCAGCGCTCCAGCCGCACGTCCTCATCGTCGTCGCGAAACAGCGGCGCCGTCTCGACCCCGGGGCGGCCGGGTGCGGGCTCATACGCCAGGCTCCCGCCGTCGATCCTCACTGGGGTGCGGTCGGCGAGATCGAATTGCCACAACTTGACGAACAGCACGCAGCCTGGCTTCGAGCCCGGCCGTGTGGCGCGTGGTCGGCGGATTGCGGATATACGAGCCCGCCGGGTAATCGCCGTACTCGTCCTCGAACACCCCGTCGAGGACGAGGAACTCCTCGCCGCCGCCATGGGTGTGCGGCGAAAACCGGCTTTCCGGCGCGTAGCGGACGATCGAGGTCGCGCGCGCCACCTCGTCGCCGATCCGGTCGAGCATGCGGCGGTCGACGCCGGCGACCGGCGACGGCACCCAGGCGATCCGCGCCGCGTGGACGACGGCGCGCTGTGAGAAATCGGCGTTGATCTCCATCGACTGAAAGGAATGGTCGACGAGGGCTTGATATGCAACCGGCCAATGCGAATTTCTTGTCCCATCGCTCGCTCCCGCAACAGATGGGCGGCGCTGGCGCTAGGAGAGACAGCCATGGTCTATGTCGAGATTCTTGGGTCACGATTGTCGACGGTGTCCAGGATACCGTGGCGCAGGACTTCCAAAGAGCGACGCGGGTCTTCGCCGCGCTTTCGATGGATTTCCGGATCTCGAAATTCATCCTCACCAGAGACCAAACGCGGGCGATCCTCGGCAGCGACGGTAAGCTAGCGCTCACCGGCGGCCCGACCCAATTCACCCACAATCTGCCGATCGGTGCCGCCAATTCGCGTGAAATCCCGCAACCTGTGAGCGATCCGAACGGGCGCTTCACACAGGAGGTGTGGGCGGCGATCCGGGATTGGACCGACATCGGCGGGCTCCACATCTTCTACGTGCCGGATTTCGACCCGCCGACCGGGGAGGGCGGAATCACGCTGCGCGTCGGCGACGAAATCGACCCGATCATCTTTGTCAACCAGACGGCAAACCTGGATATGGTGCGCAATACCCGCGGCCGCCGGGGCGTTCTGGAGCACGAGATCGGCCACGCTTTCGGGCTCCCCGATGTGTCGCGCGCCAATGTGCTGATGACGGGGATCATCAGCAGCGATGCCTCTGACGCTGGCACCGCCCTGTCGCACGCCGAGTTGGACACAATCCGCTCCTCCCGGCTCCTCGACGTGGTGACAACATGGGGCCAGCGGCAGTGAAACGCGTTTCGCCGCGGCCGGGCATGCTCCGCCGGCGGGATCCATCACAAAGTTCATCGAAAATTCACCGCGTGTGAGGTGGATCACGTTGGCCGAGCGCGATCCGGCCCATCTGCTGTCGCGGGGGAATTGGTTCGAGGACATCTGCCATGACGCACAACACGATGACCGGCTGGATCGAGATCGCCGACGAGCGGCATTTCAGGGAAAGCGCGATGGCCGATTGCATGCCGCGGCCAAGCGAACGCCAGCATTTTCATCTCGGATGCCACGATCCTCAGCCTGCCGAGCCGCATCATCGATGCGTTGACCAATCACCAATCCGACGATGGCGTCCGCTAGCGCCGCAGCTTCCGTCGCCAACCGGAAGGCGCTAAAACAGGGCCTGCCCAATCGCTACAGGACGTTGGATGCAGGCCCCGACAGCGATCGAGAAGCGCCGGCTTTTCGAGGGTCATGCGCTCTTCGGCAAATTGCCGCCGGACGACCTCGACGCGCTGCTGTCGCATGCGCGCGTCGAACATTTCTCCGGCCGGGCGCGAAATCTTCGCCAAGGGCTCGCCCGGCCGCAGCATGATGGCGATCCTTGCCGGCAGCGTTCGGATCAGTACGCCCTCGCCCGCCGGCCACGACATCGTCCTGGCGATCCTCAATCCCGGCGAAGTGTTCGGCGAGATCGCTGTCCTCGACGGGCAGGACCGCACCGCCGACGCCACCGCGATTTCCGATTCCTATCTGCTGGTGCTCGACCACCGCGATTTCGTGCCGTTCCTCGAGCGCCGCGCCGATCTCTGCATTCTCTTCCTGAAGCTCCTTTGCCAGCGCTTGCGGCTGACCGACCGGCAGGTCGCCGAGGCGATGTTCGGCCGGCTCGAAGACCGCATGGCGAAGGCGCTGGTGCGGCTCGCCAGCGGCGCGGCGCGGCCCGGCAACGCGGCGCGGTACCGCTGCGCCTCTCGCAGCAGGAATTGGCCGGCATGGTCGGCGCGACCCGCGAAAGCGTCAACAAGCAGCTTCAAGTCTGGCAGAGCGCCGGCAAGCTCAGCTCGGCAAGCGGCTCATCGAAATCCCCGACCTCGCCGCGATCGAGGCGCTGACGTAAGCTTGCGATGCTGCAGCCACCGAGAGGAGGCCGGAGGATGCATGGACCTCACCCAGCTCAAGGAAGCCGCCATCGAGGCGACGACGCGCGCGCTGCAGGAAAAATTCGACGTGATGCCGAGCGAGGAAAGCGACGAGTGGGAGGACGAATACCGCCGCCAATTCGCGCTGATGAAGCAGCGTTACGCGGTCGACACCAAAGCGATCGTGCGTCCGCCGGTCAGCGCCGGGCCGGCGCTGCAATTGCCCGAGCTGACCGGCGACCGCGAGCACATCCACTGGGCCGAGCAGGTGCGCGCCGACCGGATGCGCGAAGTTACCGACGCGGCGCGGCGCGCCTGGATGGTCAAGACCTGGACCCGCGCCAAGCTCTGGGTCGACACCCGCGACGTGCCGGTCGCGACGCTGCTCCAGCGCACCCAGGCTGCAATACGACGACTATCGCCGCAAGACGGCCGAGCAGCAAAAAGCCACTGCCGTGGCGGCGCAGCAGAAAGCCGCCGCCCTCGCCGCGCATCAGGCGAAGCTGCAAAAAGCCGGGATCACCGAAGCAGGGGCTCATCGAGCTGGTCGACGCTAGCGAGCGCATGAAGCCGGCCCCGCTCACCGACAAGCTCGCCGACCTCGCGGGCGTCGACCGCAATCTGCGCATCTTCGCCACCGCCGACCCGAAGACGCTCCTGGTCAAGGAAAAGAACCTGACCGGGAGCCACGATTACGGCATCGAGCGCGACGAGGGCCTCGTCGCCGACCTCAAGCTGTTCGCCTCGGCGCCCGCTCCCTAGCGATGGCCGACGCCGCCATCATCCCGGTCATCGATCTCGCGCCGTATTTCGCCGGCGAACTCCGGCGCGCTCGACCGCGCCGCGGAGCAGCTCCGCGTCGCACTGACCGAGATCGGCTTCTACTTCATCACCGGCCACGGCGTGCCGCCGGAGCTCACCCGCGACACCTTTCACCAGGCCGCGCGCTTCCATGCGCAGCCGCTCGACAAAAAGCTGATGATCAAGATCGACAAGCACAATGTCGGCTATCTGCCGCTTAAGGGCGACACGCTGCGCACCTCGACCGTCGCCACCGTCACCAAGGCCAATCTCAACGAGGCCCTCTTCGTCGCCCGCGACCTGCCGCCCGACCACCCGGACGTCATCTCCGGCCGGCGTTTCCGCAGCGCCAACCAATGGCCCGCCGGCCTGCCCGGCTTTCGCGAGACCGTCACCGCCTATTGCGATGCGATGGAGCGGCTGGTGCAAAAACTGGTGCCGCTCTACGCCCGCGCCCTCGGCCTGCCGGCGCAGTATTTCGACGCGCCGTTCGCCGAGCCGCAATACAAGCTGCGGATGACCCACTATCCGCCCGAGCCCGACGCGCCCGACGACGAGTTCGGCATTGCCCCACACACCGACACCAGTTTCCTCACGCTGCTCGCCCCAAACGAGGTGCCCGGCCTGTCGATCCGTCGGCAGAGCGGCGAATGGATCGCCGCCCCCGCCATCCCGGACGCGTTTGTCGTCAATGGCGGCCAGCTACTGCAGCGCTGGACCAACGACCGCTTCCTCGCCACCGCGCACCGCGCGGTCAACCGCTCGGGCGGCGAGCGCTACGCGCTGGCGTTTTTCTGCGACAGCAACATCGATTGGCCAATCGCCGCGGTGCCCACCTGCGTCGGCCCCGAAAACCCGCCCAGGTATGAGACGGTCTATTACACCGACTACATGATCCGCTATCAGCAGCAGAGCTATAACGTCTTCGGCGAAACCAAGGATGCCGCGGAATAGGCGGTCTTGTGCCAAAATTCCTGACAGCCCAACCTGGTTTACAATTCTTCACCAATACGGACAGGCGGTAAATCCGCCCGTTACAAAGCCCCTCTACGTTCTCCACAGCACGGCGAAGTGCGCAACGAATGGAGGGCAAGTTGTCGGATTTTCATCTGTTGCTTAAAGAGCAGCTTCCCAAACTGATGCGGTACGCCACCGCGCTGACCCGCGACCCCGATGAGGCAGGCCAGTTAGTGGAGGACGTGGTGCACGAATCGCTGGCGAACAAAGAACGTTGCCCACACGATGGGTCGATCCGTATCTGGCTGCTGACGATCTTGCATGATCTCCGCGACAACCCGTTTCGCCGAGCCGGTGAAGTGCCGCCATTGCCCCGCGACCTGGAGGCAGAATTCACCCTTACCGATCTCGACCGGGCTATGGGCCATCTCCTCGAGGAGCAGCGTGCTGTCATTCTGCTGATCGGCCTCGAGGGCCTCACTTACGAGCAAACTGCGTCGGTTCTGCGCATCCCGGTCGGTACAATGCGCTCGCGGCTTGCGCGCAGCCGCGACGGTCTGCGCCGCGCCCTTGGCATCACCATTACCCCACCCCGCGAATCCCGCGCGGCCTAAACGAGGATCGCTTCCTAGTGGTCACCCTCCCAGTTTCGGGAGGGCAGGATTTACGATGGCGTGCCTGGCCATGCGTCGGGCGCAGAGCGGTCTGAAGACTGGCCCGGCGGCGTTGCCGCTCCGCAAATTTGGGCGCATTGTTGCGGTCACGGGTAGCATGACGCAACAAAGGATGCTCCGCATGGCCGCTCAGCCGCAATCGACGCTCAGCAATTCGGGCAAGCCGCAGGCGCTTTACGAGAAGCTCGAAGAGCGCATTCTCGCCCGCGACCAGAAGGGCGCGAGCGACGTCTATTACGATCTGGTGCGCGCCGGCCGGCCGATGACCGAGATCGTCGCCGAGGGTGTGCGCATCCATGCCCCCTATACCCATGTGCCCTATCACGAGCGGATCGACGACGGCTACGTCAACTTCGTCAACAACGACCATTGCCTGCTTGTCGGCGCGCGCCTCGCTGCAATTGTCGAAGCTGGTGCCCGAGGATTGCGCCGCGCTGCCCTACGCGCAAACTGTCTGGTACATCCCGACCGGGCTCGACATCTGGAACCAGAAAATCCTGAAGGCGCCTGGCCATTACGCGCGCGCACCGGGCTGGTCGATGCCGCCGGGCCCGCCGCCGATGCCGGAAGTCGCCTGGGCCGACCAGGAGCCGGAACAGCTCGATGGCCCGCTGCAGGAGCGGCTCGACCATTGGATGACCTTGGTCCAGCGCGGCAACGTGCTCGAAGCCTACCGCGTCTTCCTCGGGCTGATGGAAAACCCGGCGAGCGCAAGGCGGTCTTGGCCCAGCTGGTCCATGCCGGCCTGATGGATGTGCAGGACCGCGCGCTCTACAACCGCTCCTACACCACCGGGCACAAGGCGTTCCGCGCCCGCGCCACGGTCGATCTCGGCAACTTCCTCGGCTGGGACGACGCGCATAACGTCGTCTATGCCGGCGCACTCGACATCGCGGTCGGCCCGCGCTGGTACTCGACCTACGAGATGGCCTGCAACGCGGTGCAGATCTTCCTCGAAAAGGCGACGATCTCGGCCATCCCCTATGCCGGTGTGACCAATGCCGAGATGGCGATCCTCGCCAACAACAAGGAGCCCCTGTCGGACGAGGAGCAGAAGACGTTCGAGAAAGCGGTGATCCGCGACGCCGAGCCGGCTTATGTCGAGGCGCTGTCCAAACTGCTCGAAGCGGGCAAGAGCCCGCGCCGCATCCTCGACGCGCTGCAGGTTGCCTCGGCGCAGGTGATCCTCGAAACCCGCGGGGTCAACAATTTCTCGCTGCCGCAGCATTGCTTCGAGTACCTCAACACGATGGCGTGGTACTTCGACAACTTCCAACACAAGCAGCAGCTGAAGCTGCTCTACACTGCGACCGCGTATCTCAACCGCGCCGCCTGGCATCAGAAGGGCATCAACGACGCCGAGCCCAACAAGCCGAAGGCGCCGGCGGGTGCGTCGAAGCTCAGCGGCAGCGAAATCCTCGACCGCATGGACCAGGCGGTGATCGCGCTCGACGGCAAGGCGAGCGTGGATTGGACCCAAGCCTATCTCGATAACCAGAAGGATCGCGCGCCGCTGATCCAGCGCCTGGCGCTCTTGTCGTCGCGGATGGGCAATGACCCGCACAATCAAGAGATTGGGCAGGTTCTCCTCGAGGATTACCTCAAGAACCAGGGCAACCATCGCGATCGTCTACTGCTTGCCTGCGCCCACCACACGGCGGTCCACCGCAAGTATGGCAACCCGCTCGACTGCGCCAACCGCTTCGGCGCCGCGCTGGGTATCGCCCGTCTGCAGTAGTTCGATTGCCCCTCTCCTCTTCCCAGGGAGAGGGAGCACCTAGCGAGCGAGACGGTGGTGACGGGATCGCCAGCAGGCGCGAACCTGCTCAGGTTCTTCGCGGCGTTAGTGGCGAGCTTTACCGCCGCAGCCGCGGCGCGGGCCGACGACGCCGTTCTGCTGTACCGGGCGACCTGGGGCGGCTTGCCGGCGGCGCACATCCGGGTCGTGGCGCACGTGACGGCCAGACGCCTATCACGCCGAGATGGAGATCGTCAGCGAGGGGCTTCCGCAACTCGTTACGCATTTCCGCGCCACAGCGATTGTCGATGGCCGGCTCATCGCCGGTAAATCGCCTGTGCCAGCGCACTTCTCCGCCAATTACGACCTGCGCAAGAAGAAGGACGGCAAACTGCGCATGACTTTTGTCACGCGCGATGCCGAGATCGTCGCCGAACGCGGGGCCGATGATGACAGCCACCAAAAGCTGCTGGCGGAGCAGTTCCGCCGCAACGTCATCGACCCGCTGAGCGCGATTGTCGCGATCGAGGCGGCGGTCCGGCGCGGTGACGCGGCCTTTACCGTTCCGGTTTATGACGGTACCCGCCGTTTCGACACGGTGGGCCGGGTATTGGCCCGCGACCCGCGCGAACCCGGCATCCACCTCGCCATGACGCTCAAGGCGATCGCCGGCTTCAAGGGTGGGAGCGACGGCGACCCAGACGACGCGCCGCGGCCGGTCGCGTTGACCTTGTCTGACGACACGCGGCTTCTACCGCTCGCGATGTCGTTTCCGATCTGGTTTTTGCCGCTCGACGTATTGCTGGTCCGCAGTTGCGCTCTGAATACGCCGTGCAACTGGTGATGACGTTTGAGAGCCCCCGGCCGCTAAGGCCAGGGTTCGCTGCGTTCGAGGATTACGGCGTATGCTCCGTGGTCGGGTCGATCATCTTGCGCACTTCGGTGATCTTGGTCGCCGGGAAGCCGCTGATTTCGGCGTGCTTCTTGATGATCGCCTCGTCCTTGGCGAGATAGACGCAAAAGGTCTTGTCGGCGGCGACATAGCTTTCGACCCACTGGATGTCAGGGCCAAGTTCGCGCAGCACGCCGTTGGACTTACCGGCGGCGGCACGCAATTGCTCGCGCTCCAGCGAGCCGGCGCCGGGGATGTCGCGCTCGATGATGAATTTGCGCAGTGCCATCGTCTCATCTCCTCGATGTGATTGGGGGCGCGGGGAGTACCCTAGCTCGGCGAGGACGACAAATCACCATGTCTTGTCTTGACCGCCACAAAAGCAAAACCCCCGGCGGAAAGCCGGGGGTTTGCGTAGCCTTCCTGGCGGCTAGCGCCATTGGTGGCCCCAATAGTCGCGGTGGCCCCAATAGTCGCGGTGGCCCCAATAGGCGTGGCGGTCCCAATGACCCGCACCGGCAAACCCGGTGAAGACCCGTTGGAAAATGAAGGCCGGATTGACAACCGCCGGCGCCCGATACCCATATTCGTGAGCCTGCGCCGGGACAGTCGTCATCGTAGCGGCAACCAAGCTCAGCGCCGCGACGGCACCGAGCCCAAACCGACGGAACCACCGATTTTGCGTGAGGGACATCGTACCCTCCTATCCTCATTCTGACTGACCATAAGCGGTCATGATGATAAGTAAACGATACGGTATCGTTTACAATAGCCGAGCGGAAAAAAATTCACTCGGTTCGCGGACCGCGCGAGACCGAGCACCGGGTCTTGACCGGCGGCGGGCAAGCGGATCAGGCTCTCGCCTCCACGAGGAGGAGGGGAACGCATGATGGCCAAGACGCCGCCCGCCTATGCCCGGCACCGCGAGGGAACCCAGCCGCCCTACCTCTACCCGGACTATGGCAGCACCGTAAAACGTTCGCCGACCCGGCCACTCGTTCCCTTCCAGCACACGCTGTCGGAAATCACCGGCCCGAGCTTCACGAGCGGCTGGGCGGGGCCGGCGGCGACCGACCTCACCAAGCAGCACAAGGGCGAGCCGCTCGGCGAGCGGATCATCGTCACCGGCCGCATCCTCGACGAGGACGGCAGCCCGATCCCCAACACGCTGGTCGAGTTGTGGCAGTGCAATGCCGCTGGCCGCTACCACCACCCGGTCGACCAGCACGACGCGCCGCTAGACCCGAATTTCACCGGCGCCGGCCAGGCAATCACCGATGCCGACGGGCGCTACCGCTTCGTCACGATCAAGCCTGGCGCCTATCCGTGGCGCAACAGCCCCAACGCGTGGCGGCCCGCGCATCTGCATTTCGGGGTCTACGGCGGCGGCTTCGTGACCCGGCTCATTACCCAGATGTATTTCCCCGGAGATCCCCTGCTGCAATATGACCCAATCTACAACAGCACGGCCGATGTCGAAGCTCGGGAGCGGCTCATTGCCGCCTACGACCCAAATCTGAGCGAACCGGAATGGGCGCTCGGCTATTCGTTCGACATGGTGCTGCGCGGCCGCGAAGCGACCCCGTTCGAGGCAGCCTAAATGGCCGCGAAGCTGATCCCGACGCCGGGCCAAACCGTTGGGCCGTTCTTCGCCCTTGGTCTCGACCGCCCGGAATGGAGCGACCTGACCCGCAACAACCCCGAGGGCCGGCGGATCGTCATCGAAGGGCGGGTGATCGATGGCGACGGCGCGCCCGTGTCGGACGCGATGCTCGAGCTGTGGCAGGCCAATGCCGCCGGCCGCTACAACCATGTCGAGGACGGACAGACCGACAAGAAGCTCGATCCAAATTTCCTCGGCTATGGCCGCGTCGCGACCGACGCGCAGGGCCGATTCCGTATCACAACGATCAAGCCCGGCCCGGTTCCAGGCCGCGGCAACGCGCTTCAGGCGCCGCATATCAATATCGCTTTTTTCGCCCGCGGACTCCTACGCCAGCTGTTCACCCGCATCTATTTCGCCGATGAGGCCGCAAACGCCGCCGACCCGCTGCTCACCGCGATCGAGGACGAAACCGCGAGGCAAAGTCTGATCGCTCGGCGAGGCGAAGACGACATCTATCGCTTCGACATCGTCCTGCAAGGCGACGGCGAAACGGCGTTTCTCGATCTCTGAGGGCGCGTTCGCTAGCGATCCATGCGCTTATTGAACGATCAAATAAAAGAACGCGCCAGTTGCGTTTGCTGAGACATCAATTAAGATTCTTGCCGTTACCGCGATGAGGCGATTGGTGTCAGGGACTATTGACGAGATTGACCGGACGGGGGCGCGCGGACGCGGCGGGCGGCCGTCACGGCAGCAATCGGCCCAACTCGCCGTGCGCATCCTCGACGTCGCCGAGTCACTTTTTCTCGGCCATGGTTTTGGCGCGACCAGCATCGAGGCAATCGCCAAGCGCGCCGGCATCTCGAAGCGCACCTTTTATCACCGCTTCCCCGGCAAGGAGCGCCTGTTCGAGGCGGTGGTGCACCGGCTGATCGAGCGCTGGCTGCCGCCGCTGGACGAGGCGACGGTCGAATGGCCGAGCCTCTCCGATGGCTTACGGCTCATGGCCGAGCATCTGCTGAAGATCGCCCTCACGCCGGAAGCGCTGGCGCTGCACCGCATCGTCATCGCCGAGGCGCGGCAGTTTCCCGGGCTCGCCCGCATGATGCACCAAATCGGCGCGGCAAATGGCATCGAACGCATCGCCAAGCAGCTCGAACCGCGCATCAAGAGCGGCGAGCTGCGTGCGGTGGATCCGCGCTTCGCGGCGGAGGAGTTCATCCTGATGGTGGTGACCGGACCGCAGCGGCGCGCGCTGGGCCTCGCCACGCCGCTCACCCCCGCCGAGCTTTCTGCGTGGGCGCGGGACGCAGTCGCGCTGTTCCTCGACGGCTGCCGGGCGCGGTAGAGGGGGATTTACATGATCAAAAGCATTTCGCTGCTCACCCGCCGGCCCGAACTGACCCACGAGCAATTCGTGAAACACTGGATCGAGATCCACGCGCCGCTCGCGCACGCGGTGCCGGGGATGCGCCGCTATGTGCAGAACCACATCCAGGAGACGCGCACGCGCCCGGACATCCCCGAGACCGACGTCGAGGTCGATGGCATCGCCGAGACTTGGTTCGACGACCGCGAGGCGATGGCCCGCGCCAATGCCTCACCCGAGGCCAAGCGCCTGCACGACGACGGCGCGCTCTTTATCGGCCGGATCAAGACGTTCACGATCGACGAGAAGTTCATCATCGGCGCATATTGAGCGCCGGTATCCGTCCCTAGGGCGTGACGATGTCGACAACGTTGCCGTTGAGATCGTAGACAACGCGGCCGCCGCGCCGTCCCTCCTCGGCGCGTATCTCGATCACGACGCGGTCGTTGCGCGGCATGAAAATTTTCTGCTTCGAGATGGTGATGCGCTCGATCTTGCCGCCGGCGAGACCGAGCCGGGTGAGCGTGTCTTGCTCGAGCTGGGCCAAGCGCCCGCCGATCGGCTGCGCCTGCGACAGATCGAAGAACCAGTCGGGACCGAATGTCGGCCAGATCATCGGCGTCATAATGCTGCGGCTGAGGCTTTCGCCGTGATACTCGAAGACGACGAGATCGCTGGGTTTTTGCGGGTCCTTGGCCGTGATCATGACCTTATCGGGCCAGAACTCCAGCTCGGTGACCGGCGCGTGGGCACCGAGACCCTGGCTCAGCCCATCGAAGGCCGCGCCGTAGCTCGCCGCGGCGAGAAAATCGAGCTTTGGACCTTTGCCGGGCGGATATTCGGTGCGTAGGATGTTGCCCTTGACGTCGAAGGTGACGTAGCCCTCGGTCGCCCGGTCGCCGGCCGCCTCGATGTTAACCTCCCACTGGAGCACCGGCCCGTTGACGCCGGCAGGCTTGGTGATCTTGACGAGGCCCACCTTTCCGCCCGGCAGCTGCAGGCGGTCGCGCGCCGCTTGTTCCAGCTTCGGAAGCAGCGACCAGTCGACATCGGTGATCGTAAACCGGCCGGGCGGCTGGCCGGGCATGTTGATGTTCGGGAACATATCCGCCAGCAGGTCGCGGTAGACGCCATTGAGGCCGGCGGTGAAGCGAGCGTCTCGCTCCGGGTGGTCGGGGTTCTTGGCCTCGATGATCAGATAGTGGTCGTAGACGATCACCGATTTGATCGTCGGCTCCTTGGGGAACACGTCGGCGATCGTCGCGACCAAATCGTCGAGCTCCTTGCCGCCATCCTGATAATTGAGCGCCTGCGCCCGATGGGTGCCGTCGAGATTGACGTGAGTGATCTGGCCCGCCAGATCGGCGTAGATTTCGGCGCGCTCGCGGCCGCTGGTGACCTCGATCGTCCATTCGGGCGGGCCGCTGCTCGGCTCCGGCACCAGATGCAGCTGGCGGCGCAGCTCCATCCGTGAAACCTCGGCCGCGTCCTCGAGCTGAGCGCGCTTGATCGCGGCGGCGATCATTGTCGGGATCACCGCGGCGTCCGCGGGTTTGAACTCGAACAGATTGGCGTCGAGATTGGGGTTGGGCAGGCTCGGATCGACCGCGCGCGGCCCCGACAGCAATTCCGGGCTGAGCCAACGAACGACCGCCGTGCCGTGTTGATCTGATCCACCCAGGCGTCGATGTGCCGAGGCGACGCCGGGTCCTGCAGTTCGATCGTCAGCTCGAGCGGGTGGATTTCGAGGTCCAGGATCTTCGTCGGGTGGTTGGCCTTGTCGAAAATTCTCTCGAGCGCGGACTGGGCCCGGCCCGCGTCGAAAAAGCTGTCCTCAGCAACAGCCGGCGCCGCCAACGTGAGCGATGACGGCGACGGCGATATAGAAGCGGATCATCCCGAGGTGCAACACATACTCCCCTGCCGGCCGGGAGGGAGACACCCTCCCGGCCGGCAGCGGTTGACTACTTCACCGACGAGAAACTGGTCGGCACGAGGAAGGAATTCTCGACCCGGGCGTTGATCGGCCCGTCTTTTTCCGTCTCGGCGCGTTTGGCGATCCATTCGGGATCGGCCTGGAAGGCATCCCATTTCTTCTCGCGCTCGGCGAGCGATTCCCATTTCAGCATGTAGGTGAGGTCGGCATTCGACTCGCCGACCAGCGTTGTCCAGAAGCCGGCCTGCTTGATGCCATGCCGCTCCCAGATTTTGAGGGTGATGGTATCGAAGCGCTTCAAGAGCGCCGGCAGCTTGCCGGGCATCGTGTGGTAGACGCGCAGTTCGTAGATCATGGGGTTGGCTCCGTTGGGGTAAGGCTCACTTCACCGACGAGAACGACGTCGGCACGAGGAACTGGTTGCTGATCGAGGCGACGATCGGCCCGTTCTTCTCGGTCTTGGCGCGGGCGCTCAGCCATTCCGGATCGGCGCCGAACTTGGCCATCTTGGCTTCGCGTTCGGCGAGCGACTCCCATTTGAGGAAATAGGTGAGGTCGTTGTTGCCGGGGCCGACCAGCGTCGTCCAGAACCCGGCCTGATGGATGGCATGCTTGTCCCAGAGCTTCAAGGTGATCGTGTCGAAGCGCTTGATCAGATCGGGCAGGCGCCCCGGCACGCAGTGATAGACGCGCAGTTCGTAGATCATGGTTTCCTCCGTCAGTTGAGGTGTCGTTCTACCCAGGCAGCCGCGTCGAGCAGTTTTTCGTCGGCGAAGCGCTGGCCGACGAGTTGGACGCCGAGCGGCAAGCCCTTGGGTCCGGTACCGGCCGGCAAGGTCACGCAGGGCACCCAGCCGAGGGTCCAGATCGAGTTGAACGCCGGGTTGCCGGTCGATCCCAAGCCCTCGGGCGCCTCGCCCGCCGCGCTCGGGGTCAGCAGCACGTCGACCCCGGCGAAGATGTCGTCGAGATGGGCGCGGAACGCTTCGGCGGTTTCGAGCGCCTCGATGTAGTCGGCGAGCGGCAGGCTCGCTCCCGGGATCGAGCACGGTGTCGAGCAGCACCTTACTGACTTGCGCGCGGTGCTCCCGATGCTCGTAGGCGTAATTATGCGCCGCCTCGTAGTTGAAGATGCGGCGGTGATGGCCGGCGATGTTGCGGAACGGCGCCGCGAACTCGACCTCGCCGACCCGCGCGCCGGCGGCGGCAAGGCGCGAGGCGGTGCGCTCGATCAGCGCCTGGGTCGCCGCGTCGGCATGTTCCCAGCCGGGGGTGCGGCAGAGGCCGATGCGCGGCGCATTGCCGGCGCGGTCGACCTTGCGGTGCGGCATCTCGATCAGCACCGCGCGCATCAGCGCGATATCGTCGAGACCGCGGCAGATGAGGCCGAGCGTATCGAGGTTCTGGCACTGCAGCTTGATCCCGACCCGGCTGAACTCGCCAAAGCTTGGCTTGTAGCCGACGACGCCGCAGAACGCCGCGGGACGGATCGTCGAGCCGCCGGTCTGGGTGCCGAAGCCGAGCGGCACCTGGAAATCGGCGACCCCGGCGGCCGAGCCGCTCGACGAGCCGCCCGGCGTATGCGCGGCGTTGTGCGGATGCACCGTCGCGCCGGGGAAGCGGTTGGCGAACTCGGTGGTCACCGTCTTGCCGAGGATCGTGCCGCCGGCCATGCGCGTCAGCGCGACGCAGGCGGCGTCGGCGAAGGGGCGGTTGCCGGCATAGATCGGCGAGCCGTGCTGGGTCGGCATGTCGGCGGTGTCGATGACATCCTTGACGCCGACCGGCAGCCCTGCCAGCAGCCCCGGCCGCCCGGCGCGGTCGGCGGCGCGCGCTTGGGCCAGCGCGTAGTCGCGGTCGAGATACTCCCAGGCCTTCACGGCAGAGCGCGCCTCGATGCGGTCGAGGCAGTCGCGGGTCAATTGCTCGGCGGTGATCGAACCGGACGATAGTCGGGAGACCGCCTCGGCGGCGGAGAGACGGTTGCTGTCGCTCATCGACCGCGCCCCCAGCTTGCTTTCGACCCAGAGGCCGATATCGAGCAGCCGCGCGTCGGCGTGGCGCTTGCCGACCAGCTGGATTCCGACCGGGAGCCCGTCCGGCCCCTCGCCCGCCGGCAATGTCAGGCATGGCATGTGAAGCAAGGTCCACAACCCGTTGAAGATCGCGTCGCCGGTCGAGGCCAAGCGTGCGGGGCGCCTGGCCCGGCGCGGGCAAAGTCAGGATCGCATCGAACCCGCCAGCCCAATTGCTGGCCGCCGCGCGCATGGTGTCGGCTTCGCGCCAGGCGCCGCGGAATTCTTCCAGCGTGAGCCTCTTGCCGCCGGCGATACGGCCCTCGCGCAGAGCCAAGCTCAGTTGGCTCTCGTGCCGATAGCGCTCCGGCGCGTGGTTGCGCGGGGCCTCGAAATAACTGTGGCGGCTTTGGATGTCCGACACATGCGCGCAGGAATTTGGCAGCTCTGCCTCGACCACCTCGGCGCCGGCGGCGCGCAAGCGGTCGGCGGCTTCTTCCAGCACCGATTTGCCTTCCGGCTGCGCCTTGTCCCAATGCGGCGTGCGGCACAGCGCCAGGCGCGGCGGCCGGTCCGGCATCGCCGGTTGCTCGTAGGGGATCGCCATCATCGCAGCGCGGAACAGCGCGATGTCGTCGACCGAGCGCGCCATGATCCCGATCGTGTCGAGCGTCTCGGTATTGGGGTGCATGCCCGCCGGCGCGAACATATTGAAGCTCGGCTTGAAGCCGACGACGCCGCAATAGGCCGCGGGACGGATCACCGAGCCGCCGGTCTGCGTGCCGATCGCCAGCGGCACCATGAAATCGGCGACCGCCGCGGCCGAGCCGCTCGACGATCCGCCGGGCGAGAAACCGAGATTGTGCGGGTTGCCGGTCGGGCCGGGATGGCGGTTGGCGAATTCGGTGGTGACGGTCTTGCCGAGCAGCACGCCGCCCGCAGCGCGCGGCAAGGTGGCGGCACTGGCGGTGAAGCTGGGCCGGCAGCCGGTATAGATCGGCGAGCCGTAGCCGGTCGGCATGTCGGCGGTATCGAAGATGTCCTTGATCCCGAACGGTACGCCCTTCATCAGCGAGCTGCGGTCGGCCCGGCGCGCCGCGGCGAGCGCCTCGTCGGCGGCGACGTGGACCCAGGCGCGCACCACCGGCTCGCGGTCGCGGATTCGCTCGAGGCAGCTTTGGACAACGGCCTCGGCGGTGAGGCTGCCCGCCTCGATGCGGCCGACGATCTCGGTGGCGGACAGGCGATGCGGTTCGGCATTCGGCATGGGGGACTCTCGCGCCGCTGGTCTCTCTATCTAGCCACAGCCTCGCGCCAAGCGCATGCGCGATCTTTCGGATATGGTCATGCGCGATGACCTCGGCAATTTCGATCAAGGGCGTGCTGATCGAAGACGGCAACGTCGCGCTCTTGGAAAACGAGCGCGGCGAATGGGAACTGCCGGGCGGACGGCCGGAGCCAGGCGAGGAACCGGCCGCGTGTCTCGTCCGCGAGTTCGCCGAGGAACTTGGCGCCGAGATCGCCGTCGAAGCGATCGTCGACTGCTGGAATTATCGAGGTGCTGCCGGGCCAGCACGTGATGATCGTGACCTATGCGGTCCAGCGCGCCGCACACAGCCCGTTGCGGCATCAGCGCCGAGCACCGTGGCTTCGGCTGGTTCGCGCTCGACGCGCTCGACGGTCTTAATCTGCCCGATGGCTATCGCCGCTCGATCCACGCGGTCGCCGCCGGCATCGACCGCTAGCGCGGCGATGCTCCGGCGGATCGGCCGAATTCTGGCCTGGCTTATCGGCGTCTTCCTGATCGGCTCGGTGTTCCTCGTCGTGCTCTACCGCGTGCTGCCGCCGCCGGCGACCCCGCTGATGCTGATCCGGGCCGCCGAAGGGTACGGCATGACCAAAGAATGGCGGACGCTCGGCCGCATCTCGCCGCATCTCGTGCATGCGGTGATGGCCGGTGAGGACGCCAGGTTCTGCGAGCACCACGGGTTCGATTGGGATGCCATCCGCGAGGCCTGGCGGCGCTACCGGCGCGGAACGGGCAAGCTGCACGGCGCCAGCACGATCTCGATGCAGACCGCGAAAAACGTCTTTCTGTGGCCCGGCAGAGACTGGGTGCGCAAGGGGCTAGAAGCCTATTTCACCGGGCTGATCGAGCTTGCCTGGGGCAAGGAGCGGATCATCGAGACCTATCTCAACGTCGTCGAATGGGGGCCCGGCATTTACGGCGCCGAAGCCGCGTCGCGCTTCTATTTCCACAAGCCCGCCAGCGCGCTCACCCTCGACGAGGCGTCGCGGCTCGCCGCGGTGCTGCCCGACCCGCTCAAGTGGTCGGCGGGCCGGCCCGGCGGCTACGTTCGCGAACGCGCCGCCTTCATCCGCGCACAGATACCCGACCTGCCACTCGCGACCCCCGCCTGCCGCGACCTGGCGGCGCGCTGATCTTACCGTCGGCGATGTCGGCCGCGACACGGTCGGCCGAGCGCCGCGCCGGGTCGCCATAACCGCCGCCGCCGGCGGTCTCGACAACCACCCGGTCGCCCGGCATGCAGCACGGCCGCGATCTTCGACCGGATCATCTCTTCGCGGCCGTCGGCGCGGAGGATCAGCGAGCGCGCCATCGCGCCGTCCTGGCCGCCAGCCAGACCGGACGCAGCGCTGAAGTGCCTTTCGCCGCGATGCGAGAACGACACGTCACCCTCAAGCACTTCGTATTCGCGGACGACGCCGAGCCCGCCGCGCCATTCGCCGGCGCCGCCCGAGTCCCGGCGCAACGCGACGCGATTGAGGCGGATCGGCGCCTCCATCTCCAGCGCCTCGGCGGGCAGGTTCATGCAGTTGGTCGCGTCGGTCTCGATCACGTCGACTCCATCGGCAGCCGGGGCCGGCGCCGCTGCCGCCGGCGATCAGTTCGCCGACGACGTAACTGGCGCCGTCGCGCCCCTTGCCGCCGAAGGCGAGCACATGCAGCTCGCCCGCCGAGGCGGCCGGCACCCTGCCAGGCAGCACCGGCGCCAGCGCGCCGACCATGCAGCCGGCGATGCGCTTGATCGTCGAGGTGCGCGCGTTGACCGGCGCCGGCGCCTGCGGATTGACGATGGTGCCCGTGCGGCAGCTTCAGGGTAATCGGGCGGAAGCAGCCGCCGTTGGTCGGGATTTCGGGGTCGGTCAGCGCGCGCACCGCCCAGCACGCCGCCGCCAGCGAGCCGGAGGGCACGCAGTTGAGCGGCCCCTTGACCTGTGGGCTGGTGCCGGCGAAGTCGAACTCGATGGCGCCGTTGCCGACCGTGGCGGCGACCTCGATGCGGATCGGTCTGTCCAATTCGATGCCGTCATTGTCGAGCCAATCGACATAGCGGTAGGTGCCGGGCGGGATGCGCGCGAGCGCGGCGCGGGTCAACGTCTCCGAGCGGGCGAGCAGTTCGGCGCAGATCGCGGCCAGCTGGTTGTCGCCGAAGCGCTCGGCCAATTCGGCGAAGCGCCGCGCGCCGATGGTGCAGGCGGCGATCTGCGCGTTGAGGTCGCCCATCACCGTATCGGGGATACGCACGTTCTGGCGGATGAGCGCGACCAGCGTGTCGTTGTAGACTCCGGCCTCGCGCAGCTTGAGCGGCGGGATGCGCAGCCCCTCCTGGTAGATCTCGGTGGCGTTGGTCGGCACCGAGCCGGCGGACATGCCCCCGACATCCTGGTGATGCGTCATCGCCGCGGCCGAGCGCGACCGGATGACCGCGATGCATCACCGGCTGCACCACCGCGATGTCGGGCAGATGCGTGCCGCCGCAATACGGATCGTTGAGGATATAGCTGTCGCCGTCCTGCATCTGGGCGACGGGGAAGGCTTTGATGATCGCGGCGACCGCCGGGATCAAGGTCGCGAGGTGGATCGGGATCGAGCAGCTTTGCGCGAGCGTCGTGCCGTCGAGCGCGAAGAGGCTTGCCGACGCGTCGAGCCCTTCCTTGACGATCGGCGAGAACGAGCTGCGCAGCAGCGTCGACTGCATCTCATTGGCGATGCCGTCGAGCTTGTAGCGGGTGATGTCGACGGTGATGGGGTCGAGTTCGGCCATGCCGCCAGACCTAAAGCCGCTCCGCCATCTGCGCGCATCCGCGCCTCGCGGGCGGCGATGGCCTCCTCGCGCTCGACCAATAGGCGGGCGCGTTCGACGACCGGCACGTCGATCATCTTGCCGTCGACGGTGACCGCGCCGACGCCCTTCGGCCAGCGCCTTGTCGTAGGCGGCGACGACGCGGCGGCCGTGATCGACCTCCTCCGGGCTCGGGCGGAATTCCTCGTTGAGGATCGCGACCTGGCTCGGATGGATCACCGAGGCGCCGAAAAAACCGAGCCGGCGCGAGCGGCGCACGGTCTCGCGGAACGCGTCGAGATCGCTGAAATCGGCGACCGTGCCGATAAACCCCATCGGCATGATGCCGGCGGCGCGGGCGGCGAAGATCGCGGTCTGCTTGGGCATGAAGAGGCCCTCGGCGGTCGGCAGCATCCCGGCCGACAGCGCGAAATCCTCGGCGCCGAGATTGAGCGCGACGAGGCGCGGCGACGCCTTGGCGATCTCGGCGATGCGGAAGAACGCCGAGCAGGTTTCCACCATCGCCAGCATCTTGGTGGTGCCGATCGCCATGCCGCGCTCGGCTTCGATCTCGTCGATTATCTCGGCGACAAGCTCGACGTGCTCGGGCGCTTTCGGCCTTGGGCAAGGCGATCGCGTGTCACCGCTGGGCTGATCACCGCTTCGAGGTCGCGCACGGTCATGCGCATGGGCCGGTTGATGCGGACGACGACATCGGCGCCGCCGCGCGAGACCAGCGCCGCCGCCTCCGGCACCAGGGTGCGGGCGCGGTCCTTCTCGGAGGCCGCCACCGCGTCTTCCAGGTCGAGGATGATCGCGTCGGCGCCGCGCTTGGCCGCGCCCTCGACAAAGCGCCGCTGCGGTCACCGGCACGAACAGCATCGAGCGCCAGACGGGCAGGTTGGGCTTCATTTTGTAACTCCTCGCAAACCGACGATCCCCTCGCGGGCGAGGGCCTCGAGTTCCGTTTGGTCGATGCCGAGCTGGCCCAGGATCTCGGCGGTGTGCTCGCCGATCTCGGGCGCCGGGCGGCGCAGCCTTCCCGGCGTGTCCGAGAGGCGCGGGATGATGTTGTGCATCGTGAGGCTGCCGGCCTGCGCATCGGGCACGTCGACGACGATGCCGCGCGCCTGGACATGCGGGTCGGCGAGGAACTGGTCGATGTCGTAGACCGGCGAGGCGGTGACCTCGGCCGCCTCGAACACCGCCATGTTCTCCTCCAGCGTGCGCGCGGCGATAAAGGCGACGATCGGCGCCTCGCATTCCTCCGCGTTCTTGACCCGGTCGGTGTTGGTGCGAAAGCGCGGGTCGGCGATCATGTCCTCGCGGCCGATGGCGCGGAACAGCCGCTCGGCCATCGCCTGGATCGACGCCGAGATGCCGATATAGCGCCCGTCCTTGGTCTTGAAGACGTTGCGCGGCGACGGTGGTCTCCGAGCGGCTGCCGGTGCGCGGCCGGATCGCCTTGGTGAGGTTGTAGATCGGCGCCTCGGTGGCGATGAACGAGAACAGCGGGTCGAGCAGCGGCAGGTCGATGACCTGGCCGGCGCCGCCCTCGACCTCGACCCGGCGCAGCGCCACCATCACCGCGAAGGCGCCGTAAAGCCCGGCGACCATGTCGGCGAGCGCGGTCGGCGGCAGCACCGGCTCGCGGTCGGCAAAGCCGGTGCGCGAGGCATAGCCCGACATGCTCTCGACCAAGGTGCCGAAGCCGGGCCGGTCCTTGTACGGCCCGTCCTGCCCCCAGCCGGAGACGCGCACGATCACCAGCCGCGGGTTGCGCTTATGCAGCTCGGCCGGGCCCAGCCCCATCTTTTCCAGCGTGCCGGGGCGGAAATTCTCGATCAGCACTTCGGCGGTCGCGATCAGGTCGGTCAAGATTTCGCGGCCGCGCGGCGGGCGCAGGCTCAGCGCCACGCTCTTCTTGTTGCGGGCGTAGAGCTTCCAGTGGACGCTGACCCCGCCCGTCTGCCAGGCGCGCAGCGGGTCGCCCTTGCCCGGGTCCTCGATCTTGATGACCTCGGCGCCGAAATCGGCGAGCTGCGACGATACCGCGTTGCCGGCGACCAGCCGCGACATGTCGATCACCCGGATGCCGTCGAGCGGCGCGGCGGCATCGGGTTCGAAGGATTTTTTCGGCACACTCATCCCATTCCACCGGCCCCGGCAGGCATTGCCGCCACCCTATCGCCGTGTGAAATCGAAGCAAAGCGCGGCGGCAGAGGGAGTTGGCCGCGCTATCACAAATGCTTCACTCGGCGATCACAAATCGATCATTGCCGGAATTGTAGGTTGCCTCCCGCCCGAACCTCCACGGAGCCTCCAAGATGTCGACCGCCTCGCTCTACAGACTCGCATTTCCAATCGCGAGGTAGCGGCAACTGGTTCACCCTCGTCATCGTCCTCCTGTTGTGCGCCGGCGTGCTCTATGCGGGCATCCAGCTGTTCCACGACCTCGAGACCGCGCCGCTCGGCTCGGCAGGGGTATATATCCTTCTCGGCATAGCGCTGCTGATCGCGCTCGGCTTCGAGATGTGCAACGGCTTCCACGACACCTCGAATGCCGTGGCGACGGTCATCTACACCCACTCGCTGAAGCCCAACATCGCGGTGGTGTGGTCGGGCGCGTTTAATTTCCTCGGCGTGCTGATGTCGACCGGCGCGGTCGCGTTCGGGATCATCTCGCTGCTGCCGGTCGAGTTGATCCTGCAGGTCGGCAGCGGCGCCGGGTTCGCGATGGTCTTCGCGCTGCTGATCGCGGCGATCATCTGGAACATGGGCACCTGGTATTTCGGCATCCCCAATTCATCCTCGCACGCGCTGATCGGCTCGATCATCGGTGTCGGCATCACCAACCAGCTGATGGCTCGCTCGGGCGAGGGCACAAGCGGCGTCGACTGGATGCAGGCGGTCGGGGTCATCAAATCGCTGCTGTTCTCGCCGGCCTGCGGCTTCATTCTGGCGTTCATCCTGCTGATGCTCGCCAAGCTACTGATCAAGATTCCGGCGCTTTACAAGGCGCCCGAGGGCGCGGCGCCGCCCCCGTGGTGGATCCGCGGGCTGTTGATCCTCACCTGCACCGGCGTCAGCTTCGCCCATGGCTCGAATGACGGGCAGAAGGGCATGGGCCTCATCATGCTGATCCTGATCGGCACGGTGCCAACGACCTATGCACTCAACAAGGCGCTGCCGGACAGCCAGGTCGCGGTGTTCGAGCAGAGCTCGACCGCGGCGGCCGGAGTCGTGAACGCGAAGGCGGCGGGCTACAGCGTGATGGGCAATCCCCGCCCGGCGGTGACGCTCTACGTCGCGCAGCACCAGATCAATGAGGGCACTTACCCGTCGCTCGCGGCGCTGATCACCGACATCTCGAACCAGGTCAAGCAGTACGGCACGCTGGCGAAGATCCCCAACGACATGGTCGGTAACACCCGTAACGACATGTACCTGACGTCGGAGGCGCTGCGTCTCCTGGTCAAGGACAAGGCAGCCGACCTGACGGCCGACGACATGACCAAGCTCAACGCCTATAAGAAGTCGCTCGACAACTCGACCAAGTTCATTCCCGGCTGGGTCAAGGTCGCGGTGGCGATCGCGCTCGGCATCGGCACGATGATCGGATGGAAACGCATCGTCGTCACCGTCGGCGAGAAGATCGGCAAGGAGCACCTCACCTATGCGCAGGGCGCCTCGGCCGAGCTGGTGGCGATGGGGACGATCGCGGCCGCCGACATGTACGGGCTACCGGTCAGCACCACGCACATCCTGACTTCGGGCGTCGCCGGGACGATGGCGGCCAACGGGTCGGGTCTGCAGTGGGGGACGGTGAAGAACCTGGCGCTCGCCTGGGTGATGACGCTGCCGGCGGCGATCATCCTCTCGGGAAGCCTCTTCGCGCTGTTTATGTACATTTTCTGAGAGGACGGAAAATGATAGCGGCCGATGTCATGGTTCGCGGCGTCATCACGGTGCATCCCGACACCGATGTCGCCGACGCGATCAAGTTGCTGGCGGAACGGGATATCAGTGCCCTCCCGGTTGTCGATGCGCAGGGCGAGCTAGTCGGCCTCATCAGCGAAGCCGATCTGCTGCACCGTGTCGAGATCGCCACCGAGAAGCATCGGCCCTGGTTGCAGGAATTGATGACCGCCGCGACGACGCTGGCCGAGGACTTCGCCAAGTCGCACGGCAAAAAGGTCGGCGAGGTGATGACGACCGACGTCGTCTCGGCGGGCGAAGACACGCCGCTCGCCGACATCGCCTCGCTGTTCGAGCGCAAGCGAATCAAGCGCGTGCCGATCGTGCGCGACGGCAAGCTCGTCGGCATTGTCAGCCGCAGCAACCTGATCCAGGCACTGGCCTCAAGCGCCGGCGCCACGGAGGGGCATGAGGACACGGACCGCCGGGTCCGCGACGAGATCATCGGGCGGCTCGAGCACGAGCAGGACTGGACCGATTTCGGCGGCCGCAACGTCACCGTACGGAGCGGCGTCGTTCAGCTCTGGGGGTTGATCACCTCGGACGCGGAGCGCCATGCGCTGGTCGCGCTGGCCGAGGGAGTGCCGGGCGTGACCGAGGTCCGCGACGAGATGTTCGCGATCTACTGACCCCGCGTCCGGCGGCGGCTGGCTACGCCGAACGCCGAGACCGCCTGGTGCGCCGGTCCTCGAAGGCGAAGCCGCGATAGGTGCCCGACGCGTCGACCACCTTCACCTCTTGCTGCGATGTAGCGACCGCATCGCTTGCCTCGGCAATCTGCGCTTCGATTTCGGCGATCGTCCGCACCAGCTTGTCGCGGCGTTCGACCAGCGGGCCGACAAACCGCGGGTAGACCGCCTTCATTTCGGCGCTCGCGTCAGGGCCGCTCGCCTCCTCAATCTCGCGGACCAAGTTCTCGACATCGGCCCGCAACCGCGCCGCGAGCGTTTCGAGATCCTCGAGATAGCGCTGCCGCTCGGCGAGTAGCCAATGCTGGAGACGGTATAGGTTCTGCCGGCCATTCATTCGACAATTCCCCGGTTGCGAGCCGTGTGCGCCAGCGAACGAACCTGCCGCGCGCGTTAGGGAATGTTCCGCCTCCGTGCTAAAATCCGGTTAAGCGAGGCCGTTTTTGCTCGCGACGCACCTCCAATAGCGCGGGAAACAACCTTTTGTTAACCGCTCGCGGTAATACTGGTTAACGAGGACGGCGACGTCACGCCGCCCGGTCTCCCCGGAGGCTTTGCCATGCGCGTATTGCTTGTTGAGGACGATGCTGCGACCGCCGCCAGCATCGAGCTGATGCTGAAGAAGGAAAACTTCATCTGCGACACGACCGATCTCGGTGAAGACGGGTTAGAGATCGGCAAACTTTACGACTACGACATCATCATCCTCGACTTGATGCTGCCGGACATCGACGGCTACGAGGTATTGCGCCGGCTGCGCGCCGCGCGGGTGCGCACCCCGATCCTGATCCTGTCGGGCCTGGTCGAGCTCGACCACAAGATCAAGGGCCTCGGCTTCGGCGCCGACGATTTCCTCACCAAGCCGTTCGACCGGCGCGAGCTGATCGCCCGCATCCAGGCGATCGTGCGCCGCTCCAAGGGGCACCCGGAGTCGACGATCCGCACCGGCAAGCTGCTCGTTAACCTGGACAGCCGCGTCGTCAGCGTCGACCAAAACCCGCTGCACCTTACCGCCAAGGAATACGGCATCCTCGAGCTGCTCAGCCTGCGCAAGGGCACGACCCTGACCAAGGAGATGTTTCTCAATCATCTCTACGGCGGCATGGACGAGCCCGAGCTCAAGATCATCGACGTGTTCGTCTGCAAGCTGCGCAAGAAACTCGCGCAGGCGACGGGCGGCGAGCACTACATCGAGACCGTATGGGGCCGCGGCTACGTGCTGCGCGACCCGGTCGAGGGCATGGCCGAACTCAAATCGGCCTGAACCCACAAGGTTCGCGAATGAGTCCGACGGGCGCCTCTAGGCGCCCGTTTCGCATGTGACTCGAAATTGTCCCGGTTCGGCCGCGATTACCAGCCGCAGGCCAAGTTCCTGAGCCAGAAGCCCAGCGAAATAAGCGCAGACGCTGCGTGAAGTCAGTTCGGCGACCGGGGTTATCCGAGTCAGCGCATCGCGGCTCTCCGCCGGTAGACCATCGCCCGGGCCAGCCCCCACCAGGATTAGCCCATTGGCGGTTTTATCCAGGGTCAATCGGCCGCCGCGCGGCAGCCCATCGGCACCGGGAAACAGCAAAGCGCACGCCAATCGCTGCCGCTCCGGCCCGAGTTCACGCACTGAATCGGGGTAGTCGCATTGGATCGCCGATCCGGCGAAGTATTCGCTAGCCAAGGCGTGCGGCGGCGGCCCGGCATGGGAGCCGCGGCTAAACCCGAGCACGTAGCGAAACAACTGCAGCCGCTTCGCCGCAGAGCGTGCGCTGTCCTCGATCAGCGTGGCGGCCTGCTTTGCGAAGTCGGGATCGTCGTCGCCAAGCAGCTCGGCGCCATTGGCGATCGCCGCGATCGGACCGGCCAAATCGTGGCACAGCCGGGCGGCCAGCAACTCGCAAACACGTATATCGATCATCATGACGCCCGAGATCGTGGCACGAGAGCAAAGCCGCGACAACCCAAAGGCAGGAAACCGCGCATGGATTAATTAATTGGACGAAGAATCGGCCGTTTGGGCACTCGCCCCTAATAATTAAGAACAGAGGTGATGAGTTGACAGCCAAATTGCTCTAAAATAATCCTTGAATTGCCGGCATGCCGAATGCGGCCGGTCCGATCGAATGTAACCGCAACAGCGGCGCTTGGCCGGACAAATTAAAGTTTGGGGAGGGGACGTGGCTGCTTCATCGTTTCTTGCGCGCGAGCGCACCATTGCGGCGCCCGGATATAGCCGCTGGCTGATCCCGCCAGCCGCCCTGTGCATTCACCTGTGCATCGGCCAGGCTTACGCATTCAGCGTTTTCAATCTGCCGCTTAGTAAGCTGATCGGCATCACTCAGTCCGCTCCCGACGATTGGAAGCTGACGGATCTCGGCTGGATCTTCAGCATCGGCATCTTTTTCCTCGGCGCCTCCGCGGCGCTGCTCGGCCGGTGGGTCGAGGAAGGCGGGCCGCGCCGGGCGATGTTCACCGCTGCCCTATGCTGGTCCGGTGGGTTCCTGGTCTCGGCGGTTGGCGTCTACATCCATACCCTGTGGCTCATCTACCTCGGCTATGGCGTGCTTGGCGGGTTCGGCCTGGGCATCGGCTATATCTCCCCGGTCTCGACCTTGATCAAATGGTTCCCCGATCGTCCCGGCATGGCGACGGGCATGGCGATCATGGGGTTCGGCGGCGGCGCGTTCATCGCCTCCCCGCTGTCGGTCTGGCTGATGGCGCAGTTCACGACGCCGACCCATGTCGGCGTCGCCGAGGCGTGGATCTGCATGGGTCTCATCTACCTGTGCTTCATGATGGTCGGCGCGGCGATCGTGCGGGTCCCAGCCGACGGCTGGGCTCCCGAAGGCTATGTCGCGCGGGTGCAGTCGTCGCGGTTGGTGACGACGCAAAACGTCTATGTCTACGAGGCGCTGAAGACACCGCAATTCTGGCTGATCTGGTGGGTTCTTTGCCTCAACGTCACCGCCGGCATCGGCGTCTTGGGCCAGGCTTCGGCGATGAGCCAGGAGATGTTCAAGGGCCATGTGACCGCAGTTGCCGCCTCGGGTTTTGTCGGCCTGTTCAGCCTGTTCAACATGGGCGGGCGGTTCATTTGGTCGTCAACCTCGGACTATATCGGCCGCAAGAACACCTATTTCTGCTTCTTCGCGTTGGGCACGGTGCTGTACGCGCTGGTGCCCTACACCGGTTCGATCGGCAGCGTCGGCCTGTTCGTCGCCTGCTACGCGGTGATCTTCAGCATGTACGGCGGCGGGTTCGCCACTGTGCCCGCCTATCTGCGGGACATGTTCGGCACCCGCTATGTCGGCGCGATCCACGGTATGCTGCTGACCGCGTGGTCGATGGCCGGGATCTTCGGTCCGGTGCTGGTCAATTACATCCGCCAATACAACGTCGATCACGGCGTCCCGCCGGCGCAGGCCTATAACACGACGATGTACATCATGGCCGGCCTGCTGGTCGTCGGGTTCATCTGCAATGCCTGCGTCAGGGCCGTCAGCGAGCGGCATTACATGAAGGACGAGCCGGCAGCGCGGACGGCAGCGGCGATAGGAGGCGAATGATGGCCGGCAATAGCAACGCGGTTAAGCTGGTCCTCGCCTGGACCTTCGTCGGGATTCCGCTGGTTTGGGGCGTCGTTCAGACCTTGGTCAACGCGATCAAGGCTTTCCACTAGGCGTCCCGGTACTCACGCCGGACGTGGCCGGCGGTGGCGCGGCAGCCGGCGGCGTGGCGGGTGGTTCCGGTGCGGCAGGCGGCGACTGTGGCGGCGTAGCCGGCGGCTCTGGCGGCGTAGCCGGTGGCAGCGGTGAAGCGGGTGGTTCCGGCGCGGCAGGCGGCGGCGTGGCCGGTGACTGTGGCGTAGCCTGCGGTTGCGGCGTGGCCGGCGCCTGGGGCTGAGGCGCGCCGGAAGCCGGTTCGCCAGCCAAAGTCACCCCGTAGCTCGCGAAATCGTCGGCGACGTCCGCTTGGATTGCCTTAGCCGCCGCGATATCGGCGTTGCCGCCGTCGGTATCGCCCTTTCTCAGCTTGGCAACACCCCGCCCAAAGAGCGAACTGGCCAATTGCGGCTCAGCCTGCAAGGCCGCGTTGTAATCGGCGATCGCCTCGTCAAAACGGCCGAGCTTCAAATAGGCGAGCGCGCGGCTGTCCAAGGTATTGGCGTCATCGGGCCGCAGCCGCAGCGACTCGTCGCAATCGGTTAGCGCCGCGCCGAGTTGACCGGCGAGCGTCCGTGCCCAGCAACGGCTGTTATACGCCCCGGCGTCGTTGGGCTTGATCTCGATGTATTTGGTGAAATCGGCGATGGCGTGGTCGTAATCCTTCTTGTCCTCGTAGGCGTAACCGCGATTGCTGTAGGCAACGGCATAAGTCGGATCGAGGCGGATCGCCTCGTCGTAATTGGCGATCGCGCGATCGTCATCCTTCTTGGCCCGATAGGCGAGACCACGGTTGTTGAACGCCCGCACGTAGGTCGGGTCGACATGGATCGCCACGTCGTAATCGGCGATCGCGCGGTCGTAATCGCCCTTGGCCTTATAGGCCGCCCCACGATTGACCAGGGCTACGGCATAGCTTGGATCGAGCCGGATTGCCTCGCTGTAATCCGAGATGGCGTGGTCGTAATCCCGCTTGGTATCATAAACATTGCCGCGATTGTTGTAAGGAAACGGATCTGTGGGATCGAGCCGGATGGCCTCGTTGTAATCGGCGATCGCGCGGTCGTACTCCCCCTTGTCGTCATACGCGATGCCACGGTCGTTATAGGCGGGTGCGTAGTTCGGATTGAGCCGGATCGCCTCGGTGAAATCGGCGATGGCGAGGTCGTATCCTTTCTTCGCCACATAAACGTTGCCGCGATTGTTGAGCGCCAGGACATAACGGGGGTTGAGCCGGATCGCCTCGTTGTAGTCACCGATGGCGCGGTCGTAGTCCTTCAAGTCTTCGTAAACGAGACCGCGGTTGTTGAACGGCACGGGATCGCGCGCATTAAGGCGGATCGCCTCGTTGAAGTCCGCGAGCGCGCGGTCATAATCCCTCAGGTGCCGATAGGCATTGCCGCGATTGTTGAAAGCGTCGGAATAGCGCGGATTGAGCTGGATCGCCCGGGTGAAGTCGGCAATCGCATGCTCGTCGTCGTGTTTGTCCTCGTAGGCGTTGCCGCGATCGTAAAATGCGACCGCCAGGTTCCTCTGCGTCTCGTGGCCGCCCTGGATGATCGCGGTGCAGCCGTTGATCGCAAGATCGAGCGAATAGCGATTGTCCTTGTTAACGCACCACTGCCAGTTCTGCGACGATTGCGCGTCGGCGGGCGACGCCGCAAAGACCAGACCGACCAACACCCCGAGCCACAACCCAAACCGCATCGCCGCCCTCCCCAAACCGGCGATTGAAGACCGCCTGTTATTAGTCGGTTCTAGTTCGCAGTGCTACCGCCGCCGAGCAAACCGGCGGCGACATCGAGGTCTTCCGGCCGGTTGGCGTTGAAGAACGCGTCGATCGGCTCGCTCGGAAACGCCACGGTGACGAGGCGGTACCGCGCCGTCCATACATCGACCTTGCGGATGCCTTCATCGACCAGGGCGCGGCGCAGATCATGGCGCAGCCGCACCGGCCAAAGGCCGACCACGGGATGTGCCTGTCCGCCGGACGCGGCACAAGCAAGATCGCCGCCCTCGGCCGCCATCTGGGAATTCAAGCGGGCGACAAGATCGGTCGGCAGAAACGGCGCGTCGGTCGGGACGCTGACCACCAACGGGCAATCCGGCCGGTACTCGGCGGCCCAGTCCAGGCCAGCCAGCACCCCGGCAAGCGGACCGGGATTGCCGGCCACGCTATCGGCAACGACAGGCAGGCCATATGCCGCGAACCGCGCCGGATCACCATTCGCATTGAGCGACAGCGCCGCGACCTGCGGTCGCATTCGCTCGATCACCAAATCGAGAATCGTCCGCCCGGCTATCGTGCGCAGCGGCTTGTCGCCGCCGCCCATGCGCCGCGCCAGCCCGCCCGCGAGCAGCACGCCGGCGATATTCATGCGGTTTCTTCGGGAAGGCTCGCCTTGCGCGACGAGCCGGCGGTTTCCTCGGCCGACCTCGCGCCCGTCGCTGTCGAAGACGATGCGCTCGGCGCCGGCGAGCGCGACAAAGCGCCGGCCCTTGGCGCGGCCGATCAGGGTGAGACCGGCCTGCTGTGCAAGCTCTACACCCCAGGCGGTGAAGCCCGAGCGCGAGATCAGGATTGGGATGCCGCATCTGCACCGTCTTGATCACCATTTCGGAGGTAAGGCGGCCCGGTGGTGTAGAAGATCTTGCCGACGGGCGAGATGCCGTTGAGGTGCATGTAGCCGGCGATCTTGTCGATCGCGTTATGGCGGCCAACGTCCTCCATGTAGAGCAGCGGCCGGTCTTCCTCGCACAAGCACGCAGCCGTGGATCGCGCCGGCGGTCAGATAAAGGCTCGGCGCGGTGTTGATCTTGCGGGTCAGCGCATAGAGCCAGGAGGTCTTGAGGATCGCGGCGGGATCGAGGCGGATCTCGTCGAACCTCTCCATCAGATCGCCGAACACGGTGCCCTGGGCGCAACCCGAGGTCAGCGTCTTCTTCTTGAGCTTGTCCTCGAAATCGGTCTCGCGCTCGGTGCGAACGACAACGAATTCGGGATCGTCAGGATCGTCGTATTCGATGCCGGTGATCCGATCGTCCGGCAACAGCATGTTCTGATTGAGCAGATATCCGACCGCAAGGTAGTCGGGATGGTCGCCGATCGTCATCATCGTGACGATCTCGCGGCCATTCAAAAACAGCGTCAGTGGCCGCTCCATAACGACCGCGGTCTCGACGGGCCTGCCCTCGTGGTCGATCCCGGCGACGGTGCGCGTCAGGCGCGGATCGTCGGGCTCGGGATGGACGGCGAACTCTTCCATACGCCGATGATGGGTTGCCGGAGCCACCGCTTCAAGGTTTGCGAAAGCTTGCGACGCTATTGCGCGGCGGTGCGGGCGGCGATCACCGCGGGCACGCGTTCGAGACAGGATTTGAGATCGTGCGGCCGGATCGGCTTGGCGAGAAAATCGTTCATCCCGGCGGCCAGGCAACGCTGCGCGTCCTCGGCGAAGGCGTTGGCGGTCAGCGCGACGATCCACACGTCGCGGCGGTCGGGCTGGTGCAGGGCGCGGATGGCGCCGGTCGCGGCGAGCCCATCCATCTCGGGCATCTGCACATCCATGAAGACCAGGTGATAGGGCGCGAGGCGCACCGCCTCGACCGCCTCCAGCCCGTTGGCAACCGCATCGACCCGGCAGCCGAGCTTTTCGAGCATCTGCTTGACGACGGCCTGGTTGACCTTGTTGTCCTCGGCGACCAGCACGCGCAGCCCGGCGCCGATCGCGGCACCCATCGCCGCGTCCGCGACTGGCGCGACCATTCCCGCTGGCCGCGGCTAGCGCCTCGGGCGGGCTCGTGATCGCGGCGAGGAGCGACGAGGGCGAGCATGGCTTGACCAGAACGGTGGCGATGCCGGCAGCGGTGGCGTCGCGCTGCAGTTCGGGCCCGGTCGAGGAGGTCGCGAGCACCAGCCGCATCTCCGGCAAGCTCGGGCTCGGCGCGGATCAGCCGCGCCAGCGCCAAACCGTCAAGCCCCGGCATCGTGTGGTCGAGGATTGCCGCAGCTAAAGCCGTCGCCGGAATCGCGCCGCCTGAAGGGACAGCGGCGACCACGGTCTCGGGTTCCGCGACCAAGAATCGGGCTCGGCCTGCCAAGATTTGAGCTGCTTCTCCATGATCTCGCGGTTGATCGCGTTGTCGTCGACAACCAGCACGCGCATGCCCGCCAAGATCCGGGCGGCGGCACGGCATCCGCGCGCGCCGCGCGCCGGGGCCAGCGCGGCGGTGAACCAGAACTGGCTTCCCTGCCCCTCTTCGCTGGCGACGCCGATCGTCCCGCCCATCAGCGCCGCAAGCTTGCGTGAGATCGACAGGCCGAGCCCGGTGCCGCCGTAGCGGCGCGCGACGGTCGCGTCGCCCTGGGTGAACTGCTCGAACAGGGTCGACAGCGCCGCCGGCGGGATGCCGATGCCGGTATCGGCGACATCGAAACGCAGCAGGAAGCGTGGCTTGGCCGAGGCCGCCGCGCGGCACGCGCCACCGGCGCCACCGAGATCGCGACGCCGCCCTTCTCGGTGAACTTGATCGCGTTGCCGACCAGGTTGTAGAGCACCTGGCGGATGCGGCCGGCGTCGCCATGCGCCGAAGCCGGCGTGCCCGGGCGCCACGTAGAAGCCGATATCGAGCCCCTTGGCGTAGGCGCGCGGCGCCATCATGTCGCAGACGCTCTGCACCAGCGGCTCGATCTCGAAGTCGCCTTCGTCGAGCACCAGCCGGTCGGCCTCGAGCCGCGACAGATCGAGGATGTCGTTGATCACCGACAGCAGATGGTCGGCCGAGTCGCGGACGATCTCGGCATAGCGGCGCTGGTCGGGCGAAAGCGGGGTGTCGAGCAGGAGCCCGGTCATGCCGACGACGCCGTTCATCGGCGTACGGATCTCGTGGCTCATCACCGCGAGGAATTCCGATTTGGCGCGGTTGGCCTGCTCGGCCCGCTCCATGCTGGCGACGAGCTCGCGCTCGGCGCGCTCGCGCAGATCCAGCATCTCGGACAATTCGGCCTCCCGCGAGGCCAGAGCGACCTCCGAGCGCTGGCGCCGCGCCATCTGGCGCACGAGCAGCGCGGTGAAGGCGATAACGAACAGCGAAACGACGATCGCCGCGCCGACCAAGCGCGAGCGGCTGGCGTCGTATTCGGCGAAAAGATCGCTGTCGGAGAGCCCGACCCCGACGATCAGCGGATAGTCGCGCAGCTCGCTGTAGCTGACGACGCGGCGGACATTGTCGAGCCCGCTCTCGACATGAAAACTGCGGCGGCCCTCGCCGGCGAGCTGCAGCATCACGGTTTCGCCGACGGTCAGTTTCGGCGTCAGGTCGTCGGGATTGCCCGGCTCGGGACGGGTGAACGAGACGCGGGCGCGCACGACCCCGTCGCGCCCCACCAGCATCACCGTGCCGCCGGCGCCGAGATCGACGGCCTCGTAGAACCGAGCCAGATAATAGGGGTCGAGCGAGACGATCATCACCCCGGCGAAGCTGCCGTCGCGGGCATTGAGCCGGCGCGACAGCGGAATCGCCCAATGCCCGGCGCGCGCCGGCCTTGACCGGCTTGCCGATGAACAGCGAATCGGCGGCATGATCGACGTGGTAGAGGAAATAGTCCTCGTTCCGGACCGAGACGGTGACCGGCGCCGGCCCGTCGGTCGTGCCGACGATGACGCCGTTCTTGTCGGCCATCGCGATCTGGACCGTCAAATCCTGCAGCAGCAGCTCCTTGCCGGGCCATTCCCACAGTTTGAAGTGCTGCGGGTCGCTTTCGTAGCCGCGCTTCAGCACCAGGAGCGCCTGGTCGACTTCCTTGAGCGTGCGCCGGATGTGCTCCTCGAAGGCGCGCGCGAGGTTCGAGGTGTGCTTGCGCGCCTCTTCGACGATCGCGCTCTTTTCGCTCGACAGCTGCTCGGCGACGCCGCCCGCGATCAGCAGCACGACCAAGGCCCCGAACAGCGCCGTCGCCAAAGGCAGCCAACCGCGCGCGGAACAGGCTCAGCGCCGGGTCGGGCATCGCGTAGCGGTCGTCGCTATTGCGATGTTCGCTCAGGCGAGCGCCCTTTTCGAAAGCACAGTCAAAAGGGTCGAGAGCAGAGGCTTATCGAACAAGGTTACTTTTAAGCTAATTTGCGCCGGTTGGCTGCGATCGTGCGGCAGGCGCCAACCGCCTTATAATGGTGTTGCCGAGGGTGTTCAGTCATTTGAAACCAAACGAGGTTAATGTCGGTGCCGCGCATGGAGAGCGCATGACGACAAAACCGCGTCTGCTGCTGGTCGAGGACACGCCATCGATCCTGCGCCTCTATCACGAGGTGCTGAAGACGCTCGACGTCGAGCTGATCGACGCCGAAACCGGCGCGCGCGCGCTCGACGCGCTGCGCCGAGACCATCCCCGATGTCGTGCTGCTCGATGTCGAGCTGCCGGACGTCAACGGCATCGACATCCTGCGCCGTATCCGTGCGCGCAACCTGCCATGCACGGTCATCGTCGTGACCGCGCACGGCTCGGTCAAAACCGCGGTCGAGGCGATGCGCGAGGGCGCCTACGACTTCATCATCAAGCCGTTTCCGCCCGACCGGCTGATCGTCACCGTGCGCAATGCGCTGGAACGGCGCCGGCTTGCAGACGCTGGCGGCGGCGAACGAGATCGCCAAGGAGGGCAGGTTCTGCGGGCTGATCGGCGCCTCGCTGCCGATGCGCGCCGTCTACAACGTGATCGAAAGCGCGGCGTCGAGCCGCGCCACCGTGTTCATCACCGGCGAGAGCGGCACCGGCAAGGAACTTTGCGCCCAGGCGATCCATCAGCTGAGCCCGCGGCGCGACGGCCCGTTCGTCGCGATCAATTGCGGCGCCATCCCGCGCGAGCTGATGGAAAGCGAGATGTTCGGCCATGTCAGAGGCGCCTTCACCGGCGCGGTCGGGAGCCGCGAGGGCGCGATCGCCCGAGCCAAGGGCGGCACGCTGTTCCTCGACGAGATCTGCGAGATGGATCTGAGCCTGCAGGTCAAGCTGCTGCGCGTCATCCAATCGGGCGAGTTCCAGAAGGTCGGCGGCAGCGAGACCGAGCGCGCCGATGTGCGCTATGTCTGCGCCACCAACCGCGACCCGTGGAGCGAGGTGCAGGCCGGCCGTTTCCGCGAGGACCTCTATTACCGGCTGCACGTCGTGCCTTGCGCGATGCCGCCGCTGCGCGAGCGCGACGACGACGTGCTGCTGCTGGCGCGGCATTTCCTCGCGCTTTACGCGAAGGAGGAAGGCAAGGCATTCACCGATTTCGACGAGGGCGCGGTGCGCGCGCTGCGCCGCTATCCGTGGCCGGGCAATATCCGCGAACTGCAGAACGTGCTGCGCAACACAGTGCTGTTCAACCAGGGCGACGGTCGTCACCGAGGCGATGCTGAGCCGGCTCGACCACGCCGCGGCGCCGCGGCCGGCCGCGATCGCCACGCTGGCCTCGCGCCGCGGCCAGCGCTGCCGCCAGCGGCTCGATCAAGCCGCTCTGGCTGATCGAGAAGGAGGCGATCGAAGAAGCGATCGCGCTGTGCGGCGGCAACGTCCCGCGCGCCGCCGCGCTGCTCGAAGATCAACCCGTCGACGATCTATCGCCGCAAGGCGGAGTGGGAGAAGGAGCGGCTGCTGTCAGCCGGCTAGACGCGCCGCCAGTGCCGGCTCGGTAGCCGCGGCGCACTCGATCAACGCCGCGATACGCTCGCCGCAAGCTCGGGAGAATTGCCGCTCGCGGCGATCTCGACCGCCAGCGCCGCCTCGGCCAGTGCCGCGGCGCCGAGCTGGCCGGCGCTGCTCTTCAGCGAATGCGCGGCGCGGCGCGCGTCCGCCGGGTTCGCCGACGCGCTCATCGCCGCCGCCAGCTCATGGCACTCGCCGATGAAGATTTCGACGATCGCACGCACCGCGTCGGCGCCGATGTGCTCGACCAGATCGTCGAGCACCGCGGCATCCAGCACCGGCGCCTCGCTCATGCCGGGCGGAATTTCTTGCCGGTGCCGACCAGTTTCTCGCGCGGCAGTTGCACCGATTTGCGTCGGGTCGGCGACGGCGTGGCCGATGACCGAGGCTTGCCGGCCGTGGCGGCCGAGGATCGTCGAGCGTCGCGGTCGGCATCGGCCTCGGCGACGACCACGCAAAAGCCGATCCCCATGTTGTAGACCTCGAACATCTCGGCCCGGCTGATGCCGCCCAGCTTCTCGATCAGCGCCGAAGAGCGGCGGCGGCGGCGGCAACTCGTCGATCACGAAACCGATCTCGGCATCGACCCGCGGCAGGTTCAACAGACCGTCGCCGGTTATGTGCATCAATGCCTTGACCGACGAGACCTGATCCAGAACCTCCAGGATCTCCGGGCACATAGATGAGCGTCGGGCGCAGCAGTTCCTCGCCGAGCGTGCAGCCGAGCTCGGCGAAATGCGTGTCGATCTTGGCCCCGGCCTGCTCGAAGAAGACGCGGCGGGTCAGGGTCATGCCGTTCGAATGGATGCCGCTGACGGCGATGCCGATGACGCGGTCGCCGGGCTCGAAGGTCGCGGCCGACGAGGATGCGGTCGAGCGGCACGGTGCCGACCGCGGTGCCGACCAGGTCGAAGCCGCGCACGACATCGCGCAGTTGCGAAATCTCGCCGCCGGTGATCGAGATGTTCGATTGCCGCGCGCCCTCGGCCAGGCCGATCGCGATGCCGTCGAGCATCGCCGCGTCGGCCTTCTCGACCGCGATGTAGTCGACCAGCGACACCGGCCGCGCGCCGACGCAGAGCAGATCGTTGACGTTCATCGCGATGCAGTCGATGCCGATCGTGTCGTATTTGCGCATCATGTCGGCGATCATCGCCTTCGAGCCCACCCCGTCGGTGGTGATCGCGAGGCCAATGCCGCCGATATCGACGACGTTGGCGAAATAGCCGATCGGCAATTGCACCGCGCCGAAGCCCGATTTCGGCCAAGTCGCCGACGATGCGCGCGACGATGTTGTTGAGCCCGGCATCGGCCTCGGCGATGTCGACGCCGGCCGCCTTGTGCTGGTTCGCTGCGATGTTACGCTGTCGCCAAGCTCCGCCACTCGCAAAAAGAAAGCCCGCCCGCCCCGCTTGATAGCGGGTTGGGCGGGCCGGCTCAACAGCTCGGTCTTACTTCACATGCTTCTGCATGAAGGCGTAGACCGGCGCATGCGTAACATCGGTGTTTCGCGCGGCGTTATCGAAATAGGCGATCTCGATGTCGCCGCCCGCCTTGCGATAATTCGAGACGAACCGCTCGGGCTCGTTGCCCGGGAAGTCCGAATCGGGGTCGTGATAGTCGTGCGTCAGGTCGGGGCGGCCCTGCAGCCACACCGCCGGCGGCATCACCACCTTCTCGCCGCGCTCGAGGATCAGCATCGGGTTGCCCTCGGCCATCTCGGCCTCGGTATGCCAGTAGATGTCGTGCTTCTTGTCCATGCCGACGGCCCAGGCCGGCGGGTCGCCCGCGGCAACGAGGCGCTTGGCGTGCTTGTAGCGCGACAGCGGGTTGATCACCGGCCACTGCATGAAGACGCCGCGCACGCTCGGGTCGTCGCAGCCCGGGCACGGGATCGCCGCGTAGCGCGGATCGTTGGGCCGCATCGCCACCAGCATCGCCAGATGCCCGCCGCTCGACTGCGCCGCCGATCGCGACCCGGTTCGGGTCGATCTTCAGCTCCTTGGCGTGCGCCTTGACCCAGCGGATGCCGTAATTGATGTCGGCGAGCGTGGTCGGATAGCCGTCCGGCCCGTGGCGGAAATTGAGGGTCGGCATCACCACGCCGCGCGAGGCGAGGTATTCGCCGAGGCCGGTGCGAGTCGGCGAGGTCGCCGTTGTTCCAGGCGCCGCCATGCAGGTTCGATAAAGCACGGGAACGGCCCCGCGCCTTCCGGCTTGAAGATGCGGGCCATGATCTTGCGGTCGCCGTGGCTGAGATAGGCGACGTCTTCGCTGGTGAAATTCGCCATGAAACACCTCCCGGATGACGCGGTCTTGAGACCGCGAGCTTGTGATGTCGATAGCGTAAACCCTCGACGTCACCGCGACCAATGCTTTCACGGCATGTGCCGCAATCGCGCGCGCCGTGTCGGCCACCGACCCCTCCCCGCGGCGCCCGCGGGCTCAATCGGCATCTTCACCCGGCCCGTTTGCCGGCCCCTCGGATGATCGCTAGACGTCGCTATACACGGATGGCGCGATTGCCATAGGGTGGCATACAGGGTCGTTGTTGCCGTTCCAGGAGATCGACACCATGACGCGCCGCCGCATCGCCCTGCTGTCGGTTCTGGGGATTGTCTCCACGCTCGGCGTCGCAGTCTGTCCTGGTGCCCTTGAGCGCCTTCCGCGGCCCACTGGAGACCGCCGCCAGTCGCGCGCTCGGCCGCGATGTCACGAATCGGCGGGTCGATCCATCTGGCGGTGTTTCCGCGGTTCGGCGTCGCCCTCCACGACGTGGTTGTCGCCAACGCGGCCGGGAGCCGCGACCCGCAAATGATCACGGTCGGCAAGATGATCATCGGCGCCGAGCTGATGCCGCTGCTGTCCGGCCACCTGCAGGTGACCAAAATCATCCTGAAACAGCCCGTCATCCATCTGGAGGTCAACGGCAAGGGCGCCGGCAATTGGCAGTTCGCGATAGCGGGACCGGGCAACACGTCGGACGGTGTGAGCCTCCAGGTCGAGCGCATCCGCATCGAGAATGGCGAGGTCACCTACTTCGACGCGCATACGGGAAAAGCCAAGACGCTGAGCAATGTCGCCGTGCTGCTGACCACGCCTGTTTCAAATACCGGAGCCCGCGAGCTCAGCCTTGAGGGAACCGCGACCTACAACGCGGTCGCGATGACCTATGGCGCCAAGCTCGACGACATCCGGGCTTTCTTGAATGGACAACGAAGCGGCGCAGGGCTGTCGTTCAGCTCGAACCTGTTCCAGATCGGCTTTTCTGGGCAGATGGATACGCCGGGCTCGATGACACGGGAATTTGAAAATCGACGCCAAGTCGCTGCGCCAGCTCGCCGCGTGGGCGGGCCGGCCGCTGCCCCCAGGCAATGGCTTTGGCGCCGTGTCGATCGAGGCCGCCATCTCGGCGAAGGACGGCGTCTATTCGCTGACCAACGCCAAGATCGCGCTCGACGGGATGAACCTGGCCGGCGACCTCGCTGTCGACATGAACGGCAAGGTCCCCGGGCTCAAGGGCACGCTGACAATCGACCACGTCAACGTCACCCCCTATCTCGCGCCGGGGACGTCACAGGACCTCGCGGCGGCGGGCGACAACCACTCCCGACACGCCACTTGCGCTCGGCGGGCTGAAGGGACTGGACGGCGATCTGGCGCTGAGCGTCAACGATCTCGTGCTGCCCGATTTCAAACTCGACCGGGCATCGCTCGTCGCCAAACTGCAGGGTGGCGTGCTGAAGTCCGATGTCGCCAGCATGGCCGCCTATGGCGGGACCGGCAAAGGCGCGCTGACCGTCGATGTCACCGGCCCCGCGCCGAGCCTCCACAGCGTGCTCGACATGAGCGGAATCCGGGCCGAGCGGTTTCTTGGCGAGCTGATGGGCATCGTGCGGGTCCAGGCGAGCGGCGTGGTGCATCTCGACGTTACCTCGCGCGGCCAAACCAAGGCCGAGATCATCAAGGCCCTGAACGGCAAGGCCTCGATCAATCTCAGTCGCGGGTCGATCTCGGGCGTCGATCTCGGCGCCGTGGCGCGCGTCCTGCAGACCGCGTCGGGGATTCTCGGCGGGGCGCTCAACGACGCCGCGACCACGGAATTCAGCTCGCTGGGCGCGACCTTCACGATCCAGAACGGCGTCGCTCGCACCGCCGATCTGCACATGGCCGGCGCCATCGAGATGACCGGCGCGGGGACGGTCAACCTGCTGACCCACCAGATTTATTTTCATCTCAACCCGAAGGCCAACGTGGGCATCGCCGGGATCAAGCTCGCCAATATCGGCATTCCGTTCATCGCGTCGGGGACCTGGGACAATCCGAGCTTCGCCCCGGATACCGCCAACCTCGCGACCGGGATCGCTGGTAGCGTCGCGGGGACGACGAAGGATGTCTTGAATGCCCCGGGCAGCGTGCTGAGGTCGCTCCTGGGCGGACACTAGCGACTAGCGGCCCCGTTGCGCCGCGTGGCTTCGCAAGCGCGCCAAGGCGAGCCGCGCGATCGCGGCCGGCGCCTCGTCCGGGATCGCGAAACACGAGCTCACATTGATCTCGCACAGCACGTAGGTGTCCGCGCCCGAAGCCGTCCGCGGGCCGTAGAGGAAATCGGCGTCCCAGATGACCGGTAGCGCGGCCGGATCGATGCCGAGCATCTCCATCATCTGCGGCGTCCATTCGGTTTCCATCTTCTCCCGCAGCGCCTGGAACGGCGCTGCGTCCGGCCCGTGCATGATGCGCGGGCCGGGTTGAGCGGCTGGCGAGTCCGGCCCCTCGGGCGGCGGCGGGATCAGCGCCTTGATCAGCTGATGCCCGAACCCGGTCACCTTGTCGCCCGCCATGTAGCAACGGATCATCCCCTCGGGCAGGCGAGGCTGAAACGGCTGATCGACGATGCAGCCGTCGGGCGCGGCGAAGTAACACTTGCAGCGCGCGACGAAGCTCCGCAGCGGCACCTCTTCGGGAACGCTGCCGCGCTGCGCGTGGAGGACACGGACGACGCTCAGCTCGCCCGGACCGCCGGACACCAGCTCGACCTTCCACACCCCCTGCCCGCCATTGCCCCGGTTCTGCTTGATGACGCGCGGACCCGCCGCGCGCAGCCGCGCCGGGAAGCCGTCGCGAAATTCGGTCGCGGTGCGGTAGAGGTGCGTGTCGGCGCCCCAGTCGAGGTGCCTAGTGCGGTAGAGCACCTCTTTCATCCCCATCTTGAGGATCGTGTCGGGATGGGCGCTGACCCAGGGTCCCCGTGCCGCGACCTCGCGCAGCAGCGGGTCGAGCTCGGCCCGGTTTCTTCCCTGATGGATCGGATCGACCCAGACCAGTACCCCGTCCGCGGCCAGGAGCTGTTCGCGCACCTCGTCGGCGAAGTCTTCATCATAGACCGCGGGCTCGGCCGCGATGCCGAGCACCGCCAGTTCCTCGAAAATGCGGTGGAAACGATTGTTCTGCGGCGTCGCCGTTTGACGCGCCGCGCGGTCGCCGCGCCAGACGATCGCGACCTTTGGAGGATTGGTATTGGATGCTGCGTCCATCAATGCGCACTCCTCGCTTGGCGAGTGGCGCAGAACTTGGACGGATTGTCTGATGGGGTGTCTGCTTCAACCCCGGCGGCTAAGGTAGGGATTAGGGCGCCGCGTGGCAACCCCGTCAGCTTGCGGCGCTTTGTCGAGCGCTTGCCACGTCGTATTCCGCAACCAGCGCGCGCAGACGCGGGATCAGCTCCTCGCCATATTGGACGGCGTCGGGGCGCGGATCGTAGCCGCGGATGAGCAGGCTCGTGGCGCCGAGCTTGTAGTATTCGAGCATCGCCTTGGCGACGGTCTCGGGCGTGCCGACGAGCGCGGTCGAGTTGCCCTGCGCGCCGGTTGCGGTGGCGAGCGGCGTCCACAAGCAGGTGTCGTGTACTTCGGCCGGCCGTGGCGGCTTCGAGCAGCCGCTTGGAGCCGACATTCTGGCGGGTTGGCGCGGGAGCGCCACCGCGATTGGCCAGCACACGGTCGAGAATGGCGCGCGCGCGATCCCAGGCCTGACCCTCGGTCGCGGCGAGGATCGGCCGGGTCGAGAGGCTGAAGGTCGGGGTGCGGCCGGAGAGCGCCGCCTCGCGGCGCACGCGCTCCATGAACAGCGCGGTGTCCTTGAGCGGCTCGCCCCACAGCATGAAGACATCGACATGCGGCGCCAGCGCGCCGGATCGCGGCGTCGGACCCGCCGCCACCGTAGACCGGGATGTGCGGTTGCTGGCGACAGCGGATTTCGGAATAAGTCCCGCGGGTGCGGTAGAATTCGCCCTCGTGGTCGAACGGCGCCGGCTCGGTCCAGGTTCGGCGCAGCAGCGCGACATATTCGGCGGTGCGGCGATAGCGGGTCGCGGCGTCGGTCCAGTCGCCGTCCTTGGCCTGGTCGGCGTCGCTGCCGCCGGTGATGATATGCACCGCGAGGCGCCCGCCGCTGAGCTGGTCGAGGGTCGCGAGCTTGCGCGCGGCGAGCGGCGGCGCGACGAAACCCGGCCGGTGCGCCAAGAGAAACCCCAGCCGCTCGGTCACCGACGCGGCGTGCGCGCCGACCAGGAAGCCGTCCGGCGCGTCGGAGAAATAGCCGATCAGCACCCGGTCGAAATCGGCCCGCTCGTGGATGCGCGCCGTCTCGGCGACGACCTCGGCGGAGAATGGCGGGCCGGATGGCGGGATGATCTCGGACGACACCCGCGGCGCGATCCAGCCGATCATCTCCACGGGCATGGGCAACGTCCCTTGCTGTGCAACGCGCCGCCCGGCGCGGTCAGAACGAGGTTAGCAGCCGATCGATGAACGACGGCTCGGGCGGCGGCGCTTGCGGAGCGGCGCTCATGTTGGGCGCGGGGGCCGCCGTGGCGACGGCCGGCACCGCGTCAAAGCCGCCCTTGGCGAAGCGGAACCCGCCGTAATCCTCGCGGGCCTCGTTCACGTCGTGGTCGAACGACAGGCTCGGGTAGCGCATGCCGAGCGGTGCCTGCTTGATGTTCCAGGCCGTGTAGCTCGAAGTGCCCTGCCCAGGCGGTCGAGCCCGACAGCCAGCTGTACTCGGCCAGCCGCTCCCCCTTGATCAGCGCGCACACCGCGCCCGAACCGTAGACGCCGACCTTGTATTCCAGACGTCCGTTGCCGGCGGCGGCGAGCCCGGCACGGACGCCGCGGAAGTATTGGTCGACCCAGTACAAGTCCTGCTGGCGGGCGTTGAAATCGACCGCGAAATAAATGGCGCTGCCCGGCGGCTGGCCGAGCGACTTCGCTTGCCGATAGGCGCTCTGCGCCTCGTTATAGCCAGTGGCATAGTTGAAATTCGCGCGGAGAACCGGAGTGCCACTCCCACACCGTCGACGACGTTCGCGTCGAGTGTCGACAGGGATTGCACCTCTCGCGGCGACAAGGCGGGCCAGCGCGAGGCAGGGTCGCGATAGTAACGGGCGACGAAATTCAGCCGAGCGTGCTTGATCTCGTTGACCATATTGGTGGAATCGATCGCCAGATCGACTCCGCGGATCGGTGTTGGCGACCGGCGGCGGCGCCATCGCGACCGGAAGCGGCGGCTCAGCCTGCGCAGCCGGCCAGGACAAGCGCGCCAAGTAATGCCGACAGTCTTCCGAAACTCAACGCTACCGCTCCCCCAATGCCCGCACCCCCGACCCCTTATTTACCTGCTGCTCGCCGAATCGACCACTGCGAAATACTCATGAATACCCAACACCCGGTGAATTGCTGCCTCCGCCCGGTGGATAGGACGGCCAACGCAAGGAGGCACGGCTGCCGCGCCTTGACAAAGCCGCGCCGGTAGCGCGCCATTTCAAGACCGGCGAGCAATTGCGGAGGATTGGCCGATGATGCGCTCCTGGATCCATTTCACCCGCGGCCGTTTTGTCCGCCAGGCCCGGGTCGGGCTCGGCGACCTGCGCGAAGAGCATTTGAGCCGCCACGGCTTCCAGGGCCCGGTGGCGATGATCTACCGCACCGAGGGGCCGAACGAGGTGGTGCGGGTCGAGGGCGAATACCGCCGCCGCGAGATCGACAGCGCCGACGTCGTCGCGAGCGACGCCACCGACCCGCGCGGCGCCTGGCAGGTGCTGCTGTCGAACGACGACGTGTCGGTCGGGATCAGCCGGCGGCGCGCGGCGATGCCGTACCGGTTCCGCAACCTCGACGGCGACCTGCTCTATTTCGTGCATCGCGGCAGCGGCACATTCGCGACCGAATTCGGGCCGATCCGCTATGAGCCGGGCGACTATGTGTTTCTGCCGAAATCGACGACGTACCGGCATATGCCCGACGCCGGGGATTGCCTGCTGATGGTGGTCGAGTCGCCGCAGCCGATCCGCCTCACCGAGCACGAGCAGGTCGGCCGCCACACGCCGATCGACCCGACGATGCTCGACGTGCCCGAGCCCGCCGATTACGGCTGGCCCGAGGAGAGCGAATACGAGGTGCGGATCAAGGCCGGCGGGGGCGAAACCTCGATCTGGTACAAGAACGACCCGCTCAAGGTGGTCGGCTGGAAGGGCGACCTCTTCCCCTACCGGTTCAACATCAAGAGCATCCTGCCGATCATGTCGAACCGCATTCACTTCGCGCCCTCGTCATGGGCGACGTTCGAGAGCGACGGGTTCGTCGTCGTCAGCTTTGTTCCGCAGATCGCGGTCGCCGACCCGGAGGCCGAGGAGCTGCCCTCCTACCATCGCAACGTCGACATGGACGAGGTGATCCTCAGCCACGCCAACGACGATCCCGGCGGGCGGCGCCCGGGCGGCTTCACCTTCACCCCGCAAGGCATCCTGCACGGCGCCACCGAAGAGGCCCGCGCCGCGTTCAACGCCCGCCGCAAGCCCGGCGACATGCGCCGCTGGACCGGCGTCGGCGTCGACACCTACAAGCCGCTCAAGCCGAGCGACGTCTTCGCGCGGATGACGAGCAAGTAAATGAGCCCGGCGGACGCCGCGTGGCGGCAATTGATCTCCGCCTTGCACGGGTCCGGGCGAAAGGCCGCGCTCGCGATTACCGGGGGCGGCAGCGGGGCGATCGGCGAGCTGCTTCGTGTTCCCGGTGGTTCGCGGCTGCTGATCGAAGCGCAGGTTCCCTACGACGAACAGGCGCTAGCGGCGTATCTCGGCTTTACGCCGGCACAGGCGTCGAGCGCCGACACCGCGATCGCGATGGCGCGGACTGCGCGCGCGCGCGCCGCCGGGCTGGTCCCGGCGGGCGCCGATCTGGTGGGCCTCGGCGCGACGGCGGCGCTGGTCAGCGATCGCCCGCGCAAAGGCGAGCATCGTTTTCACATCGCCTGCGCCAGCGCCGCCGGCACCGCCCACTGCACCTGCGTGCTGGCCAAGGGCCGGCGTGACCGCGCCGCCGAGGAAGACCTCGTCGCGCGCGCGATCGTCCTGTGGCTGGCTCGCGCCTGCGGGGTTGCCGCGCCGTCGCCGCGCAGCCTGATCGACGCGGACGAACAGTACGCGGAGACCGTCGTCGCGGCGGCGGACACCATCGATCTGCTCGTGGCGGGCGAGCACGACCGCGTCACCGTCCAGCCCGATGGCCAAATCATGCTGTCGGCGCCGCAGCCCTCTGTGCTGTTCCCCGGTTCGTTCAACCCGGTCCATGAAGGGCATGTCTTGCTGGCGCGGGCCGCCGAAGAGCTCCGACAGCAGCCCGTGGCGTTCGAGATTTCTGTTACCAATGTCGACAAGCCGCCACTGGCGGGCGAGACGGTGAAACACCGGCTATCGCAATTCGCCTGGAAGTCGCCGGTCGAGCTCACCAGGGCGCCCACCTTCGTCGAAAAGTCGCGCTTGTTTCCCGGGACGACGTTCGTGGTCGGCGTGGATACGGCGGAGCGGCTGTTCGGGCCGAAATACTATGGCGACGACGAGTCTCGCATGCACCTGGCGCTCGAGGAAATCGCCAGCTCGGGGAGCAGCTTTCTGGTCGCCGTGCGCATCGACGCGGGCGGCCGCGTCCGCGCGCTGAACGACCTCCCCGTGCCGCGGCGCTATGCCGATCTCTTCACCGAAATCCCCGAGCACCGTTTTCGCGCCGACATCTCCTCATCCGAGATTCGCGCACGAGGCGCAGCCGGCAACTCATAGCGGTCCGGCGCCTCCCTCCGGATCGCGGGTTGGCGCCGACGACCCGATCGAGCAACTCTTGTATTGCTTACCGGCGAAAGCCGGTATCCACTTGTCCGGATCACCGACGGCTGAACAGTGGGTCCCGGCTTGCGCCGGGAAGCGCGGCAAAGCGAGGAGCACGCCATGAAGCTGATGTGGTTCCATTTGATGCCGTACACCGAGCTGCCCGACGATTTCCGCGAGAAGCATCCCTCGGTCTGGGTCGACATCCATTCCAGCCTGTTCGACCCGCGGCGCGCGCATCACATGTACAACGACTTCATGGACGAGCTCGAATTTGCCGCGGAGTGCGGGTTCGACGCGGTCTGCGTCAACGAGCACCATTCGAACGGCTATGGGCTGATGCCGTCGCCGAACCTGATCGCCGTCGTCCCTCGCGCGGCGCACCACCGACACCGCGATCTGCGTGATGGGCAATAGCCTCGCGCTCTACAACCCGCCGACCCGGGTCGCCGAAGAATTCGCGATGATCGACTGCATCTCCGGCGGCCGGCTGATCGCCGGGTTCCCGGTCGGCACGCCGATGGACACCTGCTTCGCCTATGGCCAGAACCCGTCGATGCTGCGCGAGCGCTATCTCGAGGCGCACGATCTGGTGATGAAGGCGTGGCAGGAGAAGGAAACCTTCGCCTTCAACGGCCGCTTCAACCAGCAGCGCTACGTCAACATCTGGCCGCGCCCGGTGCAGCGCCCGCACCCGCCGGTGTGGATCCCGGGCGGCGGCTCGGTCGAGACCTGGCAGTGGTGCGCGAAGATGGACTACGTCTACGCGTACCTGTCGTATTTCGGCTACAAGGACGGCCAGGCGACGATGACCGGGTTCTGGGACGAGATGAAGCGTCTCGGCAAGGACATGAACCCGTACCGCGCCGGGTTCCTGCAATTCGTCGGCGTCGCCGAGACCCGCGAGCAGGCGATGGAGCTCTACGCCGAGCCGGCCGAGTATTTCTACGGAAGGTGCCTGCGCGTCGACCCGAAATGGGCGATGCCGCCCGGCTACATCACCGAGGCGACCCAGCGCGCCGGCATCCAGGGCCAGATCGGCCGCGCCGCCAGCCTCAACGCCCGCCAGGCGGCGCGTTCTACGACCGACATGAAGGACATCGTTGATCGCGGCTATGTGATCATCGGCTCGCCCGATGAGGTTGTAGAACAGCTCACCACGGTCGCGACCAGCCTCAATGTCGGGCACCTGATGATGCTCTTGCAGTTCGGCAACATGAACAAGGAGCTGGCCAAGTACAACACCAAGCTGTTCGCCGAAAAGGTGCTGCCGCGGCTCAGCCACATCCATTCGGAGTGGGAAGACCATTGGTGGCCCGAGCCGATGAAAGCGGCCGAGCGGGCCGAGTTGCCGGCCTTTAGCGCGGCGCACGCGGCGGAGTGAGACGAGCGGGCGAACGCCCGCCAGCCACAAACAGGGAGGAAACAATGAAATGCGGTTTCGCAAGCTCGCTTGCCGCAGTTGCCCTGGCCGCGCTCTGCGCCGCGCCGCTCACGCGAGCAGCGGAACCGTTCACCCTCTCCTCCCCGGCCTACCAGGACAATGCCGAGCTGAACCTCAAGAACGCCGGCAACCTCAAAGAAGTGCCGAGCTGTCCCGCCGATGCCAGCAACGTATCGCCGCCGCTGGCCTGGGCCAACGCGCCCGACACCACCAAAAGCTTTGCCCTGACGATCGTGGACCCGGAAGGGGGCGGCGGCGCCGGCTTTATTCATATGGTCGTCTATGGCATTCCGGCCTCGGTCACCGGATTCGCCGAGGGCGAACTGAGCAAGCCCTCGGACAAATTCATCGGCGGCAAAAACGCGCGCGGGATGACGACGTATTTCGGCCCCTGCCCGCTCGCAACCAGCGGCGCGCATCATTTCACCTATATCCTCATGGCAACCGATCTCGACCCCAAGGCGCCCGAGCTCAAACCCGGCATGACGCGTGACGAGCTGCTCGCGGCGCTCAAGGGACACGTCAAGGGCACGGCCGGCCTGATCCTACGCTTCAAGCACCCGTAGTCCGGATCGCGCGTCCCTCCCGAAGCCCGCCTGCGGGAGGAGACTCGCCCCTGCAATTGTGCACTGCAAAAAATGCACGAACAAATCGTAAGCTGACCTAACTATATGTCTCCTTATCGGCCGAAAGCCTCTACGGCGCGGCGATAGACGGAGGGGTCAGGTGAGCTTACTGACGTGGGAGCGACCCTCCCTCAAGGCGCGCGGGTGGTTTCGCCAAGGCACGGCCAGCGAGCTGACGCCGCTGCGCATGACCCTGGTCGGAGCGCTGCTGATCGCGGTCGGTCCGCTGTCGATGAGCCTCTACACTCCGGCCATGACCTTGCTCATTGGTGCGCTGCACACCAGCGAGCACGCGATCCGCGCGACGATCACCGTTTATCTCTTCGGCTTCGCTGGGGCGCAGCTGATTTGCGGGCCGCTGTCCGACCGGTTCGGCCGGCGCCCGGTGATGCTGTTCTGCCTGAGCCTCTACGTGCTCGGCTCGCTGCTCTGCGCCGGCGCCGGCTCGGTGACGTGGCTGATCGCCGGGCGTCTCGTGCAAGGGGTTGGCGCCTGCGGCGGGGTGGCGCTGTCGCGGGTGATGGTGGTCGATCGCTTCGCCGGCAGCGGCGCGGCGCGGATCATCTCGCTGATGAGCCTCATCCTCAGTCGATCGCGCCGGCGGCGGCCCCGGTGCTCGGCGGCACGCTGATCACGATAACGAGTTGGCGGGTCCTGTTCGTGTTGCTGGCGGGCTACGGCGCGCTGTTGCTGGGGCTGGTGTGGTTCTTCCCGGAGACCAACGAGCGGCGCGACCCGCGCGCCACCCGGCTGCGCTCGCTCGGCGTCAACTACGCGATGCTGCTGACCTCGCGCGACTTTGTCGGCCAGGTGGTGCTGACTTCGTTGGCAATTGGTGGGTTCTACGCCTCGCAAACGCTGGCGCCGTTCGTGCTAATGGGCAAGCTCGGCCTGTCGAGCCCGGTATTCGGCCTCGTCACCGCATCGCTGATGCTGTCCTACCTGGTGGGATCGCTGGCGACCAACCGGCTGCTGCATTTCTTCACCATGAGCCGGCTGGTGCTGGCCGGCGCGCTGATGGTGCTCGCGGCCGGGCTGATCCTGGCCGGCGGGCTGCGCTTCCTCGGGCTCGGCGTGGTTCAGATCATCGCGCCGATGTGCCTGTGGATGCTGGGTTTCGCCTTCATCATGCCGGGGGTGACAACCACCGCGCTGGGCCTCTTCCCGCGCAATGCCGGCTCGGCCTCGGCGCTTATGGGGGCGTTGCAAATGGGCATGGGGTTTGTCGGCGCCTCGCTCAGCGCGCTGTTCGCCGATGCGGGCCTGGCGATCGCCGTGGTGCCGCCGGCGATGGGAACGCTGGGCGTCGCCGCTTATATCGCCGCCAACTGGCGGCGCATCAGGGCTTTGCCCGCCGGTCGATAACCCCGGCCGTCTTCAGGTTCGCGATCTCCTCGTCGCCGTAGCCGAGCTCGTCGCGCAGCACCTGTTCGGTGTGCTGGCCGAGGGTCGGCGGCGCGGTGACGGGCGGTTGCTTCGCGTCGGGAAACTTGATCGGACGGCCGACCACCTTGATCTTGCCGATCGTCGCGTGCTCGGCCTCGACCACCATCTCGCGCGCCAGCGCGTGCGGATGGGCGAGCGCGGCGGTGACGCCGAGCACCGGCGCGTGCGGCACGTCGGCGGCGGTGAGGCGCTTCTCCCATTCGGCGACGGTGCGGGTGCGGGTGACGTCGGAGATGATCTGGTCGACCTCGTCGCGCCGTTCGCGGCGCAGGGTCGGGGTCGCGAAGCGCGGGTCGGCGGCGAGGTCGGGCCGCTCCAGCGCCTCGCACAATTTGCCCCAGAAGCTCTCCGACAAGACGGCGATGATGATCGAACCGTCCGAGGCCGGGAAGCTGCCATAGGGCACGATGTTGGGGTGGCTCGACCCCATGGTCGGCGGGTCCTCGCCGGTGATGAAGGCGAGCTGGGCGAAATAGCCGAGCATGCCGATGAGGCCGTCGTAGAGGCTGATGTCGACGAGCCGCCCCTTGCCGGTCTTGTGCCGCTCGTGCAGCGCGGCGAGTACCGCCATCGGCCCGAACACGCCGCCGACCATGTCGCCGAGCGGGATCGCCAGCTTGATCGGCATATGGCCGCGCTCGCCGTTGATGCTGAGTGCGCCGGAGAGCGCTTGCGTCACGATGTCGAAACTAGGCTTGTCGCGCAGCGGACCCGAAAGCCCGAAGCCGCTGATCGCGCAATAGATGAGGCGCGGGTTGATCTCGGCGAGCGCGGCGTAGCCGAGGCCGAGCCGGTCCATCACCCCCGGCCGGTAGTTCTCGACGAGGATGTCGGCCTGAGCGATCAGCTTGCGCAGGATTTCCTTCCCCTCCTCCTGTTGCAGGTCGACAACGAGGCTTTTCTTGTTGCGGTTGATGCCGAGGAAATAATGGCCCTCGCCGTCGAGAAACGGGGGGAAGCGGCGGGTCTCGTCGCCGCCGCCGGGCGGCTCGATCTTCAGCACCTCGGCGCCGAGATCGCCGAGGCTCTGCGTCGCGAAGGGGCCGGCGAGCACCCGGGTCAGGTCGATGACCTTGATGCCCTGCAGAGGGCCGGCCCAGGGTGCGGCGGCGTTGCTGTCGGTCAACGGATGGTCCTTAAATCTAGTGGCAAGTGGCGGCGAACTGCTTGAGCTTGGCGGCGTTGAGATCGGACTCGAAGGTGAGGACGTGCAGCGGCAGCTTCGCGGCCGGATCGAAGGTGAAGGCGAAACCGATATATTTCGCCGTCTCCAGCGTTGCCAGCCCTTGCTTCGACACGTTGATCGCCGCGGTGAGCCGGTTCTCCGAGCCGGTGATGGCAGCGGTTTTGGCGATCACCGGCCCGGACAGCGTGGTCCAGCCATCGTCCAGCTCCAGCACATAGGACTGCACGGCGTCGACAAGATCGGGTGCCTTCGCCCGCGTTCCGGGATCGATCGAGAACCAGATCTGCACCACCGCAGAGGCGGTCGCCGGGGGGGAGCCGGGCTGGCCGGCTTCCGGCGCCGCGGCGGTCTGGGCCGCGACTGTTTGCGCAGAAGCCGTTTGCGGTGCGGCTTTCGGCGCACAGATGACGGCAATCTGGTGGGTTCCCCAGAAATCGGTCGCCTCGCCGTCGAGGAAGAAGCCGCTATTGTCGGGAAGGGTGTCGATCCGCCATTTAGTGTGCCAGCGCGGGGTGATGATCTTCAGCCGCTGCAGCACCTTCAGGCTCAGATTGGTGACGTCGTTGCCGCCCCGCTTGACCATCTCGACCATGTAATCGGGCGAGATCCCCATCTCGTTGACATATTGCACCAGGACCGCTGAGTTGATCTGCGCCTGGTCGACCGGGTTGTCGATCTTGTCGGTGAACTCGAAGCGATGTACGCCGTAATTCGAGCCGTAATCGATCGTGCGATGAACGCCGCCCATGAAGGTAAACGTGCACGAACTGTAGCAATAGCCCGGGAAGGGCGGCGCGGCGGGCCGGGGAATGAACGGCACCACATCGGCGGGAATGTTCTTGTTGCCGCCGATCATCAACGGATAGCGCGACCCGACTTGGGTCCACATCTTCGCCTTGCGGATGATCTCCCCCATATGCAGTCCGGCGGCAACGTCGCCCCCGCCCGAGTTGAGCACGACGATCCGGTTCGCCGCCTTCGCGGGGTGCTGATCGAGGAAGTCCTGGAACTTCTGGTCGGTATCGGGGCAGATATAGCCGTCGGCGAAGACATATTCACGCGCGCCGCTACCGAATTCCTGGCCGGTCTCGTCGGTCCAAAGGGTAAAGGTCATCGGCGGATCGGAAGTACACTCGACCTGCGAGTTCGTCGGCCATCGCCGGCCGCCATACCCCCAGCAGCGCCGCCGCCACCGCGACGGCGCACCACAACAACCGCATGTTCGACGCTCCCCCGATCGAAAGTTCTCCTGACGCCTATTTCGCGGCGGTCACCATGATCTCGACCAGCACCTCCGGCCGCGCCATGTCGGCGCGCACGCAGGCGCGGCACGGCGGGTTCGCTGGATCGACCCAGTCGTTCCACACCGCGTTCATCTGCGAAAACAAGGCCATGTCCTTGATCCACAGATTGGCGGTGAGGAGGTTCGACTTGCTGGTGCCGGCCTCGCGCAGATAGTGGTCGATCTTCTCCAGAATCTGCCGGGTCTGGCCGGCCACGTCCTGGCTGGTGTCGCTGGCGGTGAGGCCGGCGAGATAGACCATGTCGCCGTTGACGACGGCGCGGCTCATGCGCGGTCCGGGCGGCTGGGTGACATCGATGCGGCGAATAGCCATGGGTTTCCTCCTCGCTTGGTTGGTGGGGATCAGCCGGCAGCCGGCTCTTTGTAATTGACGATGCGCTTGCCGAAAGTGTGGATGCCGTAGGTGACGAGCGGCTTGTCGCCGAGCACGCGGAAGCCGTGCACGCGCCCAGCGGGGATCGAGAGGGTGACGCCGGGCTCCATGGCGATCGTGCCTGGCTCGCCGTCGAGCCAGGCTTCGCCCCTGCCCTCCAGCACGGTCAGCACCTCGACATAAGGGTGTGAATGTTCACGCGTCGCATAGCCGGGCTCGGAGGTCTGGATGCCGGTGCGGAGCGGGATATCGGCGCCGTTGTCGTCGCCGATCAGGGTGCGGTAGGTGGCGCCGCCGGGAAACGGCACGACCGGGCGGTCGCCCTCGCGGATCACAGTGACGGGCCCCGGGTACGAGTCGGGCATGGCGCGCTCCTCAAGCTGCGTGGGGAAGAATATCGTGTGGGTCATGGCGTGGAAAGAAACCCGGCGAGGGCTGTTGCGGATCATTGGCGCCGCGATCGCGCTGCCGTCCCTGCCCGCTCTCGCCGAGGATGCGGCGGCGGATGCCGCGCTCTACAGCGCCTACGCGATCGTCACCGGCACCGACATGCGGCAGCGGCCGTGGGGCTTCGCGCAATGCCTGACGGAGGTGCTGGTCAAGGTCGCCGGAGACCCGCGCCTTAAGGACGACCCGCGCGTCGCCGCGCTGGCCGACCATGCCAGCGAATTCGTCGCGTCGTTCGACTATGTCGACCTGATGGCCGGCATCCCGAAGAAGGACGACCAGGGCAGCTACGACCGGCCGCACCGGCTGACCGTGCATTTCGACCCGGGGAAGATCGATGCTCTGATCGCGCAGCTCGGTGACACGCCGTGGCACGGCAAGCGGCCGGTCATCGTGCCGGTGCTGCGGGTGCAAGGGCCGAAACCGCCGACTTATATGCTGAGCGCCGAGACGCCGCGCGGGGAGGAGCAGCGAGGGGCCTTCGCCGAAGCGGCGCTCGAATTCGGCATGAGCGTGCGCGTCCCGACCGAGGAAGAGCTCGGCACCTGGATCGCGACGATCGACCGCTTCCAGCCCAAGCCGCCGGCGGCGGATGGCAGCGAGGCGATCGTCACCGGGACGCTCGACTGGAACGAGACGCTGCCCGGGTGGGTCGGCAAGTGGCAAACGCGCTGGAACGGCGCCGACCACCGCTGGGGTGTCAGCGGGGTCAATTATGACGCCGCCTTCCGCGACATCGTCCGCGGCGTGGTGCTGCTCGCTTCCGGCCGCGAGTCGCCGGATTGAGGCGACGCGTTCGCGCGCTCCACGATAATCAACAAGCCGGCCACAACCGTTTTTTAACGCGCCAGCCCCAGACTGGCGGCCGAGCAGGCATAACGGCTTGCCCGTTAGTCAGCGGGGCTAGAAACGGCGTGCAAAACGCGGCACAGACGGCCGCCGAAGTCGGGTTCGTCGTAACCTTTATCGTCGTCTTCCTGATCGGGCGGGTCTTGCGCCCCCGACAACGCTTTGAACGAAACTTTCGCAGGCCAAATTACCGGCACCGACCTGCATGGGATCGGCAACGTGAACTCGCCGACGCCGGATCTCAGCTTCTCGCCGTAGCGTCGGCCGAGTTCGAAAAAAAACAGATTCTCAACAAGTCGGAATATCGGGTCTTCCGTATAATCGAGAAGGAAGTGCGGGCATTGCGCCAGGGTTATCGGGTATTCGCGCAAACCAATCTCGGAGAAATTCTTAAATCGACGGATGACGACGCATTCCATTCGATAAACAGTAAACGGGTGGACATCCTTGTCATTGATCAAGCTGGCTGGCCGGTGCTGGCTGTGGAATATCAAGGCATCGGGCACTATCAGGGCGCGGCAACAACTCGCGATAAGATTAAGGAGGAAGCCCTGGGAAAAGCCGGCGTTCGATATCTCGCGATCTTCACAACCGATGGCGAGGCCGAAATTCGGTCTCGGGTTATGGACCATCTTCGTTGGACAAGTTCCCCCGCGCCTTTCTCAAGCCCTTCGGCCAAGACTAGCGGCACGGGGATGCGACGCGCCCACCGCCCAGTTCTGAGCCGCTAGCCCTTTGGTCTTGGCTCGCCGGACCGAGGCTCGCCGGACTCGCCGGTTATTTCGTTCGCGGGCGAAATATCGATTGGTGTATCTGAGCTTGTCGCCCTTTTGCCCGGAACCCTTCGCCCATGAAAAACGACAACCGGCCGCGCCACTACCGCAAGGACACGCTGCTCACCCATGTCGGACGCAACCCCGAGGCCAATTTCGGGGTGGTCAATCCGCCCGTCTATCACGCCTCGACGATCCTCTCGAAAAACATGGCCGAGTGGGAGGCGAAGCGCGCCGCGCCGCCGTTTACCGGGGTGCGCTATGGTCTCCACGGCACGCCGGGCACGTTTCCTCTGGAAGAGCTGCTGGCGACGATCGAGGGCGGCTATCGCGGCATGCTGATGTCGTCGGGGCTGGCGGCGGTGACGGCGCCGCTGCAGGCGCTCCTGGGCGCCGGCGACCACTGCCTGATGGTCGACAGCGCCTACGGCCCCGCGCGTAATTTCTGCGAGGGCATCCTCAAGAAATGCGGCGTCGAGACGACCTATTACGACCCGCTGATCGGCGAGGGCATCGCCCAATTGATGCGCCCGAACACCAAGGTCGTCTATTGCGAGTCGCCGGGCTCATTGACCTTCGAGGTGCAGGACATCCCGGCGATCGCCGCCGTCGCCCACCGCCACGGCGCCAAGGTGCTGATGGACAACACTTGGGGTACACCCTACCTGTTCCGCTCGTTCGAGCACGGGGTCGACGTCTCGATCCACGCCGCGACCAAATACATATGCGGCCACAGCGACGCGATGCTCGGCGCGGTCATCTGCAACGAGGAGACATTCCTGCCGGTGCGCTCGGCGATGGCGCAGATCGGCCATTCGGCGGCGCCCGACGATGTGTTCTTCGCGCTGCGCGGCATGCGCACCTTGTCGGCGCGGCTGGAACGGCACCAGAAAAACGCCATGCAGGTTGCCCAATGGCTCCAGACCCGGCCCGAGGTGTCGCGGGTGCTCTACCCGGCGCTGCCGGAAGACGCGGGTCACGCAATCTGGAAGCGCGATTTTCTTGGTGCCTCAGGGCTTTTCGCGGTGGTGCTTAAACCAGCGTCTAAAGAACAGGTCTATGCGATGATCGACGCGCTCGACCTGTTCGGCATCGGCGCCTCCTGGGGCGGGTTCGAGAGCCTGATCCAGCCCGCCTACCCCGAGCGCATCCGCACCGCGACCAAATGGGACGCCGAAGGGCCGCTTGTCCGCATCCATATCGGCCTTGAGGACCCGCAAGACCTGATCGCCGACCTAACGCAGGGACTGGAGCGATTGCGCAAGGCAGCGTGATCCGAGGCTGCCGCCAGACATAGGCCCGCGGCGCTCCAGGCGCGTTGGAATGTCGGCTTCAGGTCGAATCGACCTTTACCGGCTTACCCACAGCCAGCGGCTGCTGCCCCAAAGCAGCCTAACCGGTGAGATCCAGACCCGAGGTTGGTCGTCGCCGCCCCCGACGGGGAGTGTTCGGTAACACCGAGGAAGCCGGCGTGACAATTTCGCAGCCCTATGTGGGTGCGGTCCCGTCCTTGCCGAATAAACTTGCAATTCCTCGGCGAATACGAAACATGACGAGAGAGCCTGCCGCGGGCAGCTGGGCGGCAAGGGCTCGGGGAGCGGTTTTGACGACGGTCGTGCGGTACATGTACAGCCGGCTTGCGCTCGCCTTCTTGGGCGTCATGGTCGCGCTCGTCGTCAATGAGATGCTTTACAAGACCAAGGAATTATTTCACCTGGTCTTCGCCAACGTTATTTCGATAACGGAGCTCGTAATCGTTTGGGCGACGTTGATGCCCGTCGTTTTCTATCATCTCAGCCCGGAGATGGTGACGGTCGCCTTGTTGATCCGGTTCTACCTGTGGCGTCAGCACAACGAAATCTTGGCGATGCGCGCCATGGGCCTCAGCTGCTTCCAGATCGCGCTACCCGGAATCATGGTCGGCGTCTGCGCCGCCCTCATTTCCGCCGTGATGTCGCTCTATGCCCTGCCAGGAAGCTTCAGCAAGGCGATGGAGATCCGTTCCGTTGCCGAGACGCGGGTCGCTCCCGGCATGCTGGTCGAGGGCGTCCCCAACACCATCCTGCCGCAGCTATCGCTGTCGTTTCAGCGCTGGCTCTCCCCCGAAATCTTCGCAGGCGTGGTCGTTACCGAAGACCGCAAACCCGGGGATTTCAGCTTAGTGGTCGCCGACCGCGGTCAATTCGTCGAGCGGAATGGCGACTATATTCTGGTGCTCGAAAACGGCTCTCAAGTCATCCACAACTCGGCCGACGACGTGCATGACGTGGCATTCAACCAGCTGTCGATCCCGCTCACCGTTCCGAGGGCCGCCGTCGGTCAGAACGGCGGGTATTACGTGCAGCCGATCGGCAACCTCCTAAACCCGCCCGCCTGGGTACGTCAAAATCCGCATGAATTGGCGATTTGGCTCAACGAGGGTCACCATCGCATCATCAATCCGCTGCGCTGCATTAGCTGCGCGCTACTACTGCTCGGTGTGCTGATCCCCGGTCTACAGAGTTATACGGAGCTCATTTTTCGGCTTTTGCTGGCCGTCGCCCTGTCGTTCGCGGAGAGCGCGGCAGTGACCTTCGCCTTCGTCCTGACGCAGCAGCATGTCGACGCGATGCCGCTGCTTTATTTGTTGCCGGTGATCCCCGGTGCGACCGGAGCGCTGCTCCTCTTCCTCGGCGACAGGTACCATCCTAGGTGGATACTGCTGCCGGCTTTGTGGCGCGGCAAGCCGCGACGCGGGGACGGCAGCGGCTATGCGATTGGCGTCACGTTCGCCGAGCGTACATCGGTCGATTAAAACGGCTGTCGTCCGGTTGAGGCCGATCCCATTATCCCGTTATCGGTCCGGCGCGCAGTGGATCGGTCCACCTCTCAACCGTTCCGATGGCTGGGGAGCGCCAGCTCGATGGGCGTGAAGCGTTTAGCAACCCGCCTTTTTACTATTGTCTTTGTTGGAGCGTTTGGCGCGGCTTACATATTCGACGCGCTGGGCAATTATAGTCACGATGATCACATGAACGCGGTCGCCCCGGCGGTCATGCAACATTATGCGCCGTATTCAATTATGGGATTTGACAAACCGCCGCTAAGCCTTTTGTTTTTTTACCAAATCGATCGTCTCGTCGGCGACATCAATTTATATACTGCCTTACGAGTCCTCTCTCTCGTCTTGAACTTGACGATATTGGGTGGCGGGATCATTCTTTGTCGTTGGAATGCGCGATACAAATCAGTTGTCACTGTGGTCTTTGCCGGATTGTATTTGTGGTATAGGCCGACCGAGGCGATTGGTGAGGAAGTCGGTGATTATACCCTGTCGTTATTCTGCTTCGTGCTGGCCTTGTTATTTTATCGAGCATGGGGAGATAGAAGTATCGGCGCGGTTATGGTTGGGCTGTTTGCCGGCCTGGCGATTTCCAGCCGTATCAGCTATATCTACCTGGCCATAGCCTTTGCAATTATTTATGTCCTTTCTGGCAAGAGACCCATCCGTAACCTGACAAGCTACTTCATCGGCGGCCTGATCGGCACAATTCCGATTTTTATCTACCTAATGGCCGATTTCGACTCGTTCATCTTCTTGAACATTCATTCGCACTATTTGCAAAACGTCTACCGAGAGGTCGAACTCGGTGAACGTCGGGCCCCAACTTCTCTTGTTTTCGCTCAAGTCGTCTGTCTCCTGGCCGCTCGTTGTCCTCTCGGCACTTTCCATCGTCGTGCCGTATCTGGTGTACCGCGCCGTCCGCTCGTGGCCGTGGCTGCGCGACCTCGTCAACAGCCAGCCATTGACCCGCTACGAGACGGAGCTGCTCGGCCTTTATCTCGCGGCGCTGTTCGGTACGGTGACGCCGGGTATAATACTTTACAAATACTGGGCGCCGCCGGCGTTTATCCTGTTCCTGCTGGTGTGTCGACTCGTCGAGCGGGTTCTCGCCTTGCCGTCGCTCGATGAAACCCGCCAGCGACAGGTTTGCGTTGCGACGGTATCGATTATCGTCGCGGTCGGCGTCTGGCAGTCCTCGGACTTGATCGCGAGGGCGATGCAGCGGATCAAGGACGGGGTTTACGGCATTACCGCGGTCGCCCGTATGCGCGAGACGCTCGCCGAGACGATCGCGGCAATCGACCGCGCCCGGCCGGGGTGTCATGGCGAGATGGTAACGGCCGTTGGAACACCAGTCATCGGGGCCGGGGTGGCGATGTCCGCGATCAGCGGATCCGGCCCGTTCATGATGCGGCTCGACAGCGTGTTTATCCGCATGGCGCCGAATTACCGTCGATACTCCGACCTCACCCGATATCTATCGCCAAACACATTGATCCTCTCCGGCTTTTACGATGACGCCACGTACGAGCCGCAGAGCCCATTCGCGAAAATTATGGACGATTACGCCGCGGCCAACGGGTTCAAGGCGATCGAGCTGGGAAAATTCATGTACAAGCCCCTGGTTCTATACATTCCGGCGGCCTGCTGGTCGGCAGGTTGAGCGGGCGGCATGGCGAAGCAGCAGCGAATGCCCGACGCCTCGAGCCTTGCGCACACCGGTGCGTCAAGGGCACGCCATGAAGCGGGCGCGCCGCTAATTCCTCGCGTGTATGGCGGCTCATGCGTGCTCGGCATTTCACAATGTGCAGCGATGCCGTCACAATAGTCCGGACTCGCGGGAGGAAGCGGCGATGGACGGCAGCAGCGTTACCGATGCGGCGCTAAGGCAAGACTATATCGAGCGCGCGTGGGAGCTGAAGCCGATGCTCCAAGCGGACGCCGAGGAGTGCGAGAAGCATCGCCAGGTCACCGAGCGATGCGTCGCGGCGATGGTCGAGCGCGGCATCTTCAAGATGCTGCTGCCGAAATCGATCGGCGGCGGCGAGCTCGACCCGCTGACCTATACCGCCGTCCTTGAAATTCTCGCGCAGGGCGACGGCAGCCCGGCCTGGTGCCTCGGGCAAAACTCGGGCTGCTCGATGACCGCGCCCTATCTCTCGCATGAGATGGCGGTGGAGATTTTCGGCGGGCCGCGCGGCATCCTGGCGTGGGGGCCGGAGCTGCCGGGCGCAGGTAAATGCGTCGCGGTCGAGGGCGGCTACCGCGCCACTGGGCGCTGGGGCTTCGCCACCGGCAGCCGGCACGCGAGCTGGCTTGGCGCCCACTGCCCGGTGTTCGAGGAAGACGGCAGCCCGCGCCTCGACAAGAACGGCCGCCAGATCACCCGCACGATGATCGTCCCCAAATCCGAGGCGACGATCATCGACAACTGGCAGGTGCTGGGGCTGCGCGGCACCGGCAGCGACAGCTACGAGCTGAAGGACCATTTCGTGCCGGAGGCGCGCACCGCGATCCGCGACAACGCCGAGGAACGGCGCGAAACCGGGCCGCTCTACCAGTTCACCAGCGGCATGATCTACGCGATGAGCTTCAGCCATGTGTCGATGGGCATCGCCCGCGGCGCCTACGACGCGTTTATCGAGATCGCCCGGGACAAGATTCCGCGCGGCGCCAAGAACGTGCTGCGCGAGAACAACGTGATCCAAAGCCAGGTCTCGCAATGCGAGGCGAAGCTGCTTTCGGCGCGCGCCTATCTGCGCGGGGTCATCGCCGAGATGTGGGACGACGCGCAGCGCAACGGCAAGATCGGCGCCGAGCACCACCCGCAGCTGCGGCTAGCCTCGACCTGGGCGATCCACCAGGCGCGCGACGTGGTGGCGACGGTCTACCATGCGGCCGGCGCCGGCGCGATTTTCGAGAGCAACCCGCTGGAGCGCCGGATGCGCGACATCCACGCCGGGACCCAGCAAGGCCAGGGCCGCCCGATCCATTTCGAGACGGTCGGGCAGATGCTGATGGGCCTGCCGCCGCAGGGCCGGATGTTCAGGTAATCAAGCTGGCCAAGAAAGCGCGCGCCGACCAGCAGCAGATAGGCCGCGAAGCCGAGTTCGAGCCGCCGCTTCGGCATGGCGTGCGCGAGGCGCGCGCCGAGCGGCGCCACGTAGCTCGAAATTGGCGCGATCGCGACCACACCAATCACCGAAACGAAGCCTAGCGACAGCGGCGGTAGCAACGCTCGGTGAGGCAGACCTGCGGCCATGTAGCCGAGCGCGCCGACGATCGAGATCGGCACACCGATACCGGCCGAGGTCGCCACCGCGTTGAGGATCGGCTGGCCGTGCACGGTCAGTGCCATCGTCGCCAGCGAACCGCCGCTGATCCCCATCAGCGACGACCCAAGCCCGATGATGAAGCCGTAGAGCCGCATCAGTGGCCGGCCCGGCAGCGTCTCGCTCACCCGCCAGCGGTCGCCGCCGGCGAATAATCGCGCGGCAATGATCCAGACGATGGCGACGAAGGCGATCTTGAACACGGCCTCGGGCGCCACCGCGGCGATCGCCGCGCCGAGCACGACGCCGGCGACCGCCGGAACGGTCCAGACCCGGACGACCTCGGGGATCACCAGCCCACGCTCGCGGTGCGCCCGGTACGAGCGTATCGCGGTGGGGACGATGACCGCCAGCGAGGTGCCGATGCAGAGCTGCATCCGCACCGCTTCCGGCACGCCGAGAATGCGGAAAATCTCGAACAGTACCGGCACGATCACCGCGCCGCCGCCTATCCCGAACAGCCCAGCAAGAAGGCCTGTCACGACGCCGGCGGCGATGACGGCGAGCGCGAGCCAAAACAATTCGGACAAAGACGCGTCGAGCACTCCCAGCCCTCACCCTTCCCACGCCTGATGGCGCGGGCACCTTCCCTCTCCCGCATTGCGGGAGAGGGTGCTGAGAGCCGGTATCGCCGGCGCGAAGCGGGTGTGGGTTAAGCGCACCGCCCTAAGCGCGATACTTCTCGAACGCGCTCTCGTCGAATTTGAGGCCGAGGCCGGGTTCGGTCGGCATGTCGAGGAGGCCGTTCTTCGGCTCGGGCACCGACTCCCACAAATGGAAGAGGCGCGGCATGTATTCGACGGTGAGCCCGTTTGGCACCGCGCCGACCAGATGCACGTGAATTTCCGGCACGCCGTGGCTGACGACGGGCAGGTTGAACGCCTCGGCCATGCCGGCGATCTTGAGCCACGGGGTGATACCGCCCGAGCGCACCTGGTCGATCATCACGATATCGACCGAGCGGTGCTCCAGCATGTGGCGGAACGGCACGATGCCGTAGAGGTATTCGCCGCCGGCAACGGGCGTCGACAGCGCGTCGGCGACGCGCGCGAGCCCGGCGTAATCGTCGTGCGTCGTGACGTCCTCGAGCCAGAAGAGGCCGACCCCCGCGTCCTCGACCCGGCGGCCGATATCGATCGCCTGCTCGGGGCGCCAGCGCTGGTTGATGTCGCACATCAAATCCATATCGGGGCCGCAGGCCTCGCGGATCAGCTTGGCCTGCTCGACCTCGCGCGCCGGGTTGGTGACGCCCGGTAGGCCGAGCTGCATCTTGGTCTGGCGGTGGCCTTTTTCGCGCAACCTGCCGGCGGCGGTCACCGCCTCTTCCAGCTTGAGGCCGCGCCGCAGCGCGCCGGACGCATAAGTGGCGATCTTGTCGCGTCCGCCGCCAAGCAGCTTCCACAGCGGCTGGCCGAATGCCTTGCCCTTGATGTCCCACAGCGCGACGTCGATCGCCGACATCGCCATGGTCAGGATGCCAGCCGGCCCGGCCGAGCCCGCCGCGGCGCGCAGTTTGGCGGCGATACCCTCGACGCTCAGCGGATCGTCGCCGACGATCAGCGCGCCCAACTCGTCGATCGCATGGCGCAAGGTCTTGGTGATGGCGCCGCCGAAGTAGGCTACCCCCAGCCCTTCGATGCCATCATCGGTGCGCAGCCGCAGCGTGACGATCGGGTTCTTGGCGTTCGGGTTCTCGGAAAACCCGGCGAGCGGCTCGTCATTGGGCAGCAGCACGATGTCGGTCTGCAGCGAGGCGATCTTCATGACGTACCCCTCAGGCGGCGTAGCGGTCGAGCACCGCGTCGTCGAATTCGATGCCGAGGCCGGGAGCGGTCGGCATCGTGCAGTTCGCCGTTCTGCTGCACCGGCACTTCCTTGAACATCATGCCGAGCCACGGCATGTACTCGACCGTCAGGCCGTTGGGGACGGCGCCGATCAGGTGCACATGCACCTCGGGGATCAGGTGGCTGACCACCGGCAGGTTGAACGCCTCGGCCATGCCGGCGACCTTGAGCCACTGGGTGATGCCGCCGACGCGGACCAAATCGACCATCGGCACATCGACCGAGCGCGCCTCCATCATGTGGCGGAACGGGACGATGCCCCAGACATACTCGCCGCCGGCGACCGGGGTCGACGAGCGCGTCGGAGATGCGGGCGAGGCCCGGATAGTCATCGGCGGTGGTGACGTCCTCGAGCCAGAACAGGCCGACCCCGGCGTCCTCGACGCGGCGGCCGATATCGACCGCCTGCTCGGGCCGCCAGCGCTGGTTGATGTCGCACATCAGCTTGATGTCGGGGCCGATCGCCTCGCGGATCTTGACCATGCGCTCGACCTCGATGCGCCGGCGTCGTGTGGCCCGGCAGCGCGAGCTGGGTCTTCATCTCCTTCCAGCCCCTCTCCTTGAGCGTCGCGGCCGCTTTGACGACGCGGTCGAGCGACAGCTCGCGCATCAGCGCGCCTGAGGCATAGGTCGGCACCGTCGGGCGGCCGCCGCCGAGCAGCCGCCACAGCGGCTGCTCGACCGCCTTGGCCTTTAAATCCCACATCGCGATGTCGAGAGCCGACAATGCCAGGTGGTAGATACCGCCCGGCCCGGCCGAGCCGCCGGCGGCGTTCTTGAGCTTGGCGTGGATCGCCTCGCTGAGCGACGGGTCGTCGCCGACGAGCAGTGCGCCCAGTTCGTCGATCGCGTGGCGCAGCGTCCCGGTCAGCGCGCCGCCGAAATAGGCGACGCCGATGCCCTCGGCGCCGTCATCGGTGCCGACCCGCACCCAGACGATCGGGCGCTTGCCCTGGGGATTGGCGGCCGCGTCGGCCAGCGGTTCGTTGGCCGGCAGATTGACGATGCCGGTGCGGATGACGGAAATCTTCATGGATCACCTGCTGGGAAGGAGGATGGCCAACGGCAAGGCCGCTGGGGCGAGCCTAGCACTGGAATCACGATCGCAAAAAATGTTCTTGTTATGTTCTTGTATTCGAAAAACGCGCATCCATATTGCCTCTCATGCTCCCCCTCGCGGCGATATCAAACTCGTCCTGCGCTGCCGGCCCAGCCCGCTCGGTGCTCCGGCGGCCACGGCTGTTTCCCCGCTGTTATCGCCGCTGTTCCGTCGCTGTTATGGCCGCTGTTTTTTCGTGGTTCTCTTTGATTAAAAGTAAAATATTGCAAAGTCTTAGGGGGAATTGTAGCGCTGCTATCAGCGGTGGTTCACAAATCGGCGAGGCGGATCCAGGTGCCGAGCGCGACGGAGAGCACCGCGCCAAGCGCGACGAGCGGGATGCTGCCGGTGCCGAACAGCAGCAGCCAGATCACGAAGACGACGATGCCGGAGAAGATGCCGCCGATCAGCGACGGCATCGAGCGCTTGAGATGCGCCTGGGCCATCTAGTCGGCCTGGGCGGCGCCAGCCAAGCGCGAGTCGGCGGCGGTGGCGCGCGCCTTCTTCAGATTTCGCTTCACGAACCGCGCGTCATACCCATTGAAAATATGGCCGATGAGCCCGCGGTCGAGATCGCTGGTGCCGAACAGCCAGTCGGCGATCGGGTAGGTCAGGTTCATGTTCATGCCCATCATGATCGCCTGGTTGTGATGGGCGATGTGATGGCGGCGGATCGTGTTCATGAACGGGATGTGGCGGACGATGCGGTCGTCCTTCACATGGCAGCCCCAGTGGAAGAGCTCGTAATTGAGGTAGACGCCGGCGGTGGTGCACGACCAGCAGCCAGCCGGCATTGGCCGACCAGATGAGGCTCAGCACAAACGCCCCCGCCGCCGACATGCAGATGAAGGTGGTGAAGGCGTAGGGCGGGAAGAAGGTGATGCGGAAGTCGCGGGCGTTGTCGATCGTCGGCTCGTTGTCGGTGAAGAACTGGTGGTGCGCCAGGGTGTGCCGCTTGTAGATGCCCATGAACCCCGGCACCGGACGGTGCAGCAGGAAGCGGTGCAGCGCCCATTCGAAGATATTGCAGCCGAGGAACGTCGCCGGCACGACCAGCCATTCGGCCCAGCTCGGCTGATGCACGTGGCCGGCGGCGTAGACGATGGTGAGAATGCCGATCGCGGCGATGACGACGACATGGGCGAGGCCGGAATACCACGGCGAGATCCGGGCGCGGTACTCAGCGCGGAAAGCTTGCTGGCGCGGGGTCATCATCGGGCGGCTCCTCCCGAAACGGTATTTCCTCGAATATAAGCCCGCCGAAGCCGCGCGAAAACCCGCTCGCACGTCGCGGTGGCGTCCGGTCACGGATACTCGGCGCCGAAGACGCGCCTGACCGGGATGGAGTCGAGATCGACGCCTTCGAGGCAGCGGACATTGATCGTCCACACCCCCGGATCGGTGCGCGGGCGGCGGAACGGCTGGATCCCGCAGGTCGGGCAGAAATAGTCGCGCGCGGTGTGGGTGTGGAAGGTGTAGAGCGACAGATCCTCAAGCGGCGTCAGCAGCCGGAAATCAGTCCGGCGGCACCCGGTAATTGAGCGCGCCGCGACGCCGGCAGATCGAGCAGTCGCAGACCCGGACATGGTCGAGATCGGCGTCGACCTCGAACTTGACGCGGCCGCAATGGCAGGAGCCGCGATAGGTCTGCTTCATGCCCCCATACCTTTCAGCGCCGCGTCGATCTCGGCCGAGGTCAGTTCCCAGGAATTGTCGAGATCGGCGACGACCGCGCGCATGAACGGCTCGTAGAGGCGCAACGCCTTCGCATCGTCGCCGAGATGGTCGGCGAGAAGCGCCAAGCGCGAGCTGCGCCGGGCCGTTGCCCTCATAGGTCCATTCGAACCCGGTCGGCGACAGGCGCTTCAGGTCGAAGCGCGGGTCGAGCTTCTTGCCGTCGACGGTGACCTCGGCGCCGGCGAGGCTGCGGCCGCCGACATAGGTCTTCATCGGTCTAGCCCCGCACGGCGCGCGGGTCGTTGAAATTGTCGACCCCGGTGCCGCGATAGAGGATCTGCGCGGCGCGCTCGGTGAGGCGCTTGTGCAAGGCGAGCATATCGTCCTGCATGTCGCGCTCGGGGCGCGGCTCGAGCTCGAAATGCCCGAAGCGGTCCTCGCCGCGCACCAGCGTCGCGCTGTCGGTACCCTCGAGCTGGTAGATCGAGGTCGGGATGTAGCGGATCGCGAAACCGATGCGCCGGTCGGGCGACGGGTTGGGCGGCGAGCCGTGAACGAGGCGGACATGGTGCAGCGACATCTCGCCCGGGCGCAGCACCAGCGGCACCGCCTCGGCTTCGTCGACCTCAACCGCGACCTCCTGGCCGCGGGTCAGCAGATTGTGGCGGTCGAAGGTGTCGCGGTGCGGGATCTGATCCTGCGTGTGGGTCTGGGGGATGACCGCCATCGCGCCGTTGGCGAGATTGCTCGGCGGTCAGCGCGACCCAGGCGGTGCAGACATCGGGCGACGAGAGGCCCCAATAGGTCGAAGTCCTGATGCCAGGAGACGAAAGACGGCGTTTCCGCCTCCTTGATGAAGAAATTGGTGTTCCAGCACAGGATATCCGGGCCGAGCACATCCTCGATCGCGTCGAGGATCGCCGGATGGCGGATGAGGTCGGCGAGAAACGGAAACAGCAGATGCGCCTTGTGGCGAATGTCGCCGCGCAGCGGACCGCCCATCCCGGCCTCGATGGTTTCGAGCGTTGCGCGCAGCGCGCGCGCTTCGGCCTCGCTCATCACCGGAACCGGGGCGAGATAACCGTCGCGCTCGTAGGCGGCGATCTGGTCTTCGGTCAGGGCTTTCGGCATCGGCGACACTCCGGCGAACGGGCGCGATCATAGCATGCTGGCGCGCTCCGCCTCCGCGGTATCGAGCCAGGCGGCGACGGCGCGGCGATCGATCTTGCCGTTCTCATTACGCGGCATCTGGTCGATGAGGTGAATGATCTTGGGGACCGCCGCGGTCTCGAGCCGGAGCGGTCAGCGCATCGATCATTCGCGCGCGATCGAGCCTAGCGCCGGCGCGCCGCTCGACGACGGCGACAAGGGCATCGTCCTGGTTCAACACGCAAACCACCGGCCAGCCGATATCGCGCAGCGCCGCCGCGACCTCGTCGAGCTCGATGCGAATCCCCTTGATCTTGACCTGAAAATCCATCCGTTCCTTGAAATAAACCTGCCCCTCATGGCGCTCGGCCCAGTCGCCGGTGAAATAGCCGGTGACGGTTTCGCCGGCGATCTCGACGGGGCGGAAGAGCTCGGCGGTGCGCGCTTCGTCGCGCCAATAGCCGGACGCGACCTGCGGGCCGGTGATGACGATCTCGCCCTCGTCCGGGTGGCCGCCGCCGACGAGGTGCAGGCCCATCCCCGGGATCGCATCGCCGAGGGCGACGCTGGCGCGGCAAAAGCGCGAGTAGTCCGCCGCGGTCATCGGCAGCGAGGTCATCGACACCGTCGCCTCGGTCGGGCCGTAGGTGTTCTGCACGACGGCGCGCGGGCAGGCGGCGAAGATCGCGGCGAGATGCTGCGGCAAGAGCGGCTCGCCGCAGAAATTGAAGAGGCGCAGCGAGGCAAGGTTTTCGGCGGTGAGGCTGTCGGCGCGCATCATCAGGCTGATGACGCTCGGCACCGAGCTCCACACGGTGATCCTTTCGTCGGCGATCAGCGAGGCCGGGAACAGCCGCGTGCCCTGCCCCAGAACCGGATAGAGCGTCGCCCCGGCGCAGAGCCCGCCGTAGATCTCCATCACGCTGAAATCAAAGCCGATATTGGCGTATTGCGAGACCCGGTCGGCGGCCGTGAACATGCCCGAGCGGCGCATCCAGGCGACGTAATGGTCGAGCGCGGCGCGCGGGATCACGACGCCCTTGGGCTCGCCGGTCGAGCCCGAGGTGAACATGACATAGGCGGTGCCGTGACGGGGCCGGCCGTGCGCCGTCGGCGAGCTCGGCGGGGGGCAGCGCGCCGGGCGCGACCAGCAGCGCCTCCGGCGCCTCCTCGCGGAGCGCGGCGCCGAGCTCGCCCTCGGCGACGACGATATTGGGCCGCAGCAGCCGGGCGATGCGGCGCAGCTTCAACGGCGGCGAGTCGATATTGACCGGGGTGTAGAACCCGCCCGCGAGGCCGGCGCCGAGCATCGCGGCATAGGCCTCGCCCCCCGCCGGCAAGGCGATCAGCACGCGCGGCTCGGCGACCCGGGCGAACACCGAAGCGAACCGCCGCGCCAGCCCGGCCAGCTCGCCGTAGCTCAGCGAGCGGCCATCGACCACAACCGCCGGGTGCGCGGGCGCCGCCGCGGCCCGCGCGAAAAACAGATCGATGGCGTCGTCGCGCACCACACCGCCCCCGATGCCGGCGAACCCTCGGCCGGCGCCGTCCCCGTTCGCCGGACGGTACCGCGCCGCCGGCACGGCGACAAGGACACGAGGGCGTTACCGGCCCGGGCTGCGCTCCTCCATGTGGCGCGTGGAACGGAACTTCAATGCGCGCGGCGGGTTAATCGTAAGGCGCCCGGGCCACCCGGAGACTAAGAAACGGAGGCGACAATGGGCCTTATCATCCTGGTTCTTCTGCTCATCCTGCTGTTCGGGGGCGGCGGCTGGGGCTATTCCCGCTACGGCTATGGCGGCGGGTTCGGCATTGGCGGGTTGCTGCTGCTGATCCTCGTCCTGTTCCTGGTGTTCGGCTACGGCAACGTCTAGCCGCCGGGCTAACCACCGGTCTAGACACCGGTCTAGACACCCTGGGCGGCGATGATCTGGCGCATCTGCCCGAGAAGGCTGGCGACGGTGCCGCCACCGCGCTGGATCATCGCCGCGAACTCCTGGCGCTGGGTCAGCGCCATGCTGACCCCGTCGAGGTTGAGGTCGCCGATCCGGTAGGCGCCGGTGCGCGAGTTGAGCACCCATTCCAGTTTTATCGGCGGGCCGCCCTGGCGCTGAATCTCGCTGATGACGATCGGCTCGAACTGGGTGCCGCGGCTGCCGGTGACGCGCAGCGCCACCCCGCCGGAATCGTAAAGCCGCCGGCCGAAGGTGGCGACGATGTAATCCTCGAGCAGGCGGATGAACTCGGCGCGCTCGGGCTCGGTGGCGATGCGCCAATAGGGGCCGAGGACAAAGGGCGCGGTGCCGGCGAGGTCGAAATCCTGGCGCAGCATGGTGTGGAAATACGCCATCTTGTCCTGGAGCGAGGCGCCGCCGGCGATGACCGCGAGGGCCTGATTGCCGAGCTGGGCGATAAACGCGACCGGCGCCGCGAGGGGCGCGACCTGGGCGGACACGCCCGGGGCGACGGCGCAGGGCGCCAGCACCAGAGCGGCGAGCAGCAAGGAGCGACGCGGGACCATCTCGACTACAAACTCATTTGGGCCACAAGCGAGGCGACCGCAAGGGGACGATTTCGGGAACCGCCGGGCCGGACGCGCCGTCATCGGCAACGCCAGCCAATTTCGCGCCGACCGGGCGGCGGGTCATTGATCCAGATCAGCCACCGCCGGTGAAGGCAACCCGGAGAGCAAGGGCGCCGGCGGCGGTGCCGCTGTTTCGATGAGCCGCCCGGCCGCGCTCGGGCGCGGGATGGTCGCCAGGGCTTGCGATTGGCGCAGCGTCTCGCGCTCGGCGATGCGGTCGAGCTCGCGGATCAGCGCTTCATGCGGGTCCTCTCGCTCCTCCTCCTCGCAGCGAGCGCGGTCGGCGCTGGAGGCGGCGAGCACGCGTGGGAACCCGTCGAGCATTTGCGACAGCGCCGAGCGCCTCCTCCGGGGTGACGCGGCCCTCGCCGAGCGCGGCGGCGATCGCGGCGACCGCGCCGCCGAGGTCGCGCGCCTCGGCGAGCTCGGGCAGAGCGAGCTCGACCGGCTGGCCGCGCCGCGCGCCCAAGATGCGGCCGAGACAGAAACGCGCCGCGACCGCGTCGCCGGCGAGCGCCATCTCGATAGCCCTCTCGGTGATGTGCTCGGCCTTGGCATCGAGCAGCGCCGCCGCCGCGAGCGTGCCCGAGCGGAACCGCCCCGAGCCCTTCGGCCGCCCCTTGGGATTGCCGGACTGGCCCTTTTTGAACGAGGTCCGGTTGGCAAATTTCGACGGCGCGAGCCCTGTTATCCCTGTTATTTGCCGCCTTTTATCAGGCATAACAGGCCTCCTCCTCCGCTGACAAAAATTCGCCGCTCCCTATTCGAGGCGCGGTATCGTTGCGGATATTACAATATGATTATGGCGATTTTAGCGTTGCAGAAACACATGACGTCTCTCTTGCAGGTCAGGTTTTTTGATCTCGCATTCCCAAATTGTAAGGGCAGACCAGCCCAGTGCGCTCAATCGTTCATAATGACTGGCGTCCCGCGCTTTATTGCGGGCGACTTTCGCTGTCCAATATTCTCGATTGCTTTTGGGAACGCGCGCTCCTCGATCGCAGGTATGACCATGCCAAAAACATCCATTCACGAAAATTGCCTTTCGGCGACCTAGAAACAGTAAGTCGGGCTTTCCTGGAAGGTCAGTTCGGCGCACTCTTTCGCTGGCCCGACCCGCGCTGACCTCAAGCACTTACAATCACGCGCGTATGTAGTAGATGTTCGCTCCACGCCTTGCCTTTATAATCTTCGCCTCTTTCAGCAGAAGACCAAGAACGGAATATGTAAGATAATTCTTTTGCTTACCGTTGTGATCGGACCCTAGCCCGAGATCATGGGCCAGATCGGCGTTTCGTAGCCCATCCGCATGGGCTCCGAGATAGTCCAGCATCGCCTCCTTCACCAGGGCCAGTCCTTTCTCCGCCTTCTGCCTTGGCAGCACAAGGGTATGGTCTGCGTTCAACGTCATCTCCCCTAAAGTCGACGAGATTTGATCGCCAGCCGCGATCATCGGTGACTACGGCTCGCTCAAATTTTAGACCAATGCCGCAAATAGGCGAGAACCCGTAACACATAAAGCCAGGAAAGTCGGGCCCATCCCCGCCGGAGACACATTCACGCTAACTCTGTCTGCGCCTAGCCTGCTCAATTGCTTCGCTGCGATCAACGTTTACGTTTTCGTCCATGATCTCTGATACCTGGTCGGCGCACGAGGGACAAAGGTCATCCCAATTGTCCCCGTTGCCTTCTTCCAAGGTGTCGCGACATAGAACGCAGCGCATTTGATTACCCCCTTATTCGCCAGACCTGAAGATGGATGGCGGCTCATTCGCGCCCGTTTTTTTTGGTGGCGAGGATCCGATTGCCGTGACAATCCAGGATGCGGGCGGGAGCGAATCATGGCGCGTCAGGCGACGTCGGTTCGACCGAGTCCAAGGTCGCGCTCTGATTTGAGCTTCCAGAAAGTCCAGAATGTCCCTGATCGCGTCATGACCGCCGACGCGGCGCGACCGAGGCCATGGTAACCGCCAGCGAGCGAAAGGTCCTCACACGGGAACGAAGCCCAACCGAGGTCGGCTCTACCCGGCAAATCAGCCGCGCCGAGCTTCGCCACATCACAAACCCGCAGCTCGGAGCTGCCCCAATTGGCGGTGTAGCACCAAGCCTTCTTTGGATCGATCTCGTTGGCGAAAGCGCAACGCCACTCCGCGCCAAGGCCCGCACGAGCCATGCCGCCGCCCGCGAAGAATTCGTAGAATGTGGGTGCCACCCCTCTCCCCAAGCCGGTAGTCGACGCGCTTGTAGTTTGCGCCCGATGACGTGGAGACCAGCCCGGATTCTCGCCGGAATCCAACGATTGCGAAGGTACGCCGTTGCTTTACAGCTTCGTCGCTTTTCCAATGCAGTGAGAATACGGTTTCCGCGTGCAACTGCCGCGCGAATGCCTTTTCTCCTTGGAAACGCCAAATCGCTTTCTGAGGCCACCAGTCCAATACGCTAAGTCATGGTGGTTCGCCGCCCGCAATGATTAAGTAGTCAAATAGAACAAACAAGGAATATTGTCAATTCGTCCCGCTCTCTCACCGCACTCTCTTGATCTCATTAGTAGCGGGTCGCGGCTATCGCCCTGCCGCCGGGCGGCGCTAATCGGCGGCGCGGGCTCGCGGTTTGAGATTGCGCGGCATCCGCTTCGCGTCGGCGGGTTTGGGAGGGCTTCCCCGCGAGCGGTCGCGGCTTCGGCGGTCGCCGGGCCTGGCCGGAGCCTTGTCCCGGCGGCGAGGCGGCGCCGCTCAGTTGCGCGGCCTCGGCGCGGATTTCCTTGATCGAGTCGAGCACCTGTTGCGGGTCGGCGGGCTGGGCCATCGAATCGGCCTGGCGGTCGACCCGGTCGTGGATGAGCGGGCTGTCGCGGCGGAATTCCTCGAGCAGCTCGATCACCTTGGCGGTCTTCTGCTCGCTGAGGAGCGTCAGCTCGAGGATGAGCTGCTCGCGGTGCTGGGCGAGCTGATCCTCGCGCCGCTGGGTGGCGAGGATCAGGACGACCATGTAAAGCGAGGTCAGCGAGACCACGCCCGCCAGCCACGGGAAGGGTGGAGGATCGACGGCGCGGTAGCCGAACGTGGCGGCGAGCAGGTTGCACCCCACCCAGAGATTGACCACCGCCGTCACCACGACGATGAAGCCGGGGCGGCCGAGCAGGGTCGTCACGCGGTCCACCGCGCGCTGTAGCGGGGTGGCGTCGCGCCGGTGCTCGGCGTGGAGCCGGTCGATCGAGCGGATGGTTTCCTCGATATGATCCGGCAGGGCCGGCGACGCGATTTTCGTGTCGGTCATTTGTGTCCTGGCGAAAGGTGGGAGGACGCAACAGTGGCATCATGCCACCGCGAGCCTGCCGCCTCTCTAGCGGCAATCGCCGGGCGCGTGCAGGGCCGGAATCTACATAGGGAGAGCCAGGCCACCGCCGGGGGACCGTTGCGGCGACGCGGCGGAGGGCGCCAAAGATGATTGGCGGCAGGCGCCGCCGGCGGAGCGGCAAAAGACCGCCGCGACGCTGATTGATTTCAATAAATAATCAATAGAAATATTCGTTAATTCAACGCCCAATAGGCATCAACCAACTTAGTTACGAAAAATATTCATAATGAACACATTCCTGACACAAACATGATCCAGGGTCCGATTGCCTCAGACACATCATTGAGGCGGTGATCTTTGGAAAGATTGGCGATTTTTTTCTGGATATAACCAGAGGTTTCCTGTCTTTTCATTGGTCTTATTCTAGGGAGATATGACAATGATTCAAGCTTCGCAGATCAGGAATCAGATGCAAATCGTCGGTTCCGACGGGCAACAGCTTGGCTCGGTCGAGCAGGTGGACGGATCCTCGCGGATCAAGTACGCGCCGAAAACCGCGGCCGGCAAGGGGGATCATTTCATTCCGCTCGCCTGGGTCACGTCGGTCGAAGGGCAGACGGTCCGGCTGAGCAAGTCGAGCCGTGACGTCCAGCAGGAGCTGGAGCGAACCGCGGCTCCGCACAAAGCGTAGTCCCGCGTCAAACGACAGGAGCGTGGCCGCCTAGCGGCCACGCTCTTTTCGTTTCAGCGAGGGGCCGCCGCCGGCGGGACCGCCCCCGAATACCGCTCCTTCTTGAACAGGCCGCGGGCGAAGGCGAGGTAGGAGTCCTTGGTCATCGCCGGCTGGAACTCGCCGATGATCTCGCGGGCCTGGGCGGCCTCGTCGTAGAGCAGGTCGATCGCGGTCATCGCCAGGAGCTTGGCCGGGGTCAGGTAGGCGTGCTCGGGCTCGTGGATGTGGAAATCGGCGCCGTGGGTCTTGCCGCGCGCCGAGGCGACGTAGGGGTGGATCACCGGCATCAGATGGGCGATGTCGCCCATGTCGGTCGAGCCGGTGCGGTGGCCGCCGATGTCGAACTGGCCGGGGCCGAACAGGCTCTCGACATTGGCGCCGAAGAGCGTGCCCATGGCGCGGTCGTTGCGCTGCGGCAGGTAGCCGGGGATGGTCGAAATCTCGACCTCGGCGCCCATCGCCATCGCGCCGGCGCGCAGGCACCGGTCGACCTTCATGTTGGCGTCGGTGATCGCCTCGAGGCTGCCGCCGCGGACAAAGGTCTCCATCGTCACCTCGGCGGGGATGACGCTGACCGCGTCGCCGCCCTTGGTGATGATCGGGTGGATGCGGATGGTGTCCGCGTCATAGAAGGTCTCGCGCTGGCAGTGGATCGCGTTGAGCGCGATCTGCGCGGCGCGAGAGCGCGTTGATGCCGAGCTGCGGCGCGCCGCCGGCGTGGCTGGCGCGGCCGAGGAAGCGGATCTGCTTGACCAGCGCGCCGTTGGACGAGTCGGCGATGTAGCTGCGCTTGGTCATCTGATCGTGCGAGCCGGCATGGATCATCATCGCCATGTCGATGTCGTCCCAATGGCCGCGGGCGAGCAGCTCGGGCTTGCCGAGGAGGAATTCGAGCTCGCCCTTGTCGCGGCGGCCGAGGCGCTCCTCGACATCGATGAACTCCTCGGCCGGGACCGAGAAGAACACCACCTCGCCGGCGAGGTGGCTGGCGGCGCCGATGGCGTTGAGGCCCATCGCGGCGCCGAGCATGCCGGCGATCTGCGCGTTGTGGCCGCAGCTAGTGCGCGGCGCCGGTATGCGGGTCGGCGAGCGGGTGGTCGGAGGTGCGCAGGCTGTCGAGCTCGCTGACGATGGCGACGCGCGGGCCGGCGGCAGGCGCCGGCGATGCGGCCCTTGACCCCGGTCAGGGCGAGCCCGGTTTGCGGGGCTGAGGCCGAGCGGCGCATCGCCTCGGCGACGAGCTTCGCGGTCTTGTGCTCGTTGAAGCCGGTCTCGGGGTGGTGGAGGATCGTCCTCGCCGATGGCGATGATCTCGTTGCCGTGGCGGTCGATCGCCTCGCAGACCAGCCGCTTCAGTTCGTCCTTGGTCCTTGGGCATGTGCTCCCCGTGCCTCTGGGCGTGTCTCCTGCGCGCTGTAAGCTGCGCGCGATGATACAGGAAGAACGGCCTGCGCGATGAGCGGGTTGAGCGCGATCCACGGGTTCGACCGGCAGCGCCTCATCCTGGCGCTGATCCTGGCGGCGACCGCGCTCTACCTGATCGCGGTGGCGCCGGGGTTCCGCTATCGCCGCGCGGCGCGGACGATGGCGGTAACGGTCTACGCGGCCGCTTTATCGGCGTCTGCGCGTGGGTCGTGCTGTGGTTCACCGAGGCCGATTTCGGACGCTGAGAGCGCCTCGGAAAGATACTTAAAATTTTAGCTTGCGCCTTGACCGGCGCATCCCCGCGTCGTTTAGACTTATTTGACTAAAAGGCACTGGGGCGCGCTGCGGCTCGCTGAGTATCGAATTTAATTAACATCAAATTAAAATTCGCGTCGTTTTCACGTCAAATTCACGAAACATTATCTCGAATTGTAGAAAGTCGGCCCCAGAGCAAGTTTCAGAGGCCCGAGGGATTCCCCCTCGCTCGGGGAGGCTGAGATGTCGTTCATTTATCCGAACATTGTTCCCGAAAACAATCTTCGTTTGCCCGATGCGCTGACCATCAAGCACGGGCCGGCGCCGCTCTTGTCGAAATTCGTGCTGGAGAGCGACCGGCACGCGCGCGACCTCGGCGTGCGCCTCCGGATCCGCTACGATTTCGACGCGCTGGTCGAGATCAACGAGCGCGAGAGCCGCCAGGCGGAAGCTGGTTTCCGGCTGCCGATCCAGTTCGACCCGCGCCTCACCGACCTGATGCCGGAGAACTCGTACTGGATCTCGGGCGAGAACGAGGACGGCGAGATCGTGCTGTGCCAGGCCGGGCGCATCTATTACTGGCCGGAGACGAACCTGGCCGAGGAGGCGCGGCTGATGTTCTTCGGCGGGCGCGAGGAGGGCCAACGCTGCATCGTCACCGCCGAGAGCGCGCATCAGATCGGCGGCGTGGTGTTCTACGGCGGGGCGTTATGGCTGCACCCGAGCCTGCGCCGGCGCTTCCCGCCCGGTCAGCCCGGCCGCATCGGCCGCGCCTATGCCGCGGCGCGCTGGCCGGTCGACTATTCGATCTCGTTCATGGCGCCGGCACTGATCGAGAAGGGCCATGCCAAGCGCTGCGGCTTCAAGCACACGAGCTATTCGGTGTTCTATCCCGGCTCGCCCTGGGGCGATCTCGAATTCGGGGTGACGAGCCTCTCGGCGAACGAGGCCTACGACGATTTCTCGACCTTCTTGGCGTCGGATTTCGCCGACGCGGCGCCCGCCGCGGAGGGCGTCGTAGCGGCATCCAGCTTGCGCGCCGACAGGGAGATGAAGGTCTCGCCGGTCGACGCGCGCCACGGCAGCAGCAGCCGCTCGTAGCGGGTCTCGTAGGTCAGGCTCTGGCCCCGGCCGAGCTTCATCTGCGCCGCGACTTTTTCGAAGCGCGGCTCGCCCGACCGCCCGACCGATTTGTAGAAATTGGATAGCCAGGCGCCGTAATTCTTGTCGGGCAGGCTCTCGAGCTTCTCGCCGATCGCCCGCTCCTGGTATTCCGTATCGAGCCAATGGAAAACCGGCGCCGATAAAACGGAACACCGGATCGCTGTCCTGTGGGCTCATCCCCGCGATCATCAGCCGCGCCAACAGACCGTGTTGGATCGCGAACGAGATCACGCTCGAGTCGAACTGGCCGAACGAGGCGCGCCATTTCTGGGTCAAGAGGCGCAGCGGATTGTCGGAGTCGCGCAGCAGCGCGTTGGGGTCCTGCGGCTCGACCCGGAAGCGCTCGTTCGGGCTCGGCTCCGCCGGCGGCGGGCGCACAGCTCGCGCAAGCCGGGCGACGGTGTGCTCGGCGGAGGCCGAAATCTCCGAATGCCACTCGGTATCGAAATGCTTGATGCGGAACAGCTTGGTCGGCGGCTCCTTGAGCTGATGTTCGATCGCGAGCAGCGCCGGCAAGGCGACATTGCGCGGGTGCAGCTCGATCTCGGTCACCAGCCGATCGAGGATCTGGTACTTGATGAAGCCGAGATTGCGCACGGCGAAACCGACGGCGTCATAGTCCGGGTTGGGATCGCCAAGCGCGGCGAGGAAGTCGTCGCTCCCCGGCAACACCCACCTCCCCTTCGGAGGTGACCAACACCGTCAACTGCTCCACCAACGCCTCCGGGCGGCTACGGTGCCCTGAGGGCGAATGATCCCGTCGCGAACCCATTCTTGCGCCGGCGCGGTAAATAACAGCTTAAATGCGGCTTACCGCGCCCCTGAATGTCAGTCATGCGCGCCTCGATAGCGAGAGCCGTTACCGCGCGACAGGGCCCGCAAAACTGTGTATCAACTTCAATTTTAGCATTGGACGAGCGAGACCGCTTCGCCGGTCGCCGTTTCGGCAAGATGACAGGCTCGAGCGAACGACATCGGGTATCGCGGGCGCTAGTCGCCGATCTTTAGTCCGGTGTGGGCAGCCTTGCTGGGCTGGGTCGCGCTCGGCAAGCGCAAGGGCGCCGGCGCCTTCTCGGCGCCGGCCGGTGTCCCGGTGGAAGTCGCCATCGGCGCCCGTTCTGGAACCGCGAGACTGCGCTGCGCAGCCGTTTGCGCGTCTCGACCGCGTAATGGCCGAGCGGTCTCATCGAGTCGGTATTGGGCCGCATGGTCGCCTCGAAGCGCTCCCAATCGGCGGACTTCGAGGTCCTTCAGCTCCACGACGTCGAAGGAGGGATCGGAGTAGCATTGCCGCAATAGCGGCTGCACCTGGAAGAGGGGGTAGCGCACGTTGAATTCGACGGGCGCGTTGGTCCGGGTCAATCGAATATTGGTGAAAAGCGGGCCGAACCAGGTATCCGTCTCGGCGATACCTTCGAAGTGCTCGTAACCCTGTATGCGCGGTATGTTGGCGGGGCCGCGGGACAGCAATGCCCACCCGGGCGCCGTGCGCGCCAAATATCCGCTCCAAACCTGAACGACCCCCGGCTCGCGCGTCGGGGCGAGAAAGGTCGGCGCGAGCGGCTTGATCGGACCCGGCGCCTCAGCCTCGAACAATTCGCGGAAGCCCGGATATTGGGCGCCTCTCAGCGCATACCAGCCGTCGGCGCCCTCATAGGTCCAAGCGACCTCTACCCCGTCCCACACCAGGCTGAAATTGAGCGGCGGGTAGATGTACCAACCGAACGCCGAGGCGCTGGTGAGGGCCTCGCAATAGCGGTAGCCGCGGACAGGCAGCGCTCCGTCCGCCGACCGATCCGCCCGCCGCGGAACCGGGGCGGACGGGATCAGGCGGTAGAACCGGCAAACCGGCGGGGAGGCGCTATCGTCCATCCCGAGCCCGCACGGACCTATGAGCGGGGGGCGCGGCGCTTCCGAGCCGGATTGCGCGGGAATGTCGCGGTGATCATCCCATTGCCGAGCCGAACGATGCCGCGATCGGCGATTTCCTGGCTGGGCAGACGCAATTCCGGGAAAGTCGCGGTGATCATCCCATTGCCGAGCCGCACGATGCCGCTGTCGGCAATTTTCTGGTTGGGTAGACGCAATTGCGGAAACTTGGAGGCAGTGTCATCGCCAGGCTCCAAACCAATCCGCTTATCGACCTTCGCCATGTCCTTCTCCTCAATCGACCCGACGACCTGCGCGGGACTGCGAGGAGATTGGCGAGGGACTGGTTTACGGACCCTCTATCACGCCTAAAATGCGAGATATCTGTTGGGAACTTTTTCGATTTACGACACGAGCGCGATGCCGTGGCGCTTTGCTCCCGCCGGTATTCCGGCGCGGGCAAGGGCGTCGCAATAGAGTTCCGTGCGGGGACCGCGGCTCGGGTGCCGCTTGCGGAATTGCTCGACCGTGAGTTCCGGTTCGAGCTTGAGCAATTCATCCGCCGCGCACCGCGCCTGTTCTTCCTTTCCGGCCAGCTGGCTGGCGATAACGAGCACTTTGTAAGAACTCGTGTAAGTCTTGTTCTCCCGCAGCGAACGCAGGGCGTATTCGATGGCGCGTTCGTATTGCCCGTCGGCAAGGTATGCGACACCGGCAATACCGCTATAGGCATACATGAGCGGATCATAGGGCGAGAGAGCCATCGCTTTGTGGATCTCGTGTATTGCCCGCGGTCCGTCGCCGGTATAGGCCCGCGATGCGGCACTCCACAGCCAAGCGAGAGCGCAATTCGGGTTGAGCTCGAGCGCGGTCTCGAAATGGCGGAAGGCAGTATCGAAATCCTTGCGCAGAAACGAAGCTATATGGCCCGAGACCACGTGGGCCATGGGTTCCAAGGGGTCGCATTCGATCGCCCGTTGGGCGAAATATGAGGCCTGTTCCGTATCGTGTTCGGGGTCCGGCGACCAACCCTGACCGATCCGCAACACATGCCAATGCGCGCGCCAGGCGAGCGCGGCCGCATATCGGGGGTCGCGCTCAATCGCCTTGTCGAGCAACTCCTCCGTCGCGTCGAAAACGTCGCGCGAAGAATTGTGCATATTTTCCTGCGCACGCAGCAGCAGCTCGTAGGCCCCCAAATCGGTGAGGCGTTTACTCTGGATCCGTTTCAGCTCGACCGCGTGCAGATAAGGCGCGACGCGCCGCACAATCGTGTAGGCAAGCCGTTCCTGGATTTCCAGGAGGTCGCCGAGTTCCTCGTCGAACGTCGCCAGCCAGAGCGCCGCGCCGCTGCCGGTCTCGGTCAGCTCGGCGGTGACTCGCATGCGATGCGCGCCGAGCCTGATGCTGCCCGAGAGGACATATTTGACGCCAAGAACCTCCCCGATCTCTCTCGGCGGACGGACCTGATCCCGGAAAGCCAAGGTCGACAATCGCGAGATCACAAAGAAATTGGGAACGCGCGAGAGGACCTGGATCAGATCCTCCACCAACCCATCGGCGACGCCGGCCGGCAGCCTGCCGTTGGCGAGGTCCACAAACGGCAGCACGGCGATCGAGGGGTGATGCTTCGGCGCAGCAGTCTCGTCTCGACCGCTGGGAGACGGAATGGCGGCATTCTCGGCGAGCTCGGCGCCGGGAGCCTCGATCGGAACGGCGCGAGTGCGCTTCGAGGCCAGCAGCCGAACCGCCTCATACAGATCCTGCGTCTCTTTCGACGGCGGCAAATCCAACTTTGTTTGAAGCGCCTCCCGGCACCGCTCGTATTCGCGGATGGCTTGCGGCCGATCGCCGGATTTGACGAGGGCCATCATCAGGCTGCGCACCGCGCCTTCATGCGTCGGCTCGAAAGCAATGAGTCTGCGTGCGGCGGCGATCCGCAGCTGGAGGGGCGCGTCGTCCTGGGCGAGCCGTTCGATCTCCCGTTCCAAACTCTCTCGCCGCCCATCGTCGAACTGAGCGCGCTCCGAGGCGAGCCACTGGTCGAAGGCGGCGGAGATACCATCCATATCGTCCAACAGCCGCTCCGGCCGATCCGGAGCGGCCAGGACGTCGATCCAACAAAGCGCGGTATTGAGGCGGGCGCCCTCCCGATCGATCTCGATCAGATGGGGAGTCTGGCGGTTGAAAAGCCCGTTCAATTCGGACAGCGCATGGCGAAGACTCATGCGCGCTTGGGCATCGGCCGAGAGGTTCCAAAGCAGCCCGATGAGACGGCTGCGGGAAACTCTCTTGCCGCCTGAAAGACATAATACCGCAAGGATCGCCCGCGTCTTCCGGGAGCGGACGATGAGTTCCGTGCCATCGGAGGCGACAATTTTCATGTCGCCGAGCAGATGAAATCTGACTCGTTCCGACACGCTCCCGCCAGGGTGCGGGTCTCGACCCAGACCCGCCGTCGGTTCGGTCATTGTCCGGGCCTCGTAGGGCGAGTTTTCAGCGGTCGGACGATCCATCATACATCTCAGCGACCGACAGCCGTTCTTCAAGTCCCGCCATTCGCCGCGCGCGGAGCAGCCACGCTCGACAGGGTTAATTATAAGTTAGAATTCGCACTGAATTCACGCGAAATTCACGAAGGATTACATCGCATCATAGAGACTTTGCCCTCGCTCCGAAAAAATTCGGAGTCGTAACGCAAGGGGCCAAAAGGGCCCCGGCAACTGAGGGTAGGATAATGGCAACCGAGAGTCGCTCGGCGCCGCGGGAGTACCTGTCCGCTCGCATCGATTCGGTATCGCCCGGCGCGATCATCGGGAGATCCGATGGGTTGGTGTTGCGCTATGCGCGCGACGATGACGCCGACGCGATCGTCGCGCTGGTATCGAAGGTTTGGTCCGAGTACCCGGGCAAGACCCTGGTCGCCGCCAATGATATGCCGGAGTTGCTAAGGCCGGCGAGCGCCTATGCGCGAAACGGCGGGCGGTTCTGGGTGGTCGAGGCGAACGGCGAGATCATCGGCACGATCGCGCTGATGCCCAGCGCCGAGAACGGCGTCGTCGAGCTGCAAAAGCTCTATGTCGCGCGCGGGATGCGCAAGAACGGGCTCGGCTCGTTCCTCTGCCAACTGGTCGAGCACGAGGCGCGCGAGCGCGGCGCGCATGCGATCGAATTGTGGTCGGACATCAAGCTCCTCGATGCGCATCGCCGCTACGAACGCCTGGGCTACCGGCGCGGCGACACGCTCAAGACCTACGACGACACCTCGGCGACGGTGCGCAGCTATTACCGCAAGGAGCTGGAGCCCGATCAGCCCGTCGTCTTCGACGGCGGCGCGGCGGCAACAGCAGCCGAGCCTTGGCAAGTTCTCTTTCACCTCGCCGCCCAAGGTGGCGCCCCACAGGAAGTAGCAAAGCCATGAAAGTATCTTTCAGCGAACACCCCGCCTCGGTCGGGGAGAACTATCTCGAGCACCTGCAGACGGCATCGGGCTTTGCATTCAGCATGATCGGCGGCGGACTTGCCTGTCTCGTTCACGCCGTCCTGCCGTTTCTCTTCACTCACACCGGCTCGGGGGTGATCAGGTCGCTCCACGACAAAATGGTCGTCAACCGGCGCGCGCAGATGGCCCCGAGCCGCCGCCAACGCTCCGTTCCCCAACGCAGCAACCACGCCCGCGCCGCATGACCCGCGTCACCAGCAGTCCGCGCCTGGTGGCGCTGATGTGCACGGCGGAGATCCTGTGCATGGCAGGGTTCGCCACCTATCCCGCGCTGCTCCCGATGCTGCGCACCGACTGGGGCCTGAGCAATGCCGCGGCGGGGCTGGTCGGCGGCATCCTGTTTTTTGGCTATGTCGGTTCGGTGCCGGTGCTGACCAGCCTCACCGACCGCATCGACGCGCGGCGCATCTATCTCGGCTCCACCCTGCTCGCGGCCGGCGGCTCCGCGGCATTCGCGCTGTTCGCCAACGGCTTCGTCGGAGCGATGATCGCGCAGGCGCTGTTCGGGATCGGCTTCGCCGGGATCTACATGCCCGGCCTCAAGGCGATGTCGGACCGTATCGACGAGGCGCTGCAGTCGCGCGCCACGGCGCTTTACACCTCGCTGTCCGGGTTCGGCCTCGCCGGCTCCTATTTCCTCGCCGGCATCGTTTCCGCGCATGCCTCATGGCGGCTTGCCTTCGCCTTCGCGGCGTTGGGTCCGCTGCTCGCCGGGCTTCTCGTGTTCCTGCTGATGGCGCCGAAGGCCCCCGCCCCGGCCGCCAACCGGCCCGGCTTTATCGAGAGCTACCGGCTGGTGTTTCGCAACAAGCCGGCGCTCGGCTACATCAGCGGCTATGTCGCGCATTGCTGGGAGCTTTACGGCTCGCGCGCCTGGATGGTCGCGTTCCTCACCTTCGCCGCCGGTTCGGCGACCGGAGGCACGGGCAGGCTCGACGCGCCGACCCTGGCCTCGATCATCTCGCTGGGCGGCATCGCCTCGAGCATCGGCTGCAACGAATTCGCCAAGCGGTTCGGCCGCGCCAATCTGATCACCGCGATCATGCTGACCGGCTTTGTCTTCGGGGTCGCCACCGGCCTCTCCTGGCAGGTCTCGTTCGCGCTCTCGGTAGGGCTACTGGCCTGCTATTACGCGACGGTGATGGCGGATTCCGGCGCGCTGACCGCCGGCACTGTGGCCGCGGCGAAGCCCGAGCAGCGCGGCGCGACGCTGGGCGTCCATTCGATGCTGGGCTTTACCGCCGGCCTGGTGGCGCCGACTGCCTTCGGCGTGATCCTCGATCTCGCCGGCGGCGCGCAAAGCGGCCGGGCCTGGGCGGCCTCCTTTATCGTGCTGGCGTTGCCGAACCTGGTGGCGATCGTCGTGCTGCGCTGGCTGACCGGCGACGCGGCCGCCACAAGTGGTAACCCGCTTCGCCGCCGGCCTAGGCGCGGACGGCGAACTGAGCGGCAGGCGCCGTCCGGGTGCGCTCGGCCGGTAAGGTTATCGACACGGCGGTGCCGGTACCCGGGCTGCTGACGATCGACAAGCTGCCGCCATGGGCCTCGACGAGGCCCTGGGTGATCGGCAGACCGAGCCCGGTGCCGCCATAGGTGCGCGTGGTCGAGCTGTGGGCCTGGCCGAACGGCTGCAGCGCCCGCTCCTGCTCTTGCTCGCGTCATGCCGATGCCGTCGTCGGCGATGGTGATCACGGTGCGGTTTTCGGCATCGACATGCGCGTCGACGGTGACCCGTCCGCCGGTCTTGGAGAACTTGACCGCGTTCGACAACAAATTGAGCAGGCACTGCTTCATCGCCCGCTCGTCGGCAAGAATCGCGAGGTAAGGATCGTCGGCGCGGCAGACCAGTTCGATCTGCTGCTTGCGGGCGCGCTCGCGGACCATGCGCAGGCTGCTCGCCAGAAGCTGGCGGACGTCGATCTCCTCCTCATGGATGTCGAGCTTGCCGGCCTCGATCTTCGACATGTCGAGCACGTCGTTGATGATCGACAGCAGATGCAGCCCGCTCGAATGGATGTCGCTCGAATATTCGAGGTAGCGCGGGTTCTTTAAGGGGCCGAGATGCTCGCCGCTGAGGATCTCGGAAAAGCCGATGATCGCGTTGAGCGGCGTGCGCAGCTCGTGGCTCATATTGGCGAGGAAATCGCCCTTGGCGCGATTGGCGAGCTCGGCCTGCGCCCAAGCCTGCGCCATCTTGATCTCGGCGGCCTTGCGCTCGGTGATGTCCGAATAAAGCGAAACGACGGCGCCGCCCGGCATAGCGCGGCGGCGGATCTGCAAGGTTCGGCCGTTGCGCGTCAAGCGCTCGCGAACATAGGGAACGTCGCGGAAGAAGGCCTCGAACCGCTCCCGAGCCTCCGTATCGGATATCGACCGGCCCGAAATCGCCGCGCTCCGCCTGCAGTCTCAACATGTCCTGCAAGGTCGTCTCGCCGGACAAATCGGTTGGCAGATCGAGCATCTCGACGAACCGCGAGTTCCACGCCATGAGGCGACCGCTGCGATCGAACACGCTGAGCCCCTCGCCCATGTTCTCGAGCGTGCTCTGCAGCAGATCGCTTTGCCGCTTCAGCCGCTCCTCGCCGGCGCGCAGCTCGAGCGAGGCACGCTGCTGGCGATCGAGCGCGCGCACCATCATCCAGGTCAGGCACCCGGCGGTGAGCGCGAACAGGACGAAGGCCACCACCGAGCTGACGCATTCGGCGCGCCACTGGGCAAGAATGTCGTCGCGCCCGCGCGAGGCGGTGAGGATCAGCGGGCGCGCCGGGATATGTTCGAAGCTGACGATGTCGAGGTCGTCGGCGCCACTCGCCGAGGTGGCGATGACCCCGGCGCGGTGCTGCGCGGCGGCATCGAGCACAGCGGCCATATCGCTCTGGGCGGTGGCCGATCTCCTCCTCGCGGTGCGGCTCGCTCGCCACCAAGGTGCCGTCGTCCATCAGCAGCGCGACACGCGCGGCGCCGTTCGCCACCACGGAGTTATAAAACTCGGTGAAGACGGTGATCGGCACCTCGGCGGCAATCACCCCAACCGTTTTTTCATTCAGAACCAGCGGGCGGCTCATCATGATCGACCAACCGCCGGTGGCCCGGCTGCGCTCGGGCCGGCCGAGATAGAGCGAAGGCAGGCCGCCTTTTTGATGCGCGGCAAACCACGGCTTGTTCGCGACATCGCGCGTCGGCGTGGTGGCGGTCGAGCCGGCGTTATTGAGCAAGCGACCATCGTGATCGACGATCAGGATGTCGCGGACGATCAGCGTCTGGTCGTTGACCTGATTGAGCAGCTGCTTGACGGCGGGATCGTCGAGCGGCGTCGTCGGAAGCATGGTGTCGAGCATGCGCTCGACCCCCAGCAGCATGGCGTCGATCTCGAAGATCGAGCGGTTGGTGCCGACCTCGGCGGAGCGGGCGATGCTCTGCAGCGCGCCGGTCGCGTCGTCGAGAGTCTGACGGTACGACCGATGCAGCGAGCCGTACATGCTGGCGCCATAGGCGCTGACGAGGATCGTGCACAGCACGATCATCGCGTTCTGCAGGCGAACGTGGCGGGTGAGACGGGTAACGCCCGAAAGCCACGATGGTCGCGCCATCAGTCCGCTCTTTACCTCAGTGGCTCGCGGCGACGGTGATGTCGAACTGGCGGCCGATCGTTTGGTTCCAATTGGTGATGCAGGCGGGGCCGCAACGGTCGGACCAGCGCGGAGACACCACCTTGATAAAGGACTGCCGCACCAGCTTGCGGTCATCGGCGGTGGTCGGGACCAGCTTCATGCTCGCCCGGCGGTCCGGCGGTACAGGTTCCGTTACCGGTAAGGCAGGCGACGCCTTCCTCGGTTTCTTGCTCGGCGGCGTCCCAAAGCCTGCCGCTGAGCTCGTCGATCTGGGCGGTCAGGAACTCGCGCACCCGGGGATCCAAGCGCTCCCATGCGGTGCGGTTGGCGAAGAGGACGTAAGGGCCCCAGCTGACCGTGGTCGCGTCGAGATGCGTCGTCGCGTTGTGCAGACCAAGCCGATACCCGGACATCGCGCCGGTGATGGCGCAATCGGCGACGTGCTTCTTCAGCCCTTCCATCAGCCCGTCGAACGGGATGGTGACGCCGACGCCACCCAGCCCCTCGACGAAGTCGGAGTGCATCGCGCTGGCGACGCGAACCTTGACGCCCTTCAGGTCGGCGAGGCTGCTGATCGACCGGTTACAGAAGATGACCTGCGCCGGGTAGCTCCACACCGCCAAGAGCTCGAGCCCATAACGCGTCGCGGTAGACCTCGCGCAGCGTCGGCAGGTAGGCGTCGATGCTGCGGCGCAAGGTCACGATATCGGGGTTGAGCCCAGCGAGATCGACCGCCGCGGCCTCTGGATCCTCGCTGGCGATCTGGCTCAAGGACACGGTCGACAGCATGATCGCGCCGAGGCGGGTAAACTGCAGCAGCTCGGCGCCCTTGATCCCGAACTGGTCCCAAGGCGTCACTTCCGCGGTGATGTGCCCGTCGGAGCGCTCGGCGAGTTGCTTGCTCCAGAACGGCTCCTCATAGTTCTTGAACTGGATGGTCTGGCCGAGGCCGCCGACCACCTTGAGATGTATGTCGGGGAGCTCTTGACCGGAGGCCGGAAGAGCCATCAGCAAAAGGAGCGTTAACAGCCAGTACCGCACGACGCCGAATTCCTTCCGAACTGTCGGCATGGCCTAAACCTTTGGCGTTAATTTTCCGTTATGATCGGGGTCCTCCGACCCCTTCCCGACAAGCCGGATCACCGCCCCGTAACCGGCTCCAGCAGCAAGATTTCGCCGGCTGCGACGCGGCAGCGCCAGCCGCGCGGCACGAGGGTCGTGGTGTCCGGCTGCTCGACGATCGCCGGACCGGCGAATTCCCGCCCCACGGCGAGCGCCGCGCGATCATAGATGTCGGCGGTCTCCACCCCCGACGACGGATCGATCAACACCTGGCGGCGGGATTTGCGTTCGCTCGGAGCTACCCGAAGCATGGGCCGCGCCGTCGCCGAAGCCGGCGGGGCGACGCGGTGCAGGGCGCGGAGGTTGACGATGCGGGCCGGCGCCTCGGTCGCGTGACCGTAGACCCGGTCGTGCGCGGCGAGAAAATCGCGGTAGAGCGCGGCCAGCGGTTCGGAGGCGTCGGCGCGGATTGGAATTTCCAGGTGGTAGCCCTGGCCGATATAGCAGATATCGGCGAAGTGGCGGATCACGGCCGCGTCCGGCGTGACACCCTCGCCCCGCATCAGCCCGGCGCAGCCGCCGTCGAGGCGGGCCAGCACCGCTCGCAACTCAGCCCAATCGGCACCGGCCAGCGGTCGCGGATAAGCGGCCGACAATTCGTGCTCGATCGGCGCGGCGAGCAGCCCGGCCGCGGACAGCACGCCGGGATGCGCGCGGGACGAGAATGCGGGCAATGCCGAGCTCGGCGGCCAGCGCGGCGGCGTGCAGCGGCCCGGCGCCGCCCAGCGGCACCAGCGTGTAGCCGCGCGGATCGATGCCGCGGCCGATCGAAACCAGCCGCATCGCCTCGGCCATCTGGGCGTTGACGACGCGGTGGATGCCGAGCGCGGCGGTCTCGACCGACGGCGCCCATGCGCGCGGCGAGCGGGGCGATCGCGGCGCGGGCGCGCTCGGGGTCGAGACGCAGCGTACCGCCGGCGAAGTAGCCGGGGTCGAGATAGCCGAGCACCAGCGAGGCGTCGGTCGACCGTCGGCTCAGCGCCGCCGCGGCCGTAGCAGGCGGGACCCGGCTCCGACCCGGCGGATTGCGGCCCGACACGCAGCGCGCCGGCATCGTCGATGCGGGCGATGCTGCCACCGCCGGCGCCGATCGCGGTGACGTCGACCATCGGCACGCGCACGGTATAGCCGTCGATGATGCCCTCGCCGCGCACCAGCGGCTCGCCGCCGCTAACAAGGGCGATGTCGCAGCTGGTGCCGCCGATATCGATCGAGATCAGGTCACCGGAGCCGGCCGCCTTGCCGACCGAGAGCGCGCCGACCACCCCGGCGGCGGGGCCAGACAGGAACAAGCGCACCGGACGCCGCGCCGCGTTCGCGGCCGAGCTGATGCCGCCGCGCGACTGCATGATCTGCAGCGGGGCGGCGACGCCAGCGGTCGCGAGGTCGCGCTCCATGTGCGCGAGGTAACCGGCGACGACCGGCTTCAGATAGGCGTCGAATGCAGTGACCGCGGTGCGCTCGTATTCGCGGAAGGCGGGATCGACCTCGGACGACAGCGAGACGGCGATGCCCGGATGCGCGGCGGCGATGATTTCGCCGCGCGGCGCTCGTGCGCGGCGTTGAGAAACGAGAACAGGAAGACGATGGCGATCGCCTCGACCCCGTCGGCGGCGAGCTCGGCGGCGGCGCGGCGGACATCGTCCTCGTCGAGCGGGATCACCATCTCGCCCTGCGCCGAGATGCGCTCGCGCACCTCCTTGCGGCGTGAGCCTGGGGCAAGAAAGCCCGGAGTTTCGGGGCTGAGGATCAGGTCGTACATGCGATGGCGCATCTGGCGGCCGATCTCGAGCACGTCCTTGAACCCGGCGGTGGTGACGATGCCGGTGCGCGCGCCCTTGCGCTCGATGACCGCATTGGTGGCGACCGTCGAACCATGCACGAAGCGGACGATGGCAGCCGGGTCGATGCCCCATTCGGCGCGCATCGCGTGCGAGCGCGTCGCGCACCGCCGCGGCCGGGTCGCCGCGCGTCGTCGGGCGCTTCATCAGCCGCAGCGAGCCGTCCGACCCGGCGCAGACGATATCGGTGAAGGTGCCGCCGATATCGACACCGACGGCATACGTGGTCATCCCTTCACCATCTTCCACCCATCTCCAGCGGGCAGGCTGCAACACTGCGCGCGACTATGGACGGTACCGGAGAGGAGCGCACTCTCGCAGCGGCGCGATTCCCAGTAAACAGCTCGCCACGCCGCTCCCTAGGAAAGTCGCCAGCTGCCGTCGGGTTGGATGCAGCTCGTCAGTACGAAGCGATCGCTAGGCGCGCCGTGCGGCGGGATGTTGTGATATTCGATCTGCTCGCATCGCTGGGCACCCCGCGGCACCACGCTCAGCAGGGCGATGGTGCCAGAATTGCCGCTCTGCGGGTTGTTCCACGCCGCCCTCGTGCCAGCGTCGTGATTATGGATCCGCGTCATGAGCGTCGACTTGATCATGTCGAGATCAGCCTGGGTCAATGTCACGGTGGTTTCCCAGCTGGGGCCCAAGATGAACTGAGCCGGGGCCGGCGAGGTCAGAAATAGACAGACTGCCGGCAACGCCAGCGCAAATTTCAAAATCCATCGCATTTGAGTTCTCCACATCACGACTAACGTCGCAGCACACGCTGCAGATGTGAGAGAACCCGAAAACGGCCGACGCCTCCTTGACCCACATCAATTGGCAAAGCGCGGCAGGGCTTAATGCCCCGCTGGCGTCCCTTCGGTGACGATCAGCGCGTCGAGGGCGACGACGCCCTTGCCTTGCGGACGGACCAGCAGCGGGTTGATGTCGATCGACGAGAACTGGCCTTTCTGCGCGGCGGCGAAGAGCGACAGCTTCGACAGGGTTTGCGGCCAGCGCGTCGAGATCGCCGGGCGGCTTGCCGCGCGCGCCCTTGAGGATCGCGGCGCCGCGCAATTCGCCGATCATCGCGCGCGCCTCCTCGAGGCCGAAGGGGGCGATGCGGAAAGTGACGTCGCGCAGCACCTCGACAAAGATGCCGCCGAGGCCGAGCAGCACGGTCGGGCCGAAGACGCCGTCGTGCTGGACGCCGAGGATCATCTCGACGCCGTCGGTCAGCATCGGCGAGATGAGGACGCCTTCGAGATGGGCGTGCGGGGCGCGCGTGGCGACGCGGGCCATCAGCTCGGTATAAGCGGCGCCCGCATCGGCGGCGGCGACGTTGAGCATGACGCCGCCGACTTCGGTCTTATGGGTGATCTCGGGCGAGACGATCTTGAGCACCAGCTTTTCGCCGAGGCTGGCGGCGGCGGTTGCCTCGGCGGCGCTGGTGACGAGCCGCTCCTCGAGGATCGGCACGCCGGCGGCGGCGAGGATCGCCTTGGCCTCGTGCTCGCCGAGCGCGTGCTTGGGCAGCGGCGCGAGACCGGTCGGGACCGGCGGGACCGGATGCGGCGGGGTGGCGATGCGCTCGGCGCAGCGGGTCGCCGCGGCGACCGCCTCGACCGCGCGCCACGGGTCTTCGTAGACGCCGATGCCGGCGGCCTCGTAGCGGCGCTGCATCTCGGGCGCGGCGATGGCGGAGAGCGCGATGTAGCTCTCCGGATAGCGCTCGGCGGCGCCGCTCAGCGATTTGTAAAGCGGCTCGGCCATTTGCGGCGACGACGCCCAGGTGGTGAAGAAGCCGACCATCGAGGGGAACTTCTCCTTGCCGAGCAGCAGGTCGAAGCTCTTGTCGAGGATCGACGGGTCGTTGAGCGCCTGGGCGGTCACGTCCACCGGGTTGCGCGGCGCGGCGAACGGGACCCATTCGAGCACCGTCTTCTGCGAGTCGGCGGCGAGCGGGGCGAGGTCGAGCCCCTGCTCCTCGGCGGCGTCGGCCATCAAGACGCCGGCGCCGCCCGACATCGTCATCACCGCCAGCTTGCGCGAGCGCGGCAGCCGGCCGCGGGTGCAGGCATAGGCGATCTCGACCAGATCCTCCGGCGTCTTGGCGCGCTCGACCCCGAGCTGGCGCAGCGCCGCGTCGTAGACCGCGTCGCTGCCGGCGAGCGAGGCGGTGTGCGAGGCCGCCGCCGCGGCGCCGATCTCCGAGCCGCCGACCTTCATCGCGATCACCGGCTTGCCGTTTTCGCGGGCGCGCTTGACCGCGGCGGCGAAGCGCTCGCCATCCTGGATCGCCTCCATGTAGCAGGCGATGGCCTGGGTCTCGGGGTCGTCGGCGAGGAACGAGATGCCGTCGGCGACCTGGACCTCGGCCTCGTTGCCGGTCGACATCCACACGCCGACCGAGATGCCGCGCCGCGCGGTCAGCGCCAGCAGATGCGTGCCGAACGCGCCCGACTGGGTGACCATGCCGAGCGGGCCGGATTGCGGCGGGCCTTCCTCGAGGAAGGACGAGAAGGTCGGGGTGTGGCCGATCCGCATGTTGAAGAGGCCGAGGCAATTCGGCCCGCAGAGGCGGATGCCGTTATCGACCGCGATCTTGGTGATCCGATCCTGCAGCGCGCGGCCCTCGGCGCCGATCTCGGCGAAGCCGGCGGTGAACATGACGACGCCGCGCACGCCCTTCTTGACGCATGCCTCCATCGCCTCGACCGCGAGATTGGCCGGCACCGCGATGAGGCCGAAATCGACCGCGCCCGGCACCGAGGCAAGATCGGGATAGGCCTTGAGGCCCTGCACCGTGTCGCGGGTCGGGTTGATCGGATAGAGGCCGCCCTTGTACCCGGCCTCGCGGAAATAGCGCAGCGAGCGGCCGCTGATCCGGGTCGGGTCGTTCGACGCGCCAAAGATCGCCACCGAACGCGGCGCGAGAAGCGGGGTCAGCGGATGATCAGGCATGGCGGGCATCACGGTGGGAGAGGGATCGCGCATCCTTTGGGCAAATACCTGGAAGCGCAAGTGTCAGCGATGCATTTGGTACTGGCAAATCGGGATGGCAGGTCTTAGATATTTGGACGCTTAAACACCTAAGCTGATAGGCGTCTAATGTCCGACCTTACCCGCTGGACCGTCAAAGTGACGAAGGAAACCGATACGGCAGTGCGCTCCTACCTCGCCGAGCATGGCGGCAAGAAGGGCGATCTGTCGAAATTCATTGAGCGCGCGGTACAAAAAGAGGTGCTTCGCGCGACCCTTCGCGATATACGCCAGCGTAACGCGGATTTGTCAGACGAGGAAATTCAGGCGATCGTCGACGAGGAGGTCACCGCGGCGCGCAAAGAATTCTGGCGCGACCGCAAATGGTGGGACGAATAGCGCTGGATGCGCGTCGTCGTCGACACCAACGTCCTGTTGAGCGCTCTACTCAACAGCGAAAGCGTTCCCGGTCGCATCGTCGACGCTTGGCTAGAGGACGGCTTCGTCCTGGTAACGCACGCACTTCAACTCGACGAGATCAGGACGGTCACGCGCAGGCCGAGTTTTCGCGGCAGGTTCCGGCCGGCGGAGGCAGGGCGGCTTGTCAATCTGATCCATGACAACGCCGAGTTCGTTCGCCGGCTGCCCCGTACCCAGCGTTCGGCCGATCCGGGGGACGATTTCCTCCTTGCGATGTGCGAGGGCGGGCATGCGGATTTTCTCGTCACCGGAGACAAGACGGGATTGCTCGCGCTCGGAACCCATGGTCGGACGGCGATTTTAACGGCGCGGGCTTTTCTCGACTTAATCGTCGCGAACTAGGCACGTTCCCCCCAACCCCGCCAGCGCGCCGAGGGTGATCGGCTTATAGGGCGCGCGCGGGCGGTAGGCGCCGATCTCGGCGATGGGCTTCTCGAGCGTGTCGGCCATCACGGCGGAGACGGTCGGGCCGCAGAGGCGGCCCTGGCACGGCCCCATGCCGCAGCGGGTGAACGCCTTGGCCTGGTTCGGGCCTTGCGCGCCGAGCCGCGCGGCGCGGCGGATTTGCGCCACCGTGACCTCCTCACAGCGGCAAGCGATGACGTCGTCGGGCGGGACCAGGATCGCGGGCGCCGGACGGTAGAGCCGGTCGAGCAACGGGCGGATCGCCAGCTCGCGGCGGAGCGCGGCGCGCAATGGGGCCGGCGCGGCGGTCGCGCTCGGCCGGGTCGAGCTTGTCGAGGAACGGCGGCGGCGTCGAGCGCGGCGAGCCGTCCGGTGAGCGCGGCTGCCTCGGCCCCGGCGATGCCGCGCGCCGTCGCCGGCGATCGCGATCGTCTGCAGGGTGGTGGCGCCCCACTCGTCGACGACCGGCCGCCAGCACAGCTGGACGTCGTCCCAGCGGTGTTCCAATCCCAATGCCAGGCTTATCTGCGTGTTGGGGATCACGCCTTCATGCAGCAGCAGAAGATCGGCCGGCATCTCGCCGGAATCCCAGGCGACGCGCTTCGACGCGGCCGCGGCCGAGCGCGCGCAGCCCGCGTACCTCGCGGCGGACCGGGATGCCGGCGCGGCGCACCTCGCGGATCAGGCCGAGGCCTTTCCGCAACGTGTGGCGCGCCGGCCACAGCGCGCCCGGGAGCAGGCGGGCGGCGGCGTGGTAATTGGCGTGCGGCGCGGTGAGCAGCAGCGCCGCCGGCGGCGCGCCGGCGCGGATCAGCTGCGCCGCGATCAGCCAGAGCAGCGGCCCCTGCCCGGCCAGCACGGCGCGGCCGGCGGGCACCAGGTCGCCGGTCTTGAGCATGATTTGCGCCGCGCCGGCGGTCATCACGCCGGGCAAGGTCCAGCCGGGGATCGGCACCGGCCGCTCGATCGCGCCGGTCGCGAGCAGGATGCGGCGGGCGCGGATCGTCTCGGTCCCGCCGGCGGAAATGAGGGAAAGCGTGCCGTCCGGGTCGATGTGCCAGACGGTGGTGGCGGGGCGGTAGCTGGCGCCGCTGGCGCGGAAATCGGCGGCGAGCAGCTTGCCGGCGAGGTAGTCGGCGCCGAGCGGCGAGGTATCCCCCGCGCGCTCGATGCCGCGATAGATCTGGCCGCCGGGTGCGTCCTGCTCGTCGATCAGCACGGTGTCGAGGCCGAGCTCGGCGGCCAAGGTCGCCGCCGCCATCCCGGCCGGCCCGGCGCCGATCACCGCGAAGTCGACCCGGTCAGCGTCACCGCGAGGGGCGCGGGCATCCCCTGCCCACCCTGCCCTCCTCCCCGGCCAGTGGGGCGAGGGGGATGAGCGCCCGCTGCATCCTCATCAGCGCCGTCGCCGGGCGCCACCGCGGCTGCCGCGCTGGCGGCGGATCGCCATGCCGGGCGCGACGGTGACCATGCAGCTCTGCCGGTTGGGCTGGCCGTCGATCTCGGCGAGGCAATCGAAGCACACCCCCATCAGGCAATAGGGCGCGCGCGGGGCGCCGCTGACCGGGGTCTCGCGGGTATGGCCGAGCCCGGCGAGCAGCATCGCCGCGGCGGCCGAGACGCCCTCGGGCACGCGGATATCGATCCCCTCGACGGTGACCGGCACGGTCGCGGCGCCGGCTCTCAGGCCGCTTGCGGAACATCGAAGCGCTTGGCGGAGAACGGCGCCAGCTCGGGCGCGAGGTCGCCGGCGGCGACCATCGGCGCGAAGGCGTTGGCGTGCGCGCCGGCGAGGGTCACGCCGCTGTGGCAATTGGCGGTGAAGGCGCCGGGGAATTTCTCGCTCTCGTCGTAGATCGGGGTGCCGTCGGGCGGCATGACGCGCAGCGCCGCCCAGGCGCGCACCACCTGCAACTCGGCGAGCCAGGGGAACGACAAGCACCGCGCGCTCGGCCATCGCGCGCATCACATCGGGGCGCTGCGAGATGTCGAAGCCGACATCCTCCATGCTGTCGCCGATCATGATGCCGCCCTCGATGGTCTGGCGGACGGTGGTGGTCGGCATCTCGAACACGCGGCCGGCGCGCTCGGTGACGAGGATCTGGCCACGCTGCGGCCGCACCGGCGCGGAGAGGCCGAAGAGCGGCGCGAGCGTGGCGTTGCCGAGCCCGGCGGCGAGCACGATTTTCGGCGCGCCGATCTCGTCGGCGCCGGAGCCGAGGCGGAAATCGTCCGGCGCGACACCGGCGTAATCGACGGTGCGGTTGGGGATGTAGGTCCCGCCGCGGGCGACAAACCCTCGGTGCAGCGCGTGCAGCAGGTTGAGCGAATTGGCGTGGCCGTCGTAGCGCGTCCATGACGCGCCGACCACTGCGGGGCCGATGCCCGGCAGCATGCCGCGCAGCTCGGCGGGGCCGAGCATCTTGTATTCGAAGCCGAAATTACCGGCTTCTTCGCGCATCCGCTCCATGCGGGCGCGGCGCTCGTCGAGCTCGGCGTCGGAGAGGCAGAGATGCACGCCGCCCGGGCGCTCGTGGCCGACATCGATGCCGGTGCGCTCGCGGAGCTCGGCGGCGAGCGCCGGCCATTCCTCGGACGAGAGGCGGGTCCAGCGCTGGTAATGCGGCGCGCCGAGGCCTTTCGACTGCACCCAGACCAGGCCGAAATTGCCGCGCGAGGCGCGAAACGCGACGTCGCCCTCGTCGATCAGCGCCGGTTTCAGCCCCGCGCGCGCCAGGCCATAGGCGATCGCCGAGCCGACCAGCCCGCCGCCGATGACGATCGCGTCGAAGCGCTGCATGGGAGCGATCATAGTGGCCGAGCGCGGCGACCAGAAGCGGCAGCGGCCGGCGTTTCTTGCCGCAGGGGGCGTGCCCACGCGACCGGATTCAGCTGGCCAGCGGGTGCGGGCGCGGGTTCGAGCCGTCGGAAAAGCGCGACAGGCGGAACGGCGTCGGATCGACGATGGTCGGCCCGCCCGACACCATGTCGGCGACCAGCCGCCCCGCGCCGGGGCCGATGCCGAAACCGTGGCCGGAAAACCCGGTGGCGATAAAGAAGCCCGGCACCGTGTCGACCGCCGAGATCACCGGGATCGCGTCCGGCATCACGTCGATCATCCCGCCCCAGCTTTCGGCGATCTTGACGTCGCGGAAGGCGGGAAACGACTCGGCGATGCTGGCGCGCGCCCGCTCCAGCACGAACGGGTCGCCGGCCGGGATCGAGCGTGCGCACCGCCTCGAACGGGGTCGCCTCGTCGAGCGCCCATTTGCGCTTCGTGCGCCATTCCTCGGCGAAGCGGCTGCCGAAGCGGAAGCGCAGCTTCTTCCAGTGCAGCCGCGCCGCCGGCAGGTAATCGAACAGCAGCCGGAAATTGTCCGGCACCAGGTCGATCGTCCGCACCCCGAGCGTCGCGACGGTGTAGCCGCCATCCATCCGCTTGCGGTAGCCGAACAGCCCGCCCGAGGCGGAAATCTCCGGGCCGCCGTCGAGCTTTTCGGTGCGCATCACCGAACCCAGCACCTTCAATTGCGGCAGCTCGACTCCGAGATTGCCGCAGAACAGCCGCGACCAGGCGCCGCCGGCGAGCACCGCCGACTGGCAGGCGATCCGGCCCTTCTCGGTAACCACGGCGGCGACCCGCCCGGCCGGCGGTCTCGATCCCGCGCACCGCGCAGTTGGTGTGGATGCTGGCGCCATGCCGCCGCGCGGCGTTGGCGATCGCGGGCGCCGCCAGTTGCGGCTCGCCCTTGCCGTCGCTCGCGGTGTAGAGCGCGCCGGCCCATTTCTTGGCGAGCCCCGGCAGCCGCTCCGCCACCTCGGCGGCGCCGATGATCCGCGTGTCGAGCTGGTATTCGCGGGCGTGTTCGAGCCATTCGCCGAGCCGCGCCAGATCGGCCTCGGTCTCGCCCAGATACATGATCCCGCAGGTGCGGAAGCCGGTCTCGGCCTCGACCGTCTCGTTCATCCGCTCCCACAGGCGCAGGCTCTCGATGACCAGCGGGATTTCGCGCGGGTCGCGCGCCATCTTGCGGCACCAGCCCCAATTGCGGCTCGATTGCTCGCCGGCGATGTGGCCCTTCTCGCACAGCGACGACGCTGATGCCCTTTTGCGCCAGGAACAGCGCCGCGCTGGTGCCGATGATGCCGCCGCCGATGACGACGACATCGGCTCGCGCTGGAAGCGCCTCGTCCGATGCGACCGGATCGACCCGCGGCGCCATGCATCCCTCGCTTCGCTCGGATCAAGCCCCGACTCCGGCCCACTCCCCCACCCGGCCACCAACGAGAGTATGCTGATTGGGTAGCCGGGTGGGGGAGTGGGCCGGCGCCGTGCGGCGGCACGGAGTGCCGCCGCACTGTATCAACTTTGCTGCGCCAGCCAGCCGCGATAATGGACGACCGGGCCGATAATGCGAAAGGCCGCATCGATGTCGAAGATGAAGCGGTCGGCGTCGCCGCTCTCGAAACACACGGCGATTGGCATCAGCCAGCGCGGCAGCGGCAGGAAGAGCAGCCGCCAGCACACCAGATCCCAACGCAACCCCTCCGGGCTCGCCGTCAATTTGTGGAAAAAGACGTAAGGGAAGAAGCGCTCGCAGAGGAGCCCGGCATAACGGCCTTGCCCGGCGGTAAACCCGCTTTCGTAGCGGCGCCGGGCAAACCGCCGGCGCCAGAATTGGCTGCCGTCGGGGTTGATCTGGAAGTCCACCGTCACCGGCACGTCCTTGCCGGGCGCCGGCAGGCCGGAGACCTTGCAGATCAGCCACGGCAGACACCCACGCGGCGAAGTGATGTCGGCCAAGCCGGCGGTCGCCGTGTCGGCGCGAAAACCGTGAAAGCGCCGCACCGGCTCGGGCAGCAGCGCGTAGTCAGGGCCGAGCAGCTGCTCGAACGGGGATGGCGGCATCGGCGGCGGCGCTGGTCGTCGTTTGGGTGGCGATGCGGTGGCGGGCGAATTCGCGCTCGATCTCGGCGAGGTCTAACACGCCGACGCAGGGCCGCGCACCGGGTTCGCTCACCCGCCCATCGGCCAGCGCGCGTATCGCGGCAAGCGCGGGCAAGGTCGGCACCGCCGGCCCGTCGCCCGCCTCGGCGACCAGCGACCAGGCGGCGCGGACCGGATGTCCGAGGGCGTCGATCCCGGTAGCCCCGACCAGCATGCCGCCGCGGTCGCTGCCGAAACCCTTTAGCCGCTCGGCGGTCCAGCGAAACGGCGGCGCGAAGGGCGCCAGCGAGCGTAGCAGGCGCGCTTGCACGAGCAGCCCCGCCGCGCACAGCCCGAGATGCATCAGCGACAATTCGAGGCCGGCGCGAAAGATCGCCGCTTGCGTCGGGGCAAACCGCGCCGGCACCAGGTCGAGATCGGGCGTCTCGCACAGCGACAGCCAGCGTTTGCCGAGCCCCGGCATGTCGCGGCGGATCGGGCGCCCCCAGCCTCTTCGCTCGGTCCACGCGCCATCGGCGAAGACGCGCACAGGCTGGCCGGCATAGCTGAGGATCGCCCGGATCACCGAAAGCCCGCGCGGCGAATTGCGGTTGCCCGGCGAGATCGCGATCTCGACCGTGTCGATCTGGCGCCAGCCCGCGGTCAGCCGGTCGAGTACCGCGTGGGACAGCGCCGGGGTCGAGCTGGCACCGCTGAGCGCGACAACCCCGGCGGCGCGCGCCTCGGCGTCGAGCGCGGCGAAGCCGGCGACGAAGTCGCGCGCATCGGCGAGATCGACGTAGTGCATCCCCGCCGCAATCGCCGCCCGCGCCAGACGATAAGCGGCACCCTGAAACGGCCCCGCCGCGTCGACGCGATAAAGGCGCCGGTGGCGGACAATGCTTCTTTCGTCACCGTCGCGGTATCGAGGCGCAGCGCCCGCGCGCGGGGGCCGAGCGCCGAGGCCTGGGCTCCCGCCCGCACCCGGTCGCGCCCGGCGATCACGACGTCGAAATCGGTGGTCGCGATGAGGCCCTCGACGAGCCGACTGCCGAACGCACCGCCTCCGCCGACGACCAGGAGGGTTCGCGTCACTGTCAGCCCGCCGGCGGCGCGGCGAGGAAGTGCCGCGCCAGCTCGGGTGTCGGCAGTAGGCATGATTCGGTTCGGCCGAACCAGCGATAGCGATTACGCGCGACAAGATCGTAAACGGCGTCGCGCAGCGGCCGCGGCGCCAGCCGGAAGACGCGCACCCAGGACCAGCCCCCCAACCGCGACAACACCTCGATCGCCGCGTCGGACTTAAAATAGGCGCGGCCGCCGAGGATCGCCGCGTTGGTCTCGGGAAAGGCGGTGTCAATGCCAAGCCGCCGCGCCAGCGCCTGACCGAAAGGGTCCTGCACCGCGACGAAGCGGAACGTCGCTTGCGGATCGCGCTCATCACAAACCGCGCCCCGCTCGAACAGAGCACGCAGACGCCGTCGAACAGGATCACCCGGTCGGGCACGCCGTCGATCGGCCTTGGGACGCCACGATTTCGCCATGGCATAGAAGTAGGCCCACTCCCCGCCGATGGCGAGCGAGACCCCGCATCGGCTCGCTATCGAAATCCTGGCGCCGACGCTGTAGGAGTTGCCGACCCCGCCGCCCGCGAGTGCCACCGACGATGTTGAAGCGCCTTTACGACCGTCTGATCCAGATCGCCGCCGGCCCCAACGCGTTCTGGGCGCTGCTCGCCGTCGCCTTCGCGGAAAGCTCGTTCTTTCCGATCCCGCCGGACATCATCCTGATCCCGATGATGCTGGCGCGGCCGCAACGCCGCATGGCGGCTGGCGGCCTACTGCGTGCTGGCCTCGGTCGCCGGCGGGATGCTCGGCTATGCGATCGGCTATTACGGGTTCGACCTGATCGGCCGGCCGATCCTCGAATTCTACCACGCGATGGACAGCTACGAGGCGTTTAAGGCCGGGTTCGACGAAATGGGGCGTGTGGATCATCATCATCAAGGGGATGACCCCCATTCCCTACAAGCTGGTGACAATCGCCAGCGGCGTCGCGCAGTTCGATTTCGCCGCGTTTGTCGGCGCCTCGATCGTCTCGCGCAGCATTCGCTTCTTCCTGCTGGCGCTGCTGCTGTGGTGGTTCGGGCCGGCGGTGCGCGACTTCATCGAGAAGCGGCTGATGCTGGTGACCAGCGTTTTCGCGGTCTGCCTCGTTGGCGGGTTTGTCGTCATTCGCTATCTATGAGCGCATGGCTTTGACGGCGAGGCAATTTGGCGCCGCAGTCCTGGCGGCGAGCGTCGTGGTGCTCGGCACGGCGCTGTTGTCGCAATATTGGGGCGGACTCGTCCCGTGCGAACTGTGCCTGCTGCAGCGCTGGCCGTGGCGGGTGGCGATCGCCGCCGCCGCGCTGATTTGGCTCGCCGGCGAGCGGGTTCCGCTGACCGCCGCGGCGCTCGTGCTGGCGCTGGTGTTCTTCGTCAGCGCCGGGTTGGGCTTCTACCATGTCGGGGTCGAGCAGCATTGGTTTCAGGGGCCGACCGCCTGCACCGCGACCGAGGGCATAACGGCGACAACCGTCGAGGAGTTGCGGCGGCAACTCGAGGGCGTGAAGCCGGTGATGTGCGACCAAGTGCAATGGGCGCTGTTCGGGGTCTCGCTCGCGGGTTGGAACATGATCGCGTCGCTGATCATGGCCGCGTTATGCGCCGCCTCGGCGGCCTGGCTCGCCCCAAGGCGGCGGCGCCTCGCATGACCGGCGAGCGCCCGCCCTACCTGCCGGGCGACCGCGCGCCCGGCGCCGATGTGGCGCGGATGATCCGCGTCGATCAGGCGGGCGAATACGGCGCGACGCGGATTTACGCCGGGCAGCTCGCGGTGATCCGCCGCGGCCATGCGGCCAGGGCAATCCGCGAGATGGCCGAGCAGGAGCAGCGCCACCGCGCGCAGTTCGACCGGCTGCTCGGCGAACGCCGGGTGCGGCCGACCGCGCTGTCGCCGTTGTGGCACGTCGCCGGCTATGCGCTCGGGGCGGCGAGCGCGCTGCTCGGCGAACAGGCGGCGATGGCCTGCACGGTCGCGATCGAGGAAGTGATCGACGGGCACTATGCGCGTCAAGCCGACGCAATTGGCGGATAAGGACCCCATGCTCGCCGAGACGATCGCGGCGGCCCGCGCCGACGAGCTGGCGCACCGCGACACCGCGCTCGCCTATGAGGCGCAGGAGGCGCCCGGCTACGAGCTGATTTCCGCCGCGATCAAAACCGGCGCGCGCCTCGCGATCTGGCTGTCGGAGCGGATTTGAACTTTGCCGCACCGTTGCCGTTGACTGGGAAACCGGCGAGGGAAATGGCATGGCGGCACGGATCGTCCTCGGGCTGTACGGGTCGCGCGGCATCGCGCTCGACGCCTACCACCGACTGAAGACCGAAGGGGTCGCGGAAAACGCGATCTCCCTCAACGTGCTCAAAGAAACCGGGCCGTTCTCATCGGTCAGCGAGTCGGAAATGGTGATGCTGGCGCTCGATCCGATGATCCTCGGCGATGTCCGCGAGACCTACGCGAAGTTCATTCGCAACGGCGAAACCGCCGTGTTCGTGCACGCCGCCACCGACGAGGAGGCCGGTTTCGCGGCCGACATCCTGAAGCTTTACGAGCCGCTCGCGGTCGAGGTGCTGGAGCCCGCGCGCCCGAGGGCGATCTAGACGATGCCGGCGGCGCGCAACCGCGCCAGTTCGTCGCCCGAATAGCCGAGCGCGGCCAGCACCGAGTCGGTGTCGGCGCCGAGCTCCGGCGCCGGGCGGCGCAGCTCGCAGGGCGCCTCGGCGAACTTGATCGGGAAGCCGAGCATTTTCACGTCGCCGTGGCCGGGATGATGCTGGGTCAGCACCATCTGCTGGTCGATCACCTGGGGGTCGGCAAAGACCTCGGTGAGGCCCATGACGCGTCCGCACGGCACGCCGGCGGCGTTTAGCACCTCGATCCAATGCGCGGTGGTGTTGGTAGAGAGCCGCGCCTCGATCGCCGCGTTCATCGCCGCGCGGTGTTTGACGCGCAGATCGTTGGTGGCGAAATCGGGGTTGGCGCGCAGCTCGGGCAGCGCGAGCGCGTCGACCAGCCGCTGGTAACTCTGCTCCTGGCTGGGGGCCAGCGCGACCTCGCCGTCCGCGGTGCGGAACATGCCGTAGGGGCAGACGATGGCGTGATCGTTGCCGGTGCGCCCCGGCTCCTCGCCGGTGGCGAAATGGTTGGCGGCGAGAAACGCGAGCAGGCTGATCATGCCGCTATTAAGGCTGGCGCCGACGCTGTCGCCCTGGCCGGTGCGGCCCTTGCGAACCAGGCTGGCACAAACACCGATCGCGCCGTAGAGGCCGGCGACGAGATCGGCGATCGGCGGCCCGGCGCGCAGCGGCGGGCCATCGGCCTTGCCGGTGACGCTCATGAAGCCGCTCATCGCCTGGGCGATGAAGTCAAATGACGGACGGTCGCGGTAGGGGCCGGTGCTGCCAAAGCCACTCAGCGAGCAGGTGACAAGGCCGGGATTGAGCGCCTTGAGCCGCGCCGCGTCGAACCCCATCGCCGCGAGCACGCCCGGCCGGTAGTTCTCGACCAGCACGTCGGCGGTCTCGATCAGCCGGGCAAGCGCGGCGCGCCCGTCGTCGCCGCGCAGGTTCAACGTCACCGATTTCTTGTTGCGGTTGAACGCGGCGAAATACCAGGACAGCCCGTCGCGGATCACCCCCTGCCCGCGCAGCGGATCGCCCTGGCCGGGGGTTTCGATCTTGATCACCTCGGCGCCCATGTCGGCCAAGAGCGCCGTGCAGAACGGGCCGGCCAAGATGCGCGTCAGATCGACCACCCGGATTCCCGATAACGGCACGTCTTCCTCCCGGCGAACCAATAGCGGCGGCGAGCATAGCGGTTGGGTCGTGCGATTCGCCAGGAAGCGGCTTGGCGCCGCCCCGCTCGTCACCGCGTTTGGCTTGCCGCCGTTCACAAATTTGCCTCGGGGTCGCGCCGCCAGCGCCGCGGATTAAAAGAATTCGCGTGCGGTCAATGGAGTGGCGAGTGCCTGCATCGCGGCCGATCCCGGGCTATGAGGTACCAAAGCATCGAATTGCGCTTTCCGACGTGCTCTGGGTGTTGTTTCTGGTCGCCTGGACCGCGTTCGGGGTCGACCGGATGACCCAGGATGTCGCCGAGTATCGCCTCCAGCAGAGGATTTTCGCCGCGCAACACGAGCCGATACCGCCGAGGGCCGGCGAGGTGCCCTACGACGCGACGGTCGATCAGCGGCTGATCGGCGAAGCGGCGGGCTGCGCGATCACGCTCGCGGTGGTGTTCTTCGGCATTCGGCGGCGGCGCCAGCGCATTATCGAGGTGCGGGTGAAATGGATCGCCGCTCCGAGAGAACGCGCGGCATCCGCTCCACCGGTGCGCGCGGCGGCGCGAGGGGGAGCGGCGCGAGGGGGAGCGCCGCGAGGCGCGAAATCGGGAGCGCTGGCGGCGGATCGCCTATCGGCCGTGGTCTGGACCGACCACGTCGCCCGCCTCGAAAAGGAACACGCCTAGCAGCAGCGGCGCGCGGGGCCGGCTAGGGCCGGCTTCCCGGCGGATTCGGCAGTACCCCGCGCGGATTGGGCGAGACGCCGAGCGGCGGGGCGACCGGCGTGCCGCCCGGCGGCAGGGGCGGCGGGCCGAGGACGGCGGCGGGAGCGTCACGGTAGCCGGCGAGTAGGCGCTACCGGAGAAGGGGGTCGTCGTGCCGCTGGCCGTTGGGCTTGCCGCCGGTCGGGGCTGTGGCGGCGGCGCTGACGGCATGCTGGCGACGACGCCACCCAGTATGGCGAGGGCGACGCCGAAGATGATCGCTCCCCAAACGTAGAACTTCATGGCGCCGCCGGCCGCCTATGTTCGCTGCGAGTGATAACGCCGGCCGAGCGTCTGCATCCCCGGCGATGCGCTTTGCCGATTGGGCGACGATCGCCGCTGTCGTGGTCGAAGACCAGCACCACGCGCAAGTTGCGGGTAGTGGGGAGATCAGCTCTCCAGCTCGGTATCCCAGTAGAGATAGTCGCGCCAGGAATCGTGCAGGTAGTTGGGCGGGAAGGCGCGGCCGTTTTCCTGCAGCATAAAGCTCGACGGCTGGACCGGGCGGTGGCGCGGGTACATGCCGCTCTGCTCGGGCAGGCGGTTGCCCTTCAACAGGTTGCAGTAGGAGCAGGCGGTGACGACGTTGGCCCACACCGTGCGCCCGCCGCGCGAGCGCGGCACGACATGGTCGAAGGTCAGGTCGTGCGAGGGGAACGGCTCGCCGCAATACTGGCAGCTGAAACGGTCGCGCAGGAACACGTTGAACCGGGTGAAGGCCGGGTTGCGCGCCGCATGGACGTATTCCTTGAGGGCGATGACGCTGGGCAGGCGCATCTCGATCGACGGGCTGCGCACGTAGGTGTCGTAATGATTGACGATCGTGACCCGTTCGAGAAAGACCGCCTTGACCGCGTCCTGCCACGACCACAGCGACAGCGGGAAATAGGAGAGCGGACGGAAATCCGCGTTGAGCACCAGAGCCGGGCAGCTATCGAGCATCCACTCACCGTCACGCTCGTTTCGGTCCCGTAACAAGGGGCCGATACCACACGATTATGACGGATTTTTAGCGGATCGGCGCCAGGGCGACAAGATTTCGCGGCCCTTCGAGGCCCCGCTTTTGCGGGACACCTCAGGATGAGAGAGGGTTGAGCTGCTTCTGGTCGATGTACGTCCTTCGAGGCTTCGCTGCGCGAAGCACCTCAGGATGAGGTATCTTTGAGCTTGTTTCATGGATCAGCGTCGCGCAATGGGCGCTTGGCTCTACATTCTGCTTTGTGCCGAGGGCTCTTATTACGTCGGCACGACACGAAGCAGCCTCGAACACCGCGTGGCCGAGCACCAGGCGGGAACTTTCGGCGGCTATACGGCGCGACGACGCCCCGTGACGCTGGTGTACAGTCAGCCGTTTCAGCAAATCACCGACGCAATCGAAGCCGAGCGGCAAGTCAAAGGGTGGCGGCGCGAAAAGAAGGAAGCGCTCATCCGGGGCGATTTCCAGCTACTCTCCGCTCTATCGCGCCGAACTCATTTGGTGGACGCGGCGAAGGCCGCGCTCACGCGTTCCTCATCCTGAGGTGCGACCGAAGGGAGCCTCGAAGGACGCAACGAGGTCGTCGCAGCCGAATCAGCGCGTCGGGACCGGGACGTCGCCGCGATAATCGTAGAAGCCGCGCCCGGCCTTGCGGCCGAGCCAGCCGGCCTCGACGTATTTGACCAGCAGTGGACACGGCCGGTATTTCGAATCGGCGAGGCCCTCGTAGAGCACCTGCATCACCGAAAGGCAGGTGTCGAGCCCGATGAAATCGGCCAACTCCAGCGGGCCCATCGGGTGATTCGCGCCCAATTTCATCGCGGTATCGATCGCCTCGACGGTGCCGACCCCCTCGTAGAGCGTATAGACCGCCTCGTTGATCATCGGCAGCAGGATGCGGTTGACGATAAAGGCCGGGTAATCCTCCGAGGCGACCGGGGTCTTGCCGAGCTTCAGGGTAAGCTCGCGGGTGGCCTCGAAGGTCGCCTCGTCGGTGGCGATACCGCGGATCAGCTCGACCAGGCTCATCGCCGGCGCCGGGTTCATGAAATGCATGCCGATGAACTTGCCCGGCCGGTCGGTCGCCGAGGCGAGCCGGGTGATCGAGATCGACGAGGTGTTGGTGGCGATCAGCGCCTCGGGCTTGAGGCTGGGCACCAGTGTCTTGAACACCTCGCGCTTGACGTCCTCTTTCTCGGTCGCGGCCTCGATCACCATGTCGCGGTCGCCGAACGCGGCGTAGTCGGCGGCCGCGTGAATGCGGGCGAGCGCGGCGGCTTTCTCCTCCTCGCTTGATGCGGCCGCGCGCGACCTGGCGCGCCATGTTGGCATCGATGGTCTCCATCCCGCGGGCGAGCGCCTCGGGGCTGATATCGGTGAGCACCACATCGAGCCCGGCGAGGGCGCAGACATGGGCGATGCCGCGGCCCATCTGGCCGGCGCCGACGACGCCGATACGGGTGAGGTCGCTCACTTCTGGGTTTTCGCCAGCTCGGCGTCGAGCTCGGGCAGGATCTTGAACAGATCGCCGACGAGACCGTAATCGGCGATCTGGAAGATCGGCGCTTCCTCATCCTTGTTGATGGCGACGATGACCTTCGAAATCCTTCATGCCGGCCAGATGCTGGATCGCGCCGGAGATGCCGACCGCGATGTAAAGCTCCGGCGCAACAATCTTGCCGGTCTGGCCGACCTGGTAGTCGTTGGGGACAAAGCCGGCGTCGACCGCGGCGCGCGACGCGCCGACCGCGGCGCCCAATTTGTCGGCGACCGCCTCCAGCAGGTGGAAATTGTCGCCCGACTGCATGCCGCGCCCGCCCGAGATGATGACCCGGGCGCTGGTCAGCTCGGGCCGCTCCGATTTCGACAGCTCGGCCCTGACGAATTCGGAGAGGCCGGCCGAGCCGGCGCCCGATACCGCCTCGACCGAAGCCGAGCCGCCCTCGCCCGCGCCCGGCGGAAACGCGGTGCCGCGCACGGTGATGATCTTGACCTTGTCCTTCGACTGCACCGTCGCCAGCGCGTTGCCGGCGTAGATCGGGCGCACGAAGGTGTCCGGCGAGACAACGCCGCTGATGTCGGAGATCTGCATCACGTCGAGCAGCGCGGCGACCCGCGGCATCAGGTTTTTGCCCTGGGTCGTGGCCGGCGCGAGCACGTGCGAGTAATTGGCGGCGAGGCCGACCAGCAGCGGCGCGATGTTCTCGGCGAGACCGTGGCCATAGGCCGGGTCGTCGGCGATCAGCACTTTCGCGACGCCGGCGATCTTGGCGGCGGCATCGGCGGCCGGGCCGGCAATCCTGCCCGGCGACGAGGATGTGGATGTCGCCGGCGCCGGCCTTGCCAAGCTCGGACGCGGCGGCGACGGCGTTGAGGGTGGCGGGCTTCAGCGACTTGTTGTCGTGTTCGGCGATGACGAGGACGCTCATCAGATGACCCTCGCCTCGGTCTTCAATTTGGCAACCAGCTCCTCGACCGAGCCGACCTTGACGCCGCCCTGGCGCTTCACCGGCTCCTCGACCTTGAGGGTCACGAGGCGCGGCGTGACGTCGACCCCGAGATCGTCCGGGGTCACGACGTCGATCGGCTTTTTCTTGGCTTTCATGATGTTGGGCAGCGACGCGTAACGCGGCTCGTTAAGTCGAAGGTCGGTGGTGACGACCGCCGGCATCTTCAGCTTGACGGTCTCGAGGCCACCATCGACCTCGCGGGTGACCTCGGCGCTGCCGCCGGCGATGGTGAGCTTTGAGGCGAAGGTCGCCTGCGGCCAGCCCAAGCAGCGCGGCCAGCATCTGGCCGGTCTGGTTGCAATCGTCGTCGATCGCCTGCTTGCCGATGATGACGATCTCCGGCCCTTCCTTTTCGATCACCGCCTTCAGGAGCTTGGCGACGGCGAGCGGCTGCAGCTCGACATCGGTTTGGACGAGGACGCCGCGGTCCGCGCCCATGGCAAGCGCGGTGCGGATCGTCTCCTGGCATTGCTGGATGCCGCACGACACGGCGATGACCTCCTCGACGGTGCCGGCCTCGCGCAGGCGCAACGCCTCCTCGATAGCGATCTCGTCGAACGGGTTCATCGACATCTTCACATTGGCGGTCTCGACGCCGGTGTGGTCCGCCTTGACCCGCACCTTGACGTTGTAATCGACCACCCGCTTGACCGCGACCAGCGCTTTCATCGTTGAGCCTCATAACAGTCAGGGGGCGGATTGTGCATGTGCGCCGGTGGATGGCAAGTGCCGCGGGGCGCGGCCGTCCATGCGCCGGCCGCACCAAAGCACGACGTCCTGCGATGCGGGAATGAAGCGGTTCCGAAAAATAGTTAATCCGTTGTTCAACTTATAATTTCATCGAACCTTAAAAGAAGACCGCCTTTTATCGACATTGTTCGTAACGAATACCGTACGAGGTTTAAATGCCGCAGCACATCGTGACCGCCAATCCCTCCGAGGTCGAGCTGGATGACGCCCCGTTCCCGCGCGAGTGGGTTCTGGAGGGAACCCCGCGCGCCCGCGCCAAGGAGATCGCCCGCAGCGACGACGCCAGCATGAAGGTCATCGTGTGGTCGTGCACGCGCGGGCCGGTTCCGCTGGCAATACGATGTCGACGAGATGGTGCAGATCCTCTCCGGCGAGGTCGTCATCACCGACCATAACGGCAGGGAGCGGCGTCTCACCGACGGGGACACCGCGTTCTTCCCGGCGGGCACGTGGAGCGTTTGGCAGGTAACCGCGGACGTGCGCAAGGTCGCGGTGTGCCGCAACACGATGCCGAAAGTGGTCACCTTCGGGTTGCGCGCCTGGAGCTGGGGCGCGCGCCGGGCGCAAATCTTGCTCGCGGCAAACGGCGCGGCTCCCGCGTTCCGCGGCGGCAGCCTGGGCGGGACCGCGCGTTAGGCTCGAAATCCGCCGAAGCGCTCTCGGTAAAGAGCGACGGGCACCAGCCGGGCTAGAGCAGGTCGCGCTTCTGGACGATCTTCCAGAACGTGTTCTTGTGGACGATCTTGTCGTCCTTGTTGAAGGTGTAGATGTCGCAGCCCTGGTAGTTGAGCTCCTCGCCGTCGCTGCCCTTGCCGCGCACCGTCCATACCGAGATCGCGCGGTCTGCCCGGCCGAGAATGTATTCCTCGTTCTCCCAGCGCATGTCGGGGATCTGGACAAAGCGGTCGGCGAGCGCCTTGCGGATCATCTCCTTGCCCTTGAGCGTGCGGCCGACCGGCTCCGGCCCGCGCGACAGGCAGAACACGCCGTCCTCGGCGAAAAACGCGACGATGCGGTCGACATCGCGGCTGTTGAACGCGGCCGAGATCGCTTTCATCAGTTCGAGGGTGACCATTGCTTTTCTCCCTAACGCGTCGCGCCGGGCCGCCACAGCACGTCTCGTGAGCCGTTGTCGTTGAGGTGGCGGCCGAGCACGAAGAGGTGATCGCTAAGCCGGTTCAGGTACTTGACCGCCTCGGGATTGACCGTCTCGGCGGCGGCGAGCGCGCAGACCAGCCGCTCGGCGCGGCGGGTCACGGTGCGCGCGAGATGCAGATAGGCGGCGGCCGGCGTCCCGCCCGGCAGCACGAACGAGTCGAGCGGCTGTGAGCGCCGCGTTCATCGCGATCGATCTCGGTTTCCAGCCGCTTCACCTGCGCGGCGACAATGCGCAGCGCCCCTGTCCCGCGACTGCCGCCCTCGGGCGTGCAGAGATCGGCGCCGAGATCGAACAAATCGTTCTGGATGCGCGCCAGCATCGCATCGGCCTCGGCGTCGGCATGGAGCCGCGCCAGGCCGATCGCGGCGTTGGCCTCGTCGACCGTGCCGAACGCCTCGACCCGCAAGGATTGCTTGGGCACGCGCGAGCCGTCGCCGAGCGAGGTTTTCCCTTTGTCGCCGCCGCGCGTGTAGATGCGGGTGAGCTTGACCATCGAACCGGCCCTTGGCGGCTATTTGTTGGCGGCCATCATCATCAGGATCGCCAGCATCACCAGCGCCACCGCCTGCATGATGACGCGCATCTGCATCAGCTTGTTGGAGCGGCGCGGATTGCCGCCCTTGATCATGGTCGCGACGCCGACGCCGAGCGCGATCAACACGCCGACCATGGCGAGGACGAGGATAACGGTCAGGAAAACATGCATCGCCCACCATAACCCAGCTTTGGGCGATTTACCCTAGCGCGTTGACCAGCCTCTCGATGCGGTGCAGCGCGCCGTCGGCGATGCCGAGCTCTTCGAGATGGCGCACGGTGTTGGCGAGATAGTCGCGGCCGGTGCCGCGGTCGCCGCTGCGAGGTGGCGATGATCCGCGCCGCGGCGTCGTGCGCGAGGCGGCCGGCATAGTCGCGCAAGTCGCGCCGCACGGTGAACGCGTAGCCGGAAACCGGCCCGCGCGCGGTGGCGATCGTTGAGCGGCGTCATGTGATAGACGAAGCCGGTCATCTCGCGCGTCCAGATGAGGTCGATCTCGGCGGCGAGCGTCGCTTGCGGCAGGCGGTAGGCGATGCCGCGGCACGAGCCGCCGCGGTCGAGGCCGAGCACCAGGCCCGGCTTCTCGCGGGTGCCGCGATACTCCGGCGAATAGAGGCAGAAGCTGCGGTGATAGCCGTGGATGCGCGCCGGCAGCCGCTCGGCAAAGCGCATCTCCGGGTTCCACATCAGCGAGCCGTAGGCGAAAATCCACACCGGCTCGCGGCTGGCGCGCAGATCGACGACCCAGCCGGGCATCGGGTCGATCGGATAGGGCGAGGTGAGGACCGGCTCGGCGAGCGTCATGGCGTCCTTCGAGACAGCCGCTTTCGCGGCTTCCTCAGGATGAGGGCGCCTTTATGCCATCAAACGCCCCTCACGTGAGAAGCGGCGTGCAACGCCGCGTCTCGAACCACGCATAGCGCCCGTGCTGCGGCCGTGCCCTTACCGGCCGCATGTCGAGTCAGCGCCCTCGCACGGGGGGACGGCGCTAATAGTGCCGAGTAACGAATGCGTCGCGCGGGCATAGGTGGTCCAGTCCGGTTCGTTCGCGCCGCGTGATATCCTCGGCGCGTTCTCGAGCCGATCCTGCGGTCGAGATCGACGACGTAGCCGGCCATCTTGGGATCGTAGGTCAGCACGCGCCAGGGCAGCGGGTGATAGCTTTCACCCATCCCGAGGAAGCCGCCCAAACGACATGATCGCGTAGGCGACCCGGCCGTCGAACTTAGTTGAGCATCAAGGCCGTAGACCGACCCGAGCTCTTCGCCCATGCGGTTGTAGACTGCCGGTGCCGACGACCTTGTCGGCGGAGATCTAGATTGAGGGTTTCGTCGGTACGCGCATCTCGCCGCGCGGCGGCATGACCGTGTCGCGGCATAACTTCGTCTCCTCATTTGTCGAGAAGTTCCTGTACGCCCGCGTACAACCTCCGTTCCGCCCGGATGCACGGCAATTCCTATCAACGAGAGCCTTGTCCCGCTCAGCCGTCCCAGACCTGTTTCGGCATCGGCAGGTCGGCGAAATCGGCGTCGGCGAGCGGGCGGTCGGCGGCGATGCCGTGCATGCCGAGCAGCATCACCCATTGCCGCGTGTGCTGGCCGATATGCCAGGTCGCGCGCTCCATGACCTCGTGCAGCTTCTGCTTGCCGTAATAGGTGTCGACCTCGGCCTGGGCGCTCTTGTCCGGCGTCGTCGCCCACCAATTCTCGACCTTCGCCTTGACCCCTTTGCCGTATGCGGCGAGCGCGGCGGTCGAGGCCATTTCCGCCGGGTCGTGCACCTCGCCGGGCATCGCGTTGGCGAAAAACTTGCCGCCGGCGACCTCGGTGAACGCCTCGCAGATGCGGAACATGTGATGCGCGAGGCGGCCATAGGCGCGCGGCCGGCCGGGGGTGAGGGTTTCGAGCTGGTCGTCGGGCATTTGCGGGATCATCCGCAGCGCCGCGTCGATATAGCGCTCCATCCGCTCGACGAGCTGCGCCGGCGTCAGCACCGGCCCGGCCTTCTCGTTCAGCTTCAGGAAGGCGACGACCTGGGCGATGTTCTGGGCGAAGACGAACTCGTCGCCGCGCGACAGGATCGGGATCGAGCGCGCGCCCAGACGCTGCAGCTCGGCCCGCCCGGCGGCGTCTTCAAGGATATTGATCGATTCGAACTCGATCCCACGGACCGAGAGAAACTCTTTCAGTCTCAGGCAGCTGGTTCAGCCAGGCTGCCAGAAC
>CAVZCJ010000003.1:0-250500 GCA_963773625.1 uncultured Alphaproteobacteria bacterium | reverse complement strand
ACTTTGTCCCTGGAGCGGGTGTCCTTACGGATGGTGCGCGGTTCAATCCGTCGTCAGGCTACTCTTGAGACTTTGGGACTTGGCCGGGATCGTGCCGTTCCGTAAACGGGACTTCGAGGTCTCCGTCGAGGTCGATGAGCTAGACGCATCTCAGGCGTCGGAGTTCGCCGATGCCATCTCTCGTGCCAAACCTTCGCGCCTCGACAACCTACTGGAGATCGAGGTCACGCACCGGGCGGACCAACACGTCCATCAGGCGGTGCAGACGATTTGCGACTACGGGGTCCGGGCGCTGATCCTGACGACTGTCTACCCGGAGCTATCGGCGATCCGCGATGATCCACTCGGCGCGCACGAAGCTGACCGAGCAGCGCGAGCCCTACTGGTCAAAGATTACGGCCGGCTGCTTTGTCGGCTATCGACGAGGGAGCCAGGACGGCACATGGATTGCCCGGCTCCGCGACAACACGACCGGACGGCAGCACTACGAAGCACTCGGGGCGGCCGATGACCACCGCGACGCTGACGGCTTGACCGCGCTCAATTACGCCAGGCTCAAAAAGAAGCGGGAGCCTGGTTCGATCGCAAGGCGCGGGAGCTTGCCGGAAGCGAGCCCGAGATCGCCGATGGCTCATACACGGTCGCCGATGCGCTCAGTGACTACCGAACTGACTACCAACGCCGCGGCGGCAAGTCGACTAACCAGCTCGATCCGGCAATCGCGGCTTGGATCATTCCGACGCTAGGCGCGACGCGGCTCGATCGCCTTTCCAAGGCTCGCATCATCGCCTGGCATCAGAAGGTCGCTGAAACCCCTCCGCGCCTCCGCACGAAGCCTGGAGAGGCGCAGAAGCACCTCCAGGCCGACGACAGCCCCGAAGGCATCCGGCGGCGCCGTTCAGCCGCAAATCGGGTGCTCACGATCCTCAAGGCGGCGCTCAACCATGCGCACCGGGACGGCAAGTGCCGCAGCGATGACGCTTGGCGGTTGGATCGCAATCGTCGGGCAACATGAAGATCGGCTTTACCAATCCGACGTTTCAACATCCCGCTCGTCGGCGTTCTTGAAATTCCAGAATTTCACGGACGCCTCGCGACGCAAAATTTTTTGGAGATCTGCAGTTTGGGCGGAAGCAAAAACGCCGATATCAAGTTCAAACCGGTTGAGGCGTTAACCGCCGACGTGCGACGGTGCCACTAGATGCAGCCGGTGCAATGGCCTTCAATCGTTGCAGCTGCTGGCGCGGCCGGGGGCGTAGGCGCTAGCGGCAGCTAGAGTCGGAAACTTAGTGGGAAGATGGCAAAGAAGTCTTATAACCAATTGAAATAACTCGATATATGAACGAGATTGCTCCGTTTTGGGCGGCCGGAGTGGCGGGCGGATCGTGCGCACGCTGCGAACCATCGCTCGATCGTGACTTGCTACCGGCTTGCTACCAAAATCACGGCCCAAGCCACGCAACGCTTAAGTCGTTCGATTTCCTCCTAAAGAGGAATTCTTCTTATAGAGGAATGACTTAGGACCCCAAATCGTTGGATTTGTGGCCACTCGCCTTCTTCCAGCAGAAGTGCGCCCAGCTGATCCCAAGCTCGAGCGGCGGGCCCTGGTTGTGGCCGATCCCGAACAGCGGGGCGTTGTTGCTTCCATCCGGCATCAGGCGCCTCCGAGCCCGATGACAAGCAAACGGTGTGCCGCCATTGCCTAAATCAGAGGCAACAACGCCGCCGCGACCAGCCGGTCTTCGCCGAGCAGGACGTTGTAGGTTCGGCACGCCGCGCCCGTATCCATCGCCTCGACCCCAATGCCGTGAACCTTGAGCGCCGCCCGCAGCGCCGGCGTTACCGGCGCGCCGCGCCTGCCGAGCCCCAGCAGCGCCAGCTCGATCCCGCCGCGCTCGATCAGCGGGGCCAAACCTTCGACCGAAACCAGCGGAGCCTCCCAAATCAGCGTGCGGTCGGCAAAGACCAGCACCGGCCCGGTATAGACGATCCCACTGACCTGAAACCCGTCGGAACTGTAGCGTTCGATGATCTGCCGGCCGACAGGAACGAGCGGGGTCAGGTCCATCGGCCGCTCCGGCGCTAGCCCGCCGGGCGCTCGGCTTTGGCGTCCGCAGGCTCGCGCGCGATCGCCCGCCGGCTGGGCTGGATGTAGTAGATGATCGGCGCGGCGATGAAGAGCGAGGAATACGTGCCAATCACGATGCCCCACAGCATCGCGATGCTGAACCCCTTCAGCACCTCGCCACCGAAGATCAGCAGCGACAGCACCGCCAGCGCGACCGTGCTGACGGTGAGGATCGTGCGCGACAGGGTCTCATTCAGCGCCAGGTTGATGAGATCACGGAAATCCATGGTGCGGTGCTTGCGCATTGCCTCTCGCACCCGGTCGTAGATCACCACGGTATCGTTGATCGAATAACCGGCGATGGTGAGAATCGCGGCCAGGGTGGTCAGGTTGAACTCGAGCTGGAAGATCGCGAACAGGCCGACCGTGGTGACGACGTCGTGGATCGTCGAGATCGTCGCCCCGACGCCGAACTGCCACTCGAAGCGGAACCAGATGTAGACGAGGATCGCGGCCAGCGCGAGCCCGGTCGCCAGGGCGCCGGCGCGGATCAACTCGGACCCGACGCTGGGCCCGACCACTTCCTGGCGGCGGTACTCGATCCCCTCGCCCAGAGCCTTCTTGACCGCGATAATCGCGGCCTCTTGCGCCTTGTCGCCGCCGGCTTGCTGCGGCAGGCGGATCAGCACCTCGTCGGGCGCACCGAAATTTTGCAGCGAGGCCTCGCCGATATGGAGATCGTCGATCTTCGACCGCATCGTCGCCAGATCGGCCGGGCCCTGGGTTTTGGCCTCGATGAGGAGGCCGCCCTTGAAGTCGATGCCGAGGTTGAGGCCGACCGAGACGAACAGCCCGACCGACACCAGGCCGAGCAGGATCGAGAACGCGAAACCGAAAATATGCCAGCGCATGAAATCGATCTGCGGCACCCGGCGGATGACGATTAGCGGCCTGATCACGGGAAGACACTCATAGCGGGATGGCCTTGGGCTTCAATCGCCGGACCCAGGTGACGATCTGCAGCCGGGTCACGAGGATCGCCGAGAATAGCGAGGTCAAGACGCCGATGCTCAACGTCACGGCGAACCCCTTTACCGGCCCCGAGCCGAGCCAATAGAGGAGGATGCCGGCGACCAGGGTCGTCACGTGGCTGTCGAGGATGGTGCCGAAGGCGCGGGTAAACCCGGCCTCCAGTGACGACAGCATGGTGCGACCGCTGCGCATCTCCTCGCGAATGCGCTCATAGATCAGCACATTGGCATCGACCGCCATACCCATAGTCAGAGCGATCCCGGCAATACCGGGGAGGGTCAACGTTGCTCCCAAAAGCGACAGCGCGCCGAGCATCAGGCACAAATTGAAGAACAGCGCGATATCGGCGAACAGCCCGAAGAGCCCGTAGAACAGAAACATAAAGATGATGACGAGGACCACCCCGACGACGCTGGCGACCGCGCCGGCGTGGATCGAATTGGCCCCAAGATCAGGGCCGACCGTACGTTCCTCGAGGATGGTGATCGGGGCCGGCAGCGCGCCCGCGCGCAGCAATAGGGCCAGATCGCCCGCCGATTGGACGGTGAAACTCCCCGAGATGACGCCGCTGCCACCAAGGATCGCCTCCTTGATCACCGGCGCGGTAATCACCTTGTTGTCGAGCACGATCGCAAAACGTTTCCCCACATTGTCGCGCGTCGCGTCTCCGAATCGTCTCGCGCCCGCCGAATCGAAGCGGAAGCTGATCACCGGATTATTGTCTTGGAAGCTCACTTGCGCGTCGACCAACGTGTCGCCGCCGACCATGATTTTTTTCTTCACGACATAGGCGGTGGGCCCGCCGCGAGCCCCCTCCGCCGATTGCAGTATCTCATCCCCGGGAGGCAATGCCTTGCGCGCCTGATCCAAAGTCACCGCCTCGTCGATGAGCTGGAAAGTCAGCTTCGCGGTCTTGCCGAGCAGCGCCTTGACGTGCTCGGGATTGTCGATTCCGGGAAGCTCGACGAGGATGCGGTCCTGGCCCTGGCGCTGGATCGTCGGCTCCTTGGTGCCGGTCTCGTCGATACGGCGGCGGATGATCTCGATCGATTGATCGACCGCCTGGCTACGCCGCGCCTCGGTCGCCTGCGCGCTGAACTGCATCTTGCCGGCGCCATCGGGGCCGATATCGACGATCAGCGTTTGATCGATCTTGGCGAGCGCCGCCTTGGCGGGCTCGATCTGATCGTTGTCGCCGATGGTGAAGACGATCGCGTCGCCCTCGACCTTGAGCCCGCTGTAGTGGACCTTCGCCGTGAGCAGCGTGTCGCGCACATTGTCGACGATCGAATTCAGCTGCTCGCGCTGCGCCCCCGCGACATCGACCTGCAGCAGCAAGTACGAGCCGCCGCGCAAGTCGAGACCGAGGGCGACCTGGCGGTGCGGGATCGAAGCCGGCAACCAGGAGAGCTGCGCCGGGCGGAACAGATTCGGCAGGCTGAACAGCACGCCGAGCGCGCAGATCCCGCAGATCAGCAGAACCTTCCAATTGGCGAAATAGAGCATCAGGACCGCCGGCGGTTACGCCTTATCGGCTTCGTCCGCCGCGGGCTCCTTTTCGGCGGCCGGCGCCTTGGCGCCGCGGCGCCGAACCGAACCGCGCTCGTTCGCGGCCTCGCGCGCCGCGCCCGGGTCGGGCTTGGCCAGCACCGTCGTGATCGTGGTGCGCAGCACCCGGACGCGTACCCCTTGGGCGATATCCACCTCCACCTCCTCGGGGCTCGCGACACGATTGACGGTGCCGATGATCCCGCCGCCCGTCACCACCCGGTCGCCGCGCCGCAACGTGTCGAGCATCGCGCGGTGGTCCTTTTGCTTCTTCTGCTGCGGGCGGATCAGCATGAAATAAAACACGACAAAGATCAGCACCAGCGGCAGGAACTGCACCATCGCGCTCGAGCTGTCGAACAGGCCGCCCACTCCCTGAGCATAGGCCGTGGAAATCAGCATCGTCGTTTAACCTCGGACAACGGAGGCGAATTGGTACGCGATGCCCGGTAAAAGGGCAATGCAAAGCCGCCCCGCGGGAATCACTCCCGCCTGCGCGAAATCTGATCTAACGTCGCCGGCCTTTTCATATCCCATGAACGCAAGATGTCCGATCCCGACCTTGAACCGCTGATTCACCGCATCGCCGCCTCGCTCGAACGGCTGGCTCCTTCGGCGCCGCCGACAAATGACCTCGAGGCGGCCGATGCGTTCATCTGGCACGCAGAGAGCGACTGGCTCGAACCTGTAAAGGAGGTCAACCGAGTCGAGATCGGCCTGTTGCGCGGCATCGACCGGGTGCGCGACATCCTGGTTGAAAATACCGAGCGCTTCGCCGCCGGGCTGCCCGCCAATAACGTGCTGCTCTGGGGCGCCCGCGGCACCGGCAAGAGTGCGCTGGTCAAGGCGGCGCACGCGGCGATCAACAGCGAGAAACCGAGGGCGCTGGCGCTGATCGAGATCCACCGCGAGGACATCCCGAGCCTGCCGCGCCTGTTGTCGCTGGTGCGCGGCAGCCGGCGGCGGTGCCTCCTGTTCTGCGACGACCTCTCGTTCGAGAAGCAGGACACCAGCTACAAATCGCTGAAGGCGGTGCTCGAAGGCGGCATCGAGGGCAGGCCCGCCAATGTCGTGCTCTACGCCACCTCGAACCGCCGCCACCTCATGCCGCGCGACATGATCGAAAACGAGCGCTCGACCGCGATCAACCCGGCCGAGGCGGTGGAGGAAAGCGTTTCGCTTTCCGACCGGTTCGGGCTCTGGCTCGGCTTTCACAATGTCGATCAGGAGACCTATCACGCCATCGTCTGCGGTTATGCCGCGCATTACGAGCTGAAGATCGCGGAGGACCAGCTCAAAGCCGAGGCAAACGAGTGGTCGATCACGCGCGGCTCCCGCTCTGGCCGCGTGGCCTGGCAATTCATTCAGGATTTGGCCGGAAGACTAGGGAAGAGGCTGAACTAACCCTAGCCTGGGCAACCCTCACCCACTTTTGGGCTTCCCTCCGGCGGCCTCTCCCGTACGCGGGGGAGGCCGTCCATCAAGGGTATAAGCTGTCCATCGCGGTTAACCCGCTTTCTGCGCCGGTCGGGCTGCCGCGCTGCCGGCGGGATCGAGGAAATTTTCGGGATCGACCGGCTTCTTGCCGCGGCGCAGCTCGAAATGCAGCTGCGGCGCGCCAATCCCGGCATCGCCGACCTTGGCGATGACCTCGCCAGCGGCAACCGTATCGCCCTTCTTGACGGTGACATCCTCAAGATGGGCGTAGGCGGAGATCCAGCCATTGGCATGTCTGACCAACACCAGATTCCCGTAGCCCTTCACCTCATTCCCGACATAGGCGACCGTACCGGCGTCGACTGTCCGGACCGGCGTGCCGAGCGGTGCCGCGATATTGATGCCCTCATTATGGGGCCCGCCATTGGCCGAACCGTAGCTGGCGAGGACGCGGCCATGCACCGGCCACAAGAACCGGCCGCTTGAAGCTTGCAAGGGGATGACCGGCGCCGCCTCGCCCGGTAACGGTAGCGCCGCGGCGGGATTGCGTGCCGCCAGCACCGAGGGCAGCCCAGCAGGGGTGGTGACCGGCGTGACGGGCGGCGGGGCAGAAACGGCGGCCGCGACCGGCTGCGGCGCCGGGACGGCGGCCGCGACCTGCTTCGGTGGCGGGCTAAGCGGTACGACAGTAGGCGTCGTCTTGGCCGCTATCGGCGCCGGCGACGGTGGCTGAATCGGGGCACCGGCGGTCGGCGGCGGCAGTACCGGTGGCGCGAGCGGTGTCGTTGCCACTGTCGCGGGCGTTGTCTTGGCCGCTGGCGACGGCGGCTGGGGCTGGGCAGCAGCGGTGGACGGCGGCAGTACCGGTGGTATGAGCGGGGCCGCCGCCACCGTTACGGGCGGCGTCGCGGGCCGCGGCTGAGCCGTGACGGGTTGCGTCGGCGCCGCCGGCGGCGAGGCGATTGCCGCTATTTGCGGAGGCGCGGGCGGCAGCGGCGCAGTGGAGGCCAATTGGGTCGGCGCAACGGCGGCGGGCGCCTTCGGTGGCACCGCGGCCGCCACCTGGGCCGGCGCAGGCTGCAACGGCGTCGCCGCGATCTGGGTGGATGCTGGGAGCGGCGCCGCCGCTGCCATCTGGGGTGGCGTCGCCGCAGTCGCGGGAGGTGATGCCGTCGCTACCTCAACCGATGGGATAGAGCCCGGTGGGGGCACACCGCCGTCGGGGATCAACAGGCGGTCCCCCGGATGGATCAGATAGGGTGAACTGAGCCTATTGGCCGCGATGAGGGCACCCAGAGGCACGCGGTATGCGTGGGCGATCTCGATCACGGTGTCGCCGTGGCTGACCGTGAACATGGTGTTGTCGCGCACCGGCGATGGCGGTTTTCTTGCCGCCGTGGGCCCGGCGTTGCGCAGGTAGACCGGCGCCGGTTCGCTCGGGCCCGGCGAGCAGGCCGCCAACAATCCCGCGATGACCGAGAGGCTTGCCGCCGCGGCGAAGCCGCGCCGAAGGTCGATAATTTCCCCCATGCTTCCCCCTTACGCGTCCTCCGACGCGTGCAATCACCTGCCCCCCAAATCGCCTCCCTCTACTGTGCCGGTCAAGGGTCCGCCGGGACGCGGCAATCCCGCTACCATCGGGACGAAGCGCACCCACGCGAGCGCTTCCATTTCGTAATCCGATTCGCGGCGGCGAATTCGGACGAGCCGCTGGTCGTGAAATTCGGGGCCGATCGGCAGCACCATGATCCCGTCCGGCGCGAGCTGATCGAGGAGCGCCGCCGGAACCTCGGTCGATGAGGCGGTGACGATGATGCGATCGAATGGGGCCTGTTCCGGCCAGCCCTTCGAGCCGTCGGCGAAAAGGCTGACGATATTGCCGAGACCCAGCGCCTTGAACCGCGCGTCGGCCGCGCGGACCAGACCATGGTGCCGCTCGATGGTGAAAACGCGGCGGCAAAGCCGCGCCAGGATCGCAGCCTGGTAGCCCGAGCCGGTGCCGATCTCGAGCACCTTGTCGCGCTCGCGCACCTCGAGCCTCTCGGTCATCAACGTAACAACATAAGGCTGGCTGATGGTCTGCCCATGGGCGATCGGCAGCGCGACATCTTCGTAGGCCTGGTCCTGGAATTCGTCGAGCACGAAAAGTTCGCGCGGCGTCTTTTCGAGCGCGCCAAGGACGCGCGCGTCGGCGATCCCGGCATGGCGCAACTCCATGATCAGCCGAACCTTGCGGGTAAGTTCCGCCGTGTCGGCGATCATTCGAATTCCCGCCGCAGCTGCGCCGCGACCGCGGCATTGGTCAGATCGAGGTGCACCGGAGTGATCGAGACGAGGTTCTCCTCGAGGGCGCGCAGGTCGCTGCCCTGGGTGGCGCCACCCTCGTGCTTGGCTGGACCGATCCAGTAATAAGGCCGGCCGCGCGGATCGATTCCTTCCATCAAATTGTCGCCGAGCACACGCTTCCCCTGGTGGGTGATGACGAGGCCGCGCACCGCCGAGGGCGACGCGGCCGGGAAATTGACATTGAAGAAGGTGTCCTTCGGCCAGGGCTTGGCCGCAGCGGCGATACGGCGGATCGCATCCGCGGCGAAGGCCTCCGAACAAGCCCACGAGATCGCGTTGCGGTCCTTGTATTCCTGGCTCAGCGCGATCGCCGGCGCCCCGAACAGGGTCGCTTCCATCGCCGCCGCGCAGGTGCCGGAATAGGTGATGTCCTCGGCGATGTTGGTGCCAGCATTGATCCCCGACAGGACGAGGCTCGGCAGCCGGGCGCGCAGCAGCCGTTTCAGCGCCAGCAGCACACAATCGGTTGGCGTCCCGTCGACGACATAGCGCCGTTGTCCTATTTCCGTCAGGCGGATCGGCCGCCGGGTGGTCAGCGAATGGCCGGCGCCGCTCTGCTCCTGCTCGGGGGCGACGACCCAGACTTCGGGCGACAGCTCGCGGGCGATTTTCTCCAACAGCTCGATGCCGGGCGCGTCGATGCCGTCGTCATTCGAGACGAGAACGCGCGCGAAAGATGCTTCAGCCATGTGGCTCGATCGTTTCCAGCCCGCCCATATAAGGCCGCAACACGGGCGGAACCGTGACGCTGCCGTCGTGGCGTTGATAATTTTCCAGCACCGCGATCAGCGCACGGCCGACCGCGAGGCCGGAACCGTTGAGCGTATGCACGTGCCGCGTGCCTTTTTCGCCGGCCGGGCGATAGCGCGCGTTCATGCGGCGAGCCTGAAAGGCGCCGCAATTCGAGCAGCTCGAAATCTCGCGATAGGCGCTCTGCCCGGGCAGCCAGACCTCGATGTCGTAGGTCTTCTCGGCGGCGAAGCCCATATCGCCCGACGACAGCAGCATCACCCGGTAAGCGAGGCCGAGCCGCTTCAACACCTCCTCGGCGCAAACGGCCATGCGTTCGTGCTCGCTTGCCGACTCTTCCGGTTTCGCGATCGACACCAGCTCGACCTTGTGGAACTGGTGGACGCGGATCATGCCGCGCGTGTCGCGGCCCGCCGCTCCCGCCTCGGAACGGAAGCATGGCGTCCACGCCGTCATCCGGATCGGCAGCGCCGCCTCGTCGAGAATCTCGCCGGCGGCGAGGTTGGTGAGCGGCATCTCGGCGGTCGGGATCAGCCACATGCCGCCAGATGCCTCCGTGGTCTGGAACATGTCTTCGGCCGCCTTCGGTAGATTGCCGGTGCCGTAGGCGGTTTCCTCGCGCACCAGATAGGGCGGCGCCACCTCGGTGTAGCCGAACTCGCTTGTGTGCAGATCGAGCATGAACTGGGCGAGCGCGCGCTCCAGCCGCGCCAGCCCGCCCTTCAGCACGACAAACCGTGACCCGGACAATTTCGCCGCGGCAGCGAAATCCATCATCCCGAGCTTCTCGCCGATCGCCTCGTGCGGCAGCGGCGCGAAGTTGAACTGCGGCGGCATACCGACCGTTCGCACCAGCACGTTCGCGGTTTCGTCCGGCCCTTCCGGCACGTCCGCGGCGGGCAGATTAGGCAGGGCGGCAAGCAATTCGTCGATCTGCTTGCGCAACTTTGCCGCATCGTAGGTGAAGGTAGCCTCGGCGGTTTTGTTCTCGGCGCTTAGGCGCATCAAATCCGCGGCATCGTCGCCCGCCTTCTTCGCCATGCCGATTTCGCGCGCCAGGCGGTTGGCCGCAGCCTGCGCTTCCTGCGCCTGTGTTTCGGCGGCGCGCCACGCCTTGTCGAGCGCCAGCACTTCCTCGGCGCGCGGCGGCAGTCCGCGCTTTTTGAGGCCCGCGTCGAACGCCTCGGGGTTGTCGCGAATGGCGCGAAGATCGTGCATCTAGGGACTAACCGATTAAGACATACTACTTATAGCTAATTGTATTGGTCCGACGAAAGCAGAGCCCCACTTTTCCACGGTTCCTGCGGTCCACAGACGGGTACCGGCTTCGGCCGGTACGACAAAAACGACAAAATCGCTGCCTTACTCCCCAGCCGGCGGGTCACCTCCGGCCGCGAGCTCGGCTTCTTCCGCCGCCTCGCGTTTGGCGCGCTGCTTCTCGACCCAGCGGCACGAGAAGATCGACAGGAAATAGAGGAGGATCAGGGGGATCGCCAGCGAGCACTGGCTGACGATGTCGGGCGGGGTCAGCACGGCAGCGACCGCGAACATCCCGACAAAGGCGTAGCGCCACTTGCTGACCAGGCCCTTCGAGGTGATCAGCCCCGCGCGCGCCATCAGCGTCAGCAGCACCGGCAGCTGGAACGCCACTCCGAAGGCGAGGAGCAGGGTCATCACAAGCGACAGGTATTCGTTGACCTTGGGCTCGCTGACGATCGGCAGCTGGCCGTTGCCGCCCGGGGTCTCGAAGCTCAGAAAGAAGCGGAACGCGTAGGGGATCACCACGAAATAGGCGAGCGACGCGCCCATCAGGAACAGCACCGGCGTCGCGGCCAGATAGGGCAGGAACGCGCGCTTCTCGTTCTTGTAGAGACCGGGCGCGATGAACTTCCACAGCTGGGTCGCGACGATCGGAAAGGACAGGCAGATCGCCGCCCAGAACGACACCTTGATGTAGGTGAAAAACGCCTCGGTCAACCCGGTGAAAATCATCTTGCGGTCGGGCTCGCCAGCGAAGATCTGCGCCAGCGGGTGGGCGAGGAAACGGTAGATCTGGACCTTGAACTGATAGCAAACGAGGAACGCGACGATGATCGCCGCGGCCGACCACATCAGCCGGTTGCGCAGCTCGATAAGGTGATCGAGCAGCGGCATTCTGCCCGCTTCGAGCTCGGCCTCCGGGTCGGTGTCGGCCATCGTCTTGCGCTAGGACTTCGACGACTCGGCGGTACGCGCCCGTTTCTTGCGGGGGCGCGGCGCTTCGGTCACGGGAACCGGCTCGGGCGCGACCATGTCGGGCACCGGCAGCTCCGCGGCCGGTTCGTCAAGTGCCACCGGCGCCGCCGTCGCCTCGTCGGCCGGCGGTTCGGGGCGAGGCTCGCCCACCGCCTCGGGCGGCGGAACCGGGTCGGCCGGGGCCGGCGTGTGATCGAGAAAGTCGGGCACGTCGGGCGGTTTGGGGACGGTTTGCGCGGCGCCCGGCGTTGCCGGGTCGTCGGCCATGCCCATGATCTTGTTGGCCTCGTGGTCGAGGTTGATGTCGGTGACCTTCTTCAGCTCTTGGCGGACCTCGTCGAGCTCGGCCTCGCGCAGCATCTGCTCGAAGTGCGACTGAAACTCGCGCGACATCGTGCGTGCCTTGCGCACCCAATACCCGGCGACGCGCAACGCCGCCGGCAAATCCTTGGGCCCGATCACGAGCAGCGCGACGACGCCGATCAGCAGGAATTCGGGCCAGCCGATATCAAGAAACATCCGGTTGCACCTGGTACTGGCGGCCGACCGAGCGGAAAATACAGGACCACATCGCGCGGCTCCGCAAGCGGGGCGATAATGTCAGAAAGGCTTGGGAGCGGCAAATACGCCTTATCGCGGCTCGCCTCGCGTGAGCCCCGTGACCGCCCCGCCATACGGCGGCTTCTCGGCGGCGCTCACGGTTCGTCGTCCGGTACGGAATTGGGATCGTCGGACGCTTGAAGTCCATCACCGAACACCGCCGGTCCGATATCGAGCAAACCAGAGGCGCGCAGCTCCTCCACCCCTGGCAGCTCGCCGAGGCTGTCGAGGCCGAAATGGGCGAGGAAATGCGGGGTCGTTACCCAGTTCAACGGCCGGCCCGGCGCCTCGCGTCGCCCGCGCGGCGCCACCCACCCGGCCTCCAGCAACCGGTCGAGCGTGCCGCGCGCGATGGTGACCCCGCGGATCGCCTCGATCTCGGCGCGGGTCACCGGCTGGTGATAGGCGATGACCGCCAGGGTCTCGACCGCGGCGCGCGACAGCCGCCGCTCGACCTGGCGCTCGCTGCGCAGCGCGCCGGCGAGGTCGGGCGCCGTGCGGAATGTCCAGCCGCCGGCCAGCCCGACCAGGTTGATCCCGCGCCCCGCGTAGTCTTCGGCGAGCTCGCGCAACAGCACAGAAATGTCGGCATCCTCGCCCAGCCGCAGCGCCAGCTCGGCCTCCGACAACGGCTCGGGCGAGGCGAAGAGCAACGCCTCGGCCAGCCGCCGCCGCTCGGCGCGCTCGCTCACTCGCCCCTCGCCGCGCTGCGCAGATAGAGCGGGCCAAAATTGCGGTCCTGGCGCAACTCAACGCGCCCGGCCTTCGCCAGCTCAAGCAGCGCCGCGAACGTCGCGGCGAGTCCCGAACGGCGCTGCGGGCTGCCGCGTAAATCCTCGGGCAGAAAATTCTCCAATTCGCGCCATTCCGGCACCTGGCCGACGAGCCGCTCCAGCCGCTCCAGCGCTTCCGCCAATGTGTGATAGGAGGTCGGCGTGATCGTCAGCACCTGGCCGTGCTGACGGCGATGGCTATCGCCATAGGCTTTCAACAGCTCGTAAAGGCTCAGCTCGAAGACCGCGCGGTCGATGCGGTCGAGGCCCTCCGGCGCGCCGCGCGCGAACACGTCGCGGCCGAGCTGGGGTCTTGCCATCAGCGTCGCGCCGGCGCGTTGCATCGCCTCGAGCAGCCGCAGCCGGTGGGCCAGCGCCTCGGCCAGCTCGACCGCGCTCGGCCCTTCTTCTTCGGGCGGGTCGGGCAGCAGCAGCCGCGACTTGAGGTAGGCGAGCCACGCCGCCATCACCAGGTAATCGGCGGCGACCTCCAGCCGCAACAGGCGCTGCTGGGCGATAAAGTCGAGGTACTGATCGGCGAGCGCCAAGATCGAGATGCGCGCGAGATCGACCTTCTGCTCGCGCGCCAAGGCGAGCAACAAATCGATCGGTCCCTCATAACCGTCCAGGTCGAGGACAAGCGCGGGTTCGCTCATCACGCGTGTCCGGTGATCTTCAGCACGAGTTCGATAGAGCAAATCGGCCGGACCTCCAATCAGCCAGCCAAGCAGACTGAAGCCCAAGCCTATCTGCGGGCCAATGTAGGAAAGCAGAAACAGACCCATCAGGATTATCATGCCGTAGGGCTCGAGCCGCGCCAGCGGCATCGCCAGCACCCGCGGCAACAGCCCGACCGCGACACGGCCACCATCCAACGGCGGCAACGGCAGCAGGTTGAAAACACAAAGAACGACATTCAGCACAATCGAGTGCTGAAGATTATCCCTCGCCCACAACACCCCGCTTTCCGGAAGCAGGGGCAATCCATAGGCCAGCAGCGCCGATATGATCGCCAGCAGGACGTTGGTCGCCGGCCCGGCAAGCGCGACAAGGACCATCCCAAGACGCGGTGGCCGCAGCCGGCCGAAATTGACCGGCACCGGCTTGGCGTAGCCGAACAGAAACGGGACCCGCGCGAGGATCATCATGGCCGGCAGAAGTATCGTGCCGACGGGATCGACGTGCTTCAGCGGATTGAGGCTCACGCGCCCGGCGCGCTTGGCCGTGTCGTCGCCGAGTTGATTGGCGACGATGCCGTGGGCCGCCTCGTGAAACGTCACCGCGAAGATCACCGGCAGCACCCAGGTGGTGGCGGTCCTGATCATCGCCGCGAACTGGCCGTCGACGATCATCTTGCCGCTACCGCGCCGGTGAGAGCGTCGAACCGGGCCTCGGCGGCGCCGCGGTCGAAGTCGCGCCGCGCCGCCAGCCGCATCGCCTCGCCGCGCGCCAGCCGCACGGCGGTCTTTGCGGAGATCGGCGGCGCCGTTTCGGCGAGGTCCGCCATCTCGCCGATCATGCCGCTGCAGTGGAGCGCCAAGTCGCAGCCCGCGCGAAGCGCCTTTCCGACCCGCTCGCCGAGCCCGCCAGAGAGCGCGCCCATGCCGATGTCATCCGAGACCAGCACCCCATCAAAGCCGATCTGGCCGCGGATCACATGCTCGATAACCGGGCGCGACATCGTCGACGGCTCGCGGTCGAAGGCGCTGTAGACGACATGCGCGGTCATCGCCCACGGCATGTCGGCGAGCCGGCGAAACGGCTCGAAATCGCTGGCGGCAAGCTCGTCGGCGCTGGCGTCGACGACCGGGCAGTCGCGGTGACTGTCGACCCGGGCGCGGCCATGGCCGGGCATGTGCTTCACGATCGGCAACACCCCACCCGCAAGCAAGCCTTCGCACATCACCCGGCCGAGGCGCGCGACCCGATCGGGCCCGCCACCATAGGCGCGGTCGCCGATTACCGGATCGGCGCCGGCAATGGGCACGTCCAGCACCGGCGCGGCATCAACCGTAATGCCGAGCACGGCGAGGTCGTCGGCAATCAGCCGCGCCCCTATTCGCACCGCCTCGTCCGCCTCCCCGTCGGGCAGGGCGGCGAGGCGCGCCGCCGCCGGATAAGCCCGCCAATGCGGTGGCCGCAGCCGCGCGACCCGGCCGCCTTCCTGGTCGATCAATACCGGCGCGTCGGAGCGGCCGACGCAATCGCGCAGCGCGGCGACCAGGGCCCGGATCTGGTCGGGCTCTTGGCAATTGCGACGAAACAGCACGAAGCCGAGCGGGTCGCAAGCGGCAAACAGCGAACGCTCGTCGGTGCTCAGCCGCTCGCCGGCGCAGCCGAAGAGAATGGCCCGCGGCGGCGTGCGCGCGCGGGCGGAGGAGACGCCCGCCTCATCGGACAATTTGGCATCCCAGATCGCGCTGCTTCATCTCGCCGCAGAGACGGGTTGCGGCCTCTTTCGACGGTAGCGGTCCCACCTCGATCTTGTACCAGATGCCGCGTTCGCCGAGATCGGCGCGCACCGCGACCGCGCTCAGCTTGCCGAGCAGATCGGGGTTGTCCTGCCTCAAGCGCGTCCATTCGTCGCGCGCCGCATCGATCGAACGCACCGAGGCGAGCTGCACGCGCACCCCGCTCGGCGCGGCGGGCTGCTGCGCCGGAGCCTTGGGGGCGGGGTTCTGAACGGCGGCCGCAGGAGGGGTTGTCGCGACGGGCTGCGCCTGCGCCGGCGGCGGTTGAGACGGAGCCGAGGCCGGCCGTGGCGCGGGCGTCTCGGGCGGCGGCAATAACTTCTCCACAAGCTGGCCGCCCGGGGGCGCGCCATAGAGCGGGCTGTCTTTGTCGGGGATATTGAGGCCGCCGACCTTCTCGGGTGGCGGCTTGATCTTGACCGGATCGGGATCGGCGCGGATCAGCGGTACATCTTCCCCCGCCGTGGGGCCGGCGGTTATGGACGGGTGCTTGGTGCCTTCGTGATACGCAAACCACAGCCCGCCAGCGAACAACGCCATCACCCCCAACACCAGCGCGGGGCCGGACAGGCCGCGCCGCAGCGGCAGTTCATCCTCGTATTGCGGCTGCTCCACATGTCCGGGACGCTCGTCCGGATCGACGTGCCCAAATTGGTAGGACATGCTCACATCTCCTCCGCCGGCGTCACCCCGATGACCGCCAGCCCCGACGCGACCACGACCGCGACGCCGCGCACCAGCGCGAGCCGCGCCCGGGTCAAGCCGGGATCCCCCGAAACGATGAAGCGCAACTGCGCTTCGTCCCTGCCCTTCGTCCATAAAAGATGGAACGAGGCCGCCACCTCTTGAAGATAGAACGCGATACGGTGCGGTTCGTGCGCCTCTGCCGCGCTCTCGACCAAGCGCGGCCACCCTGCCAGCAAGCGAATCAGCGCCAGCTCCGCGGGATCCGATAGAAGCGCCAGGTTCTCCTCGGCCAGGGCCGCGTCGGCAAACTGCTCGGCCGGCAACTCCTCGGCGGCGTGCCGCATGACCGAACTGGCGCGAGCATGCGCGTACTGGACGTAGAAGACCGGGTTATCGCGGGACTGTTCGGTGACCTTGGCGAAATCGAAATCGAGCGCCTGGTCGTTGCGCCGGGTCAACATGATGAAGCGGAAGACGTCCTTGCCGACCTCGTCGATCACCTCCCGCAAGGTCACGAAGGTGCCGGCGCGCTTCGACATGCGCACGGGCTGGCCGTTGTCGAAGAGGTTGACGAGCTGACAGAGCTTGACGTCGAGCGCGCCGGCGCCTTCGGTCAGCGCCCTGACCGCCGCCTGCATGCGCTTGACGTACCCGCCGTGATCGGCGCCCCAGACGTCGATCATGGTCTCGCCGCCGCGGCGGTATTTGTCGAAATGGTAGGCGATGTCGGCGGCGAAATAGGTCCACGACCCGTCGGATTTCTTTAGCGGCCGGTCGACCTCGTCACCGAATTGCGTGGCGCGGAACAGGAGCTGCGGGCGCGGCTCCCAGTCGTCGGGCAGCTTGCCCTTGGGCGGTTCGAGCACGCCCGTGTAGATCAGCCCCCGCTGTTCGAGCATGCCGAGCGCGGCGTCGATCGCGCCCGCCTCGACCAGTTCGCGCTCGGACGAGAACTTGTCGAAGCTGAGCCCGAGCGTGTCGAGGTCGTCGCGGATCGACGCCATCATCCGCGCGACCGCGAATTCGCGCAGCGGCCCAAGCCATTCGGACTCCGGCTTGTCGAGCCAGGTGCGCCCGTCGCGCGCCACCAGCTCGCGGGCGGTGTCGATCAGGTAGTCGCCGGGATAGAACCCCTCGGGGATCCAAGCGGTCTCTTCGCCCAGCACTTCGCGGTAGCGCAGATAGAGCGAGCGCGCCAGCACGTCGACCTGGGCGCCGGCGTCGTTGATGTAGTACTCGCGCCTGACCGCGAACCCGGCCTTCTTCAGCAGCGCCGCGAGCACGTCGCCGACGACCGCGCCCCGCCCGTGCCCGACATGCATCGGCCCGGTCGGGTTGGCCGAGACGAACTCCACGTTGATGTCCTTGCCCGCCCCACTCTCGGAGTCGCCATAGGTGATGCCGGTTTCGAGGATGTTCCGAAGTTGCGCGTGCCAGACCTCCGCGTCGAGGCGGACGTTGATAAACCCGGGTTTGGCGACCGCCGCGGTGAAGCCGCGCCCGCGGTAGCCGGCGCTGCGCAGCTCGTGCCGGGACAGCGCCGCCGCGATCGTCTCGGCCAGCGCCAGCGGGTTTTGCTTCACTTGGCCCGCGAGCACCATCGCCGCGTTGGTCGACAGGTCGCCGTGGGCGGGATCGCGCGGCGGCTCGACCGCGACGCGTGCGTAGTCGAGCCCGGCCGGGATCGCGCCGGAAGCCGCCAAATCGTCGAGCGCAGCCACGACGAGCCGGCGAAAATCGCCGAAAACATCAGCCATCGGATGTTCGTCAAACCCCCGCGTAGGTATCGAACAAGCGGCGGTGCTCGTCGAGGGCAAATCGGTCGGTCATCCCGGCGAGGTAGTCGGCGACGATGCGCGCGCTTGCTGCCCTATCGCCGCAAGCGGCCGCCGCTCGCCATTCGCTCGGCAGGCACTCCGGCTCGGCGACGAACAGTTGGAACAGCTCATGCACCACCCGACGCGCCTTGTGGCTCATGCGGTTAACTCGATAGTGCCGATACATCCGGTCGTAGAGAAAACGCTTCAGTGCCCGGTCGTTATCCCGCATCGCCTCGGAGAACGCCGCGACCGGCTGCCCGAGCGCGCGAATATCGTCGGCCGATTTGACCCTGGCGTCGGCCAAGCGCGCGCGGGTCTCGCCGATCAGATCGCGCGCCATGCGATCGATCATCCGGCGAATCGATTCGTGGATGAGACGCGGTTCTTCCAGGCCGGGATATTTCTGCGCCACTTCGTGGAACACCGGTCCGACCAGCGGCAGGTCCTTGAGGTCGGCGACAGCGAATAATCCGGCGCGCAGCCCGTCGTCGATGTCGTGGTTGTTGTAGGCGATATCATCCGCGAGAGAGGCGACCTGCGCCTCCGGCCCCGCGTAAGTATCGAGCCGCAGATCGTGGCGCGCATTGTATTCGCCGATCGATGGCGACACCGGCGCCGCGAGCGGACCGTTGTGCTTGACCGTTCCCTCGAGCGCCTCCCAGGTCAGGTTGAGCCCATCAAACTCGGCATAGCCGTGCTCCAGCCTGGTCAGAATCCGCAGGGTCTGGTCGTTGTGCGAAAACCCGCCATGCGCCGCCATCTCGGCGTTGAGCGCCTCCTCGCCGGCATGGCCGAACGGGGTGTGGCCAAGGTCATGCGCCAGCGCCAGCGCCTCGGCCAAATCCTCGTCGAGGCCAAGCACGCGGCTGATCGAGCGCGCGATTTGCGCCACTTCGAGACTATGCGTCAGCCGCGTGCGGTAGTGGTCGCCCTCGTGATAGACGAAGACCTGGGTCTTGTGCTTGAGGCGGCGGAACGCGGTCGAGTGGATGACGCGGTCACGGTCGCGCTGAAACGGCGAGCGCATCGCGTGCTCCGGCTCCGGATGGAGCCGGCCGCGGCTCTCCTCCGGCTTCGACGCGTAAGGCGCGCGCGCCACCGGCCATTTCATTCAGAAGCGACCTTGTCCAGCGAATAGGCGAAACGCCGCCTTATTAGGACGCATGTCCCTCATACAGCCCTGAAATTCGACATTACTTAATATTGGGCCGAGTCGGCGCTCGGGCAATCACCGCTGCCACGCCTTGTAAGGCAACGCGAGCGTCCCGGCCGCGCGCTCGGCCGGCCACACCGTGACGTATTGTTTGCCCTGGAGCTGGGTCAGATAGGTGGCAGCGAGCGTATTCTGGCCACTCGCGTCGAATTTGACGCCATTGTAGCCGACGATCAGCTGGTCGGGTTTCAGGTTGGTGTCGCCCAGTGCCTGCTGGATCGCCGCTGGATCGGCCGAGCCGGCGCGGTTGATCGCGTCGGCCAGCACCAGGAACCCCTGCAGCACCCGCGCGCTGGCGTCGTCCAAGTCATGCCCGGTCTTGGCCTTGTAGAGGCCGTTGACGATCGCGCTTGGGCCATCGGCGTCGCCCACGTGCCAAACACTACGGTCGATCAGACCTTGGGCGAGATTGCCGTCGGCATTCACAAAGACGGGATCGGAAAATCCTTCGTCGTTGCCGATCAGGATCGGCGGCTTGTACTCGAACGTCTTCATGGTCCTGATGAAAAGCGACGCATCGCCTGCGTCGCTGAGCAGAATCGCGACATCCGGGTTCTTGTCGCGCAGAGCCTTGACCTGGGCGGACAAGTCGATGCCGTCGGGCGTGTAACTGAGCTCGGCCACAACGTTGAACCCCGCCGCCTGCGCCGCGTCACGCAAGGCCGCTTCGGCGGAGGCCCCGGGCACGGTGTTCTGGAAGACCAGCGCAAGCGTATCGATTTTCGTGCCGCCAGCCTTCTGCGCCGCGAGGAATTCCATGTAGACCCGGGCAAGGTCGCTCGCCAGCGGGGCGGTACGAAAGACCCATTTGAAGCCGCGCGCGGTGATTTTCGGCTCGAGCGCGCTGGGCACCAGGAATGGGACGCCGTGGCGCTCGGCTTCCGCCGTCGCCGCCAGCGCGGTTGCCCCGTCTCCGGCGCCGATCAGCGCCGCGACCCGGCCCTGGCCGATCAGGCGCAGTACCTGGCTGCGCGCCACCGATGGGTTGCCTTGATCGTCGGCGAAAATCACCTGGATCAGGTCGTTACCGAGAGCGGGCAGGCCTTGTCCGGCGCCAAGCGGCAGCGCCTCTAGCCCCTTGTGCGGTTTGTTGACGATGTCCGCGGCGATCTCGATTGCCGCCGCGGCATCGAGGCCTGAGTTCTTCAGGGCCCCCACAGACGAATAGACGGCGCCGATCCGGATAGAGTCGTTGGCGGGGGCGGCTCCGACCCAGCCGATTGCCAGCGCAAACCCCAGCCCAGCCGCCGCGAAATATCGCATCAGGCGCGCAGGCGCGCGGTCGCCGTTCGATCCACCATGCCCGCCGCGTCAAGCGCGACGCGATAGTCGCGCTGCGCGGTCTCGGCATCGATCAGCCCGTCCGCAACGTCGAGCGCGACCTGGTTGGCGTCGCGCGTCGCCGGGTCGCCGAACCCACCGCCGCCCGGCAGCTCGAGGCGGATGAAATCGCCACCCGAGATCGTCGCCCGCCCTTTCGAGCGGATCGCCTTGCCCGAGACCAGCGACACCTTGCCGGGCGCGCCCAGCCCGCCGCCGTCGCGGCCGCGTGCGGGATTGTTGATGCGCTCGAAATTGCACAGCATCGCCACCGGCGTGCCGTCGGCGCCGCCGAGCTCGATGACCTGGCCCAGCCCGCCGCGATATTTCCCCACGCCGCCCGAGCCCTCGCGGAACTCGCGGCGGCGAAACATCACCGGCGCCACCGACTCGGTCGCTTCGACGGGGATGGTGCGCACGCCGGACGGAAACGCGGTGACGTCGAGCCCGTCCTTGCCTGGCCGTGCGCCGGTGCCGCCGCAGTGAAAGATGACGGTGCTGAACGGCGGCACTTCGTCATGGCCGTCGGCGCCGAGTTCGTCGGCGACGTCGGCGCCGCCATATATCTGCGGGTTCCACAGCGACGAGGCACCCTCAGCCGGGACGCCGCCCTCCATCACCTGATGCAGGCAGCCGAACACCACGTCGGGCAGCATATGGCCGACCGTGTGCCGCGCCGCCACCGCGCGCGGGCGCTTGACGTTGAGCAGGCACCCGTCCGGCGCGCTGGCGGTGATCGGCGCCAATGAGCCGGCATTGTTCGGCACCTCGGGCGCGACCAGGCACTTCACCCCGAACGCGGTGTAGGCCAGCGTGTAGTTCATCACCACATTGATGCCGAAGGCACTCGCCGGCGAGGTGCCGGTGTAGTCGACATGGATGCCGTCGTCGCCGATGGTCATCTCGCCAGCCAGCGTCAATGGCCGGTCGTAGCCGTCCATGTGGACCGTGTTCTTGTACTTGCCGGGCTTCAGCTTGCGGATCGCCTCGATTGTCGCCTGGCGCGATGTCTCGATGATGTGTTCGCCGAGCCGGTCGAGGTTGCTGATCCCGAACTCCTCCATCATCTCGACCAGGCGCCTGCTGCCCTCGTCGTTGCAGGCGGCAAGCGCGTAGACGTCGCCCTCGACCTGCAGCGGTTCGCGGACGTTGGCGCGGATGATCCGCATCAGGTCCTCGTTCATGCGGCCTTCGCGCGCCAAGGCCATCAGCGGGATCGCCAGCCCTTCCTCGAACACCTGGCGCCCGTCCGGGCCCATGCCGAGGCCGCCGATATCGACAACGTGCACGGTCGAGGCGAAAAGCCCGACCGGCTCGCCGCGCAGGAATGTCGGGCTGACCACGGTCAGATCGTGCAGATGGCCGCAGGTCAACCACGGATCGTTGGTGATGTAATGGTCGCCCGGCTTCATCGTCTTGAGCGGGAATGCGTCGAGGAAATGCTTCACCGCCGCGGCCATCGAATTGACGTGCCCCGGCGTGCCGGTCACCGCCTGGGCCAGCATGTTGCCGTCGCGGTCGAAGACGCCAGCCGAGAGGTCGCCGGCCTCGCGCACCGGGGTCGAGAACGCGGTGCGCACCAGCGTTTGCGCCTGCTCCTCGACGACGGCGATGAGCCGCGACCACATGATCTGCATGTGGATTTGCGACAAGGCGGTATTCGGGCGGCCTAGCATCTTGCCTCCGGAGGCTTCGTCCCGCGGCGCGGGACGCCGATTGAGTTTAAGCGGCCCGTCAAAAAGGGCAACGGACGGTTTGCCTCCGGACGGCAGGCGGGCGAAACTGTGCAGAAGGCTACCGTCAGCAGGGAGAGGGCACATGGGGCGCAGATACGCGAACATCCTCGAGACCGTCGGCAACACGCCCGTGGTGAAAATCAACCGCCTCGCGCCGCCCGATGTGAACCTCTACGTCAAGATCGAGGCGTTCAATCCGCTGGGTTCGGTCAAGGACCGCTTGGCGCTCGGCGTTATCGAGGCGGCCGAAAAATCGGGGGAACTCAAACCCGGTCAGACCGTGATCGAGGCGACCAGCGGCAATACCGGCATCGGGCTCGCCATGGTCTGCGCCCAGAAGGGCTATCCGCTCGTGGTGACGATGGCGGAGACGTTCAGCGTCGAGCGCCGGCGGCTGATGCGCTTTCTCGGCGCCAAGGTCATCCTGACGCCGGCTGCCGACCGCGCGGTGGGCATGCTCAACAAGACCGTTGAGCTGGCCAAGAAGCACGGTTGGTTCATGACCCGCCAGTTCGAGAACGAGGCCAACCCGGACATGCACTCGCGCACCACGGCGCGCGAGATCATCGACGATTTCGCCGACACCAAGCTCGACTACTGGGTCACCGGCTTCGGCACCGGCGGCACCCTAAAGGGCGTCGCGCGGGTGCTCGCCAAGGAAAGCCCCGACACCAAGATCGTCGTCTGCGAGCCCGAGGACGCGCCGATGCTCACCAGCGGCGCCCCACAAGCCCGCAACCCGGACGGCACGCCGGCGGAACCGCACTCGCAATGGAAGCCGCACCCAATGCAGGGCTGGAGCCCGGACTTCATCCCCAAGCTGACCGGAGACGTGATCGACATGAAGGTGATCGACAAGATCATCCGTATTCCCGGCCCCGAGGCGCTCAAATGCAGCAAGGAGCTGGCGCAGAAGGAAGGCATCTTTGTCGGCATCACCTCCGGCGCGACCTTCGCCGGCGCGCTCAAGGTCTGCGCCGAGGCACCCAAGGGATCGACGATACTGTGCATGCTGCCCGACACCGGCGAGCGCTACCTCTCGACGCCGCTTTTCGCTGATGTCCCCGCCGACATGACCGAGGAGGAGATCACGATCTCGCACTCGACCCCGGGCTGCTGGCTGAAACCGCCCGGCTAGATTGCGTCCTTGCCCACCGCCCGCTAGCCCCTGCTCGCTGAGATAGAATAGCGCGCTGCCCGCGCGCCATAATCGCGAGCCGACGGACGGCCGGCGCCGGGCACCGTGCAGGCCGCTCCGGCCCTCGCGCTCTATTCCACCTACGACGCCGTGCTCCCCGTCGGCAACACCACCGACCACACGGCCCGGGCCAGACTCCGCTTGAAATTCTAAGCCGCGCTCTTGGTGGCTCGGTAGCCAAGCCATCCGACGAGTGGCGCAAAGATCACACCGGCGATTTGTTTCCAGGTATGGCGTCTTTGCGCGTTCTCCCGTCACAATCAATCGGATAGTTTCACACGACCAAAGGTTGAATTCCCGCTGCGATCGCGGCGGAGGTTGATGGGAACTGGCACCGTGAACACCCGCTTGCTGCGCGAAATACTGCTGCTGACGAGCGTGGCGTTGGCATTGGCGGGAGGACTCGGGCGGTCCGCCGCGGCCCAGTGCGTGACATCGGTAACCACCGTCAACTGCACGGGTGCCGTCCTCAACCAAACACCACCCAACGGGTTCGGCGATGGCACCCAGACCGGCCTGACGATCAACGTTACGCCTGGCAGCACGGTAACTGGAGACGCCGATGGCATCAATGTCGGCGCCACAAATATAATCAACAATTCGGGTACCATAACTGGTAACGGCACCACATTCACGACAGCCGGGGTCGTGATCGGCGACGGCAGCACGATCAACAACTTTGGCACCATCCAAGGGACCAATCTGAGTTCGGGTATTCAGTACACTGGCTCTATCACGGTCATGAACCTCGGCAGCGGCTCGCTGATTGCCGGTGTCGGCTCCGGCATCAGCCCGGTGGTCGGCAGCCCTACGTCGATCAACGTTGTCAACGAAGGAACGATTTCCTCGGTATTCGGTGACACGATCGATGCGAACGTCACCGCGACCGTCAACAATTCGGGCAATCTCATCGGCGGCGGCATCGGGACGTTTAACGTCCAGGCCCCCACGATCTTTCTTACGAATTCGGGAAGCATGAGCGGATCGGATTACGGCGCCTTCGGCAACGACGTTACCGTGACCAATCTATCGACCGGAAACATTACCGCCGGAACGGCCGCCATCCAGGCCAACAATTCGGTCAGCGGCAGCAACGCCGGGATAATTTCCGGCGGCTTCGACGGGATCGCGGTCTCGCTGGGAACGATCAATTTTACCAATTCGGGGACGATTTCGGGCGCGACCGGCTCCGGGATCGAATCGATCCAGCCCGGCAGCACGCTAACGATCACCAATACCTCCACCGGCAGCATATCCGGTTCTGGCTTTGGCATCGTCGGATCGACCATCGGTCTGGTCAATTCCGGGAGCATATCGGCGGCCCCGGGCGTCGGCTCTTGGGGCGTCCTGGCGGCGGCCTTGACCCTCACGAACGACTCCACCGGCGTCATCCAGGGCGATACCGGCGTCGAGGCCGATCTGGGTGGCAGCTCGATCTTTACCGCCGGCAACATCACCGGTTTCTTTGGCACCGCGATCGTACTCGGCGGCGGCGGCAACACGCTGACGTTGGGCCCTGGGTTCGCGATGAATGGCAATGTGCTGGGCGCTGGCGCCGACACATTCCAGCTCGGCGGCACGGGGACCGGCAGCTTCAACCTGGACACGCTCGGCACGCAGTACACCGGGTTCAGCACGTTCAACGTGATCGGGGGCACCTGGCAGGCGACCGGCAGCAACACCAACAATTGGACGATCAGCGGCGGCAACTTGCAGGTCGGAACGGATGCCACGCCCAATGCGACCATCTCCGGCGCGGTGACCTTGACCGGCGGGATGTTGTCCGGATTCGGCACGGTTGGCAGCATCCTCAATAACGGCGGCATCGTGAGGCCGGGCGGTTCGATCGGCGTGCTCAACGTTGGCGGCAACTTTGTACAGTCTGCGGCTGGCACACTGGTCATCGAGGTCAGCCCGAGCAATGCCTCGCAACTGAAGGTCGGCGGCGCGGCCAATCTCGCCGGCACCCTGGTGCTGGTCTTCGATCCCGGCCTCTATCACATGGCGTCGTACAAGATCCTGACCGCGTCGAGCGTCAGCGGTGTCTTCGGCAACGTCGTCGCCAATGATCCTCCGGGAATCGGACACACGCTCCTTTACGACCCGACCGACGTGACCCTGCAGCTCGACGCGGTCGCTCCGACCAATGCCTCTGCTTTCAGCGACGTCGCCAGCATGCTGGTGATGAACGCGCAGCAGGCCAACGCGATCATCCTCGACCGGCTGGGCAATCGCCGTCGGGGATCGCCGACGGCGAGGTGGCGCTCGGCGGCATCGGCGTGCCCGGGCCGCAATACGCCCAGCTCGGCAACAACACGGCTTTGGGCGATCTCGTCTCCGCCTTGCCGCAGGCGCTGGCGTCGCAGGGCGCCTGGTTCCGCGGCATTGGCGGCTTCGCCTCGGTCGACCGCAGCGGGACGCTACCCGGCTTCACCGGCAGCGCCGGCGGCTTCCTCGCCGGGTTCGACCGCCCGGTCGCCGACAATGTCTACCTCGGGGTCGCCGGCGGTTATCTCCACAGCAGCGTCAACGAGCGCTCTTTGTCGAGCAGCACCGCCGATACCGCGCGGTTCGCGGTCTATGGCGGCGCGGTTCTCGGCCCCAGCCTGCTCACCGCTACCGCCGGCTACGCGCATGACTGGATCGACACCCAGCGCAGCCTGATCCTCGGCACCGCCACCGAGCATCACGGCGCCGACGAGGCCACCGCCGCGGCGCAATGGAGCCTGCCGCTCCAGGTCCAGGGGCTCGGCCAGGGCCTGGCCACCTTGACCCCCAAGGCCGGTATCCAGTTCCTCCACCTCGGCGAGAATGGCTTCACCGAGATCGGCGCCGGCGGCTTCGACCTGTCCGCCGCCAGCCACGGCACCGACAGCCTCCAGCCCTTTGTCGCGCTCGCCCTGTCGCAGAAATTTGTCACCGCCGACGGTACGCTGATCACCCCGGAGCTGCGGCTCGGCTACGACCGCGAGGCGCTCGCCGGATCGCGTACCCTGACCGTGGCGACGGTGAGCGGCGCGTTCTTCCCGGTCACCGGCGTCAAGCCGTCGAAAAACATCGTGACCGCCGGCGCCGGGTTCACCGTCCAGGCCGCACCTGCCCTCGCCCTCTACGCCACCTACGACGCCGTGCTCCCCGCCGGCAACACCACCGACCACACCATCCAGGCCGGACTGCGCATCAGATTCTGATCCACGGCATGAGACCAATTGATGCGCGCCCAACGCAGGGTCGAACAGACCGACCTCTTTAAGCCCTCGCCGCGCTGCCTATATGACCACGGCGTAGCAGGGGGACACCGATGCGGCGGACCTCTGGCACCGAGGAGTGTTGTGATGAAGCGAATTGTTACAGGGGTCGTGAGTGGAGCAATGGTGGCGCTCACGGGTACCGCCGCGTTGGCGCAAACGGCCTACGACGACGCGACGTGCCGTCAATGGGCGAGCCAGCAAGCATCTTACGCGCAATCACAGGCGCAGAGCCAGGCGGTTGGCAGCACCCTGCTCGGCGCCGCGCTGGGCGCCGGCATAGGCGCGGCCGTCGGCGGCCCCCGCGGCGCGGCAATTGGCGCCGGCACCGGCGCGATCGTTGGCACCGGTACGGGCATCGCGAACGCGCAGGATGCCGGCAACCAAGCATACTACGCCTATTATCAGCAATGCATGGCGAGCCGCACTCCAGCCGCGGCGCCGCCGCCAGGCTACGCGCCGGCGCCGACAACGACGCAGCAGCTCAACCAGCAGCAGCTGCAACAAGGTCCGGGGTACCCGCCCCGCTAATCGTCGATCCCGGCGCGGGATTCAAACTCCGCGCCGGTTGAGCTCGATATAGCCGTAGGCGTCGATCCGGGCGTCGAAGTTGCGGCCGACGACCGTCGAGGTCTCATCCTCAACGATGACCGCCGGTCCCGGTAGCCGTGCGCCTGGATCGAGCGACGGGCGCTCGTAGATCGCCACCTCGACGAACTCCCCGCGCTCCGGGTCGAAGACCGGGCGGCGGCGCGCCGGCGCCGCGGCGAAAGCCGTGGGCAACCCCGGCGGCTTCGCCTCCGCGACCGGCGCCGGCCCCGAAACCAGCACCACCCAGCTCAGCACCTCGACCTCGACCCCGGGGATGATGCGGCTATAAAGCCGGCGATAGGCATCCTCGAACGCGCCGACGATCTCGGCGGCGTCCTCGCTGCGGTAGGCCTTGGCGGCGAGCGGCACCGCGATCTCGTGCCCCTGGCCGCGATAGCGCATCAGCGCCGAGCGGGTTTCGCTGAGTTGCGCGGTCGGCTCGCCGCGCCGCACGATCGCCTCGGCCTCCTCATACATCGCAGCGAGCAGCTTGTTGGCGGAATTGGGATCGAAACTGTCAAGTCGTTGCAATTGGGAGCGGACGATTTCGTACGAGATCGGCGCGCGAAGAAACCCCACCGCCGAGCCGACCCCGGCATTGGACGGCACCAGCACCCGGTCGAGCCCCAGTTTGTCGGCCATCCGCGACGCATGCAGCGGCGCCGCGCCGCCGAAAGCGACCAGCGTACGGCCGCGCGCGTCCTTGCCGCTTTCGATCGCATGGACGCGGGCGGCGTTGGCCATGTTCTCGTCGACAATCTCGCTGACCCCAAGCGCCGCGACATCGAGCGCCAGGTCGAGCTTGTCGGCCACTTCGCGCTGCAGTGCGCGCTCGGCGGCCGCGCGGTCCAGCGCCATCTTCCCGCCCGAGAACCCAGTCGGATCGATGCGGCCGAGCAGCAGATCAGCGTCGGTGACGCTGGGCAGGTCGCCGCCCTGGCCGTAACAGGCCGGGCCCGGATCGGCCCCGGCGCTATCCGGCCCGACGGTGATGCGTTTCAGCTGGTCGACCCGAGCGATCGAGCCGCCGCCAGCACCGATCTCGACCATCTCGATGACCGGAATGCGCAGCGGCAAGCCGCTGCCTTTCTTGAAACGGTAGACCCGCGCCACCTCGAAGGCCCGACTGCTCTGCGGCTGAAGGTCGTCGATCAGGCAAATCTTCGCGGTGGTGCCGCCCATGTCGTAGGACAGCACCTTGTCGAGACCGCATTGTCGGGCGATGTGGCTGGCGAAGATCGCTCCCCCCGCCGGGCCTGATTCCACCAGCCGCACCGGAAAGCGGATCGCGGTCTCGACCGTGGTGAGGCCGCCGCCAGAGGTCATCAGGAACAGCGGGCAAGCGAAGCCCTCCTCATGCAGCAGTGCCTCGAGATTGACCAGATAACGCCCGATCATCGGCTGCACGTACGCGTTGGCGCAGGCGGTCGAGAGTCGCTCGTACTCGCGCATCTCGGGCGAGACCTCGCTCGACAGCGTCATCGTCACGCCCTTGAGATGCCGCGTCAGCACGTCGCGCGCGCGCTCCTCGTGCGCGGGATTGACGTAGCTATGCAGGAAGCCGATCGCGAGGCTTTCGACCTCGTCCTCCTCCAGCCGCTTCGCCAGCGCCGCCACCGCCGTTTCGTCGAGCGGCGTGACGACCCGTCCGCGCGCGTCGATACGCTCGGGTACGACGCAGCGCAGCCGCCGCGGCACCAGCGGCGGCGGCAGGTCGATGTTGACGTCGTACTGCTCGAAACGGTTCTCGTGGCGGATCTCGACCGTGTCACGGAACCCCTCGGTCGTGACCAGGGCGGTCTTGGCGCCCTTGCGCTCGATGATCGCGTTGGTCGCGAGCGTCGTGCCGTGGATGATGATCGACAACTCGGGTGGGGTCAGCCCGGCCTCGCGCAACACCGCGCGAATCACCGCCAGCACGCCGCGCTCGGGCGCATGGGGGGTCGTCAGCATCTTGGCGCTGAACCGCTTGCCCTCGACCTCGAGCGCGACATCGGTGAAGGTGCCGCCGATATCGACCCCGAGTCGCGCCGCGTCCGCTCCCGCCACTCCCCAGGCCTCAGTTCCAGTGACGAAAATAACGCGCAGTGTTCGGCGCGACGCCATTGTAAGTCAACCGCTTAGCCTTCTCACCGTGCTGTGGCACCCATCGATCCGGGCTGTTTGCACTCGCCGATTGCACTAAAATGGCGGCAGAGCCGGAGCAGCACGTGAAGGGAAAGCCATGAGCTATTCGCCGCCGCCGGGGCCGCACCGCTTCGACGTCGCCGAGGAAACCGTCGATGCCTATCGCGCGGTCCTCGACAATGCTCGGCTCGTCATCGAGATGGCGCTGCTGCCGTTCGCGATCGTGCTGGCGACCGAGCTCGTCGCGCTGATCCTGCCGGGCGGCGGGCTTTTCGGCAGTATTCTCGCGGCACTGGTCAGGGCCGTCGGCATGCTGGTCTTCGGCACGATCTTCGTCGTGCGCTGGCACCGCTTCGTCCTGCTTGGCGAGAGCGTCTCCGGCGGGCTCATCCCACCGGGCTGGAGCGGATTCCTTGTGACCGCGATCAAGCTCTCGGTCATCGTCGCGGTCGCAATGATCATCCTGACCTTCGTCGCGGCCTTGCCGCCGCACCTTCTGACGATGCCGCTGGCTACCATTGGCGGCATCGCCCTCACGCTGGCGGCGATGCGGGTGTCGCTGATCTTTCCGGCGGCAGCGATCGAGCGCCCGATCGGGTTCTTCGACGCCTCGGATCTGATCGCCGGCAATTTTTGGCGGCTCTTCGTCTGTCTGGTGATGTGCTACCTGCCGTTCGCCGTTGTCGGCGTCATCGTTGCCCGCATCGGCGCCATGTTCCCCGCGCTGTTCTGGTTCGTCTTCCAGGGACTGCAGCTTGCCGTCTCGTTCGTCGGGGTCGCCGTCGTCGCGGCCCTGCTCTCGCACCTCTATCGGCAGATCGCAATGGAGGCGCCAGCGGCGGCCTAGAGCCTCGCCTGCCTCGATAGCGCCCCATCGCAGTCGCAAATCCGCCATCCTCGCTCCGAAGGATCGCCAAATCATCGAAGGGGAGGCGGCGATGTTGCGTCTGTTGCGCTGGTGCTCGCTCGGCCTGCTACTGGGCATGGGCATAGATCGCCGTGCCGGCGACGGCTGCCGAACTGACGCTGAAGCGGGTTCTGCTATCGAGCGGCGGCGTCGGCTATTTCGAATACGAGACCACGGTCGACGGCGACGCGACCTTGACCCTCGATGTCGCGCTCGACCAGGTCGACGACGTGCTCAAGAGCCTTGTCGTCTACGACAATGGCGGTCAAGTCGGCGCGATCACGCTGCCCGGCCGCGAGCCGCTGGCGCAAGGTTTTGCCGATCTTCCCTTTGACCAGTCGGCGCTGTCGTCTCTCACTGATCTCTTGAATGCGTTGCAGGGCGCCGAAATCCGCATCGGCGGCGACAAGCCGTTTACCGGCCGGCTGGTGCATGCCGAGGACGAAACCGCGCGCAATCCCGACGCAGCAGCGAAACCCGTACCCGGGTCAGCGTGCTCACCAACTCAGGGCTGCGCCAGTTGACCCTCAAGGACCTCGACGCGGTCGAGTTCACCGACCCGGTGCTCGCGGCCCAGGTCAAGACCGCGTTGACCCGGGTGGCCGCCTATCGCGCGCAGGCGCGGCGCCAACTAACCATCACCACGCACGGCGCCGGCAAGCGCACGGTTCGCGTCGGGTATGTCGTCGCCATGCCGCTGTGGAAGGCGACTTATCGGCTCAGCCTGCCGGCCGACCCGGCTGCGGGCACGGCGCGGCTGCAAGGCTGGGCGGTCCTGGAGAATTTCAGCGGCCAAAGCTGGAACGACGTCGAGCTGACGCTGCTCTCGGGCAGCCCCGTGACCTTCCGCCAGGCGCTCTACCAAAGCTACTACGTGACGCGGCCCGTCGTCCCTGTCGAAGCCGGCAATCGCGTGCTGCCGCCGACGGACACCGGTTCGCTGGCCACCGATCAGACGAGAGCGGAGAACGCGCCGCCCGCCCCCGCTCCGGCCCCCAAGGCGGCCATGAGGCAGCAGCTGGCCGGATTGCCCGCACCGCCGCCGGCCCCGGCTCCCCCGCCACCTATTCCGCCCGCCTCGATCGAGGCCGCGACTACCCAAGACGAGGCAACGCAGATCGCCTTCACTCTTCCCACCAAGATCAGCGTTGCCGCCGGGCAGAGCCTCGTCGTCCCGCTGATCGACCGCGAACTGCCGGCGCACCGGGTCGATCTGTTCCAACCCTCGACCGATCCGCATCACCCGCTCGCCGCGATCGAGCTGACCAACGCCGCCGATAGCGGCCTGCCGCCCGGCGTGCTAACCCTCTATCAGCAGAGCGACGCGGGGAGCTCCTATCTCGGCGACGCCCGTCTCGCCGCGCTCCCGGCCGGCAACAAGCGGCTCCTCAGCTACGCGGTCGACACCAAGGTCACGATCGATCAATCGACCGATTTCCAGCAATCGATCGTCAAGGCGACTGTCGCCGAGGGCGTCATGCATCTCGCAAGGCTGCAGCGTCGCACCGCGACCTATCAGGTGAGCTCGGCCGCGCCGCCGCCGGCTCTCATCATCGAGCAGGATCGCCTCGCTGGCTGGACGCTCGCCGCGCCGACAACGGCCGATCGTACCACCAATGCCTATCGGGTCACCGCCGCGCTCGATCCCAAGGGCAACGGCACGGTGACGATCGTCGAGGAGAAGCCCGACGAGGAACAGGTCAGGCTGCTCGACCTGAACGACAACCAAATCGGTGTCTACCTCGCCGCGAAAAACCTCGACCCCGCGCTGCACCGCGTCTTCACCGAGCTCGCGCAACGGCGGCGCGCGGTCAGCCAGCGCCAAGCCGATCTCGACCGGCTCACTGCCGAGCGCAGCCGCCTTACCGATGACGAGACGCGTCTGCGCGACAATTACACCGCGCTGAAGGACGACCCCGCGATGCGCAAGACCACGCTCGACAAACTAAAGGCGGCCGAGACCGCGATCGATGCCAACACCGCCGCCGGGGACAAGGCGACGCGCCGCGCTGGACGCGGCGCGGGCCGAGCTCGCCGCCTACATCGCCGCGCTGAAGATGTGACCTATTTCGGCGCGTTCATCGAACCCGGCGGGAAGGTCGACCGCGGCGCTCGACACGGCGCGGGCCGAGCTTGCCAGCTACATCGCCGTGCTGAAGATGTGACCTATTTCGGCGCGTTCATCGAACCCGGCGGGAAGGTCGGCGGCAGCGGGTTGAAGTTGAGCGGCACGTCACCCTCGATCTTCTCTTGGCCGGGCAGCTGCGAGGTATCCCAGCCGCCGCCCAACGCCTCGATCAAAGCGACGCTGGTCACCAGCCGGCTTTGCCGGATATTGACCGCCTGCACCGCGTCGTTGAGGGCAGTGGTCTCAGCGACGATCACCGCGGTGTAGGCCTGCGTCCCGGCGAGATACTGGTTGTTGATCGTCTTCTCCGCCGCGCGCGCCGCCGCGAGCGCCGCATCCTCGGCTTGCGCCTGCTGCGCGAGGATGCGCTCGGCCACCAGCTCGTCCTCGACCTGCTGGAACGCGGCCAGCACGGTTTGCCGGTAGTTGGCGACGGCCAGATCGTAGGCAGCCTTGTCGGCCTCGACCTGGGCGTTGTGGAGCCCGCCATCCAGGATGGTTTGGGCCAGATCCGACCCGAACGACCAGACCCGGCTCGACGCTGAGAATAGCTTGCTTAGCATCGAGGACTGCACGCCGTAGTCACCGGTCAGCGTCACCGCCGGATAGAACGCCGCGACATCGACGCCGATCCGGGCGTTGGCAGCCGCCATGTCGCGCTCGCCCGCGGCGACGTCGGGCCGGCGCTGGACCAGCGCCGACGGCAGCTCGGCCGGGACCAGCGGCACGGCGTCCACCGTCTCGACCGGAGCGATACTGAGCTCGGCGGGCGGCTTGCCGATCAGCACCGCGATCGCGTGCTCGAACTGCGCGCGGCTGACCCCGACCGCGATCAGCTGCGCCTTGGTGCCTTCGAGCTGTGCGCGCGCCTGATCGACCGCCGACTGATCGGCGGTTCCGGCGCGATGCTGGTTGGTGACGATCTGCAGCGCCTGAGCGAACGCCTTCACCGACGCCGACAGCAGGCGTTGCAATTCGTCGGCGACCCGCAGCTGCATATAGGCGGTGGCCAGCGCCGCCTGCGCCGACAGACGCGCATTGGCCAGCGTCGCGGCGCTGGCCTGGGCGCTGGCGACATTGGCTTCGATCTGGCGCCGCACGGCTCCCCACAGATCGGGGACCCAGCTCGCGTTGAGCGTGGTGCGGAAATTATTGGAGATGTTGCCGCCCCCGAACGTGCTGCCACTGGTGCGCGAGCGCATCGCCGACGCGGCGGCATCGAGCGTCGGGAACAGCCCGGCCCGCGCCTCGGTGACGATGGCCTCTGCCTCGCGGAACGATGCTTCCGCAGCCTTCAAATTCTGGTTCGAAATGTCGATCTGCCGTTCGAGCTTGTCGAGCACCGGGTCGTGGTAGATCGACCACCATGCGCCGCGGTCGATCGCATCGTTTGGCTGGCTCGGCGCCCAGCCCTTGTCCCGCGGCCCGGGCTTCCACGCCTCCTTGTAGGCAGCCGGCGCCGGTGCGTCGGGCTTCTGGTAGTCGGGCCCGACCAAAAAACACCCGCTCAGCCCCACCACCGCCGCCAGCGCGGCGGCCCGCCCGATCGTCGCCATCGGCCTCACTCGCCGGGTTGAGGCAGGGAGCCGTGCGGCGCCTGCCGGCCGCGAAACGACCAGCGCCGCTGCGCCCATAGGCGGAAGCGGTCGAGGTAGAGATAGACGATCGGCGTCGTATAGAGCGTCAGCACCTGGCTCACCAGCAGCCCGCCGACGATCGAGATGCCGAGCGGCCGGCGCAGTTCCGAGCCTTCGCCGAAACCGATCGCGAGGGGCATCGCGCCGAGCATCGCCGCCATCGTCGTCATCATGATCGGACGGAAGCGCAGCACCGCCGCCTGGTGGATCGCCTCGCGCGAGCTCAATCCGTTCTGGCGCTCCTCCGCGAGCGCGAAGTCGATCATCATGATCGCGTTCTTCTTGACGATGCCGATGAGGAGAATGACCCCAATCAGCGCGATAATACTGAACTCGGTGTTAGCCAGCATCAGCGCCAGCACCGCGCCGACCCCGGCCGACGGCAGGGTCGAGAGGATGGTGATCGGGTGGACGTAGCTCTCGTAGAGCACGCCGAGCACAATATAGACCGCGAGCAGCGCCGCGGCGATCAGTACCGGCTCGTTGTTGAGCGATTGCTGGAACGCCTTTGCGGTGCCCTGGAAGCTGCCGTGGATCGTCGTCGGCACGTGCAGCTCGGCCATCACTCGATCGACCGCTTCGGTCGCTTGGCTGAGCGAGGCACCAGGTTTCAGGTTGAACGAGATCGTGCTGGCGACGAAGAGCCCCTGGTGGTTGACCGCGAGCGGCGTCGTCCCCGGCCCGTAATGCGAGAAGGCGGCGAGCGGCACCATGGTCTCGCCGAAGGTGCTGACCGGCGCTCCGGTCGAGGCCGCGCTGCGTCCGGTCGAGGCGATCGCATTGCTCTGCTGATTGCGCGCCGCGTCGGAAGCCACCGCCGCCGCGGCACTGGCGGCGGTCGACCGGTTCTTCGCGACGGTGGATGCCGCCACCGTCCCGGCGACCGCATTGGTTTTGGCCGAGCCATTCACCGATCCGCCCGTGCTGCTGACGTAGATCTGCTTCAGCATATCCGGGCTTTGCCAGAACTGCGGATCGACCTCCATCACCACGTGATACTGGTTGCGCGCGGCATAGATGACCGAGACCTGGCGCTGACCGAACGCGTCGTAGAGCGTGCTGTCGATCTGGCTCGTTGTCAGCCCGAGCCGGGCCGCGGTCGGCCGGTCGATGACGAGATCGGTCTCGAGCCCGTGTTGCTGCTGGTCCGAATTGACGTCGGTCAGCATGTCGAGCTTTTCCATCGCCGCGGCAATCTTCGGCGCCCATTCTTGTAGCTCTGCGAGCGAGTCGCCCTGCAAGCTGAATTGGTATTGGGCATTCGATGCCCGCCCGCCGACGCGGATGTCCTGTACTCCTTGCAGGAACAAACGCGCGCCGGGAACCTGGTTGAGCTTGGGCCGCAATCGGCCGATCACCTGGTCGACCGACAGCTTGCGGTCCGCCAGCGGCTTTAGCGCGGCAAAGATGAAACCGGAGTTGGTTTGGCCACCGCCGGTGAAGCCGACGACGCTTTGTACCGCCGGGTCCTTCCGGATAATAGCAATGAAGTCTTGCAGCTTTTGCCTCATCGCCTGAAACGAGATGCTCTGGTCGGCCTGGATACCACCGATCATCCGGCCCGTGTCCTGTTGCGGAAAGAAGCCTTTCGGCACCTCGTAGAAGAGAAAGACGTTGAGGCACACCGCGACGAGCAGCATGAACATCACCTGACCCGGCCGGCGCAGCGCCGTCACCAGCGTTCGGTCGTAGAAGCGGAGCATCGCGTTGAAGAACCGCTCGCTCCAGTAGTAGAGGCGCCCGTGCCGCTCGGGCGGCCGCCGCAGCACAAATGCGCACATCATCGGCGTCGTCGTCAGTGACACGACGAGCGAGATCATGATGGCAATAGAGAGCGTCACCGCGAATTCGCGGAATAGCCGGCCGACAATGCCGCCCATCAAGAGGATCGGCACGAATACCGCGATTAGCGACACGCTCATCGACAGCACGGTGAAACTGACTTCGCGCGCACCCTGCAGCGCCGCCTGCCGGCGTCCCATGCCGGCCTCGATATGGCGCGACACGTTTTCGAGGACGACGATGGCGTCATCGACGACAAACCCGGTGGAGACGGTCAGCGCCATCAGCGACAAATTGTCGAGGCTGTAGCCCATCAGATACATCGCGCCGAACGTGCCGATCAGCGACACCGGCACCGCGACGCTCGGGATCAACACCGCGCGCGCGTTGCGCAGGAACGCGAACACCACCAGGATCACCAGGCAGATCGAGATGATCAGCGTCGTCTCGACATCGTGCAGCGAGGCGCGGATCGTCGTTGTCCGGTCCATCATCATCCGCACCGTGATGCCGTGCGGGATCGACGCCTCCAGCGCTGGCAGCGACGCGGTGATGCGGTCGACCGTGTCGATGATGTTGGCATTAGGCTGGCGGTAGAGGATCACCAGCACCGCCGGCTGCCCGTCGGCAAGACCTTGGTTGCGCAGATTCTCGACCGAGTCGACGACCGTCGCGACATCGGGGAGGCGCACTGCCGCACCGTTGCGGTAGGCGATCACCAGCGGCAGATAATCCGCCGCCTTGGTCGCCTGGTCGTTGGTGTAGATCTGAAAATGCTGGTCCTGCTGCTCGATCGCACCCTTTGGACTATGCGCGTTGGCCGAGGAAAGCGCGGCCCGCACGTCCTCAAGCCCAATTCCATATTTGTTGAGCGCCATCGGGTTCAGTTCGACCCGAACCGCCGGCAGCGAGCTGCCGCCGATCGTCACCTGGCCGATGCCGTCGATCTGCGACAAGGCCGGCGTCAGCACGGTCGAGGCGGCGTCATAGATCTGGCCCGCGGTGAGCGTCTTCGAAGTCAGCGCCAGGATGGCGATCGGCGCGTCGGCCGGGTTTACCTTGCGATAGCTCGGATTGGTCCGCAGGCTCGACGGCAGGTCGGCGCGTGCCGCGTTGATCGCCGCCTGCACGTCGCGCGCGGCGCCGTCGATATTGCGATTCAAATCGAATTGCAGGGTGATGCGGGTCGAGCCGAGCGTGCTCGACGAGGTCATCTCAGTCACATTGGCGATAACCCCGAGATGACGCTCCAGCGGCGTCGCCACCGTCTCCGACATCGTCTCGGGGCTGGCGCCGGGCATCTGCGCGAAGACCGAGATCGTCGGGAAATCGATCTGCGGCAGCGGCGATACCGGCAGCTGATTGAACGCGAATATGCCCGCGAGCGCCAGGCCGATGGTCAGTAGCGTCGTCGCGACCGGCCGCTCGATGAATGCGGTCGAAAGGCTCATTCGGCGGGACTTTCCGCATCGAACCGGCGGCCGAAACGGCGCCGCGTCATTCGCGCGAGCCGATCGAAGCCAAGATAGATGACCGGCGTCGTGAACAAAGTCAGCGCCTGGCTCAAGATGAGGCCGCCGACAATCGTCACGCCCAGCGGGTGGCGCAGCTCGGAGCCGGTTCCGGTGCCGAGCATCAGCGGCAGCGCCCCGAAGATTGCCGCCAGCGTCGTCATCATGATCGGTCGGAAGCGCAACAGCGAGGCCTGGTGGATCGCCTCGCGCGGCGACTTGCCCTCGTCGCGTTCGGCGACGAGGGCAAAGTCCACCATCATAATGCCGTTCTTCTTGACGATGCCGATCAGCAGGATGACGCCGATGATGGCGACGATGCTGAGATCGCTGCCGTCGAGCATCAGCGCCAGCAGTGCGCCGAGCCCCGCCGAGGGCAGGGTCGAGAGGATCGTGATGGGGTGGATGAAGCTCTCGTAGAGCACCCCGAGCACGATATAGACGGTGACAATCGCGGCGAGGATCAGCAGCACCTCGTTCGAGAGCGCCGCCTGAAACGCGAGCGCCGCACCCTGGAACGTGGTGATCATGCTGACCGGCAAGCCGACGTCCTTCTCGGCTTGCTTGATCGCGTCGACGGCCGCGCCGAGCGCGGCGCCGGGCGCCAGATTGAACGAGATCGTCACCGCCGGGAACTGGCCGATATGATTGACCGCGAGCGGTTCCGTTTCCTGTTGCACGGTGACTAGCGCCGAGAGCGGCACCTGTCCGCTGCTCGATAGCGACGACGGCAGATAGATCTGGTCGAGCGAGCTCAGCGCCTGCTGCGCCGCTGGGGTGGCTTCGAGGATGACCCGGTACTGGTTCGACTGGGTGAAGATTGTCGAGACGATACGCTGTCCGTAAGCGTCGTAGAGCGCATTGTCCACGGTTGCCGGGGTGATGCCGAAGCGGCCGGCGGTGGCGCGGTCGATGAGGATATAAGCCGACAGACCGTTCTGGCCGAAATTGGTCGCGACGTCGGCGATCTCGGGGATCTGTTGGAGACGCGCCATCAACTTTGGAATCCAGGTAGCGAACTCATCCGGGTTCGCGTCCTGCAGCGAGAATTGATACTGGGTGCGGCTGACCGTGGCGTCGATGGTGAGGTCCTGCACCGGTTGCATGTAGAGATCGATGCCGGCGACATCTTTGACCTCGCCCTGCAGCCGGCGGATGATCGCGCTGGCGTCGAGCGAACGCTCGTCGCGCGGCTTCAAGTTGATCAGGAAGCGGCCCGTATTGAGCGTCGCATTGGTACCGTCGACGCCGATGAACGACGACAGGCTGACGACATCGGGATCTTTGAGGATCGCGCCGGCGAGCTCGACTTGGCGCTCTCCCATCGTCGCGAACGAGACCGAGGCCGGTGCCTCGGAAATGCCCTGGATCAGGCCGGTGTCCTGAACCGGAAAGAAGCCCTTGGGGATCGCGATGTAGAGAAGCACCGTCAGGCATAGCGTCGCGACCGCGACCAGCAGGGTCAGCGCCTGGCGGTCGAGCACCCAGTTGAGCCAGATGCCATAGTGCTGGATAACCCGGTCGAAGAAATGCTGCGTCTGGCGCATAAACCAGTTCATGTCCTCTTCGCGGACATAGCGCAGCAGCTTGGCGCACAGCATCGGCACCAGGGTCAAGGACACGATCGCCGAGATGACGATCGTCACCGCCAGGGTGAGCGCGAATTCGCGGAACAGCCGGCCGACCACATCGGCCATGAATAGCAGTGGAATCAGCACGGCGATCAGCGAGATCGTCAGGCTGATGATGGTAAAGCCGATCTGCTCGGAACCCCTGAGCGCGGCCTGCAGCGGCGGGTCGCCCGCCTCGATATAGCGCGACACATTCTCGATCATCACGATCGCATCGTCGACGACGAACCCGGTCGAGATGGTCAGCGCCATCAGCGACAGATTGTTGAGGCTGAAACCCGCGAGGTACATCACCGCCAGCGTCCCAACCAGCGACAGCGGCACCGAGAGGCTGGGGATCAGGGTCGCCGACGGGCTGCGCAGGAAGACGAAAATCACCGCGACGACCAGCACGACGGCCAGCCCCAGCTCGAATTCGACGTCAGAGACCGAAGCGCGGATCGTATTGGTGCGGTCGGTCAACAGGGTGACGTCGACGGCCGCCGGCAGCGACGCCTGCAACGACGGCAGGAGTGCCTTGATGCTATCGACCACCGAAATGACATTGGCGCCCGGTTGGCGCTGCACGTTCATGACCACCGCCGGTGTGGTGCCCATCCAGCCGGCGAGCTTGGTGTTCTCCTCTCCGTAGATCGCCTGTGCGACATCCGAGAGGCGCACCGGCGCGCCGTTTTTGTAGGCGATGACCAGGTTGTTGTAGTCGTCGGCGCTCGTGATCTGGTCGTTGGCGTTGATCGTATAAGCGCGCGTTGGCCCGTCGAAGCTGCCCTTGGGCGTATTGACGTTGGCGTTGGCGACCGTCGTGCGCAGGTCGTCGATGTTGAGCCCCAACGCGGCGAGCTTGCGCGGGTCGGCCTGAATGCGCACCGCAGGGCGGTGCCCCCCGCTGATGCTGACCAGCCCCACGCCGGCTAGCTGAGATATTTTCTGCGCCATCCGCGTATCGGCGAGGTCCTCGACCGAGGTCAGCGGCAGCGTCTTCGAGGTCAGCGCCAAGATGAGGATCGGCGCGTCGGCCGGATTGACCTTGGCGTAGATCGGCGGCGCCGGCAGATCCGACGGCAAAAGGTTGCCAGCGGCGTTAATCGACGCCTGCACCTCCTGTTCGGCGACATCGAGACTGAGGTTCAAATTGAATTGCAGGGTGATGACCGACGATCCCGCCGAACTGGACGACGACATCTGGTTCAAACCCGGCATCTGGCCGAGCTGCACCTCGAGCGGCGCCGTGACCGAGCCGGTCATCACGTCGGGGCTGGCGCCAGGATAGAGCGTGATGACCTGAATTGTCGGGTAGTCAACCTCGGGCAGCGCCGACAACGGCAGGAAACGGTAAGCGACCAGCCCTACCAGCAGGATCGCCGCCATCAGCAGCGAGGTCGCCACCGGCCGCAGGATGAACAGTCGCGACGGGTTCACGCGATCCCCCTAGTCAGCGCGGGAACGCGCGCTCTCACCCGTCATTGCTCCGGTGCTGCTGCCCCGGTCCCTGATGCTGTCTCGGCGCCTTTGGCGGGCTCTGACCGGGTTGGCCTGGAGCCTGCGCCGCTGGCTGGACCACCTGAATCTTGGCGCCGTCCTTTAAGCGGTCGGCACCGTCGGTGACGATGACCTGGCCTGGATCGAGTCCCTTGATCACCGCGACTTGCTCGCCGTTGCTGGGGCCCAGCGTCACCACCTGGACGCTCGCCGTGTTGTCGGGTTTCACCAGGTAGACGAACGTTCCCGGCGCGCCACGCTGAACCGCCGAGCTCGGTACGATCGCCGTATTTTGCAGCGTATCGACATGGAGCTGCACATTGACGAATTGGTTGGGAAACAGGTTGAGGTTGGAGTTCGGGAACTGCGCACGCAGCTTCACCGTGCCGGTCGTGACGTCGATCTGATTGTCGATCGTCGCCAGCTGCCCGGTTTCGAGCTTGGTCGTGCCGCTGCGGTCGAACGCGGTGGCGCCGAGCGTCTTGTCGGCGTGAAGTTGCGCCAGGATCGCCGGTAGATTGTCCTCGGGAACCGTGAAGATCACCGAGATCGGTTGCAACTGAGTGATGACGACGAGGCCGTTGGTGTCTCCGGTCTGCACGTAATTGCCGGCATCGACCTGACGCAGCCCAACCCGGCCGCTCACCGGCGCGACGATGTGGGCATAGGTGAGGTTCAATTTCTGCGTGTCGATCGCCGCCTGATCGGCCTGCACGACGCCTCTGTCCTGCGCGACCGTGGCGATTTGGGTGTCGCGCGTCTGGCGCGCTACCGAGTTCTGCGCAACCAGCGTCTGGTAGCGCTTCAAATCGAGTTCGGCATTGGCGAGCGCAGCCTGATCCTTGGCGAGCTGGCCCTCCGCCTGTTCGAGCGCGACCTGGTAGGGGCGCGGGTCGATCTGGGCGAGGAAGTCGCCCTTGTTGACCATCTGCCCTTCCTGGAAGGCGACCTCGACCAGCTGGCCGTTGAGCTGGGTCCGCACCGTCACCACCGCCAGCGGCGTCACCGTGCCGAGCGCGGCGACGGTAATCGGCATGTCGCCTTTCTGCACCGTCGCAGTGCCGACCGGCATCGGCCCGCCCGTGGCGAAGCGGCCCGCCGGCGCGGCCTGCTGGCGGTGGAGGACGTACCAGACCACGGCGGCGACAAGCGCCGCCAGGATGATCAGCCACAGCAGGCCGCGCAGGCGCGAGGATCGGCCCGGCGGCAGGGGCCGATCGGCGGGCGGGAGTTCATCCGGCTCCGCCGGCACGACCGGCGGCGGGCGAACTTCCTCGGCGGAGGGAGCGGCAGGCGCCGGCGGTGGCGCCACATAGCCGCGCGGCGGCTGGTCGTCCATCGCCGTCTAGGCCGCGCGCCAATCGGCGCCGGACAGCGCGATGCAGGTCAGGCTAGCCGAGTTCACCCTCACCCCACTCCGTCTCCCCTCAATCTATGCCGCGGCGAACCCTTCCCTCCCCGGCGGCGGCGTAATTCCGGACAAGCGCGGCGATTGAATTGCGACACTAGCAGATCGCCCTCGATTTTGAACGTCATTCGGGCCAATGCCTGCCGCACGCGGATACTTGCTGACCTCACCCTTGAGGCAAAGCCGCGCATCGTCTCAAATGACCAAGGCACAACGGAAACACCGAGGGCGAGGGCAACGGCGATGGCGGCAAATCTACCGGCTTTGAGCGGCGGCCAGCTGGTCGTCGGCTGCCTCAAGGCACACCGGGTCGAGATGGCGTTCAGCGTCGCCGGCGAGAGCTATCTCGAAGTGCTCGACGCGCTCTACGACGCGCCCGAGATCCGCCTCGTCACCTGCCGCCAGGAAGGCGGCGCCGCGTTCATGGCCGAGGCCTATGGCAAGCTCACCGGCAAACCCGGCGTGCTCTTGGTGACGCGCGGGCCTGGCGCCTGCAACGCCTCGATCGGCGTCCATACCGCGTTCCAGGATTTCGACCCCAATGGTCGTGCTGGTCGGCCAAGTCGCGCGCCACCAGATCGACCGCGAGGCGTTTCAGGAAGTCGATTTCCGCAAAATGTACGCGCCGCTCGCCAAATGGGTGACGCAGATCGACCTGGCGGAGCGCATCCCCGAGTTGCTGAACCAAGCATTCCAGGTCGCGACCTCCGGCCGCCCCGGCCCGGTCGTTGTAGCCCTCCCCGAGGACATGCTGCGCGACACCGCCCAGGTCGCGCCGGTCGGCCCCTACCGTGCGGTGCGCGCCCATCCCGGCGCTACCGATCTCGCCGAGCTGCACCGCCTTCTTTCCGCCGCCGAACGGCCGATGGCGCTAGTCGGCGGCTCCGGTTGGACCGACGCTGCCTGCGCCGACATCGCCCGCTTCCTCGCCGCCAACGATCTCCCCGCCTGCTGCTCGTTCCGCCGCCAGGATATCGTCGACAACCGGCTCGACGCATATTGCGGCGATCTCGGCACCGGCGCCGCGCCCAGCCTCGTCGCCCGCGTCAAAGCCGCCGACCTCGTCCTCGCCATCGGCGCGCGGATCGGCGAGATCACCTCGCAATCCTATTCGCTGCTGGGCATCCCCGACCCTGGCAAGACCCTCATCCACATCCACCCCGCCGCCGAGGAATTGGGCCGCGTGTTCCGCCCGGCCCTGGCGATCCAGTCCGGCATGCCGGAGATCGCCGCCGCGCTCGCCGCGCTCGATCCTATCCCCAGCCCGCGCTGGGCCGCGTGGCGCAAGAAAGCTCGCGCCGAATACGAAGCCAGCCTCCAGCCGTCGAAGCTGACCGACGCTCCGACGCTCGACCTCGGCCGGGTCATGACCTGGCTGCGCGAGCGGCTTCCTGACGACGCCATCGTCACCAGCGACGCCGGCAATTTCAGCGGCTGGCCGAACCGCTTTCTGCAATATCGCCGGCCCGGCCGCCAGCTCGGGCCGACCAGCGGCGCGATGGGCTACGGCGTCCCCGCCGCGGTCGCCGCCAAGCTCGCGCGGCCCGGCAGCATCGTCGTCGGCTTTTGTCGGCGACGGCGGCTTTCTGATGACCGGCCAGGAACTCGCGACCTCGCTGGCCGAAGGGCCAGGGCCGATCATCCTCGTCTTCAACAACGCGATGTACGGCACCATCCGCATGCACCAGGAGCGCCGTTTCCCCGGCCGCATCTCGGGCACCAATCTCAAGAACCCGGACTTCGCCGCGCTCGCCCTCGCCTACGGCGCCTTCGCCGCCACGGTGTCGCGCACCGAGGAATTCGCCCCGGCCTTCGAGGAAGCCGTCGCCGCGAAGCGCGCCGCTGTGATCGAATTGATGATGGACCCGGAAATGATCACCACCCGCACCACGCTCTCCGCGCTGCGCCGCCAAGCAGAGGCGGCGAAGGCGTGAGGGAGGGCATCGCATGCCCGCTCTCACCACCATCCCCACCCGCAAGGGCAAGGCCGCGTTTCTGCGCCATGGCGAGGTGCTGCGCCTCATCAACACCCATGGCGGGCAGGTCGTCGATACCTGGGCTTTCAGCCGCGACGATTTGCACGAATTCCTGTCGATGGCGCATTAGCACGCCGAACTGTCGAAGACCCTGCCGACCACCGGCGATACGCTGGTGTCGAACCGGCGCCGCCCGATGCTGACCTTTGTCGAGGACACTTCGGGCGGCCTCCACGACACCGTCATCGCCGCCTGCGACCGCTATCGCTACGAGCGTCTCGGCGTCGTTGGCCATCACGATAATTGCACCGACAATCTCCGCGACGCGCTCGCCGAGCTCGGGCTCGAGCCGCCGCAGACCCCGCCGCCGCTCAACCTGTTCATGAACATCCCGGTCGCCTCGGACGGGACGATTTCATGGGAGCCGTCGATTGCCGGACCCGGCAGCCATGTCGTGCTGCGCGCCGAGCGCGATCTCGTCATCGTCTTTTCCGCTTGCCCGCAAGACATCGTGCCGATCAACGGCGCCGGCTGCGTGCCCAAGGAGGCCCATTTCGAAATTCTTCCGCGTCGTAGAAAGTTGCCGGTTTCTCCGGCTGACGGGTGTCCTTCATACCAGGATAAAACTTGACCTTAAACTGGCACTCGGCTGCCCGTAACATTTCCTGACCCTCAACTTCAAAACCGAAAGGCCAAGAGATGGCCGAGTTGTCGAAGCAGCATTGGTCGGCGCAGCGTTACGCCGAGACCGCGCATTTCGTGCCCATGTTCGGTGCGCCGGTGGTCGAGCTGCTCGACCCCCAGCCGGGCGAGCGCATCCTCGATCTCGGCTGCGGCGACGGCGTGCTGACCGCCAAGATCGCCGCCGCCGGGGCCATCGTTGTCGCGGTCGACGCCGCGTCCGACATGGTGGCCGCCGCCAGGGCGAAGGGGCTCGACGCGCGGGTCGTGCCGGGCCAGAGCCTCGCCTTCGAGCGCGAGTTCGACGCGGTGTTCTCCAACGCCGCGCTGCACTGGATGCGCCCGCAAGAAGAGGTGCTCGCCGGTGTCGCCCGCGCGCTGAAGCCGGGCGGCCGCTTTGTCGCCGAGATGGGCGGGCACAACAACACCGCGGCGATCCAGACCGCATTCCGAGCCGTGCTCGCGAAGCGTGGCATCGAGGCCCTGAGCCTCAGCCCGTGGTATTTCCCGTCGGCGGGCGCCTACCGGCTGAAGCTCGAAGCCGCCGGGTTCCGGGTCGAGGAAATCGCCATCGTCCCGCGCCCCACGCCGCTCGAGGCCGGGTTCATGGCCTGGCTCGACACGTTCTGCGAGGATTTCTTCAATCCGTTGCCCCCCGACGACCGCGCCGCCGCGAAGCGCGAAGTCACCGAACTGCTAGAGCCGATCCTCAAGGACGAGACCGGGCTGTGGATCGCCGACTATGTACGGCTGCGCTTTCGCGCGACGCTGCCGGAATAAAAAGGAACGGGCTAAAACAGACCTCGTTTATAAAACAGAAATAAAGGAGGTCACGATGCGAAAAGACAAAAATAAAATCGCGCAACAGAGAAACGAAGGCGAAGGTAATCGTACTGCTGCACGAGATTACAATCAGGCGCAGCAACGTTTTGTCCAATCCGGCAAGATCGAAAACAAGGTGCGGCAGGCCGAACGCGATATCCAAAACAAGGATATCCGCCAAGAACTTGAACATGCCGAGACCGTCGGCAAACGCCACGCCGCCGGCGAGGACCCGGAGATCACCCGCCGCTACAAGAAAGACTAGGCGGCGTGCTCCTTGGCCCAGCGCGCGACCTCGGCATGGGTGCCAAACCACACGCCGGGGCGCGACTGGGCGAGGCGGATCAGCTCCTCGAGCAGCCAAATGCGCGAGCGGTAGCTGATCACATGCGGGTGCATGGTCAGCTGGAAGATCCCGCCCTCGGCATAGGCGGCCTCGAACTCGCGGCGGAAGATGTCGAGGACGTCGGCGGGCGGCGTATAGGGGCGCAGCGCCGAGAACCGGTTCATCATGAAGTAGACCGCGTCGTCCCGAACCCATTCGACCGGCAGCTCAACCACCCCGCATTCCTTGCCGTCGAGCAAGAGCTCGTAGCAATCCTCGTCCGACATCAGCGAGGAATCGTAAAGCAGGCCCATCTCGGCCTCGATCGCCAGCGTATTCCAGCTGAAATCCCAGGAGGGGGTGCGCATGCCAACCGGGCGCACGCCGCTGGTCTTCTCGAGCACATCGGCGGCGCGCAGCATCAGATCGCGTTCCGCCTCGTGGGGCAGCACCGAATTAAGTTCGTGGATCCAACCATGAATGCCGATCTCGTGCCCTTCGGCGACGACGCGGCGTTGCTCGTCGGGATGAATGAGCGCCGTCACCGCCGGGACGTAGAACGACGCCTTGACCTGGTACTTGTCCAAGAGTTTGAGGATGCGCGGCACCCCGACCCGCGCGCCGTACTGCCCCCATGCCAGCCGGCCGATCGACTTGCCACCTTCGCGCAGATCGCTCGTCTCGTGGTCGCTATCGAACGACAGCGCCACCGCGCAGCGCGCGCCGCCCGGCCATTTTGCTGGCCGCAAACTGCGTCCGGCGCGCACCCGATCGACCAGCTTGCGCCAGTGCGCTTCCGGCCATTGCCAGGGTTCACCTGCGGCTTCCGGGCGTTCCGAGGTCATGGGGCAGCCTCCAGATTGGGCGATCGCTAGATCTGCGCGCAGTTTACTCGCGCGCCGGCATGCGCGCGACCGGTAGCGAATTTGTCATGGCTCGCTTAGAGTTAGCCCTAGCAACTCCGCAGGCCGATCGGTGGGCGAAACAAAAATGAGTCAGTCGCGCTCGCCGGGCCGGCGCAAATTCACCGAAACAAGCGTGCTGGCCACAGACGTGCTGGTCATCGGCGGCGGCCCCGCGGCGGCCTGGGCCGCGCTCACCGCGCGAGAGAGCGGCGTCCGCGTCATCATCGTCGACAAAGGTTATATGGGCACCAGCGGCGCGACCGCGCCGTCCAACACCGGCACCTGGTTCGTGCCGCCCGGCGAGCCGCGCCGCGAGGCGGTGAACCGGCGGCAGGCGCTAACCGGCGGCCTCGCCGACGCCGATTGGACGTATGGGGTGCTCGGTGCGGCCTGGGACAGCCTTCATCGCCTCGCCGAGATGGGCTACCCGTTCCCGACCGACGACGACGGCAAGCCCTACCTCGCCAATCTGCGTGGCCCCGACTACATGCATTTCATGCGCCGCCGGGCGCGCAGAGCCGGCGTGACGGTGCTCGATCATCACCCGGCGCTCGAACTGCTGGCGGACGGTGACCGGATCGCCGGCGCGGCTGGGATCGACCGGCAGCGCGACCGGCCTTGGCGCATTCACGCCAGCGCCGTGGTCCTCGCGACCGGAGGCTGTGCCTTCGGCGAGCGCATCCTTGGCGCGACGGGCCTGACGGGAGACGGCTACCTGATGGCGGCCGAAGCCGGCGCCACGATGTCGGGCATGGAATTTTCCGCACAATATGCCTTCACCCCAAAGCCGAGCGCGCTCAACAAGGGGCTGCCGTTCCGCTGGGCCAGCTTTACCCGTGAAGACGGCTCGCGTCTTGCCATTGAGGGCAAGGATCGTCACGTCGTGGTAGCCGAGGCTCTGTTGGAGGGACCGGTCTACGCGCGATACGACAAGGCGAGCCCGGAACTGCGCCAATGGCTGCGGCAGGGCCAGCCGAACTGCTTTCTGCCGCTCGACCGCATGGGCGTGGACGCCTTCGACGAGCGCTGGCCGGTGACGCTGCGCTGCGAGGGCACCGTGCGCGGTGTCGGCGGCATCCGGCTGGCCGGCGACGATTGCTCGACCGGCGTGCCGGGCCTTTACGCCGCCGGCGACGCGGCGAGCCGGGAGCGCCTGACCGGCGCAATCACCGGCGGTGGCGGCCCGAATTCATCGTGGGCCATCGCATCCGGCAATTGGGCGGGCCGGGCGGCGGCGGAGTTTGCCGCATCCCACGGCGGCAACGGAACCAGCCTCGCGCCGCTCGGACAGGCGGGGCTGAGGCCGGGGGCCGATCACCGCGCCGCATTCGACCCGGCGGCGGCCGTCGCCGGGGTGCGCGAGGAGATGCTGCCGATCGACCGTAATTTCTTTCGCACCGAAACCGGCCTCAAGCGGTCGCTCGACCGGCTCGACGCGAACTGGACGGAGCTTCGCCATCACGCCCAGGGCGAGGGGCTGGCGGCATTGCGGGCGCGCGAAGCCGCGGCACTGACCGCGACCAGCCGATGGGCGTGCGCCGGCGCGATCGCCCGCGCCGAGAGCCGGGGCATGCATCGCCGGCGCGATGCGCCCGGACGGGATGCGGAGTTCACCTGCAGGATCGAGGCGCGCGGGCTGGATCGGGTCGCCATCGTCCGGCGGCCGATCGAACCCGCGGGAGCGGCGCCGTGATCGAGATCGTCTCAGAGCGCCGCTGCATCGCCTGCGACATCTGCGTCAAGGCGTGCCCGGCCAACGTCTTCGACCCGGTGCCCGAGGCGCCGCCGGTCATCGCGCGCCAGGCCGACTGCCAGACCTGTTTTCTGTGCGAAATCTACTGTCCGACCGACGCGCTCTACGTCGCGCCTAACGCCGAGGGCCCCACCGCTGTCAGCGAAACCGAAGTCGAGGCCGCCGGACTGTTCGGCAGTTACGCCCGGGCGTTGGGCTGGCGTCGCGGGCGGCCTGGAGGCACTGATAAGGATCCGACGTTCCGCTTGCGCGCCGCCTCCCGCGCATAACGGTAAGCCGGCACCTGTCTTAAAGCATCGTTTGTCAAATTGGTGGGATGGTCGGAGCGGTGAGATTCGAACTCACGACCCTCAGCACCCCATGCTGATGCGCTACCAGGCTGCGCTACGCTCCGACCGGCATCCGTACATTTCAATGGCTCAACGATAGGTTCTAGTTTCTTCCTATCTTTTTCCTATTTCAGGGCGCGGCTCTCTATGAACTGTCCCGGACATGCCGGACGATAAACCTAAACTCAGCGAGCACCAAGCTCCCCCTGACAGAGGGGGCGAAGGTCGCCGGGGCGTGATGCAAGCCCTGTCCGACGGGGTCGATGCGGTGAAGCGCGGGCACCTTTCCGCTGACGCGCTGACCCCAGCGATGACAATCCTGTCGAACGCGTTGGACTCCGTCTACGCAGGCAAGTTCGCCAGTGTTTCCTGGCTTACGTTGATCGACCCCAACGCCGCGGCCGCGAAGCAGAAGCGCCGTCTTATCGAGATCGATCCGAAGCTCGACGACAACGCACTGCGCCCTAGCTATATGGCAACCACGGGGATCTTCAGCATCAGCGCGGACCGCGGAGCCGGCCGATTGGTTGAGCGGCCCGGAACTTATTGCCCCAACACACCGTTGGCGAGTGCCGGGTTAACGTCCCGACGATCTCACGCACCTCAATTCGGCAACCCAGCACCGCTGACGGGTCCAAAAATTGCCACACGACGACGCCAGTCCTCACATTGTGCCGGCATTCTTGGAAACCGATCCGCCAGGCACGACCGTTGAGTTATCTGAAGCGGTTGATCTGCCGTCGGCGCCCGACGTTGCGAACATATTTCTCGGTTCTTTCCTGCTCCTGGCTTGCCTTGCGGCCTGCTACGTCGCGGCCACGATCATTCTGCCGATCGTGATTGCGTTCGTGTTGATGCTCGTTCTGCAACCCGCGATGCGGCTTCTGTTAAGCCTGCACGTTCCGCGGAAGATGGCGGCGATGTTCATCATCCTGGTCTTACTCGCCGGGCTTGTTGGTATCGGCATGATGTTGTCGGGGCCGGCGGTGGACTGGGCGCAAAAACTTCCATCGGCGCTCCCCAAACTGCAAGACCGGCTCGTCTTTCTAAGCCGGCCTCTCTCTGCCCTGCAGCGGCTCATGAGCGTCCTTGATTCCTTCATGGGAAAGATCATGGCCAATTCGAGCCCGTTTTCTGTCACCTTGGCGGGCGCCGGGTTTTTGGATCGGCTGCTCGACGGCACCCGTTACCTGGTGAGCGGCGTCCTCCAGACCATGCTGGTGCTGTTCTTCCTGCTCATTGCCGGCGATACGTTTCTACGACGGCTGGTCGAGGTCTTGCCTCGCTTCAAGAACAAGCGGCAAGCAGTCGAGATCTCTCAGCAGATCGAAAGCGACATCTCGGCCTATTTGTTGACGGTCACACTCATGAACGCGGCGGTCGGAATTGCCACTGGCGTGGCGGCCGCCGCGTGCGGATTGGGCGACCCCCTAATGTGGGGCTCCCTCGCCTTCCTGCTCAACTATGTTCCAATTCTTGGCCCCCTAATTGGGGTGGTGATATTTTTCCTCGCGGGGATGCTCGTAATTGACTCGCTTTGGGTTGCTTTCGTGCCAGCAGCTCTCTACCTCACCATCCATGTAATTGAGGGCGAAACGATCACGCCCTTGCTGCTCGCGCGGCGGTTTACCATCAATCCCGTGCTGGTCGTTATCTCGCTGATCTTTTGGTATTGGATGTGGGGTGTTCCAGGGGCAATCCTCTCCACACCGATGCTGGCGGTCACCAAAATTATCTGCGACCGCATCGAAGGCTTGAAACCGTTCGGGCACTTCATTGAGGCCTGACCAGCCAGCCAAACGCTATTGGACCAGTTTCGGTGCTTTAACCCTGGCGGCTTGGCGCCGGGCGTCCCCGCTCTGGTAACCCCTGCGGGTGTTGCCGAAGGCTAGCAACGTCCGCAGGCCAAGGCGTAGGGATATGCGCGCAGTGCGACGGCCGCCACGCAATGCGACGGGCTGAGGCGCTCCTTCGCTCGAATTGGCGTGCATCGGCTGCCGGTCATTGTCGCGGCTGCCTGGCACGGTATCAGCATGACCGCGTGCTACACGACAATCTTTGGTTAACGAATTTGGGCCAAAGTATTACGTATGAAAGATCTAAGGATTCAACGCGCATTATTATGTTTCTTGGTCGTCATGGGCCTTGTCCTAATATATTGGGGCATAGCCGTGCCTGATTGGTGGCTGGCCGCGATGGTGGGACCGGTCCTGAGTGGCTGGGCCGCTTGCGCCGTTCTCCGGGTAAATCGAGAAATCCGCGTTCAAAAAGCATACCTGCCCTCTCTGATGAAGGATGCCGCCTTCCTTCATGAGCTTCGGCTTAACGGGGGCCACATTGACGGTGCGCAAGAGGCTTTCGCGCAAAAGAAACGCGAAGGGGTATATCGGTAAGGTCGCAGATTTGCTGGCAACCTTCAGCCCACCGACGACGCGAACACAAACAGCACGCTCGCGAGGAACAGTTGATGCATGAATTCGTCGATAGCCGGGCAGAGCAGCGCGCGCTGCTCGGTCGCACCGCCTTATGCTTCGTCATGGCAGGCGCCGTTGGGTTCATCGGTGGTGGACTGGCCGGGCTGATGCATTTCGTCGATCTGTCGGCGATCGCTCGTCATGCCATTGTGGCGGTCTGCATCGCGACGAGCTTCACTATTTTTTGGTGTTCGCCGAACGGGCCGAGCCGGTGGCGACCGTTCATCATTTCGAGCGCAATTGCCGAAAACCTATTTGGCGGCGCTGCCGGCGTCATCGTCATCGGTGGCATCGCCGCGCTGATAGCCGGGCGTTTATAGCCCAGTCTCATTCCCGTCGGCCAACTGCTTTGGTTTTATGACACTGGCGCCACTGCATCGGCCCGGTGCCAAAGCAGACCTTAAGCAGATAGAGTCATCGAATTCCCAAGCCCGCTTATCCTCAGGAACAGAAACAGCCGTCCCGCGTTTCAGTTGAGAAGGCTCGTGACTGTTAGGAGGGCGGGATAGTCAGGCGCAAGAGCAAGCGGCTCAACTGTTTGAGTGTCGCGGACCCTTTTGCCAGCGACAGCGAAATGGCCGCGCTGATACGGGCCAAGGATTGGAGCGCAACTCCGCTCGGCCCGGTCTCGGACTGGTCGCCCAGCCTCCGGATGATGGTGAGCGTTCTGCTCGCCAATCGGTTTCCACTACTGTTGTGGTGGGGCCCTGAGTACATTTCGATCTATAACGACGCTTATCGGCCGATCCTCGGTAACAAGCATCCGCTCTCGCTGGGCCAGCCGGTTCGCGAGTGCTGGTCGGAGATCTGGCACGTTCTGCGGCCGCTGATCGACACTCCCTTCAACGGCGGCCCCGCGACATGGATGGAGGACATCCAGCTCGAAATCGGTCGCTATGACTTTGTTGAAGAGACCCATTTCACGATTGCCTACAGCCCCGTGCCTGACGAAACCATGCCGCGCGGGATTGGTGGCGTGCTGGCGACTGTCCACGAGATCACCGAAAAGGTGATAGGCGAGCGGCGCGTCGCTTTGCTGCGCGACCTCGGCGCTCGCACGGGAGAGGCGAGGACGGCGACCGATGCCTGCAAGCTCGCCGCCGATATTCTTGCGAATTATGCCCTCGACGTACCATTCGCTGCGTTCTACCTGATCGATGCGGACGCGGCCGAGGCACGGCTTGTGGGCTCGGTCGGATTGGAAGGTGCGGCCGGTGCGGCTACATTGTCGCTACGTAGCAATTCGCAAGCCTGCCCCTGGCCATTGTCCGAGGTGATCCGCGACCAGGTCGCGGTTACGGTAGAGGATCTCCCTGGGCTCCTGTCCGCGGTGCCGCAGGGTCCGTGGTCGGACCCTCCGAGCCGAGCGGTTGCGCTGCCGATCTATGCGAACCGCGCCGGCGATATTGCCGGAATCTTGGTTGCGGGCGCCAGCTCTCGGCTACGGCTCGACGAGCAGTATCGTAGCTTCCTGGAATTAGCGGCCTCGCAAGTGGCCACGGCGATCGCTACCGCCTCCGCTTACGAGGAAGAGCGACGCCGCGCTCAGGCCCTCGCGGAGATCGACCGGGCCAAAACTGCCTTCTTTTCGAACGTGAGCCACGAGTTTCGTACGCCGCTCACATTGATGCTCAGCCCGCTGGAAGGCGCACTGGCTCGGATCCCGCCCGCCGAGGATGGCCGGATCGCACGGAGCGAACTCGAACTGATTCACCGCAACGGGCTGCGGCTGTTGAAGCTTGTCAATGCGCTGCTCGACTTCTCGCGCATCGAGGCAGGCCGCATGGAAGCGACCTTTGAGCCGGTCGATCTCGCCACGTTCACCCAAGCGCTAGCGAGCAATTTTCACTCGGCATGCGAGCAAGTCGGCCTGCGGCTCGTCGTCGATTGCCGGCCATTGCCCGAGCCGGTCTTTGTCGACCGCGACATGTGGGAGAAGATCGTCTTAAATTTGCTCTCTAACGCGTTCAAATTCACTTTCGACGGCGGAATCACGATCAGCCTTTCGGCTGCCGACAGGTTTGCCGAGCTTCGGGTCGAAGACACCGGGGTCGGAATCCCCACCTACGAATTGCCCAGACTGTTCGAGCGTTTTCACCGGATCGAAGGCCAGCGAAGCCGCACGCATGAGGGCAGCGGTATCGGCCTTGCCCTGGTCCAGGAGCTGGCGCGGCTCCATGGCGGCACCATCGATGCGCGAAGCACCACGGGTAAGGGCACGAGTTTCATCCTCCGCCTACCTTTTGGTTCAGCGCACCTGCCGCAAGACCGGGTCGGGGTCGGGCGGGGCGAGCCCGTTTCCCCCTCGGTTCGGGCGGAAGCCTATGTTGAGGAGGCATTCGGCTGGGGGGCTGGCGAAACATTACTGTCCGCGGAGATAGCCTCAGGCGGTAGGCCGGGCAACTTGCCAGCATCCGACGTCAGCGGGCGCGTGCTCGTCGCTGATGACAACGCCGATATGCGGGCTTATGTGCGGCGTCTGCTCGGGCGCCATTTCGAGGTTGAGACCGTCGCCGATGGCGAGGCGGCGCTAGCCGCGCTGCGCGAGCGGCGTCCCGATCTCGTGCTGGCCGATGTGATGATGCCGGGCCTTGATGGCTTCGGGCTCTTGGGCGCGATCCGCGCCGAACCGGCGCTCGCCAAATTGCCGGTGATCCTGCTGTCGGCGCGGGCCGGTGAAGATGCCAGCATCGAAGGGCTGCGCGCGGGCGCCGACGACTATCTTACCAAACCTTTTTCTGCGCGCGAGCTGATTGCCCGGGTTGGTGTCCACCTCGAGACGGCACGTATACGGAAGGACGCTGAGCAGCGACTGCAGGAACTGAACAAAACACTCGAAGCCAAGGTCCTAGAGCGCACGCAAGCGCTTTCGGCCGAAATGGCCGAACGCCAAAAGACCGAAGCGGCGCTGCAACAGGCACTTCGCTTGGAGGCCATCGGCCAGCTCACTGGCGGGATCGCCCACGATTTTAATAACCTCCTCACCGTCGTATTGGCACATGCAGACGCGATTATGATCACAGCTTCCAATCCGCGCGTGGCGCAGATGGCGGCCGCCATCGAGCGCGCGGCCGATCGTGGCTCGCGTTTGACCCGACAACTGCTCGCGTTTGCGCGCCGGCAACAGCTCCAGCCAACAGCCGTCGCTTTCGACCAGACGGTAATGGAGATGAATGAGCTTATTGGCCGTGCTGCCGGAGAAGCAATCACGGTCAAGTTCAACTCCGCACCCGACTTGTGGCCAGTGCTGGTCGATCATGCTCAATTCGAGTCCGCGCTACTCAATCTGACGATGAACGCGCGCGACGCGATGCCGGACGGCGGGCGACTTACCTTTTGGGCTCGCAATGCAGTTATGACCGGCCTCGAGGCTGATCAACTCGGGATTACCGCCGGTGACTATATCGTCGTCAGCGTTGCCGACACCGGTACAGGAATGGCGCCCGAAGTTAGTGCACGCGCTTTCGAGCCGTTTTTCACGACAAAAGATTTGGATAAAGGAACCGGCCTCGGACTCTCGCAAATTTATGGGTTTGTGAAGCAGTCCGGTGGCACCGCCACTATCGAAAGTGCGCCGGGCATCGGGACGACGGTATCGCTCTATCTTCCCAGAGGAGAAATTTGGCGCGCCGCCGAGGCAACACCTACAGGAGAACCGTCGGTGCCTTACGGACAAGGGAAAACCATCCTAATTGTCGAAGATCAGCCCGATGTCCGAGAGGTGATGGAAATGTTCCTCGACGGGCTTGGCTACCAAATCGTGATCGCTCGAGATGGTGTGGATGCGAAACAAGTCTTAGAGAGTGAGCAAGTGCTCGATTTGTTACTCACCGATATGGTCATGCCAAATGGCGTCAGCGGCCTCGACCTGGCTGAAAGTGCTCTCCGCGATCGCCCCAATCTCAAAATCGTTCTCGCATCGGGTTACCCTCGCGAAATCGGGAACCGACAAGGCAGCCGGCGTAGTGAGTTTGTCTTTCTGCCGAAACCGTTTCGCCGGCACGACCTTCAGGAAGCTATCGCCAGCGCGCTTGGGGTTGAAAAACGAACCGATCGGTAACGCTGCCGCCGGCGACCGAATGATGGCGAACAGACGGGGCCGCGTTGGCCAGCAAACGGTCGCCGTGGGTTGCAAGCCGGCCGGCACGAGGACGTCGTATTTGGCAGAAGCTACGCTCCGACCGGGGGCATCGCTGGCGAGGCGGGACCATACCGGTGGCGGCCAGTCGCCGCAGTGCGTCAGCTTTTGCCGCGCACCAACCCGCCGAGCATTTCGAGCGCGGCGGTCAGTTCCCGCCGCGCTTCCTCCAGAACCGCCCGCTTCGCGGGCGAGACAGCAGGGGCGGTCGCCGGCGCCGCGACACGCCGGGCCGAGCGCGCCGGACGCGGTGCCTCGCGAGCTGCGATCGGCGCGAGCGGGAATAGGCTCGGCTCGACAGCCTCGATACGGCCGATAGCGCCGATCGTACCTTCCGACAGCAGCTTCTGCACGCCGCGGATCGTATAGCCTTCGTGATAGAGGCATTGGCGGATGCGCGACAGCAGCGCGATGTCCTCGGGCCGGTAATAACGCCGGCCGCCGCCGCGCTTTAACGGCTTCAATTGCGGGAATTTCGACTCCCAGAAGCGCAGCACATGCGCCGGCAGATCGAGGTCCTCGGCGACCTCGCCGATCGTGCGGAACACCGCCACCCGCTTGTTGGCTCGGCGGCCAGAAGCGGTCTCTGGCGCGTCGTTCACGTCAGGCTGGGGTTCTGCTCGCGCCGGAACGGCGTGCCGGCGCCGGTCCCGTCAGCGACTGGTTGATCTGGTTCTTCAGGGCGTGCGAGGCGCGAAACACCAACACCCGGCGCGGGCTGATCGGAACCTCCTGCCCGGTCTTGGGGTTGCGCCCGATGCGCTGGCCCTTGCGGCGAACGGCAAAACTGCCGAATGAAGAGATCTTGACCATCTCGCCCCGCTCCAGCGCATCAGAGATCTCGGCGATCACCAACTCGACCAATTCGGCCGACTCGTTACGCGATAAGCCAACCTCTTGATACACCGCCTCGGTGAGCTGAGCGCGAGTAACCGTCTGACCGGCCATGCCGCCCTCCCGTTCTTTCGCGGAGGTTAGCCCGGTCGAAAAACCTCGTCAAATTCCAAAGCGTTGGCCGTGATTTCCTGAGGCAGAATTTCGATTTCGCTTACCAGCGCACGAGGGCCGCACCCCAGGTCAACCCGCCGCCGAGAGCTTCCATCAGCACCAGATGGCCCGGCTTGATGCGGCCATCGGCGACCGCCTCGTCGAGCGCCAGCGGGATCGACGCCGCCGAGGTATTGGCGTGGCGTTCGATGGTAATCACGGTCTGCCCGGGGCGCAGCTTGAGGCGCTTGCCGATCGCATCGATGATCCGCAAGTTGGCCTGGTGCGGCACCAGCCAGTCGATGTCGGCACCGGTGAGGTGGTTGGCGGCCAATGCCTCCTCGACCGCCTCCGAGAGATGGTGCACCGCCTGGCGGAACACCTCCTTGCCCTCCATCCGCAAATGGCCGGCGTTGCCGGTCGTCGACGGACCGCCATCGACATAAAGAATGTTGTACTGCGTCCCGTCCGAATGCAGGTGTGTCGACAGCACGCCGCGTCCACCGGGTCCGGTATCGGGAACCGCGTTTAACACCACGGCCCCTGCGCCGTCGCCAAACAACACGCAGGTGCCGCGATCCTCCCAGTCGAGGATGCGCGAGAAGGTTTCGGCGCCGATGACCAGCGCGGTGCGCGCCTGCCCGAGGCGCAGCGCATTGTTGGCTGCCGCCAGCGCGAAGATAAAGCCCGAGCACACGGCCTGGACATCGAACGCCGCACCACGCGTCATGCCAAGCTGTGCCTGCACCTTTGTCGCGGTTGCCGGAAAGGTGTGGTCGGGAGTCGCTGTCGCCAGCACGATCAGGTCGAGGTCGTTGCCGCTCATCCCGGCCCGCTGCAGCGCTCGTCGGGCCGCCGCGACCGCGAGGTCGGAAGTCAGCTCGCCCTCAGCCGCGATCCTTCGCTCGCCGATGCCGGTCCGCTGGCGGATCCATTCATCCGACGTGTCGAGCCGCGTGGCGAGCTCGCGATTGGTTAGCACCCGCTCGGGAAGATAAGCGCCACAGCCGGCGACCTGGGCGCGGAATTTCATCGCCGCCGGTTACAGCGCCGCAGGTTCCGGCGCGGGTACCGCCGAATTCACCCGGGCGAGGTCGGCGCGGATTTTTTCCAAGAAGCCGTTCACCTTCATGTCGATCGCGACACCGATCGCGTTGGCGAAACCGAACGAGTTCGGTTGACCCGTGGCTCTTCACCGCGATGCCGCGCAGCCCCAGGAACATGCCGCCGTTATAGCGGCGCGGGTCGAACCGGTCGCGGAATTTCTTGAGGGCCCCCCGAGCGAACAGGTAGCCGATCTTCGCCATCGGCGAATGGTCGAAGGAGGTACGCAGCGCCTCGGCGAACAGCTTGGCGGTGCCCTCGGCGGTCTTTAGCGCGACATTGCCGGTGAAGCCGTCGGTGACGATGACGTCGACGGTGCCTGCGGCGATATCGTCGCCCTCGACAAAGCCATGGAAGCGGATCGGCGTCAGCCCGCCGCGCAGCCGCGCAGCCGCGCCGCGCACCGCGTCGTTGCCCTTCAGATCTTCGGAGCCGACGTTGAGCAGCCCCACAGTCGGTTCGGTAACCCCAAGCACGCTCCGCGCAAAGGCGTCGCCCATCAGCGCGAACTGCACCAGGTTTTCGGCGTCGCATTCGATGTTGGCGCCGAGATCGAGCATCACCGTCTCGCCGCGCATCGTCGGGAAGAAGGTCGCGATCGCCGGGCGATCGATGCCCGGCAGTGTCTTCAGCGCGAATTTGGCGAGCGCCATCAACGCGCCGGTATTGCCGGCCGAGACAACGCAATCGGCGCGCCCGTCGGCGACCGCGTCGATCGCCAACCGCATGCTGGTGCCGCGGCCGGTGCGGAGCACTTGCGACGGCTTGTCGTCTGGCCCGACCACCTCGTCGGTATGGTGCAGCTCCGCCACCTTGGCGACGCGCGGGAGCTGGGCCAGCAAGGGTTGGACCTTAGTCTCGACCCCGAACAGCAGAAAGCGGGCACCGGGGTACCGCTCGAGCGCGAGGTCGGCACCGCGCAGGACGACTTCGGGAGCGTGATCGCCGCCCATCGCGTCAAGGGCGATCGTGATCGTGCCGCTCACCGCAGCCGCCTTGGCTCGTCTATTGGGTTAAGCGGTCGCCGGCTCGGCCGGGACCACTTCGCGCCCACTGTAATAGCCGCACGCTTCGCACATGTGATGCGGTCGTTTCAGCTCGCCGCAATTCGGGCACTCGGAATAGACCGGCGCCGTCAACCGATCGTGCGAGCGGCGCATATTACGGCGTGACGGCGAAACCTTCTTCTTCGGGACGGCCATCGGGCCCTCGTCCTATTCTGCAAAAGGGAAGCGAAAGACTTAGCCAAAATCAGCCGCGCCGGCAACCTTGACGGTACGAGTGCCGCAGCACTTCAGCGATGCGTCGACGAAGCGGAACGATGGTGAGCGTCACGCGCCATGGCTCAAGAGCATGTGACCGTAGGGTGCAAACGCCGCCGGCCGGTTCGCCGCGTGGTGGGTGAGGATCGTCATCACATCACGCCGTATTTCCTGCAGCGGATCGCTGTCATAGACCCAGCGTGCGCCGGAGAGCTCGCAGAGGCGCTCCACCGCCCACCCGACTTGGTGCTGCGCGTAGACCATGTCGCGGCGCGCCCGCACCGCTTCGGCCTCTGTGATCCGCCGGCCCGAGCCCACCGCTTCGGTGCTGGCATCGCGTCCTTGATGCAGCGCCAAGGTTGCGCTGTCGATCGCCGCGGCAGCCTCGCCAACCACCATCTGCACGACTTCGGACTCGGCCATTCGGGTCACGCCACGCGATATCCGGGTCGAGAGATCGCGGCACACCAGCTCGAGCGCACGGCGGCCGAGCGCGATCGCCACTGGCGGCAGCGAATACGAGACGAGAAAGCCGCGCGGCGCCCGCACCACCGGATAATCGGGATGCACCTCCGCGCCCGGGGGCGTTCCCGCGAACAGATCGCTCACCATCACGCAGCGGTGCTTCGGCACGAACACGTCCTTCAGCACCAGCGACTTGCTGCCGGTGCCGGCGAGGCCGAGCACCTGCCAATCGTCGCGAATCTCGACCTCGCCCAACGGCACCAGCACGTAGGCGACCGACCTTGGGTCGCCCAGCTCGCCGAGAAACACGCCGAGAATGCCCCACTGCGCGTAGTCGCAGCCGCTCGAAAACGGAAACTTGCCGCTGACCCGCCAGCCGCCGTCACATGCCTTGGCGGCGGCGCGCGGCGCCAGCGAGGAAGACGCGACGGCCTTTGGGTCGTCGCCCCAAGCATCGATCTGCGCCTGCTCGGGATACTGGGAGATGATCCACTGGTGCTCGGCCAGCACCGCGTAAACCCAGGCCGAGGATGCGCAGCCATAGGTCAGCTCCTCGGTGATGCGCGAGAACAGGCTGAACCGGCCCTGCAGCCCGCCGAACCGCTTCGGCTGCAAGATGTTGACGATGCCGGCAGCGTGATAATCGGCAATGGTCTCCGGCGGCAGCATGCGCGATGCAGTAGCCGCCGGAGCACGCTCGGCGAGCTGGGGCACGAGCGCCCGCGCCCGCGCCAGCAGAACGCGCTCATGTTCTGGCAGCGCGCTGTCGTCACCGGAGCGAGATTGCATGCCGAGATCCGTCACGGATGCATCATGGCGGATTGGCGTCGTGCCAGAAATACTCGATCGCGCCCGTCGTCCACGCGTCACGGTGCGAGCGGAATCCGTCGCGCAGCGACACCAGCCGGTGATTAACCTTCCCAGCCTGGGTTTCGTCGGGGCCCTCGCTCTCGATCAGCGCCTCTGGCTTGTCGCTCGGCCGCACGATTGCGATATGGCCGGATTCCTCCTTCGGCCCGGCGGCGGTCTCCTTCGGCGGCTGAAAATAGATCGCGACGACGAGCTTGCCCTGGTTCGCCAATGCGACCGCGCGCACCGACGCGCCGGCGTCGGCCAACCTGCCGATCCGGTTCCAGCCGGTCGCCACGGGGCTGTTCAGCCAGCGCTCCTGCGCGTCGGCGAGAAACGCCTGCTTATGCTCCGGCGGCCGCAGCAGATAGATACCCAGCCGGTCCGCCACCGCGGCGGCAAAGACGCTGCAATGGGTATGCCCGCCGGGACTGGTCTCTCGCGGTCCCCTCGACGCGCCGGTTCGCCAATCGACGTGGAAACCGTGCTGCCACAGCGTTTCGACATTCATGCCGTCGAGCAGCGCGGCAAGCCGTTGCCCCTCGGCGGTGATCGGTCCCGGCGGCGCCGGCTCGGCGGCGGCCCTCGCGGCCGCGAGACAGGCGATCGCGACGAGCGCGGCGCGGCGCGTCGGTTGCCACATCCGCTGATTAGATCGCGCTGCGCCGGCTCGACCCACCGCCGTCGATGGTGATGATCGAGCCGGTCGTGTAGCCCGACACCTGGTCGGAGGCGACGAACGCTACCATCCAGGCGATCTCCTCGGGCTTGGCGACGCGGCCAAAGGCATGGCCCCGCATCAGCTCCTGCCAACGGTTCTCGTCGCCGAGTGTGTCCCTCGCGCGGGTCTTGGTCAGGGTGATCAGCCGCTCGGTCAGCACCGGTCCGGGATTGATCCCGACGACCCGCAAATTGTCGCGTGGCGCGGTGCCGCCCATCGCCCGGGTGAACGCCATCAGCGAGGCATTGCCCGACGAGCCGGCGATGTAGTTGAAGTCCGGGTTCTCGCCCGCCGCGCCCAGCACGTTGACGATGACGCCGCGCTTCCGCTCGCGCATCTGCGCATAAAAGCGCCGGGTCATGTTGATGTAGCCGAACACCTTGAGATCCCACGCGGTGCGCCAGCGCTCTTCGGTCACTGCGTCGAGATTGCCGCCGGGAATCGCCCCTGCGTTGTTGACCAGAATGTCGATATCGGGGCACTCGGCGGCCAACTTGTCGACGTTCTTGCTGTCGGAAAGGTCGAGCGGAAACACCCGCACCCCGACATTGTACTTGCCGGCGATCTCCGCCCGCGCCTTTTCGAGATCGGCCGCAGTGCGCGATACCAGCGCGACATCGCAGCCCTCCTCCGCCAGCACCTCGGCGCAGGCCCGCCCGATGCCCTTCGAAGCGCCGGTGACCAGCGCCTTCTTGCCCCTCAGCGCCAAATCCATGATGTCCTCCCGAGTTCTTACAGCGCCGAGTGCCGGCTGGTGCCGCCGCCATCGACGGTGACGATGGTTCCGGTGGTGTAGCCGGAAAGATCGGAGGAGAGGAACGCCGCCATGTTGGCGATTTCGGTCGCGGTCGCGGCGCGGCCGAACGCCATGTGGCCGGTCAACTCACGCCAGCGCTCCGGATCACCGAATTTCGCCGTCGCCTCTCGCCGCAGCCGCGTCACCATCCGGTCGGTCTCCACCGGGCCCGGGTTGAGACCGACAACCCGGAGCCCTTCGTTCGGCGCGGTGCCGCCGAGCGCGCGCGAAAACGCCATCAGCGAGGCGTTGCCGGTCGAGCCGCAGGCATAACTCGACTGCACCGCGTCGCCCGCGGCCCCGATGATGTTGATGATGACCCCCTTCTTGCGCGCCGCCATCAGCGCGTAGAAGCGCCGGGTCATGTTGATGTAGCCGAAGATCTTGAGGTCCCACGCCTCACGCCAGCGCGTCTCGTCAATCTCGGCGATCGTGCCACGCGGGATGGCGCCGGCATTGTTGATCAAAATGTCGATCTCCGGGCACTCGGCGGCGAGCCGGTCGACGTTCTTGCTGTCCGCCAAATCCATCGCATAGGTGCGCACCGACACGTTGGTCTGGCTGAGAATTTTATCCTTCGCCGCGTCGAGATCGGCCTGGGTGCGAGAGACGATGACGACGTCGCAGCCCTCGGTAGCCAGCACCTCGGCGCAGGCCCGCCCGATCCCGCGCGACGCACCGGTGATCAGCGCCTTCCGACCGCGCAGCCCCAACTCCATCGCGGTTGCTCCCCATCGTTTCACATTCGAACGGCAATCTTAGCGACCTTGCCAGGTGACGGGTCGATTTTCTGTCGATCGGCACGACATCTGCGATGACCGCGACGATCGGAAGGAGCACCCCCATGCCCAAGATGCGCGTTGCCCAAATTCCCTACGCGAAAGGCTCGTTCGAGCTGGTCGAGCGCGATATTCCCGAGCCTGGGCCGGGAAAGGTGCGCGTCAAGGTCGAGGCCTGCGGCGTCTGCCACAGCGACAGCGTCACCAAGGAGGGGCTATTCCCCGGCATCGAATACCCGCGCGTGCCCGGGCACGAGATCATCGGCACGGTCGACGCAATCGGCGCCGCGGTCCGCGGCTGGCCCGTTGGCCAGCGGGTGGGAATCGGCTGGCACGGCGGCAATTGCGGCTATTGCGATGCCTGCCGGAGCGGCGACGCCTTCGCCTGCCAAACCGAGACACTGGTAACCGGCATCACCCATGACGGCGGCTACGGCGAATACATGATCGCGCCGGCGAGCGCGCTCGCCCGGGTCCCGGATGATCTGGCCTCGGTCGAGGCGGCGCCGCTGATGTGCGCCGGCATCACCACCTTCAACGCGTTGCGCAATTCGGGCGCCCGTCCCGGCGAGCTGGTCGCCGTGTTGGGGATCGGCGGGCTCGGCCATCTCGGCGTGCAATTCGCGGCCAAGCTTGGCTTCAAGACAGTCGCGATCGCGCGAGGCACCGACAAGGCGCCGCTCGCGCGAGAGCTCGGCGCGCACCACTACATCGACAGCCAGGCCGAAGACCCCGCCGCGGCGCTGCAAAAGCTCGGCGGCGCCAAGGTCATCCTCGCCACCGCGACCAGCGGCGCGGCGATGAGCGCGGTGCAGGGCGGCCTCGCGGTCAGGGGCACGCTGCTGATCCTCGGCGTACCCGACCGCCTCGACATCAACCCGCTGCCGCTGATCCTGGGCAGCCGTTCGGTCAAGGGTTGGTATTCGGGAACCTCCATCGACTCGCAGCAGACGCTGGCGTTCAGCGCACTGACCGGCGTCAGATCGATGAACGAAACCTATCCACTCTCCCGCGTCGCCGAGGCCTACGACCGGATGATGAGCGGCCAGGCGCGCTTTCGCGTCGTGCTGACGATGGACCGCTGATAAGCTGCCCGCGCGGCGGGGGCGCAGGCTCGCCCGAGGGCTTTCAGGGGAGGGCAGCAATGACCTGGTTCCCGCAACTGCGCCAGGTTCTACCTGGCTACTACAACCCGGCGCAGCCCGCCGACATTGTCGGCTATCTGCGCGGCAACGGCAGCGCGGTCCAGTGGCGACAGATGGCAAACGCCGTACCGCCGCACCATCAGATGCTGATCCTCGGTAATTTCGAGCCGTCTGCCGAGGAGTGGACGGCGGCGGGGGTGGCGCAGCGCGGCACCCAATTCACCATCACAATCAATATGCTCACCAGCTTCATCGTGCTCTATGGAGGCTTCATGCTGCGCCCTTGGGGCCAGATCCACATCGCCACCCAGGACGCGCTTAACTTGGGTTTTCCAGGAAGCTTGCGATCCTGGCGCGCCAATTACGCCCCGCCGCGTCCGCGCCGGCCATAACCCAACCAACACATCGGCGCTGCGCACTTGGCGCGCCTCGGCGCTTTTGCCAAAGTAGGCGGATGCCGAACCAAACCACCGTCGTCGAACTCAAGCGGATGCTCGCCCAATCTCGTCGCGCGGTCGTGTTCACCGGCGCCGGGATCAGCACCGAAAGCGGCATTCCCGATTTCCGCAGCCCCGGCGGCGTGTGGACCAAGATGGCGCCGATCTATTTCGACGAGTTCCTCGCCTCTGAGGAGGCGCGGCGCGAAACCTGGCGCCGCCGCTTCGAGATGGAGGACATCTTCAAGGCGGCCGAACCCAATCGCGGCCACCGCGCGGTCGATGCGCTGGTGCGGCGCGGCAAGGTATCGGCGGTCATCACCCAGAACATCGACGGGCTGCACGAATTGTCGGGCATCCCGCGCGACAAGATCGTCGAGCTGCACGGCAACACGACCTACGCCACCTGCCTCGATTGCGGCGAGCGCTACGAGATCGTCGACCTGCGCGCGACCTTCGAGCGCGACGGCGATGTGCCGCCGTGCGACAAGTGCCTCGGCCACGTCAAGACCGCGACGGTGTCGTTCGGCCAGGCGATGCCGGTGCTGGCGATGAAGCGCGCCGAGCAGGAAACGCTCGCCGCCGACCTCTTCATCGTGCTCGGCTCGTCGCTGGTAGTCTACCCGGCGGCGGGATTTCCACAGCTCGCCAAGGAGAATGGCGCGGCGCTGGTCATCGTCAACCGCGAGGAGACCCCGCTCGACCGCATCGCCGATCTGGTGCTGCACATGCCGATCGGCGACACCATGGGCGAGGCGGTCGGGGTGAATTGACGACGCAGTCGTCACCCCGGCGAAGGCCGGGGTCCAGGGGCAACTGGCTCGTCGCTAGCCCTGGATTCCCGCTTTCGCGGGAATGACGAACAGGAAAGGGAGGAAACCATGCGCCTGGAGGGCAAGGTCGCGATCGTCACCGGCGGCGCGTCGGGGATGGGCGCCAGCACCGCCAAAATCTTTGCCCGAGAGGGCTGCAAGGTCGTCGTCGCCGACCAGCTCGATGACGAGGGCAAGAAGGTCGTCGCCGAGATCACCAAGGCCAACGGCGCCGCCAGCTTCCACCACCTCGACGTCACCGACGAGGCGAACTGGAAAGATGTCGTCGAGGCGACAGTCAAGCCGAGTTCGGCAAGCTTGACATCCTGGTCAACAATGCCGGGATCAGCGGCAGCGCGGTCGAGGATCTGTTCGATACCGCCGCCTGGGACAAGATCATGGACGTCAACGCGCGCGGCGCGTTTTTCGGGATGAAGTACGCGATCCCCGAGATGCGCAAGGCCGGCGGCGGCTCGATCGTCAACATCTCGTCGATCTCCGGGGTCACCGGCCAGCGCGGCATCCACGCCGCCTACAACGCCTCGAAGGGCGCGATCCGCACGATGACCAAGGTCGGCGCGGTGCAGCAGGGGCGGCACAACATCAGGGTCAACTCGGTGCATCCCGGCCTGATGCCGCCGATGCGCACCTCCGGCCGCACCGCCGACCCAGCGGTGCGCGCCAAGATGCTCGAACAGGTGCCATTGGGCCGCGACGGCCGCGTCGAGGAGGTCGCAAACGCGGTCCTCTTCCTCGCCTCGGACGAGGCTTCCTACGTTACCGGCGCCGAGCTCTATGTCGACGGCGGCTATCTCGCCACGTGAACCTTGGAGGGAAACCGATGGCCTACGATCTCGATGCCTTTTGCCACGATTGCCGCGACGCGCTGAAGGCCGATAAGGGCCCGGGCGGCCGCGAGGCGGTGCGCAAGAATTTGGAACGGCTGCTCGCGGAGAAGCCGTTCGTCGACAAGTACGTGCTGGCGATGCCGCCGGGTCGGCACACGCTTTATGAAGACCCCGAATTGGGCTTTGTCGTGCTGTCGCACGTCAACACCAAGGCCGGTAAATCGCCGCCGCACGACCACGGCGCGTCCTGGGCGATCTATGGCCAGGCGACCGAATACACCGATATGACCGAATGGCGCCGCACCAAGGGCGAAGGACCGGGCCCGGCCGAGATCGAGGTGGCGCGCGAGTACCGCCTCAACCCCGGCCACGCCGGCACCTACGACATCCGCGATATTCACGCGATCGATTATCCCGACGGCGCGCGTTTTGTTCGCGTCACCGGCACCGATCTCGAAAGTGTGCCGCGGCTCAAGTTCAACCTGAAGACCCACGAAGCCGAGGTGATCGAGAGCGTCTCGACCGGGCCGGGCTGACGCTGAAGCGTGCCTACTCGCCCTCGCCGGTCGCCACCTGCGCGACCGGCTCGGCGGCATCGGCCTCGGCCGCGTCGAGGTTGTCCTTTATGTGATCGAGCGTATCCATCAGCAGGTGTCTCGCCGCGGGGCTGAGCCCGGCACAGGCTTCCTCGCGCACCGCGAGGTTGATTTCGAGAATGCGGCTCACCACCGGCCAGGCCAGCGGCGTCAGCCACAGCGTGCGCACCCGCCGGTCGGTCGGGTGGGCGCGGCGCTCCACCAGCCCCTCCTCGTGCAGCCGGTCGAGCATGCGCACCAGCGCGATTGGCTCGATATCGAGGTCAGCCGCCACCACGGTCTGGCTGAGGCCCGGGTTGCGCGCGATGCGGATCAGGAGCGCCGCTTGCAACCGGGTGAGCGGCAGCCCGGCTTGGCGCACGCTGCGCTCGAAGCGCCGGCGCATGGCGCGGCCGACCGCATGCAGGCGGTGGCCGAGTCCCGGTTGCAGTTCGGCCGGCATCGGCCGCCGGTCTTGCGGCTCACTCGCATCGGGCCAGTTCGGCCGCGCCATGCGAACGACGTCACTCGCCGCCATGATGCTCCTCCGCCGTGGCCGCGCCCGCGGGTATATCGGTGAGCGCCACCGCGAGCCGCGATTGTCGCCGCCGGGCGCCACCGAGGAACTGGCTGAGCCGTTCGAGATAGAGATAGATGACGGGCGTGGTGTAGAGCGTCAGCCACTGCGAGACGAGCAGCCCGCCGACAAGCGCGATGCCGAGCGGGCGGCGCAATTCCGACCCCGCGCCGCCTCCGAGGGCGATCGGCAGCGAGCCGAACAGCGCGGCGAACGTCGTCATCATGATCGGCCGGAAGCGCAAGAGGCAGGCCTCGTGGATCGCCACCTCCGGGCTCTTGCCCTCGAGCCGCTCCGCCTGAAGGGCGAAGTCGATCATCATGATCGCGTTCTTCTTGACGATGCCGACCAGGAGGATGACCCCGATAATCGCGATCACGGTCAGGTCGTAGTGCAGCAGCAACAGGGCGAGCAGCGCGCCGACGCCAGCCGACGGAAGCGCCGAAAGAATGGTGATCGGATGGATATAACTCTCGTAGAGCACGCCCAGCACGATGTAGACCACGAGGATCGCCGCGGCCACCAGAAGCGGCATGGACTTCAGTGAGGCCTGGAACGCCTGGGCAGCACCCTGGAACGAGCCCTGCACCGTGGCCGGCATGTGGAGCTCGGCCTCGGTCTGCTGGATCGCCTCGACCGCCGGGCCAAGCGCCTTGCCCGGCGGCAGGTTGAACGACAGCGTTACCGCCGGGAACTGGCCCTGGTGGTTGATCGCCAGCGGTTCGAGCTTGCTGACTTGGTGCGTCAGGGCACTCAGTGGCACCTGCGTTCCGTTCGCGCCGGTAACGTAGATCTTGCTCAGCGAGCCCAGGTCGGAAAGGTATTGCGGCTGCACCTCCTCGACCACTTTGAACTGATTGGTGGAGGTGTACATCGTCGCGATCTGGCGCTGTCCGAACGCGTCGTACAGCGTGTCGTCGATTGCCTGCGTCGATACCCCGAGCCGTGCCGCGGCGTCGCGGTCGATCTCGATCGCGACGTGCTGCGCCGTCGCCTCCTGGTCCGAAGTGACGTCCTGCAATTGCGGCAGCTTGCGCATCGCCTCCTCGAGGATCGGCGCCCAGTGATTGAGTTCTTCGCTGTTGGTGTCGGTTAGCGTGTATTGGAATTGCGTCTTGGTGAGCCGGCCGCCGACATTGATGTCCTGGCCGGCCTGCATGAAGAACTTAGCGCCCTCGACCTTCGCGACCTGGCCGCGCAGCCGCTGGATCACCTGCTGCGCCGTCACGTTGCGGTCATCATGCGGCTTCAGCTGCATGAACATACGCACGGCATCCTCGGTCGGGTTATAAGCGTAGGTGCCGCCGATATAGAAGACGCTCTGGACCGCAGGGTCCTTGACGACGATGGCGGCGATCTCATGCGCCAGCTTGGACATGCTCTGGAACGAGGAATCCTGGCGCCCCTGCACTTGGCCGAAGATGAAGCCGGTATCCTGCTGCGGGAAGAAGCCCTTGGGGATCTGCCAGTAGAGATAGCCGGTGCCGACCATCAGCGCCAAGGTCGCGACCAGCGCGCTCAGCTGGTGGCGCAGGATAAACCGGAGCCCGCGGTCGTAGCCCCTAAGGAAAGCGTCGAAGCCACGCTCGGCCATCCTATTGAACCAGTTCGTCGCGGCGTGGCTGTGCGGTTTCAGGAATAGCGAACACATCACCGGGGTCAGCGTCAGCGAGATCACCGCCGACGCGATCACCGCGACCGACACCGTTACCGCGAACTCGCGGAACAGCCGGCCGACGATACCGCCCATCAGGAACAGCGGGATGAACACGGCGATCAGCGAGCAGGTGATCGAGATGATAGTAAAGCCGATCTGCCCCGCGCCCTTGAGCGCCGCCTCGAACGGCGAGTCGCCCTGCTCAAGGTAGCGCACGATGTTCTCGATCATCACGATCGCGTCGTCGACGATGAACCCGACCGAGATCGTCAACCCCATCAGCGAGATGTTGTCGAGGTTGAAGTTCAGCAGATACATCACCCCAAATGTCGCCAGCAGCGACAGCGGCACGGCGATGCTCGGGATGACGGTCGCCCACAATGTGCGCAAAAAAACGAAAATCACCATCACGACGAGCAAGACCGTCAGCATCATCGTGAACTGGACGTCGCGAACCGCCGAACGGATGACCAGCGAGCGGTCCGACATCAGGTCGACCTTGACCCCGGGTGGCATTGACTCCATCAGCCGCGGCAGCATGCTCCGAATTGAGTTCGACCACCTGGATCGTATTGGCACCGGGCGCGCGCTGAACCGCCAGCCCTTCCGCCGGCGTCCCCTTGAACCACGCACCGACCCGATTGTTCTGGACCGAGTCGGAGACGGTGGCGATGTCACCGAGCCTTACCGGCGCGCCGTTGCGGTACGCGATGATCAGCTTTCTAAAACCAGCGGCGTCAAAGATCTGGTCATTGGTGTCGATCGTGATCGACTGAAAGGCGTTCTCGATATTGCCCTTGGGTCGGTCGACGCTGGCCGCCGCGATCCCCAAGCGAACATCTTCGAGGCTGATCCCGTGCGCCGCGATGGCCGCCGGGTCGACTTGAACGCGGACCGCGTATTGCTTCTGACCGAAGACCCGGGACTTGCCCACCCCGGGCACCGTCGAAAACTTCTGCGCCAGGATCGTGTAGGCGTAGTCGTCGATGCGGTACACCGGCAGTGTGTCGGAATGCACCGCGTAGATGATCACCGGGAAATCGGCGGGATTCGTCTTGCGATAGCTCGGCGGACTGGGCAGGTCCTTCGGCAATAGCCCTGAGGCCGCGTTGATTGCCTGTTGCACGTCCTGCGCGGCGGCGTCGATGTTGCGCTCGAGCGCGAACTGCATGGTGATGACAGTGACGCCGATGCCGCTGAACGACGTCATCTGGCTGAGGCTCGGGATCGCCGCGAATTGCTGCTCGAGCGGCGTGGCGACCGCCGAGGACATCGTGTCGGGCGAGGCGCCGGGATACTGCACCGAGACGGTGATGGTCGGGAAATCGACATTGGGCAGCGCCGCGACCGGCAACAGCCCATAGGCAACGATGCCGAACACCAAGGTGCCGAGCATCAGCAGCGAGGTGGCGATTGGCCGGCGGATAAACGGAGCGGATATGCTCATCGGCGGCGGCTCTCGGAGCGAGGCGTTGCGGCGGGCGCCCAAATCAGCCGGCCGCCTTCGGCGCGGCGGGCGTGATCTTGATCCGGGCGCCATCCATCAATCGGTATTGGCCATCGACGACGACGGTCTCACCGGGTGCCAGCCCGCTTGCTGATGACCGCGATGCCGTCCTGCACATCGGCAACCTCGATCTTGCGCCGCTCGACCGTGTCGTCGGGCTTCACCACGTAAACGTACTTCCCGTCTGCGCCTTCCTGCACGGTCTGCGCCGGCACCGTCGCGATGCCCTTGCGGGTGTTTAGGGTCAGCCGCACGTTGACGAATTCGCCCGGCCACAGCCGCTCGTCGGCATTGTCGAAGGTGGCTTTGAGGCGGATCGTCCCGGTCGCCTGGTCGATCGCGTTGTCGATCACCGTCAGCTTGCCCTGGGACAGTAGCGTGGCATTGTCGTTACCGTAGGCCTCGACCGTCAGCGGTCCGAGCGCCTGCTTCTCATGGATCTTGTGCAGGTGCTCCTGCGCCATGGTGAAGGTGACGTAAATCGGCTTGGTCTGGGTGATCGTCACCAGCCCGCCGGTGTCGGCGGCATGGACGATGTTGCCGGCATCGACCAGGCGCACGCCGAGCCGGCCCGAGATCGGCGCGCTGATGTCGGTGTAGGCGAGGTTGACCTGGGCGGCGTCGATCTGCGCCTGGTCGCCCTTGAGCGCCGCCTGCAGCTGGACGACCAGCGCTTTCTGCTGATCGTAGCTTTGCTTGGTTTGATAGCCTGGGCCGACGAGCTGGGCGTAGCGGGCGAGATCGGCCTGCGCGTTCTCCAGCTGGGCCTCGTCCTTGGCCTTCTGTGCCTGGGCGATTTCAAGTGCCGCCTGGAACGAACGCGGATCGATCTGGATCAGCGGATCCCCGGCACTGACCTCCTGTCCCTCCTGGAAGTTGACCTTGACGATCTGGCCATCGACGCGGCTCTTGATCGTCACCGTGTTGTAGGCCTGCACGGTGCCGATGCCCGACAGCAACACCGGCATGTCCTTCGCTTCCACCTTGCCCACGGTCACCGGAATGCCTGGCGCGGGAGGCGGCGGCGCGTCGGCGGCCTTGACCTCGGGCCACAGCGACCCGCGGATTTGTGGAACCGCCACGACCGCGATTCCGGCCGCCGCGACAACGCTCGCGGCGACCACCACCATTTTTCTCATGCCGCGCCTCCCTGCGCGCGATAGCCGGCGTCTATTATAGATAAAGCTAATAACCCGCAAGCATCCCCAAGGGGCGCGCCAGATCACGTTTCTGAGCGCGCCAACCGATCGCCACGACGCCCGCCGGACGGCTCATGGGACGTTGCAGCGCGTCGCCTTGCGGCCGTTCAGCCACGGCTCGTAGACCGCCCGATTTTCCGCCATGCGCGGCACCTTGGCGTGCACGTCGAGCGCCGTCTGGTCACGCCAGGACTCGATGAAGAATACCTTGTTCGGGTTGTCCTGCGCCTGCAGTACGTCGAACTGCTGGCAGCCGTCTTCCTTCCGGCTCAACTCGGCGTGGGTTTTCATCAGCTTGATGAAATCGTTCGCATGCTGTGGCTTCAAATCGAACTCGACAACGATCATGAGGCGAGGCATCGGTCTTTCCTCCCAGTGAGAATTCGGCGCATCATCGGCAAAGCAGCTAACTGCGGGAAGAGGATTCGGACATGTCGCATGACGCGTTGCGCACGATTTTGCCGGTCGCCGGTCTCGACCCCGAGCGCGCCCGCGCGGTCGAGTTCACCGGCGGCCTCGACCCGATTTTGCCGACCTCGTTCAAGATCGGAGAGACCGCCGCCGCTTGCCTCGGGGCGATCGGGCTCGCGGTTTCCGACCTCTGGCAGCTGCGCACCGGGCGCAAGCAGGAGGCCGCGGTCGATACGCGGCGCGCCACCGCGTCGCTGCGCAGCGGCCATTACCTCAAGATGGAAAAGGCCGAGGTTTCGCACGAGCGCAACCCGGTCATGGGCATGTACCCTGCCAAGGACGGGCATTGGAGCTATATCCACGCCAATTTCCCCAACCACCGCGCCGCGGCGCTGAAAGTGCTCGGCTGCGCCGAGGACAAGGCGGCGGTGCGCGCCGCGGTCGCCAAGTGGGACGCGCTCGAATTGGAGGAGGCGATCATCGCCGCCAAGGGTGCCGGCGGCATGGTGCGCAGCATGGAGGAATGGGCCCGGCATCCGCAGGCGCAGGCGCTGGCCACCCTGCCGATGTTCGAGATCGTCAAGATTGGCGACGCGCCCGTCGAGAAGCTGCCGGACGGCGACCGTCCGCTCTCCGGCGTCCGCGTCCTCGACCTGACCCGCGTGCTCGCCGGTCCAAGCTCGGCCCGCACCCTCGCCGAGCACGGTGCCGACGTTCTCAAGATCACCGCGGCGCACCTGCCGAATCTCGGCTATCAGGAATTCGACACCGGCCACGGCAAGCTCTCGGCCCAGCTCGACCTGCGCGATCCCGCTCAGCTCGCAACGCTCAAGGACCTGGCGCGCGAGACCGATGTGTTCGTGCAGGGCTACCGGCCGGGAACGCTGAGCGATCGCGGTCTATCGCCCGAAGAGCTGGCGAAGGCCAGGCCCGGTCTCGTCTATGTCTCGCTGTGCGCGTTCAGCCATGTCGGGCCGTGGGCCTCGCGGCGCGGCTTTGACACCGTGGTGCAGAATGTCAGCGGCATTACGACCCGCCAGGGCCAGCTCTTCCCCGGCGCTGAGCCCGGCCCGCAATTCTATCCGGTATCGGCGATCGACTACCTGACCGGCTATCTGATGGCGTTCGGCGCGCTGGTGGCGTTGAAGCGGCGGGCGACCGAGGGCGGCAGCTGGCTGGTGCGCTGCTCGCTGGCGCAGACCGGACGGTGGCTGGTCGGCCGCGGCGAGGTGCCCGAGCCGCAACTCCACGACATCCCCAAGGAGTTCACGCCAGCCGAGCTCGACAAATGGTCGATCGAGAGCGTGACCCCGGCGGGCAAGCTGCGCCATTTGTCGCCGACCTTGCAGCTCTCCGAGACGCAGCCCTACTGGGCACGGCCGACCGTGCCGCTCGGCTATCACCAGCCGGTGTGGCCGGCACGGTCCTAGCTCGGCGGGTTACGGCGCGAGAGCCTGGGCGAACGTCGTCAGCCCGGACTTGATAACGTCGTCGTTGGCCGCCGCGGCGGTCTTCGTCGCCAGGTCGTGAACCTGCCGCTTCTGATCGGGTTCGAGGAACTTGGCCGCGGTCGGCGCCAGCGCGATGAGCGCGGGGAGGCGGTCATGCAGCCAGGCCTGATCGACCCCGGAGAGCTGGAAGGTTTCGATCACGCCGGCGAGAGTTTGGGCAAGCCCGGAGCGCATTTTGGCGACGCCCTGCGCCTTGCTTCCCGATTGGTAATTGCCGGGATGGGCCGCCAGTTCGGCGATGATTAGATCGATCTCGACCTTGGTCACGGCAAGCTGGGCGTCGTAATAACGCCCCATTTCGAGCGCGAAGGCGATGACGTTGGCGTTCATCTGCGCTTGCTGCTTGGAGGTGACCCTCGGCGCGTTGAGAAAATCGGCGACGCCGGTGCCGGAAGTGACGTAAACGAGCCCGACTTTGACCACATTCAACAGCCAGTTATTGACGTCGAGAAACTGGGCGAAGGTGACCGGCGGCGGCCCATCGAGCACGCTCGTGTCGAAAATTGTGTCGAGCAGTTTTTTCACCGCCGGATCGGATTGGCGTGGCGGCTGACCGGTCTGGTAGGCATCCTTGCCGAGCGCGACAAATTCGTCGGCAGCCTTCTTGATGTCGGCGATCTTCGCGGCGTCGAACCCCGCCGCCGAGGCAGTGTCGGCTCCCCCGATCAGGGCAACCAGCCAAAAAATCCGTAGCAGCCGCTGCATGCCCGCTCCCCCCAATTATGACGACCGAATTTCCGCCACCCGCCGCCGCTCCTGCCTGGCGATCAGGCCAAAAGCAAGCCCGACAAGGACGATGACGACGGCGACGAATACCGTCGCCAAAGCATTGATCTCGGGCGTCACGCCGATCCTCACGCTCGAATAGACCGCCATCGGCAGCGTCGTCGCCGACGGCCCCGAGACAAAGCTGGCGACGACGAGGTCGTCGAGCGACAGCGTGAACGCAAGCAACCATCCCGAGACCAGCGCCGGGGCGATCCCCGGCAAGGTCACCCGCCACAGCACGGCTCCCGGCCGAGCGCCGAGGTCGAGCGCCGCCTCCTCGAGGCTGCGATCGAACGCGGCGAGCTGAGCGCGCACCAGCACCGCGACAAAGCAAGCGCCAAAGGTCGCGTGCGCGATCGTCACGGTGAGGATGCCGCGGCTCGCCGGCCAGCCGAGCCAGGCCTGCGTCGCGACGAACAGCAAGAGCAGCGACAGGCCGAGGATCACCTCGGGCACCACCAGCGGCGCCAGCAGCATGAAGCTGAACAGAAACCGGCCGCGGAATCGGGTGAAGCGTGAGATCGCCAGCCCCGCGCAAGTGCCGAGAACCAGCGCCAGGCTCGCGGCCATCACCCCGATCTTCAGGCTGGTCAGTGCAGCGCCGCGAAACTTGTCGTCGTGGAGGAGCTCGCCATACCAGTGCACTGACCAGCCACCCCACACCGCGACCAGCCGCGAGGCGTTGAACGAATAAGTGACGAGCAACGCGATCGGCAGGTAGAGAAACCCGAAGCCGAGCGCGAGCGCGGTGGCACGGAACGGCGTGATCCGCCGGCTCATGCCGCGCGCTGGCGTTCGAGGACGCGCTGGGCGATCAGCAGCGGCGCGGTCAGCAGCGCCACCAGCACCATCGCCACCGCCGACGCCGCCGGCCAATCGACATTGTCGAAGAATTCCTGCCACAGCACCTTGCCGACCATCAGCGTGCCTGGCCCGCCCAGCAGATCGGGAATGACGAACTCGCCGATCGCCGGGATGAAGACCAAGAGGGCGCCCGCCGCAACCCCCGGCAGCGACAGCGGCAGCACCACCTCGCGAAACACCCGTGCCGGCCGCGCGCCGAGATCGGCGGCCGCCTCGAGGAGGCTCTCGTCCAGCTGCGACAGGCTGCCGTAGAGCGGCAGGATCATGAACGGCAGATAGGCGTAGACGAGGCCGAGCACGACCGAGAAGTTATTGTTGATCAGCAGGATCGGCGCATCGATGAGGCCGAGCGCGTGGAGTGCGCGGTTGACGAGGCCGGTTGGCTGCAAGATCGCGATCCACGCATAGACGCGGATCAACAGGCTGGTCCAGAACGGCAGGATCACGAAGAACAACAGCGGGTTGCGCCAAGCCTTCGGCGCGCGGGCGATGGCAAAGGCGATCGGATAACCGACGATGAGGCACAACGCGGTCGCCACCGCGGCGTAGACGAGGGAGTTGGCGTAGGCGCGCAGATCGCCGGCGACCAGCCGGTAATTGTCAAGCGCGCCATGGACGTCGAGCCCGTGCGGCCCGCGCGTGACCAGTGGCGTATAGGGCGGGATCGCGTCGGCGCTCTGCGCCAGGCTGATCGCCGCGACCACGCCGAGTGGCAGCAGGAAAAACACCGCGAGCCACAGAAACGGCGGCGCGATCAGCGCCCACCGCCGCCAGCCCCAGATCGTCATCTTGTAATGACCACCGCGTCGGCGGGGTCCCAGCTCGCCCACAGCGAGGCCCCGCGCTCATAGGCAGACGCCTCGGCGCTCGCCATCTGCGCCTTCAACACCTGCCCCCACGCGCTCGTCAGGTGCACGATCGAGACCCCGCCCTGATAGTTGGTCGACGCGACCGTCGCGGCGATGGCGATGCCGTCCGGTGGCCGTTCCGAGAGGCGCAGCTTCTCGGGCCGCACGGCCAGCGCGACCGCCGATCCTTCGGGCAAATCGCTCGTCTCAGGCAATGGCACCGGCGCTTCGATGCCCGGCACCGCGAGCGCCAGCGCGTTGAAACCCGCGACCAGACGTACCGTCGAACAAATTCACCGCGCCGACAAAATCGGCGACAAAGCGCGAGTTGGGCCGCTCGTAGATTTCCGCCGCGCTGCCGATCTGCGCGACGCGGCCCTGGTCCATCACCGCGATGCGCGAGGCCATGCCGAGAGCCTCTTCCTGGTCGTGGGTGACGAACACGAAGCTGGTGCCGACCCGCTCCTGGATGCCGATCAGCTCGAGCCGCGTCTCCTCGCGCAGCTTGCGGTCGAGCGCCGCCAGCGGCTCGTCGAGCAGCAGCAGCTTGGGCATCTTGGCGAGCGCGCGGGCCAGCGCCACGCGCTGCTTCTGCCCGCCCGACAATTCGTGCGGCCGGCGCCGCGCGTAATCCGACATCTGCACCAGCGCCAGCATCTCGGCGACCCGCGCCTCGCGGCGGCGGCGCTCCATGCCCTCCTGCTTCAGCCCGAACGCGACGTTGCCGGCGACGTCCAGATGCGGGAACAACGCATAGGACTGGAACATCATGTTGACCGGCCGCCGATAGGGCGGCACCTGCGTCACGTCGCTGCCGTCGATGACGATGCGGCCTTTGTCCGGCGTCTCGAACCCGGCGATGAGGCGCAAGAGCGTAGTCTTGCCGCAGCCCGACGGCCCGAGCAGCGCGAACAGCTCGCCCTCGCCGACCGACAGTGACACCCCGTCGACCGCAGTCACCGCGCCGAAATTCTTGCTGACCGCATCGATCTCGAGCAGCGCCATCGCGTCGCGCTCAGCCGCCGGCCTTGACCCGGTTCCAGGCGCGGGTGCGGGCGCGCTCGTAGTCGCGCGGCGCCGGCAGGTCGACATAGAACAGTTTCTTCACCGCGTCGGGCGGGTAGATGCCGGGATCGTCGCGGATCTCCGGCTTGACCAGCGCGGTCGCCGCCGCGTTCGGGTTGGGATAGGAGACCGCGTCGCTGATCGCGGCGATGACCTCCGGCCGCAGGATATAATCGATAAACCGAAGCGCGTTCTCCGGGTGCGGCGCGTCCTTGGGGATACCGAGCATGTCGATCGAAAACTGTGCCCCCTCCTTCGGCACCCGAAACGTGATCTTGACCCCGTTCTTGGCTTCGGCGGCCCGGTTGCGCGCCTGGATCACGTCACCCGAATAGCCCAGCGCGATGCAGATGTCGCCGTTGGCGAGGTCGTTGATGTATTGCGACGAATGGAACTTGCGCACATAGGGCCGGATTTTCAGCAGCAGCGCCGTCGCCTTGTCGAGATCGCCAAGATCGCGGCTCTTGGGATCGAGGCCGAGAAAAGCGAGCGCGGCGGGGAACACCTCCTGCGGCGTGTCGAGCAGCGAGATGCCGCATTGCGAAAGCTTCTTCGCGCTCTCCGGATCGAACAGCAGCGCCAGCGTGTCGCGTGATCCGTCGCCCAGCGCCTTCGCCACCAGCGCCTCGTTGTAGCCGATCCCGGTGACGCTCCACAGATAGGGCACGCCATGCGCGTTGCCGGGGTCGGCCTCGGCCGCCAGCGCCAGCATCGCGGGGTCGAGGTTCTTCAGGTTTGGCAGCTTCGCCTTGTCGAGCGTCAGAAACGCGCCGGCGGTGATCTCTCGCGCCATGAACGGGCTCGCCGACGGCACGACCACATCGTATCCGGACTGGCCGGCGAGCAGCTTGGCTTCGAGCACCTCGTTGCCGTCATAGACATCGTAGGTGACGGCGATGCCGCTCTCCCTGGTGAAATTGGCGATCGTGTCGGGCGCGATGTAGTCCGACCAGTTGTAGACATGCAGCTCCGGCGCTTCGGCATGGGCAGCCGACACCACCGCAAACAGCGTCAAACCTATAGTCGCGATCGCCCGCATCGCCGCCGGATAGACCAGCCGCCCGGTTGCTTGTCAATCTTCGCCGGCTTAATGATGGCGCCATGACCGTCTTCCATTTGTTGCGCCACGGCGAGCACGCCGTGCAGGGCCAAATCTGCGCCGGCCGCGCGCCCGGAATCGGGCTTTCCGAGCGCGGCCGCGGCGAGGCCCAGGCCGCCGCCGATCGCCTCGCCAGCGCCGGCATCGCCGCGATCTACGCAAGCCCGCTCGACCGCGCTCAGGAGACCGCCGCGATCATCGGCCGCCGCCTCGCGCTGCCGGTGGAAACCCACCACGATCTCAACGAGCTCGATTTCGGCGAATGGACCGGCCAAACCTTCGACGAGGTGCGCAAGCACCCGCGCTGGCCGGAATGGGCGGCGCATCGCAGCATTTCGTGCATCCCCGGCGGCGAGACCATGCGCGACGTCCAGCGCCGCGTCGTCGAGGCTCTCATCGAGATGCGCGAGCGGCACCCCGAGGACGCGGTCGTCGTCGTCAGCCATGGCGACGTGATCCGCGCCGCGCTGGTCTTCGCGCTTGGCATGCCGCTCGATTTCTACGGGCGGATCGAGGTCGCCACCGGCTCGATCAGCACCGCGCGCATCGACGCGGGCGGCATCCGCGTCATCGCGATCAACCAGCGCCCGCACCCGCCCGTGGACTGATTAGGCCGGTTCTGGCGCCAGCGTCGGCTCGATCGCGTGCTCGACCGGGTAGACGTAAGCGCCGAGCCGGACCAGAAGTACGACTGCCGCGACCAGCGCCACCGCCGCCCCGATCAGCGCCGGACCGTAGGAGCCGGCGAGGTCGAACAGATAGCCGCCGAGAAACCGGCCCAGCGCGCCCCCCAATGCGAACGACATGAAGAAATAGCCGTAGAGTTGGCCGAAGGCTCGTTGCCCGAAATAGCGCGAGTTGAGGAATGCCAGCATATCGACCTCGCTGCCGAGGCCGAGCCCGATCAGGAAGACACCGGCGGCCGGTATCAGGCCGGTGCCGCCAATCAGCGCGGCGAACCCCGCGACCGGCGCGAACCAGAACACCGCGGCGACATAGGGCGCGAAGACGCGGTCGACGAGAAAACCGGTCACCACGCGTCCAGTCAGCGTCGCCAACCCAAACAGCCCGAACGTCGCGGTCGCCGCCGCCGGCGTGAGGCCGCGATCGGTCAGCAGCGGCACGACATGCGCGGACGAGCCGAGCAGCGCCATCGCCACCAGAAAGAATGCTCCGGCCAGCAGCCAGAACCGCGCGGTGCCCAATGCCTCGCGCGCGGTCAGCCCCGGCGCCGTCCCCTTTGCGTGCCGCATACGGTGTTCGCCCTCGCCCGGTTGCGGCTCGCGGACCCACAACCCCACCGCGGGAAGCCCGATCGCCAGCACCATCACGCCGAGACCGGCATAGGCGCCGCGCCAGCCGACATGGGCGATCAGCGCCTGCGCCACTTGCGGCACGATCATCCCGCCGATCCCAACCCCAGCCATCGCGATGCCGAGCGCCAGCCCGCGCCGCCGGTCAAACCAGGCAGCGATCGCCTTGGTGTAGCCGAGCGGGGTCTGGATCGCGCCGGCGATGCTGACCAGCGTGAAGAACAGGACAAAGATCGGCAGCGAATGCGGCGTCAGCCCCATCAAGCAGAGGCAGAGGGCGAACGCGACGATGCCTGGCAACGCCACCCGGCGGATGCTCCAGCGGTCCATCATCAGCCCGAGCAGCGGCACGGTGACGGCGCCGAAAATCTCTCCGAACGCCAGCGCGAACGAGGCGGTGCCGCGCTGCCATCCCATATCGGCCATGATCGGCTTCAGGAAAACGCCGAAGGTAAAGGCGAGCACCGGCCCGTTGCAGACGATGAGCCCGGTGACCGCACCGGTCACGACCCACCAGGGATTCTTGAATTGCACGGCTCCCTCCCTACTCGATGCTTTTTATCGCCAGGGCGGCAACACCCCCGACGCGAAATGGTGGATCGCCTGCCGGTGCGGCTGGTCCGGCTTGACCTTGTCGCTCGGCGGGATGACCACAAACCGACGACCGCTCAGCCGGGCGCCGGCGGCGAACAATCCAATTGCGCCGACAATGACCACACCGAGGGCGAGCAGCAAACCGATCATGCGGCCCGCGCCTTCAAGCTGGCGAGCGCCGCCTCGGCCGCCGCGATGCCGGTCTCGTAGGCGCCGTGCACGGTCGAGAAGAAATTGAGCGAGGTCGCCTCGCCGGCGAAGAAGAGGCGGTTGTCCACCGGCGCGCCCAGCACCGCGCGGTCGTCGGCGTGGCCCGGCCTGGCGTAGGAGTAGGAGCCGCGGGCGAATTCGTCGCGGCGCCAGGACGAGGCGGCGAGCGGGGTCAGCTCTTTGCGGATGGCGTTGCCGCGCAGCGCCGCCAGCTCGTCGGCGGCGAACGCCGCCATCGCCGCCAACCCCTCGCGCTCCATGCTCGCGGCGAACTCGCCGCCGAAGAAGCATTGGATGACCGGTCGGCCGAACGGCCGCGCCTGGTAGCTCATCGTGCTGCGCCTGGTCGTCGAGCCGACCAGGAAGATGTCCCCGGTCGCATCGAGGTCGTCCATGTCGCCGGTGAAGTGGAAGAAGAGCTTGTCGGCGAGGCCGAGCGGCAGCCCGCTCGCGGCGCCGAGTTTCGCCGGCAGCACCGGATCGAACGCCAGCGCCTCGCTCGACAGGATGGAGGTCGGCACCGCGACGATCGCGCGCTTCGCCGCGACCCGGCCGCGCGCGGTGTCGATCAGAATGTCGCGGCCGCGATGATCGATCCGCGATACCGCCGCGCCGAGGGCGATCGGCAAGGGCTCGGCCAGCGCCGCGAGCAGCGTGCCGTAACCTCTGCGCACCCGCCAGTTGACCCCGCTATCCTCGTAGCGGTCGTTGTCCTTGACCGAGAGTTTTTCGAGTTCGACCGCGTTGCCCCAGGTGCTGGTGGCGTCGAAAAGGGCGTTCCACCGTCCGCCCGGCCGCAACACCGATGACGCCGGCCGGTCGTCCGGTTCCTGCGCGGCGTGGTGGATCGCCCAGTAATGCGCCTCGCGGTCGGCGATCCAGTCCTGTTCCTCCTCGGGCGTCGCGCCGCTGTTTCTGAGCCGCGTCGTCCAGTCCGGCCGGCGGTGATAAAGCTCGAAGCCGTGCTCCTCGGCCAACGGCGCGAGAATGTTGCGGTCGGCCGAATGCAGCCACTCGCCGCCGAGGTCGAGCGGCAGCCCGTTCTTTTCGACCGTCCAGGTGCGCCCGCCGGCGCGCTCGCGCGCCTCCAGCACCAGCACCGAGACGCCGGCCGCCTCGGCCAGTCGCCGCCCCGCGGCGATCCCGGCGGCGCCGGCGCCGATCACCGCGACATCGACCTCGGAGGGTAGGTTGACCATGGCGGCTAGGGTAAGGTGCGGCCGCCAGCACTTCCAGGGGAACGACGGTGCGGCTCAGCGATTTCTCGGTCCTGACCTTCGATTGCTACGGCACGCTGATCGACTGGGAAAGCGGCATCTGGCAGGCGCTCCAGCCGCTAATGGCGCGCTGTCCCCATGCGCCATCTCGCGATGCGGCGCTTGCCGCCTTCGGCGCCGCCGAAAGCGCGCAGGAGCGCGAGACGCCGTCGCTCGTTTACTCGCAACTCCTCGCCCGAGTGCACCATCACCTCGCCGAGGAATGGCGTGTACCGCCGAACGACGCCGAGGCCGAAGCCTTCGGCAATTCGGTCGGCGACTGGCCGGCCTTCGCGGACTCGGCCGACGCCCTCGCCTATCTCAAGCGCCATTTCAAGCTGGTCATCCTGTCGAATGTCGACCGCGCCAGTTTCGCGCGCAGCAACAAAAAGCTCGGGGTCGAGTTCGACGCCGTCCACACCGCCGAGGACATCGGCTCCTACAAGCCCGACCCGCGCAATTTCCGCTACCTGCTCAGCCGGCTCGCCGCGCTCGGCTACCGGCCGAGCCACATCCTCCACGTCGCGCAGAGCCTCTACCACGACCACGCCCCGGCCAACCGCGCCGGCCTCGCCTCGGCCTGGATTGATCGGCGCCAGGGCGCTAGCGGCGGCGCCACTCCGCTCGCCGGCCCCTCGGTCCATTACGACTTCCGCTTCGTCAGCCTCGCCGAACTGGCCGCGGCACACTGCGCCGAGCAAGCCGGCTAGCGAATCGAAGCGCAAGAAGCGGATATCTGTTCCTCCGGCCCGCGCGATAGAGCTGTGCCCGTCGAAAGGCGAACACGCCTTCATCCACATTGAGAGGGTCGATCACATGTCGCGCGAAACCGAAAACAAGGCCATTGTCGGCCGCTGGTTCGAGGGCTTCTGGGCCAATCCCTGGAACCCCGGGATCATTGACGAGCTCGCCGCGCCGAACATGCTTTTGCAATATTCGCTGCATGCGCCGCGCCGCGGCCGCGAGGACGTTCGGAGCTTCATGATGGGGTTCCGCGAGGCCTTCCCCGACCTCAACTTCTGGGGTGCGGCCGACCTGATCGCCGAGGGCGATTATGTCGTCGGCCGCTGGGAAGGCGGCGGCACGCATACCGGACCGGCATTCGGCGATTTTCTCGCCGGCGCGCTGCCGGCGGCCTCGGGCCGCAAGATGCGCTTCACCGGGACCACGGTGCTGCGGGTCGAGAACGGCAGGATCGCCGAGGAAATCGGCCTCGACGACGGCGTCACCGCGCTGACCCAGCTTGGGATTCTGAAAGCGGCCTGACGCGAAACCGGGCCGGGAGACTGGCTCTCCCGGCCCGGTCTAATTGCCCGTCTATGTGCCGGCTAGTTCGTCGCCGGCTCGGCGTATTCGGCGTCGGTGACGTGCGTGCCCCAGGACGTGCCCTGGCCCTGCTCGCCGGCTTCCGACAGCGCCAGATGCGCGAAGAGGCGATCCGGCGAGGCGCCGTGCCAATGCAGCGTATCGGGCGGGATGTTGACGACGTCGCCTGGGTTCAGTACCTGCGGCTTCTCGCCCTTGAAGCAGATGCGGCCGATGCCCGACAGGCAATAGAGCGTCTGCCCGACCGGGTGGCTGTGCCACGCGGTCCGCGCACCGGGCGTAAAGCTGACGACCGATCCGCCCATGCGCGACGGCGCCTCGGCGACGACCACCGGATCCTGGAACACGACGCCGGTAAAGGTTTCCGCGGCTCCCCGCCTGGTTTGACGCGCGCCGGCGCGAATGACTCCTGCTTTCACTGGCATGGCTTCCTCCTGGGATGAACGCGGCGCTCGTGCCGCCCGAATATGACGCCGTCAGCATAGGCGCCACCGGCGGCGTGGCGCAATCGCAGCCGGACCGCTGCACCGGCGGCGTCGCTAAAAAAGCCAAATTTATGTGACAGCCTCGCTATCGTCCCATGATCGTCAGCCGATCGATGCGATGCACGACGCGCACACCGCACAACCTCCTGTTTTCGACTTCTCATCCCGCGCCCACCTGTTCGCAACCTGTTTCAGCCACCTGTTATCTCGCCCACTCTATCGGCGAACCGCGAGCATTTCTGCCGCTTTCCGGGGGCAAACCTCCTGTTATTTTTCTTCAAAAAACAGGAGGTGTCAGCCTGCTCAGCCGCAATTTTGTTCGGATACTTCACCCTCCGGTTGCATCATCTCCGGATCGCCGTTGCGCCGCGCCGCCCCGGCGCGTAGGGAAAGCCATGTCGTCTCCTCCCCAGGGCGCTCCCCAGTTCGACGAAGGCTTCCGCGCCCGGCTCCGCGAGCTGCTGGCGTGGCGTCGTGATGTGCGCCGTTTCCGCCGCGATCCCCTGCCCGCGGGCGCGGTCGAGCGGTTGATCGAGACCGCTTGCCTGGCGCCATCGGTGGGCTTGAGCCAGCCTTGGCGCTTTGTGCTGGTCGACGCGCCGGAACGCCGCGCCGCGATCCGCGCCGATTTCGCGCGCTGCAACGCGGCCGCGCTCGCCGCGCAGACCCCGGACCGCGCCGCTCAATACGCCCGGCTCAAGCTCGCCGGGCTCGACGACGCGCCGTGCCACCTCGCGGTCTTCGCCGACCCCGGCACCGAACAAGGCAGCGGCCTCGGCCGTCTCGACCATGCCCGAGATGGTCCAGTATTCGGCGGTCGCCGCGGTGCATACGCTGTGGCTGGCGGCGCGCGCCGAGGGGATCGGCATGGGCTGGGTGTCGATCCTCGACCCCGAGGCGGTGCGGGCGATCCTCGACGTGCCGCCTTCCTGGCGGCTGATCGGCTATTTCTGCCTCGGCTATCCGGCCGCCGAAGACGATACGCCGGTCTTGCAGCGCGAGGGTTGGGAGGCGCGCCGCCCGGCCGATGATTTCGTGGTGAGGCGATGAGCGAAGGAAAAATCCGCGTCGGCATCGGCGGCTGGGTGTTCCCGCCTTGGCGCGGCACCTTCTACCCCAAGGAGGTGAAGCAGGCCGACGAGCTCGCCTATGCCAGCCGCCACGTCACCGCGATCGAGATCAACGGCACCTTCTACCGGCTGCAAACGCCGAAGAGCTATCGCAACTGGCACGACGCGGCGCCCGACGATTTCATGTTCTCGCTCAAGGGCTCGCGCTTCATCACCTACCGCAACGATCTCTCGACCGCGGCGCCGTTCATGGCGCGCTTACTTCGACAGCGGCATGACCGAGCTCGGCCCCAAGCTCGGGCCGATCATCTGGCAGTTCATGCCGAGCCTGCAATTCGACGAGGCCAACACCGCCGCCTTCCTCGAGGCGCTGCCCAAGCACCTCGGCAACCGCCCGCTGCGCCATGTGCTCGAAGTCCGCAACGAGAGCTTCACCCACCCCGCCTTCGCCAAATTGATGGAGAAGCACGGCGCCGCGATCGCCCAGGTCGAGGACCCAAAACTGCCGCTGATCGAGGCGGTCACCGCCGATTTCGTCTACGCCCGACTGCGCGAATGCAAGGAGAGCGAGCCGACCGGCTATTCGCCCGACGCTCTCACCGCTATCGCCAAGCGATTCCAGGAGCACGCCAAGGCCGGGCGCGACTGCTTTGTCTATTTCATCAACGGCGCCAAAATCCGCGCCCCGCATGCCGCAATGGCGCTGATAAAAAAGCTGGCGTCATAGTTTTAGGCTCTCTTGCGTCGCCGATAAAGTTCTCTATATGTTCTCTACCGGCCCGGAGACCGCCATGCTCGAGCTCGCGAAAATCCCACATCAAAACAAAGGCATTGCGGTTTTGAATGGAGTGGCCGCGACGGTGTTTTTGGTCTTGGGACCTTTGCCGGCTTCGGCGCCAGATGTTTCCAAAGCAAGTCCCGATGACCCTGTTCATCCGGGCTGGCCGGCAGGTACGCCTGGCAGCCTCGGCGGCAAGTTCCGTCCTAAAGATGGGAGCACCCGCGAAGCCGGCGAAACGGCTATCAATCGCACCGCGCTAAGGCGTGCGATCCGTGCGATGTTGTCTCAGGCGCTAAGCCTCCCGCTGGAGGTGGCAGCCAACGTCATTCCTGTGCTGGGCGAAGCTGCCGATGTCATCATGGTCGGCCAGCTCGCTGTGACGTTCGCTGAATTTCGTCAACTCGACGTCGATACAAAGGTCGCGCTCGATTTTATCGCCAACGGCCCTTATTCGCTTGACGATCTCCGGGTCGGCACAGATTTAGAATCATTTTCTTCATACGATGAATTCTACAAGGGAAGTCCCGTAGCAGCGTGTCTTGATAAGCGCTTCGGCCCGGCGGGTAATGGATATGAATACCACCATATTGTCGAGCAAGGCGGTCCCAACGCGACCGCGATCACCGCGGGAGAGCTTCAGAACACAGAGAACATTGTCCGAATTCCAACACTGCTCCACCAAGCGATTAATGGCGAATATGGCTCAATTACTTCCGAGACAGATGGGTTGACGCTCCGCGAGTGGCTCAGATCGCAACCATTCTCCGTTCAGAGGGAGAAAGGTGTCGAGATTATGCGAAAACTTGGGATCGTTAGATAATCTGTCAAACCGGGAGCGATCGATGAAGACCGCAGCAATTGACGTTGAGTTGCTTCAGGCTCTCCACGAGACCCTTCAGCGCTTCATCGTGGCGCATGAAAAGAACGACGCCAACACGCAGCGCGATATCCTCCGACAGCTCGTCGAGCGGGAACAGGCGGCTTATCAACGAAAAATCAAATCACTCGGCGAGCTAAAAACCTGGATGCGGGAGGTGCGGATAGCACACGGTGTCGATAATCGCGTCGCGAGCCTGATTGCCGCGTTTAAATTCGCCGCCGAACTGCGTGCAATTGCACAGGATGAACTAGATGACCATGAAACCGCGGAAACGGCGACAAGCGCTGCGCATGAACTCTTTGAACAGCTTGAAGCGATTGTTCCCGAAAATTCTGCGACCTTGCTCGATCTGCTAACCGATCCAAGTCCAGCGGTGCGGGCTTCTGCCGGTGCTCATTTGCTCCATGCAGTGCCCGAGCGGGCCATTCCGGTGCTTGAGGCCCTCGACCGACACGCTAGTGGCAGCCCCTCACTCAGCGCGTGGTTCGCGCTCGCAAGGCATAAGGCCGAGAACGGCGTTAGGTAGTGCCGGGCAACTCGCCAAAAAGTGACATAAATTGCTGTCCGCACTACTCAAAACCGCTCGGCGCGGAACGGCGCGGGATCAACAAACGGCGCGTCGCCGGTCATCATCTCGGCGAGCAGCCGCCCGGTAGTCGGACCGAGCGTAAAGCCCTGGTGGGCGTGGCCGAACGCGCCCCACAGGCCGGGTTCGGTCGGGATCGGGCCGATGATCGGCATCATGTCGGGGGTGCAGGGGCGGACGCCCATCCATGCCGCCGGCTCGACCGGCTCGCCGAGCGGGAAGATGCGGCGCGCGATGGGCACGCTCGGGTAAGCTGCACTGGCGTCGGCGGTGTGGCGGGGCGGGCGAACTCGACGCCGGTGGTCAGCCGGATGCCGGCCGCATCGGCGCCAGCAGAAAGCCGTTCGACGCGACAGGACGGGTCAGCCCGGCATTCCCCTTGGGGGCGAAGTGAAGGTGATACCCGCGCTTGCCGAACAGCGGTGGCTTGTAACCAAAGCGCTTGGTCACATCGCTCGACCAAATGCCGAGCGCAATCACCACTTCGCCAGCCTCCACCGTCGAACCATCAGCCGCGGTCACGCGCCAGCCTGCGCCGCTATGTTCCAGTGTCGTGGCGTCGCCGAGGGCGAAATGCCCGCCGAGGCGCTCGAACAGCGCGAAATAGCTCATCGTCAGGGCGTGCGGATCGTTGACCGCGTAGGGGTCGGTCCAGTGCAACCCGCCGATGAAGCCGCCGTCGAGGTGCGGCTCCATCGCGCCAAGCGCGGTGCGGTCGAGCGCGGCGGAGTTGACCCCAAATGCCCGCGCCCGCTCGGCCTTGACGAGTTCGGCATCCATTGTCGCCGCGTCGTTGAAGGCGCGCAGAAAACCCACCGGCCGCAGCAGCTCGATCGATCCGGCCTCTTCGGCGAGCACCTTGTGCTCGGCGGTGCAGGTCGCGATCAGCGTGCTCCACTGCGCCGCGATCTCGGCATAGCGCCGCGTCGCCGAGTTCCACCAGTAGCTGAACAGCGGCCAGGCCAAACCCGGCAGACCGGACAAGTGGTAGTGAACATCGACCGAGCGGTTCTTCGCGATGCGCCGCAATTCGGCGAATTCGCGCGGAAACGGGTGCGGAAACACCGCCTCACGCTGAACCAGCCCGCCGTTGCCGTAGGAGGTTTCCTCACCCGGCTGCCGCCGGTCGATCAGCACCACCTGCTTGCCGCGTTTTTGCAGATGCGCGGCGACCGAGACGCCGACCATCCCGGCGCCGAGCACGACGACATCGGCTTGCATTCCGCTCACAGACCGAGCAACTCCGGCAGTTCAGCGAGCGAGCGGATTTCGCGCTCGGGCGCGCCGGGCAGGCGCTCGCGCGGCTGGCTGTAGCGGTTGCACCACACCGCGCGCATCCCGAAGGCCGAGGCAGCATAAGCGTCCCAGCCGTTCGACGACAGAAAGGCGATGTCCTTCGCCGGCACGCCGAGCCGGTCGACCGCGAGCTGGTAGACCTTGGGGTGCGGCTTGTAGACCCCGGCCTCCTCGACCGAGATCACCGCGTCGAGCAACCCGCCGATCCCCGCGTTCTCGACCAGCGGCGCCAGCATCGCCGGCGAGCCGTTGGAGAGGATCGCCATCCGCATGCCGCCCGCGCACAGGCGGCGCAGCGTGTCGCCCACCTCGGGAAACGGCGACAGTCTGAGGTACACCCCCATCAGCCGCTCGCGCAGTCCAGGATCGTCAATCCCAAGCGCTTCCATCGCGAAATCGAGTGCGTCGCCGGTGACCCGCCAGAAATCTTCATGCCGGCCCTGCACCGCGCGCAGCCAGGAATAGGCGAGCTGCTTATCGCGCCACAGCGCCGTCAGCCGTGCCGCCTTGTCGCCCAGCACATCGGAGCAGCTCGCCGCCGCCGAGGCGAAATCGAACAAGGTGCCGTAGGCGTCGAAGACGCAAGCTCGGATGTCCGAAAGCGGTGCGCTCATTCGGCCGCGATGGCCCGTTTCGCCGGCTTCGGCCAGCGCGCGGCGACGAGCGGCAAGCACCTCGTCGATCAGGCGGCGGGTCTGCGCCATGATGTCGTCGTCGCCCTTGGCCGCGGGCCGCAGGATGAATTTGGAGACGCCGGCGGCGACGAACTCGCCGATCTTGTCGGTGATCGCTGGGCGTCGCCGATGGCAAAATAATCCTCGGGGTCGCGCCCGGTGCGCTTGCGGTAGGCGTCAAACAGCGGCCGCAAGCCCGGCTCGTCAGCGCGCCCGAAGCGGAAGGGGATGCCGGCGCCGTAATGGTCGTCGTCGATCTGGCGGCCTTCCGCGATGGCAGCCTTGCGGATCGCCGCGACCACCACCTTCGCTTGCGCCGGCGTTTCCGGCCCAGCCTGCCAGCCGGTGCCGAACTTGGCGGTGCGCCTTATCGCCGCCTCGGACGAGCCGCCGATCCACATCGGCAGGTCGGGCTGCACCGGCTTCGGCAGGCACTGCGCGCCCGAGAGGTGGTAATGCACCCCCTCGAAATCGACCTTGTCCTCGCTCCACAGCCGGCGGATCACCTCGAGCCCTTCATCGGTCTTGCGACCGCGGGTCTTGGTGTCGAGGTTGAGCGTCGTCCATTCAGGGCCGAGCGGGCTGCCGATGCCGAACGCCGGCAACAGCCGACCTTCGGACAGGTAATCGATCGTCGCGCATTGCCGCGCCACCAGCACCGCGTCGCGCATCGCCAGCGACAACACGTTGACCCCAAACTTCAGCCGCCGGGTGCGGCCGGCGAGCGCCGCCATCACGCTCATGCATTCGAGAAACGGGGTCGGACTGACCAGCCGGTCGGTCTGCCACAGCGAGTTGACCCCGCCCGCTTCCAGCATGTCGACCCAGCGCCAATAGGCGGCCGCCCCGGAAAACGGGAACTCCATGATCCCCATCCCGACCGCGACTTTCTTGATCATGGTGCGCTCCTCAGGCGGCGTGCCCATCCCGGCGATGCAAGTGCCGGTGGTGCAGGTCGGGATAGTGCGGGTGGGCGTGCACGATCGGCAAGTGTCGATGACGGTGGGTGTGCGGCTCCCCAGCCGGCATCGCCGGATCGTGCGCGTGCCGATGGTGCTCGTCGTGGACGTGCCGATGTTCGTGCTCGATGGCATCGTGCGCGTGCAAATGCTCGTGCCGCTCGGCGAGATGCAGATAAAGACCGACGGCCATCAGCGCACCGGCTACCACGAGCGCCGGCGTCACCGGCTCACCAAACATGAGGATCGCCAACACCGCTCCGATAAACGGTGCGGTCGAGAAATAGGCGCTGGTCCGCGCCGCGCCGAGACCGCGCAGCGCCAGGACGAACAGCACCAGGCTCACTCCGTATCCCAGAAACCCAACCACCGCCGCGGCGCCGACAACGCCGGCCCCCGGCAGGGCGGCGCCGGCGGCGAGGGCGAGGACAAGGTTCGTCACGCCCGCTACCGCTCCCTTGATCGCGGAGATCTGCACCGGGTCGCCGCCGCTGAGCTTGCGCGTCAGATTGTTGTCGATGCCCCAGGCGACGCAGGCGCCGGCGATCGCCATTCCGCCCACCCCGAAACCCCCGGGGCCGCCCTGCCACGACAGCACCACCGCGCCCGCCAGGATCGCCGCGGCGCCGAGCAACAGGCGGCGATCGACATTCTCGCGGAACACGAGCCAGGCGACGGCCATCGTCACCAGCCCCTCGAGATTGAGCAGCAGCGAGGCCGAGGACGCCGAGCTCGTTGCCAGTCCGACCATCAGCAGCGCCGGCCCGATCACGCCGCCGCTCATGACGATGAGGCCCAGCCACGGCAGATCGGCGCGGCGCAGCGGCGCCTCCGCCGCTTCAACCCCGAGCAGCCGCCGCGTCAAATGGACGAGGCCGAGGCCCACCCCCGACCCGAGATAGAGCAGCCCGGCCAATAGCCAGGGATCGACCCCGCCGCCGATCAGCAGCTTGGCGAACGGGGTGCTGGCGCCGAACAGCGCCGCCGACGCCAGTGCCAGCATCGCGCTCCGCCGCGACAGGCTGATCTCGTTCATCGCGCGATGATAACCCAAAGCAGTTGCCATCGCTGGTGCGTCTGTGGCCCGATCCCGAAATGCAAGCGGCGAGCGGGAGCAGGCGATGCGCGTCTTCACTACCGTGCCTCAGGGCGATCTGAAGAAAGTGCCCGCGGCGGCGCGCGCCGCCGAGGCCGAGGGCCATGACGGCATCGTGACGATGGAGAACCAGCACGAGCCGTTTCTCGCGCTCGCGGTCGCCGGCGCCGCGACTGAAACGGTCGAGCTGCACACCTCGGTGGCGATCGCCTTCGCCCGCACCCCGATGGCGGTGGCCGAGGTTGGTTGGGACCTCGCCGGTTCGACCGGCGGACGCTTCGTCGTGGGGCTCGGCTCCCAGGTGCGCGCCCACAATGAGCGCCGTTTCTCGGTGCCGTGGACGCCGCCGGCGCCGCGCATGCGCGAATACGTCCAGGTGTTGCGCGCGATCTGGCGCTGCTGGCAGACCGGCGAGAAGCCCGCCTACGAGGGCCACCACTACCGCTTCACCTTGATGACGCCGAATTTCACCCCGCCGAAGATCGATTGCCCGCCGCCGGCGATCACCATCGCCGCAGTCGGCCCGGCGATGCTCAAGGTCGCCGCCGAGGAATGCGACGGGGTCAAGCTGCACGGGTTCTGCACCCGCAAATACCTCACCGACGAGATCATGCCGCGGATCGAGGCGGGGTTGGCGAAAGCCGGCCGCACCCGCGCGCAATACGAGATCTCGGGCGGCGGGTTCCTCGCCACCGGGCCCGACGACGCCGCGGTCGCCGAGCGCTTCGAGTGGGTGCGCCAGCGCGTCGCCTTCTACGGCTCGACCCCGGCCTACTACCCGGTCTTCGCGGTGCACGGGCTCGAAGACCTCGGCCTCAAGCTCAACGCGCTGGTGCGCCAGGGCAAATGGAACGAGATGGCGAAGGAAGTGCCCGACGATGTCGCCCATCTCTTCGCCGCGGTCGGCCGCCACGACCAGATCGTCGGCGCGATCACCGAGCGCTTCGGCGGCCTTACCGACGCGCTGACCCTGCGCGCCGACGGCGTCGAGGGCATGCCGCCCGACCTGGTCGCAGGACATCCGCCGCATCCCGCACCAATATCGCGGCCGGAGATAATCGATGACCTACCCGACCCATCCTGATCCCCACCACCGTCGTCGGCTCCTATCCGCAGCCGGACTGGCTGATCGACCGCGCGGCGCTCGAAAAGCACGGCGTGCCGCGCGTCCATGCCCACGAGATCTGGCGCGTCCCCGAAGCGCATCTCAAGGAGGCGCAGGACGACGCGACGATCCTCGCGATCGGCGAGATGGAGCGGATCGGCATCGACATCGTCAGCGACGGCGAGATGCGCCGCGAAAGCTATTCGAACTATTTCTCGCTGGCGCTCGAGGGCATCGACAGCGAGCGGCTCGGCTCGGTGATCGGCGCCAATGGCCGCTCGACGCCGGTGGCGCGGGTCACCGGCAAGATCCGCCGCAAGGGCAGGGTCGAGGTCGACGACGCCGCGTTCCTCGTCAAGCACGCGACGCACGCGACCAAGATCACGCTGCCCGGCCCGTTCACGATGGCGCAGCAGGTGCAGAACGAGTTCTACAAGGACGAGGCCGAGCTGGCGATGGACTACGCCGACGCGGTCAACGCCGAACTGCGCGACCTGAAGGCGACCGGCGTCGATGTCGTGCAGCTCGACGAACCTTGGGTGCGCGCGGCGCCGGACAAGGCGGCGCGCTATGGCGTCGCCGCGATCAACCGGGCGCTCGCCGGCATCGGTGGGCCGACGGTCGTGCATATCTGCCTCGGCTACGGCCATCTGGTGCGCAACAAGCCGAGCGGCTACGCCTTCCTGCCGCAGCTCGCCGACTCGCTGGCGAGCCAGGTGTCGCTCGAGGCGGCGCAGCCGCACCTCGATCTCGGCGTGCTCGCCGAGCTGTCGCAAAAGACCATCCTCCTGGGCGTGCTCGATCTCGGCAGCGCCGAGGTCGAGACCGCGGCGGATGTGGCGGCGCGGCTGCGCGCCGGCCTCGCGTTCGTCGCTCCCGAACGCCTCGTCGCCGCCCCCGATTGCGGCATGAAGTACCTGCCGCGCCAGCGTGCCGCGGCCAAGCTCAAGGCCATGGTCGATGGCGCCGCGATCGTGCGCCGGGAGCTCGCGGGGTGAAGCGTCTCGTCCTCGCCGCGCTCGCCGCTTTCGTCGCTGCGGCCGCGCCGGCGCGCGCCGAGGACGTCGATCTGCTGCTGATCCTCGCCGCCGACGTCTCGCGCAGCATCGACGATGTCGAGTTCAACCTGCAGCGCAAAGGCTATGCGGCCGCGCTCAGCGACCCCAAGGTGCTGACGGCGATCGCCGGCGGCCCCAACCGGGCGATCGCCATCTGCTTTGTCGAATGGTCGGACACGCTCGATCAGAAGGTCGTCGTCGACTGGACCACCGTTCGCGATGGCGAGGACGCCGCCGCGGTGGGCGCGACGATAATGGCGGCGCCGCGCGCATTCGCCAGCCGCACCTCGATCAGCGGCGCCCTCTATTTCGCGCTCGGGCAGTTCTCCAGCGCCGCGCCGAACGCCGAGCGGCGGATCATCGACGTTTCCGGAGACGGCACCAACAACGCAGGACCGCCGGTCACCGAGGCGCGCGATCAGGTGGTATCAAAGGGCGTCACAATCAACGGACTGGCGATCATCAACACCCAGACCCGGCCTGGTTTCACCATGCACACCCAGCCGCCCGGCGGCCTGCCGAATTACTACAAGGAGAACGTGATCGGCGGGCCCGGCGCCTTCCTGCTGGTGGTCGAGAATTTCGAGACATTCGCCGACGCGATCACCCGCAAGCTGGTGAGCGAGATCGCCGGCACCGTGCCAGACACCCGGACTGCGGCGCTAAAGCCCTTCTGAATCGATTGGCAAACCAGCGTTGTCGCGGCACCCTGCCGCCCGACAGGAGGTCCCATGCCGAACGACATCGCCATCGCCGCCACCCACGACGATTCGAGGTGCGCGACCTCGAATACCGGCGCGATCCGAGCGGCCCGCTGCTGGCGCGGCTTTACCGCCCGCAGGGCTCCGGCCCGTTTCCGGCGCTGATCGATGTGCATGGCGGCGCCTGGGCCGCCGGCGACCGGCTCAACAACGCGCCGCTCGACGAGGCGCTGGCGAAAAGCGGCATCGTCGTGCTCGCGGTCGATTTCCGCATGCCGCCGCAGCACCGCTATCCGGCCTCGATCGCCGACATCCACTACGCGATACGCTGGCTCAAGGCGCATGCCGGCGAGTTCGGCAGCCGCCGTGATCTCGTCGCCGGGCTCGGCGACCTCGAGCGGCGCGCATCAATTGCTGCTGGCGGCGCTGAAGCCGAACGACCCGCGCTACGCCGCGCTTGCCGCTCGCCGAGGCGCCGCCGGAGGACGCGCAGCCTGCCCTATCTGGTGCTGTGCTGGCCGATCTCCGACCCGCTCGCGCGCTACCGCATGGTCAAGGAAAAGGGCAACACCCGCCTCGTCGAGTCGCACGACGCCTACTGGGCTTCCGAAGCCGAGATGGCGGAGGGCAACCCGCAGCGGATCGTCGAGAGCGGCGAGGCGGCAAGCCTGCCGCCGGCGATCCTGCTGCAGGGCACCGGCGACGACAACGTCACCCCCGACATGGCCGACCGCTTTGTCGCGGCGTGGCGGGCGAAAGGCGGCTCGATCGAGCTGCATAAATTCGACGGCCAGCCGCACACCTTCGTCATGCGCGACCCGGCTTCCGATGCGTCGCGCCGGGCGACCGAGCTGGCCCGCGACTTCGTCTTGCGCAGGCGCGGCGATAGCACCGCCAGGTGACGACCGAGGAGCACGCCGGAAGCGCCGACGGCAACCGCGTCGCCGGGCTCGATCTGTTGCGCGGGCTCGCCGCGCTGTCGGTGGCGCTGCCGCATTTCTTCGCCTATCGCGGCGCCTTCCCCGACACGGCAGAAACCATCTCGGCGCTGGCGGTCGAAGTGTTCTTCGTGCTGAGCGGCTATGTGCTGGCGCCGCAGATCCTTGTTCTGCCTCGGCGCCGGACGGCCGCGCCATCTCGGCGTCTTCCTGGTGCGCCGCTGGATGCGCACGATCCCGCCCTACCTGGTCGCGCTGCTCCTGATCTCGATCCTGTCGCGGCAAGTCGGCAGCGCCGATTTCCTGCGCTATCTCGTCTACGCCCAGAACCTCTTCCGGCAGAGCAACACGGCCGACTATTTCGCGGTCGCCTGGAGCCTGTCGGTCGAGGAGTGGTTCTATATTGGCTTCCCCTCGCTGCTGCTCGCCGCCGCCTGGCTTTCCGGCGCGGCGCGACTAGGCGCTTCGCCGTCGTCTTCGCGATCGGCTTCTGCGTCGCGATCGTCGTCGCTCCGCACCCTGTTCGGCGATCTCGCCGATTGGGGCGCCGCGGTCCGCCGTGTCGTCGCCTTCCGGCTCGATTCGATCGGCTACGGATTTCTGCTCTACCTCGCGCTCGACAGGTGTCGGCAGCCGCCGTTGAACAGGTTGCCGGGCTGGACTGGCTGGCGTTGGCTCTGCTGGCGGCGACGCTCTGCGCCTATCTGGTCCTCAACCGAATTACCGAAACCGGCAACCGCGCCGCCGAGCACATTTTTCCGTTCGCGGCAGCGGTGTTCGGCAGCGCCGGCGATCGTCTGCGCGCTGCGCGCCGAGGCGGCGATCCATCGCCTCCCGGCGCTGGCCTGGCTCGGCCGCTATCTCGGTCGCGTGTCCTACTCGACCTACCTGTTCCACGTCATCCTGATCGAACTGATCGGCGCGCTGCTGCCGCGCGTTGGCGGTTTCGTTCAGCTCGCGCTCTTCCTCACCGTCCTTTTCGGCTTCACCACCGCTCTTCTACGTCTATTTCGAGCGGCCGATCCTCGCCGCCCGGCCGCACTACGCGACGCGTCCCGCAGCCGCCGCTCGACCCGCTCAGCGCGGTTGCGCGAGCAGATCGGCAATAAGCCGCGACGCCAGCACCCCCTCCGCGGCGACAGCGTGCCCCTCGCCGTTCCAATGCACGTCGCCCGGGATCTCGAACGGGCCGGGCTCGCTCGCGATAGCGCGCCAGGAACAGCGGTTCGAGGTCGACCGTCTCGTAACCTTTCGCCGCCGCCGCGGCAGCGAAGCCCTGCCGCAGCCGGCGGATGGAGTCGTCTACCGGCGCTTGCGGGTAGTGCGCGCCGTCCATCACGAACAGCACGCGCCCCGGCGGCAGATCGACCCGGCTGCGGGAAATCGCGAAAGAATAGCGGAATGATCGCCGCCGAGGCGGCAATCCGAGCCGCGGCGTCGGGCTCGGCGGCGAAGGCCCGACGGGTCGGCGCCAGGCTGGCAATGAGGTGCGCGGCGCTCAGCGGCCGGTCCAGATTGAGGTTCAACAGCAAATACCGGGCGAGCGCGCTGTGTCGCGCGATCTCGCGCAGCCAGCCGGGCTGGTAGGGCATCAAGCCGCAGCTGCTTGCCATTCGCCGGCGCCGTCATAGACCCACATGCCCGCCGGCCGATTGTAGGCGGCATCGCTGTCGGCGAAGTCGTAATTGGCGATGTTGATCACGACAGCGGCGGCGCCGAATTCGCGCATCGCATAGGCGGCATAGACCGCGAATTCGCTGAGCGGCGCACCCGAGGCGGCGAAGCTGTAGACGCGGGCCCGGCCCTTCAGCGCCGCCGCCAGCCTGCCCTGCAAGGTCTGCGCGTAGGGCACCATCTGTGCCTCGATATACGAATCGCCGATGACCGCGATCAGCGGCAGCCTGTCGTCGCGGACATAATCCTGCTCGTTGACCCAGCCGGCGTTGTTGACCCGCCCGCGCACGACGTCGCGCAGGTTCCAGCCGCGCGAATAGACGAAGTCGCGGTTGGGCTCGAAGTGGAAGATCGGCTGCGCCGTCGTTGACCGCGACGCTGCGCAGCCCGGTCGCGACCGGCAGAAAGCGAAGCACCGCTTCCGCCGCCGCGAGATAGGCGAGGACGATGAGGGCCGCCGTGACGAGAGCGGAAAGCCGCCCCCGCGCCTTCTTCTCCTGTCCGCTCGTCACGCCGCTCGTGCTACAGCCGCGTGTAGGTAAAGGGCACCAAGCCCAGGCCCGCGCTGACAAGGATCGCGCCGCCGAAGATTACGGTCATCACCACGATCGGCACCCAGAACCGCTTTCGCGCCCGCAGATATCCCCAGATGCCCGCCACCCCGGACTCCGATCCGCCGCTAGAGCGCGATGTTCTGGCGCAGTGGCGCGGAGCGGGCAACCGCCTCCCCACCCTTCAGCACGAGGCGAATGTTCGCAGGCTCGCGCAGGATGCCGATATCCGCGAGCGGATCGCCGCTAACGACGACGAGGTCGGCGAGCTTGCCCTTCTCGACCGTGCCGAGTTCGGCTTCCTTGCCGCAGCATTCGGCCGCCCAGGACGTCGCCGCCTGGATCGCCTGCATCGGCGTGAGGCCCGCCTCGACCAGGCACACGAGTTCCCCGGCATTGGCCGGGTGACCGTGGCCGCCGGCATCGGTGCCGGCGACGATCTTCACCCCCGCCTTCAGGGCCTTCTGGATCGCCAGGATGTGGTGCTCGTAGAGGTCGTGCGCCCGCTCGCGGACATGCGGCTGTGGCGACTTGCGGTGGTATTCGTAGACCAGCAGCGTCGGCACGAAGACGATGCCGCGCGCCGCCATCTGATCGAGATGGCGCGGATCCTCGTCGAGGTAGCAGCCGTGCTCGATCGAATCGACTCCGGCCGCGATCGCGATATCGAGGCCACGCCCGCCCAGCGCATGGCACATCACCCGGCGTTCGAGCGCATGCGCTTCCTCGACCAGCGCCTGCATCTCGTCGAGATTGAAGGCGCCGTCGCGCGGCCCGTGGCCGGGACGCGAGCTGGCGCCGCCGGTGGTCGCGCATTTGATGAAATCGGCGCCGGCCCGCACCATGCGGCGCACCACCGGACGCACGTCGGCGAGGGTCTCGACCACCCCGCTCGGCAGCAGCGGGTCGCCGGGCACGCAACAGCAATCGCCCGAGGGTGCCATGCGGTCGCCGATCCCGCCGATTGGCGAGACGATCGAGATCGACAGCATGAGACGCGGCCCAACCGCGAGCCCCTCGTCGATCGCCCGCTTGAACCCGGCGTCGAGCCCGCCGGCGTCGCGGATCATCGTGTAGCCGGCCTCCAGCGTCTGGCGCAGCACCGCGGCGGTGCGCAGATGCCGGGTGCTTTCCGGTTCGTCGATGCCCCAGCGATGCGCGAGGTCGTAGCGGTGGTTCGCCATGTGATCGTGGCAATCGATGAGGCCGGGCAGCACGGTCATCCCGGCGCAATCGATGATTTCGGCGTCGGCGGGAAAATCCGCCTGGCTTTGCGTCGCGATGCTGTCGATCCGGTCGCCGCGGATGACGATGGTCGCGTCATTGAGTGGAGCCGCGCCGGTGCCGTCGATCAACCGTGCGTTACTGAGCACTTTCATCGCCGCCCTCCGTTTCCCACCTTCTAGCAGGGAGGATGATGCCATGAATTCGCGCTTTCGGTACGCCCCTTCGGCAGCCGTCGCCGCCGGCATTCTGCTGGCGCTTACAGCCGCGGTAATTCCGGCCGGCGCCGCCTCACCGGATCAAGCGCCGCCGCTGGCGCCCAATCAAGCGCGGGTGTGGTTCCTGCGCCAATTGCTGCCCGGCGAGCAGTTTCATCCGCCAATGATCTATGTGAACGGCGCGCCGATCGCGTCCATCGCGGAGGGCATTGCGTTCTACCGTGATTTCGCCCCCGGCCAGTACGCCTTCGATGTCGAGAACTGCGTGCCTCAAGCAAGGAGCAGCCAGACCATGACGCTCGCTTCCAACACGCAATACGCGTTACAGGTGCAACAGGACGATAACGGCGCGTGGGACTGCAGTCCGCCGCAAGTTTCCTACCTGCGCCAAGTGCAGCCACAAAATGTGCCCTACCTGTTCTCCCCACTCGTCTATATCGGCGCGAGATAGGCAGGTTCAGAGAGACGGCCGCCGCTGGCGCTGATCGCCTCACCCTCAGCCGGATGGGAAGTCTCCGATGATGCGGCTGACGCAGGCAGCGAGCCGGGCGTAACCCTGCGCCGTCGGATGCGCGTCGTAAGAGAAGAATTCCGCATAGGGTATCGGGCAGCGGTCGTAGGTCAGGCCGCGCGCTGCGAGCACGCGATCGACAATTTCCGAGTACTGGCTATCGGCGCGCAGCGCCGCCTCGGTCTTGGTGGAGACCTTGATCAGATGAACCGTACCTCCGGCCGCTTCGATCGCCTGCAGCGCCGCAAGCGTGGCCCCGCTGACGGCGATGGGGCGGCCCGCCCAACGGCGGCCGATGCTGTCGATCAGAAAGTGCGAAACCCAGAGATTGCGCATCCACCAATAATCGACCTCGTCTCGGAACCCTGTATGGACGCGGCTGGCGCTGACGGCGGCCAGATCAATTCCGGGAACCAGCGGGTAGGAGTAGTCGCGCGGCGTGCATTGGGCGATGTCGTGCAGGCACGCCGCGCCCTCCCCATTTCTGCCGGCCAGCGGACGAAAGAAATCGTTGTCGATAAAGATCATCACCACATGCGCGAAGCGAAACCCGCGATCGAGCAGGTATCGTTCCGACATCGCCCAATTCTCGACCCCGGTCGCGGCGAGGCCAGCGTTGTAGATCGCCAATTGGGGAACCCGCCGGCGCAATTCGGGCATCCACGAGCACCCGGCCTCGCCGGCGGTAAACGAATCTCCCAAGAGCAAGGACGTCGTAGTTCCGCCGGCGGCTTGGGTTGCCGATAAAGCCGACATCGTCGATCGGATAGTCGCAGGTCGATTCCGCGAAATAACCGCCGAACGGCTTCTTGTAGACGACGGTCTCCGTCACCGTCGTATTGGGACGGTACGTCCAAGAACCGTTGTCGAGCGTGACGAACGCATCCGGACTGAGATAGGTGAAGCGATAGGAGCTGTAGTTGTACGGGTCGCCAAACCAGAACTGGCCGAGGGCCTCGCTGCCCAGCCAGCTCAGCATGATCGGGATCAGGATATTGGCCGCCGACCTGGCGAGGCGGCGCTTCTGCGGCGCGGGTGAACCCGAACCGGCCAGGCCGGTGCCCGGCCGGATTCGAAACCGCATCGGCTACGGCATCGGCTTTTGCGCCTTGGCCTCCTTCAGCGGCGTACCGGCCTCGGCCAGCCGCCGCAGATAGTCGGACGGGCGCCAGCGGTCGCCGTAGCGCTGATGCCATGAGGCGATCTGGTTGTAGACCTCGCGCACCCCGATCGTGTCGGCCCAGTACATCAGCCCGCCGCGGTAGCGCGGGAAGCCGAAGCCGTGCAGCCACATCACGTCGACGTCGCTAGCCCTGAGCGCAGCGCCTTCATCGAGGATCTTGCACGCCTCGTTGACCGAGGCGAACAGCAGCCGCTTGAGGATTTCGTCGTCGGTGATGTCGCTGCGCTGCTGGATGCCGAGTTCGGCCGCGGTTTCCTTGATGATCCGCGCAACCTCGGGGTCGGGGCGCGGGGTGCGGTCGCCCGGCTCGTATCTGTACCAGCCGGCATTGGTCTTCTGCCCAAGCCGCCCGGCCTCGACGATGCGGTCGGCGATCGGCTGCTTGCGGTAGTTCGGGTACATCGCGGCGCGGCGCTTGCGGGTATCGTAGCCGATATCGAGCCCCGACAGATCGGCCACCGCCAGCGGGCCGATCGGATAGCCGAAATCGACCATGACCTTGTCGATCTGCTCGGGCAGCGCGCCTTCCTCGATCAGCAGGTTGACCTCCATGCCGAACGGCGCGCGGCTGCGGTTGGCGAGGAACCCGTCGCCGTTGCCGGCGAGCCCCGACACCTTGCCGATCTTGCGGCCCAGCACCATCGCGCTCGCCAGCACGTCGTTGGCGGTCTTGCTGCCCTTTACCACCTCGAACAGCTTCATGACGTTGGCCGGGCGCGAAGAAATGCGTGCCGGCGACGTCCTGCGGCCGCTTGGTCGCGTTGGCCATGATGTCGATGTCGATGCCCGAGGTGTTGGTGTAGAGCAGCGCCCCCGGCGGCATCACCGCGTCGAGCTTTTTCCACACGTCCTCCTTGACGTCGATCTGCTCGAACACCGCCTCGATGACCACGTCGCAATCGCCGAGGTCGTCGATGCTCGGCACCGGGTGGATGCGCGCGAAGCGGCGCTCGTACTCGTCTTGCGCCAGGGAGCCGCGTTTGACGCTGGTCTCGTAATTGGCCTTGATCCGCGCCATGCCGCGGTCGAGCGCTTCCTTGCGTCGCGTCGGTGATCTTCACGTCGTAGCCGTTGTCGGCGAACGACATCGCGATGCCGCCGCCCATCGTGCCGGCGCCGACGACCGCGGGATGGTCGGTCGGGCGCAATTTGGTGTCGGCCGGGATGAACGGGATTTTCGCCACCTCGCGCTCGGCGAAGAACGCATAGCGCAGCGCCTTCGCCTCCTCCGAGCCGACCTGTTCGTCGAACAACTTGCGTTCGAGCGACGCAGCCCTCGTCGAACGGCAGTTTGCACGCCGCCTCGACCGCCTCGATGCAGGCATAGGGCGCGCGCTGGTTGCGGGCGCGCCGGGCGATCGACTTGCGCATGCCGTCGAACAGCTCGGGCGTGCCCTCGGCGAGCTTTTCGCTGCGCTCGCGGATGACCGGCAGCGGCCGCTTGTCGGCGATCTTGCGGGCGAAGGCGATGCCGCGGTTTCCTTGAGCTTACCCTCCGGCGCGATCTCGTCGACGATGCCGAGCTTATGCCGCCTCCTCGGCCGGCACGTGGCGGCCCGAGGTGATCATCTCCAGCGCCGCCTTGGGGCCGATGAGGCGCGGCAGGCGCTGGGTGCCGCCGGCGCCGGGCAGGATGCCGATCAGCACCTCGGGCAGCCCGACCTTGGCGCTCGGCACCGCGACCCGGTAATGGCAGGCGAGCGCGGTTTCGAGCCCGCCGCCCAGCGCGTAGCCGTGGATCGCCGCGACCACCGGCTTCGGGCTCTGGTCCATCACGTCGTAATGGCGGCGGGTCGGCGCCGGCGCGGCCTGGGCCTTGCCGAACTGGCGGATATCGGCGCCGGCGATAAAACTGCGCCCGGCGCCGATCAGCACCATCGCCTTGACCGATGGGTCGGCGTTGCCCTTGTCGAGCGCATCGACGATGCCCTGCGGCACCCCCGGCGACAGCGCGTTCACCGGCGGGTTGTCCACGGTGATGATGCCAATGCCGTTATCGGTCTCGAAGCGGACCAGCTGCCTTCGGCCATTTTTCTCCGTAATTGTTCACCACAGAGGCGGTGAGACAATGAGATGGTTCAGAGCACCATCCGTCTTATGCCGTCTTTCACGCTGAGTTAAGTTCAGCAACCCGTCCGCATGCCGCTAGCTAGTAGTGAGCTGCGCCTCGTGGACGGGATCAAACGCTCAACGGTCTTCAAGTCGAGGATCACTTCTCCTCGACGAAGTCGATCCGGTAGCCGCAGTCGAGGCGAATAGCTTGTAACAACGGCAACGGCACTTGCCGCGAAAGGGCCCTTGCAAGCTCATAGCACAAGCATTCTTCATACGCGACTCAAAGCCCGGCCGAGTGCCGATGACCTCATGGCGAAGCCAATAATCTTTCGTCAGAGGATCATTTGCCTGCGGCGCTGGCTCGCCTCACTGCCTCACCGTCTCTGTGGTGAATTACAGCGTCGCCTCGGTGCCGAGGATGACGGTGCTTTGCGACGACAGCACGCCACCATTGCCGTGCGCGATCGCGGTCTCCGCGCCCTCAACTTGGCGCTCGCCGCATTCGCCGCGCAGCTGGCGCACCGCCTCGATCAAGAGGAACAACCCGTACATCCCGGGGTGGCAGTATGAAAGCCCGCCGCCGTTGGTGTTCACCGGCAGCGACCCGCCCGGCGCGATGCGGCCGCCGCTGACGAACGCCCCGCCCTCGCCCTTCTTGCAGAAGCCGAGATCTTCCAGAAACAGGATCGTGTTGATCGTGAACGCGTCGTAGAGCTCGAGCACGTCGATATCCTTCGCCGCCAGCCCCGCCATCGCATAGGCCTGCCGGCCGCTTTCGAGCGCGCCGGTGATGGTAAGATCGGGCATCGACGAGATGTTGGCGTGGGTGATGTACTGGCCTTGGCCGAGCACGTAGACCGGCTTCTTCTTCAGCGATTTCGCCCGCTCCGGGCTCACCAGCACGATCGCGCCGCCGCCGTCGGTCACGAGGCAAATGTCTCGCACCGTGAACGGATAGCTGACCATCCGCGCGGCCAGCACCTCTTCCACCGTCAGCGGCTTCTTCTCCCAGGCGACGGGGTTCTTCAGCGCCCATTGCCGCGCCGCGACCGCGACCTCGGCCATCTGCTCGCGGGTCGTGCCGAATTCGTGCATGTGGCGCGACGCCGCCAGCGCATAGGCGGTCGAGGGCAGGAACGGCCGGTACGGCGTCTCGTACGGGTTGATCTCGCGCACGCTGGCGTTCTGCCGGCCGATGCTGCGCTGGGTCGAGCCGTAGGCGATCACCGCGACATTGCACAGGCCCAGTTGCAGCGCCGCCATCGCGTGCTGGATGTGGAACATGAACGACGAGCCGCCGATGATCGTCCCGTCGATGTAGGCCGGCGAAATCCCGAGATATTCGGCGAGGTTGAGCGGCGAGGTGCGGCTCTGCGTGCAGGAGCTGATGAGGCCGTCGACATCCTTGAGGCCAAGCCCGCAATCGTCGAGCGCGCGGGTGATCCCCTGCGCCATCAGATCGATGACGTTGAACCCCGGCCCGACCTGGCCGATATCGCTTTCCGCCGCGCCGACGATCGCCGCGCCGCCGCGCTTGATGCTCGCTCATGCCGCAGCCCCCGCCGGGGTGAAGACCGGATAGGCCGGCTGATCGCCCTCGGCCGGGTGGACGCGGAACTTGACCCGCATGCCGATCTTGACCGCCAGCGGGTCGATCTCCTCGACCCGGCCCATCATCCGGAAACCCTCGTCGCAATCGATCAGGGCGATGTTGTAGCCGTCGCCCTGGAACGGGATAGGTCACGGTCGTCGCGTAGACCGTGCCGAGCCCTTTGCTGACCCGCCATTCAAGCTCGGTGCTGCCGGAATAAGGGCTGACGACGCGCGGGTAGAACACCGCGCGATTTGCCGCCTTATCCCACTGATAGGCCAGTTCGCCCTTGTCGAGATGCGCCTGATAGACCGCCAACGGCGACTGGCTCGTTTCGGGCATGCCGCTTCCTCCCGCTATGCGGGGCGCATAGTGTCGTCTCGCTCGGGAGGCGGCAAGCGGTGCGCGGCGATGCGCTACCCCGCCGTTTCGATGGCAGGCTTGCGCTTCGGTTTGGTCGCCGCCGGCATCTCCACCGCGCCGGCAGTTTCGGTGCGCTGCCGCGGCAGCGCACCCGGATATTCCGCTTGGAGAAAGCCGATCAGCTTCTCGCGGACCAGACACCGCAAATCCCATATCTCGCCGGAATTGCGGGCGCTGACCAGCACGCGTAATTCGACCATGTTGCCCGGGGCATCGGTCACCTGCAACTTTACCGCCTTGCCGTCCCACAATTTGCTGCCGTGCACGATCTCTTCGAGCTTTTCGCGCAGCCGGTCGACCGGCACCGTGTAATCGGCGTGCAAGATCACCGTGCCGAGCAGCGCGGCGGTTTCGTATGTCCAGTTCTCGAACGGCTTCTCGATGAAATAGGTCAGCGGCACGATCATCCGCCGCAAATCCCAGATGCGGATGACGACATAGGTACTGGTGATGCGCTCGATCCAGCCCCACTCGCCCTCGATGACCACCGCGTCCTCGAGCCGGATCGGCTGGGTCATCGCGATCTGCACGCCGGCGAGCAGGTTGCTCAAAACCGGCCGCGCGGCGAGGCCGACAACGATGCCGGCGGCGCCCGCCGACGCGAACAGGCTCACCCCGTACTGCCGTACCGCGGCGACCGTCATCAGCCCCGCCGCGACGGTGACGATCACCAACACGGTCTGCGCCGCGCGCAATAGGATGTTGACCTGCGTATAGTGCTTGCGCGCCAGCAGATTGTCCTCGACGTCCATACGGAAGCGGCGGAGGTAGATCTCGACCGCGATATCCATCGCCTTCGCGGCCGCCCAGCCGATCGACAAGATCATCGCGATCAACAAGCCATGCCCGATCGTCAATGCGGTATCGACCGGAAACTGCGCCGCGGGCAGCGCCACGCCGAGCACCAGGATCACCACCATCGCGCCCGCCGGCCCTTGCGCGCGGTCGAGCAGGGTCCGCATGAACGGGCTGAAACGTCCGGCCACCCGCAGCAGGTAGCGGAACGACCAGCGGAAAACCCCCAGCGCGACCAGCGCCGGAACCACCATGACGATGGTCCCGATGACCCAATGCGGCACCCACAAGATGACCTGGTTGAAAATCGCCATCGCCTGCCTCGATCACAGCCCCTCGCACGGCATCGCAAGAAACAACGCGATCCGGCGCGCTTCGTTCAGAAGCGCCAGGGTTGCATCGGAATGCGCTGATTTTGTGATCGAGCCGTTCAGCGCCCGGAAGGCCGCTCGACCGGCGCCGTTCGGGCCTTCAGGCTGGGCGGTCAGGCCGCCTTGGCGGTGGCCCTCAACCCGGCGCGGATCAAGTCGCTCGCTTTCTCGGCGATCATGATCGTCGCGGCGTTGGTGTTGCCCGAGATAACCGTCGGCATCACCGAGGCGTCGACGACGCGCAGCCCCTCCATCCCGTGTACCTTGAGCTCGTTGTCGACCACCGACATCGGCCCCGGCCCCATCATGCAGGTGCTGGTCTGGTGAAAGGTAGTGCTGCCGGTGTTCTTGACGTGCTCGAGCCAGTCCGCGTCGCTGTCCTTGCCGGCGCCGGGCCAGAATTCCTCGGTGGTGATGCGCTGCATCGTCGGGGTCTGGAAGATCGAACGCGCGAGCCGCAGCCCGGCGATCATCGTGTCCTTGTCGTTTTGCGTCATCAGGTAGTTGGGCTGCATCGCCGGGAACACCGCCGGGTCGGGCGACTTGATGCGCAACCACCCGCGGCTCTCCGGCCGGCACGGGATGCAGACCAGCGAGCAGGCCGGGAACGGGTGCATCGGCTTGCCCGGCGCGTCGAGGCTGCCGGCGAGGAACTGGTACTGGCAATCGGGCGAGGCGGAAGTCGGCCGGGCGCGGGCGAACAGGCCGATCGGCGCGGCGCCCATCATCAGCGGGCCGCGACCGGCGGTCAGGTACTGGAACCCGGCCCAGCCCTGGCGCACCCAGGAGCGCGAGATCTCGTTGATCGTGTTGGCCTTCTTGACCTTGTAGATGACCCGGCAGCCGAGATGGTCCTGCAGGTTCTCGCCGACCCCGGGCAGTTCGTGGACGACGTCGATGCCGTGCTCCTTGAGCAGCGCCGCCGGGCCGACCCCGGACAGCTGCAGCAGCTGCGGCGATTGCAGCGAGCCGCCGGCGAGCAGCACCTCGCGCCTTGCGCGGGCGCGGCGCACCACGCCGTCCTGCCGGTATTCGAGGCCGACCGCGCGCTTGCCATCGAAGATCACGCGCTGCGCCAGCGCGCGGGTCTCCACCGTGAGGTTGGGCCGCTTCATCGCCGGACGCAGATAGGTCGACCGCGGTGCTGGCGCGCCGACGCCCGCGCACGGTGAGTTGGTAAGTGCCGACGCCTTCCTGCTCGGCGCCGTTGAAATCGGGGTTGAACTTGTAGCCGGCCTCCTGACAGGCGGCGATAAACGCGTCGTGCAGCTCGTGGCCGGCGCGCATGTCGGTGACCGCGAGCGGCCCCTCGCCGCCATGGAAATCGTCCGACGCCGCGCTCCTGGCCCTCGGCGCGGCGGAAATAGGGCAGCACGTCGTCATACGACCAGCCGGCATTGCCGAGCTGCCGCCAATGGTCGAAATCCTGTTTCTGGCCGCGGATGTAGATGAGGCCGTTGATCGACGACGAGCCGCCCAGCACCTTGCCGCGCGGCCATTGCATCCGCCGGCCGCCCAGCGCCTCCAAGCGGCTCGGTCTCGTAGACCCAGGTGATCTGCGGGTTGAAGATGTTGCGGTAGAACCCGGCCGGGATGTGGATCCAGGCGTTGGTGTCCTTGCCGCCGGCTTCGAGCAGCAGCACCTGCGTCTGCGGATCGGCGGTCAGCCGGTTGGCCAGCACGCACCCGGCCGAGCCGGCGCCGACAACGATGAAATCGGCTTCGTGATCGAACTTCATTGTTTCCTGCCTCAAGCCTGATGCAGCGGCGCGTCGCCGAGCGCCTGGAGGTCACCGAGCGTCATGCCCGGCACCATGTCGATGACGACAAAGCCCTTCTCGGTCACGTCGATGACCGCGAGGTCGGTGTAGACCCGCTTGACGCAGGCGGTCGCGGTCAGCGGATAGGTGCAGCGGCGGAGGATGCGCTTTTCGCCATCCTTGGTGGTGTGCTCCATGACCACCCAGATGCGCTTGGCGCCGACCGCGAGGTCCATCGCGCCGCCGATCGCCGGGGCGCGGTCGTTCGCCGAGCGCGACCAGTTGGCGAGATCGCCGTTCTCGGCCACCTGGAACCCGCCGAGCACGCACAAATCGAGATGCCCGCCGCGCACCATCCCGAAACTGTCGGCGTGGTTCATGTAGCTGGCGCCGGTGACGAGCGTCACGTGCTGGCGGCTGGCGTTGACGAGCCATGGGTTGAGCTTCTCCGGCGCTGGCGCCGGCCCCATGCCGACGATGCCGTTTTCGGAATGGAGGATTACCTCGCGGTCGGGCGGAATGTAGTTGCCGATCAGCGTCGGAATGCCGATCCCGAGATTGACCGACCAGCCCTCCGGGATGTCGCGGGCGGCCTTCGCCGCCAGCTCCTCGCGCGTCCAGGGTTTCCAGTTCGCCATCGCCCGCCTCCTTTAGGAAATCACCACCGGCGGGTCGCCGGACGGCACGTGGACGATGCGGTTCACATACACGCCTGGCGTGACGATCGTCTCCGGCGTCAGCTCGCCGAGCTCGGCGACGTTCTGGGTCTGCACGATGGTGAGGTCGCCGGCCGCGGCGGCCACGGGATTGAAGTTTCGCCCGGCGTCGCGATAGACGAGGTTGCCCCAGCGGTCGGCGCGCCACGCCTCGACCAGCGCGACGTCGCCGCGGATCGCCTGCTCCAGCACGCATTCACGGCCGTTGATGATCCGCGTCTCCTTGCCCTTGGCGATCAAGGTTCCGCCGCCGGTCGGGGTGAAGAACGCCGGGATGCCGGCGCCGCCCGCGCGGATGCGCTCGGCGAGCGTGCCCTGCGGCACGATCTCCAGCTCGATGTCGCCGCGCGCGTAGACTTCCTCGAACAGCACCGAGCCGCGGCTGCGCGCGAAGCTGCAGATGATCTTGCGCACCCGGCCCTCGCCGATTAGCCGCGCCACGCCCTCGCGCCCGCGCCCGGCGGTGTTGTGGACGACGGTAAGCTCCTTCGCGCCCTGCTCGATCAGCCCGTCGACCAGCGCGCGCGGCTCGCCGACCTGCGCGAACCCGGCGACGATGATTGTCGAGCCGTCCTTGATGCCCGCCATCGCCTCGGCGACCGAACGGACGAATTTGTCGATCATGTGCTTCCGCCAGCGTTTCCCCGCGCCGATTTAAGCGGAACGCGCGGTGCGGCGCTAGACTTGGGCGATTTCGGCGGCGAGCGCGGCGATCTCGGCCGCGGCGAGGCTCGACGGCGCGCTCTCGCTGACCCCGCGCCCCTGCGCCATCGCTTGGGCGAAGGCGACGCGGCTGCCGAGGCGAGCCGCAGCCACCGGCACCCCGTCGCCGGCGAGCTTACCGGTCACCGCGTCGATCAGGCTGGAGCGCGCCGGCACGCGGTTGAGCACCGCCAGGATCGGCCGGTTCTCGTCGCGCGCCAGTTTGAGGGTGGTGGCGGTCGACCACAGATCGAGCGGCGAGGGTTGCAGCGGCACGACCACCAATCCAGCCGCCCGCACCGCTATCTTGGCTTCGAGCTCGGCGTGCGGCGGGCTATCGACCACGACGAAATCGGCGTCGCGGGCATGCCGCTCGATCCATTCCGCGGCGCGCCAGCCCGACAGGGCGTCAAAGTCGAAGCCGAGATCGCCGACGCGCTCGCGGCGCAGTTCAACCCAGGCGGCAAGGCTCGCCTGCGGGTCGATGTCGAGCAGCGCCAACCGCCGCCCCTGCCCTGACCACGTCACCGCGAGTTGCGCCGCGAGCGTGGTCTTGCCGGCGCCGCCTTTTTGCTGCGCGATGGTGATGACCCGGGCCGCCATGTGTCCCGCCCTTGCGATTGCGCCGCCATACCGACACCCTAACTTGATGAACGCAAGGATCGTACCGGCGTCGCCAGAGGCGATCCACCGCGCCGCCGAGTTGCTGCGCGTCGGAAAGCTGGTCGTGTTCCCGACCGAGACGGTTTACGGGCTCGGCGGCGACGCCACCAGCGATCGCGCGATGGCCGCCATTTTCGCGGCGAAGGGGCGGCCGCGCTTCAACCCGCTGATCATCCATGTGCTGGACCTGGCGGCCGCCGAGACCATCGCCGAATTCGACGCACGGGCACGCGACGCGGCCCGGCATTTCTGGCCGGGCCCGCTTGACCCTGGTGCTGCGGCGGCGCGAGGGCAGCGGCATCTCGCTGCTTGGCCTGCGCCGGGCTCGACACCGTGGCGGTGCGCGTGCCGGCGCACCCGGTCGCACGGCGCTGTTGCGCGAGGTCGGGCTGCCGCTGGCGGCTCCCTCGGCCAATCGCTCGGGTCGCGTCAGCCCGACCACCGCCGAGCATGTCGCCGCCGAACTCGGCAGCCGCGTCGCATTGATCCTCGACGGCGGGGCCTGCCAGGTGGGCTCGAGTCGACGGTGCTCGACATGAGCGGCGCGCGCCCGGCGCTGCTGCGCCCCGGCGGCGTCACGCTGGAGAGCAGTTGGAAGCGCATGCTCGGCGCCATCGAGCACCGCAGTCCCGATCCCTCGGCGCCGCGTTCGCCCGGCCAGCTCGCCAGCCATTACGCGCCGCGCCTGCCGCTGCGGATCGATGCGGACGGGGCGCGGCCGGGCGAGGCGCTGCTCGCCTTCGGCCCCGGCGAAGCCCTCGGGCTTTGCCGAAGTGCTGAACCTGTCGCCCACCGGCGATCTCGCCGAGGCCGCCGCCAATCTCTTCGCCATGCTGCGCCGGCTAGACCGCGCCGGAATTCACCGGCATCGCGGTGATGCCGATCCCCGAACGCGGTCTCGGCCGCGCGATCAACGACCGCCTGCGCCGCGCCGCCGCGCCGCGCTAGTCCTCGCGCAATTTCGCGGCGCAGCCGAGGAAGGCGGGGAGTTTGTGGGTCACGACAAAGGTCGGGATCGGCGCGAGATAGTCGCGAAAGCGGCCCTTTGCCTCGAACCGCTCGCGGAATTGCGATGTGGCGAAGCGCTCGCCGAGCCGGGGCACGATGCCGCCGCCGATATAGACCCCGCCCTTCGCCCCCAGGGTCAGCGCCAGATTGCCCGCCATCGTGCCGAGCATCGCGCAGAACATCTCGGTCGCCTCGCCGCATCGCGGGTCTTCGTTCTCGCTCGCGGCATCGGTGATCTGCGCCGCGGTGTACTGCGCGGCCCGCACGCCGTCGACTTCGGCCAACGCATTGTAGAGGTTGACGAGGCCCGGCCCGGACAGCACCCGCTCGGCGGAAACATGGTCGAAATGCCGCCGCATCGAAGCGAGCACGGCGCTTTCGCGCTCGGTCACCGGCGCCATCGTCGCGTGGCCGCCTTCGCCGGAAAGCGGGATCCAGCGCCGCCCGGCCGGGATCAGCCCCGAAACGCCGAGGCCGGAGCCCGGCCCGAGCACGCCGATCGGCGTGCCCGGCTGCGCCGCGCCGCCGCCGACCGCGGCCTTGTCGTCCGGCCCCAGATGCGGCAGCGCCAGCGCCTGCGCGGTGAAATCGTTGATCACCTCGAGCCGCTCGAAGCCGAGCTCGGTGCGCAGCGCTGAAATCGAGAATGCCCAGGGGTGATTGGTCATCCGCACCGCGTCGCCGGTGATGGGCGAGGCCACCGCGATCGCCGCCTGCCGGGGGCGTGGCAATCCGCCGCGCCCGGCAAGATAGGCCTCGATCGCCTCGCCGAGACCGGCGTAATCGGCGTCCGCCAAGACGCTCGAATGCAGCAGCGAGCCGTCCGGCTCGACCAGGCCAAAGCGAGCATTCGTGGCGCCAATATCCCCGACAAGCCAAGGAGTTAGCGCTTGCGAGCCGGCTCATCGCACGCCCCGCGCTTCGCAATTATCCTTGTGCGCCGCACATAGACAATCCGTGCTCTCGTCCACCGAGTTATCCACGACGAAGTGCTTGTATACGGCGCCAGCTTAAGCCGATAGGGGTTGACATTGGCGCACCGCACATTAATTTGTGCACTGCGGTATCGATCGTCGTCCGACGGTCCTTACCGCACGTCTTCTAGGCGTTTCCTCCCTGAACTCGGGCCGTGCACCAGCACGGCCCGTTTTTTTCGCGCTCGGCAGTACAACGGCACGATCCGCCGCTGCCAACGGCCAAATGGCGCGCGCGGTTCAGCGGGACTGCGCCAGGTGCTCCCGCGCGGCGCTGCCGAGCCAGCCGATCAGCCCCGCCATCGCCTCCCTCAGCTCGTTGAAGCCGGCACGGCGGCGATAGCTGTGCTCGTCCATATAGATCGCGCGATTTATTTCAATTTGTAGAGCGTGGCAGCCGCTGGCGCGGGCGACCGTAATGGCCGGTGGTGAACCCGCCCGCATAGGGCGCGTTCAGCGCCACGGCGAAGCCGCGCCGGCTCAGATAGCAGCGCGCGGCCTCCGACCAGCTGCGGCGCGCAGGATGCCCCGTGGCAATCGCCGAGCACGATATCGGCCGCAATCGCGGCCGACGCCGCTCGCTCCCGACGGCATTGAATGGCAATCGACGACAAGGCAGAAGCCGAATTGCGATGCGGTCTCCTCGACCAGCCGGGCCAGCGCCGCGTGATACGGCCGGTAGAGCGAATCGACCCGCTCCTTCGCATCCGCGAAGGACAATTTCCCGCTGTAGATCTCCTCGCCGCTCGCCACCACGCGGGCGATGGTGCCGAGCCCCATGCGCACGCGCGGCGAGCGGGCATTGACGTAATCGGGGAGCGCGTCGGCGAACATCGCCGGGTCGAGCTCCCACGCCTCGCGGTTGACGTCGAGGTAGGCGCGGGGAAACCGCGCGGCGAGCAGCGGCGCGCCGAGCGACGGGGCGGCGGCGAAAATCTCGTCGACGAAGGCGTCTTCGGAGCGGCGCAGCGTTTGCGGATCGAGCCGCGAGGCGGCGACGAACTCCGGCGGATAATCCGAGCCGCTATGCGGCGATGCGACGACCAGCGGCAGGACGCGCGCGCCGGGACGCCGCAGATCGAGCGGCGCGAGGGCCGGGGTCGCGATGATCGCCGAACCATCCATATCCGCGAGATTAAATCATGATCTTTGCCGGAGGAAACGTCTGCGTTGCACGCGGCGTGCCGCGGCGGTCAGGCCGACGCATCGGCCGCGACAGGCCGCCCCGCCTGCTTTGCCCCGCGTCGATCTCGTGCTAGATGCTCGACCCGCTCCCTCGGCTTTTACGCTGACGAACCCGCTGATATGGCCCGCATCCTCCTCGCCGAAGACGACGATCACCTGCGCCTCTTTCTGACCCGCGGTCTGCAGCGGGCGGGGCACGCGGTCGATTCGGTCGGCGACGGCCTCGCCGCGCTGGCGCTCGCGCGGGACACCGACTTCGACCTGCTGCTCGCCGACGTGGTGATGCCGGGTCTCGACGGCATCGAGCTGGCCCGCAAGGTCGGCCGAGCGCCAGCCCGGTATCCGGGTCATGTTCATCACCGGCTTTGCCGCGGTGGCGATGCGCGAGGATGGGTTTACCGACCGGCCGCCGCGCGTATTGGCCAAGCCGTTTCACCTGCGGCATTTAATCGAGGAGGTCGAGGCTCTGCTGCTGGAGTAGAGTGGTCCGGCATTGCCGATATCTTCGTAGGAGATCCGCCTACGGAGATTTTCGATGCGACTAAACCTTGCCGCGCTTGGCGCGGTCCTGGTGCTTTTGCTGGCGAATGCCGGCGGCGCCTTGGCGCAGGGAACCGGGGTTCAGATCACCGACGCCTGGGCCCGCGCGACGCCGGGCGGAGCGCAAACGGCGGCCGCTTACGTGACGATCATGTCGCCCGCGGGCGACCGCCTCACCGGCGCCTCGACCCCGGCGGCCAAAGAGGCGCAACTGCACACCATGACGATGGACAACGGGGTGATGAAGATGCGCCAGGTCGACGGCATCGACCTGCCAGCCGGCAAGGCGGTTATGCTAAAGCCGGGCGGGTACCACATCATGCTGACGGGCCTCGCGCAGCCGCTCAAAGAGGGGCAGAGTTTCCCGCTGACCCTGACCTTCGACAAGGCCGGCACGCAACAGGTGACGGTCGCGGTTCAGAAGGTTGGCTCGATGGGTCCCGGTGCCGCTATGCCCGGCATGGACATGCCGATGCATCATTGAGACCGCCATGGCACGCTCACAACCCAAATCCCAGGCGGTCGCCCCGCTTTGTGCTGCTCGCGACGGCCTTCGCCGGCGTCTTGGTGCTGGTGGCCGGCGTGCTGATCGGCGTCGCCTTTCGCGATAGCGGGAACGGCAACCCGCTCGCCGGCGCCATTGGCGGCAAGTTCAGCCTGGTCGACCAGAACGGCAAGCCGTTCACCGATGCCGACCTCAAGGGTAAGTGGCATCTGGTGTTCTTCGGCTACACCCATTGCCCTGACGTCTGCCCGACCGCGCTCAACGACCTGTCGCTGGCGCTCGATCAGCTCGGCGCCAAGAAAAGCGAGGTCGGCATCGTCTTTATCAGCGTCGATCCCGACCGCGACACGCCCGCGGTTCTCAAATCCTATATCGAGAGCTTCGGCGGGCCGATCACCGGCGCTGACCGGCACGGCCGACCAGGTCAAGCAGGCGGCGCAGGACTACAAGGTCTATTACGCCAAGCATCCGACCAAGGACGGCGTACGACATGGACCACGGCGCGCTGATCTACATCATCGATCCGCAAGGCCGATTTACCGCGACCTTCACGCCGGACGACACCTCCGACACGATGGTGACGCGGCTGCAGAAGCTGCTGGGATAGCCGCTAGACCACGCCCTCGGCCGCGAACGCGGCGATCTCGGCCGCGTCGTAGCCCGCCTCGGCGAGGATTTCGGCGTTGTGCTCGCCGATCTTGGGCGGCGGCCGGTCGATGCCGCCGCCGCCGTGCGCCAGGCGGAACCCCGAGCCGACCAGGGTCAGTTCGCCCTCGTCGCGATTGCACCTTCTGCAGCACGTCGCGATGCGCGAGCTGCGGATGGTGGACGATCTCGGAAATCGACCAGATGCCGGCGCACGGCACGTCCATCGCGGTCAGCCGCTGTCTCCCAGTTCTTGGCGCTGTCGCTGGCCAGCGCGTCCTCGATGATCGCGCGCAATGCCGGCTCGTTCGCCTTGCGCGATCGGCCAATCGGCGAAGCGCGGGTCGGCGAGCGCGTCCTCGCGCCCCAGCCCCTTCATCAGATTGGCGAATTGCCGCTCGGTCATCACCGCCAGCATCAGATCGCCCTCGCCGGCCTTGAAGCGGTTGCCGGTGACCTTGCCGGTGCTCGACAGATTGCCGAATTGGCGGTGGATATGGCCGGCGACGCGTGTATTCGGCGACCTGGCCCGGACAGAAACGACAGCGCCGCGTCGAGCATCGACACGTCGACGAACTGCCCCGTGCCGGTGACGGTGCGCTGGTAGAGCGCGCTGGCGACGGCGAAGGCCGCGGTCATCGCGCCGATCGTGTCGCACAGCGCGAAGCCGGCGCGGGTGGGGCCTTTGTCCTCGTGCCCGGTGATCGACATGATCCCGCTCATCGCCTGCAGCTTGCCGTCGAACGCGGCGGTGCCGCGCTCCGGCCCGTTCTGCCCGAACCCCGAGACGGCGCAGTAAATGAGGCGCGGGTTGATCGCCTTCAGCGCCTCGTAGCCGAGCCCGAACCGCTCCATGATGCCCGGGGCGGAAATTCTCCCACACCACGTCGGCGTCTTTCGACCAGGCGCTTGACGATCTCGACCGCCTTCGGCTTTTGCAGGTCGAGGGTCAGGCTGCGCTTGTTCGAGTTGATGCCCATGAACGAGGGCCCGAGCCCCTTCGCCGCCCATTCCTTCGACAGCTGCGAGTGGCGCATGTCGTCGCCGGCCTTCGGCTCGATCTTGATGACGTCGGCGCCGAGCAGCGCCAGCTGATAGGTGCCGAACGGCCCCGCGACATAGCGGGTGAAATCGAGGATGCGAATGCCGGCGAAGGGTTTGGTCATGTGAGCCACTCATGCAGCTGGATCAGCATTGTGCGTCCTTCGAGACAGCCGCTACGCGGCTTCCTCAGGATGAGGAGCATTCTCGATGCCATCGCAGGTCTACCTCATCCTGAGGTGCCTTGCGAAGCAAGGCCTCGAAGGACGCACCCGACCGCAGCAGCCTGCTACTCCGCCGCCGACTTGTCGCGAATGGCGCGGGCCTTCTCCTTCTCGCGGTCGAATTCGGCGCGGCGGCGGGCGATCTCCTCGGGCGACAGGCGCGCGACATTGGAGAAGTCCAGCTTCCAGTCCGGGTTGTCGCTCCAGCGCAGCGGGTTCTGCATCGTGGTTCGCGGCCCCGGCGCGGTTTCCAGGACCCGCAAGCGCCAGTTCCAAGCGTAAACGCCTGCGACTCCGGGTCGTGCGGCCGCCCGCCGGGTTGCCGAGCGGGAAGTCGCTGAACAGGAAGCGCGGGACGCCGGCATATTCGACGATGTCCTTGGCGCAGCCCATCACGACCGTCGGGATGCCGTTCTCTTCGAGGTAGCGTGCGGCCAGACTCACGGTCTGGTGACACACGGGTCAAACCGCGACGAGGAGGGCGGCGTCCACTCTGTCTTCGACGAGGCGCGGCGAGCAGCTCCGGGCAATCCTGTTCCAGCGTCACGCGCTGGCTGCGATTGGTCGGCGCGCCGTGAAAGCGCGGCGCCAGCTCGCCGATCCGCCCCGATCTTGGCGACCTCGCGCAGCAGCGGCAGCGGAAACCAGGTGTTGCTGTCGGTCGCGGTGGTGTGCACCCGGTCGTAGCCGATATGCGAGATGCGCAGATCGTGGTCGACCGCGGTATCGCCGGAATAGACCCGGTAGAACTTGGCGCCGCCGTTATAGGGCGCGCCCGGCCCCTGGTCGCCCTTGCCCGGCTGATACGGCGCGGCGGTCGTGATCAGCCCGATGCGGCTTTGCGCCAGCGGCTTTTTCAGCGGCGCGAACGGCACCTCGGCGAAATGCGCCCAGCGATACGGCGCGCCATAGCCGAGGGTCTGGTAATAGGTGCTGATCCGCTCTCGGTAGGGGATCGGCACATCGTGGTCGGCTGCCTGGTCCGACCCGTCGGGGCGATCGGTCATGGGTTCACCTCGTCTTGAAATACTCGATGTCCTGCGGCCGCGGCTGCCACTCGGGGTTGCTCGGCCATTCCTTGGTGCGGCCCGAGAATTCCTCGCCGTAGCGCACCCGGAACAGCAGCGTGCGCTGCGGCCCGGTTTGCCATTCGTGCAACTCGCCGCGCGGGTGGACGACAAAGCACCCCGGCTTCACCTCGACGGTTTCGGTCGGCGTCTTCATCGTGCCGCCGCCCTCGAAGCAGAAATAAAGCTCGACCGCGTTCGGATGGCAGTGATAGGGGCTGGTCTGCCCCGGCTCCCAGCACGCCACCGTGACATCGCCCTCGGCCGCCGTGCCGAGGATCTTCTCGACATGGTGCTTGGGATCGAACTTCTCTTCGGCCTTCAGGTTGAAACTGAGCATGATCGCCTTCCCGCTGACTGTCGGGCCAGACTAAGGCGATGGCGATCCGGCCTCAATGCCGCCATTCGTTGGGCGGCGGCGCAGGCTCGCCGACGGCAGGCGGCGCCGGGGCTATGGCGAGCACGGCCGGGGCCTCCGCGGTCCCGGTCTTTTCGGTCCGGGCGGCGCGGCGGCGCAGCCCGGCCGCAGCGCGAATCGTCAGCGGGATCGAGCCGAGATAGAGCACCCCGATCAGAGTGAGCGTCGGCCATGGCGCCGTCGTCGCGAACGCCGCCAATAAACCGATGGCGAGCAGCGTCGGCACGACAAAGCGGTGCGGGATGCTGAATTTCTTCAGCGAAAAAGTGGGAATGGTGCTGATCATCAGCGCCGCGGTCCCGGCGATCCACAGCGCGTTCAGATAGGGCGACCGGGTAATCCAATCGCTGCTCGCGAAGCTGACGAACATCGGCATCAGCGCCAGGCCCGCTCCCGCCGGCGCCGGGACGCCGGTGAAATACCCGGCCATGTGCGGCGCGGGCTCGGCGTTGAGCTGGGTGTTGAACCGCGCCAGGCGCAGCGCGCAGCACACCGCGTAGAACAGCACGATCGCCCAGCCGACGCTGTGCAGCGCCGACATCGTCCACAGATAAAGCACCACCGCCGGCGCCACGCCGAAGCTGATGAAATCGGAGAGGCTGTCGAGCTCGGCGCCAAAGCTGGAGGTCACCTTCAGCAACCGCGCGATGCGGCCGTCGAGCCCGTCGAGAATGCCGGCGACAATGATCGCGTAAACCGCCGCCTGGAAATTGCCGTTGAGCGCGAAGCGGATCGCGGTCATGCCGGCGCACAGCGCCAGCATGGTCAGCACGTTCGGCACCAGCCGGTTGAAGGACAGCTCCTGGATGCGCCGCACCCGCATGCCTCGCATTTGCGGGCGGCGCACCCGCATTTTGCGCGAGCGCATCGTCGGGGTCTCCTTACTGGCGCCAGTCTACCACAATCGCGCTCATCGCGTGCGGCGGTGCCTCTGCGCCGCTGCCCCTTCGGCGGGAACTAGTGGCTGTAGCCCTGCCGCGCCGGCTCGCTGGCCTCGCGGTCGGCGAGCACCGTCTCGCCGGCGACCATCCGCTGGCCGAGCGCCACCAGCGGCACGTATTCGCTCGGCAGGTAGATATCGACCCGCGAGCCGAAGCGAATGATGCCGATCCGCTCGCCGGCGGCGACCGACTGGCCGTCGCCGAGCGGGCAGACGATGCGCCGCGCGACCAGGCCGGCGATCAGCACGCAGCCGATTTCGGCGCCGACTTGCGGCGCGACCCGAAACGCCAGCCGCTCGTTGTGCTCGCTGGCCTTGTCGAGGCTGGCGTTGATGAAGCGGCCGGGAATATAGGTCCGGCCGGCGATCCGCCCCGCCACCGGCGCGCGCGCGACGTGGACGTCGAAGAGGTTGAGAAAAATGCCGATCCGCGTTGTCGGCGTATCGCCCATCCCCAGCTCCGGCGCTGGCGGTATCGGCGCCAGCGAGACGACGATCCCGTCGGCCGGACTGATGACGAGCCCCGGGCGGGTCGGCGTCACCCGCCACGGGTCGCGGAAGAAATAGGCGATCCACAAGGTGAGGACCAGCGCGACCCAGCCGGCCGGGTGCCACAGCAGAAACAGAACCAGCGTCGCCGCCGCCGCGATCGCGACGAACTTCCACCCGTCGGGGTGGATCGGGGCGAGGATCTGCCTCAGCATCGCCAGCGCGTCAGCGCCCCTCGCGGCGCCACGCGGCGATCAGCATGCCGACCGCGAGCAACAGTGCGGCGACGCCTGGCAAGAGAGGCATCTCGCTAAAGCCGGCGACGACATAATCGGCGTTCTCCCGGAACCCGATCCAGTTGCTGCCGGCGGTCGACCGCCCAGCCGCGACCCGGCGCACATCCGGCATCCCGTTGGCGATCCACAAGACACCACCGCCGGTCGCCGCCGACAGCGGCGCCAGCTTTTCCGGGGTGGCGCGGACGTCGGCGAACTCGACCGGGTTCAGCGGCCCCGCCGCGGCGAGCGCGGTGCGGCGTGCCGTCGGTGACCCGGTAGAGTCCCATTTGATTGACCACGAGCGTGCCGGTGCTGCGCCCGCCATGCTCCGGGGTCAGCGTCAAAGTCGAGGTCGTGCCGTCGGGCGCGGTCACCGTCACCGGCTTGTCGTCCGGTTCGAGCGACTGGCGGGTGACGATGAGCCGATCGCCCTCGATCGCCGCGCGCAGGTCATTTTCCTCGAGGTCGGGCTCCTTCATCAGCCAATAGGCAAGCCGGCGCAGCAACTCCGCTTGCGGACCGCCGCCTTCGAAGCCACGCGCCCAGAGCCACATCTGATCCGACAAGAGCTGGGCGACTCGGCCCTGGCCAATGCGGTCCAGCACCAACAGCGGCTGGTCGTGGGCGCCGGTCATCAGGGTCGTGCCGTGATGGACATGCGCCTCGACCTGGCGGAACCAGCGGCCCCAGCCGGGCGTCCCGCCAGGCTGGCCGGCCTCGGGAAGATCGGCGGTTACCGGATGGCGCCACCCTTCGGCGCTCAGCTCCGGCTTGAACCCTTCCTCGTCGACATTACCGGTCGGCTCGGTCGGCAAGATCTCTCCGAGGGGCGTGCGGAAGAGGCTCATCGGCGTGCCGAAGCTGGGATCGGTCGCCTCGAGGAAGGCCCCGCCTTTTTTGACGTAGTTGACGACATTCTGGATATAGGCCTGCGGGATCACGCCTCGCCGGCTGTAGCGGTCGAAGATGATGAGATCGAACTCGTTGAGCTTGGCGTCGAACAGCTCGCGAGTGGGAAACGCGATGAGCGACAATTCCTTGATCGGCGTGCCGTCTTGCTTTTCCGGCGGCCGCAAGATGGTGAAATGGACGAGATCGACCGACGGGTCGGATTTGAGGATATTGCGCCACACCCGTTCGCCGGCATGCGGCTCGCCCGAGACCAACAGCACCCGCAACCGGTCGCGCACGCCGTTGACGACCACGGCGGCGCGATTGTTCACCAGGGTCAGCTCCTGCGGCCCGGGCTCGACCTCGAGCTCGACGACATTGGGACCGCCGTGATCGATCGGCAGGGTCAGCGGCACGTCCTGTCCGACCGGCACCACGATCTCATGCGGCGGGCCGCCATCCTTGCGCCAGGTCAGCTTCGCGACGGCCTCGCCCGCATCCTTTGAATCGGGCAGATCCTCGACGCGAATGGTCATCGGCACGTCCTTGCCGACGAGACCGAAGCTCGGCGCTTCCTTGACCACGAGCCGGCGGTCGCGCTCGTTGGGATGCCCCGAAAGCAGCACATGAAGTGGCGCGCCCAGTTGCGCTGCGGCGGCCTTTAGATCGCCGGTGGGAACGTCGTGGACCTGGCCGTCGGTGATCATCACCACGCCGGCCAGGCGTTGGCGGGGCACGTCGGACAGCGCCCGGTTCAGCGCCGCGAAGAGGCGGGTGCCCTCGTCGCCGCCGCCGGGAGACGGCGCGCCGGCCCGGATGACGCGTACGTCGAGATCGGGCACTGCGGCAAGCCGGTCGGTCAGCGCCTTCAACGCGGCTTCGCTGGCGGCGGCGCGGTCGCCGATCCGCTGGCTCGGCGAATCGTCGACGACGATGACGGCGGTGTCGCGCTGCGGTGTGCGTTTTTCCTCGACGAGCGCCGGATTGATCAGGATGGCGAACAGGATCGCAACCGCCAGTCCGCGCCACGCCAGGCCCCGCGCCCGCCGCCACAGACCGAGCGCCAGGATCAGCAGCGCGGCGGCGCCCAAGGCCGCGACCGCCCACCACGGAATAAACGGCGAAAACGCGATCGTGTAAGCGCTGGCGCTCATTGGCCGAGCCGCTCGAGAATTGCCGGCACGTGAACCTGATCGCTCTTGTAGTTGCCGGTCAGGACGTACATCACCAGGTTGACGCCGAAACGCAGCGCCATCTCGCGCTGCCGCTCGCCGCCGGGCACCACGGCGAACTCCGGCTGGCCACTTTTGTCGATCGCCCAGGCTCCGGCCCAGTCGTTGCCGCCGACGATGACGGTCGACACCCCGTCATTGACCCGGTCCTCGGCGGGCTCGACCCAGACCTGCCCGCTGTTCCATCGGCCGGGAAACTCGTGCAGCAGGTAGAACGATTTGGTCAGCACGTGATCGGGGGGCATCGGCGCCAGCGGCGGGATTTTGACGCCGCCGACCAGTTTCTTCAGCAGCGCCGCCGACTCGGCGGCGCTGCCGTAGACGCCCGGAACCCGGCTCCCGGAATCGCGCGTATCGAAGAGAATCGTGCCGCCGGTGGCGAGATAGCGGTTGATGCGCTCGACCGCCTGCGCCGACGGCGTGGCCTGATCGGCGGTCACCGGCCAGTAAAGCAGCGGGAAGAAGATCAGCTCGTCGCTCTCGATATTGACCGCCATCGGTGCCGCCGCCTCGACCGCGGTGCGTTGGGCGAGGATCTGGTTGAGGCCGGTCAAGCCGTCCTGGCTCTCCGCGTCGACCTCGGTGTTGCCGGTCTGCACGTAAGCGAGGTGCAGCTCCGACGTCGCGCGGATGACAAAGGCGTCGTCCGCGCGAGCTGCTCCCGTCCCCGCCAGCAACAGCGCGACAACCGCAGCGACACCCCGCGCCGCCCGCCACCGCAGCAAACCGCGCAGACCATAGGAGATCAGCAGGTCCGCGAGCGCCAGCAGCAGTGCCGCCACCAGCAGGGACGGACGGATATCGAACTCGGCGTTCGTGCCGAAGCCTTCGCGCACGATGCCCGTGGGGAGATCGTCAATCGGCTTCAAACCGCCAACCCCCGGCGACAGGTTCAACGCGCGGCGCGCATCGGTCGTGCCGTAAAAGCCCGGCGGATGGCTCGGCGACGGGACGGCGGCGCCGATATCCTTGCCCGAGATCGGCTTCGCGCTCGGCGCCGCGCGCTGCAGCCGCCCGAACCCGTCGAGGGTTTCCAGCGGCGGCAGATCGGCGTCACTCGTTGCCGTGACACCCTCGCTGGTCGCCACGATGCGCCGCAGCATCTCGACGAAGAGCCCCGACAGAGCGAGGTTCGACCAATCCGCATTGGCCGTGGTGTGGACAAGGACGATCCAGCCCTTGCCCTGCTGCGCCGCGGTGACGAGCGGCGTGCCGTCGGCGAGCCGCGCCCAGGTCTTGCCAGCGAGATCGATGTCCGGCTCGGCCAGCACCTGACGCGACACCGTGACGTCGGGAGGGATCGTCAGCCCGGCGAACGGGCTCGTCGCGTCGAACGGCGCCAGCTTGGCCGGCTGCTCCCACGAGAGCGCGCCGCCGATCGTCCGCCCGCCGCGGCGCAGCCGCACCGGCAGCAAACCGTCGTCTTGCTCGGCCAGATGTGGGCCGGCGAAACGCAGCAAGAGGCCGCCCGCCTCGACCCATTGGCGCACTTCCTGCTGTTCCGCCTCCGAATCGGGCCCTGAATCGGCGTAGACGAGCACCGCCAGTTCGCGCTTCAGCAACTCGTCGGCCGGCCCACGCCGGATCTCGGTGAACGGTTCGAGGGCGCGTTCGAGATAATAGGTGCCGCTGAGCAGGGGCTGGCCGGAGAAGTTGGCGTTTCCCGGCGATGCCGACCGGCCGGCGGCGCCAGCGCTCGTCGACCAGCAGCGTGCCGCCCGCCGATTGCTCGCCCTCGATATCGATGCGCGCGACCCGGTTGCGCAATTCGCTCGGCATCGGCAGCGGGATGACGGCGCTGGCGGCGTCCGGCTCGATCGTCGCCCCTTCGCGGGCGAGCAGCGCGCCGTCCTCCGCGCTCGCCCGCACCCAGACCTGCCGCGGCGCCGGCGCCGGCAGCGAGTTGACCGCGACGGTCAGATCCTTCTGCGCGCGCTCGGCGGGGCCGCCGGACGAGGCGATGAGGCGCGGCGCATCGGCCTGGGCCGCCGTCAGATAGCGCAGCTCCCCCCGCTCCGTCAGCGCGGCGGCGAGCGCGCCGGCGCTGCCGTCATCGACCTCGTCGCTGATCCAGACGGCGCTGGTGCCCGCCGACAACGGCAGCGCCTCGAGCCGCGCAACGGTCGTCTTGCGGTCGTCGGGCCACGGCTTTGGGACCATTGCCGCGACCGCGGCGCGCGCATCGACCGCGCGCATCGGCGCGAGCGGCGGCAACGGCTGGTCCGACACCGGCGGCGTGGTGGTGACGAGCACGATCTGGCGATCCTCACGCGCGGCTTCCGCCAGGAGGTTCCGCGCCGCCGCCTGCCGCGCCTGCCAGTCATGCGCCGCGGCCCAGCCGTCGTCGATGACGAGGATCAATGGCCCGCTGCCGGCGAGCGGCGTCTGCGGATTGACCAGCGGATGGGCCAGCCCGACGATGATCAGCGCGGCGAGGATCGTGCGCAGGACGATCAGCCAGAGCGGTGTGCGGGCCGGCGTTTCCTCGCGTGGCGTCAGGCCCAGCAACAGGCGGATTGCCGGAAAGCGCACGCGCCGCGGCGCCGGCGGCGTCACCCGCAGCAGCCACCAGATGATCGGCAGTGCGACGAGCGCGCTCAGCAACCACGGCGAGGCAAACGCCAGCGATCCGAGCGACAGCATCAGCCGGGCGCCCGAGCGTTCACCGCGTCACCGCGCTTGCCGCCGGTCCGGTGCCAACGCCGCGTGCAGCGCCAAGAGCGCCAGATGTGGCGGCCGGTCGGTGCGGTGCGTGCCAAAGCTCCAGCCGGCCGCGCGGGCGATCGCCTGGAGCCCCTCGCGATGGCGCTGAAACCGGTCGGCATAGGCCTCGCGCACGCCCTCGACCCGGCTGATGACCAAATCCTCGCGCTCCTCGATCCCTTCGAAGCGGACTCGGCCGCTGAACGGCAGGTCTTCCTCGGCCGGATCGACAATCTGCAGGAGGTGACCGTTGAGCCCGGCGCCGGCAAACCCGGCAACCACCCGGTTTGTCGCGTCCAGCGGTCCGAGAAAATCGCCGACCAGCACCAATTGCCCGGCGCGCGGCAGCGGTTCGATCGCAGGCAGCCCGGACCGGACAGACAGGGTTTGCGGACTGTCCCGCTCGATGAGATCGACCAGCCGGCTCAGCGCGATGCGGCCGCTCACCGGCACCATGCCGCTGCCCAACAGGCTCAGCCGCTCGCCGCCGCGCACCAGCAGGCAGGCCAGCGCGACCAGGATCAGCTCGGCGCGGGCGCGTTTTGTCGGCCAGTCGCCGCCGACGATGTCGGCCGCCGAGCTGTAATCCATCGACGCCGACCGATCGCGCCACAGCCAAACGCTCTGCGCCGCCTCCCATTCGGTCTCTCGCACATAGATGCGTTGCGACTTGGCGCTTTCGCGCCAGTCGATGCGGCCGGCGGCGTCACCCGGCTGATATTGGCGGAACTGCCAGAACGTCTCGCCCTGACCGACCCGGCGGCGCCCGTGCACCCCCTGAGCGACCGTCGTGGCGATGCGTTCGGCGGCGACGAGCAGCGGCGGCAGCGTCGCCGCCACCTGCTCGGCGCGGTCGCGCAACGAGAGCGGCGGCGCGCGCGGCGCGGCAAGCGGTCCGACGCTGGGCGCGCGGAGCGAGATCACCTGAACGGCGCCATCATCTGCTCGATGACCTGGGTGACGCCGACGCCCTCGGCGCGGCCGGCGAAGCTGACCGCCATGCGGTGCCGCAGCACCGGCGGCGCTAGCGCCAGCACATCGTCGACCGACGGGGCGTAACGGCCGTCGAGCAACGCCCGTGCCCGGCACGCCAGCATCAGCGCCTGGCCGGCGCGCGGACCCGGCCCCCAGGCGACAAAGCGGCGCGGCCCGTCGGCCCCCTCCTCCGGGCGGCCAGACCGCACCATCTGGAGGATCGCCTCAACCACACTCTCGCCGACCGGCACCTGGCGCACGAGCCGTTGCGCCGCGATCAGCTCGTCGGCGGTCATCGCCGGACGCGGCGCCGCGTCGCGCGGTGCCGGTGGTCGCGATCAGCACCCGGCGCTCGGATTCAGCGTCGGGGTAATCGACGTCGATCTGCAGCAGGAAGCGGTCGAGTTGCGCCTCGGGGAGCGGATAGGTGCCTTCCTGCTCGAGGGGGTTCTGCGTCGCCAGCACATGGAACGGGCGCGGCAGCGGGTGGTATTGCCCGGCGATCGAAACCCGGCCTTCCTGCATCGCCTGCAACAGCGCCGACTGGGTGCGCGGGCTGGCGCGGTTGATCTCGTCGGCCATCAAGAGCTGACAGAACACCGGGCCGGGAATAAAGCGGAACGAGCGCCGCCCGCTGTCGCTTTCCTCCAGCACCTCGGAGCCGAGGATATCGGCCGGCATCAGATCGGGGGTGCACTGGATGCGCTTGTCATCGACCCCGAGGATGGTGCCGAGCGTCTCGACCAGCCGCGTCTTGGCCAGGCCCGGAACGCCGATCAGCAGCGCGTGACCACCCGAAAGCAGTGTGATCAAGGCTTGCTCGACCACTTCGCGCTGACCGAAAATGACCTCGCCGATCCGCTCGCGGACGAGCTTAAGCCGCTCGCCAAGCGCCTCGACTTCGGCGACAAGGTCCCCCGGAGGGGGTGTTATGCGTGATGTCGTTGCCAAGCTCTTACAACCTCTTTGCGATGCCGGTGAGCGCCGACACTAATGGATAATACCGCCTCCGGCACTTCCCCGGCGAGAGACCGCGACAGCGGCCAAAAGTCTCCGCGGCAAAATCGCCCCGTCATCGATCACGGCGATCTCGAGATGCGGATCGCCCGCGACGGCACCTGGTTCTACCGCGGCTCCCCGATCGCCCGTCCCCGCCTCGTCAAGCTCTTCGCCTCGGTTCTGCGGCGCGAGGATGATGGCACCTATTCGCTCGTCACCCCGGTCGAGCGCGGCCGCGTCACCGTCGAGGACGCGCCGTTCGTCGCCGTCGAGCTGACGAGCGAAGGCGAAGGCCCCAAGCGTTGCCTTAGCTTCCGCACCAATCTCGACGAGATTGTGGCGGCGGGGCCCGACCATCCGCTGCGCGTCGACACCGCTGCAAACGGCGAGCCAGCCCCCTATATCTTGATCCGGCCGGGGCTCGAAGCGAGACTCAACCGTCCGGTATTTTACGAATTGGTCGATATCGCCGATGCCGAGCGCGGCGAGGGCGGCGGTCCGTTCGGCGTGTGGAGCGGCGGCATGTTTTTCGATCTCGGCGACCCGGAAGACGAGTAGGCATGCGCGTCCTCGCTCGCGAAGAGTTGATCGACCGGTTGGCGCGGCGGCGGCCAGGGCGGCGCGGCTTCGGCGGCAGCGGCGACCCCATCGAGGCCGCCGAGGCGCGCGAGGCGACGCGCGGCGACCATGATCTCAACCCCGGCGAGACGCCGCCCAGCGCCGCCTTGCGGCCGGCCGCGGTGCTGGTGCCGCTGATCGATTACCGCGACGGCTGGTCCGTGCTCCTCACCCAGCGCACCGCCCATCTCTCCGCCCATGCCGGGCAGATCGCATTTCCCGGCGGACGGATCGAAGAGGAGGACGAGGACGCCGTCGCCGCCGCGCTGCGCGAGACCGAGGAAGAAGTCGGTTTGCCGCGCCGCCACGTCTCGGTGATCGGGCGGCTCGATACCTACGTCACCGGCACCGGGTTCGAGATCACGCCAATCGTCGGCATCGTCGCCCCGCCCTATCCGCTGACGATCGATCCCTACGAGGTCGCCGAGGCGTTCGAGGTGCCGCTCTCCTATATCCTCGACAGGCGCAACCACAACCGCACCGAGCGCGAGTCGGCCGGACGCACCCGGATCTTCTTTGTGCTCCCTTATGAGGGCCGCAATATCTGGGGTGCCACCGCGGGGATGCTGGTCAACCTCGCCGAAGTGCTGAACCAGTGACGCCGCGATGCCGCGCGAGCTGCTGACGCTTTTTTTGCCATTGGTGCTGCCGACCGTGCTGTATCTGGCATGGCTATGGGCGGTGCGGCGGTCGCAAAGCGGCGGCGCCATATCGTGGCGAGCGCTGCCTTGGGTTTGGCTCGGGGTGACCGGCGTCGCGCTCACCGCGCTCGTCCTCTTCGTCGTGACCGTGCATTTCGGCACCAGTAGTCAGGGCGTTTACGTGCCGCCGCACGTCGAGAACGGGCAGATTGTGCCCGCCCACATCGAGCCGGCGAAGCCGTGACGAGGATCGAGCCGCCCTGGCTCACCGAGCCCGCGGTGCGGCGTCTGCTGGCGGCGCTGAGCGCTGCCGGCATCGAGGCCCGGTTTGTCGGGGGCTGCGTTCGCGATACGCTCCTACGGCAGGAGATCGGCGATATCGATCTTGCCACGCCGGCGCGGCCCGACGCGGTGATGGCGGCCCTCAAAAAGGCGAAAATCAAAGCGATCCCGACCGGCGTCGCGCATGGAACCGTCACCGCGGTGATCCCGCCGCGTCATTTCGAGATCACCACCTTGCGCCGCGACGTTGAGACCTACGGCCGCCATGCCAAGGTCGCCTTCGACGCCGATTGGGAAGAGGACGCGGCCCGGCGCGACTTTACCATCAACGCCATCTACCTGGCGCCGGATGGCACCATTTTCGATCCTGTCGGCGGCGAGGCCGACCTCGCGGCGCGGCGCGTGCGCTTTGTCGGCGACGCGGCGACGCGCATCGCCGAGGACGTGCTGCGCATCCTGCGCTACTACCGCTTCGAGGCGCGCTTCGGCAGCGGCGATGGCGATGCCGGTGCACGCGCCGCCTGCCGCGCCGCCGTCGCCCGGTTGCCCACCCTCTCGGCCGAGCGCGTGTGGCGCGAGCTCTCCCGCCTGCTCGCCGGACCCGACCCGGTCCGCGTGCTGACGATGATGCGCGACGACGGCGTCCTCGCCGTGATCCTCCCCGAGGCGACACAACTGGTTCGGCTCGAGAATCTCATCCCGCTCAGCGGCGACTCGCTCCTGCGCCTCGCCGCGCTGATCGATGTGGACGCAGACGGCGCGTGGGCCATGGCCGAGCGGCTGCGGCTGTCAAAGGTCGAGCGCGATCGGCTGGCGGGGCTGGCCAAACCCTGGCCGCTCGATCCCGATGGCGATCCGAAGGCTCAGCGACTGGCGCTTTACCGTCTCGGCCCCGAACGCTATTCCGACCTCGCGCGGCTCGCGGCGGCTGAAGGCCGGATCGCCCGACCGCGCCTTGAGGAACTGCTCGAATTCGCCGCCGCCTGGCCCATCCCGCGCTTTCCGCTGCGCGGCGCCGACGTCGCCGCGCTCGCCATACCGCCGGGGCCGCAAACCGGCCGGCTACTCGCCGAAGTCAGGCGCTGGTGGGAAGACGGGGACTTCGCCGCCGATCGTGCGGCGTGCCTCGCTAGGCTCAGGGAGATCGCGGCGCGTCCCTGATCGCCCGCCACACCCGCTCCGGGGTCGCCGGCATGTCGATATGCTCGACGCCGAGCGGCGCCAGCGCGTCGAGGATCGCGCAGATGATCGTCTGCGGCGCGGCGATGGCGCCGGCCTGGCCCGAACCCTTGACCCCGAGCGGGTTGGCCGCAGTCGGCACCCCGTCGAGGGTGATGTCGAGCATCGGCAGATCGTCGGCCCGCGGCAGCGCGTAATCGAGCAGCGATCCGCTCAGCAGCTGCGCCGGAATTCGGGGTCGTAAACCGTGTGCTCGAGGAGCGCCTGGCCGATCCCCTGCGTCACCCCGCCCTGCACCTGCCCCTTGGTCAGCAGCGGGTTGATCACCCTTCCGTAATCGTCGACCGCGAGGTAACGCTCCAAGGTCACCGCCCCGGTTTCCGGGTCGATCGTCACCTCGGCGGCGTGCGTCCCCGACGGGAAGGTGAAGACGTCGCATTCGTTCCACACCAGGGTGTCCAGACCATTGGCCATGCTGCTTCCCGGCCAATTGCCCGGACGGTTCGCCGGGTCGGCGGCGGCGCGCGCCACGTCGAGCAGATCGATGCCGCGCCCGCTGCCCGGTACGCTGAACCGCCCCTCGGCAAACACGAGCTCGGCCGGCTCGGCCTGCAGCAGCCCGGCGGCGACGGCGCGTCCCTTCGCCAGCACGGCTTGCGCCGCGTTGAACAGCGCGAACCCGCCCTGATGCATCGAGCGGGCGCCGCCATGGCCGTTGCCGCGCGGAATCTCGCCGGTGTCGGCCTGGACGAAGCGAAAGCACTCGATCGGCAGGCCGAGCAGATCGGCGGCGATCTGCGGATAGCTGGTCTCGTGCCCCTGCCCGTTCGACTGCGTGCCGAGCAGCAATGACACTGTTCGGTCATTCTCGAAGCGTATCTCCGCGCCCTCGTTCGGTGTTCCCCGCGCGGTCTCCAGAAAGCAGGCGATGCCGAGCCCGCGCAGCTTCCCATCGCCGCGCGCCCGCTTCGCTCCGGCCCGTCGCACCGCCGCGTCGAGATTGGCGGCGAATTTGCCGCCGTCGATCGTCATGCCGAGCGCGCCGCGATAGGGAAGATCGCGAATGACGTTACGCCGGCGCAGCTCGGCCGGATCGAGGCCGAGCCGCCGCGCGGCCAGCTCGACCAGCCGCTCGGTCAGATAATTCGCCTCGGGCTTGCCGGCGCCGCGATAGGCGTCGATCGGCACCGTGTTGGTGAAGACGCCGCGCACGCTCATGAACATCGCCGGAATGGCGTAGACGCCACCGAGCGCGGTCGAGGGCGAGTTGGTCGAGCTGCCAGGCCCGTTGGTCGACACATAAGCGCCGAGATTGGCCACCGTCTCCGCTTCCAGCGCCAGGAACTTGCCGGTTGCGTCGAGCGCCAGCCGGCCCCTGGTGTGGTTGTCGCGTCCTTGCGCGGAGGACAGAAACTCCTCGCCGCGCTCGGCGACCCAGCGCACCGGCCGGCCCAGCCGCCGCGCCGCCCACAGCACCAGCACCCATTCGGGGTAGAGGAAATTCTTGACCCCGAACCCGCCGCCGACATCGGGCGCGCTGACCCGGATACGCTCGCGCGGCACGTGAAAGACCGCATCGGCGAGCTGATTGCGCAGGCTGTGCACGCCCATCCCGGTCAGCAGCAGAGTCGAGGCTGTCAGCCGCCGCGTCGTAGCACCCGATTGCGGCGCGTGGTTCGATCGGGGCGACGACGAGCCGGTTGTTGACGCAGCTCGATCTCGACGACGTGCGGGGCCACCGCCATCGCCGCGGTCGACCGCCGCCCTGTCGCCCTTCTCGAAGCGGAAAGCGAGGTTGCCCGGCGCCTCGTCCCACAATTGTGGAGCGTCGCCGCGCAACGCCGCCGGGCGCGTCGACCACCGCCGGCAGCATCCGGTAGTCGACCGCGACAAGCTCCGCCGCGTCGCGCGCAATCTCGCGCGTGTCGGCGACGACGAACGCCACCGGGATCGCCGACATGGCGCACCCGCGCGCCGGCGAGCGCGAAGCGCGGCGGCACGATCAGCGGGCCGACCGTCGCGACCTGGGCGATGCATGGCAACGGGCCGACCTTGTCCGCCGCGAGATCGGCGGCGGTGAAGACGCCATGAACCCCGGGCAGCGCACGTGCCGCCGACGTGTCGATGCCGCCGATCGCGGCATGGCCGTGCGGCGAGCGAACGACGATGGCATGGAGCTGGCCGAGAACGTCGATATCGTCGACAAAGCGGCCGTTGCCGCGAAGAAACCGGTCGTCCTCGAACCGGCGCAACGCCCGGCCGATCTGCCCGTCCGGCATCGTTTCAGCCGCCGCCGCTGGGCGCCGCGACCGCCAAGCGGCGCGGGGTCAAGAGCTGCCGCAAGCCGCGCTTCGCCGGCACTTCGACGACCGAATACAGTACCCAGGACATCGCGTAGATGATCGCCATGATCACCAGCAGATGCGCCCACCACGCGGTCACCACCAGACCGGCATGGAGAAGAATGCGCTCGGCTAGCGGGTGCGACAGGTAGGTCGAATAGCTGACATCCCCAAGCAGGCCGCACACTCGCGACGACAACGCCGCGCCGATCGCCGAACCGCCCAGCGCCAGCGAGAAGATCAGGAGATAGCAGGGCGCCGCCAGAAGGAAATTCATGTGCAGGCTGACGAGGTAGGCGCCGAACGAATAATTGCCTGCCGCCAACCACGGATTGTGCACGCCCAAATAGCGAAAGGCCGAGAACAGCACCACGATGAGGGCGACAGCGATGACCGCGAGCGAGCCGCTCGGGATGCGCGCCCGCAACTCGGGCCGAGCGCGCACCAGGCGGTAAAGCTGGCAGGTCAGCACGCCGCCGATGAACTCGAAGATGCGCGAATACGGCGAGACGTAGAGGAGCCAGCGGTAGAACGAGCCGTTGAAGTTGACGGTGCGCGGCGTGAAGTACGGGAAATGCTGGAGCACGAAGCCTTCCCACAGGTCGCGGGTCAGGAACAGCACATAGAACAGCGCATATGCGCCGACGCAAAACCCGACCAGCGCGATCAAGCAGCCGCGCAGGCTGTTGAGCCGGGCCAGCCGGTAAAACACCAGCGCATAGGCGACATAAAAGAAAATCTCGGTCGAGACCGACCAGGAGATGTGGAAATACCACTCCAGCAGCAACTCGCCGTTCAGCGTGATCGGCCACCAGGTCCAGCAGGCGAGGAAGTACGACGCCAGCACCGGTAATCCCTCGGCGTTCATCAGCGCCGGCCGCATCGGGCCGTGCGTCAGCGAGAACACCAGCAGGACAAAATACAACGGGTAGATGCGCGAAAAGCGGGCGGCGGCGAACTCGCGGGTCGCGCCGCGCCACGAACCCGCGAACACATCGGCGTAGACGTAATGGATGATGAAGCCGCTCAGCGTGAAGAACAGCGGCATCCCGATGCCGGTGATCTCGAGCCACAGCGCCTCGGTATGCCCAAGCGCGATCGTGAGCGCCGCGACAAAGCGCAACCCGGTGAGCGCGTCGAGATTGTCGCGGGCGACGGTCATCGCCCGGGAACTTAGCACAGCCAGACCGCGCTGCAGCCTAGCGCTTCGCTCCGAATGCCCTGAGGAATGTCGCGATCGCGCTTTCGGCCGCGTCGGCCAGGGCCGCCTCGTCGGCGCCGAGCCCCAGCAAGGCCCGCAAATGGATTTCGCCGCGCACCAGCGAAGCGAACTGCCCTGCCGCTAAACGCAGATCGGGGAATTGAAGTGCACCGGTCTCGGCGGCTCGATTGAGGAAGTTTTCGAGCTGCACCCGCACCCGCTCCGGTCCAGCCTGCCAGAACACCTCCGCCAGCACCGGAAAGCGCGCCACCTCGCCGATGATGATGCGATTGATCGCGATCACGTCCGGCGACAGCAGCAGCCGCAAAAACCGGTCGGCAATGACCCGCAACGAGCCCTCGACATCGGCGGGGTCGAGCTCGCCGGCGGTAAAGCCTTCGGCATAGCGCTCGCTTTCGCGCGCGACGACCGCGCCGAACAATTCCTCCTTACTGGCGAAATAGGCGTACACCGTCGCCTTGGAGGCTCCCGCCTCGCGGGCGATCGCGTCCATGCTCGCGGCGCCGAACCCACTCGCGAGAAACGTCCGTTGCGCCGCGGCAAGGATGCTTTCCGCCTTCTCCGTCGGCGTCGGCGCGGCAGCTATGTTCCTGTCGGGCGCGCTCATTGCTTGACAGGATTTAACCGCCCTTACATCTTTCGCGCAATACTGAACTGAACCGTTCAGTCTAGTTGGGTGGAAGCGTCTTTCCGGATCATGCGCAAGCGTCTCATTCTGGTGTTGCTGCCGCTCGTTCTCGTGGCGGCGCTCTATGGCGGCTGGAATTGGTGGCGGGTCTGGCGCTACCAGCAATCGACCGACGACGCCTATATCCAGAGCGACATCTCGCTGATCAGCCCGAAGATCGAGGGCTACATCAAGGACGTGCGCGTCCAAGACAACGAGCATGTCACAGCCGGCCAGATCCTGTTCGTCATCGACGACAGCGATTTCGCCGCCAAGGTCGCGCAAGCCGCGGCGGCGGTGCGGACCACCGAAGCAACGGTCCAGACGTTTGACACCCGGCAGGAATTCCAGCAGGCGATGATCGACCAGGCCGCCGCCGAGGTCGAAGCCGCGCAGGCCGAGCTCGATCGCGCCAACCTCGACAAGCAGCGCTACGTTTCGCTGGTCACCAGCGAGGTTGCGACCAAGCAGCGCTACGAAACAGCCGTAGCGGACGCCTCCAAGGCGGCGGCAAACCTGTTGAAGGCCAAGGCTGCGCTGGAGGCCGAGAAGCAGCAGCTCGCCGTCTTAATAGCGCAAAAGCACGAGGAAGAAGCACGGCGGGCGCAGGCGCGCGCCACCCTGCGGCTCGCCCAGAACGACCTCGACAATACGGTGATCCGCGCGCCGGTCGCCGGTGTCGCCGGCAATCGGGCCGGCCAGGTCGGACAGTACGTCAAGCCGGGAACCCAGCTCTTGTCGCTGGTGCCGCTGCCGCAGGTCTACGTCACCGCCAATTTCAAGGAAACCCAGCTGACCCTGATGCGGCCGGGGCAGCCAGCCGAGGTTTTGGTCGACGCCTATCCCGATCAGACCCTCGTCGGCCGCGTCGACAGCTTTGCCCCCGGCAGCGGCGCCGAGTTCTCGCTGCTGCCGCCCGACAACGCCACCGGCAATTTCACCAAAATCGTCCAGCGCGTGCCAGTGCGCATCGCGCTGCCGGCGGACAACCCGCTCGCCGCGCTGCTGCGGCCCGGTCTCTCGGTGACGGTGTCGGTCGACACCCGCGCGCCCGGCGATGCGGTGGCCGACGGCGCCATCGTCGGCACGGCACGGGCCGGAACCCCGCCGGACGGCAAGTGACCTGGACGCTGGCTTCGCCATTGCGGCGCGTCCGCGGCCCGCGTCCGCCGCCCTGCCGCGCCGAAGCCGCCGGCTGCGGCGCCGGCTTCCGCCCAGGGCCGGCACGATCCCGCCGCCGACCCTGCGCGACTGGATCGGCGTGTTGGCGATGGTTGTCGGCCAGTTCATGGCGATCATGGATGTTCAGATCGTCACCAGCTCGCTGCTCCAGATCCAGGGCGGGTTGTCCGCCAGCTCCGATGAAATCAGCTGGGTGCAGACCGCCTATCTGATCGCCGACGTGGTGATGGTGCCGATGTCCGGAACGCTGTCGCGGATGGTGTCGACGCGTGTGGTGTTCTGCTGCGCGGCGCTCGGCTTCACCGCGGCGAGCGCGCTGTGCGCCACCGCCACCAGCCTCGACCAGATGATCTTTTACCGCGCCATCCAAGGCTTCTGCGGCGGCGCCATCTCGCCCACCGTGTTCCCGGTCGTCTACACGAAGTTCCACGGGAAGCAACTGGCCTCGTTGATGGTGCTGATCTCGCTGATCCTCAACCTGTCATCGACCCTTGGGCCCACAGTCGGCGGCTTCCTCACTGACACGCTCTCCTGGCACTGGCTGTTCCTCGTCAATATCGTGCCGGGAATTTCCGTCGCGATCGTCGTCTGGCTGACAATCGACATCGACCGCCCCGAACTCTCGCTGCTGCGCAATTTCGATTTCGCCGGGCTCGTGCTGATGGCGATCTTCCTCGGCTGCCTCGAATACGTGCTCGAGGAAGGGCCGCGCTGGGACTGGCTATCGGACAACACGATCTTCACCGCCGCGGCCGCCTCGGCGGTCGCCGGCGTATTCTTCTTCTGGCGGGTGCTGGTGTTCCGCCAGCCGATCGTCGACCTGCGCACCTTCGTCAACCGAAACTTCGCGCTGGGCGCGTTCTATACCTTTGTGATCGGCACCGGGCTGTACGGCGCCACCTACTCTGATCCCGCTGTTTCTCGCGCAGGTGCGCGGCTTCAGCGCCTTCCAGATCGGCGAGACCGTCGTCGTCACCGGGCTGGCGCAGATGGCCACCTCGCCGTTCACCGCCCAGATCGCGCGAAGGCTCGATCTGCGGGTCATGTTGGCGATCGGCATGGCGCTGTTCAGCGTGGCGATCTACTTCACCGCCGGCCTGACCAATCAAGCGGGCTTTTGGGAATTGCTCTTTCCGCAGGCGCTGCGCGGCTTTGCCCTGATGTTCTGCTATCTTCCCGCCAACATGATCTCGCTCGGCTCGCTGCCGCCCGACAGGCTGAAAAGCGGCGCCAGCCTCTACAATCTGACCCGCGATCTCGGCGGTGCGATCGTGCTCGCGACCATCGGCACGATCATGAGCAATCGCCTGCATTTCCACTGGAACCGCCTGATCGAGGACGTCAACCCGGCGCGCCCGGCGGTACAGCATTTCCTCGACGCCGCGACCGCGCGGCTCGACCCGCATTTTACCGGCGACAACACGGCGCGCGCGCGTAAAGCTGCTCGGCGGCATCGTTCAGCGCGAGGCCCTGGTGCTGACCTTCAACGACGTGATCCTGCTGTTGGCTCCGCTGTTCGTCATCGGCCTGCTACTGCTGCCGCTGGTGCGCCGCCCGCGCTCGCAGATGGCGAACTGACGGAGGCTTGGATGGCGGCGGCCTTTCCCGCGCTGGTCGCGATCCTGGCCCTGATCGTCTACGTCGGCACCTTCGTCAATGCCGGGCGGATGCGCGGCCGTTTCAACGTCAAGGCGCCCGTCGGTCACCGGCCCGCCCGAATTCGAGCGGGCGTTTCGCATTCAGCAGAACACCCTGGAGCAGATCGTCCTGTTCCTGCCGGCGCTATGGCTGTTCGTGCTGCTGGTATCGCCGGTATGGGGCGGTGATCGATCGGGCTTGTCTGGGTCGTCGGCCGGGTGATCTACGCGATCTCCTACCAGCGCGACCCGGAGACCCGCGGTCCGGGGTTCGCCATCGCCATGGTCAGTTCGGCGACGCTGCTGCTCGGCGCGCTGGCCGGCGCGATCGTCAACCTGCGCTAGCCGACACCGGTCCCGGCGCGGCCGTGCAGCCAGTCCTCGACCAGCCGCCGGGCGATCGAATTCGAGCCGCGGCAGGCGGAACGTGTTGTCGTCGACATGGGCCAACAGCCAATCGCGCTCGAACCACTTGGCGTCTTCGAGCTCGCCGTAATCGACAGCGATCTCGCTCGACATCGCCTCGGCATGAAAGCCGAGCATGATGTTGGCCGGGAACGGCCAGGGCTGCGACGAGTGGTAGATCACCTGGCCGACCTCGATCCCGGTCTCCTCGCGCACCTCGCGCGCCACCGCGTCTTCCAGGCTCTCGCCCGGCTCGACGAACCCGGCGAAGGTCGAATACATGCCCGGCGGGAAATTCTTGTTGCGGCCGAGCAGCGCGCGTTCGCCATCGGTCACCAGCATGATCACCGCCGGGTCGGTGCGCGGGAAATGCATCGCCTTGCACTCGGGGTTGGTGCAGCGGCGCATGTGCCCGGCTTCCTCGGAGAGGGTCGGGCTGCCGCACACGCCGCAGAAGCGGTGCCGCGAGTGCCACCACACCATCGCCCGCGCCAGCGCGAGCAACGCGCCCTCATGGCGGGCCAGCCTGCCGGCGAGCTGGCGCAGATCGGCGAAGCGCGCCCCGCCCTCGGGAATGCCGCTCGCCGCCAGCGCCGGCGAGGCAGCGCGTCGACCGGCGTTTCGATATGCGACAGATCGACCGCGAAATGCGCCTGCTCCTCGATCACGCCGAGAAAGACGAGGCGGCCCTCGGCGAGATGCGCGTCGGGGTCGGCCTCGCCGAGCAGCGCCGTCACGCTGTCGGCGGTCAGCACGATCGCGCGCGGATCGGCGTCGGCGATGTCGATCACCAGATTCTGCGAGCGCCACACCGGGACGAATTGCGCGGCGGCGTGGCTCGCCTGGTCGCGGATCCAGTCCATGTCGCGGCGTTTCAGCCCGGCGCGCTCGAACCCGGGCGCCGCGTAATAATTGGCGGGACGCATCGCGCCACACTGGCACAGCGAGCGCGCGCTGCGGCAAGCTGGGGCCGATGCAGATCACCGACACCGCGCTCCCCGGGCGTCAAGCTGATCCAGCCGGTCCGCCACGGCGATGCGCGCGGCTATTTCTCCGAGGTCTATCCGCGAGGATGCCCTCCTCAAGGCCGGCATCGAGATGCGCTTCGTCCAGGAGAACCACTCGCTGTCGGCCGCGCCCGGCGTCGTGCGCGGGCTGCATTTCCAGATCGCGCCGATGGCCCAGGCCAAGCTCTTGCGCGTCGTCGCCGGCCGCATCCTCGATGTCGCGGTCGATATCCGCCGCGGCTCGCCGCATTACGGCAAGCATGTCGCCATCGAGCTGAGCGCCGCCGAGGGCAACCAGCTCTTCGTCCCCGAGGGTTTCGCGCACGGGTTCTGCACGCTCGAGCCCGACAGCCAGCTGGTCTACAAGGTCAACCGCTACTATTCGCCCGAATGCGACCGCGGTCTGCTCTGGAACGACCCGGCGCTCGGCATCGACTGGCGGCTCGGCGGCAACCCGCCCATCCTGTCGGACAAAGACAAAACCCACCCGGCGCTCGCCGATCTGCCGGCCTATTTCACCTACCCGTAACCAGGAGGAACGCCATGGCCTATGTCGATCCCCGCCTGCAAGGCAAACCCGCGCCCATCGTCACCCAGGCGTCGATGGAACAGAACAACGTCGCCCGTCTCGACGCGATGAAAGGCTCCGACCTCGCCTTTCTCGACCAGCGCATTCCCGGCTACCAGCGCGAGATCATCAACATCATCGGCATGGGGGTGGTCGAGAACATGAAAGACCCGCGCCTCGCGCCCAAGATCAAGGCGCCGGCGCATGGCTTCGCCGTCACCTATGTCCGCAACACCCCGAAGGGCCACGGCGCGGCGCTGCACCGCCACCCGACCGAGGAGGTGTTCATCGCGGTCAAGGGGCCGTGGGAGGTGTTCTGGCTCGAAGGCGAGGCCGAGCGCGTGGTGACCTTGCAGCCCGGCGACATCGTCAATGTCCCGATCGGCATCTATCGCGGCTTCCGCAACGCCAGCGACGACCCCGAAGCGACCCTGATCGCGCTGGTCGGCGGCCCCGACCCGGGCAAGGTCGACTGGCACCCCTCGGTCATCGAGCTGGCGCGCAAGACCGGTCTCGACGTCGATGACGAGGGCCATCTGATCGTCAAAGACGCAGCCGAGTAGGGAAAGACGCGGCGGGTTAGCCGCGCGCCTTTCATTATCCCGCACCCTTTCCGTCACCCCCCGCGAAAGCGGGGGTCCAGGGCATCCGGCACAACGCCGCCTGTGTTTTCGGCGCGCAGGGCCAACAAAATTCACCACCAACGGTGAGGCAGCGAGATTTGCCGCTTGCACCCTCACTGCCTCATTGTCTCCATGTGTTATCTCCGCGCGAGCAGTTGCCCGCCGATTCTTGCTATATGCAATTATTGCGATCTGAATTGCGGTAGCGCGTATTCACAATGTTCCTGTTTCGTACCACCTCTCCCGCAGCGCCGGTTCATGCGTGGGCCGGCGTCGCCGCATCAAAAGCGGCTCGCTGATTGACAGTCTGAAACCGGAGCTTGACGGAACGAACAAAGACAGCTGCGCGGCAGGTACAACAACAACCATGTGCTAGCGGGACCTCGGTCCTTCGAAAATTCCACTCACCCGCGCAAATGCCTTTGGCTCCCCGGCAAACCGGGACTAGGCGGTGAATAAGACTAACTCCGCGTCTACCGAAAACTCATCGGCGGACGACAGACGGAGTGCGGACGCCACCCCCACCCGCGCTGGCGCGCTCCTTCCCCCGTGTCACGGGGGAAGCCCGGGGCGGGGGTGAGTTGCGGCGACGCACCGAAAACAGCCAGCCCGGCCGCTGTCATCCCGCTGCTATCGCCGCTGATAGCCCGCTGTTTTCTTGCTGTTATTTTGCTGTTTTCTCGGGGCCGAAACCAGTCGAATTGACAGCATGATCAGTATGTTAGGGCAGAATCCGCGGCGCTACGGTTCTCCAGCGGTCTCCCGCCGCAGCCGGCTCGGCAGCAGCTCGCCGATCCGGTCGAGCACCGGGTCGGCCGCCGCGGTCAGGTGCGCGTTGATGCGCTTCAGGTCGCGCAGCACGTCGAGATGCAGCGCGCTGGTCTCGCGGCTCTCGACGCGCCCGGCGCGGAGACGGGCGAAATGCCCCTCGGTGGCGCGCGCTTCGAGGTCGCGGAACACCTCCTCCTCGGCCAGCAGCCGCCGCGCCGCGCGGGCGTCGTCGGTCATGAACACCGCCGCGGCGGTGCGCAGATTGCCGTCGAGCCGTTCGAGCATGGCGCGGATTTCGGCCTGGCCCTCGACCGAGAAGGCAAGGCCGCGCCGCAGCCGCTTGGTCGCCAGGGCCACCAGCCCGCGCGAGACGATGTCGCCGGCGTGTTCGAGGTTGGTGGTGAAGGCCAGGATCTCCAGCAGGCGCCGGTCGTCGTCGGCGCTGAGCGTGTCGGGTTCGAGCGCGGTCAGGTACTCCTTGATCGCGCCGTTGAGCCGGTCGAGCACGTTGTCGAGCCGCTTGCACTCGGCGAGCGCCTTGCGGTCGCCGCGGTCGAGCCCGTCGCAGCCGCCGCGCAGCATCTCGGCCAGCACATCGACCATGCGCAGCGCCTCGCGCGCCGCGCCGGCGAGCGCAATCGACGGCATCTCGCGCGCGCTTTCGTCGAGATAGAGCGGCTGCGACGGGTCGGCGGCGGCGGCGCGCGCCGGCAGCGCACGGGCCAGCAGCTTCGCGAACGGCCCCAGCAGCGGCAGGAACAGCACCGCCGTCGCCAGGTTGAACAGCGTGTGGAAATCGGCGACCGAGCGCGCCGCGTCGGGGTCGAGCGTCACCATGAAACGGCTGATCGGATCGAGCAGGGCCAGCGCCAGCACGACACCGATCGCCCGGTTCAGCAGATTGCCGACCGGCAGCCGCTTCGCCACCGGATCGCCGCCGATCGCGCCTTCGAGCAGCGGGTTGAGCGCGGTGCCGAGATTGGCGCCCAGCACCAGCGCGAAGGCCGCCTCGGGCGGCACCACGCCCTTCGCCGCGAAGGACACGACGAGCAGCACCATGGCGACGCTCGAATGCGCCGCCCAGGTCAGCACCGCGGCGAGGATCACGTCGATCAGCGGCTGGGTCGCGATCGCGCCGAGCAGCAGGCGCAGGCTCGGCACGTCCTCGTATGGCGTCATCAGGGCGAGCAGCTGCTGCAACGCCATCAGCATCAGGCCGAGCCCGATCGCCACGCGGCCGAGATCGCGCGGCGCGCGACTGCCGTGCCGCGGCGGAACAGCACCACGCCGATCAGGACGAAAAGCGGAGCGACCGTCGACGACGTCGAACGACAAGCACCTGCACGATCAGCGTCGTGCCGACATTGGCGCCGAGCATCACCGCCAGCGCCGGCACCAGATCGACCAGCCCGCCGGCGGCAAAGCTCGCCGCCATCAGCCCGGTCGCGGTGCTGCTCTGCAGGACGCGGTGACCCCGAGCCCCGCGGCGAAGGCGCGGAACCGGTCGCCGAACGCCCGCCCCAGAAGACGCCGCAGGTTCGGTCCGAAGGCGCGCTGGATGCCGGTCTGCACCATGTGCACGCCCCACAGCAGGAGCGCGATCGTGCCGGCGAGATCGACCAGGGTGAGGGTCCCGTTCATTCACCGCTCCTCCCTGCTATCATGGCCCTCTGGGCGGCGCTAAATTTTGGATCTGGCCCCATATCGTGCAATCGTCCGGCGATTACAAGAAAAAATCGCGGTTGCGATAAGTCTCGTCCCGCGTCCTCGGGCCGATCCGAACGGTGCCTACCTGTTGATTTCCTTCACGACCGGATCGGGATAGGGAACCGGCTTGCCGCTCGGGTCGAGCAGCGGCGGCCCCGGCCGCCGCCGCGGCACCGCGACGAGGTAGCTTTTGCCGTTGGCTGCAGGTGACGTCAAAGGCGTCGAGCCCCTGATTGGCGTAGGTGTCGGCGTCGCTCCCGGAGGCCGCCGTGTAGGAAGCCGACCTTGCCGCATGGATGGTTGGCGCCCTCGATCAGGCTCAAGAAATAGCGTTCCTGCTCGCCCGGCGGCGGCGGAATATCGCCGCGCGCCGCCGTCACGGCGATCAGCGCGCACACCGAGGCTGCGATGGCGACAAGGTTGCGCAATGGCGGTTCCTCCCGCTCGGGAATGCCGTATCCTGCGCCGCTTTTCCGGTGAGGCCAAATCGTAATGACGCAACTCGCCGCCCTCGCCCTGTCGATAGCGCTCGAAGCGGGGATCGCCTTTGCCCTGATCCGGGCCGCGGGCTGGGGCAGCGGGCTTAACGCCGCGCTCGCCGCTTCGCTGGGCACGCTGGTCACCCATCCGATCGCCTGGTACGCGGTGCCCCGCCTCGCCGGCCCCATCGGCTATCCGGGCGCGGTGGCGCTTGTCGAGACCGGCGTGGTGCTGGCGGAGAGCGTCGCCTATCGGCTGATCGTGCCGCTGGCCTGGCGCCGCGCGCCTCTCGGCGTCGCTGATCGCCAACGCGGCGTCGACCATGGCCGGGCTGCTCTACTACGCGCTCGCCGGCTGAACCGCGGCAATCCCGCCCAGCGCCACCAGCAGCACCGGGATTTCGAGCCAGGAGTGAACCAGCGCCGCCAACCCGTAAAGCTGTCGCGCCACTCCGTAATCGGCGAGGAAGACCAGTGCCAGCGCCGCGGCGGCGACCGCGATCCCCGCCGCGAGCGCATATGGCGGCCGCACCAATCGCCGGCGCGTCGGCGTCTCGGCCGCGAGCCGCGGCAACAGGAGGATCACCGCGGCGTAATGCATGATCTGCGCGAACACCGCGGCGCTGAAGGCGTGCAGCGCCCACTCGCTTGAGGCAAGGCTCGCCGGTACGTAGACCCCCAGGTTGAAGGCCAGCGGGCCGCTCGCCAAAAAGCGCGCCTCCGGCCATTCCAGCCCCATCCCGGCCAGAATGACGTAGGGCAGACCGGTCGCGATCAGCAGCGGCAGCGCGACCAGCGGAACGGCAAGAAGGATCAGCGCGTCGCGGCGGCGCCGGCCGCCGAGCGCGTCGGCGAAAAATCCGAGCGGCGTGAGGTTGTGCAGGATCGCCAGCCCCAGCAGCGTCTGGAAGGGCGCGGCGATCGCGCCCGCCCCGAGGATCATGCCGATCGCCGCGCCAGCGGCGCGATGACGGCGCATGCGCCAGACCGCCACCCCCGCCAACGCCGTGGCGGCACCCAGTTCGATTGCGGCGTCGGCCGCGGGCGGCAGCACGCCCCGCAGCGCCAAGGCCCGCGCCGCCACCGCGACAGCGATCGGCGCGCCGATCCATACCCGCGCTCCGGCCAGCCGCGCGCGGAAGCGGCGGTCGATATAATTGAGCTCGCTCAGCACATGGGCGAGGCCGAACAGCGCCAGCGACGTCGTATAAGTCGCCAGCGGCAGGGCAACCGTCACGACGAAAGCGACCGCGACGAACGCGCCACCACCGGCGATGCCGGTGCGCCCGAACGAAGCGCGGGCGAGCGCGGGATACGGAACCGCGCTCACGTCACCAGCTTTTCCACGTTCTCCAGCGTATCCGCCTCGGAAAACGGCTTGTCCCAGCGGATGCGGTGGACGCGCGGGAAGCGCATCGCCACCCCCGATTTGTGGCGCGTCGAGCGGTGAACGCTGTCAAAGGCGATTTCCAGCACCAACCCCGGCGCGACCTCGCGCACCGGACCGTAGCGCTTGACGGTGTTGTCGCGCACCCATTTATCGAGCAGGCGCAGCTCGTCGTCGGTGAAGCCGGAATAGGCCTTGCCGACCGGCACCAGCGCGTCGTCGCGCCAGGCGCCGAAGGTATAGTCGGAATAGAACGACGAGCGCTTGCCGTGGCCCCGCTGGGCGTACATCAGCACCACATCGACGGTCAGCGCGCCGCGCTTCCATTTGAACCACGGGCCCTTCGGCCGGCCCGAGAGATAGGCCGAGTCGCGGCGCTTCAGCATCAGCCCCTCGATGCCGTTGGCGCGGGCACTATCGCGCAATTCCTTGAGGTCGTCCCAGGTCTCGAACGGGACGAGCGGCGACAAATCGAGCCGGTCGCGCGGGGCATTGCCGTACCAGGCCTCGAGACGGTGGCGCCGCTCGCTGAGCGGCAGCGGCCGCAGATCCTCGTCGCCGAGGCGCAGCACGTCGTAGAGCCGCACCGACGCCGGAAAATCGGCTCAGCATCTTCGGCGTCGGGGTCTTGCGGTTGAGGCGCTGCTGCAGATCGTTGAACGGCGCGACCTCGCCGTCGCGGATCACCAGGAGTTCGCCGTCTAGCGCGATGTCGTCCGGAGCCGCCGCGAGAATATCGGGAAAAGCCAGGCCGATTTCATCGCCCGAGCGCGAATAGAGCCGCCGCTCGCCGCGCCGCGACACCAGCTGCACGCGGATGCCGTCCCATTTCCACTCGGCGAGATAGGCCGCCGGATCGAGCCGGGCGAGGTCGCTCTCCTCCAGCGGCTGCGCCAGCATTAAGCGGCGTGAAGTTCGGCAGCTCGCCGATCTCTGGCCGGCTCTCAGTCCCCGACAGCCAGGAAAACAGCGGCAGATAGGGCGGAGCGAGCCCGTGCCAGACCTCCTCGATCGCGCCGATCTCGACCCCGGCCCATTCGGCGAGCGCCGTCTTGGCGAGCCGCGCCGAGACGCCGATCCTCAGCGCGCCGGTGACCAGCTTCAACAGCGCCCAGCGGCCGGTCGCGTCGAGCCGGTCGAGCCACTGGGCGAGATGCGCCCCGACCTCGGCCCGCCCGGCGATGCGCAGCGTATCGACGATCTCGGAGAGGGTCGGAACTGGGGTGTTCAACGTTGGCTCTGTCGGCCAGATCAGCGACACGGTCTCGGCGAGGTCGCCGACAAAATCGAGCGACCAGGCGAAGAGTTCGGGATCGACCCGCGCCATCGCCAGCGCCCGCACCTGGCCGGGCTTGGCCTCGGCGAAAGATAACTCGCCGGTCAGCGCCGCGAGCGCCCAGCCGCGCTCGGGATCGGCGGTGGTGGCGAAATACTCCGCCATCAGCCGCAATTTGCCGTTACGCGACGGGGTGAACAGCAGCGCGTCGAGCAGTTCGGCAAAGCGGTTCACGCCGCGCGTTCCACAATGGTTAGGCCGAGGCCGAATAGTTCGTCCGTCGCCAAGATCATTCGCGTTATATAAGCATGCCGCGATGCCCGGCTATTCCGCCCCAATAAACCGAGCACGATGAGCGACAGCACCCCGATATCGCGTCCGCGCCTGCCGTTCTTCTACGGCTGGGTGCTGGTCGGCGTCGGCTTCGTGACGATGGCGGTGGGGGTCAACGCCCGCACCGCCTTCTCGCTGCTGTTCCCGCCGATCCTTAGCGAGTTCGGCTGGGATCGCGGGGTGACCGCCGGCGCCTTCTCGTTCGGCTTTCTCGCCTCGGCGGTGATCACCCCGAGCATCGGCCGGATCATGGACCGGCGCGGCCCGCTGACTCGTCGTCGAGGCGGGCGTCGTCGCGATGGGCGCGGGCCTGCTGCTCGCGACCCTGGTGCGCCAGCCGTGGCAGCTCTATCTGACCCTCGGCGCGCTGTGCGGCGGCGGGGTCAACTGCCTCGCCTATACCGGTCAGTCGCTCTATCTGCCGCATTGGTTCGAGCGCCGGCGCGGACTGGCGCTCAGCATCGCCTTTTCCGGGGTCGGGATCGGCTCGATCACGATCCTGCCCTGGCTGCAATCGCGGATCGAGAGCGGCGGCTGGCGCGGGGCCTGCTGGGTGCTCGGCCTCCTGGTGCTGGCCCTGCTCGGCCCGCTCAACCTGCTGTTGCGGCACCGGCCGCAAGACATGGGCCTCGAACCCGATGGCGGGCAGGCCGGCGGCAAGCCGGCCGGCGCCACCGCCAACATCGTCGACCCCGCCTGGGCGGCGATCGACTGGACGCTCGCGCCGCGCGCTGCGCACGCGCCGCTTCTGGTGGATCGCCGCCGGCTATTTCGGCAGCCTCTTCACCTGGTACGCGGTCCAGGTGCACCAGACCAAGTACCTCACCGAGATCGGCTTTTCCGCCTCCGACGCGGCCTGGGCGTTGGGCCTGGTCAGCCTCGTCGCGGTGCCGGGCCAGATCGCGCTCGGTCATCTCTCCGACCGCATCGGCCGCGAATGGGTCTGGGCGATCGGCAATGGCGGATTTGTGATCTGCTGCCTCGCGCTGATCCTGCTCGCCGGGCACCCGACGATGGCGCTGCTCGCGGTGATGGTGGTGGCGCAAGGGACGCTCGGCTACGGCCTGACCTCGGTGATGGGCGCGATCTCCATCGAGATTTTCGCCGGCCGAAACTCCGGCGCTATTTTCGGCACGGTGATGCTGTCGGCGATCCTTGGCGGCGCGGCTGGGCCCTGGGTCGCCGGCGTGCTGCACGATCTCACCGGCGGGTATGCGCCCGCCTTCTGGATTTCGATCGCCCTCAACCTGATGTCGGCGGTCGCCATCTTCCGCGCCGCGCCGGGCAAGGTGAGGGCGGTCGCCGGCCGCGTCCCCGCCGCGGCGGCCGACTAGCTCACTCCTCCTCGTCCTCGTACCCGGCCAGCGCCAGCGCCCGGGCCCTGAGCCCAGCCTTGGTGGCGTAGTGAACCAGCGCCTCTTCGTTGCCGTGGGTGACCCAGATCTCCGGCGCTTGCGTGTCGTGCAGCGTCTGGGTCAGCTCGTCCCAATCGGCATGGTCGGAAATCACCAGCGGCAGCTCGACCCCGCGCGCCTTCGCCCGTTGTTTGACCCGCATCCAGCCCGAGGCCAGCGCCGAGACCGGATCGGGGAGACGCCGCGACCAGCGGTCGGCCATCGCGCCCGGCGGCGCCAGCACGATCTTGCCGGCAAGCTCAGCCTTGCTCGCGCCGGTCGCCAGCCTCAGCGGTCCGAGCGCGACTCCCAGGCTCTCGTAGAGTTCGCACAGGGCGGCGAGCGCGCCGTGGATGTAGATCGGCTCGTCGTATCCGGCCTCGCGCAGCAGGGCGATGACGCGCTGGCACTTGCCGAGCGCGTAAACGCCGACGAGATGGGCCCGCTCGGGGAACAGCAGCAGCGAATGCAGCAGCCGGTCGATCTCGTGCTTGTCGGGAGGGTGGCGAAACACCGGCAGCCCGAACGTCGCCTCGGTGATGAAGACATCGCAGGTCTGCGGCTCGAACGCGGCGCAAGTCGGGTCGCGGCGCCGCTTGTAATCGCCGGAGACGACGATCCGGCTGCCGCGATACTCGAGCACTGCCTGGGCGCTGCCGAGGACATGTCCGGCCGGGCACCAGGGTCACGGCGACGCCGTTGAGCGTCACCGTCTCGCCGTACCTCAGATTCCTGAAGCGACCCGCCGGCGCTCTCGCCGTAGCGCGCCCGCATGATCGCGATCGTCTCCGGCGTCGCCAGGACACGGGCATTGCCCGGCCGCGCGTGGTCGCCGTGGCCGTGGGTGATCACCGCCCGGCCGGCCGGCTGCGTCGGGTCGATAAAGAAATCGCCCGGCTCGCAATAGAGCCCGCCGGGAACGGCGTGCAACCAGGTTTCCGGGCGCAATGCGGCGGTCGGCATGGGTTCAGGATACGGGAACGCGAGCTGCCGGTTCCACGCTTGAAATCGGCCGGGCGACCTCCTCGAGCGGCCGGCGTTCGGCCTTGACCCCGATCGCCAGTTCGACGACCGCCGCCCCGATCATCAACCCGGCGCCGAGCAGATACCCCATGAAGACATTGCCGCGCGAGCCCGTGCCGATCAGCCAGGCCAAAAGCGAGGGCGCCAGCGCTCCACCCGCTGCTGTCCCCATTGCGTAGAAGAAGGCGATGGCCAGCGCCCGCGCCTCGAGCGGGAAACTCTCGCTGACGGTCAGATAGGCGGAGCTCGCCGCCGCCGAGGCGAAAAAGAAGACGCCGCTCCAGCAAGCGGTGAGCGCCACCGCGTCCAACGCCCCGTTGCGGAACAGGTCACCGACAATCGCCAGCAGCACACCCGAGAGCGCATAGGTCGTAGCGATCATCGGCTTGCGTCCGACGGTGTCGAACAGCGGCCCGAGCACCAGCGGCCCGGCGAAATTGCCCAGCGCGAACGGCAGGATGTACCAGCCGATCGCCGCCGCCGGCACCTGGTAGAACCCGGTCAGCACCAGCGCGTAGGAAAAAAAGATCGCGTTGTAGAAGAACGCCTGCGCCCCCATTAGCGCCAAACCCAACGCGGCGCGGCTCGGATAATCGCGCACGACCGCCAATATCAGGCGAAACATCGAATGGCCCGGCGAGGAGATGAGCCGGATGCTGCCGACCGGCTCCGGTAACCGGTGGCCCTCGACACGCCGCTCGATCTCGCCGATCGTCGCGTTCGCCTCGTCAAGACGGTCGTGCAGCATCAACCAGCGCGGGCTTTCCGGCACCCAGCGGCGCAGCATCAGGATGACCAAGCCGAGCACCGCACCGATACCGAAAGCAGCCCGCCACCCCAAATCGGGTGGCAACCTGCCCGGCTGGAGCAACGTCACCGCGCCCAGCGCGCCCAGCGCGGCGCCGACCCAGAAGCTGCCGTTGATCGCCAGATCGGTGCGGCCGCGAAAGCGCGCCGGCACCAGCTCCTGAATCGCCGAGTTGATCGCGGCGTATTCGCCGCCGATCCCGGTTCCGGTCAGAAAGCGAAATAGCGCAAAACTGGCGAAATTCCATGACAGGGCCGTTGCCGCGGTGGCCACCAAATAGACCCCGAGCGTCACCGTGAAGAGCTTCTTGCGGCCGAGCCGGTCGGTCAGATAGCCGAAGATCAGCGCGCCCGACACCGCGCCGACGAGATAGGCGCTGCTGACCGCGCCGACTTCGACGGCACTGAACCGCAGCACTGGGCTTTGTTCCAGCGCGCCGGCGATCGAGCCCGCGAGGGTAACTTCAAGCCCGTCGAGGATCCAGGTGACGCCGAGCGCGACCACGACCAGCGTGTGGAACCTCGACCACGGCAGCCGGTCGAGACGCGCGGGGATGTCGGTCTCGATGATCGCCGTGGCATCGTGCATAACGCGATAACGCCCCGCGGCTGGTCCCGTCGCCGCCGCAAACGACGACCAATTTCTCGCGCCGGTTCATTCGGCCATCGGAAGGCTCAGCGGCGTGATCTCCTCGGCCCTGCGGCGCAGGTAGTCGTGCTGCGGTGCGGCAGCCTCCATGCGCTCCTGCGCCACGGTAAGTCGTGCCGCCGCATCCGCTTGATCGAGGGTGAGGACGCGGTGATCGGCCACCACCTGCACGCCATCGACAAAGACGTCGCGCACTGCCCGGTCGGCGGCGTGATAGACGAAGCTGCGCAGCGGGTCGCGCGCCGGCTGCATCTGCGGGCAGGCGAGATCGACCAGCACCAGATCGGCCTTCTTGCCGACCGCCAGCCGGCCGATATCGTCGCGCAGCAGCGCCGTCGCGCCGCCAACAGTCGCGGCATGAATGAAGTCGCCGATGTCGACCGCGTGGATGTCGCGCGCCGCGATGCGCGCCAGTACCGAGGCCTTGCGCATCTCCTCGACGAGGTTGTGCGGGCTGCAATCGGTGCCCATGCCCATCACCGCCCCCGCGCCGAGATAGGCGCCGAAATGCTCCATGACATGGCCATAGCGGGCGAATGGGGTCGGACAATGCGCGACCGCCGTGCCGCTCTCCCCGAGCAGCCGCAGATCATTCTTGGTGTGCCAGCGCACCCAGGAATGAGTGTCGAGATAGAGCGCGTGGCCGAGGATCGTTCCCGAGCCCAGCAGACCGAGCCGGTCCGCCCATTGGATCGGCGTCATGCCGTGGCGGCGGATCATCTCGCGCACCTCGTTGACGCTCTGCGAGCAATGCGCGGTGAACGGCAGGCCTCGCTCGCGCGCCGCGTCGCGGCTGTCGCGCAACAACCCCTCGCTGCACGTGTCGATCTGCATCGGCGAGACGACGCCGGAGAGCCGCCCGCTGGGATGCGCCAGCGCCTGGTCGATGACGCGGAGCGCCCGCTCGAACCCGGCACGGCCACGCGGTTCGTTCCAGTCGTAGCTCGGCCCAAGGTCGTTTTCGAGGAACCATCGCGCCGAGGCGTAGCCCGGCGCGAGAAAGCCGCGCATGCCGCTCTTCGCGAAGAGCTCGACCCAGCCGTCCCACGGCGCCGAGATATCGACCAGCGAGGTGACGCCGCCGAGCAGTAATTCGCAATAGGCGAACTCGGCGCCGGCGGCGCGGGCCTCGTCGTCGGGCGCCGGAAATGCCTGGCCGCGCTCGTAAAGCCCGGTCATGTGCATATTGGCGACGCCGTGCTCCTCGCGGATGCCGCGATAAAGCGGCTCGTGATGCGGGTGCGAGTGGATGTCGATGAGCCCCGGCATCACCATCAAGCCGGCGCCGTCGATGACCCTATCGGCCGCCCCGGCATAGCCCGGCCCGAGAAAGACGATGTCCCCTCCGGCGAACGCAAGGTCGACGCCGCGGCGGTAAACGTGACGGCCGGCCTTCTCGTCCCAGGCGATCACCCAGTCGATGTTACGGATCACTGTCGTCGGCAACGGACGTTCTCCCGTGGATGCGCCATGCTATATCGATGGCATGGCGACGTCAGGCCCGCGCAACCTGATCACCGACGTTCCCGGCATCCTCGTCGGCCAGGCCGAGGATTCGGCGGCAATCACCGGGACGACGGTGATCGTCGCCGAGCAGCCGGCGATCGCCGCCGTCGATGTGCGCGGCGGGGCGCCCGGCAGCCGCGAAACCGAGCTATTAGCCGCCGGAACGTTGGTCGACCGGGTCGACGCGGTGGTGCTGTCGGGCGGCTCCGCCTTCGGTCTCGACGCGGCCAGCGGCGCAATGGATTTTCTCGCCGCGTGCGGGCGCGGCTTTGCCGTCGGCGCGGCGCGCGTGCCGATTGTGCCGGCGGCGATCCTCTTCGACCTTGGCCTCCCGGGCCGCCGTCACTGGACGGGCGAGCCGCCGCATCGCCGGCTTGGCTATGCGGCGACCGGCGCCGCCGGCAAGGATTTCGCGCTCGGCAATGCCGGGGCCGGGCTGGGCGCCACGGCCGGAGCCCTGAAAGGCGGTCTCGGCAGCGCCTCTGTGCGTTTGGTCGACGGCGTGACGGTCGGCGCGATCGTCGCCGTCAACTGCGTTGGCGGCGTGGTGCGGCCGGATTGCGGCCGGTTCTGGGCTGCCGACTTGGCGCTGAGCGGTGAGATCGCCCCCCAGCCGGCAATCCCCGACCACCCGCTCGACCTTGACGATTTTTCGGCGTGCGGTTCTCTGCTGGCTGGCGCCAACACGACGATCGCGCTCGTCGCAACCGACGCGCCTCTCGACAAGAATTCCTGTCGGCGCCTCGCGATCATGGCGCAGGACGGGCTGACGCGGGCGATCCGCCCGGCGCACACGCCGTTCGATGGCGATACCGTCTTCGCCCTCTCCACCGGCGCCGGCGCGCCGATCGGCCCCGAGGCGCTGACCCGGGTTGGGTCGGCCGCAGCCGATTGCCTGGCGCGGGCGATCATGCGTGGGGTGGTGGCCGCCGCGCCGCTCGGCGGATTTCCCAGCTGGCGGCAGAAATGGGGTGGGGTGAGCTAGGCCGCGCTGCGCGGCAACTCGACGCCGAGATTGAAGATCGCCCGTTCGGGCGGAAACACGACGGTCACCGCGGTGCCGGCGCCAAGCGTGCTTTTGAGCTGCAGCCTGCCGCCATGCATCTCCATGATCGCCTTGACCAGCGGCAGGCCAAGCCCGGTGCCCTGGTGCTGCCGGCTGAACGACGAATTCGACCTGCTCGAACGGTTTCAACACCCGATCGAGATCGCTCTCGGGAATGCCGATTCCGGTATCGGATACGGTCACCGCCAGCCCGTCCTCGGGGTCGAACCGGCCGATGACGGTGATGCGTCCGCCGGCCGGGGTGAACTTGAGCGAGTTGGTGATCAGGTTGAGCAGAACCTGCTTGGTCTTGCGCTCGTCGCCGCGGATCGGCGGCAGGTCGTCGGCGAAATCGACCTCCTGTGTCAGCCCGGCGATCTCAATGCGGCTCGCGGTCAACTGGCCGACCGAGCGCATGATGTCGCGCAGGTCGAAGACGTCCTCCGCCAGCTCGATCTTGCCGGCTTCGGCCTTCGACAGGTCGAGGATGTCGTTGATGATCTGCAGCAGATGCGTGCCGCTGGCATGGATGTCGCCGACATAGGCGCGGTACTGCTCGTTGCCGAGCGAACCCAGCACCTCGCGCAACATCATCTCGGAAAAGCCGATGATCGCGTTGAGCGGCGTGCGCAGCTCGTGGCTCATCGTCGCGAGAAAGCCCGACTTCGCCTGGTTGGCCGCCTCTGCCTCGTCCTTGGCCTGTCGCAGCGCCTCATACGCCGCCTCGCGGTCGCGCAGTAGATCGACGCGGTCGAAACAGCGATCGAGCACCGCGAAGAGCGACTGCGGGTCGACCGATTTGTCGAAATAGTCGTAGGCGCCGCGGCGCAGCGCGGCGATCGCGGTTTGGGTGTCGAGCTCGGCGGTCATCAGCACGCCGATCAGTTCAGGCCGCTCGGCGCGCAGCCGCGCCAGCAGATCGATGCCCGAACTCGCGCCAAGGCGCAGGTCGATCAGCGCCACCGGCGGCGGCGTTGCCTCGCCGGCGCCGCGCAAGGCGGCGAGCGCCGCTTCCGGCGTCGCCACGACAACAGCGGTATACCCCCGCGGCTGCAGCAAATCGGCGAGCGACTCGGCGAAATCGCCGTCGCCCTCGACAATCAGCACCGCGCGCGAAGCATCCACGGTATTCATGCCGTCATCAACTTTGCCGCGAGCACCAGGCCGCGGGCGAGGAGAAGCCGCGACGGCAATCCGTCGATTCCTTCCTGTAGCAGCCTGCCTGCCTAAGACTCATTTGCTCGGCGTCCGCAGCGATACCTAGTCAATCTCGCATTAGGCCGCGTCCGCATTGAGGAAGCATTAACACGCGCGTACCGGTTGCAACGCGCCTCAGCTGCCAGCCGAGCGCGTCCGACGTCGTGTCTATCCGCTGACCACTCGGCCGCGGCACTCGCCAAAGCCGATCGAGACATAGCCGTCGCGGCTGGCGCGGGCGCGAAAGATGACCTCGTCGCCGTCCTCGAGGAAGGTACGTGTCTCGCCCGAAGACAAGGTGTTCGACTGCTGGCCATCGCGGGAGAGTTCGCTGAGGCTGCCCCAGCCTTCCGGTGTCGGACCGGAAATCGTGCCCGTACCGAACAGGTCGCCTGCTTCGAGGTTGCAGCCGTTGCAGGTGTGATGTGCGACGAATTGCGCCACCGTCCAGTAAAGGTCGAGCGTATTGCTGTGCGACATACGGTGCGGCGGCATTCCCTTCTCACGCATCGCCGGGGTCAGCAGAAGCGCCTCGAGCGCGATGTCGAACGCCCCCGCCTGTTGATCGGCGTCGTCCCACAGATAGGGTAGCGGCCGCGGATCGCCGTCGGGCCGCTTCGGCTGGGGCACGCGAAACGGCGCCAGCGCCTCGGCGGTGACGATCCACGGCGACACGGTGGAGCCGAAGCTCTTGCCGAGAAACGGCCCCAGCGGCGCAGACTCCCATTGCTGGATGTCGCGCGCCGACCAGTCGTTGACAAAGCCGAGCCCGACAATGTGCTCGTCCGCCTCCCTTATCGGAATCGGCTCGCCCTGTTTGTTGCCGGGGCCGACCCAGATCGCCACTTCGAGCTCGTAATCGAGCTTGCGGCACGGACCGAAGGTCGGCGCCTTCTCCTCGGGCAGCTTGCGCTGGCCGCTTGGCCGGCGGATCGGCCTGCCCGACGGCTGCAGCGACGAGGCGCGGCTGTGATAGGCGACCGGCACGTATTTGTAATTGGGGCCGAGCGGATCGTTGGGATTGCGCCGGCGGCCGCCATTGGTCGCGTGGTGAATCCCGGCGAAGAAATCGGTGAAGCTGTCGGACTTGGCCGGCAGGTGGATAGCGCAGGTATTGGCGTCGTGCAGGATGCGCTGCGCGAGATCGCGCGCCTTGCTCGCGTTCTTGCCGTCGGTGGCGAGCAGATCGAAGACCTGGCGGCGCAAGGCGCGGCGAGGCCCCGAGCCCAATTCCATGAGCGGATTGAGCGTGCCGCCCGAGGCCGCTCTTGCCGCGATCTCCGCCTCGCCCGAGAGGAGCCCCGCGGCAAGCGCGGCCTTGATGTCGAAGATCTTGTCGCCGATGGCGATGCCGCCGCGAGCCCGCGCATCGGGAACATTGTTTCCCGGTGGGCTGAACACGCCGAGCGGCAGGTTCTGCAGCGGGAAATCGCCGTGCCCATTGGCGGAGGTGACCCAGCTTTGCCGCTTCGGGTCGTGGGTTTCGTCGATCGTGATCGTCATCGCAAGCCTCCGGGAGGGAAGAATCGATCTTTAGCCGCCCAGGCGGCCGAATCCTAGTGAGCGGTAGCCGGTAGACGCACCGCGATCGCGCCGAGGACAAAGGCGACGATCTGCGTCACCAGCACCACGCCGGCCATCGCGAAGGGACCCTCGTGTGGCAACAGCCCGACCGCCAATGTCCCCATCGCGGAAATTGCCATCTGCAGGAAGCCGATAAGGCCGGAGGCGGTGCCGGCGACCTGCGGATAGACGCTAAGCCCCGCCCCCATCGCCACCGGCTGACTGAGCCCGTTGCCGATCGAGCTAGCCGCCATCGGCACGAACAGCGTCCACGGGCTAAGCCCGGGCCAGACGCACCAGAGCAGCATCCAAAGGCCCGACAGCAGCGAGAGCGAAACGCCCCAGACCACCAGGCCCGCTGTGCCCGCTCGGCGCGTGAGCCGGGCCGCGGCGGCATTGCCAAGGATATAGGCCGCCATCGGCAGCATGATCATCAGCCCATAGGCGGAGGGCGGCCGGTGGAGCGTCTGCGACATCAGATAGGGCGCGGTGGCGATGAAGGTGAACCACGACGCGCTGGTAAAAGCGGTGCACAAGGCGAAACAGACAAAGGCCGGCGAGCGCAGCAACATGCCGTAGGAACGGCTGATCGCGCCGACGTTGAGGGGAACCGGCTGGCGCAGGGTTTCGGCGAGGCGCAACCCGGTCCAGCCCAGAACGATCGCGCCAAACCCGCCCAGCAGCACGAACATCGCGCGCCAGCCGAACCACTCGCTGACATAGGCGCCGATCGCCGGGCTTACCGCCGGCGCCAGAGACATCGCCATCATGACCAGCGCGATGCCGCGCGCCGAGCCTTCGCGGTCGTAGACATCGCGGATGATCGCGCGTCCAAGCACGAGACCCGCGCAGGCTCCCACGGCTTGCGCCACCCGGCCGGCGATCAGCAGCGGGAGTGATGGCGCCGCGCCGCACAGCACGGTACCGCCCATGAACAGCAGCAGACCGGCTAGCAGCACCGGACGTCGGCCAAAGCGATCGGAGACCGGGCCGTAGAACAGCTGGCCGGCGGCGATGCCAAGGAAATAGAGGGTGAGGACCAGCTGGACCTGCGCCGCGGGTCGATCGAACACGGTCGCCAGCAATGGCAGGGCTGGCGTCACCATATGGAGCGAGGCAAAGCCGATCGCCGTCGCCGCCGCGATTAGCGACAACGGCGGCACCGCCGGGCGAGCGATGGGCCGGCCGGCGGCGAAGGCTTTGAAATAGGCGGATACCATCCCCGTAGGTGCGATTGCCACGCTTTGGAGCGCAGACTAGCATGACCCTTGCATTTGCGGTGACCGTATCGCCTTCAACCACGCCAGATGACCTTTGATCCCGTCAACAGCAGCGAGAGCGGCGAGATTTCGCGCGCCGACCTGCTGCCTTTTCTGACCTCCTTCGGCGATCTCCGCCGGCGCGCCTTCCTGTGGCCCGGGGTGGTGCTGGCGATCTTCACCGCTGTGCTGCTGGTATTCGCCTCGATCGATAGCGAGACCGGGTTCTTCTGGTGCCTCGCCGGGCTGATCTCGCTGACCAACCTCTATCTGGCCTATCTCTGGTGCGGCAAGAAGATGCCCTTCCCGTACCTGCTGCTGATCGCCGTTCTCGCCTTCTTCCTCGACTTTTTGCTGAGCCCGGCGATCGTCGCCGCCGAAAAATTCCTGCCATCGCTGATCGCGCCGGGGCTCGTCGAGGAGTTGGTCAAGGCGTTGCCGCTCGCCTTGGTGCTCGGGTTCGGTCTGTTGCTGTCGCATCAGCGGCAGCGAAAATACGGGCTGCGCGAGCCGCTCGACGGCATCCTGCTCGCCGCGGCGTCGGCGAGCGGTTTCGCCTTTCTCGAGACGATGTTCATCTACGTGCCCGCGTATGGCGCGCTTATCAGTACGCCACGCCTGCTCATCAATGTGTTCAGCCATATCGGTTACGCCGGGAATCTTCGGCTATTTCATCGGGCTCGCGGCGCTGCGTCATCGCCGGATCGTGCCCGCCGCCATCGCCGTGCTGATTGGCTTCGGCATCGCCAACCTGTTGCACGACCTCTACGACTCGATGCGCTTCTATGGCGGCACCTTGTCGATCATCAGCCCGATCCACGAGACCGTTCTCGCGATCGTCTCGTTCGTCGTGCTCGGCTCGGCGATCTTCAAGGCGCGCGAAATCTCGCCCGAGCGCGAATTTCTTTGGCCGTTCGGCACGCTGTTGCCCTACCGCGCGCCGGAGGTTGAGCCGTTGCCGCAAATGCCGGCGCTGCCCGGCGATTTCTGGCTGGCGATCGGCGGCAAGCGCGTCCCCCTGACCGAGACGACGCACCTGACCGCGCGCGACATCCCCTGCCTCAGCGCCCCGGGACCCGATGGCATCGTCGGCGAAGTCCGCGTGCACCCGAGCGACCCGTCACTGCTGGTACTGCGCAATCTGTCGAAAAACATCTGGGAAGCGGTGCTGCCCGACGGCACCGTGCGCAATATCGAGCCCGCCGGCACGGTACGGCTCATCGCCGGAACGCGGCTCGTCTTCGGCACGCAATCGGGTGCGATCCTCGTCACCTCGACCGAGATCGGCGCCGATCCGCGCGCCAAACCGGAAGAGGAATGGTGCTGACTACCTGAGGCTCGCCAGGCTCGCCCGCTGCCGGCCCTCGGCATCGAAATTCGCCGGATCGAGCCAGCGCTCGAACGCCGCTTTAATGCGCGGCCATTCGCGGTCGGTAATCGAAAAATACATCGAGTCGCGGTTGCGTCCGCGCACCACCATCGCTTGGCGGAACATCCCCTCATAGGTGAAACCGAGACGCAGCGCGGCGGCCCGGCTCGGCATATTGTGCGAGTCGCATTTCCACTCGTAGCGGCGATAACCGAGTTCGTCGAAGGCGCGGCGCATCATCAGGTAGTGCGCCTCGGTCGCGGCGGGCTTGCGCTGCAGCAGCGGGCTGAATACGAGCGCTGCGACCTCGATCACCCCCATCGCCGGGGTGATGTTGGCGTAGCAGGCGACGCCGACCGCCTTGCCCGTGGCCTTGTCGATGATCGCGTGGAACAGCCGGTTCGGCTCGCCGTTGACGGTAACGCTCTCGACCCAGGCGCGGTACTCGTCGAGCGTCGCGAACGGGCCGTAGGGATAATAGGTAAAGTTGCGGCCTTCGCGGTCGAGCGCATTGGCGGCGAACAAATCGGCGGCGTGGCGCTCGGCGTCCAGCGGCTCGACGATCGCCAGGCGGCCCGCCATCGGTGTTAACGGCGGCTTCTGCGCCGGCTTCCAATCGGGGGTGATGTGCCAGCCGATCGGTTGGCCGAACTGGTTGCGCCGCGGCTCCGGGGCGCCGGCGTAGACCGCGGTCACCGGCCGATAGAGCGCCACCGCGCCACGAAATGCCCGGCGGGCGCTCGCCGCATCGGGGAACACGGCGATCCCGCGATAAGGGGTCGAGCGATCGAGCCCGGCGCTACGCAGCCAGTTCCAGGCCTTTGCGATCCGGCGCGGCGCGGTCGGCGACGGCGAGCACCTGCCCAGGCTCGACCGCGGGCGCGGCGTCGAGCCCGTCGAACAGATTGCGGCGATGCTGGGTTTCGTCGACCAGGCCGACCCACGGCCCCATGCCGCGCACGCTGCAGATAAACCTCGCTCTCGAACACCGCCGGCGACGCCACCGTATACATCGCCAGCGACGGCGGCACGCCGGGCTGGAGCGCCGCGAAGCGCTGCGCCGATAGCACGCCCGGCACCGAGGCCATCGCCGCGAGGTGGCCCTTGTACCACTCGTCCCACTCGGGATGGCGGCTCGGCTCGATGAGCGCGCTCTCGCTGAAAAAGATCATTTGCGCAGCAGGAATTCGCGGCCGACCTTGACCATCGGCTTGCCGTCGAAGGCGATGATGTCGGCGGTGGCGTAGGTCTCGCGCCAGGCCTCGGGCAGATAGGAGCCGGTGCCGATGGCGTCGATCGGCGCGCTGGCGGCCGCCATCATCCGGCATTTCTCCGGGCCGAACCCCGAGCTGGCGACGATGCGCGCCTTGGGAAAGCCGGCCTCGTTGAGCACTGAGGCGCATTTGCCACAGCGCCGCCGCCGTGACCCCGGTGCCGACCAGGTAGCGCAGCTCCTCCTCGGTGCGGTAGCCGCGGATCGATTGCGGCGCATGGCGCCTCGAGGATGGCGTAGGACGAGCCGAGGTCGAGCCCCTCGCAATAGCGCCCGCCCGGCGTGTCCATGCGGAAGGCGAGCTTGCCGCTCTCGGCCAGATCGGGAAACCGCCGGCACACTTCGACCGCATCGCTGGTCTCGCGGCCGAAATAATCGACGAGCACTGTCAGCGCCTCGTCGGGGAAGGTCTCGCGGAACATCTCGGCCGCGCGCAGGGTCGAGCCGGCATAGCCGATCAGGGCGTGCGGCATCGTGCCGATGCCCTTCGTCTGACCGAAATAGGGCGCGGTCGCGTCGGCGGCGCAGCCGATAAAGCCGACCGCGCCGGCGACCTTCTTGGCATAGGCCGAACCGACCGCGGCGGCATAGGCCATCATCTCGGCCATCTCGGCGCCGGCGCAATGCCGCGCGTCCATCGCCAGGAACGCGACCTTGGGCAGGTCGGCGCACATCGCCGAGGCGTTGTAGGCGGCGACGCAAGCCGGCCCCAGCTTTTGCAGCATCAGCGTCTCGAGATCGACCAGGTGATAGAGCGGGCCGCTCACGTAGAGGATCGGCTGGCCGGCGCCGACCAGCGTCGCTTCCGGATGGTTGAGCTCGATCTCGAACTTGACGCCGCGCGCGGCCGCCATGGTTTCGAGAAACTCGATCGCCAGCCGTGGGGTCGAGATCACCGGGCGGCGCATGAACACCGCATAGGTGGCGCTGGCGATCGCCGAATTTCTCGACGATCGCCTTGGTCTTCAGGAAGTAGCTGTCGGTATGCGCCGCCAGCGCCGCTTCGAGCGGCGCCGCTACCGGGCCTGAAGCATCATTCGCCACCGATGGCTCACTTCGCCGCCAGGCGGTGCGCGCCGAACCCGGCATTGGCCTGCCGGCCCTTCTTCAGCGCCTCGGCGATCTCGAAGGCCAATTCGAGCGCCTGGCTGGCGTTGAGCCGCGGGTCGCAATGCGTCAGGTAGCGGTGGCTCAGCACTTCTTCGCTGATCTCCTGCGCGCCGCCGAGGCACTCGGTGACGTTCTGCCCGGTCAGCTCGAAATGCACCCCGCCGGCGTGGCTCCCCTCCGCCGCATGCACCTGGAAGGCGCCGTGCAGCTCGGCGAGGATCTTGTCGAAATGCCGGGTCTTGAGCCCGCCCGAGGCGGTCGTGGTGTTGCCGTGCATCGGGTCGATGCACCACACCACCTTCTTGCCCTCGCGCTCGACCGCGCGGATCAGCGGCGGCAGCTTTTCCGCCACCTTGTCCGCGCCCATGCGGGTGATTAGCGTCAGCCTGCCGGGCACGTTCTTCGGGTTGAGCTTGTCGATCAGCCGCAGCAGGTCGTCATGTTCGAGGCGTCGGCCCGCATTTCATCCCGATCGGGTTCTTGATCCCGCGCATGAACTCGACATGCGCACCGTCGGCCTGGCGGGTGCGGTCGCCGATCCACACCAGATGCGCCGAGCAGTCGTACCACTGGTCGGTCGTCGAATCGACGCGGGTCAGCGCCTCCTCGTAAGCGAGGAACAGCGCCTCGTGCGAGGTGTAGAACTCGGTCTCGCGGATTTGCGGCGTGGTCTCCGAGGTGAGGCCGCACGCCTCCATGAAATTGAGCGTCTCGGTCAGCCGGTCGGCGAGCTCGCGGTATCGCTCCCCCTGCGGCGAGTCCGCGACAAAATCCTGGTTCCACGCGTGGACGCGGTGCAGATCGGCATAACCGCCCTGGGCGAAGGCGCGCAGCAGATTCAAGGTCGCGGCCGACTGGCTGTAGGCCTGGATCATCCGCGCCGGGTCGGGCTCGCGCCCCGCCGGCGTCGAAATCGAGGCTGTTGATGATGTCGCCGCGATAGGACGGCAGGGTCACGCTCGCCCTGCTTCTCGACGTCGGACGAGCGCGGCTTGGCGAACTGGCCGGCCATCCGCCCCACCTTCACCACCGGCACCGCCGCCGCCGAAGGTCAGCACCACCGCCATCTGCAGCAGCACCTTGAACATGTCGCGGATGTTGTTGGGGTGGAACTCGGCGAAGCTCTCGGCGCAATCGCCGCCCTGCAGCAGGAACGCCTTGCCGGCGGCGACATCCGCCAGCCGGTCCTGCAAGCCGCCGCGCCTCGCCGGCGAAAACCAGCGGCGGATAGTTGCGCAGCGTCGCTTCGACGCGCTTCAGCGCGGCCTCGTCCTTGTAGCCCGGAACCTGCCGGATCGGCAGGCCGCGCCAGCTCTCAGGCGACCATTTCTTGCTCATCGCGCGCTACCTTCGCCCAGGCGGGCGTTACTGTCGAGAGTCGGGTTGGGCATGGCACACCTCCGGGTTGGAGGCCGCTCCACCTGCGGCGACATTCGGATCGGGGCTAACGGAGTTGTCCATGAAACAAGAAAGCCGCCTCGGTCGGGCGGCTTCGGGGAAAACGCAAACGCGATCCTAGGCCGCCGTCATGTACCGGCGGTACCAAAATCGCGAGACGAGAAGCGGGCTGATCTGCTTCATGGGCGCGGAACCTACGCGCGAACGCGCGGCGAGCGCAAGGGGTTTACTCTGACCGCTCGACGGCGAACGGGCGGAGGGCGGCGGCGAAGACCTCTTCCGACAGACAATGTTCGATCAAGGCCGATCATCTTGCTCAGCCCATCGGCCGCGTGTCTTCGAACGCCGACATCGTAGCCGTTCTCGCCTCAAGAACTAGACTCATCGCGCACGAAGCCCGTCCGCTTATTCCCCTGCTCGAACGCATGCGACTGGACGATCCCAGCCATCAGCTCTCGACACCGAGAACAACGATGTCCTTCCTCACTATACGCAAATGCGTTCTTTGGACGTGCCAGCGTCGCCTTCCAGCAGTCCCTACATCGCGCATGAAGTGGTTTTTCGCCGAGTGATTGCCACCAGCACTTTCGATTAATCTCGATGACCGCTTCGACCGACAGCCACCGCGGCTCATTCGGCAAGAACTCTCAGAGACTGTTCGGAAACTCGAGACAACTGATTCCCGGGTGAGCAGCCGCTGACGGCTTAGGCTGAGGATGCTGTCGAACGCAGCACCAACGCCGTACCAAGCGCCACCAATACTTCTGATGATGAGTCCCCGACCGCGAAAAGAGATCATCGTCTCTCAGTATGCCTCACAGTCCGGATCATGTTCGATCAGTGCCTCGCTCCCACTAAATCCTCGAATATCGGGATTAGGCGCTTCGACGCGGACTCGGAACATTGTTGCCATTAGCGCTCAGAAGTGACCAGATTCCTCCAGCACTCGTCTTGGTATGATGATCGATAGCCCGCTGTCAATCTTCGTCGGCGAGTACGGCCCGCTCCGAGTAGCAATGTAATGACCATCTTGCGGCAACGGTGACAGTATTGAGACATCTGCCGTCGAACTGCGATCGTGCCCTTGAGGTCACGAAAATCGCGACGTGCCATTGCCTCAACACCTTTGGGCCGTGATGCGTTCCATCGCCTGAATCTGCTCCAATCGGCAGGATCGCGACTTCGCATCATTACTCCGCCGCGGCCTTTTCCGGCGGGCGGACGTATTTGTCGCGCATGGTGACGAATTCCTCGGCGGCGCTCGGGTGGATGCCGACCGTGGCGTCGAACTGCTTCTTGGTGGCGCCGCATTTCACCGCGATGGCGAGGCCCTGGATGATCTCGGGCGCGTCCGGACCGAGCATGTGGCAGCCGACGACGCGGTCGCTCTTGGCGCTCGACCACCAGCTTCATGAAGGTGCGCTCGTCGCGGCCCGACAGCGTGTTCTTCATCGGCTTGAAGCGCGACTGGTAGATGTCGACCTCGCCGTATTGCTTGCGCGCCTGATCCTCGGTGAGGCCGACCGTGCCGATCGGCGGCTGCGAGAACACCGCCGAGGGCACGTCGGCGTGGTCCATCCGGATCGGGTTGTTGTTGTAGAGCGTCTCGGCGATGGCGCGGCTCTCGGCGATCGCCACCGGGGTCAGGTTGATGCGGTCGGTGACATCGCCGACCGCATAGATGCTCTTGACCGAGCTGCGCTGCCACTCATCGACCTTGACCGCGCCGTTCTCGGTCATCTCGACGCCCAATCTCGGCGAGGCCGAGCCCCTTGGTGTTGGGCGCGCGGCCGGTCGCGTACATCACGACGTCGCAGGAAATCTCCTGGCCGATATCGGTATAGACGTCGTAGCCGTTCTGGTGCTTCTCGATCCGCTGCACGTTGGTGCGGGTGTGGATCTTGACGCCGCGGCCGCGCATCTCCTGCGCCAGGTTGATGCGGACGTCGTCGTCGAAGCCGTAGAGCAGCTCCTCGCGGCGGATGATCTCGTGCACCTCGCTGCCGAAGCCGTTGAAGATGCCGGCGAACTCGACCGCGATATAGCCGCCGCCGACGATGACGATGCGGCGCGGCCGCTCCTTGAGGTCGAGCGCCTCGTTCGACGAGATCACGTGCTCGATGCCGGGAATTTTCGGCGTCTCGGGCCAGCCGCCGACCGCGATCATGATGTTCTCGGCGGTGTAGCGCTTGCCGCCGACCTCGACCGTATGCGGGTCGACCACAATGCCGCGCGCCTCGAAAATCTCCACCTTCGCGTTGTTGAGCATGTTGACGTAGATCTGCGACAGGCGGCCGATCTCCTTGTCCTTGGCCTCGATCAGCGCGCCCCAATCGTGCGTCGCCGGCGGCACGCTCCAGCCGAAGCCGGGCGCGTCGGCGAAGGCCTCGGCGAATTGCGAGCCGTAGACCAAGCAGCTTTTTCGGCACGCAGCCGCGCAGCACGCAGGTGCCGCCGATGCGCAATTCCTCGCAGATCGCGGTGCGCGCGCCATAGGCCCCGGCACGGCGGGTGCCGGCGACGCCGCCCGAGCCGGCGCCGATCGTGAACAGGTCGAAATCATAGCGCGGCATTACGATCCACTCCGTCAGACCCGATTGACCCTTTGGTTGTCACAACCGCGCGCGGGCTGCAAGCGCCAGCCGCTATTTCCCGAACCAGGCGGTGATGTCGAAGAATACCGCCTCGATGCAGCCGGGGCCGGACAGCTGGATGCTGTCGTACTGCTTGCCCTTGTCGCTGAGCAGCGCCTGGGTTCCCGGCTTGCAGCCGGGGAAATGTGCACGGATATAGGCGTATTCGGCGGCGACCCCTTCGGTCTCGTGCTGCACGCCCGGCAGCACAATCGCGGTTGACGATGCTTGACCCGCGGCGCCGGCGTTTGCGCCAGCGCGGCGCCCGCCACCGCCAGGACGATGGCGATGCCCAACGCCGACGATTGATCGGCCGATCGCCCTCACCGGTCGATGCCGCCCAGGCAGAGGTATTTGATCTCGAGGTAGTCCTCGATGCCGTATTTCGAGCCTTCGCGGCCGATGCCGCGATTCCTTCATCCCGCCGAACGGCGCGATCTCGGTCGAGATGATGCCCTCGTTGATGCCGACGATGCCGTATTCCAGCGCCTCGGCGACGCGCCAGATGCGGCCGATGTCGCGGCTGTAGAAATAGGCGGCGAGGCCGAATTCGGTGTCGTTGGCCATCTTGACCGCCTCGCCCTCGTCCTTGAAGCGGTAGAGCGGCGCGACCGGGCCGAAGGTCTCCTCCCTGGTGATGATCATGTCGGTGGTGACGTTGGCCAAGACGGTCGGCTCGAAGAAGCTGCCGCCCAGCGCCGAGCGCTTGCCGCCGATGACCACCTTGGCGCCTTTCTGCACCGCGTCGGCGATGTGGCTCTCGACCTTCTCGACCGCCTTCATGTCGATCAGCGGGCCGATGACGGTGCCGGCGCGCGGCGCCGTCGCCGACCTTCATCGCGCCGGCGACCTCGGCCAGCCGCTTCGAGAACGCGTCGTAGACGCCGTCCTGCACCAGGATGCGGTTGGCGCAGACGCAGGTCTGCCCGGCGTTGCGGTATTTCGAAGGCGATCGCGCCCTTGACCGCCTGCTCGATATCGGCGTCGTCGAAGACGATGAACGGCGCGTTGCCGCCCAGCTCCATCGAGGTCTTCTTCACCGTCGCGGCGCATTGCTCCATCAGCAATTTGCCGATCTCGGTCGAGCCGGTGAAGGTCAGCTTGCGCACGGTCGGGTTCGTGGTCATCTCGCCGCCGATCTCGCGTGGCGCCGCCGGTGACGCAGGAGAACACGCCCGCCGGCACGCCGGCGCGCTCGGCCAACTCGCACAGCGCCAGCGCCGAGAACGGGGTCGCGGTCGCCGGCTTCAGCACCATCGTGCAGCCCGCCGCCAGCGCCGGGCCGCCTTTGCGGGTGATCATCGCCGCCGGAAAATTCCACGGGGTGATCGCGGCGCAGACGCCGATCGGCTCCTTGGTGACGACGATGCGCTTGTCGGCGCCGTGCGAGGGGATCGTGTCGCCGTAGATGCGCTTGCCTTCCTCGCCGAACCACTCGATGAACGAGGCGGCATAGGCGATCTCGCCCTTGGATTCGGCGAGCGGCTTGCCCTGCTCGGCGGTCATCAGATTGGCCAGGTCGTCCTGGTTCGCCATCATCAGGTCGAACCATTTGCGCAGGATCTGGGCGCGCTCCTTGGCGGTCTTGGCGCGCCAGGCGGGCAGCGCCCGGTCGGCCGCCTCGATCGCCTGCCGCGTCTCCTCGGCGCCCATGCGCGGGACTGTGCCGAGCACCTCGCCGGTCGCCGGATTGGTGACCGGGATGGTGCCGCGGTTCAGCGCGTCGGCCCACTTGCCGTCGACATAGCATTGCTGGCGGAAAAGCTTCTGGTCTTGGAGCTGCATCGCCGACCTCCCTCAGCCATGGACCCCGGGGCGGGTCTCTCTCAGGGATAGGTACGAGCCGGACCGCCGTTTCGCAAGGCTCAGGCGCGCGACCAAACCGCCCGTCGGGGTGACGACGAAATCGACCCTGCCATCCTCCAGCGCGCGGCGGCATTCCTCGGGGCGGTTGACGATCGGCTCCTCGTGCACGTTGAAGCTGGTGTTGACCAGCGCCGGCAGCCCGGTGCGCGCCTTGAACGCCGCGATTATGTCGAAATAGGTGGGGTTGTCGGCCCGGCTGACGATCTGCGGGCGGGCGCTGCCGTCGACATGGACGACCGCCGGGATGCGCTCGCGCCACGCCTGGCTTCACGTCGCAGGCGATGGTCATGAACCGCGCGGCGTAGCGGTTGACACCGCCGATGTCGAAGAGCAGGGCGGCATCGTCCTCGCCGACCACCGGCGCGAACGGCATGAACTCGGTGCGCTCCAAGCCGCTTGTTGAGCGCGTGGTTGACCCCGGCATCGGCCGGACTCGCCAGGATCGAGCGGGCGCCGAGCGCGCGCGGCCCATATTCCATCCGGCCGTGGTAGAGCGCGCCGATCCGCCCGGCCTCCAGCCACTCGGCGGTCAGCTCCACCGGGTCCCCAGCGGCGCGGGCGATTCCCGGCGCGGCGTCGAGCGCGCGCTCGATCCCGCCGTCATGCGCGCCGCCCCAATAGACGTCGTCGAGGCGCCGCCGTTGCTTCAGCCAGTGCGCGATCCCGTCGCGCTCCAGAAGGAACTGCAGCGGCCCGCCGATGACCAGGCCGTCGTCGCCCATCGGCGGGACGATGAACACCTCGTCCAGCGGCAGCGTCTCGGCCAGCAGGCGGTTGAGGCGGACATTGGCGAAGACGCCGCCGGCGAGACCGAGACGGCGCACCTTGTGGCGCTCGACAAGCTCGGCCGACCGCCTCGCCGACGCAGCCTTCCAGCAACGCCTGGATCGAAGCCGCGGCGTTCTCGCGCGTCTCGGTGCGGGCCAAGGCCTGGAAGCACTCGCGCAAGGCCTCGTTATCGGGAAAATCCATTTCGATGCGGGCGTCGTCGGTCACCCGGAAATGGCGCTGCATCTGCGGCAGCAGGGTCGGCTCGCCGAACGCGGCGAGCCCGGTCAGCTTGCCCTCGTGTCGCGACATCTTCCAGCCGAGCGCCTCGGTGACGAAGCCATAGGCGAACCCCATGCTGCCCTCGGCCTGCTTGCGGCCGAGCCAGCGGTCGTCGCCGTAAAGGTTGGTCAGCGCTCCGTCACGCAGCAGATTATGGCTGTACGAGACCTGATCGCCGGCGCCGTCGGCGGTGTAAATCAGCGCGTCGTCCCAGTCGGTGAAGAACAGCGCCGGCAAGGCGTGGCTGAAATGGTGGTTCGAGAAGAACACCCTCGTGCCCGGCCGCAAGCCGAGATCGGCGACGAAGCCGGCGCTGTCGAAGACGTCGAGCGCGCTGCGGCGGGGATCCTTGCCAAGCACGACGCTCATCTCGCGCAGCTTCTCGCGTCCGGCCCAGCGCCGGAGCTTTTCGCGCAATCGCTCGCGCGGCTTCCAATGCGTGAAATAGCGGCGCAGGAAATAGGTGCGCGAGCAGACGACGACATCGATGTCGCGGCGCTCGACCCCGGCGACGCGCAACACCTCGGCCATTGATTGCTCGGGAAACCCGCCCGACCCCTTGACCCGGTTCATCCGCTCTTCGGCCACCGCGGCGAGCACGGTGTAGTCGTCGAACAACGCCGCGGAAGAATCGTGCGGGCCGTGATGCAAGCTGAGGATCAACACCGGGTCGAGGCGCGTGTCGTTGGCCCTGGCATAGTCGATAGAACGCCTTGCCGGCGCAACGTAAATCGGCACTTGGCGAGCGGAGACTATTCGACCGTGACGCTCTTCGCCAGGTTGCGCGGCTGGTCGACGTCGGTGCCCTTGGCGACGGCGGTATGGTAGGCCAGGAGCTGCACCGGGATCGCGTAGAGCAGCGGCGCGACGAACGGCGCGCATGTCGGGATGGCGATGCCGAAGGCGAGCCGGTCGTGCAGCCGCGCCACCCCGTCGGCGTCGGAAATCATCACCACCCGGCCGCCGCGCGCCATCACCTCCTCGACGTTGCACAGCGTCTTCTCGAACAGGTCGTCGGGCGGGGCCAGCACGATCACCGGCACATTGTCGTCGATGAGCGCGATCGGCCCGTGCTTCATCTCGCCGGCGGCATAGCCCTCGGCGTGGATGTAGCTGATCTCCTTCAGCTTCAGCGCGCCTTCGAGCGCCAGCGGGTAGGAGCTGCCGCGGCCGAGATAGAGCACGTCGCGGGCCTGGGCGATCTCCTTGGCGATTTCGCGGATGCGCTGGTCGTGGTTCAAGCACGTCGGCGGCGCGCGACGGGATCTCGGCGAGCTGGCTGGACGAGCGCCGCCTCGCCGGCCTCGTCGATCGTGCCGCGCGCCTTGGCCAGCGCCACGGTCAGCGCCGCGAGCACCGCCAGCTGGGTGGTGAACGCCTTGGTCGAGGCGACGCCGATCTCCGGCCCCGCGAGGGTCGGCAGCACGATATCGGCCTCGCGCGCGATCGAGCTTTCCGGCTGGTTGACGACGGCGATGATCTTCTGCCGCTGCTCGCGGCAATAGCGCAGCGCCGCCAGCGTGTCGGCGGTCTCGCCCGATTGCGAGATGACGATCGCCAGCGCCGCCCTTCGGCATGTCCGGCGCGCGGTAGCGGAATTCCGAGGCGATATCGACCTCGACCGGGATGCGGGCGATGCGCTCGAACCAGTATTTGGCGACAAGCCCGGCATGTAGGACGGTGCCGCAGGCGACGATCGTCGCCTTGGGCAGATCGCCCAGCGCGAACGGCAGGTCGGGCAGATGGATCGTGCCGGTGGTCGGATGAATGAGCGCGTGCAGCGTGTCGCCGATCACCGCCGGCTGCTCGAAAATCTCCTTCTGCATGAAATGGTGGTAATTGCCCTTGCCGATCAGCGCACCCGATACCGCGGTGTCGTAGACCTTGCGCTTCGCCTTGGCGCCCTTGTCGTCGAAGATCGTCACCTCGCGCGAGGTGACGACGGCCCAGTCGCCGTCCTCGAGATAGGCGATGCGGCGGGTCAGCGGCGCCAGCGCCAGCGCGTCCGAGCCGACGAACATCTCGCCGTCGCCATAGCCGATCGCCAGCGGCGGGCCCTTGCGGGCGCAGATCAGGAGATCGTGCTCGCCGGCGAAGAGGAACACGAGCGCGAAGGCGCCTTCGAGCCGCGGCAAGGTCTTCGCCACCGCCTGCGCCGGGGTCGCGCCCTCGGCGAGATAGCGGGTCGCCATGATCGCGACCGCCTCGGTATCGGTGTCGGTGTGGAAGCTGTAGCCGAGCCCGGTCAGCTCCTGCCGCAGCGCCTGGTAATTCTCGATGATGCCGTTATGGACGACCGCCACCTTGTCGGTGGCGATCGGATGCGCGTTCTTCTCGATCGGCAGGCCGTGCGTCGCCCAGCGCGTATGGGCGATGCCGATCGTGCCGAGCATCGGCTCGCGCGCGAGCCGCTCGGCCAGGTTGTTGAGCTTGCCTTCGGCGCGACGGCGCTCGATGCGGCCATTGACCAGGGTGGCGATGCCTGCGGAATCGTAGCCGCGATACTCAAGCCGCCGCAGCCCTTCGACCAGCTCGCCGGCGACCGTCTGCTTCGAGATGATTCCAACGATACCGCACATCAGCTTCTTTCCCTTGCGCAGCCGCTCCCGCAATTCCGCCGCCGCGGCCCGGCTTGTCGACCTGCCGGCGCGCGGGCGATGGCTCAGCGCGTCGGCCGGCACATCCGAGGTGATGACGCTGCCGGTGGCGACATAGGCGCCGTCGCCGATTGTCACCGGCGCGACCAGCGCGGTGTTCGAGCCGATAAACGCGTTGTCGCCGATCACCGTGCGGTGCTTGCCGAAGCCGTCGTAATTGCAGGTGATCGTGCCGGCGCCGATATTGGTCCCGGCGCCGATGTCGCTGTCGCCGAGATAGGACAGGTGGTTGGCCTTGGCGCCGCGCCCGAGCCTCGTCGCCTTGACCTCGACGAAATTGCCGACATGGACGTCGCGCTCCAGCACCGCGCCGGGGCGCAGCCGCGCGTACGGCCCGACGATCGCGCCTTCGCCGACCGTCGCGCCGTCGAGATGCGAGAACGAGCGGATGCGGACATTGTCGGCGACCGCTGACGCCGGGGCCGAACACGACATTGGGCTCGACGACGACGTCGCGGCCGAGCCGTCGTATCGGCTGAAAGGAACACGGTCTCGGGCGCGATCAAGGTCGCGCCCGCCTCCATCGCGCGTGCGGCGCAGCCGCGCCTGCATCAGCGCCTCGGCCTGCGGCGAGCTCGGCGCGGGTGTTGACCCCGATGCACCTCCTCGGCCGGCAACTCGACATAAGTCGACCGGCGAGATCGCGCGCCGCGGGCGATGGCGACGATGTCGGTGAGGTAGTATTCGCGCTTGGCGTTGTTGGTGCCGAGGCGGTCGATGAGGTCGAACAGATGCGCGGCGGCGACCGCCATGATCCCGCCGTTGCACAGCGTGATCGCGAGTTCGTCGGGCGTGGCGTCCTTGGCCTCGACGATGCGCTCGACCCCGCCATCGCGGTCGAGCACGAGGCGGCCATAGGGGCCGGGATCGGCGGGGCGCATTGCCGCGACCGCGACGGCCGCGCCTTAGCCTCGCGGCGCGTCTCGAGCAGGCGCGCCAGCGTCTCGCTTTGCAGCAGCGGCGCGTCGCCGATAGAGCACCGATCACATCGTCTAGCCCGGCGAGCGCCGTCTCCAGCGGCAGCCGCGCGGCGCGCACCGCGTCGCCGGTACCGCGCGGCGGATGCCTGGATCGACGGTCTTGAGTCGGGCGCGACCGCCTTGGCGACGATCTCCTTGCACCCTGGCCGAGCACAACGACGGTCGCGGCCGGCGACAGCGGCGCCAAGCGCCGCCAGCACGTGAGCGATCATCGGCCGACCGGCGATCTCGTGCAGCACTTTGGGCACGGCGGACCGCATCCGGGTCCCTTCCCCGGCGGCGAGGATGATGGCAGCAAAAGACGGCGTCATCGGCGGCTCTCGGATCACCAACTACGTCCGCCCGGCAAGGTTGCACGCGTGCGACATGCTGCCAACACACAGATTGTTGCCGAATATGACGCCAGCGCGGCTATCCTGCGGAGCGATGAGCCAGTTCCTTTTGCTGTTCGACCTCGATGGGACGCTGGTCGACACGCTTCCAGATTTGACCAACGCTGTTAACGAAGCCTTGCGCGAACGCGGCTATGCGCCGCTGCGTCCGCAGGAGGTTCGCCCGATGATCGGCGACGGGATGGCGATGTTGCTCGCCCGCGGCTTCGCCGCGCGCGGCGGCAAGGCGGCCGAGGCGGAGACCATGCACCAGCGGTTTCTTCAGATTTATGAAGGTGTTGCAACCGAGAACAGCCGCCCCTATCCCGGCGTCGCCGAGACGCTGGCGGCGTTGCGCGAGCGCGGTTACCGCACCGCCGTCGCCACCAACAAACCGCAGCGCGCGACCGAAGAGGTGTTGCAGGGGCGTCGGCCTCGCCTCCCTGTTCGACGCCATCGCCGGCGGCGACCGCTATCCCTATCGCAAGCCCGATCCCCGGCATCTGCTCGGCCTTATCGACGAGGCCGGCGGCGACGCGAAGCGTGCGGCGATGATCGGCGACAGCGAAAACGACGCCGCCTCGGCGCGCGCCGCCGGGCTGCCGCTGCTATTGCTGCGCTACGGTTACGCGCGAATCGACCCGGCCGAGCTCGGCGCGGACTGTCTCGTCGATCACTTCGACGAGTTGCCTCGCGCGCTTGAGGCGCTGGGTCTGCAGCCCTGAACCTTCCTTGACAGCGATCGGGCCCGCTCCCTAAATGCCGCACCCGGCCGAAATCCGCTGGTCACGGGCGCGTAGCTCAGCGGGAGAGCACACCCTTCACACGGGTGGGGTCGTAGGTTCAATCCCTACCGCGCCCACCAGCGACTGCCGCCGATCAGCCGGAGAGGCTGTTATCAACCCGCTCCAATCGGGCTATTCTTCCGGCAATTGATGCGAGGAGGACGCCTATGCGCCGTGCCGTCATCGTCTCCACCGCGCGCACGCCGATCGGCCGGGCCTATCGCGGCGCGTTCAACGACACCCAGGCGCAGGCGCTGGCCGGGCACGCGATCGCCGAGGCGGTGAAGCGCGCCAAGGTCGATCCCGGCGAGATCGACGACGTCATCATCGGCGCCGCCTTGCAGCAGGGCAGCCAGGGCTCCAACGTCGCCCGGCAGAGCGCGTTGCGCGCCGGACTGCCGGATACGGTGGCGGCAATGTCGCTCGACCGGCAATGCTCGTCCGGCATGATGGCGATCGCCACGGCGGCCAAGGAAATCATGCATGACGGCATGACAGATCGCGGTCGGCGGCGGGGTCGAGTCGATCTCGCTGGTGCAGAACGACCACCTCAACCGCTACAAGGCCCAGGATCCCGATCTCATCGCCCTGTCGCCGGCGATCTACATGACGATGATCGAGACCGCCGAAACGGTCTCCAAGCGCTATGGCATTTCGCGCGAGGCTCAGGACGAGTACGCGCTGCGCTCGCAGCAGCGCACCGCCGCGGCGCAGCAGGCCGGTCGCTTCGACGACGAGATCGTGGCGATGCCGTCGGTGATGCTGGTGACCGACCGCGAGAGCGGCGAAGTGTCGCCGAAACCCGTCACCCTGGCCAAGGACGAGGGCAACCGGCCCGACACCAACCTCGATGGGCTCGCCGCGCTGAAGCCGGTGTTCAAGGACGGGCTGACCATGAAAGAGGGGCAATTCATCACCGCCGGCAATGCCTCGCAGCTGTCCGACGGCGCCTCGGCGGCGGTATTGATGGAGGAGAGCGAGGCCGAGCGCCGCGGGCTACAGCCGCTCGGCGTCTATCGCGGCATCGCCGTCGCCGGCTGCGGCCCCGACGAAATGGGGATCGGCCCGGTCTTCGCCGTGCCGAAGCTCCTGAAGCAGCACGGCCTCAAGATGGACGACATCGATCTTTGGGAACTGAACGAGGCGTTCGCCTGTCAGGTGCTCTATTGCCGCGACAAGCTCGGCATCCCGCACGACAAGCTCAACGTTGACGGCGGCGCGATCTCGATCGGCCACCCCTACGGCATGTCGGGGGCGCGGATGGTCGGCCACGCGCTGATCGAAGGAAAGCGGCGCGGCGCCAAACTCGTCGTCTGCACGATGTGCGTCGGCGGCGGCATGGGCGCGGCGGGGTTGTTCGAGGTGGCTTAGGCATGCTCGCTCGGATCGGTTGCAGCGCTCTCACACTGCTGCTTGCCGTGGCCAATTTCTTCGGCGGCGTCCTGCTGCCTCCCGGCCCGCTCAATCCTTTCGGAATTGTGTTCCTGGCGTTGGCGGGGGCTTTCTGGTTCGGCTGGGAGACGGTCCAGGATAGCTACGCCTATCAGGACGAGCGGCGCCGGGCGGGACGGAAAATTCCCGATCCGCTTTTCGTGCGATTCGCCCCCGGGCTCGGCGCATTTTCGAGCCGTGATCCGCGTTAGTCGATAGCGATGGATTTTGGGTGTGCGTTGCCATTGGCGCGGGAACGCGGGACAATGGATATCGTCCCGCACGGATCGGAGGCCTTATGGCCGCCAGAATTTTCTGCACCGCCGCGGCCCTGGCGTTATCGGCTTTCGGATTTTTCGGCAACCCGGTTGCCGCCAATCCGCTGAGCCCGTTCGGCATCGTCTTTCTTCTTGTGTCGGGCGTGGTCTGGTTTGGCTGGCACATGATCCAGGACGCCTATGCCTATCGGGAGGAGATCGCCCCAAATAAGGGCAACGCGTTCTTGCAGACGGTCCGGCTGGGGCCGGTCTTTGTCAGCCGGCTGGTTCGGAGAAACACCGACTAGCGCGCCGCGAATTGCCGGTGCGGCGGCGCATTGAGGATATTGCCGTGACCCTGATCGAACAAATCGCCGAGAAAATCGCCGCGATCCGCTATGACGGCCTGCCGCAAGAAGCGGTCCTTTGGGCCAAGGCGGCGATCCTCGACACGGTCGGCGTGACTCTCGCCGGCGCGCGCGAGGACTGCACCCGCATCGTCGAGCAGGTCCTCGCGGCGGAAAGCCATGGCGGCGACAGCCTCGTCTTCGGCAGCGAGCGCCGCGTCGCCCCGCTGGTCGCGGCGCTCATCAACGGCACCGCCGCGCACGCGCTCGATTTCGACGATGTCAGCAACTCGCTGGGCGGGCACCCGTCGGCGCCGATCCTGCCGGCTCTTTTCGCGCTCGCCGACAGCCAGGATTGCGCCGAAAAACCATTGGGGGCAAGGCCTTTATCGCCGCCTATGTCGCCGGGTTCGAGACCGAGACGCGGATCGCCCGCGGCGTCCATTTCCACCACTACGAAAAGGGCTGGCACCCGACCGCGACCCTCGGCGTGTTCGGCGCCGACCGCGGCGTGCTGCCACCTGATGCGCCTCACCGTGGCGCAGACCGCGCAGGCGCTCGCCATCGCCGCCTCGTTCGCCAGCGGCATCAAGGCCAATTTCGGCACCATGACCAAGCCGCTCCATGTCGGCCACACCGCGCGCGACGGGCTCTTCGCGGCGATGCTGGCGCGCGGCGGCTTCACCGCGAACAACGGCGCGATGGAGCATCCGCAGGGCTTCCTCATGGTCTACAACGGCGAGGGCAATTTCGACGCCGCGGCGATGCTCAAGGATTGGGGCAACCCCTACGACGTCGTCCGGCCCGGCGCCGGGGTTCAAGCAATACCCGTGCTGCGGCAGCACGCACCCGCCGCTCGACGCGCTGCTGGCGTTGCGCGCGGAGCACGCGATGCCGGCCGACAAGGTGGTGCGCATCGACTCGTGGACGCATCCGCGCCGCCTCGCGCACACCAACCGGCCCGACCCCAAATCCGGGCTCGACGCCAAGTTCTCGCGTCCAATACTGCCTCGCCCGCGCGGCGCTGCAGGGGCAAATTCGGCTCGAGGATTTCGAGGGCGACGCCTATGACGACCCGGCGGTGCGGGCGCTGATGACCCGATCCACGCCGCGCCGCATCCCGATGCCGGCACCGCCAACGAAGAGGCGCTCGGCGCCGAGGTGCGGGTGACCTTCGCCGACGGCGAGGTCATCTCGAAGAAGGTGTCGGCCGCGCTCGGCCGCGGCCCCGACAACCCGATGCCGGCCGGAGCCCTCGCCGCCAAGTTCGTCAACTGCGCCAGCCGCGCGCTGCCGCCGGCCTCGGTCGCGCGGCTGCAGCAGATGCTCGAAACCCTGGAAACCGCGCCGAGCCTCAAGGCGGTGGTCGCCGCGATCGCGACGCCGGGCCGCCTCGCGGCGGAGTAACAGAGGCGTCCGATGCAAATCCGCCAGCTTCACCCGCTCTTCGCCGGCGAGGTCAGCGGCGTCGATATCCGCCGTCCGCCGAGCCCGAGACCGTCGCCGCGATCGACCGCGCGATGGACCGTTATGCGGTGCTGGTGTTCCGCGGCCAGCCGCTGAGCCAGGACGAACAGATCGCCTTCGCCTCGGCGTTCGGCGAACTCGACATCGGGCTCGCCAAACTGTCGAAGGTGAAGGGGCGGCTCGATTACCCCGAACTGATCGACATCTCCAATGTCGCGCGCGACGGCTCGATCGCGCCGTCGGGCGACAAGCGCATCGCCGGGGCGCTCGCCAACCAGCTCTGGCATAGCGACAGCTCGTTCCAGTACGTGCCGGGCAAGTACTCGATGCTGTCGGCGGTGGTGGTGCCGCCGCGCACCGTGATGGGCGCCGGCGAGACCGAGTACGCCGACATGCGCGCCGCCTACGATGCGCTCTCGCTGGAAATGAAAGAAAAGATCGAGCCGCTGGTGGCGGAACACTACGCGCTCTATTCGCGCATCTGGCTCGGCGACGAGGACTGGACGCCCGAGCAGAAGGCCGGGATGCCGCCGGTGCGCTGGCGGGTGGTGCGCACGCAGTCCTATGGCCGCAAATCGCTGTTCATCGGATCGCACGCCAACCGCATCGTCGGCTGGCCGGTGCCGGAGGGCCGCATGTTTCTGCTCGACCTCTTGGAGCACGCGACCCAACGGCAATTCGTCTACCGCCACGAATGGCAGGTTGGCGACCTGGTGATCTGGGACAATCGCGCGACACTGCATCGCGGCCGCCCCTACGATATGACCCTGCGCCGCGAGTTGCGCCGCACCACGACGCGCGACTACGTCGCACAGCCGGAGCCGTTGGCGGCCTGACCCTCACGCACCTTGGAAGCGACAAAATGAAAAAGCTTCTCGCTGGCGCATTGGGTGCCATTGTTGCCATGCATCTCCAGGTCGCGCGCGCCGCCGATGCCCCTACCCTCGCCAATGTCCCGCCGGTCGTCGTCAAGACCGAGCCGCAAGCCGGCGCGGGCGACGTGCCTGCCAGCACCACGGAAATCCGCGTCACGTTCAGCAAGAAGATGCTGGACAAGAGTTGGTCCTGGGTGACCGTAACGCCGGAATCGTTTCCGAAGCTGGCTGGCGATCCTCATTTCTCGGCCGACCTGCGGACCTGCGTACTTCCGGTTTCGCTTCAGCCCGGGAAGACCTACGCGATGTGGATCAACGCAGCGGCGGCGCAAAACTTCCAGGACGCCGACAGCCGCAAGGCCGTGCCCTATCTGCTGGTGTTCAGCACAAAATAGCGCCCGCTATTTTTCTGCAAAAATTGTGATCTAGATCACAGCGGCCTGGTCGTGCGCGCCCTAAGTCCTGGGGTGCATCCTTCGATGCATTCTCCCCCCAACTTCCCGGCGGGTGCGCCCGCCGGGATTTTTTTGCGCTGCCGCGGCCTAATCACGCTCAGTTAGAGCGTCTTCTCCATGAACACGCTGACCCCGTTATCGGGGTAGTCGCCGAACGGGCCGCGTTCGTGGAAGCCATTGCCGCGATAGAGCCGCAACGCGGCCTGGTTGAGGTTGCCGGTCTCGAGCTGGATCACCCGCATGCCCTGCTCGCGCGCCGCCGCCTCGGCGGCCTGCAGCAGCGCGAAGCCGACCCCTTGGCCGCGCGCTGCATCGGTCACGAAGCAGCGCTTCAATTCGCCCTTATCGGGGCCAGTGCGCACCAGCGCCATGCAGCCGAGCGCCTTGCCGCCGCGCCGCGCCACAAAGAACCGCACATTGCCCGCGGCGAGCGCCGGCAGGTCGATCAGATGGCAGTACTGCGGCGGATAAAGGCTGAGCAGAAAGGCGTCCGACTGGCGCAGCAGCTCCGCCACCTCGGGCCGGTCCGGGCGCTCCTCGGCGATCGTGACCGGCGCGTCGCTCACTCCGCGGCCTGCGCCAGCGGCCGGGTCGCCGCCTCCATCTGCCGGTCATAGGCTTCGTGCCATTCGAGACCGGCTTCGGTGAGGAAATCGCCGCTGCGCACCCGGTACATCGTCTCCGGATCGTCGACCCCCGGCGGTACTGTGCCGCTCTTGGCGAACGCCCGCGCCACCGCGAGCAGCCGCCGCCGCGTGCGCATGATCATCATGTCGCTGGGGCCAAGATGCTCGAACAGATGATCGGTGATCGGCCCCATGCTCTCGGTGATCGCCTGGTCCTGAGCGTGGATGCCGGTGATGCCGGTGTAGTTGCCGCCGGTCGCCTGCGCCTCACGGTCGATCATCCAGTCGTTCTCCGGCCGGCCCTTGAGCCGCCAGCGGCCGTGCCATTCGGTCGTGTTCGGCAGATAGTCGAAGGCGCGCTGGAAACCCGGCATCATGTTGCCGTCCTTGTCGTTGGTGACAAAGGCCGGCTCGTGCTTCCAGCGCAGGCTGACGAACATCGTGTGGTGGTCGTCCATCGGGACCCACGCCCGATTGTGCAGATGCGTCGCGAACTTGCCCTGCGGCGTCTGCGTCCAGAACGGCAGCATGAAATTGGCGAAACGCCAGTAGGTCTCGCCCGGCTTGCCGTCGCGATAGGCGGCGTACATCGTCCCGACATCGGTGTCGGCGACATGATAGTCGGGCGCGCGATTGGTCACCGTGTAGCGCAGCAGGGCGTCGTCGGGCAGCATGTCGGCGGTGACGCTGCCGCCATGCAAGAAAGCCGAAATGGCAGGTGTCGATGTCGCCTTCGAGCGCCTGCAGCCAGTTGCACTCGCGCTGGACGAAAGCTGATCTGCACCTCGGCCTCGGGCAGCAACGTCGCCTCGATCTGCGGCAGCGGCGGCGCTTCCTTGCGCTCGCCCATATAGACCCAGATGAGCCCGTTGCGCTCGACCGCCTTGTAGGCCTTGGCGTGGACGAGATGCTTGAAGTCGCGCGCGGCCGGCACGCTCGGCATGTCGACGCAATTGCCCTCGGTGTCGAACTTCCAGCCGTGATAGACGCAGCGCAGCCCGCCTTCCTCGTTGCGGCCGAGGAACAAGGAGGCGCAGCGATGCGGGCATTTGTGGTCCATCACCCCGATCTTGCCCGAGCTGTCGCGGAAGGCGATCAGCTGCTCGCCGAGCAGCATCAGCCGCATCGGCTCGCCGTCGCGCTTCAGCTCCGACGACATCGCCGCCGGCATCCAGTATTGCCGCATCAGATTGCCCATCGTCGTGCCGGGGCCGACGCGGACCAGATCGTCGCTGTCCTTTTGGCGCATGGTCGTGTCTCCTTATTCGGTGCCGTCTACGGCCACCGCGACGGTTTTCGCGGTCTTGAAACGAATGTCCTTGAGCCCTGCATAATCCGGATCGGCAAAGAAATTGCGGATCGCCTGCCGATTGGGAAAGCGGAACAACACCAGGCGATGCGGCTGCCAATCGCCCTCGATTACCTCGAACTCGCCGCCGCGCACGAGGTATTCGCCGCCGTGCTTGGCGATAAAGGCGCCCACACCCTCGCGGTATTTCTGAAACCCGTCTGGATCGTGGACTTCAAGGTCGATGATCAGATATGCAGGCACGCCCGACTCCAATAGTTACGACCAGAAGGCGAAGCCGAGGCCGGTGCCGGTGCCGGCAGGAGTGCGATAACCCGGCTCGTAATGCGACCATTCGAGCGAGAGATGCTCGACCGCGCCGCCGACGCAGATCCAGTTGCGGATTTCCGAGCTGCCGGAATTCAGTTTCTCGCGCGGCAGGTTCTGGATCGCGTCCGCGTCCTTGCGGCGCAGCATGTCGATAAAGCCGCGGTCGAGCGCCTCGTCGACGACGAAATGCGAGAGCCCGCCGGAGCCGACGATGCCGACCCGCTTGTCCTTGGGGTAGCTCTCGACCGCCGCGCGGATCGCCTGCCCGAATTTGTAGCAACGCCGCGGGGTCGGCTGGTTCGGCGGGTAGTAGGTGTTGATGCACACCGGCACGATCGGCACCACCTCCTTCATGATCCGCTTGTGGACAAAGCCGATCGCGTGACCTTCACCCTCGCCGTCAGGGCAGGAATCCGACGCGGCGATGTCGAATTCGTCGTCGATCAGCCGATCGATCAGATGCCGAGCCAGGCCTGCGTCGACCGGGTAGTCGCGTGGCGTCTTTTCCTCGAACCAGCGGGCGCTGGCGCGCCAGCCCCAGGTCGGGTTCGCCACCGGCGCCAGCGGCACGTTGCGGATGGTCGTCGCCGTAATAGACGAGGATCCCCGGCATGTTGGCGGGGTGGTAAAGCTCGTCCTGGTCGTCGCCGACGACGATCAGCGTGTCGAGCTTCGCTTCGCGCAGATAGTCGCCGAGGCGCGACATCGCCGCCTCGACCGAGGCGTGCCGCGCCGCCATCTTCTCGGGCGCGATCTGCGCGTCGATGTCGGCGGGCGCGCGCTTCAGCTGCGCCTCGTAGGTGGTCAGCTTGCCGTCGACATCGAGCAGATTGGTGCGCTGCGTGTCGCGTTCGATGAACCGCGGCCAGTCGGTCGGCGGCGCATTCAGCATCGGCGTATGCGAGGTGCCGATCCCCAGCACGAGTTTTGCCATCGGGGTCTCCGTGCGCTTGTTCCGGTATTGTAGCGCAGTTGGCGGCAGCGGGTAGCCTCTATGCGGGCCGGCTGTCCTCGACCGTGCTGCGCCGCATGTCGCGGCGTTGCGCCGAGGTCGTAGCGCCGGCCGCGATGTAACACGGCGCGGTTGTCCCACATCACCAGATCGCCCGGCCGCCATTCGTGGCGATAGACGAACTGCCGCTGCGTCGCGTGTTCGAGAGGTCGGCGAGCAGCACGCGCCCCTCGGGCAGCGACAGGCCGACGACATGGGTCGCGTGCGCGCCGATATAGAGCAGCTTGCGGCCCGATCCGGGATGGGTGCGGACGAGCGGCCACGTTACCGGCGGGAGCGCGCCGGCGATCTCCTCCTCGCTTGGCGCGAAGCCGAGCGTGGCGCGCGAATGGTGCACGTAATGCTCGGCCGAGCGGCCCTCGGCCTCCTGCCGCAACCGCTCGGGCAGCGCGTCATAGGCGGCGCGCATATCGGCGAACTCGGTCTCGCCGCCCCAATCGGGGATCGCGCTGCAATAGAGCAGCGAAAATTTCGCCGCCGGCTGCTTGTACGAGCTGTCGGTGTGCCACAGCCGCGTCGCCATGTTGGAAAGGATGCGGCGATGGTTGCGGTCGGCGACACTGCCCTCCTCGTCGAGGTTCGAGACATCGGCGAATTCCGGCCGCACCCGCCGGTGCTGCCGGACCGCGAGGTGGCGGCCCGGGTCCATCGGTCCGAACGCGGCGGTGAAAGCGAGCTGCTCGTCCTCGCCGATGTCCTGGCCGCGAAACACCAGCACGGCGTAGCGGTCCATCGCCGTCTCGATTTCGCGCGCGGCCGCGGCGTCGAGCGGTTCGCGCAGATCGACGCCTTCGGCCAGCGCGGCGAAGAGCGGATGCAGCGGCGTAAAGCTGAGGGCCATTCGCCCAATCTACGCCGCCGGCGCACCGCGTGGTAGCCTTGGCGGGAAAGGAGAAAAGCGATGATGGAAACCCGCGAAGGCGGCTGCCATTGCGGCCGGGTGCGGTTCCGCGCCAAGGTCGATCTCGACCGGCTGTCGCAGTGCAACTGCTCGATCTGCACCAAGAAAGGCATCCTGCACCTGGTCACCGACCCGGCGGATTTCGAGCTCCTCAAGGGCAAGGACGCGCTGACCGCCTACACCTTCCAGACCGGCGTGGCGCAGCACACCTTCTGCAAGCATTGCGGGATGCACGCCTTCTACATACCGCGCTCTCAGCCGCACAAGATCACCGTCAACGCGCGCTGCCTCGACGGCATCGACGGCCCGAGCCTCAAGCCGACGCGCTTCTTCGGCGGGCGAAATTGGGAAGAGGCGCAGGCCAAGCGCCTGGCCGAAGAACATCAGGACCCGCCCGACACGATGGGCGGCCAGGCCGGCGCGCTGACCTTGCAGGCGATCCTCGACCGCGCCTCGGAATAGCCTCACCACTCCGGCGGTTGGGCGAACGAGGTGCTGGAGAGGTCCGGCCGGTCGGAGAAACTGGCGCCCGCGAAGCGCGCGGGTCCCCCGAACCGCGTCTCGGTTAGGCTGACATAGCCACCGAATTGCGCACCAGAGAACTCCCCCTCTGCCGCGAATTGTGCTTCATCAAACAGCGCGTTGCCGACAAAACGAGCGCGGTCAAACAATGCGGGCGCGGCAAACCGCGCGTCTTCGAACCAGCAAAAACCCCGCATGTTTGGCTCGACCTCGCCAGGGACAAAGCGGGCGCCACTAAAGCGGGCTTCCGCGGCGAATTGCACGAGCATAAACGTGCCCTCGGACGCGAACTCGGTATCGGTGAAATCGGCCGGACCACCGAACCTTGCGCCGTTGAAGCAGGCGCCGTGATGGAAATGCGAACCGGCAAAACGGCCGCCCTGCGGGAACCGAGCGCTCATAAACAGCGCGACGCCGGGAAACACGAAACCGGTGAGATCTGGCGCGGTGGGGAACTCATGCTCGGCGAACTGCGCAATGCTGTCGCTCATCCACGCCCGTGTTTCGTCGTTCAGCGGGATGACGTCGCCGGGATACTGAGTTTCGGCGGAGAACTGCCACTTATCGGCGGCAACCAGAGCGCGATGACACGCGATCATCGACGCCGCCCACTCGTTCCATGCTTCTCTTCCCCGGGCGAACAGGGCCAGCGTGGCGGCTTGATCCACTGCCGCCGGTCCTAGATCACTAGTTCCCGGCTGACACCGCGAACATCGACCTCGTAGTCGAGTCCCTGGACCGGCGGGCGCGCATAATGCCAGGTGAGCCCGCCCGGCGCGGCGCCGCGGCGGATGAACTCGTCGGCGAAATGCGGGTGGATGTCGAAGATCGTGTAGAGCTGGGTTTCGGTGACGTCGGCCCAGCCCTTGTCGAGCGCGCCCATGCGCTCTTCCATCGCGCCGAGGACAAACCGCGCCTTGTCGCGCATGCCCGCGGGCGAGGTGTCGCCGAGGCGGATAATGCGCGGCCCGTAGGGGCCATCCGCGCCACCGGCCTCGCCGCTCCCGGCGATGACAAAACCGCCCGCCCCCCGGGCACGGTGTAGGAGAACGCGTAGAAACTTGGCTCCGAGGGCGGGTCGATCTCGGGGCAGACATTCGAGCGCGCCACCGGGTTGACCTCGTCGTGAAAGATGCCCCACGCCGCCAGCTGCTGGACGTAGTGGCGGTTGAAATCGATAAAGCCCTGGTCGGTGAACTGACCGGGCGAGCGCAACTCGCAGGCACAGAACGAGGACGGCGGCCGGCCGAGCCGAGCCATGTGCGCTTCGGCGGCGGCAAAGCCCTCGGCCAGCTTCAGCGGCTTGAAAAACCGCACCCGCTCGATCGGCATAGCCAGGCAACGCTTCGATGCCTCCCGAATATTGGAACGCGTGGGTGATGAACCGGTAGTTCCCCGGCTGGAACATCTCGACATCGGCCATCGCGTTCCTCCTCTATCCGATCGGCGCCGTTGCCTGCTCCAGCCACGCGCCCGTTTCGGCGTCGACCAGCGGGCCGATCGTCGCCCGTACCCGCGCGTGATAGGCGTCGAGCCAGGCCGCCTCGTCGCGATCGAGCAGGTCGCGCGCGACGAGATTGCGGTCGATCGGCGCCAGGGTGATGGTCTCGAAGCAAAACATCTCGCGCTCGGGCTTATTCCTCGTCGGGCTGCACGACGATCAAATTCTCGATGCGGATGCCGTAGGCGCCGGTCTTGTAGTAGCCGGGCTCGTTCGACACGATCATTCCCGGGCAGCAGCGGCTGGGTGTTGGGCGCCTTCGAGATGCGCTGCGGCCCTTCATGCACCGAGAGGTAGCTGCCGACCCCGTGGCCGGTGCCGTGATCGTAGTCGAGCCCGGCCTGCCACAGCGCCCGCCGCGCGAACCCGTCGAGCTGCGAACCGGTCGTGCCTTTCGGAAAACGCGCGGTCGCCAGCGCGATATGGCCCTTCAGTACGCGGGTGAAGTTCTCGCGCATCTCGGCGGTTGGCGTGCCGATCGCGATGGTGCGGGTGATGTCGGTGGTGCCGTCGAGGTACTGCGCCCCGGAATCGAGAAGATAGAGCGTCCCGGGCTCCAGGAGCTTTTCGGTCTCGGGGCTGGCGCGGTAATGCACGATCGCGCCGTTCGAGCCGGCGCCGGAGATCGTCGGGAAGCTGAGGTCACGGAAGTATTTGCCCTCCTTGCGGAAGGCTTCGAGCCGGTCGCTGGCGGCGATCTCCTTGAGCCCACCTCTGGGCGCCTCGCGCGCCAGCCAGGCGAGGAAGCGCGTCACCGCGGCGCCGTCGCGGCGATGCGCCTCGCGGGTGCCGTCGAGCTCGACCGCGTTCTTGCATGCCTTGGGCAGCATGCACGGGTCGGCGGCGCGGTGGATTTGCGCGCCCGCCTTGCCAAGCCGGTCGAACACCCAGGAGGCGGCGCTCGCGGGATCGACCTGCACCCGTCCCGCCTTGGCGAGCGCATCGAGCGCGGGTCCGAGCCGGTCGGGCGCCTCGATCGTCACCGCGTTGCCGAGATGGCGGTCGAGACCGGGGATCAGCTTGCGGCGGTCGATAAACAAGGTCACCGCGCCGTCGGCCTTCGACGATCGCGAAGGACAGCGGCAACGGCGTGTGCGGCACGTCGCCGCCGCGGATGTTGAGCAGCCAGGCGATCGACTCGGGCATGGTCAGCACCGCCGCCGCCGCGCCCTCGCCGGCGAGCGCCTTGCCGATCCGGGCGCGTTTGTCGGCGGCGCTCTCGCCGGCGAAGCTCTCAGGCTGAGCGAAGACCGGCGCCAACGGCGCTGCCGGACGCCCGCCCCAGACCTGGTCGAGCGGGTTCTTGTCGACCGGCTTGAGCGTCGCGCCGGCGCGCTCGACCCCGGCGCGAAGCCGCTCGACTTCCTGCGGCGTGTGCAGCCACGGGTCGTAACCGATGACGTCGCCCTTGCCGGCGGTCTCGGCCAACCATTGCGACGCGGGCTGATCGACGAGATGGCGGATTTCATAGGCAGCGGTGTCGACCTGGGCCGCCAGCCTGCAGCGTGTAGCGGCCATCGACAAAGACCGCGGCGCGGCCCTTCAAGACCACCGCCATCCCGGCCGAGCCGGTAAATCCGGTAAGCCAGGCAAGGCGCTGACCGCAGAGCGGCACGTATTCGCCCTGGTGCTCGTCGGCGCGCGGGACGATGAAGCCGGCGAGGCCGTCAGCCGCCATCTTCTCGCGCAGCAGCATGAGCCGTTCCGCTCGCGGCATACGGGCGAAATCCTCGGGCTGAACGCCGTCGCTGTGACCGGCGGCGAGATGCGCCTTCAGCGCTTCCAGACGCGGCGGCCAATTCCGGCGGCGTCGGCTCGGCCACCAGCGCATGCCAGCTCGTGCCGATTTCTGCCGGGGCCGCGAGGATGCCGGCGATCAGCGCCTCGGCCGCGGCGACATCGAGCGCGGAACCCGCCGCTTTCAGCAATTGCGCCAGCCGGGTCTGCTCCGGCCTTGCGTCACTCATCGTCCGCTCCCATCGACCGCCAGCGCCAATCTAACGCATTTTCGTTCCGAGAGGCGCTAGCGACAACCAACGGTTCGCCGCGCGCTGCAACGCGATAAGTCAATCCGTTAATCAGTCAGCGATACTGACATACGCATGGCTGCTTTGCATTCATATAGCTTGATGTCAATTACATTATAGATCGCCATTTGTGCAATGCACCATGTGAGGTGGAGGTGTCACCATGTTCGTTGTCAATATTCTCGCCGCTGCCAAGAACGCGCTGTCCGAATGGCGCCGCAAGCAGCAGGCCTATGCCGAGTTATCCGCGCTCGACGACCGGTCGCTCGCCGATATCGGCATCAACCGCTCGCAGATCCCGGCGATCGTCGAGGGCTTCCACGAAGCCTCGCAAAACCCGCGCGACCGCGAGTTCATTCCGGCCTTCAGCACGCACAAGCTGGCCGGCGGCCATAGCTGGTTTCCGTGGTTTCCGCCGCTCTAAGCAGCGCTGATCGCGACCGGAAAGCGGCCCGCTCCCGACCAGGAGCGGGCCGTTTTATTTGCGCAGAACCAGGATCGACCAGCCGTCGATGACGATGCGGAAATCGAGCGCGAGGCCCTGCGGCCGATAGGCGGCGAGGACACCGGCCTCCTGCCGCGTCAATAATCCGGACAGGATCGCATATCCGCCGGGGGCGACCCCGCGCGCCAGATCGCGCGCCATCAGCATCAGCGGCCGCGCCAGGATATTGGCGAAGACCAGATCGTGGCCGTCGGCCGCTCGCGCCGGCCTTGCACTCGACCCGCACCAGCCCAGCCAGCCCGTTGCGCCGCGCGTGGTGCCGCGCCACCCGCACCGCTTCCGGATCGATATCGCTCGCCAGACACCTTGCGCCGCAGCGCCTTCGCCGCGGCGATTGCGAGGATGCCGCTGCCGGTGCCGACATCGCGCACAAGCCGGAAACGCCGGCGCCGGGCGAGCCGGTCGAAGGCCAAGAGGCACCCTCGGGTCGACGGGTGCTCTCCGGTGCCGAAGGCGCTCGCCGCGTCGATCTCGACGGCGATCGCTCCCGCTGGCGGCCTCTCGCGCCAATGCGAGCCATGGATGAAGAACCGGCCGATGCGCTGTGGCGGGAACGCACGGCGGTTCTCTGCGAGCCAGTCGCGCTCGGCGACCGGCATCTCGATCAGATCGAGGATTTTGCCTCCCGCCGCGGTCGCCGCCAGGGTCAGCCGCAGATCGAGCGCGGCATCGACCAGCGCCGTCGCCGCATAGGTCTCGACCAGCCATTCGGCCGGCTTGCCCTCGCGCGTCTCGAAGGCTGAGACGCTGCCGGTCAACGCATCGAAGATATCGGACAATGCGCCGCGGCGGCCTCGGCGCCCTCGACCTGCACCGCGATGCGCCACAGCGGCATCGCCTCACGCGCGCTCGACGAAGGCGTCCATCACCTTCTTGTCGCCGGCCTTCTCGAAGGCGATTTCGAGCTTGTTGTCCTCGACCGTTTGGATGATCCCGTAGCCGAACTTCTGGTGGAACACCCGGTCGCCGACCGAAAACCCGCCCACCTTGCGGATTTCCTGGCCCCGCGCGCCGGCGGGCGCGAGTGCTCGATGACCAGCGGCGGACGCGGCAGGCTCTTGCGGTAACCGCTCTGGTAGCCCTCGCTCCACCCGGTCCCCCACGCGGCGTTTGCCGCCGGGGTCGCGGCCCAGCCGGCGCCGGGGCCGAGACCCAATTCGGTCTCGACCTCGATCTGGTCCTTGGGCAGCTCGTCGACAAAGCGCGAGCGCGCCGAGGCCTGCCACTGGCCGTGGATGCGCCGGTTGGCGGCGAACGAGATCAGCGCCCGATGCCGCGCCCGGGTCAGCCCGACATAGGCGAGCCGCCGTTCCTCCTCGAGCGCCGGAAGGCCGCCTTCCTCGATCGCGCGCTGCGAGGGAAACACGCCCTCCTCCCAGCCGGGCAGGAACACGGTGTCGAATTCGAGCCCCTTGGCGCTGTGCAGGGTCATCAGATTGACCATGTCGCCGGCGGTGTCGCGCGCGTTGTCCATCACCAGGCTGACATGTTCGAGGAACCCGCCGAGGTTCTCGAACTCGGCCATCGCGACCACAAGTTCCTTGAGGTTTTCGAGCCGCCCCGGCGCGTCGGGCGACGGGTCGGCCTGCCACATCCCGGTATAGCCCGACTCGTCGAGCATGCGCTGGACCAGCTCGACATGGCTGTCGCGCTCGGCCTCGCCGCGCCAGCGGTCGAGCATGGTGAGGAAATTGGCGAGCGCGTTGCGCGCCGCCCTGGGCAAATCGTCGCCGGCGATGAGGCTGCGCGTCGCCTCGACCAGCGAGGCGCCTTGCGCGCGCGCCGCGGCGTGCAGCAGCTGCAGGCTGGCGGTGCCGATGCCGCGCCGGGGCGTGTTGACGATGCGCTCGAAGGCGAGGTCGTCGGCCGGCTGGTTGATGAGCCGCAGATAGGCCATCGCGTCGCGGATTTCCTGGCGCTCGTAGAAGCGCGGGCCGCCGATGACGCGATACGGCAGGGCCAGCGCGATAAAGCGCTCCTCGAACTCGCGGGTCTGGAAGCCGGCGCGCACCAGGATCGCGATCTGGCTGAGCGCATGGCCCTTGCGGTGCAGCGCCTCGATCTCGTCGCCGGCCCAGCGCGCCTCCTGCTCGGCGTCCCACAGCCCGCGCACGGTGACCTTGTCGCCTTCCCCGGCGCGGGTCCACAGCGTCTTGCCGAGGCGGCCGCGATTGTGGTCGATGACCCCCGCCGCCGCGGCAAGGATTTCCGGGGTCGAACGGTAGTTCTCTTCCAGCCGCACGATCAGCGCGCCGGGGAAATCGCTCTCGAATTTGAGGATGTTTTCGATCTGCGCGCCGCGCCACGAATAGATCGACTGGTCGTCGTCGCCGACGCAGCAGATGTTCTTGTGCTGCTGCGCCAGCAGCCGCAGCCACAAATACTGCGCGACATTGGTGTCCTGATACTCGTCGACCAGCACATAGCGGAAGCGGTGCTGATAGGTCGCGAGAATGTCCGGGTTGGTCTGAAACAGCGTCAAATTGTGCAGCAGCAGATCGCCGAAATCGACCGCGTTCACGGTGGCGAGACGCTCCTGATAGAGCCGGTAGAGTTCGATCGCCTTGCCGTCGGCGAAATCGCCGATCTCGGCCGCCGAGACCTTGTCGGGGGTGAGCCCGCGATCCTTCCAGCGCTCGATGACCGCGTGCAGCACCCGCGCCGGCCAGCGCCGCTCGTCGATATTGGCGGCGGCGAGGATCTGCTTCACCAGGCGCAGCTGGTCGTCGCTGTCGAGGATCGTGAAGCTCGATTTGAGCCCGACCGCCTCGGCATGGCGGCGCAGGATGCGCGCGGCGAGCGCGTGGAACGTGCCGAGCCACACCCCCTCGGCGGCGTGGCCGATCATCGCCTCCAGCCGCTCGCGCATCTCGCGCGCCGCCTTGTTGGTGAAGGTGACGGCCAGCAGTTCGCCGGGAAACGCGCGGCGCAAGGCGAGGATATGCGCGAGGCGCGTCGTCAGCACCCGCGTCTTGCCGGTGCCGGCGCCCGCCAACACCAGTACCGGTCCGTCGAGCGCGGCGACGGCCTTCGCCTGCGCCTCGTTCAGCGCGGAGAGATAGGGCGGGGTGCCGGGTTCCGCAGGTGGCGGAGCGGCGTGATCGACAGCGAGATCGGACATCGCCCTACATATAGCAACTGGATACGCCCGGTGCAGCACGAAGCGCGAACCATAGCCGAAACCAGACCGTGGCACGGCTGACACGCAGTCGACAAAAACCGTTGCGAATCAAACGAGTTCTGGCGCACTAGCCAACACTTCCGCCATGATGCGCCAAGCCGTTCTGCCCAGGCGCCCGATGCACGCCGCGATCGTTCTTCTCGTCCTGATTCTGACCTATGCCGGCATGGTGGCGGGCCGAATCCCGCGACTGCAGGTCGACCGCACCGGGATCGCGCTGCTCGCGGTCATCGTGCTCCTGGTGACCCGGGAAATGAACCTCGACGATTTCGGCACCAATGTCGACTTGCCGACCCTGGCGCTGTTGTTCGCGATGATGATCATCTCGGCGCAGTTCGCCGAGGCGGGCTTCATCGACCTCTGCGCGCGCACCTTCACCAGCACCGAGCATGGCACCACGATGCTGTTGGCGCTGACCGTGGCGGTCGGTGGCGTGCTGTCGGCGGTGCTCGCCAACGACATCCTCATCATCACCATCGCGCCGCTGTTGATCGTCGGCGCACGGGCACGCGGTTGCGACCCGCGCCCGTTCATGATCGCGCTCGCCGCCTCGACCAATGCCGGCTCGGCCGCGACCTTGATCGGCAACCCGCAGAACATCCTGGTGGGCGAGATCGGCCGGCTCAATTTTTGGCGGTTTATCGGCATCTGCGGCGTGCCGGCATTGTTCAGCCTCCTCACCGTCTTCGTCGTTGTATGGCTGCAATGGCGCCGGCGCATCAGCACTGGCGGCGCGATCCGATCTGCCCGAAACGGCGCCCGTCGTCTCGCATCCGTTTGACCGCAACCAAACGATCAAGGGCGCGGTCGCGCTGCTCGCCCTGCTGATCTTATTCCTGACCCCGCTGCCGCGCGAGCTAGGCGCGCTGGCGATCGCCGCCTTGCTGCTCGCCAATCGCAAGATCACCAGCCGCACGATGATCGCCACGGTTGACTGGCCGCTACTCTTGCTCGTCGCCTGCCTGTTCGCGATCACCGGCGCGCTCAACCAGGCCGGGATCGCCGCCCCGTTGATGGAGTTTCTCGACAACCACAATCTGCTGCCGAACGGGCTGGTGCCGCTGACCCTGTTCAGCGTCGTCACCAGCAATACGATCGGCAGCCTGCCGGGAACGATGCTCCTCCTGCAGATATGGCAGACCCCACCGCCGGGGGTTCTCTATTCGTTGGCCACGCTATCGACCCTAGCAGGCAATCTGCTGCTGTCGGGCAGCCTCACCAATGTCTTGATCGCCGAGCGCGCCGACCGCATGGGCGCGCGATTGAGCTTCCGCGAACACGCCAAGGCCGGGGTGCCGATCGCCGTTATTTCACTCACCTTCGCCATCTTCTGGTTCACCGTCACCCACAGGCTGCCGCTGCTGCCGTTGCCGGCGAACCCGTAAGCCGCGTACAACAGCCCTCCCTCGGCTCAGGACACAGAATTGCCGCTCCGACCCCTGCGCATCGGCACTCGCGGCAGCGCGATGGCGCTCTATCAGGCCAATCTGGTCCGCGACCGCCTCGTCGCGGCCCACCCAGCTCTCGCCGCGCCGGGCATGATCGAGCTCGACGTGATCCGAACCACCGGCGATCGGGTGCAGAACCGGCTCCTCGCCGAGATCGGCGGCAAGGGGCTGTTCACCAAGGAGATCGAGGCGGCGCTCATCGACCGGCGCGTCGATCTCGCCGTCCACTCGCTGAAGGACATGGAGACGGCGCTGCCGCCAGGCCTCGTCATCGCCTGCGTGCTGCCGCGCGACGACCCGCGCGACGCGCTGGTGTCGCGTGACGGCGCCGCGCTCGATGCCTTGCCGCGCGGCGCCAAGATCGGCACCGCCTCGCTGCGCCGCACGGCCCAGCTGCTGCGTTACCGCGGCGATCTCTGCATCGCGCCGATGCGCGGCAATGTCGACACCAGGCTGGCGAAGCTCGCCGCCGGCGAGACCGACGCGCTGGTGCTCGCGCTCAGCGGGTTGCGGCGGCTTGGCAAGGAAGCCTCGGTGAGCGAGATCGTCCCGGTCGACATCATGCTGCCGGCGGTCGGCCAGGGCGCGCTGGCGATCGAAGCGCGGGCCGACGATACCGAAGTGCGTGACCTCCTGGCGCCGTTGCACGACGCGGCGAGCGCGGCCTGCGTCACCGCCGAGCGGGCAATGCTGGCTGCGCTCGACGGCTCCTGCCGCACCCCGATCGCCGGGTTCGCCGAGCTGACCGGCGAGCGGCTGCGCCTGCGCGCGATCCTGTTGTCGGCGGACGGCAGCGCCGAGCGCCGCGCCGAGGGCGCCGGCCCGGCAAGCGAGCCGGAAGCGCTCGGGCGCGAGATCGGCGCCCGGCTTCGCGCCGGCGCCGGTCCGGAGTTCGGTCTGACCTAGCGAATTATTGCTGCTGAGGTTTGGGCAGGTCGGAATCGTGGTGCGGACCGAGCCCGCCCTCGCAGGCCTGCGCGTGCAGCCATTGCGTCGGAGTCATGGTCCCGGCGATGACATAGCCATAGACCCCGACCGGCCAAGTCAGCACAAAGACGACGTCGTTGACGACATCCGTGTTCTTGTCGGGACAGGGACCGGTGGCGACGTAGCCGATGCCGAGCAGCACGATTCCGATCACCAGGTAGAGGGATACGAGAGACCTCATGGGCGCGCCTCTTGCTGGGCGGATCGCTCTTGTAACGGCGTCTTGCGTCAACGCGGGCGCAGGGAAGCAGGTTCCCGGCGCAAAAATCAACTCGGGATATGGGGCGGCCGGTTAGCGCGCGTTGGCCGGGGCGCTCAGTGGCCACAGCGCGTCGCGCCAGCGCAGCGCGATCACTGCCGTCAGCACGCTCCCGATGACGCAAAATGCCGAAACGGTTGCGACATAGCCAATCCGGTCGATAAGCGCGCCGGCGATGAGCAGCCCCGGCGGCACGCCATAGATCGCCAGCGTCCGCACCCCCATCACCCGGCCGCGATAGCGCTCGCCGGCGCTGTGCAGCAACAGCACCGACATCGGCACCAGGCTCAGCGCCTGCGCCACGCCGGCCAGCACCAGCGCGACCCGGCCGCCCTCCGGCCCCGGCATGTGCGCGAACACCAGCAGCAGCGCATACCAGGCGATGGCGAAGAGGATCATCATCCGCGCCGGCCGCAGCATCCGCCCGGCGAGGCTGACCCCGATCGATCCGACCATCGAGCCGAGCGCGAAGCTGGCGACCAGCGTGCCGAGCCCGGTCTGATCGAGGTGGTAGACGTCGCGCGCGACATAGGCGAGGAGACCGCCGGTGAAGGGAAACGCGGTCAGGTTGACCAGGAGCGCGAGCCAGATCGAGGCCAGCGACACCGGGGTATCCCAGACATAGGAGAGTCCATCGACGAGGTCGCGCCACACGGTCGGGCGCACCCCGCTGAAGTCTCGCACCGCGCCGCCGACACCCAGGGTCATCAGAAACCCGAAAACGTAGAACAGACTGATCGCCAGGTAGGCCCAGCCGATGCCGAACAGGGCGAAGAGCCCGGCGCCGGCGAGCGAGCCGAAAATTCGCGCCGAGTCCTGGGTCGTGCGCGACACGCCCATCGCCGGCATCAACCGCTCGGCCGGTATGGTTTCGGCGATGAGCGCGTTGCGCATCGTCTGGTCCGATGGTCGCACGAGGCCCGACAAGGTCGCGATGATGAAGACGTAGAGCGGCCGCAGCACCCCGGCAAAGGCCAGAGCCATCAGCACGGCGGCCAGCGCGGCGTAGATGAGCCGCATCGCGCAGAAGATCGCCCGGTGGCCGAGCCGGTCGCCGGCCATGCCGAAGAGCGGGGCGAGCAACGTGCCGAGATATTGCAGCGCCCAGAACAGGCTGAGCAGCAGCACCGACCCGGTCTCGACCAGGATGTACCAGCCGAGCACCAGATTCTCCATCTCGATGCCCCAGGAGGTCAGCATGTCCGCCGGAAACTGAAAGCGGAAGCTGGGCGTCCGGAACGGCGCCAACAGCATCGACCTCGACAGCGCGCCGATCATCGGCGGCTCTGCATGCCGTTTCCTCCCATAGCGACAAAAATCGGCCCCGCGAACCGGGGCCGGATTTGCCTAAGACTTGATCACACGATCCTTTGCCCGCTTCCAGCGCCGGTATCAACCGGCGATTTGGCAGCCATGCCATTCGCCGCGGTGGCGCCCGTCCGTTTCAATCACCACCTAACGGCAAAATCCCACTACTCATGGAATTCGCACCGATGATCGAGTTGCGACCCTATCAAAGACCTCGGCGGTGCCAACCATGGCTGGCTCGACACCCGCCACCATTTCTCGTTCGCCGGCTACCAGGACCCCGCGCGAGTTCATTGGGGCAAATTGCGCGTGTGGAACGACGATTGGATCGCCCCCGGCACCGGCTTTGACCCGCACCCTCACCAGGACATGGAGATCATCACCTATGTTCGCGAAGGCGCGATCACCCACCAGGACAGCCTCGGCAATAAGGGGCGCACCGAGGCGGGCGACGTGCAGGTGATGAGCGCCGGCACCGGCATCCGCCACGCCGAATACAACCGCGAGCCCGGCCCGACGCGCCTCTTCCAGATTTGGATCATTCCCGACCGACAAGGCGGCAAGCCGTTTTGGGACGCGCGGCCCTTCCCCAAAGGCGACCGGGCGGGGCGCTTCGTCACCCTCGCCAGCGGCATCCCCGATGACGGCGACGCGCTGCCGATCCGCGCCTCGGCGCGGGTGCTGGGCGCGACCTTGAAAGCCGGGCAAGAGGCCGAATACCGTCTCGGCGCCGGGCGCCACGCCTATCTGGTGCCCGCCGCCGGCAAGATCGAGGTCAATGGCGTCACCGCCGCCGCCGGCGACGGCGTCGCCATCGCCGACGAGAGCGTGCTCCACGTCACCGCGAGCGAAGATTCCGAGCTTGTGCTGGTCGATACCGATTAGCTACTGCGCCACCCAGCCGCCGTCGATCGACAGCGCCGCGCCGGTCATCGTCGAGGCCGCCTCGCCGCAGAGGAACACCGCCAGTCCGGCGATCTTCTCCGGCGTCGTGTATTGCATCATCGGCTGCTTCTCGCGCAGCAGATCGTCGTGCGCCTGTTGATAGGGAATGCCCTGAGCCGCGGCGCGCGCCTCGATCTGCTTTTGCACCAGCGCGGTCAGCACCCAGCCCGGGCAGATCGCGTTGCAGGTGACGCCCTGGTTCGCGGTCTCGATGGCGATGACCTTGGTCAACCCGACCAACCCGTGCTTGGCGGTAACGTAGGCCGCTTTCTCGCCGCTGGCGACGAGCCCGTGCGCCGAGGCGATGTTGATGATCCTGCCCCAGCCCTTAGCGGTCATGTGCGGCAGCGCCGCCTTTGCCGCGTGGAACGCGGCCGAGAGATTGATCGCAATCACCGCGTCCCAGCGTTCCTCGGGGAAGTCGACCACCTTGGCGACGTGCTGAATGCCGGCATTGTTGACGAGGATGTCGACCCCGCCGAACTCTTTTACCGTCGCCGCGACCATCTCGCGGATCTCGCGCCGGCTTGGACATGTCGGCCGGCGAATAGGCGACGCGGACGCCGTGCTCGGCTGAAAGCTTCTGGCGCAGTAACTCGATCGCGCCGGAATCGCCAAAGCCGTTGAGCATCAAATCGCAGCCCTCGGCGGCGAGCGCGGTGGCGATGCCGAGCCCGATCCCGCTGGTCGAGCCGGTGACGATCGCAGTCTTGCCTTGCAACATGGTTGACTCCCGCCGATGTCGCATGATGCCTCGCACGATCGCGGCCAACCGGCAAGGCGGCACCGCGCCGCGCTCCACGGCAAGGGGGATCGGATGAAATCGGCGATGCTCTCGTGGCAACTCTGGGCTGTGCTGTCGGCGGTTTTCGCCGCGCTGACCGCGATCTTCGCCAAGATCGGGGTGGAGAACGTCAATTCCGACCTCGCCACGTTCATCCGTACCGTCGTCGTTGTCGTCGTGCTGGCAGGCATTCTTTTGGCCACCGGGCAATGGCAGCCGCCCGCCTCGATTGCGAGCCGGACGTATCTCTTTCTGCTGCTCTCGGGGCTGGGCACTGGAGCCTCGTGGCTGTGCTATTTCCGCGCCTTGCAGCTTGGCGACGCCGCGCGGGTCGCACCGATCGACAAGCTCAGCGTCGTCCTGGTCGCGGTATTCGGGGTAGGTTTTCTCGGCGAACGGCTGTCGGGGGTCAACTGGCTCGGGCATCGCCGCCATAGCAGGCGGCGCCGTGCTGGTGGCCTATCGCGGATAGTCGCTCCGCCGCGATTGCATCGGCGATGCCGGCAGGCTAATCAGGCCCTATGCCAATGAAACGCAATCCGCTCAATCTCAACCCGCTGCAGCTCAAGACCCTGACCCTGTTACAGGCGCTGGCGGTCCTGCCCGATGCGAAGCCGGGCGAGAGCGAAGGCAGTGTCACGCTGACCAGCCTGCCCGACCCGCATGGCGACCATTTCCACCTTGGCGACGCGATCGTCGCGGCGCGCGACGCGACCGGGCTGCGTAATCCCGCGGTCTGGGCGGCGCTCGAGCGCAAGGGGCTGGTCAAGACGCAATTCCCGCAATCGGCGACGTTGCTCGCCGCCGGCCGCGACTACGACACCGGGCTCAAGGACGCGATCCTCCACCGGTCGGGCCACTAGCTACCAGTTGAACCTGCACCGCGGCCGCATCCGGGCGCACGCCGGCGGCCGCAGCCGCATCGGCGATGCAGGCGAGATCGAGCCGCCCGCCGGGCGCGAACTCCTTGGCGTGCAGCCCGCCGGCGATCAGCAGGCTGTCGATCCCCGCCCCATTGGCGCCGGCGATGTCGGTGCTGCAGGCTATCGCCGATCGCCAGGATGCGGGCGCGGTCGTCGATGCCCATCAGCTCGAAACAGCTCTCATAGACCGAGCGGTGCGGCTTGCCGTGCCAGCGCACCGTGCCGCCGATCTCCTCGTAATGCACCGCCAGCGCCCCGGCGCAGAGCGCCAGCCTGGCGCCGTGCATCACGGTCAAATCCGGGTTGGCGCAGACCATCTTGAGATCGCGCTCGCGCGAAGCGGCCAGGATCGGCGCGTAATCCTCGATCGTGTCGTCCCAGCCGGCCGGGTCCGGTGTTGAGGATGAACTCCGCGCGCGTCGGGTCGTCCACATAGGTAAGGTCGAGGCCCTCGCGGATTTCGAGGTCGCGCTCCGAGCAGATATGCAGGCAAGCCCGCCCGAGCGCGGCATAGAACGGATCGTCGCGGCGCTTGAGGTGCTGCCAGGCCTCCTCGCCCGACGACATTACGCCGTGATAGAGCCCGGCCGGCACGCCGATCGCGGCGATGCGGCGCACCACGTCATCGGCGCGGCGCGGCGCGTTCGATAGCAGGATCACCCGCTTTTCCGCCTCGACCAGCCGCGCCATGCAGTCGAGCACGCCGGGATACGGGTTCACCCCGTCATGCACGACGCCCCACAAATCGAGGATGAAGCCGTCGTAATCGGACACGAGGTCGCGCAGGCCGGAAACCGGGCGGAGGGTCATACTGGACCGCTGGCAGGGTAAAGCGCCGGCGAGGCTAGCACATGGTCGGCGCCGACCGCGTCAGCGATATTGGCGAACCCGTCGCGGCGCAACAGCTCGGCGAGGCCGCGCTTGATCCGGCCGATAAGCGCCGGGCCCTGGAACACCAGCGCGGTATAGAGCTGCACCAGCGAGGCGCCGGCGCGGATTTTGGCGTAGGCGTCCTCGGCGCTGGCGATGCCGCCAACCCCGACCAGCGGCAGCTTCCCGCTCGGTCAGCCGGTAGATGTCGCCGAGCAGCGCGGTCGAGGGCGCGAAGAGCGGCTTACCGCTGAGCCCGCCCTGCTCGCTCGCCGCCGGGCTCCTGAGACCTGGCGGGCGGGCCACGGTGGTGTTGGCGATGACGATGCCGTCGATGCCGCTCGGGCCGGCGACGGCGGCGATGTCGGCGCGCTCCTCGGGGCTGAGGTCGGGCGCAATCTTGACCAGGAGTGGCGTCCCCGGCGCGGCCTCGTCGCGGGCGGCTGACCAACCGCCGCAGCAGATCGTCGAGCACCTCGCGCCGCTGCAGGTCGCGCAGCCCCGGCGTGTTCGGCGACGACACGTTTATGACGAAGTAATCGGCTAGCTTCCCGACCCGGCGCACCCCCTCGAGGTAATCGGCGGCGGCATCCGTGCTGTCGCGGTTCTTGCCGAGATTGACCCCGACCACTCCGGCTCGCGCCGCGCGCCCTGAGCCGCGCCAGGGTCGGTTCCAGTCCGCCGCTGTTGAACCCCATGCGGTTGATCACCGCCTCGTCCTCGTAGAGCCGGAAGATGCGCGGCTTGGGGTTGCCGGGCTGCGGCCGCGGCGTCACCGTCCCGGTCTCGGCGAAGCCGAAGCCGAGGCGCAACAGTGCATCCGGCACTTGCGCATCCTTGTCGAACCCGGCGGCAATGCCGACAGGGTTGGGGAAATCGCGGCCCCACAAGCGTTGCGCAAGACTTGGCGGATCGGGTTCAGGGTGCCCGGCGACGAGACCGCCCAGCCCGCTCGCCAGCGCCGACAAAGTCAGGCGGTGCGCCGCCTCGGCCGGCAGCGCCCGCAGCAGCGGGCGGATCAGCGGATAGAGATCGGGCACCTCAGACCGCGATGAATTCGGCGCGCCCCAGCCCGTCGACCGTCACCACCGCGCGGTCGCCCGGCCGGGGAAACTGGATCGGCACCATGCTGCCGGTCATCACCACCATGCCGCGCCTCAGCGGCCGGCCGTCGGCGGCGAGCTTGTTGGCGAGCCAGGTGAGCGCGTTGAGCGGATTGCCCATCACGTCGCTGCCCTTGCCGGTGCCGATCTCGCTGCCGTTGATCGTCAAGCGCGACGTTACTGCGGCGAGATCGAGCTTCCCCCAATCGGCGACCGGCGCGCCGAGCACGCACCCGGCGTTCCAGACATTGCCGACGACCATCGCAGCGGCAGTCAGCCGCTTGTAGTCGTGCCGCAAATCCTCGAGCACCTCGATCGCCGCCATGCAGCTTTCGACCGCCCCGGCGACCCGCTCGCGATCGCCGCCCTGCGGCAAATCTTCGCCCAGCCGCATCGCGATCTCGGTCTCGATGCCGACGCGGCAATAGTCGGCGACCCGCGCCTCGGCCGGGCTGTGGCGGATTTCGCTCTGGAACATCGCGCCATAGCATGGCTCGTCGACGCCGCAGAGCTGCTGCATGATCGGTGTCGTCAGTCCGATCTTGTAGCCGGCGAGCGCGCCGCGTCGCGGCGCCTCGATCGCCTCGTACGCCGCCCGCACCCGGTAGGCCGTGTCGAGATCGGCCGGGATCAGTTCCGCCGGCAGGATGTCGATCGGCTGGCGCGCGCGAAAGATCGCGGCAACGCGTTCGGCGATTTGCGCGGTGTCGAGAGCGGGCATCGATCGTCTCCTTCTAGCCGATCTTAATGCGCGCCGCTTGCCCGCGCCATCCGACCCGCCTATACGCAGGCCATGGACGAACTGGTTCAGCCGGCCCTCACCGTTATCGGCGCGCACCCGCATTGGGCGGCGGCCATCATGTTCATCACTGCCTTCGGCGAGTCGTTCGCGTTTCTGAGCCTCCTGTTTCCCGGCACGACGCTGCTGATCGCCGCCGGGACCCTGATGTCGGGCGGTACGCTGCCCTACGCACCCGTGCTGGTCGGCGCCGTGCTCGGCGCCACGCTCGGCGACAGCGTGTCATATTGGCTCGGCCGGCGCTTCGGCCACGGCATCGCCGGGTTGTGGCCGTTCACCCGCCGCCCCGAGCTGCTGCCCGAGGGCATCCGCTTTTTCGCCCGGCACGGCGGCAAGAGCGTTTTCATCGGGCGCTTCTTCGGGCCGGTGCGCGCGGTGATACCGCTAGCGGCAGGCGTGATGGAGATGCCGCGCGGCCGTTTCTGGACCGCCAATATCGGCTCGGCGGTGGTCTGGGCGCCGATGCTGCTCTTTGTCGGAGACACGATCGGCGACTTCGGCGAGCGGATGGTCGGCCAAGCCAATACCTTTGTGCTGGTCTTCGGTGGGCTGACCGTACTGGGGATTATCGGCGTCGCCTGGGCGGCGTTGCGCGGCGCCAGGTCGAGAAGCTAACGGCCGCGTCCCTGCGCCGCCGGGGCCGGCTCGCCAGCCGCCCGCATGTGCTCGCCGATATAGGCATCGACATGGGTGCTGATCGTCTCGAGCTGGTCGGCGAAGAAGTGGTCGGCGCCGGCGATCTTGCGGAAATCGATCTTGATGTCGCGCTGGTGCGCCAGCTTGTGCACCAATTTCTGCACCGACTCGATCGGCACCAGCGTGTCCTGATCGCCCTGGATCACCAGCCCTGACGAGGGGCACGGCGCGAGGAAGGTGAAATCGTACTGGCTCGCCGGCGGCGATACCGCGATGAACGCCTCGATTTCCGGCCGGCGCATCAGCAGCTGCATGCCGATCCAGGCGCCAAACGAATATCCCGCGACCCAGCAGGACCCGGCGTTGGGATTATAGGTCTGCAGCCAGTCGAGCGCCGCAGCTGCGTCGGCCAACTCGCCCTCGCCGCGGTCGAAGCTGCCCTGGCTGCGGCCGACGCCGCGGAAATTGATCCGCAGGGTCGAGAACCCGCGCTTCACGAAGCACTGATAGAGCGTGTAGACGATCTTGTTGTTCATCGTCCCGCCATGCAGCGGGTGCGGATGCAGCACCAGCGCCATCGGCGCTGGCCCGGTCCGAATGTGGTGGTAGCGGCCTTCGATGCGCCCTTCGGGGCCGTTGATGATGACGTCAGGCATGCAATTTCCGACGCAAAGAGTCGGATTTCAACGACCAGCCACTGGCTGGCCGAGTGGCGGAGTTTCCGCCGCATACTTGATCAATTAACTCGGGCAATTATATGCTCATTTCTCGGATCGTGATGGGCCGGGTGATGGCTTGCGCGTCCGGCGGGCCGCAACGATAGCACAGTGAACACGATGCTCTTCAAGAACTTGCGCGACGAAATCGAAGCCACGCGGGCGCGCGATCCGGCCGCCCGCTCCGCTCTTGAAGTGGTGTTCTGCTATCCCGGCTTCCAGGTCTTGCTGTTCCATCGCATGGCGAATTGGCTGTGGCGCCACCGCTGTTACTTCCTCGGCCGCTTTGTCGCCCATATCGGCCGGGTGCTGACTGCGATCGACATCCATCCCGGGGCGACGATCGGCAAGCGCCTGTTCATCGACCACGGCATCGGCGTGGTGGTCGGCGAAACCGCCGAGATCGGCGACGATTGCACGATCTATCAGGGCGTGACTCTCGGCGGCACTCGGCCCTCGGCCGATCAAGCCGGGCATAAGCGGCACCCGACCATCGGCAACCACGTCATCATCAGCTCGAACGCCCAAGTGCTGGGGCCGTTCAAGGTCGGCGACGGCGCAACGATCGGCGCCGCGGCGGTGGTGCTGCGAGAGGTGCCGCCCGGCGCGACCATGGTTGGTAACCCGGCGCGGCAGATCACGCGGCGTCAGCCCGGCGAGGCGCGGCCTGCTTTCGCACCCTACGGCGTCAGCGACGAGGACATTCCCGATCCGGTTGCCCGGGCGCTGCTCGGGCCTGCTCGACGAAGTCGCGACCTTGCGGGCGCGGGTCAATGAGCTCGAAAGCGACAGGGGCGCGCCGAAAGCGCCAGCGCCGCATGCCAGCGCAGACGAAGGCCGAGCGCGAGCGCCATGTCATGAGGCTCAGCACCAAGGGCCGCTATGCGGTAATGGCGATGGTCGACCTCGCGCAGCACGGCGGCGAGGGGCCCGTGTGTCTCGCCGAGATCGCCGAGCGGCAGTCGATCTCGCTGTCCTATCTGGAGCAGCTCTTCGCCAAGCTGCGCCGCGGCGGGCTGGTCAAGAGCGTGCGGGGTCCGGGCGGCGGCTATCTCCTGGCCCACCACCGCGACGCGACCCGCGTCGCCGACATCATCCTCGCGGTCGACGAGCCGATCCGCGCCACGAGATGCCGACCCGGCGCCACGCTCGGCTGCAGCGGCGACAAGAGCCGATGTCTCACTCATGATTTATGGGAAGAGTTGAGCAACCAAATCCACCTCTATCTGAGCTCGGTATCGCTGGGCGATGTTTGCGAGAGGCGGGTGCTCGGCACCAGCGGCCTCACCCAGCGCGAGCGCTACCGGATGGCCCCTGCTGCCGCGCAATGACCCTCGCCCGCGAAACCTATCTCGACTGGAATGCGACGGCGCCGCTGCGTCCCGAGGCGACGGCGGCGATCGCCGAGGCGCTGGCGCTGGGCGGAAATCCGTCCTCGGTGCATCGGCGCGGCCGTGCCGCGCGCCAATTGGTCGAGCGCAGCCGTGCGACGGTCGCCGCGCTGGCCGGCGCGCCAGCCGCCAGCGTCGTCTTCACCAGCGGCGGCACCGAAGCCAACCATCTGGCCCTGCTCGGAAGCGGGCGCGGTCGGGTGCTGGTCTCGGCGGTCGAGCATGCTTCGGTGATGCAGGCCGTCCCGAACGCCGAACACATCCCGGTTGACGGCGACGGGCATCGTCGATCTGGCGGCGCTCACCGCGCTTCTCGACGCCGACCCGCGGCCGGCTCTGGTCTCGGTGATGCTGGCCAACAACGAGACCGGGGTGATCCAGCCGGCGCGCGGGATCGCCGAGATCGCCCATGCGCACGGCGCGCTGTTCCACTGCGACGCGGTGCAGGCCGCCGGCAAGATCCCGCTGTCGTTGCCCGAGCTCGGCGCCGATTTGATGACCCTGTCGGCGCATAAGATCGGCGGACCGAGCGGGATCGGCGCGCTAGTGTCGTCCGTCGAGGTGACGCCGCTGCTGCGCGGCGGCGGCCAGGAGCGCAACCGCCGCGCCGGCACCGAAAACCTCTCCGGCATTGCCGGTTTCGCCGCCGCCGGCAGCCGCATGCGACCCGCGCGAATACGATCGCGTCCGTGACCTGCGCGACCGGCTCGAAGCGGCGCTGCCCGATGCCGTCGTCATCGCCGGCGGCGCGCCGCGCCTGCCCAACACCTCGGCGATCGCCATGCCCGGCGTACCCGCCGAGACCCAGATCATCGCCTTCGACCTCGACGGCGTGATGGTCAGCGCCGGCGCCGCCTGTTCGTCGGGCAAGGTCGGTCCTAGCCATGTGCTGGCGGCGATGGGGGTCGAGCCCGAACTTGCCAATTCGACCATCCGGGTCAGCCTCGGCTGGTCGACGACCGAGGCCGACATCGCGCATTTTATCGATGCCTGGACGGCGCTTTACCGGCGCACGCGAGGACGGAAGGCCGCATGAACGACATCGCCGCTTCCGCCAACACGCTGCCGATCTATCTCGACAACCAGGCCTCGACCCCGGTCGACCCGCGCGTGCTCGAGGCGATGCTGCCGTATTTCACCATCGATTACGGCAACCCGCACAGCGAGAGCCATGTCTACGGCCACCGCGCGATGGCGGCGATCGACGCGGCGCGCGGCGAGATCGCCGGCGCTGATCCACGCCGACCCGCGCGAGATCGTCTTCACCTCGGGCGCGACCGAGGCCAACAACCTGGCGATCAAGGGCGCCGCGCATTTCGCCCGCGAGCATCCGACCGGCGAGCCGCGCCGAAGGACCACATCGTCACCCTCAAGACCGAGCACAAATGCGTGCTCGAAAGCTGCGCCGCGCTCGAGCGCGAAGGGTTTCCGGGTCACCTATCTCGACGTCCCGGAAAGCGGCCTCGTCGATCTCGACCGGCTCAAAGCCGCGCTGAGCGAACGCACCCTGCTGGTCTCGATCATGGCGGCGCACAACGAGATCGGGGTGATCCAGCCGCTCGCCGAGATTGGCGCGATCTGCCGCGAACGCGGCGTGCTGCTCCACACCGACGCCGCCCAGGCGCTGGGCAAAATCCCGCTCGATGTCGAGGCGATGAAGATCGACCTGATGTCGATGTCGGGGCACAAGCTGTACGGCCCGAAGGGCGTCGGCGCGCTCTACGTGCGGCGCCGGCCGCGGGTGCGCCTCGTCCCGCTGATCGACGGCGGCGGGCAGGAGCGCGGGTTGCGCTCGGGCACGCTGCCGACCCCGCTCTGCGTCGGCTTCGGCAAGGCCTGCGCCATCGCTCAGGCCGAGATGGCGGACGAGGCGACGCGGCTCAAGGGATTGCGCGAGCGGCTCTTCGCCAGCCTCGATACCCGCATCCCCGGCCTGCAGCTCAACGGCGACGGCGACAGCCGCCTGCCGGGCAGCCTCAATGTCTCGGTGCCCGGAACGACCGCTGGCGAGCTGATCGAGGCCTGCCCGTCGATCGCGATCTCCACCGGCTCGGCCTGTACCTCGGCCTCGGTCGAGCCGTCCTATGTGCTGCGCGCGCTGGGGCTTGCCGACGATCGGGCCAACGCTTCGATCCGTCTGGGCCTCGGCCGCTTCACGACCGCGGCCGACATCGACTATGCCGCCGACGCGCTGGCGGCAGCGGCGGCGCGGCTGCGGGTGCAATCGAACGGCCGTGCGCCTACATAAGGTTTACGTCACGATTGACGGCGACGATGACGCCGCCAAAATGATGCGCGAAAGAGTGTGAGGCGACAGATGGCTTTGGCGCGACCCCCGGCCCTCTTGGTGACCGACGCGGCGGCCGAACGGATCCAGGCGCTGCTCGCCAAGCGCGGCAAGCCGTCGGCCGGCGTGCGCGTCGGCGTGCGCTCGCGCGGCTGCTCGGGCCTCAGCTACACGCTCGAATACGCCGACGAGAAGGGCAAGTTCGACGAGATCGTCGAGGACAAGGGCGTCACCGTGCTGATCGACCCCAAGGCGGTCATGTTCATCCTCGGCACCGAGATGGATTACGTCGAGGAGAAGCTCGAATAGCGGCTTTGTCTTCCGCAATCCCAACGAGAAGGGCCGCTGCGGCTGCGGCGAGTTGTTCCACGTCTGATCGACCGGGTATCCGGTGAAGTTTTTCCAAATCGAAGAACCAGACGGCTCGCCCAGCGACCCCGACGCGCCAGGCGCGGCGATCGGCATCGATGCCAGTGGTAAATTGGCCGAGGTCGCGTTCGCGGTCGGCGGCAACGCCGTAATCCTCGCCGACCGCGAAGGCTTCGAGCGCGAGCTGCCGGTGCCGGGTCCGGACGCGCCGCTGGCCGAATGGCAGGCGCTGTTCGAAGGCGCCAGACTGCGCGCCGAACGGGCGCTGGGTCGGCCGGTGACCCATGCGGTACTGGTCTTCGCCGGTCGCTCGATCCAGCGCTCGCCGCCGAACTGCTGGAGGCGAGCGAAGCGGCGGGATCGAGCTGTTGCGGATCGTCACGCCAAGCGATCTCGCCGCCGGCGAGGCGCCGGCCGAAGGCGCCGCGATCCTCGCCGAAGACATGGCGCCGCGGCCAGAGGCGCCATGATGCCGAAAATGACCTTCATCGAGCGCGACGGCACCGCGCGCGAGGTCGATGCGCCGCTCGGCCTCTCGGTGCTGGAGATCGCCCACCGCAACAAGGTCGATATCGAAGGCGCCTGCGAAGGCTCGCTCGCCTGCTCGACCTGCCATGTCATCGTCGATCCCGACTGGTACGACCTGCTGAAGGAAGCCAGCGAGGACGAGGAGGACATGCTCGACCTCGCCTTTGGTCTGACCCAGACCTCGCGGCTCGGCTGCCAGATCATCATGACCGAGGAATTGGATGGGCTGACCGTGCGGCTTCCCGCCGGCACCCGCAATATGCTCAACACCTAATGGGCGGCCTCTTCGACCGCCTCGTCGCGGCCGCCGGCGCGACCTGGCCTTCCTACACCCGCCACGACTTCGTGTTGCGCCTTGCGGCGGGCGACCTGCCCGAGGCGGCGTTCCGCCACTACCTGATCCAGGACTACCTGTTCCTGCTGCATTTCGCCCGCGCCTGGGGGCTGGCGATCTACAAATCCGACACGCTCGCCGAGATGCGCCGCGCCCAGGGCCTTGTCGCCGCGACGCTCGACGTCGAGATCGGCCTCCATGTCGAGTATTGCCGCTCCTGGGGCATCGACCCGGCCCGGATGGAAGCCGAGCCCGAGGCGATGGCGACAATCGCCTATACCCGCTATGTCCTCGACCGCGGCCTTGCCGGCGACCGGCTCGACCTCGAAGTGGCGCTGGCGCCGTGCATTATCGGCTATGCCGAGATCGCCGCCGAGCGCCTCGCGAGCAACACGACCAAGCTCGACGGCAACCCGTACAAGAGCTGGCTCGACATGTACGCCAGCGCCGAATACCAGGCATTGGCGAGCGAGGCGAAGACGGCGCTCGACGAGCCAGTTCGCCCGGCGCGGCGGCGAAGGCCGCTTCCCGGCGCTGGCCGCGATGTTCACCGCGGCGACCCGGCTCGAAGCCGATTTCTGGCAGATGGGCCTCGACGCCCCCGCCTTGAATCGAACGTAACAAGAACATATATCACGGACTCAGCACGCGCATCCCGTGGCCCTATTGCCGGTAACCATCTCACCTTCTCCATGTGTCTCCTGATACGGCCTGTTACCCGCCTGTTCTCATGAACTGGAATGTTTGAATTTCAACAAGTTAATCCTGATCTTTTTTGGCGGCGCGCGCCCGCGCGCGAGACGCCGGAATGACAATGAAAATTTGCGCCCAGCCCTTATATTTCGCCGATGCTTGCGCTCGATGATTTCGACCTCCCTGGGAACCCCGCCGACCACCGCGTCGTCGTGGCGATGTCGGGCGGGGTCGATTCGTCGGTCACCGCGGCGCTGGTCGCGCGCGCCGGTTACGATGTCGTCGGCATCACCTTGCAGCTTTACGACCACGGCGTCGCCACCGGGCGCAAGGGCGCGTGCTGCGCCGGTCAGGATGTGCGCGACGCGGCGAATGTCGCGGTCAGCCTCGGCATCCCGCATTACGTCCTCGACTACGAGGCGCGCTTCCGAGAGGCAGTGATCGAGGATTTCGCCGACAGCTACGGGCGCGGCGAGACGCCGATCCCGTGCATTCGCTGCAACGAGCGGGTCAAGTTCCGCGACCTGCTGCACACCGCGCGCGATCTCGGCGCCAGCGCGCTCGCCACCGGGCATTACGCGCGCCGGGTTCGTGGCGGCGACGGCCCGGCGCTCCATCGCGCTACCGACGAGAGCCGGGACCAGAGCTATTTCCTCTACCGCACCACCCGCGACGAGCTCGATTTCCTGCGCTTCCCGCTCGGCGGCATGGCCAAGGACGAGACCCGCGCGTTGGCGCGCGAACTCGACCTGCCGGTCGCCGACAAGCCCGACAGCCAGGACATTTGCTTCGTGCCGCAGGGCTCCTACGCCGACATCGTCGCCCGGCTGCGGCCGGAGGCCGGCGAGCCGGGCGAGATCGTCGACGAGGCCGGGACCGTTCTGGGCCGCCATCCCGGCATCGCCCATTTCACTGTCGGGCAGAGGAAGGGGATCGGCATCGCCGCCGCCGAGCCGCTTTACGTGCTGCGCCTCGATCCGGCGCGGCGGCGGATCGTCGTCGGCCCGCACAGCGCATTGGCGCAAACCCGGGTACGGCTGGGCGAGGTCAACTGGCTCGGGCCGCCTCTCGCGCCGGGCGAGGCGGTCGCGGTGAGCGCCAAGCTGCGCTCGGCCCAGGCGCCGGTGCCGGCGACGCTTCACGCCGGCGACGCTGACGATGCCGAGCTCATCCTCGGCGCGCCGGCCGGCGCGGTCGCGCCCGGGCAGGCCGCCGTGCTCTATGACGGCGACCGACTGCTCGGCGGTGGCTGGATCAGGCGCAATCCTTGACCCGCCCTCCCCCATCTCCTATATGCGCGCGGCGTGGCGGGGTAGCTCAGTTGGTCAGAGCAGCGGACTCATAAGCCGAAGGTCGGCGGTTCAAATCCGCCCCCCGCTACCATCCGATACAGTACCTGAGCCGCTCGGTTTCTATTGATCGACACGCAAGCGGCGCCGCGTCGATACGGCAGAAGCAGGGGGTTCGCGGCAAAGTCTCGGATCGCCTGCATCGCCGCCGCGTAGCCCGCGGGGTAAGCCTCTTGCCGGATTGCTTCTATCCGGTCCTGCAACATGGTGACCGCCGTTCTAGCCATTTCGGCTCCTACCATCGCGGCCAATATCCGACTAGGCCAGTGCCGCGCGCGCCGCTGCTAACCGCTCGAAGGAGGCCAGGACCCTGGGCTGATCGTTGATCAGGTGGCGCACGAGAATGTCGGTGTAGCCGAGTTCCCCATAAGCCCGAAACTGCTCCACGACTTGATCGACCGATCCGGCGATCAAGGCTTCTTCCGGAACGCCGCGATAGCCTTGGCGCAATGCGTGCTCTAGCACTACTCGTGCCTCCGACGACGACTCGCCGACGTAAATGTCGCGCCGCAAGACGATGGCGCCTGGGCGCCTGCCGCACGCGGCGCATCCCTCACGATACATATCAGCCTGCAAGCGCGCCTCCTCGGGGGTAAGACTAGGACTAGCGATCCAGCCCTCGGCGAGTCGCGCTGCCCGGTTAATCGCTGGCAATGCGCTGGCGCCGATCCACACCTCGACAGGCTCTGCCGGACGCAGGGCAAGGCTCGCTTCGGTGACCCTGAACCGCCGAGAGGAACTGACAGTTTCACCAGCCAGTAAGCGCCGGACAATGTCGAGAGCTTCCTCGAAAGCTGAGGGCCGCGTCCGAAAGTTGGCGCCCATAGCGGCGAACCGGTCCTCTCCCCAGCCGAGGCCGCACTGCATGATGAACCGGCCGTCAGCGATAGCCGCTAGCGTGCCGATCTGCTCAGCCACCAGAACCGGGTGCCACAGAGGGAGTAGGAACAAACATCCGGCCGGAGCCGCGCCCCACTCCGCGAGAAGCCGCCCCAGCATCGGCGTGTTCTGGTAGTACGGGGTGGGGGACATGTGTTGGTCGCCGATGAATAGCGAAGTGAGCCCCGCATGGCGTGCCGCCGCCGCCCGCTCGATCATCCAGCGCGCTCCCTCGCGCGGATCTTTCACGTCTGGGTGATTGCTCGTGAGCGAGACCCCAATTCTCATCGGATCATCCTTGTCGCTGCGCGATCACACTCAAGCGCACTATCAAACCAAGGAAAGACTATCACGATCGAATTGGGTGGCTGCTTTCGGCGTAAACCCGGCGTCAGGCGGCCAAGGCGAACCGGCGGGTCGGGTTGAGAGCGGGTGCCGAGTTATGCGACCCCAGCCGTGTTATCCTCGCCGATGCGCCCGTCGTGCCTGGCGGTCGCGACATCAACGAAACAAGACGCTGATGAGCATCCTCCTGGCAATATGGCCGATGGCGACGACACGGGCGGGGGTCCGTTGGTGACCGGTGGTTTGACGCCGTCACCTTGGCACGCAGATGCCGTCGGGGGGCGTCCACCCCATCACATGGAACAGAGCGGATATTGCCCCATAGCAACCATTCGACGATTCAGTTTGGCCCGATCATGCGACGGCGTGAGTAGTTTCCGAACCTACCGGCGTGGCCTTGCCACTCCACAAGATGCACGGCGAGAAAACCGCTTTTTCTGCTGAAACCAGGGTGAGAAAAATGAGGGCACCCATAAATAAAATCTGCCGCGCGGGTGCAGTCATCGGTGCCGTCACCAGGGCCATCGTGGGGTTCTGGGGCGCCCGGAAGCAACGACAAGCCCTTCATCCATCCGCCGGGGAATTAGCATGACACCGGAAGGGCCCCGCCTCGAATGCCTCAAGCTGGTGCGGCAAACGGCCAATGCGAGTGGCCTGCTGCTTGCGCCGGGTGAGATCATCTCGCGCGCTCGCGCCTACGCTGATTTTGTGATGGATCGTTGCCGCCACGGCGGCGTTGCGAAAGCCAATGGCGCGTTTAACCTGGCGTTGGAGGAAGGGCTTCGAATACCTGTCACAGTTTGAACTCAACGCCCTTGCTGAACAGGCCGGCCCATCGCATGACGGGAAATGGGGCTCGCCGCGCCGGCGTTAAGTTTCGTGATATCATCGCGACGCCGCGAGCGTCCCCAGGGGTTTTGCGGCGAGAAAGAACCGGCATGGCAAAAGGAGACCCGCCAGGAAGGGGCACCGCAGTTCGTCCACGGCCGGGCGAGCGGACAGGGGCCGAACGTGCGCCTCCCTTGATGACCCTACCCGACAAGATCGCCTTTCCAGTCGTCGCGCTCGGCGCGTCGGCGGGCGGCCTCGATGCGTTCCGCAAGCTCTTCGACGCGCTGCCGGCAGATAACGGGATGGCTTTCATCCTGATCCAGCATCTCGACCCAACTCACGCCAGCATGATGGCCGAGCTGCTGGCCAGCCATACCAAGATGAAGATACTGCAGGCAGCCGATGGTTTGCCGCTGGAGCGCGAGCACGTCTACGTCATTCCGCCGGCGACTTACCTCTCGATCCACGAGGGCAGGCTCAAGCTCTCGGCGCCGCGGGAGCGCCGCGGGGCCCGCCTGCCGCTCGATTTTTTCCTGCGCTCGCTGGCGGCGGGGTATGGCGAGCGCGCGATCTGCGTGATCCTGTCGGGAACTGGCGCCGATGGCAGCCTCGGACTGAAAGCGATTAAGGAAAAGGGCGGGCTTGTCATCGCGCAGAGCCCGGATGACGCGGCCTACGATGGCATGCCACGCAGCGCGATCATGACCGGCCTCGTCGATTTCGTGCTGCCCGTCGCCAAGATTCCCGAAATCATGGTCGCGCATGCCGCTCGGATACCGATCGCGGGTCCGCGCCAGGACTTGGCTATGGAGACCAATGTCCCGGGCTGGATGGGCGCGATCGTCGATCTGCTCCGGACGCGGGCCGCGCACGACTTCACATTCTACAAACCGGGCACGCTGCGGCGCCGGATCGAGCGGCGTATGGCGACGGCCGCCACCGTCGACGGCAACCGATACCTCGCCATTCTGAGGCAGAACCCCACTGAACTGGAACTGCTTGCCAAGGATGTGCTGATCAACGTCACGAGCTTCTTTCGCGACGCCAAGGCTTTTGAGGTGTTGGCTGAGCAGATTATTCCCGATCTCGTGCGCCGGCATGAGGCGGACCGGCCGCTGCGGATTTGGGTGGCCGGCTGCAGCACCGGTGAAGAAACCTATTCCATCGCCATGCTCTTGCTTGAGGAAATCACGGCGACAAAGAAGACAATCGCGCCGCAGATTTTCGCCTCGGATGTCGACGGCGATGCGGTGGCGTTTGCGCGTGAAGGAATTTATCCGGATTCGATCGCGGCGGACGTCTCGCCGGCGCGGCTTGCTCGCTTTTTCACAAAGGAGGATCGCGGCTATCGGATCGTGCCGGAACTGCGCGCGCTCGTGGTCTTTACGACCCAGAATGTGTTGGCCGACCCTCCGTTCTCAAGGCTTGATCTGATCTCGTGCCGCAATCTACTGATCTATCTGCGCCCGGAAGCGCAGGAGAAGGTTCTTCTGCTGTTTGATTTCGCGCTCCGCGACGGCGGCGTGCTTTTCCTCGGCGGGTCCGAGGCGGTGGCCGGCCTTGGCGACAGGTTCGAGGCAATCTCCAAGGTGCACCGAATTTTTCGGCATGTCGGTCGCGCGCCGACGGCGGGAACCGAAATTCCGTTCAATGCTGGCGCAGGCGCACGAGTGCCCGGCGGGCAGCGGGCGCCGCGCGGCGGCGGTCCGCGCGAGCTGACGCAGCGGGCATTGCTGGAGGCCTACGCGCCGGCTTCGGTTCTGATCGATCGCAAAGGCGAGTGCCTTTATTTCTCGGGAGCGACAGATCGCTATCTGCGGGTAGCTGCGGGCGAGCCTAGCCGCGACCTCTTGGTTATGGCGCGCGAAGGGCTGCGCAACAAACTCGGGTTGGCGATCCGGCAAGCCAGCGAGGAACGCGCGCGCGTCAGGTGCACCGGAGCGCGGCTTAGCCGCGGCGCCGACTCGGTCGCGGTCAGCATTGAGGTGCAGCCGCTCCAGAGCGAGGGCGAAGGCGAAGGCTTGCTGTTGGTCAGCTTCGTCGACGAACCTGATCGCGCGAAGTCGTCGGCTCGGGCCGCTATCCCGACCGGCGGAGGCTCACGCGTTATCGAGCTCGAGCGCGAGCTCGACGCCACTCACAAGGAACTGCAGAACGCCATCCGCGAGCTCGAGATCTCGAACGCGGAACAGACGGCGATCAACGAAGAAGCGATGTCGGTAAACGAGGAGTTCCAGTCCACCAACGAGGAACTGGTTACTTCGAAGGAGGAATTGCAGGCGCTCAACGAGGAACTTACCGCCCTCAACAGTCAGCTTCAGGAAACGCTGGAACGACAGCGCGACACGTCCAACGACTTGCAGAACATCCTCGACAGTACCGGTGTCGCGACGCTGTTCTTGGACAACGAGCTCAACATCCGCCTTTTCACCCCGGCGGCGACATCGCTGTTCCGGGTCATCGTCAGCGATATCGGCCGGCCGCTCGCCGACCTCACCTCGCTTGCCACCGACCCCGACCTGATCACCGATGCCCGGGCGGTGCTTACCAGCTACGTGCCGCTCGGTCGCGAGATCGAAGCTGCGAACGGCGCCTGGTACATCCGCCGCATTCACCCCTATCGAACCCAGGACATGCGGATCGAGGGAGTAGTCATCACCTTCGCCGACATCTCAGAGGTGAAGGCGGCGGAGCGGGAGATCCAGTCAGCACGTGCCTATTCCGACAGCATCATCGACACGATCCGCCAACCGCTGGTCGTTCTTGACGATGAATTGCGCGTTGTTTCCGCCAATCGTTCCTTCTATCGCACCTTCGCTATCGAGGCTGCGGAAGCCGCCGGAAAACCGCTCGGAACGATCACCGACCATCACCCCGGCGCTTCGGGCCTGCGCACCTTCCTCGAACGGGTGCAGGTCGAGCCGTCTCGCGTCGAGGATTACGAAATCGAGATCGAACTCCCGACCCTCGGCCCGCGGCTCCTGCTGCTCAACGCCCGCCGGCTGCGCGACGGGCCTCACGGGAAACCCAAAATCCTGCTGTCGTTCGATGACATTACCGAGCGCCGGCGCGCGGCCGAGGCGCTGGGCGCCGCCAAACGCGAGGCCGAGCAGGCCAATCTCGGCAAATCTCGTTTCCTCGCCGCCGCCAGCCACGATTTGCGGCAGCCGCTGCAGACGCTGAGCTTCCTGCAAGGTATCATGGCGAAAAAGGTCACAGACAAGACCGTCCTCGGGCTGGTCGACCGCTTGGCTGAAACGGTAAGCGCCATGTCGGGGATGCTCGATACGCTCCTCGACATCAATCAGCTCGAGGCTGGGGTCGTCCGCCGCGAGATTATCGATTTTCCGATCAACGCCGTGCTCGACGAGCTGAGCAGCCAGTTTGCCTATCACGAGACCGTCGATCGCCTCGACTTGCACGTGGTCCGGAGCAGTCTGACCGTGCGCAGCGATCCGCGGCTGCTCGCGCAGATGATCCGCAACCTGGTCTCGAATGCAGTGAAATACACCGCGGCTGGACGGATCCTGCTCGGCTGCCGGCGGAGCGGCGACAAGCTGCGCATCGAGGTCTGGGACACCGGCATCGGCATTCCCGCGGACCAGCTTTCCGCGATTTTCGAGGAGTTCCACCAGCTCGACAATCCGGCCCGCGAACGCAGCAAGGGACTCGGTCTCGGCTTGGCGATCGTGCAGCGCCTGGCGGAGCTGCTGGACCACGCGATCGACGTGCGATCCCGCCCGGGAAAGGGCTCGGTCTTTTCGGTCGAAGTGCCGGTTGGCGCGGACATGCCGGCGGCTCGACCGGTGCGGGCTCGGCCTGAGCCCGAGGCTGCCACAAGCCGCAGCAAGGCGATCCTCATCGTCGAGGACGAGCCCGCGGTGCGCGAGATGCTCAAGCTCCTGCTCGACGGCGAAGGCTACCGCACGATGACCGCCACGGACGGCAACGCGGCGTTGGCGTGGGCGGCGCGCGGAGCGGCGCGGCCGGACCTTGTTCTCGCCGACTACAACCTGCCCAACGGCCCGAACGGGCTCCAGGTCATCGCCGGTTTGCAGCAGGCATTCGGGCACGATATCCCGGCGATCATCCTCAGCGGGGACATCTCCACTGAAACATTGCACGAGATAGCCGGCCACGGCCACGCGCACCTCGGCAAGCCCGTGACGACGGCGGCGCTGCTCAACCAGATCAAGCAGCTGCTCACCGATCCACGACCGGCGGCGCGGCCTGTCGATCGCCCGCCCGCGATCTTCGTGATCGACGACGACAGAGCCGTACGCGAGGCGCTCCGCGACCTGCTCGAGGCGGACGGCCGGACCGTCGAAATCTACGATAGCGGCGAGGCCTTCATCGACGTCTATCGTCCCGGCCGCCAGGGCTGTTTGGTGGTCGATGCCCGCCTGCCCGGCATGGGTGGGCTCGAATTGCTGCAGCGTCTCAAGAGCGAAAGACATCGGCTGCCGGCGATCATGATCACCGGTCACGGCGACGTCGCCATGGCGGTCGAGGCGATGAAGGCCGGCGCCGCTGACTTCATCGAAAAACCTGTGGGTTACAAAGAACTGCTCTCCAGCGTAGAGCGCGCCCTAGAGCAAGCAGGCGACTCGGCAAAGGCATCCGCTTGGAAGGAAACGGCAACGAATTCGCTCGCTGGACTCACCGCCCGCCAGCGCCAGGTCATGGATCTGGTGCTCGCCGGCCACCCCAGCAAGAACATCGCTGCCGATCTCGGCGTCAGCCAGCGCACGGTCGAGAACCACCGTGCCGCGGTGATGAAAAAGACAGGATCGCGCTCGATCCCGGCGCTGATCCGCCTGGCTCTCGCTGCAACACCCTGAAGGCGCCGGGCGGTTCCCGGGTGCTGTGGCTGGCAACCCCATTTGGGTAGTTTCCGAGGCTGCTGCGACCCCTCGGCTCCCGGGTAAATTCGGCTCTGCCGGCCCCCGCGACCGGCCGCAGCAAGCGGAAGGAGCCACCTATGACGGACATTCAACAGAGGATCGAAGCGGAGCTTCCAAGCCTACGACGTTACGCACGAGCGCTGATCCGCGATGTCGTCGACGCTGACGACCTGGTTCAGGAATGTCTCACCCGCGCGCTTACCAAGCTGCACCTCTGGCGAGACGGCAGCAACCTGCGGGCCTGGTTGTTTACGATCCTGCACAATCAATACGTCAACTATGTCCGCCGCTCGATCCGTGCCGGCGCGCCAGTCGAATTCGACGCCGCCGCTCCGCAACTGAGTCAGCCGGGCAATCAAGAGAAGCGCCTCGAACTGCGCGATCTCGATCGCGCGCTGGGCCGACTGCCCACGGAGCAACGTACCGTGATCCTTCTGGTCGGATTGGAGGGCTTGCCCTACGCCGAAGTCAGTGCGGCGCTCGGGATCCCGGTTGGGACTGTCCGTTCGCGTCTCTCGCGAGGGCGGGCTACGCTGTGCCAGCTGATGGGGGTCGATCCTGACCGGCGCTCTGCGACCGAAATTCGCGCCCCTCGCCGGGAAGCGGCGCACCTATCGGCAAGTGCGGAAGGGTCGGCGCTGCCGGCGATAACCGGGTAGGTGGTGTCCGCAGCCACCGACGCTGCGGCTCCCAACTAGGAGACTTCCTAAATGACGGAAGATCCGCAGATCATTCGCCTTAATATCCGGCATTATCAGGAGCTTCTGAAGCTCCACCGCCACACGGCCGAAACGCGCCAACGGGTGACTGAGCTACTCGCCGAAGCCCAGGCGCAACTTCGCGTCGCCAATGCCCCGGCGTCGAGCTGAAATCGTTGAGCCCATAACGTATTAAATATAAATATAATAATACGATAGCAGGGTTAAATAAACGTTATAAGTATTTTCCGATAGCTGACGATATCGATTTTCGTACCTAAATTGATGCATCGCCATTTAGTCGTTCGTTAGCGGCAAAGCGGCGACATAACCACCTGTTACCAATATCCAGAAGGGATACCACCATGCCATTCTTGACAAATCCGGTTGCGCGGCGCGCGCCATACGTCCGCAGCGTCGCGATTGCGGCGCTGATGGGCGCGACGTTTCTCGCCACCCCGTTGACCGCGACCCGCGCCCTGGCGCAGGCCGCCGTCACGCCGACCCCGGCCGCCGCGACCGCCGCCGAGACGAAGGGTGAGACGGTCGAGCAGCGGATCACCGACCTTCACGCCGCGCTGCAGATCACGCCCACCGAGGAAACCCAATGGAACGGCGTGGCCCAGGCGATGCGCGAGAATGCCGCCGCCATGGATAAGCTGGTCGCGGCAAATCGCACGACGCCGCCGCAGAACATGACCGCGCTGCAGGATCTAAAGGCCTATCAGCAGGTCGCTCAGGCGCATGTCGACGGGCTGAAGAACCTGATCTCGGCTTTCTCCGATCTCTACGGCGCGATGCCCGATGCCCAGAAGAAGGTCGCCGATCAGGTGTTCCTGACTTCCGGTCAGGGAACTCCCGCGTCGAAAAGCTAACCAACCGGGCTAACGGTCGCGCTGCGCGACCGTGACACCACGCTTAGTAAAGGAGGTCGTCATGACCTGGAATATCGGCACTACCTCGAAGCGCCGCCTGCCGGTGAAGCTCGCGGGAGGCATCGCCATCTCGGCGCTGCTCGCCCTCGGCGCCTTCGCCACCCCGGCCAACGCCGACTGGAACGGCCAGCACCACCACTACTATAATGGCGGGTATTACCGCGCTCCGCCGGTGGTCTATGGCTCGCCCTACGGCTACGGCTACTACGGCTCGCCGTATTACGCCCCGCCAGTGGTTTATGGTCCGGGCATTGGCATCAGCCTGCCGGGTGTCAGCATCGGCGTTCGGTAATCCGTCGCTCCTCGTGACGAGAAAAGCGGCCGGCAGCGATGCCGGCCGCTTTTCTGTGGCCGCTCTGGGAAAAAAACAAGGGTTAGTGCCACCGCGCTAGGTATTTTCCGAAACTTGCCGCAATTTACTACTCTGCTAGTTTGAATTCACAGGGCGCGCGGGGAGGAAAGGTTTTCGGTGAGCTTGACCATTCTATACCGGCACCCGCGGCGACCCGACGAAGCCGGCATGACCGTCGTCAGCGACCAGACGAAGGCGGCGGCGATGTCGACCCAATTAGAACATCGCGGCTATCTGGTGATCAAGATCGTGACCGCGATCTTCGCCAAAGCCTTGCCGGCAAGTTGATTGCACTGGACGGATACCCTGCCTGATACGGTGGCTGCTCTCTCTAGGTAGTTCCCGGGCCTGCCGCTTCGATTATTTCGTGATTACTTAGAAATCTGCCAGCCGCCGGCAGCCGATCGCGCAGCGCGGTTTGGCACCGCGCTTCGAGTGGCGGCGCTCATCGGCGCAAGGAAAAAGCATCATGAAGATCTACTACATCGCTGGCGGCATCGTTGTAGCCCTGATCGTCGCGGGCTATTTCGGAGTGGGGCAGTGGCCATAATCATCACCGCAACTTGTCCGCTGCGTCCATAAGCTCTTGCGTTGACACCTCGTCGCTTCTGGCCCCGCGTCGGGCCGTCGCATAAATAGTTTCCGAGGCTCTCGGCGACATCCTCCGTAGGTTGTTTTCAAACGTTACAGCCCATCGCAACTGGCCGGGGATGGCATGCGAAACGGTAGCGAGCATCCCTGAGGGCACAGTCATGCACATGTCGAGCGAAACTCTTCTTATCTTGCGTACCACCCGGTCGCAGACCGCAAAAATGCGCGACGCCAGTGACGGGGTCGGCGGCGCAGTCGGCGCAATCCCTTAGCTACGGAAGAGCGGCTTGCGCCCCAGCGCCGGGGGCTGCCCGCTCTGGGCCGGTGCATCCGGAACACCTGCTTGCCGTTGCTGTGCGTCCTGACCAGACTGTTTGGGCTTTGCCTGCTCAGGTGGGCTGTTCGGGGTCGGTTCCATCTTGTCGTCAGTCATGCTGTCTCTCCAACTGCCAGAGTGGGTTTGAACGTTACCGGTCAGAGGTTGGCGGTGACGTCGGCGAGATGACACCGCTGGAGACCGGCGCATCGGCGCTGTGAACCCGTGCCGACGATCGCTGGCTTGCTGCGATGGTGAGGCCGCCCAGTACGACGACCACCAGGATGAGTGCGGCGGCGTAACGGAAGGGCTGGGACTGCATTACCGCAGGCAGCTGAAAACTGAACCCTACCTTCGCCGGCGTGGCATAGGAGCCGACTCGGCGCGGCAGGCGCGCGATCAAACGGGCCGCAATTGCTCCGGTATCCAGATGAGCCAATGGCCTATCGGGTAGCGCCGCGATCAACGAAGCTAATCGGCGAGTTGCCGTAACCCCTGGCAACTGCGCCAAATTGGCGGCTTCCTGCCAAGGATCGACGTCCGATCGCGCCAGCGCCGAAAGCACGCTGAGCAGCATTCCATTTCTTTCCTCGCCAATCGGCGCGAACAGAAAGTCATCGAACTCGGCCACCGGGGCAGTGACCGGAGGGGAACGAATCATTTCAGCCATCAACTGATACCGCCTCTGCCGGACCCATAGAAGTGACGGCGAGGTAGGGGCTACCGTCGCTGCTAGCGAGGTCAAACCGTATTGCGAGGCGACGTGGTGCGTTAGACTCGGAAACTACTCAACGCATCGCATTTGGGGCAATCAGCCGCTACTCAGGAAAAGGCGAGCTCATCCAAGAATGACGCGGACGCTATGGGTTGCGCCGTCATCAGCCAGCGGGATCAGCGCCCGCGTTTGGGACAACACGACGCCGTCGAGCTCGGCGTGAGTTATGCCGTGGCAGACGCCGGCCGAGTTCTCGACTTCGATGTCGTAACACGCTGAATGATATCGGAAGACGATTTTGAAGCCCGGCCATGTTTTCGGAATGCACGGATCGAGAAGCAGCGAGGTACCCCGTAAGCGGAACCCGAGGATATCTTCGAGGCCAGCCCGATACATCCATCCGGCCGAGCCGGTGTACCAGGTCCATCCACCGCGTCCGACATGGGGTGGCGTCGAATAGACATCAGCGCAGACCACATAGGGCTCCACTTTGTAGCGCTCGACGGCGTCAGGAGTGTTGGCGTGATTGACCGGGTTCAGCATCGAGAACAGCGCGCTGGCCTGGTCGCCATCGCCGAGCGTGGCGAGCGCCATCACCGACCAGATGGCGGCGTGCGTGTATTGGCCGCCATTCTCCCGGATGCCCGGCGGGTATCCCTTGATGTATCCGGGGTCGAGCGGCGTCTGGTCAAAGGGCGGAGTAAAGAGCAGCGCCAGGGCGTCGTCACGGCGGACGAGCTGCTCTTCGACCGCAACCATGGCGCGCGCCGCGCGGCCTGGATCGCCTGCCCGAGAGATTACGCTCCACGACTGCGCGATCGAGTCGATGCGGCATTCGCTGTTCGAAACAGAACCGAGCGGCGTGCCATCATCGAAGTAGGCGCGTCGATACCAGTCGCCGTCCCAACCATGGCGTTCGAGGGAGGCTGCCAAAGCGGCTGCGTGTCGCCGCCACTTTGCAGCGCGCTTGCGTTGATCGCGAACCTCGGCAAGGTCGCAGAACGCCGTAAGAACGGCGTGAAGAAACCAGCCAAGCCAGATGCTTTCGCCTTTTCCGTGCTCCCCAACCCGGTTCATGCCGTCGTTCCAGTCCCCGGTGCCGATCAGTGGCAACCCGTGGCTGCCGAGGGCGAGGCTCCGGTCGAGGGCAAGCGCGCAGTGCTCGAACAAGGTGGCCTGCTTGTCCGACACCGTGGGCTGAAAAAAGGTTTCGGCCTCGCCCTCGCGCAGCGTCGGCCCTTCTAGGAAGCCAACCGCTTCGTCGAGAACGTCGAGATCGCCGGTAACCTCGATGTAATGAGCGACAACATAAGCGAGCCAGCCGCGGTCGTCGGAAACGCGCGTTCGTATCCCGCGCCCCAACTCCGGCAGCCACCAGTGCTGTACATCGCCCTCGAGGAATTGCCGTCCCGCCGCGCGCAACAGGTGCTCGCGCGCCACGAGCGGCCTTGCGACGCATAGCGCCATCACGTCCTGCAACTGGTCGCGAAAGCCGTAAGCGCCGCTCGCCTGATAAAAAGCCGCACGCGCCCAAACCCTGCAGGCGAGGGTCTGATAGAGTAGCCAGCGGTTCAGCAGAAGGTCCATTGGACGGTCGGGGGTCGTCACCTGCACCGTGCCAAGCGTGTCGTCCCAGAAGCCGACGACCGTGGCGAGAACGCCGTCGAGATCGGCGGTTCGGTATTTCTTGAGCAGCGCTTGCGCTTCGGCTGTCGTCGCCGTCTCGCCGAGAAGGAAGACGATCTCGAGCGAACCGTTTGGCTCGAGCTCCAGCCGGGTTTGCAGAGCGCCGCAGGGGTCGAACCCGGCGCCGACCCGGTTGGAGAGCGGCGCTGGATCGGCGAGGGCGGCCGGCCGGTCGAGCGTGCCGTTACGGCCGAGGAACTCGGTCCGATCGCCGGTCCAAGAGAGCTGTCGCCCGGCGAGGTCGGCAAATGCCACCCGGTGCCCAAACTCGTTGTTCCAGGGATTGCGCGCCAACAGCGCCCCGGTCTCCGCATCGATTTCGGTGACGACGAACGGCGCGGACGCGGCGCGGGATGAACCGAGCACCCATTCGATATAGGCAGTAACTGAGAGGCGCCGCAGTTGCCCGGAATGATCCGTGATCTTCAGCCGGGATATCTTTACCGGATCGTCGACCGGCACGTATTGCAGCAGCTCGAGCGAGATGCCACGCGAGAAATGCTCGAACCGGCTGTAGCCTTGGCCGTGACGAGCGACATACGACGAGCCTTCCCCGCGGATGGGCAGGGCCGTGGGACCCCATAATTCACCGGTGTCGTCATCACGAAGATAGATCACCTCGCCAGGCGCGTCGCTGACGGGATCGTTCGACCATGGCGTGACGTGGTTCTGCTGGCTGTTGAGCGACCAAGTGTAGCCGCCGCCCTCAGCCGAAACCTGGAAGCCAAAGAAAGGATTGCAGACGACATTGATCCAGGGAGCGGGTGTCCATTGTCCCGCTTCGAGGGTCGTCACGTATGCTTGCCCATCGCCGGCGAAACCGCCGAGGCCATTAAAGAATTCAAGCGCCGGTCGTGGCGTCGCGGTGGGCGACGGCTCCGACAAGCGTTTGGGCGTCGGCGTCGGCGGCTTAGCCGCCAGCACTCTACTGACCTGCTGCAAGAGGCTGCCGCGATTACCGGCGAGCACCGCCCGGGCCGCGCTCTGGAGAAGGTTGCGCGCCGCGACCGAGACCAATTCGGCGCGCAAGATAAAGACCGCTCCTCGCACGCCTTCTCCTGGCGCGGTCGGCCGCAGTCGGCTGGCCCGAACCAGCGCCTCGAGGGAGACCAGGAAATCCTGCGCGTAGGACGGAGGGCTTTCATCCAGGATCACGAGGTCGACGGAAAGCTGCTTCATCCGCCAATACTCGTGAGCCAGGAGCAGTTGCCGGACGATATCGTGATCGCCTGTCTCGTCGACGCGGATCAAGACGATGGGCAAATCGCCCGAGATCCCGTGGGGCCAAAGTAGGGACGCCGCGCCGCCGCCCCTTTTTAGGACCTCCGAGGTCGGGCGCAACGTCGGGTCGGAATACAGCACGCGATTGGCCAGGCGCTGAAAGAGGTGCGCGTCGCCGGCGCCGATCCCGAGATGGTGGAGCTGCACCTGCGCCTGGGTCCAGGCGAGCGTGATCGCGCGGTCGAACGCCATAACACTGTGGTGCCGGTCGACGAGATCGAGCGCCTCGTTGCGCGACGGGGCGATCAACGTCCAGAATGCGACGCGAGCGGTTGTCTGCGGTGGGACCCGCACCCGAACGCGAAGGCTGAAGATAGGATCGAGCACGGCGCCGGACGTGTTGGAGAGCGACGCGCCGGGAGCCATGGCGGTCGCCATCCGAATCCCGCGGCCGCGGCCGAGAAAACGTGCTCGATCGGTCTCGAATTGCATATCCCCTACAGCCTCACCCTCGACAACGGCGAGGTGCGCTGCCCAGGCCTGAGCTTCGCCGGGCGATCGCAATCGTCTTGTGGCGAGGATGGCGCCGATATCGGCGACAAACTCGGTCTCGACGAACAGCTTAGAGAACGCCGGGTGCGCATCGTCGGCGGCTTGCGGCGCCAGCACGATCTCCGCATAGGAGGTCAGTTCAATTTCCCGAATCTGGTTGCCTGTATTGGTAATCGAGACACGGCGAACCTCTGCGTCGTCCTCCGATGAGACTGCTATTTCCAGCCTGGTCGCGACTGTTCCGTCGTGCCGGGCGATCTCGGCGCGGCCCTCGGAGAAAGCGACCTCATAGTGGTCCGGCTCGGCTCCGCTCGGTTGATAGCCTGCCGACCACACCTCGCCGCTATGCACATCGCAGAGGAAGACGTAGCTGCCCCAATCATCGCGGGTGGTGTCCTCCCGCCATCGCGTGAGGGCGATGTCGCGCCATCGACTGTACCCCGAACCCGCGGCGGTGATCATCACAGCATACCGGCCGTTCGAGAGGAGATGTGTACGCGGGGTGATGTCGTGCGGAGAATTGAACCGGCGCTGGATCGACGACAGGGGTTCGCCGATCGCCACGGCCTCTTCCACGGTCTCGGTCTTGGGTTCGGCTAATGCCACATCGCGCGGCATGCGTTCCTGCAGCAGGAGCTCAGTGGCCTGTATGATCGGCTCGGCATGAAAGCGCCGGGACATCGCCCTCTCGTGAAGGGCCTCTCCGATCGCAATCACGCTCATCCCCTGGTGATGAGCCATGTAAGCGCGTATGACGGCAACATCGGCTCCTTCGGGCAGCCGCGCCTGCGTGTAGTCGAGGGCCTCATACCAGCCATACGGGCCGCGGCCGCAGACCGCCGCCAAACGCTCGAAATTCCGCGCGGCGGCCTGCGGATCGACCATTGCCGCGAGCGCCGTTGCGTACGGCGCGATGACCGTACTGTCGCCGAGCCCTTGCTTCAAACCCAGGCTTGGAATACCGAAGCTCGAATACTGGTACGTGAGTTCGAGGTCGCGGGCGTTGTAGGCGGACTCCGAGGCGCCCCACGGCACACCGCGCGCAGCGCCGTATTTCATTTGCTGCCGCACCGCCTGGCGGCCTGTCTGCTCGAGCAGACTTCCGACCGGCTCATGCATCACCAGCGACGGCATCAAGTATTCGAACATCGAGCCGGACCACGAGACCAAGGCCGAACCGTATCCGACCGGCACCAGGGCGCGTCCGAGCCGGAACCAGTGGCGGGTGAGCACATCGCCCTTGGCGATCGCGACAAAGCTGGCGAGACGCGCTTCGGAGGCGAGCAGGTCGTAATGGTTCGGGTCGAGGCTCCCATCGGCAACCAGATATCCGATCGAGAGCAGCTCCCGCTCTGGATTGAAAAGGAAGTCGAACCCCATCGCGTCGAACAATTTCCGCGCGAGCTGGCCTAACGCTGCGAGGCGGCCCTCGAACGCCACGGCCGCTTCGGCGGAACGTCTGAAGCTGTCAATTAGGGCATCGCGCTTAGACCCCGTTTTCGCCGGAAGCTCTGCCTGTTGGCGCATCAGAATGGCAATCGCCGCCTCGCAGAGTTCCGACAGATCGGCCAAGGCCGGCATCGCGGCCAATAGCGGAGCGAGTTCATTGCCGGCAAGGGCTTGGCTTCCGTCGCGCACGATGAGTCCCGCCCAGGGGACGAAGTCGTCGAGGTCTCGCTGATGGCTGAGAACGGACGCGCCGATCGCGTCCGCCCAGGTCAGCGCGTCGGCGCCACCATCAGTACTCCCGCGCTCCTTGGCGAGGGTTCGCCCGATTTCGGCGACGCGCTCGGCATGGCACGCAAGCTCCCGCAACCGCGCGGCCATACCGACCGGAGTTGCGGGAACATCTCGCAGCGAGGCGGAGAGATTGTCGAGGGCATCGTCAAGATGCCTCCAGTTAGCCGATCCTCGATCGTCCGCGACATCGCGCAGGGTCTCGCGCGTGAGTATCAGCGCATCTTCGATCCCCGCCAGCCGTCGCGGACCGGCGATTGGATGCCTGGCCATTTCCGCGCAGGCATTCCACAGGGCGATCAGATGTCCGGCGAGGTTCCCACTATCGACCGAAGAGATGTATTTCGGGTCCAACGGACGGAGATCCAGCGTGTCGTACCAGTTGTAGAAATGCCCCCGCACGCGCTCGAGTGCGCTCATCGACCCGAGTGTTGCTTCCAACCGCTCCGCGGTCTCGACCATTCCGATCCAACCGAAATCGCGGGCGGCGGCCACGGATAACAGATACAGGCCGATATTCGTCGGCGACGTCCGATGGGCGACCACCGGCAGCGGGTCTTCTTGAAAATTGTCGGGCGGAAGCATGTGATCTTCCGCTGTGACGAACGTCTCGAAGAAACGCCAGGTCCGGCGCGCGATTAGGCGCAGGATCTGGGTGTCCGAGGCCGAGAGTTGCCCGCTGGTAGGTGCCGCCGGCTGCAAACTGACCCACCGCGCGACGACCGGCGAAAATAGCCAAAGAATGATGAACGGCGCCGCTACCGGCCAAGAGTCCGATTTGGCCCACGCAATGAAAATCGCTGCCGCTACAGCGAGAGCCACGCCACCGGCCATCTCCCGGTAGAACCCCGCCAGGTCGAGCCGCGGGCTTACCTTGGCCTGGGCTGCGGTGACCCATTCGAGCAGGTTCCGGCGCGACACGAGCAAGCGGAACAACGTCCGCAAAATGGCGTCGGACATCGCCCAGGCCTGATGCGTCAAAAACGTAACCAAAAGAACGATTTGCGACAGGGCGAGCTTGGAGTCGGATCCCACCGCCCGCAGATGGATTCGATTCGAGAGCCCGAGCCGTCGCGGCACGATCCCGGCCAGAAAGGGAAGAAGCGCCGGCAGACCAATAGCGGTCACAACGAACGCGCTCCATAGTACCGCGGAGCCGAGCGGCAATGTCCATCCGCCGACCAAGGCAAGAAAGGCGAGCGGCGCGGACAATGACCGGCGCAAATTGTCGACCATCTTCCAACGGCCGACGAGCGGAATTGCGCGACTGCGTCCATCACCATTCGAGGTCCAGCCCCGACCGAGGATCCAGGGCAGCAACTGCCAATCGCCGCGGGTCCAGCGGTGCTGGCGCGCCACGGCGACGTCATACCGTGCCGGAAACTCGTCGATGACCTCGATGTCGGTCACCAAGCCCGCGCGGGCGAAGATTCCCTCCAGAAGATCGTGACTGAGCAGCGTGTTTTCGGGAATCCGCCCGTCAAGCGCGGCTTCGAAGTGATCCACATCGTAGATGCCCTTGCCGCAATATGAGCCTTCGCCGAAAAGATCCTGATACACATCCGAGACCGCGCAGCCATAAGGATCTAAGCCGCTCGAATTCGAAAAGATGCGCTGGAACAGCGATCCCTCTCGATCCGTCGGCAGTGACGGCGTGACCCTCGGCTGAAGAACCGCGTAGCCCTCGATGACCCGACAGGATTGGGGATCAAGCGTCGGACGGTTCAACGGATGAGCCATCTTACCGATCAGGCGTTTGGCGGCTCCCCGCGGCAGTCTTGTATCGGCGTCTAGTACGATAACGTAGCGGACGTGCTCAGGGACGACCGGCGCTAGGTCGCCCGTGGATACAAAGCTCGTGTCCGTGGCCCCGCGCAGCAATCGATTGAGCTCATGCAGCTTCCCGCGCTTGCGCTCCCACCCGATCCACTTTCCCTGCGCCTTGTTGGAGAGCCGGCGACGATGGAGCAAGAGGAACCGCTTGCCGCACGGCGCCATTCCGTGCCGCTGATTGAGGCCGGCGATCCCCTTGGCAGCTTCTCTGAGAAGTTGGTCGTCGCCCGCCTCACTCTCGGTTGCCGAGTCGGTCCAATCGGAGAGGAGAGCAAAGCAGAGGTCGCCGTCCGCATTTGCCAGATGATGAACTTCCAACCTCTCGACCTGTGCCGCGATCGCAACACGCGATGTCAACAGCATCGGCATGACGATCATCGTGCGCAGGCTCACCGGCACGCCGTCGCGAAGCTCGAGGCTCGGCAAGATGGTCGCGCGAAAGCGGTTGGTGGCGCCGCAATTCACCAACGCCATGGCTGCATCCGACGCCGGGATCGCAGCGAGCAAGGCAAATACGGAGAGAGCCCAGCGCCCGCCCGGCACCATCTCGCAACTCAAGATGAGCGCGGCGATGATGGCGGTGAGCAGTGCGAAAACACCGAGATAACCGGATACCCCGACGGTCGCGTTGGCGCGAACGAGCCATCCCTTTAGCGTGACATGAAATCCGATCGTCCTTTCGAATGCCGGCCGACCTCTCGCGATCAGATAATATCCGGGATCTTGTCGACGGGCCGTAGCCGCCTCGTCCGCGGTTTCCACCTCATCCCCAGCCCGCTTGGTCGCCGCTAGCGCAAGCCGGGTGACATCGACCTCCGAATGGTTTGAGCCCCTGGCCAGCGCTTCGATCGCACGCCGGTACAGATCCCGCGTCGGGAAATCGAGAGCGGCGAAATCGCTTTCTGTGCGCAGCATTGCATCGACGAGGCTGACGCTTTCGAACAGTTCTCGCCAATCGATCGCCGACATCAGACGCATGCTGGTGATGACGTTGCGGATCGTCACATTCGCCGCGCCTTGGCGCCGCTGCTCCTCGCGGACGATTTCATCGGCCGTGGTTCCCTGCGCTGCCAGGCGTTTGTCCAGCCAGAGCAGCGCCGGCGTTACGCTCGGGTCCTGTTCGCGCAGCCGTTGGACCATTTGAGCCGCGAAAGCTGTTGGCAGCGGCCCTTCGAGGAGTTGCAAAGCCGCATTTGCAGCGTCGGCCTCGTGGCCGCCTTCTTCCAGCAGCCGGTCGGCAAACACGTTGGCCGTTTGGCGAGCGTCTTGGAAGAGAACGATATCGTCGGCCAAACGGCGCAAATTCTCCACGAGGACGACCCGCAGGCGTGATTGCGACCGCCCACAGCTCGCCGATCGTCAGCGGCTCCACGCTCTGGTAGGTGCGCACGAAGCGGCACAGCATTTGTGGATCGAACTGGCTGTCGGTATGAGCGACGAACGCCCAGGCTAGTCCAAACACCCGTGGGTGGCCGGCGAGCGGTCCGTCCAACAATTGGGGCAGCTGGCGGAGGAAGCCTGGTGGAAGGCAGACGCGGATCTCCCGGACCTGCTCTTCGACCACATGAAAATTATCGACCAGCCAATCAGCCGCAGGGGTGATGGCTCGCTGTTTGCTCGCCGCTGCGAGGGTCGTGCGGTATGCTAAGCGCAACGCCCTGTCATTGTCGCGAAGACGCCGCTCCAATCGCCGATCGGCTGTTGGTATCGTCGTCGTGCGTTGAGCGGCCGCCAAGCTCTCGGCGTGTTGCTCGAGCCGCTCGATGCTGAAGAGTTCCGCGCGGATTGGCTCTTCGCGAGCCCGTAGCGGGCCCTCTGGCCAGGCCTTGGGGGTGTGACCGATTAGATCGTGGAATTTCTCGCGCAATGTATCGCCGAGAGACGCTCGCGAGAGTACATCTCCGTCGTCAACCCACGGCGTACCGTTCGCCGGAAGCCGGCGCCCCCAGGATTCCAATCATCGTCCTCGATTGTATGCGCGCATACGCGCGTCGGGCTCGGTTGCCGAGCCAACCCACTTAGATTAGCGCCCGGGCCGTTGCGCCGGGCAGGCTCGGAAACTACGCAGACGAAGGCGCAAAGCCGTTCAGATCGAATGACAGGGCGCGATCCCGGCACCCGGGTCTGATCCCCGACACCCGGCCGCAGGGCATTTAGTGGAAGGAGCATCCGCCGACAACGCGTCGCGGCCGGTTTTGGGCTCCGCGATCGATGGCGGCTCTCCATCGCTTCTGCGACATTCAAACCGGGCACAGCGAATGACCGCCTTAGCGATCGAGGAGAGGCCGTTCCACGGACACCGTGGATCCGCCTATTTCTGTTCCATGGAACAGAGCGGATATTGCTACTACCGCCCAAGCGGCGCCGATCCCATAAGCCGAAGGTCGGCGGTTCAAATCCGCCCCGCTACCAAACTTTCCGGTGTTCTTTGTGATCCTTTATGGCTGCCCACGCGGCTCTCGCCGATTTCGGGCTTAACCTGAGGGCGGCCCGTTATTAGCACTAAGCCGATCTGGCGCTTCGCTCGGCGCCGGAGTTAGCCCGATAACCGCTGGCTGGCGCGAGCTGCTGCGATCGGCGAGCGCGAATGCCGGCCATCCCTATTCGTCAAAGCGGAAATCGGCTGTTCCACGCCCCACAAATTGCGCGAGGGCGGCCGGGACGAGCCGATTTTCCGGCGGCAAAGCTCGTGGATACTGCGTCACGCCAACGTCACTCTTCCGTCATCGGTGAGTCTCGGTTCGCCTGCTAGAAACCGCGGAGCGCACGGCCTGTCGTCCACTGGCGGGCACGTGATCTCGAAAGCTTTTCCGTTTGGCGTGGCGGATCAACAGCCGCATCGCGGCGGGTCGAAAGCAGGTTTGGCGATGCTCGAGATCGACGGTTTGTCATGCAGCTTCGGCGCGAAAACAGCGGTTTCCGGGGTATCGCTGCAGATCGGCAAGGGTCAATTCGTCGGGATTATCGGCCGCTCCGGCGCGGGCAAATCCACTCTGCTCAAATTAATCAACCGATTGGTTGAACCTAGTGCCGGACGGGTGCTGTTCGACGGCGCGGACATTACGACGTTGCGAGGCCGGCAGCTGCGCCAGTGGCGGGCGCGCGCCGCGATGGTATTCCAGCAGTTCAATCTGATCGGCCGCCTCGACGTGTTGACCAACGTGCTGATGGGCCGCCTCGCCGTGATACCGCCCTGGCGTTCGCTCATAAGCTGGTGGCCGGAGCCGGACAAGGCGGTTGCGCTCGCGGCGCTCGAACAATTCGACATGGCCCAGCTCGCCGCGCAACGCGCGGATCATCTGTCGGGGGGCCAGCAACAGCGCGTCGCGATCGCCCGTGCGCTCGTGCAGGACCCCGATCTCATCCTTGCCGACGAACCTACCGCGTCGCTCGATCCGCACAACACGCGCCTCGTCATGGATGCGCTGCAGCGCATCAACAAGCATTTCGGAATCACCGTTATCTGCAATCTCCACTCGCTCGAGATCGCCCGCGCCTATTGCGACCGCTTAGTTGGCATGGCCGCCGGCTCCGTTGCGTTCGACGGGGCCGCCGCGACGCTGACCGATGACGCGGCCAGGGCGCTTTACGGCATCGCCGCCGACGGCGCCGGTCAGGCGGACGCGACGGGCGACCTTGAAGCGAAGTTTCCGGTTGGCGCCTTGGGTCAGGCTGCGGCGTGACCCTGCGTCTCGAAAGATCGCCGCCTGCTTCAATCCACATCGAGGAGGGGAGATGTTAAATCGACGCCAATTACTGTTGACCACTGCGGCCTTGGCCGCGACCAGCCGCAGCTCCTGGGCCGACACAAACTGGAAAAGTCAGTTTCCCGAGTTGACCTTCGCCGTGGTGCCGGCGGAGAACGCGTCCGGCGTCAGCGAGCGCTACGAGCCCTTCATGGGCTATCTGAGCAAGGAGCTCGGCGTACCTGTGAAGTTACGGCTCGCGAATGACTATGCCGCGGTCATCGAAGGCCAGCGCGCCGGCAATATCCAAATCGCCTATTACGGCCCCGCTTCTTATTCGAAGGCCTATCTGACCGGGGTCAAGACCGAGCCGTTCGTCACCACCCGCAATAATGACGGCGCCATCGGCTACTACTCGGTCATCTACGTGAAGGCCGACAGCCCGTATCAGAAAATCGAGGACCTCAAGGGGAAGACCATCGGCTTTGTCGATCCGAACTCGACCTCGGGATACAACGCGCCGCGCTTCTACCTGCACAAGATCGGGATCGACGTCGACAGCTTCTTCGGCAAGTCGATCATCACCGGCAGCCACGAGAACGGCATCATTGCTCTCGACAAGGGCACAATCGATTGCACGGCCGATTGGTGGAACGCGGACAACGACTTCGAACCTGACCCGGATGGTCGCCAAGGGCATGGCGAAAAAGGAGGACTTCCGGATCATCTTCAAATCCGGCCTGCTGCCCGGGTCGCCCTACGCCTATCTGTCGAATTTGCCCGATGACCTCAAGCAGGCAATCCAGACCGCCTTCGCCGAAGCGCCGACCAAGGACAAGGCTGCGTTCGACCGCCTGTCCGATGGCAAGGACAAGGAGTTCGTCGCGGTCACCCACAAGGACTACGCCGACATCGTCGACATGATCCAGTACGTCGACGATATGCGGAAGAAAAAGCCGAGCTGAGCTTGGGGCAAAAGGACCGCGACAAACAAGGCCAGAGCCCACGGCTCGCGGCCCGACTCCGATGAATTGACGTGAGTACGGGCCTCCCGACGCTTCCGGCGCAGCGTCTCGATCAGCTGCTGGCGAATTACCGACGCGACGTGACGCGACGGCGGCGGCAGTCGCTCGCGGCGCTAGGGGTGCTGTTGGTTCTTGTCGCGCTTGCCGGCCGCTACGGCGAGGTCGACCTGCATAATTTGCTCCGCCATCTCTCCGGGCTGACGAGCTACTTCGGCCGGATCATGCCCAAATTGCGGGCCGACCACCTGACCGGCGACATCGCCGATTGGTACTGGAATTTTGCCGGCTGGCTCAAGCTGCTGTTCGACACGTTGCTGATTGCCTACCTCGCTACCTTGATAGGCACAATCGGGGCCAGCCTCCTGGCCTGTCTCGCGGCGGCAAACCTCGCGCCCCACGGCAGCGTGCGATGGGGCGTGAAACGGCTGCTCGAGTTCTGCCGGACCGTTCCGGACCTCGTCTTCGCGCTGATCTTTGTCAGCGCGTTCGGGCTGGGGCCGCTGGCCGGCGTGTTGGCGATCGGCATCCACAGCTTCGGCACGCTGGGCAAGCTATTCACCGAGGCGATCGAGAACATCGACATGATGCCGGTCGAGGGCGTCCGCAGCGCCGGCGGGCGCTTTGTTGATGTCGTGCGCTTTGGCGCCCTGCCTCAGGTCCTACCCAATCTGGCCAGCTACGCGCTGCTGCGCTTCGAGATCAATGTGCGGGCGAGCTCGATCGTCGGCTTTGTCGGAGCCGGAGGCATCGGCCAGGATCTGTTCGTCGCGATCCGCAAATTTTACTACAGTGACGTCAGCGCCATTCTGCTGATGCTGATCGTGACCGTCTCGCTCATCGATCTAGCGACCGAGCGCATTCGCCACCGTCTGGCGCCGGTGGAGATCGGCGTTTGAGCCTGCGCTACGCGATCCTCGAAGGCGACCCAGCCGCCATCTTGCTGCGGCACCGAGTTCTGTTGGCACGACCGTGGCGGCGCCGCGTGTTCGAGATCGGCGCACCGGTGGCGATTGTCGCCGCCACGATCTTCTCGATCTGGTGGCTCGACATATCGTTCACCCAGATTTGGACGGGGCTCGGCTCGCTGTCCAAGTTCATCGCGCTGATGTTCCCGCCGTCGGCGGGCGGTCATCTGCGCCTCTTTTTAAAGGCGATGGGCGAGACGCTGGCGATCGCGTTTCTCGGCACGTTGACAGCGGCCGTCCTTGCAGCGCCGCTCGGCCTGATGGCGGCGAAAAACACGACGTTGAGCGGCCCACTCCGCTTTGCGGTCCGTCGCCTTTTGGACGTCATCCGGGGCATCGACACGCTCATCTGGGCTCTGGTTTTCGTCGGCGTCGTTGGGCTCGGACCGTTCGCCGGTATCCTTGCCATCGCGGTGTCCGACACCGGTTCGTTCGGCAAATTGTTCTCAGAGGCGATCGAGGCCGTCCCGGCGCGCGAGCGAGAGACAATCATTGCCGGCGGCGGCAGCAACTGGATGGGAATCCGCTTCGGGCTCCTGCCCCAAGTCCTGCCAATCATCGCCGGCCAGGTCCTTTACTTCTTCGAATCGAACACCCGTGCGGCGACGATCATCGGCATCGTTGGGGCCGGGGGTATCGGCCTGCAGCTTTCCGAACAGATCCGCACCTACGATTTCGATCAGGTGGCCTTTATCGTGCTGCTGATCCTCGTCGTTGTCGCGGCGATCGACTGGATCTCGGGCAAGCTCCGCCTTGCGATGATTGGCCGCCGTCAAAGCGGCGCTAAAGGCTGATGGCGGGGCGCGGCCCCTTGATCCTTGTCGTCGGGCCGAGCGGCGCCGGCAAGGACAGCATCATCGCCGGCGCCGCGGCGCGGCTGCGCACCGATCCGCGGATCGTCTTTGCCCGGCGCCTCATTACCCGTCCTGCCGATGCCGGCGGCGAGGATCACGTTGCGGTGAACTCGGACGAATTCGCCAGATACCGCAAAACCCGCGGCCTGCTGCTGCACTGGACAGCGCACGGGCTCGATTATGGCCTGCCGCGAGGGCTGGAGGTCGATCTCGACGCCGGGTGTTGTGTCATCGCCAATGTTTCGCGGACGGTCGTCGGCGAGGCACGGCGGCGGCTCGCGCCGGTCACGGTCGTCGCCGTCTCTGCATCGCCGGCTGCGCTCGCGGCGCGCCTCGCTGCTCGCGCCCGGGAGAACCCATCCAAAGTGGCGGACCGCCTTAGCCGATCCGATGCCCTGCCGGCGCTGCCGCAACCCGACATCGTCATCGACAATGACGGTCCGCTCGACCTGGCCATCGACAGGTTTGTCGAGCTTGTCAGGGCGGTGCTCGATCAGCCAGTCAGCCTGTAGCGGCGCACCAGGTGGAACGCAGCGTCGCGGCGAGGCTGGTGGAACAGGCAGATCGCCTCGATCACCAGCAGCTCCTCACACAAGGGCGCGATGAGAGGAGCCAGTGCCCGCCCGACTGCGGCGCCTTCTTCACCGCCGAGCCGCGCCGTCAGCGTCATGTGGAAACGAAATTCACCCATGACATAGGGGTAGCCCCAGCGCTCCAATAAAGCTTCCTGAGCCGCGGATAAGCCCGCCTGACGGCGCCGCTCAAGCTCCGTGCCCGAAGGCGGCGCGCGAAACTGGTCGAGCTCGGCGACGCAGCGCGCGGCCAGCCGGTCGAGCGGAGCGCAGGGCTCGGGCAGGACCAGCGCCCAGAACCCCGCGATGCATCCCAGCCGCAGCCGGCCCGCGACGAATGCCGGAATCCCCGCCGTCAGCGTCGCAACCGCGCGGTCGAGCGCATCGCCGGCGGTGCCTTCAGCAAGCGCAAACGGCGGTTTCAGGGTCGCGTGAAAGCCGTAACGCCGCGGCTCTGCGGTGATCGCCGCGAAACGCTCCGGGGTTATTCCGGCGACTGCCGGCTGCGGGATGCTGCCCCCGGTGGAAACGTCATAGCCCAGCCATCCGGCCCCGAAGCGCGCCAGCGGCGAATCGGGGTCCGGCGCGAAATAGACGGCATAGCGGCAGCTTCCATCCGTCATGCGCCGTTGAGGCTGGTTTCGAGGTAGCGGCGGAAATGCGCCAGGTCGGGCGTGGGTTCGCCCGGCACCTTGGCGGCCTCGTCCCAGCGGCGCAGCCGCACCGCCTCCGGCGCATAGGGAAGGCCGATAAAGCCGGCGGCGAGTTCGGGCGAAAACGGCCCGCCCTGCAGTTCGAGGCTGCGCATCGAGCCCACCGACAGGGTCGCGAAATAGCCGGGATCGGTCGCGGTCAGATAGCGCTTGGCGTTGACGTGGAGCCGGACCGGCTCGGTCACGGCCTCGCCGAACCAGCGGGACAGCCACTCGCGTCCGAGCATTTCATGGCGGTCGTCGATCCCGCGCGCCGCCGGGCGGTCCCCGAGATCGTGGATCAGATGGCCGATATCGTGAAGCAGCGCCGCAGCGATCAGCTGCGCCGCAGCGCCGTCGGCTTCGGCGAGCGCGGCGCATTGCAGCGCGTGCTCCAGCTGGCGGACCTGCTCGTCGCCGTAGCCGTCGCCGCCATGGCGGTCGAAGCGTTCGAAAATCTGGTCGACGGGACTCATCGTGCCCTCCGTGATCGATCGGTACTAAACGACACGACTTCCGGCGCGCCACACCTGGCGCGGCACCGGCAGCCCGTTGACGATGCACACGCGCGCCAGATCGGCTCGCTTACCCGGCGCGATCTCGCCGCGATCGTCGAGCCCCAGTGCCCGCGCCGGGTTGCGCGAGACTTTGGCAACCGCCTCCGGCAGCGCCATGCCGCCCGCACCGTGCAGCAGGAAGGCGGCGTGCAGCAGGCTGACCGGCGCGTAATCCGAGGACAGGATGTCGAGGAGCCCCTCGGCCGCCAGAGCGCCGGCGGAAATGTTCCCCGAGTGCGAGCCACCGCGCACGACATTCGGTGCTCCCATCACTACCGCCATTTCATGCTGGCGCGCTGCTGCCGCGGCCTCGACCGTGGTCGGGAATTCGGCGATGGTCATGCCAAGCTCCCGTGCCTCTTCGATGTGGGCCAGAGTCCCGTCATCATGGCTCGCTTGCGGCAGCCCACGCGCCCGGCCGAGCGCGGCCAAGGCGCGGCGGTTGACGTCGGCGAAGCGCCGGTTGAGGTCGGTCTTTTGCGTCGATATATGCCGCCATCTCGGCATCGCTATAGCCGAATTTGCCCTGGTAATATTCGTAGTACTTGGCGATCGATGCGAACTGCCGCTGTCCCGGTGTGTGGTCCATCAATGACAGCAGCCGCATCAGCGGGTGATCGATCAGCTGCTCGACGGTCTTTACAATGGTCTCGTGAGCGACTTCGCAGCGCAGATGCAAGAAATGTTCGGCGCGCAAGCCGCCATCGCGCTGTAGAGCGGCGATCGCCGCGACCGAATCGTCGCAGCATCGTCGGCGCGGACGCCGTCCTGCCGCACCTCGCCAACAGTGAGCGCGTCGAACACCGTGGTGATGCCAGCGCCGGCGATCTGCGCGTCATGCGCCAGCACCGCCGCCTGCATCGGCCAGCGCACGCCAGGGCGCGGCGCGACATGTTTTTCGAGATTGTCGGTGTGCAGCTCGATCAGCCCGGGCAGCAGATAATCGCCGTCGAAATCGGTTGCGCCGCGGCGTCCGGCTCGGTCCCGGTGTCGATATCGGCGATCTCGCCGTCGCGCACGACCGCAACGGTGCCCTGGAACACAGCGTCGGCGGTGACGATCCGCGCGTTGGTCAGCACCAGCTCGGCGGACATGGCGCGGCCGCGGCTCGCCGGCGGCGAGCGGCGTGCCGGCGATCCAAACTCGACCGTGCGCGTCGCCACCGCCTCCCGCACCGCCGCGTCATGGAAAATACCGACAATCGCGGTGCCGCGACGACGCGCGGCGTCGATCAGTTCGATCACCGCATCGCGGTTGGCGATGTCGAGCGCCGCGGTCGGCTCGTCGAGCAGCAGGATCGGATGTTCGGCGACGAGGCCGCGGGCGATGTTGACACGCTGCTGCTCGCCGCCCGAAAACGTCGCCGGCGGCAAGGCTCCACAGCCGCCGCGGGAATGGCCACCCGCTCGAGCAGAGCCTCCGCCCGCTCGCGCGCGTTCTTCGGCTCCGACGCCGAGGCGGCGCAGCGGTTCGGCGCACCAGGTCGAGGGTGGCGACGCGCGGGATGACGCGCAGAAACTGGCTGACGAACCCCATCGTTCGGCGGCGCACGTCGAGCACCAAGCGCGGCGAGGCGGCCGCGCATATCGACGACCTGGCGCCAAGTGGCGGACCAGGATATGGCCTTGCTGCAGCAGATAATTGCCGTAGAGCGCACGCAGCAGCGTCGATTTGCCGACGCCCGGACGGGCCGTTGAGCACTACGCATTCGCCCGCGGCGACGGCGAGGTCGATCGCGTCGAGCACCGGCAACTGAAGTCCGCCCTGGTTGTGCAGGGTAAAGGTCTTGCTCAGACCGATGGCACGCAGCAGCTCGGTCATTGCAGCATCGAGGAGACGAGAAGTTGCGTGTAGGGGTGCTGCGGGTCGTCGAGCACCTGGTCGGTGAGCCCGGTCTCGACCACCGCGCCCCCGCGCATGACCAGCAGCCGGTGCGCCAAGCAGCCGAGCGACGCCGAGATCGTGCGTGACCACGATCGCGGCGAGAGCGAGCTCGTCGCACAGCCCGCGCAGCAAGTCCAGGAGGCGCGCCTGGACCGAGACGTCGAGCCCGCCGGTCGGCTCGTCCATGAACACGAGGCGCGGGCGCGAGACCAGATTGCGGGCGATCTGCAGCCGCTGCTGCATGCCGCCGGAGAAAGTCTGCGGCGGGTCGTCGATCCGGGCGATCTCGATCTCGACTCTTGCGAGCCAGTCGGTCGCCGCGTCGCGGATGTCGCCGTAGTGACGCGCGCCGACGCGCCATCAGCCGCTCGCCGATATTGGCGCCGCGCCGACAGGCCGAGCAGCAGCCCGTCGCGCGGGTTCTGGTGGACGAAACCCCATCGGTACGCATCAACAGGCGCCGCGCCGGCTCGGAGAGCTCGAACAGTCCGGCGATCCGGCCGTCGCGCATCCGGTACTCGACGCGGCCGCAATCGGGCTGCAACCGGGCGGACAGGCAGTTGAGCAGCGTCGTCTTGCCCGAGCCCGACTCGCCGACGACGCCGAGCACCTCGCCCGGCCACAGCGCGAACGAGACGTCGCGGCAGGCGACGCGGCTGCCGAAGCTCTTGCCGAGCCCGGTGACCTCGAAGCAGCGGCGGTTCCTCCGCGGCAGTCACCATGTCGCCGAGCTGCAATGCGGTCATTCCGCCGCCTTCGCAGTTTGCCGGTTGCGGCAATAGTCGGTGTCGGAGCAGACAAACATGCGGCCGCCGCAGTCGTCGGTGATGACCTCGTCGAGGAAGCAGTCGGTAGCGCCGCAGATCGCGCAGCTCTGGTCCCAGCGCTCGACCGCGAACGGATGATCGGCGAAATCGAGGCTCTTGACCGAGGTGTAGGGCGGCACCGCGTAGATGCGCTTCTCGCGTCCGGCGCCGAACAGCTGCAGCGCCGGGTTCATGTCCATCTTCGGATTGTCGAATTTCGGGATCGGCGACGGCCGCATCAGGTAGCGCCCATTGACCATCACCGGATAGTCGTAGGCGGTCGTCGACCCGGCCGAATTGCGCGATGTCCTCGTAAAGCCTCGTGTACATCGGCCCGTATTCGCCGAGCGCATGCATCTTGCGGGTTTCGGTCTCGCGCGGCTCGAGCCAGCGCAGCGGCTCGGGTATCGGCACCTGGTAGACGATGATCTGGTCCTTCGCGCAGCGGGCGTTTCGGGAATGCGGTGGCGGGTCTGGACGATGCTCGCCTCGGCCGTCTCGCTCGGTGGTCGCGACGCCGGCCGTGCGATGCGAAGAAGCGCCGGATCGAAACGGCGTTGGTGGTGTCGTCAGCGCCCTGGTCGATGACCTTGAGCGTATCGTTCTGCGCCGATGATGCTGGCGGTCACCTGGATGCCGCCGGTGCCCCAGCCATAGGGCAGCGGCATCTCGCGGCTGGCGAAGGGCACCTGGTAGCCGGGGATCGCAACCGCCTTGAGGATGGCGCGGCGAATCATCCGCTTGGTCTGCTCGTCGAGATAGGCGAAGTTGTAGCCGGCCGCCTCGGCCGCGGGTTCGCTCATTCTGCGGCCTCGGCTTGCGGTGTGTCCCACTCGGCGCGCATCCGGCGGATCAGGTTCAGCTCGGCCTGAAAATCGACGTAATGCGGCAGCTTCAGATGCTGGGTGAATCCGGACGCTTCGACATTGTCCGAGTGGTAGAGGACGAATTCCTGGTCCTGCGCCGGCGCGGTGACCTCCTCGCCGAGTTCCTGGGCGCGCAGCGCTCGATCCACCAACGCCATCGCCATCGCCTTGCGCTCGCTTTCGCCGAAGGCAAGCCCGTAGCCGCGGGTGAATTGCGGCGGCGCCGTCGCCGAGCCTTTGAATTGGTTGACCATCTCGCATTCGGTGACGGTGATCTCGCCGATCACGACCGAAAACCCGAGCTCGGGAGGGACGATCTCGATCTCGACCTCGCCGATGCGGATCTCGCCAGCGAAGGGATGATTGCGGCCGTAACCGCGCTGGGTCGAATAGCCAAGAGCGAGCAGATAGCCTTCGTCGCCGCGCGCAAGGTTCTGCAACCGCAGCGCTCGATCCGCCGGGAATGCGAGCGGGTCGCGGGTAAGGTCGCCCGGTTCGGTGGCGCCGTCCGGGGCGGGTTCGATCAGCCCCTCGTCGCCGAGCAGCGTGCTGACGCGCGGCATCGCCTCCACCTCGTGCGCCGCCGCCGGCGGGGGCGCCGGCGCGACTGCGCCGCCCTCCGCCGCCAGCGCAAAGTCGAGCAAGCGGTGAGTGTAGTCGAAGGTCGGGCCCAGCACCTGCCCGCCGGGCAAATCCTTGAACGTCGCCGAGATGCGGCGCTTTAGCCGTGCCTGCCCGGTCTCGATCGGCTGGCTGACCGCGAGGCGCGGCAGCGTCGTGCGGTAGGCGCGCAACAGAAAGATCGCTTCTGTCAGGTCGCCGCGTGCCTGCTTGATCGCCAATGCCGCCAGCTCGCGGTCATAGACCGAGCCCTCGGTCATCACCCGGTCGACCGCCAAAGCAAGCTGTTGATCGATCTGCGCGAGGGCGAGTTCGGGCACCGCCGGGTCGCCCCGCCGCGCCTGGGCGAGCAGCCGATGCGCCGCTTCGATGGCTTTCTCGCCGCCCTTCACCGCGACGTACATTCGGCTGGCCTCCTAAGCCGCAACCAGAGATGAACGCGGCAGCGCCGCCAGCCGATGGCCGCTGATGAACAGCACGTCCACGCCGCGCGGAAACAGCTCTGCAAGCGCCTGCCGCTCCTCCCAAAACCGTGCCGGCAGCCCCGCGATGCCGAGGCGGGCCTCGCCTTGGATGCCGGGGCCGCGCAGCCGCACACCGGTGCCCCCGACGAGGCACGCGGCTTCGATGACCAACGTCGTGGATTGCTCGGGATATTCGTCGCTGCCGAGCGCGAACGCGCCGAGCGGCGGCAAGGCGCTAAGCTCCGCCACGAAAGCGAAGCGCGCCTCGTTTGGTCTGGCCGCAAGCGGGGCGCCGCAGTGAAATCGCAGGTAATCGCCGGTTGCCTCCAACGCTGCGTCGAGCCACACGGGAGTGTCGATATCGCAGAGCGTCAGGGCAATTGCCGCCGCCGCTGGCCCAAGCGGCGCTAGGGGATTGCCGGCGAGCGCCGGCGGGATCTCGACGATGGTGCCGGGCCGCGCCATCGCAGCGAGAACCGCGCGAAAGCACGATTGCGAACCATGCACCGGGTCGGCGAGACCGGGTTCGAGCGCAGCGAAGACCGCCCGACCCGCTAACCCTAGCTCGACTGCGTCGCTCACTCGCCGCGGACCATGGTGAAGAAATCGACTTTGGTCGCGAGCACCTTTGCGGCCTGCGCCGCCTTCGCCGCTTGCTGTTCGGCGGCCAGCGGCATCACGACGGCGGTAGCAATCGCACCGTGTCGCGCCGGATCTTGTAGCATCGCGTCGAACAGCGCGACCAGCTCGGCCTTTCTCGCCGAGCGCCCGGCCACATGTCCAAAACCGGTCTGACTTGCCTCGCCCGCCGCGTCGAGCAGCTGCACCGCCGCACGGGTCATCGTCATTTCGCCGACATTGAAAGGCCGACCCGTGCCGCCGATCCGGCCACGCAGCATGACGAGGCCGGATTCGGCTCGCCGCAGCATTCGGTACGCGGGCTTTTCATCGATTGCTGCCCAAGCCGTTTCCAACTGAGCCAGGGGCGCCTTCGCCAGTATTGCCAGCCAGCATTGCCGCCGCGAAACGGCGCTCGCGTCACTATGGCCGTGTCGATCCTTCCGCGGCTCCATGATCGAGGCGAGTTAAGCGGCTAATGGTGACGCTCGGATGACCGTCTAGTTACAAATCGGCGATGCCGCCGCCACAGCCTGCTCCACCGCCGGTGCGGGCGGCTTGCCTTGCGCCTTATCGGCAGGCAGGCCAATCTAGCCGTCACGCGTCACCAGCAGCACGAGGCGCCGGTTCATGGCCTTAAAGGACAAGATCGCATTCGGCATGTCGCTGCCGCACCGCTCGCCGGACCCGATCGACATGAGCGCGGTCAAAACCGTGGCGCAGCGCGCCGAAGCGCTCGGGTTCCGCGACCTCTGGGTCACCGAGAACACCCTCAACGAAGAATCGATGTGTTTCGACCCGATCCCGGTGCTGACCTACGCCGCGGCGGTGACGTCGAAAATCCGGGTTGGCGCCTCGGTCGTGGTGCTGGCGGTGCATCACCCGGCGATGGTCGCGCATCAATGGGCGACGCTCGACTATGTCAGCGGCGGCCGGGCGATCCTCGGGGTCGGGCTCGGCCGCGACCACCATTACCGCCAGTTCGAGGTCCCGCACGAAGGCAAGGTCGCCCGCTTCCGCGAGGAGGTCGCATTGATCCGTGCGCTGTGGAACGAGGAGCGCGTCACCTTTCACGGTCGGTTCTACAATCTCGACAATGAGGTGATGTCGCCGCGGCCGGTGCAGAAACCGCTGCCGCTGTGGATGGGAGTCGGACACCCCGCCGCGGTGCGGCGCAGCGCCGAATTGGCCGATGGCTGGATGGGCTCGGGCGGGTCGAGCATCAAGCAGTTCGGCGAGTTGGTGCCGATCCTCAAGGAGGCGCTGGCGGCGCGCGGCCGCGACCCGGAGAACTTCCCGATCTCGAAGCGCATCTTCATGACGGTCGACGAGAACCCGGCGACGGCACGGCGCCTGCTCGACCGCTGGTTCACCGAGGTTTATCACAACCCGCCGGGCACTGATTTCTCCGGCATTCACGGCACCCCCGAGCAGGTGCGCGAGCGGCTGGAGGAGGTTGTCGCCATGGGCGCCAACCACCTCATGCTCAACCCGGTCTCCAACTATGTCGAGCAGGTCGACGCGCTGGCCGAGGTGGTTGGGCTGAAATAGGAGGCTGAGATGCCGCTAACCGATATCGTCAAACAGCAGGTGGCCGCGCATTGGGATAGGCGCGCCTCGCATTTCGACGAGGATTTCGGCCACAGCATTCGCACGCCCGAAGAGCGCGCCGCGTGGGATCGCGTGTTCGCGCTGGCCCTCGACGGGCGCGAAGGGCTCGACGCGCTCGACATCGGCTGCGGCACCGGCTTCCTCTCGCTCGAATTGGCGGCGCGGCGCCACCGCGTCACCGGCATCGACTTCGCGCCGGCGATGCTGGCGCTCGCTAGGGGAAAGGCCGCGCAGGCCGACGCCGACATCCGCTTCGAGGAGGCCGACGCCGAGGCGCTGCCGTTTGCGCCGTTGTCGTTCGATTTGGTGATCACCCGCCACGTGCTGTGGACCCTGCCGCACCCCGAGGCGGCGATCGACGAGTGGATCCGCGTGTTGCGCCCGGGCGGCCGGCTCGCGGTCATCGACGGCCAGTCGCTGGTGAAGCCCGGCGAGGAGCAGGCGGCAAGTGCTCGGCGCAGCGCCGAATACGCGCCGATCGGCGACCGGCTGCCGTTTCTGAAGGGCAAGCCGCAGGAAGAGATCGAGGCGCTGTTCGGCTCGCACGGACTTGTCAATGTCGGTAGCGACCCGCTGGCCGATGTGATCCTCGCGCAAAACCAGCGCGCCGCCGCGGAAGGCGAGGAATTGCGGCCGCGCAAGCGTTACGTCGTCTGGGGCAACAAGCCGCGCCCCCGCTAGTGGCGACGGTCATCGAACTCGAAGCCCTCGTTGATGAGCGCCGCCACGACCTCGGCGACGCCCACCCCAATACCCTGACGGCGATGCTCGACCTCGCCGAGGTGCTGTGGGCCGAGGGTCAGTTGTCGCGCGCCCGCAAGCTCGAGGAGGCGGTGGTAGCTGGCCGCCGCGCGCTCTTCGGCGATGCGCATTACGACACGCTGAAGGCGCTGGGAAAGTTGGCATCCACTCTCGGCCAGCAGGGCGATCTCGCTGCGGCGCGGCGGCTTCAGGAAGAAGTCGCCGCTGGGATGCACGCGCTTTATGGCAATGAGCACCGCGAGACGCTGCGGGCGGTCAATAATCTCGCCGGCACTGTCGCGGCGATGGGCGACATCGACAGCGCGTGCGCGCTACTCAATGAGACGATCGGGGTACTTGTTCACCTCTTCGGTGAAGACGATGGAGACACGCTGGCAGCGATGGGCAATCTCGCTGCCCTGCTATGGCAATCCGGCGAACGTGATGACGCCTACGCTCTGCAGGAGCAAGTCGCCGCAGCGCTTCGACGCACCACTGCGCCGGACGACCCTGCGTTACTGCGGGCCGAGGCCGTGCTCGACCTCATGCTCCGCGACGGCTTCGCCAACAGCTACTGAATTGACACGATCGCGTGATACACGGTGCAAGGGTGCGCGATGCTGCCGCAGGGCGGGCCATAATAGCCGGTCCGCGCAGCGGCGTATCGGCGGTAATGATGGACCCTATGGATTAAGATCACCGTCCGCTGCGCAAGCCGCGGGACCGGGGGCGGCGGTAGCGGTGGTACGACCACGGGCTGCGGCGGTACAACCGCCACGACGTGCGCGGGCGGGGTCGGCGGCATGGGCGGCGGCGCTGGTGGCGCGGGCGGCGGTGCGGTAACAGCGACCGGCGGCGGAGCGACCGCGACTTGCGGCGTCGGTACCGGCGCGCAGCCGAATAGGCCGGCAAGCCCAAACACAAGGCCAAATCTGGCGAGGCGTCCGCGTTCCATCGCTCTACTCCGGGCAGTTCTCCGATTGGGTGTGTGGCAATATGGTTAACAAACTGTGGAGAAAGGCGAAAGGCTCGGCGAAATCGCTGGTTTACGGCGCCTTGCGCCACAGCGACGCAAAATTGTCGAGCTGCGCCCGCTCGACGTCCGACACCGCCCAGAAATTCATCCCATCCCCGGTCCAATGCACGAGATTATAACCCTGGACGGCGGCGCCGTTCGCGAGGTGAAAGGCGGAGCCGCTTTGCGGCCAGACAAACACGTCGATGATGTGCTTGTCTCGCTGATAGACCAATGCCGCGACCGGTCGGCCGTCGAGATAGTCGAGCCGCCCGCCTTTTAGCGGGAACCCATCGGCGGCAAAATCCCGCACCGGCGGTGCGAAATCGAGCCGCCCGTCGAACCACGGCTTGACGGTGTGCTGATCGGTCGAGATCACATCCTCGAGATGGCCCGGTTGCAGCGCCCGAATGTGCCCGGCGACCAGCTGAGCGGCGAGATCATCGCGTTGCGGCAACAGGAGCAGAAACGCGAGGGCGGCGGCGCAAGCCGCGCCAAGCCCAAAGCCTCCGAGCGAGGGAAACACCCACCGCCAGCGGTGAAGGGGCGCGGGCTGCGGTGGCAGCGCCTGGCGCAGCCGCGCCATGACCCGCGCCCGCACGTCGTCCGGCATGGCCTCGTAGCTCTCGCGGCGCAGCAGTTCGCGCGCGCTCAGCAACTCGGCCCTCGCCGTTTGGCAGATGCGGCAATCAGCGAAGTGCATCTCCAGCGCCGCGGCCTGGGCGGCGTCGAGCTCGCCGTCGAGCTCGGCCTGGACCAGCAGGACCTTTTCGCAGCCCGGTCGCGGTCCTAAGGTGCTTCGGATACCGTTCAATGCAGACCCTCCGCCTCGGCCGCCCGGGCGAGCAATTGTCGCGCACGCCACAACCGCGACATCACGGTTCCGATCGGGGTTAGCGTCGCCTCGGCGATTTCCTTGTAGGACAACTCCTCGAATTCGCGCAGCACCAGGGTTTCACGCAGTTCCACCGGCAGCGCGGCGATCAGCGCCCGCACCTGGCGGCATTCGCGCCCCCGCAGCAGCGCCGCTTCCGGATCGTCACCCGCGGCCGGTGTCGGATCGTCATTCTCGAGCGGCACGGTCTCGACCCCGCGGTTGAGCGCCATCGATCCGTAGGCGGTATGTCGCACGATCTGCAACAGCCAGGCCTTCGGGTTGATGCCCTTGAAGCTGGCGAAATAAGTCAGCGCGCGCACCATCGCCTCCTGCAGCACATCCTCCGCCGCCGCCCTGTCGCGCATCAGCCAGCGCGCGAGGTTGTAGGCGGCGTCGAGATGCGGCAGCACCACCCGCTCGAACGAATTGTCACGCGATGAAGGGGGCAATTCTCCTCACGAGCTCGAACCGCGAGCCAGGCAAAGGCTGCCATGCTCATAAGACCGGACCGCGGCGGGTTTTATTCTGAGCGCGGTAAATCTTTTTTCGGCGGAAATTTTCGACCCGCCCGAATAAACCGCAAAACGCACCGGTCTTCATCGCCGACACCTGCCAAGGGAGTAGGCGACGATGAGCACAAGACGCGATTTTCTGAAATGCATGGGCTGGGCCGGCACCGGCATCGTCTGGAGTGTAGCCGGCGGCATCCCCCGCGCGATCAATCTCGGCGGCGACGCCGAGGCGGCGGCGAGCGGTTTCAGCTTTGTCCAGATCAGCGACAGCCATATCGGCTTCAAGGGCGAGGTCAACCCAAACCCCGGCGGGACCTTGCAGGTCGCGCTCGACAAGATCGCGGCGCAAACCAACAAGCCGGCGATGATGATCCATACCGGCGACGTTACCCATCTGTCGAAGGCCGAGGAATTCGACACCGCCCAGCAGATCATCCAGGGCGCCAAGCTCGACACCCATTTCATCCCGGGCGAGCACGACGTCATCGGCGACGACGGCAAGCAGTTCTTCGACCGCTTTGGCGACAAGGGTCGGACCGGGCAAGGCTGGTACAGCTGGGACCAGAACGGCGTGCATTTCGTCGCGCTGATCAACGTCTACGGCTTCGCCCCGGCGACCGGCGCCACGCTCGGCAAGGAGCAGCTCGAGTGGCTCGAAGGCGACCTCAAGGGAAAGAGCGCCAGCACGCCGATCGTCGTTCTCGCGCATATCCCGCTGTGGTCGATCTACCCGCAATGGGGCTGGGTGACTGCTGACGCCGACCAGGCCTTCACCTACTTGAAGCCCTTCGGTTCCGTCACCGTCCTCAATGGCCACATCCACCAGGTGGTGCAGAAGGTCGAGGGCAAGGTGACCTTCCAGACCGCGATGTCGACGGCGTTCCCGCAGCCGAAGGCCGGTGAGGCGCCCAATCCCGGGACCGATGAAGGTGCCAGCCGATCAACTCAAATCGGTGCTCGGCATCCGCGATATCGAGATCGTGCCCGCCGGCCTCCCCGAAGCTGTCCGACCAGACCCTGGCGTAACCCGGAGACCCCCATGGACACGATCAATCGGCGGGCCTTGCCGCTCGCCGCCGCGCTGATGCTCGTCTTAGGATTTGCCGCCTATGCGGCTGAGCCGAACACGGTGACCATCGACAATTTCGCCTTTTCTCCGGCGATCCTCACCGTGGCGCCGGGCACCAAGGTGACGTGGACCAACAAGGACGAGGAGCCGCACACGGTGACCAGCGCCGACGCCGGAGCGACGTTCAAATCCGCCGCGCTCGACACCGACGACAAGTTCTCGTTCACCTTCGACAAGCCCGGTATCTACAAATACTTCTGCTCGATCCACCCGCACATGATCGGGACGATCGTCGTCAAGTGACCGGCGCCTTGAACAGCCGGCCGCCGCGCATCGGCCGCGGCGCGCCGGTGGTCGCCCGGCAGGCTCAGCGGCAAGCCGCGAACCGAGCGGATCGCCAGATAGGCGAAGGCCTGTGCCTCGAGCGCGTCGCCGTCCCAGCCCACCGCCTCGACCGGTCGCACCGGCACGCCGAGCAACCGCGCCAGCGCCGCCATCAGCGCTGGGTTGTGCCGGCCACCGCCAGTCACCAGAAACTCCCGCGCCGGTGCCGGGAAATGAACTCGCGCGGCGGCAACCGCCGCCGCGGTCATCTCGGTCAGGGTCGCGGCGCCGTCGGCTGCCGACAAGCCATCTGGCGCAAATCCGACAAAGGCATCGCGGTCGAGCGATTTGGGCGGCTTGCGCGCGAAATACGGCGCCTCAGGAAACGCGCGACATGGCTCTGCCGAGACCTGGCCGCTGCCGGCGAGCGCGCCGCCGAAATCGGCCGGCTGACCGGTATGCCGGCGCACCCAATCGTCGAGCATCGCATTGCCGGGCCCGGTGTCGAAGGCGAGCAGATCGTGCACGGCCTCGCCGATCCAGGTGACATTGCCGACGCCGCCTAGGTTCAGCACGGCCAGCGGCTTCGCCAGGCCGGCGCTCAACGCGGCGTGGTACAGCGGCGCCAGCGGCGCGCCTTCGCCACCGGCGGCGACGTCGGCGCTGCGGAAATCGGCGACCACGTCGTAGCCGCTGAGGCGTGCCAAGCAGCGCGCCATCGCCGATCTGCCAGGTGCGGCGGTTCTCCGGCTGATGCAGAATCGTGTGGCCGTGGAACCCGATCAGCTCCACCCGCACTTGCGGGATGCCGGATGCGAAACTCCGCGATGGCAGCGGCATGCCGCGTGGTCAGCTCGTCCTCGACCGCGGCGACCGGCCCGACCCCGCCGAGCACGCCGCGCAGCCGCTCGCGGAAATCGTGCTGGATAGGGGATCGTCAGCGCCGGCGCCGGCGACGACACCGGCCCTCGCCGTCGCTCTCGATCGCCGCGACATCGATGCCGTCGAGCGAAGTGCCGCTCATCAGCCCCAGCGCCGAAACCGGTTTTGTGCTAGATGACGCCGCCATGCCCAGTGTCCGTTCATCCTTTCTCGCCGCCGCGCAGGACCGCGGCTACGTCCATCAATGCACCGACCTGGCGGAGCTCGACCAGCGCCTCGCGGCTGGCCAGCCGGTCACCGCCTATATCGGCTACGACTGCACCGCCGACAGTCTGCATATCGGCAGCCTGTTGGGAATCATGCTGCTGCGGCTCTACCAGCGGTCCGGGCACAAGCCGATCGTGCTGATGGGCGGCGGCACCACGCGGATCGGCGACCCGTCGGGCAAGGACGAGGCGCGGCCGCTGCTCTCCGACGCCGACATCGCGCGTAACATGGCCGGCATTCGCCAGGTCTTCGCCAAGTTCCTGCAATTCGGCGACGGGCCGACCGACGCGGTGATGGTCAACAACGCCGACTGGCTCGACGAGCTGCGCTATATCCCGCTGCTGCGCGATATCGGCCGGCATTTCTCGGTCAACCGCATGCTGACCCAGGACAGCGTCAAGCTGCGGCTCGAACGCGAGCAGCCGCTGACCTTTCTCGAATTCAATTACACGATCCTCCAGGCCTATGATTTCGTCGAGCTGGCGCGGCGCTACGATTGCGTGCTGCAGATGGGCGGCTCCGACCAATGGGGCAACATCGTGCACGGGGTCGAGCTCGGCCGGCGGGTGGCCCAGAAATCGCTGTTCGGGCTGACAACGCCGCTGATGGCGACCGCCTCCGGCGTCAAGATGGGCAAGAGCGTCGGCGGCGCGGTCTGGCTCAATGCCGAGCGGCTCAGCCCCTACGAATACTGGCAATACTGGCGCAACTGCGAAGACGCTGATATCGGCCGGTTTCTGAGGCTGTTTACCGAATTGCCGCTCGACGAGATCGCCCGTCTGGAAAACCTGCGTGACGGCGATATCAACGAGGCGAAGAAGATGCTGGCAACGGAGGCGACCGCTCTCTGCCATGGCCGCGCGGCGGCGGAGGAAGCCGCCGACAACGGCAGAGGCGGTGTTTGGCGACCGGCGAGAATTTGCCGGCGAGGGATGCCATCAGCGGATGCCGCTATCAAGTGGACGTAGACGCGCTCGACGCGGCGTGCCGGTGTTCGAACTGTTCGTCCAGGCCGGACTCGCCACACTCCAACGGCGAGGCGCGCCAGCTGATCAAGGGCGGCGGTGCGCGGCTCAACGATGCGGTGATTGGAAACGAAATGCAGATCGTCTCGCTCGCCGATCTTGACGCCCAAGGCCAGATCAAACTAAGCGCCGGCCGCAAGCGGCACGTTCTGGTCCGGCCCGGCTAGGCCGTCCGCTCGCTTACTCGAACTCGACCGGCGGCGTGAACATATAGCCGCCGCCGCGCACGGTCTTGATGATCGTGGGGTTCTTCGGGTCGTCCTCCAGCTTGCGGCGCAAGCGGCCGACCTGCACGTCGATGGTGCGGTCGAACGGACCCGCCTCGCGATGGCGCGACAGGTCGAGCAGGCGATCGCGCGACAGCACTTGGTTGGCATGGTTGACCAGCGCCGCCAGCAACTCGAACTCGCCGGTCGTCAACCGAACGTCGTTTCCCAATGGCGACAGCAACCCCCGGCTCGATAGATCGAGGGTCCAGTCGGCAAAGCGTACCCGCGAACGCTCGCCGATTGCCCGCTCGGCGGCGCGCGAGGCGGCGCGGCGCATCACACTGCGCACCCGGGCCAACAGCTCGCGCAGGTGGAACGGCTTCGGCAGATAGTCGTCGGCGCCCATCTCCAGGCCGATGATGCGGTCCACCGTCTCGCCGCGCCCGGTCAGCATGATGATGCCGACATCGGAGGCGGTGCGCAGCTCACGCGCCAACTGCAACCCATCCTCACCTGGCAGCATCAGATCGAGGATGACGAGATCGACCTTGGAGCGCGCCATCTCCTCGCGCAGCCCCGCGCCATCGTTCGCGGTCGATACGCGAAACCCTTCGCTCGTCGAGGTATTCGCGCACGAGATCGCATATATCCCGCTCGTCATCGACGACCAGTATGTATCCCGTTTCGCTCATAAATCCACGATTTGGCAGGGTGCCACAAACACATAATCGAAGACATCTACGGTTACAATTCCTTACAAAAAGAAGCTCGCTTGTCATCATCGGGTTGCGAGCCCTCGCTAAATTCCTCGCGTTCCGACCGGCCTTGCGCCGGTAGCAACAAAGCGGGGTTACCCCAATGACCGACCTCTGTCGGAAAATCGAAGCCGAAATTCCGCGCCTGCGGCGCTATGCGCACGCGCTGACCCGTGATGCGGTGGCCGCTGACGATCTCGTCCAGGATTGCCTGGTGCGCGGACTGGCGAAGCAACACCTGTGGAAAGAAGGCACGGATTTGCGGGCATGGCTCTTCACCATCTTGCACAACCAATATGTCAATCAGGTTCGCCGAGCCGTACGCGAAGGGGCGGCGGTGACGATCAGCGAGACCGAGCCATCGCTGACCCGCCCGGCGGATCAGGGCCGCTCGCTCGAATTGCGCGACTTGGACCGTGCACTCGCCCGGCTGCCTGATGAGCAGCGCTCGGTGATCCTGCTGGTAGGCCTCGAAGGCCTGCGCTACGAGGCAGTCGCCGAGATCATCGGCGTCCCGGTTGGCACCGTCCGCTCGCGCCTGTCGCGCGGTCGCGAGGCGCTGCGCCGGCTGATGGGCATTGTCCCCGACCGCCGGGCAGAAGCGATCATGGCGCGGCCGAGCTTGCCGCGTCGGGTTGCGGGCGAACACGTGGTAAGCCGAACTCCTCAACGGAAGGAAGCACTCCACTTGCCGCGCTCGACCTATCGCGCCGCTTAGCGCTCGGCCGCTCCGGCCGGCTTCACAGCCCAACGAACGGGAACCGGAAATTCGCCGGTTCCCGTTTTCGTTTCACGCTCTAAAATCTGGCCATGCTGCCGAGGGTCAAGCTCGAAACCGGCGACATCACGCGGCTCGCAGTGGATGCGGTCGTCAATGCCGCTAATACGTCGCTGCTGGGCGGTGGCGGTGTCGACGGCGCGATCCACCGCGCCGCCGGCCCCGAGTTGCTTGCCGAGTGCCGATTGCTGGGCGGCTGCTCTCCGGGCGAGGCGAAATTAACCCGTGGCTATCGGCTGACGGCGTCTTACGTCATCCACACGGTCGGTCCCGTGTGGCGGGGCGGAAACGCCAACGAGGCGGAAATTCTTGCCTCATGTTACCAGAACTCGTTGCGGATCGCCCGCGAGAACCGGTTCGCCGCAATCGCCTTTCCGGCGATCTCCACAGGGGTTTACGGCTATCCGCGCGAACCGGCGGCACGGATCGCGGTGAACGCGGTCGCCGCCTATTTGGCGGCAAACGACTACCCCGAAGCAGGTGATCTTCGTGTGCTTTGACGCGGCGAATGAGATTGCCTATCGCGCCGCTCTCGCCGCAACCTGATACTTCAGTCGAGACGCTTACCGTCAAGTTCACGCGCGGCCCGCTGGCGCTCGCTCTCTGCGGCGCGCCGGTCTTTCTTGCTGCGGCCGGACAGGGCGCGGTTTTCGACCGCGCGCTGCTGCGCCTCTGAGCGCTTCTTGGCTTTGCGAAACCGGTTGAGATTAACGATCGAGGTCACTGTGGGTCTCCGGGCTCGACCCTATCACAAAAGCTCGCCGCGCCGCGCGCAATCGAGCACAAAGAGGCGGATTGCGCTCGACAAGTTGCCGCTCCGCCCGGCGTCGATTGAGGCCAGCAAGGCGTTGACCGGAAGGCCACGCGCGGCGGCGACGTCGCATAACCCCCGCCAGAACGCCGCCTCGAGCGAAACGCTGGTGGCATGGCCGGCGATGCGCACCGAACGTTTGACGATGGCCGCGTCGCTCTTAAGGTCGTCAACCATAAGTTTACTTAAGATCACTTGAATGAGCCATGGCAATCAGTAAGGATCGGTAGACGAAACGGGGGATTCTGACGGGTTGCGCGCATTTGCTGGCAACAATCGCAATCATTGTTGCCCGATGCGAACAATAATGTCATTGATCGGCAAGACGATTTTGGCGGCGCCCCCGCGCCGGACTGAAATCGGGGCGGGTCGGCAACTTTGGGTTCATGGTCGCGATGATTGGCAAGATGTTCGGCCTGCTATCGGCGGACATGGCGATAGACCTCGGCACGGCGAACACGCTCGTTTACGTAAAGGGGCGTGGCATCGTCCTCAATGAACCCTCGGTCGTCGCCATCGCCCAGGTCAAGGGCAGGCGGCAAGTCCTTGCGGTTGGCGAGGAAGCCAAGCAGATGCTCGGCCGCACCCCCGGCAACATCCAAGCGATCCGGCCACTGCGCGACGGCGTCATTGCCGATTTCGAAGTCGCCGAAGAGATGATCAAGCACTTCATTCGTAAGGTGCATAACCGGCGCGGCTTCGCCAGCCCGCAAATCATTATTTGCGTGCCGTCGGGTTCGACCGCGGTCGAACGCCGGGCGATCCAGGAATCGGCCGAAAGCGCCGGTGCGCGCCGGGTTTTCTTGATCGAGGAGCCGATGGCGGCGGCGATCGGCGCCGGGCTGCCGGTGACCGAGCCGACCGGCTCGATGGTCGTCGATATCGGCGGCGGCACCACCGAGGTCGCGGTGCTATCCCTGGGCGGTATCGTCTACTGCCGCTCGGTGCGCGTCGCCGGCGACAAGATGGACGAGGCGATCATCGCCTATATCCGCCGCAATCATAATCTCCTGGTTGGCGAGAGCAGCGCCGAGCGGATCAAGAAGGATATCGGCTCGGCTTGCATGCCGGAGGACGGCGACGGCCGGATCATGGAGATCAAGGGCCGCGACCTGATGAATGGCGTCCCAAAGGAGATCATCATCAGCGAGCGGCAAATCTCGGAGAGCCTCGCCGAGCCGGTCGGCTCCATCGTCGAGGCGGTCAAGGTTGCGCTCGAGCACACTGCCCCCGAACTTGCCGCCGACATCGTCGACAAAGGCATCGTTCTTACCGGCGGCGGCGCCTTGTTGGGCAATCTCGACTTCGTCCTGCGCCATGCGACCGGCTTGCCGGTATCGATCGCCGACGACCCGCTGACCTGCGTCGCGCTCGGCACGGGACGGGCACTGGAAGAAATGAAGACGTTAAAAAACCTGTTGATCAACATGTGGTGAGAGTCTTTTATCGGCTCGCCTCCGCGAGCGGTTATGGGCAGGGGACTCATGCTAGCGAGAGCGCGATGCGGCCCGTTGGGTGCATCGGCGCCGTAACGGCTGAGGGAACGGCGTGATCTGGCTTTCGCCGCAAAGAGCGCGCGGCGATCCAGCGCACGATGCTGCCGATCCTCGTGCTGCTATCGGCTGCGATCGTCATGCTCGGCAAGGCCGATCAGCTGATCTTCGATTCGGTGCGCACGGCGGTGACCGATACGGTCGCGCCGGTTCTCGAGGCGTTTTCGCGACCGCTTGCCGCCGTCGGCAGCGTGATCGACAACGTGCAAATGCTTGTCAACACCTACCAGGAGAACGCGCGCCTCGAAGCCGAGAATGCGCGGTTGCTGCAATGGCAGCAGACCGCGCTCAACCTGTCCGCCGACAACCAAAAACTGCGCGGCTTTACTGAAGGCGGTGCCGGAGAACTCGGTTTCATACGTCACCGCCCGGGTCATCGCCAATTCGGGCGGCGCCTACGTGCGCACGCTCCTCATCAATGCCGGCATCGAGGACCATGTCGCGCGCGGCCAGGCCGCGATCACTGGCGAGGGGCTGGTCGGGCGGCTGACCGAAGTCGGCAACCGCGCCGCCCGGGTGCTGCTGATCACCGACCTCAACTCGCGCATCCCGGTGATGATCGAAAGCTCGCATGTCAACGCGGTGCTGGCGGGCGACAATTCCGAGCGGCCGAGGCTCATGTATTTGCACGTCTCCCGACGCGGTGAAAGATCGGCGACCGCGTCGTCACCTCGGGCGAGGGCGGGATTTTCCCGCCCGGGCTGCCGGTCGGCGTGGTGAGTGCCATCGACGCGGGTGGGCCGCGGATCGAGCCCTATGTCGAATTGTCCCAGGTCGGGTACCTCCTGGTCGTCGACTATGGCCTGTCGCGATCGCTGCCCCAGCCGGTGCAAGTCGCTCGCTAAACCAAGCAAACGCAAGTCCCCCGGCGAGGACGACACAACCCGCTGAAGGCTAGGTCTATGGCTCTCAAGGTCTTCAGCATTCCGGCGCTACCGCGGGTCAATAACGGCGCGGGGCGCATGCTGCCGGTGGCGACGACGCTATTCGCCGCGCTGATTTCCGTGCTGCCGGTCCACATCCCGGGCTATGCTGCGCTGACCCCTGTGTTCACCTTGATGGCGGCCTACCATTGGACGATCTATCGCCCCGATCTGTTGCCGCCGCTGGCGCTGTTCGCCATCGGGTTGACCGAGGACCTCTTGGCCGGCTCGCCGATCGGGATCAACGCGTTGCTGCTGCTGCTGTCGCGCAGCGCGGTGCTGGGCTACCGGCGCTATTTCGTCAATCGCTCCTTTCCCTTCGTGTGGACCGGCTTCACCTTGCTGACGGTGGTAGCCCTGTCCGGGCTATGGGCCTTGCATTGCATCCTCAACCTCGGCCTCTTCGACTTCCGCAACACCGTCATCCGCGCCGCATTGACCATCGCGATCTTCCCGTTGGCCAGCTTCCTGCTCGGCCGCGCCCAACGCGCGGTGATGGGCGCCGGCTGACCACCGGGTTCTAGTCATGCCGCGCGAGACATTACGGCAAAAGCTGCTGGGCCGGCGGGCGGCGATCCTCGCCGGGGGACAGGTCGCGCTGGTCGCCGCCCTCGCCGGGCGCCTCTATCAGCTCCAGGTCTTCGACCGCGACCGCTACCGCGTCATGGCTGACGAGAACCGCATCAACCTGCGGCTTCTGGTGCCGCCGCGCGGCCGCATCCTTGACCGGTTTGGCGTCAGCCTCGCCGATAACCGCCAGAATTACCGGGTCGTCATCGTCCCCGAGCAGACCTCCGACATCAACGCGACGATCGACGCGATCGCCACGCTGATCGAGGTCAGCGATGCGGACCGCAAACGGGCGCTGCGCGACGCCAAGCGCAAGCATGCCTTTGTGCCGGTCGTGGTGCGCAGCAACCTCACTTGGAGCGAGATGGCGCGCATCGAGGTGGCGATCCCCGAGCTGCCCGGCGTCTCGATCGATCAGGGCCTGATCCGCTTCTATCCCTACGGGCCGACCGCGGCGCATGTGCTTGGCTATGTCGCGGCTGTGTCGGAGAAGGAGCTGACCGGCGACCCGCTCCTGGAGCTGCCGGATTTCCGCATCGGCAAGGCGGGCATCGAGAAATCCGAAGATCTGGTGCTGCGCGGCAGCGCAGGGAGCAGCCAGATCGAGGTCAACGCCTATGGCCGCGTCGTGCGAGAGATCTGCCCGCAACGACGGACAGCCCGGGCAGGATGTCGTGACTCGCGCTCGATGCGGCGATGCAGGATTTCGTCACCAAACGCTGTAGCGCCGAGCAGAGCGTCTCCTGCGTGCTGCTCGACGCGGTCAACGGTGACGTCATCGCCTTGGTCTCCAGCCCCAGCTACGACCCGACGCTGTTCTCGACCGGGCTCACGCAAGCGGCGTGGCAGGAGCTGTCGACCGACCCGCGCAATCCGCTATCCGACAAGGCGATCGGCGGGCTCTACCCGCCTGGCTCGACCTTCAAGCCGGTCGTCGCGCTGGCCGCGCTCGAAAGCGGCGCGATCACCCCGGATACGGCGGTCACCTGCCCCGGCTATCTCGAGCTTGGCGACGCGACATTCCATTGCTGGCAGAAGGGCGGCCACGGCACGCTGCATCTGCACGACGCGATCAAGAAATCCTGCGACGTCTATTTCTACGAGACCGCGCGCCGCACCGGCATCGATCATATCGCGGCGATGGCTCACCGCTTCGGTTTTGGCGACCCGCTCGGGCTCGACATACCCGGCGAACGCGCCGGGCTGATCCCCGACCGCGACTGGAAGCTGGCGACGACCGGCGTCGCCTGGCAGCAAGGCGAGACCCTGATCTCCGGCATCGGCCAGGGTTCGGTGCTGGCCACCCCGCTGCAGGTCGCGACCATGGCCGCGCGCCTTGTCACCGGCCGGGCGATCGTGCCGCACCTCGTGCGCAAGCAGGGATTGCTGCCCGGCGGGCGGCGACCGAAAGATCAACGCCTTTCCGGCGCTAGGCATCAGCCCGCGCTCCCTGGCGCTGGTGCTCGATGGCATGACCGCGGTCGTCAACGAGGAGGGCGGCACCGCCTATGCCGCGCGGATCAAGGATGCCGGCTTCGCCATGGGCGGCAAATCGGGCACCTCGCAGGTGCGGCGCATCAGCCAGTACGAGCGCGATCACGGTCTGCGCAAAGAGGATGAAATCCCGTGGAAGGAGCGCGACCACGCGCTGTTTGTTGCCTTCGCGCCGGTCGGCGCGCCGCGCTATGTCTGCGCGGTCGTGGTCGAGCATGGCGGCGTCGAGGGCGGCGGCGGTTCGGCCGTCGCCGCGCCGATCGCGCGCGACGTCCTGCTAGAGGTGCAAAAGCGCGACCCTGCCCGCCGCGTACCGCAACCCGATGCGATCGCTCAGGTCGCACCGCCGGTGCCGCCGCCTCTGCCCCAACCCAACCCGGCTCCCCGCCCGCCACGGGGATAGCGCGATGGCCAGCTTCTCCTCCGATATCGGCCGGCGCGAACTCACCCTCACCGACAAGGTGCGCGGGTGCAGTGGGGCTTGATCCTGTTGGTCTGCCTCGATCTCCAGCATCGGTTTCGCGATGCTGTATTCGGCGGCGAACGGCAGTATGCAGCCCTGGGCCTCGAAGCAACTGGCGCGGTTCGCGATTGCCTTCATCCCGATGATCGGTGCGGCGCTGATCGATATCCGCCACTGGTTCCGGGTCTCGTATTGGATTTACGGACTGCCTTGGTACTGATCGTCGCGGTCGATCTGCGCGGCGTCATCGGCATGGGCGCGCAACGCTGGATCGATCTCGGCTTCATCCAACTGCAGCCCTCCGAACTGATGAAGATCGCGCTGATCTTGGCGCTCGCACGGTATTTTCACTGCCTGCCAAGCGAAAACAGCCCGCGGCTTCTTGATCTGATCGTTCCGTCGGGCCTTATCCTTGTGCCGGTGCTGCTCGTGTTGAAACAGCCCGATCTC
>CAVZCJ010000002.1:0-109340 GCA_963773625.1 uncultured Alphaproteobacteria bacterium | reverse complement strand
GGCTTTTTGCGTTCGCGCCAGCCCTTGGAGTACGGCCGTTCGGCCGCGCCTTTGGGGCGGCAGGTGTAGCCGCCCTTCTGACATTGACCGCCGCCGCATCGATCATGTTCTTGATGTGGGCGGCGTAGAATTTCTCGATCATCTCGACGCTGGTGCGGCAGTTTTTGGCGATCTGGTAGATGTCGGCACCCTCCATCAGCCGCAGGCAGATGTAGGTGTGCCGCAGGCTGTAGGCCGTGCGCGGCAGGCCTTCCCGATCCTTCTTGAGACCCTCTTCATTGAGGATCGCATTGAAAAGCTCGTGGTGAGTGCGAGGGAACAGCCGGTCGGTCGGCCGGGGCTTGCCGGCGTTGCTCCTCGGGCTTTCTCAATCGTGTTGCTGGAGCTATCGCGGCCCAGCGATGTCGGCCGCGGCGGTCGCGCAGTCGCTCGAAGGGCAACACCGCGCCGGGCATGCTCTTGCAATAGCCGACGCCGCGTTTGCCGCGCACGCTGATCTCAAGGATGGTCTCGCCCGATGCGGCGTCCTCGACGATCTCCACGTCGCGGAATTCGAGCCGCAGCGCTTCGTCGGGCCGCAGGCCGGTGTTGACCATGAAGAGCACGAAGTCGTGCATCTGCTCGCATTGCCATTTCCAGCGCGGCTTGGGCGGATGTGCCGCGCGCGCCCGCGTGGCCTCGTAGAGCTGTTTGTATTCCTCGGGGGAGAACCAGGCGCGATGGCTGATCTTGCCCGAGGTCTTGTAGGGAGGAGAAAGGTTCGGGATGAACTTGATCCAGCCTTGGCGCTCGGCGGTTTTGAGCACATGCCGCAAGGTCACGACCTCTTGATGCATCGTGCTGCGCGCCGGGCGCATCGGCTCCCCGGTCTTGGGGTGCTTGCGGGAGGTCAAGCGGTGAATGCGGTAGTCGGCCACGAGGGCCGGCGTTATGTCTGATACGGATTTGTTGCCGAAGAACGGGAGGAGATGAACGCGCAGGCGCGTCCCGTGCCCCTTCACGTAGTCGGGATTGCGCTCGCCGGCGGTGAGTGCCTCGTACTCGCGCACGAATAACTCGGAGGCGGCCTTGAAGCTCCGGCCGCCGCGCAGCTCGCCGGAGCGGTTCTTGAGGCGCAGGTCGAAATACCATTCCTCGGCGAAGGCCTTGGCGCGTTCGAGGCTATCGGTCTTGGTCGTCGTGCGGTGATTGCGGCCAGCAAGGTAGCTGGCGCATTGCCAGTAGCGGCTGTTCTCGCGCCGGTAGACGTGCAGTTTGCCGCCTATGAGGTCGTGCGTAATCGTCATGGCGTGATCATACGCCAAAGGGCCAAAATGGTCAAGAAATGTGAAAGGATTGTGGAAGGCTACCTCTGATGCCGAAATTTAGTTAACTTATTGATATATTTATATAATTTATCTAAATCAATGAGCTACAAATGGATTTTAAGTCTGCTGCGTCTACCGTTTCGCCACGTCCGCGCTACCGCAGCGTAACACGCTAATCCTCGCTCGCGCCTTCGTGGGGATCGCCGCCCAAGGACAGGATCAGCGCCTTCAGCTCCTCGGCGGCCGCCAGCAGCCGCGTCCGGTCGGTGCCGCGAATGACCAGCGTGACCCCAAAATCGGCGCGGCGGAAATAGGGGTAGGAGCCGATTTCGAGATCGTCGTAGCGTGCCTGCAGCTCGCCGAGCCCTTGCGCCAGAACTCCCTCGCCGAGGCTGCAGCTCACACTGCGGCTCAGCACCTTGGCGCCGCCCTTGAGGTTGTAGCTCAGCTCGCGAAACGTCGCCTGCATGATCTGCGGCACGCCCGCCATCACATAGACGTTGCCGACGCGAAAGCCGGGCGCGCGCGAGATCGGGTTGGGCAGCAAGCACGGCCCCATCCGGGACATAGGCCATGCGCATCCGCGCCTCGTTGACCGCGCCGGCAGGATAATGGCTCTCCAGGAGCCGCTTCGCCTCGGGATGGAGGATCAGCTTCACCGCGAAGGCTTCGGCGATGCTCTGCGCCGTGATGTCGTCATGGGTCGGACCGATGCCGCCGGTGGTGAAGACGTAGTCGAACGTGCGCCGCACCTCGTTGACCGTGCCGACAATGGTGTCGCTATCGTCGGGGATCACCCGCACTTCCTTGAGGCGGATGCCCGCCTCGTTCAGCCCCTTGGCGAGAAAGGCGATGTTCTCGTCCTGCACGCGCCCTGACAGGATCTCATTACCGATTATGAGGACGCAGGCGGTGTAGGTCTTCGGCGGGCTGTCCGCGCGGCTTGGCATCGTCGCTCTCGTTGGCGGTGGCTTTGCTCTTCATAGGCAAAGCCGCACGCCGGCACAATCGCGCGCCGCGAATTAGGCGCAAACCGGGATTGCCGCGAGCCGCCGGGCAACCGATATTGGCAGCATGCGAAAGAGCGTGCGGTGATGCAGCAAGACGTGATGTTGGGCATGGATTCGAGCCGCGAGGCGGCCGTGCGGCCCGGCTCGATCAAAATCCATGGACCCGCGGCCTTCGAGGGCATGCGCAAAGCCGGGGCTCTGGCCGCCGCCACGCTCGATTTCATCGTTCCCCATGTCGTGCCCGGGGTCACCACCGGCGAGCTCGACCGCCTCTGCCACGAATTCGTGACCGACCACGGCGCGATCTCGGCACCGCTTGGCTATCGCGGGTTCCCGAAGGCGATCTGCACCTCGATCAACCACGTCGTTTGCCACGGCATCCCCGGCGAGCGGCGGCTGCTAGAGGGCGACATTCTCAATATCGACGTCACCCCGATCCTCGACGGCTGGCACGGTGACAGCAGCCGCATGTACTTCGTCGGCGACCGCATTCCGTTGAAGGCGCGCAAACTGGTCGACGTCACCTACGAAGCGATGATGCGCGGCATCGCCGCGATCAAACCGGGGCTCCACATCGGCGTCATCGGCGATGCGATCCAGCGCTACGCCGAGAGCCACCGGTACTCCGTTGTGCGCGATTTCTGCGGCCACGGCGTCGGCCGGGTTTTCCACGACGCGCCCTCGATCCTTCATTACGGCCGCCCGCAAGACGGGCCGGTGATGCAAGAGGGCATGTTCTTCACCATCGAACCGATGATCAACGCCGGGCGATGGGAGGTGAAGGTGCTGAACGACGGCTGGACCGCGGTCACCAAGGACCGCTCGCTGTCCGCCCAGTTCGAGCACACCATCGGGGTTACCGCGACCGGCTACGAGATTTTCACCATCTCGCCCGCCGGCCTGCACCGGCCTCCCTACCAGCTACCGCCCGCCACCTGATTACGGTTGTAGCCGCACCGTGGCGTGGGCGCTGCGGCCGGCGGCGTCGATCACCGTGAGGTGGGCGAAGCCGATTCCGCCCGGGGTCCAGAACAGCTCCTTGCGCGGCGGCCCCGGCGGCAGGAGCCGCCCATCGACAAGCCAGCGCAGGGGCCCGGCGCCGCCCGCAGCTTCGAGCGGTACCTCCTCGCCGTGCCATTCGACGATCGAGCCATCGGGCGGGTAGAGGATTTTCGGACCCCCAGGATCCCGACCGCGGCGCTCGGCCGGGCCAGGATCGAGCCGCCGCAACGCAAGCGGCAAATCCTTGGCAGGCGACGAGCAGCGCGCCGGGTGGCGGTGGTGTCGGGCGCGGATTGGCCGGCGGGCCGAGCAGGTCGGCGATCTTGAACACGACGGGCGCCGCGGTGGTCCGCCCGGTGATCCCGGGCATCGGTGTCCCGTCCGGGCGCCCGGCCCAAACCGCGATTGTCACCTCGGAATCGTACCCGACCGCCCAGGCGTCGCGAAACCCGTAGGACGTGCCGGTCTTGAAGGCAAGATGCCGCGCCCGTCGCACCTCGACCGGCAACATCCCCGGCGGCGGCGGCGAGGCGGTGAGGATATCGTTGACGTACCATGCGGCGACCGGCCCGAAGATCGACGTAGTCGGGCCTTCCGTCTTGCCGAACCGGGTCAGCAACGGCGCCACCGCACCGCGATGCGACAGCGCAACATAAAGCGTCGCCAGGTCGAAGAGGCTGATCCCGTCGCCGCCAAGCGCGATCGCAAGCCCTGGCTCGGTGGTCGGCTGCGGCAGCTTCAGCCGGACGCCGGCGGCGGCGAGCGCGGCGGTGAACTTGCCCGGGCCGAGCCGATCGAGTACCGCCACCGCCGGCACGTTCAGCGAATATTGCAAGGCCTCGCGCGCGGTGATCTGGCCCAGAAAGCGGCCGTCGAAATCGCCGGGCGCATAATCGCCGAAATGGCGCGGCTGGTCTTCAAGGATGGTTTCCGGGTGAATGATCAGCCGGTCGAACGCCATCGCGTAGATGAACGGCTTCAGCGCCGAGCCGGGCGAGCGGATCGCCCGAGCCATGTCGATCGTGCCGTGCCGGGCGGTCGCGAGGAAATCGGCGTTGCCGACATAAGCGACGACGCGGCGGTCGCGATTATCGACCACGATCGCCGCATAGGTTGCCTGCGGGTCGAGCGTCCCTGCCTCGCGTCTCAGCAGCGCCTCGACCCGGTGCTGGAGCAGCGGATCGATCGTGGTGCGTACGACCGCGTCGCGCGGGTTGTCGTCACGCATCGCGCGCGCTAGATGCGGCGCCTCAAACGGCAACGCAAGTCGCGTGGCCGGCATCGGCTCGGCGGCAGCCTCGGCCAGCATGGTGCGCGAGATGACCCCAGCCACCGCCATCCGCCGCAGCACCGCGTCGCGCGCGCGACGGGCCGCCTCGGGATGCCGGTCCGGCCGCAACCGCTCGGGCGAACGCGGGATCGCTACCAGGAGCGCCGCCTCGGCGGGGGTCAGATGGGCCGGCTCCTTACCGAAATAGGCAAGGCTGGCAGCCCGCACCCCTTCGAGATTGCCGCCGAATGGCGCCAAGGTCAGGTAGATGCCGAGGATCGAATTCTTGTCGAGCCGCCGTTCCAGCGCCAGCGCCTCGCCACTCTCGGCGAGCTTTGCGGCGAGCGTGCGCGAGCGCCGCCCCAACAGGCGGACCGCCTGCATAGTCAGGGTCGATGCTCCGGAAACGACGTGGCCGTGCCAGGCCAATTGCACCAGCGCTCGCCCGATCGCCAGCGGATCGACCCCGAAATGCGACGCGAAGCGTTGGTCCTCGGTCGCGATCAGCATGCGGCGATAGAGCGGGTCGACCTCGTCGGTCGTGGTCGGCAGCCGCCATTTCCCGTCGGCGGAAAGGAAGCCGCGCAGGATCGATCCGTCCCGCGCCAGCACCAGCATCGACACCCGCTGGCTTCGTAGAAGGGACGGCGGCGCCAGCGCGAGATACCCGGCGGTCAGGAGCGCAAGACTAACAGCGACCCCAAACAACCATCGCCATCGCCCTCCCCAACCCTTCTCCGCTGGCGGCGGAGGGAGCGCGTCAGCGCGGGTGGGGGCCGTCCCGGTCACAGGCCTACTTCGCCAGCACCGTCAGCTTGCCGATCGCGGTCCGGCCGTAGGTCTCCGGGTCGTACATGTCCTCCACGTCGAGCGCGGGATACTTGTAGGTGCCCGGCGTTATCGCCCGCACCACATAGGCAAGGGTGAACTCAGAGGTGCCGCTCGGCAGATCGAGCGCCGCGATGTAGCGGTCGTCGCGCGCCTCGGTATAGCCGGTGCTCGACAGATCCTTGAGCCACGCGTAACCCCCGACGCCGTCCGCGCCGGGCGCGCTGGCGTTCTGGATCTCGAACCCGGCCGGCAGCAGATCGACGATCAGCGCCCGCGCCGGCTGCGCCGCGTTCTTGCGCACGCCCTTCAGCACCACGACGAGCAGATCGGTCTGATGAATCTTGCCGAGATCGGCGGTCGTGCCATCGGGACGGAAGACGCCGCGGGTAACGATGTAGCCGTTGCTCTCCGGCGGCAAATCCGCCTTGGCCACGCCGGTGATCGAAACCGAGCGCCACGCCGGCGCGGTGCCGCGATTGGCGACGCTGACCGGTGGGGCGCCGGCGCCGAGCGGCCGCCGGAAATACTCGGGCGCAGAGCGGGTATCGACCGCGTTGCCGTTCACCGAGATCGTCATGCTGTTGCCGGTGAGCTTCGCCGCAGCCTCGGCCGCGAGGAGCAGCCAGGCCTGCTCCTGGGTGCTGGTACGGTCGGCATGCGCGAACAGCTCGGCGATGCGGTCCATGATCGCCGTCAGCCGCTGCTGGCTGTCGGGATCGGTCGCCGCGAAGGCGAGCGCGGCGGCGCTGTCGCGCAAATCGCTGCCGTAGTCGACATAGCGCAGCTTGGGATCGCGCTTCGGCGGCGGCCCAAGCGCCGCGGCATAGGCCGCGGCGGCGCGCGTCGTGTCGCCATAGGCGGCGAGCGCGGCGGCAAGCTGCGCCTTGGCGAGCTGCGTCGGCAGCAACGTCATCGAGGTATCGTTGAAATACCGGAGCGCGCCGATATCGTCCGCCTTCGCGCGGGCGAGCACATAATGCGCGTAGGCGAGCGCCGCCAGAGAATTGTCCTCCTTGTGCTCCTGCCGCACATAGTTGCGCAGCCAGCCGATCACCCCTTTCAGAGCAAAGTCGGGCACGTTCTTGCCGTGCTCCTTCGCGCGCATCAGGAAATCCGCGGCGTAGGCGTCGAGCCACGGCACCGTGTCGTCGGTGTCGTTCCACACCCCGAAACTGCCATCCGAGCGCTGCAGCTCGGCGATATGCGCGATCGCGCCATCCAACGTCTTGTCTGCCGAGAACCCGGGATCGGCCTTCCATAGCGCCGCGACTTCATCGACATAAAGCAGCGGCAAGGCCCGGCTCGTGGTTTGCTCGAGGCAGCCGTAGGCGTAGCGATCGAGCGCCTGCAGCAGACCCGGCACGTCCCATTCCGGGCGTGGCCCGACCGTCAGCACCGCCTCGGCGGTGCCGGGCAGGAACTCGTCGGCGCTGGCATCGTCGAGCGTGACGCTCTGCCCCGGCGGCATCTGCCCGACAAACCGCTTGAGCTGATAGGACTGCCCCGGCCGCACCCCGATCTTGAAGTCGCGGGCGATGTGCAGATCGCTTGGCCCCGTGAGGTCGAGATGGATTGCGACATTACCGACGGTCGTCGTGTCCAGCGGAAACCCATCGCTGAAATTGGCCCCGGCCTTAAGCGGGATCGTGCGCTCGACCGGCGTCGCGAAGTTGCCCGCCCCAGTCGCGGTCATCTTCAGCGCGTAGTCGCCATCCGGCCCCTCGAGGTTGTTGATCGTCACCCCGAGCCGCGCCTCGTCGCCCGGCGCCATGAAGCGCGGCAGCGACACCATGGTCACCACCGGGTCGCGGATCGTCATCGGCGCACTCACCGCGCCCAGTTTCTTGGCGGAGTACGCGACCGCCATCAGCCGCACCTGGCCCTGGAAATCGGGGATGTCGAGCTTGACCGTCGCCGCGCCGCTGTCGTCGAGCTTGACGATGCCCGAGAACAGCGCGACCACCAGACTGCTCTTGTCCGGCAGCCCGGCGACCGATCGCTTGGCGAACTGGTCGCCGCCGCTGCGCAGGGCGCCGATCCTGTCGGCATGTGGGTCGATCAGCCGTCCGTAGAGGTCGCGCAACTCGACCCCAAGCTTCTCCTTGCCAAAGAAATAATCGCCCGGCGCGGGGCTGGCGAAATCGGTCAGTTTGAGCACCGCCTCGTCGACCGCGGCGAGCGTTACATAGGCCTCCTCGCCCTTGTCGAGGCCAGCCACCTTGATCGGCACCTCGGCCGGCGCGCGTGGACGCACGACGTCAGGCGCCGACAAGGTCACGGTCAGCGTCCTCGGCGCCGGGTCGATCCCGAGCCAGGCGAGGCCGACCGCCCTGCCCGGCCCGCGCGCCGAGGTGCCGTTGCCGTTCGCGGCCGGCGGCACGGGGGGCCGATAGGCGGTGACCAACGCGTAAACGCCATTGCCCCAATTGGCATCGACCGGAATGTCGAGCGTCGTCCCGCCCTCGGGCAGGGTGAACGATTTCAGCGAAATCACTTTGTTCGAGGCGATCGCCAGTTCCGCTTCGCCAGCGAACGGCGCCTTGATGAACACCTTGGCCGTGTCGCCCGGCTGATAGCTGCTCTTGTCGAGCGTCACCGACAATTTATCGGGCACGTCCGGCAGCTCGGCCTCGACATACCAGCCGACATGGAAGCGGAGGCTCGATTGCGCCCCGGTGGCGCTGTCCGTCACCTCCCAGCGATAGCGTCCGGCGGGCAGCGTCTTCGACAGTGTGGCGGCGCTGCCGGCGGCGACATCGGCGCTGCCGCTATCGATTGGCACGTCGCGCACCTGGACGCGGTGACGCCACATGCCGTTCTCCGAGTACCAATCGTAGCGCCAGGTCTCGCGCAGCAGTTCCCAGCGCAACCCGGCCGCGGCGACGCGTTTGCCGGCATTGTCGAGCGCGATGATATCGAGCTTGGCCGGCTGCCCTTCCGGCACCGCGTCGTCGCCCGCCGACGAGCGCAGCCCGATCGCGATGGGACGCAGCCGGATCGGCCGGGTCAGCGTCGCGGCGATGGACCGCCCGCTCGGCTCGAACACATCGACCTCGATCGTCGCCGCCAGCGGCTTGGTCAGGTCGGGCAGGTCGCTGAGATTGATCGTGACCGACGACTTGCCCTGGTCGTCGGTGACCGGCGCATCGAGTTGCTTGAGATCGCCGTCGTATTTTTCGTTGACCAGGCCGAAGTGGAAATCCGGCTCCGACGGATAGGGGTTGTCGTCGAACGCGATCGAGGCGTTCGCCTGAACCGTCAGTCCGGCGCCCGGCGCGCCGTAGTAATACTGGCTGGTGATCGCCACCGGGTAATCCTGGTTCGGGCGGATCGGCTCGTCGCTCGCCGACAGCGCGACCTTTAAGGTCGGCGGCACGAAATCCTCGACCCGAACGTCGGTCGTGGCGATTGCCGCCGCCTTCGGATCGACCTTCAGTTCGATCGTCCAGGTGCCGATCCGCGCGTCGCGCGGCAGCGCGTATTTCTGATAGAAGCCGCCGAGCTCGCCGCCGGTGAGCTGGCGCGTGTCGACGGCGACGCCGTCGGGGCGCAGCAGCCGCAAGGTCAGCGGCACACCCGACAGCGCGTTCGCCTTGTCGTCGCGCACCAGCGCGGTCAGGTGGATGGTCTCGCCCGGCCGGTAGATGCCGCGATCGGTATAGAGATAGGCGTCGACCGGCCCCGGCTGGTCGCGCCCGCTGACCCCGCGGTCGCTGAGGTCGAACGCGGCGCGGCCGACCTCGACGAAGTTGAAGTCGCCTTCGGCGCCATAGGCCATCACCGCAAACGGCTCGTCGCCGCCATTGCCGTGCAGCAGGCCGGGCGCGAAGCGGGCGAGACCGTCGGCGTCGCTCGTCGCGGTGCCGAGCTCGGTATTGTTGTGCGCGTAGAGCCGCAAGGTCACGCCGCTGACCGGCTTCGCATCGGCGAGCGAGCGCACCGCGACCGTCATCCCGTCGGCGCCGGAATAGGTAGTCAGACCGAGATTGGAAACGAGGATCCAGTTGGTCGCCGGTTGAGTGTCGTCACCCTCCTGGACGTCGGCGCGTTCGACGACCGCGAGGTAGACCCCCGGGCCCTTGTCTTTGAGGATGTCCTTCAGCGGGATCGCGGTCGAGACGGCGCGGTTGGGCTCGCGCTGGATCGTCATCTCGCCTTTCCAGACGACCGCGCCGGAGCGATTGGCGATCTCGTCGACATCGTCGGAACCGAAGGTCATCGTCAGCTTCTCGGCGTCGATGCTCGGCACCAGGTTGCGCTCGTTGACCTTGAGGATGCGCACCTTGACGCGGTCGAGGTTGACCGTCGTCACCGGCAGCCCGGCGCTGCCCTCACGCGGCAGCACGTAGCCGGTGCCGGCGAAGCTGATCGACGGTTTGCGGTCGGGGATGACGACGTTGGTCTTAAAGTCCGACAGCGTCTTCTCGCCGGTGACCGAGGGGAAGCCGGTCAGGAGCTCGACCTGGTAGGTCGTGCCGTGCTTCAACCCGTCGAGGCACATCGTGTCGCCGCGCGCGGTGACGATGCCGTCGAGCGCCGGGGTGGTCGCGCACATAGCTGCCATAGGCGATGTCGCCTTTGGTGGCGACCGGCTCGTTGAAGCGCAGGCAGGCGCGCGGCGAAGTCGGCTTCCGCCTCGACCTCGACCTTGATGACGCGGAACGCGACGAGCACCTTGAGCTGCGCCACCCGCTCGGTGACCCCCGCCGACTTGGTGAGGGTCAGACCGGCCTCGAACGCCGCCAGCGCCTCCTTGAACTTGTCGTGCTTGTCGTAATCCTTGCCGATGATGAACAGCGCGTTGCCGCGCTCGGTCGGATCGTTCGACTTGCGATACGCGTTGTAGGCGCTTGGCATCGCGTGGTCTTCGTCGTCATAAGCGAGCTGCGCCTGGGCGAGCTTCAGCCAGGTGGTTCCATCGTCGGCGCCATAGGAGATCACCCTCTCCAGATCGTCGATCGCCTGGCGGTAGCGCTTGGCCCGGTACTCCTCGTCGGCGTCCTTTTTCAGCCGCGGGATCAGGTTGGGCAGGCGCTTGTTGGCGGGGACGCGGTCAAGCAGATCCTGCCGGTATTGCGTTCCGGCATCCGCCAGGTCCTTCGACTCATATGCCGGCGCCGAAGCGGCCCCGGCGGGCGCCGCGAAGACGCCGATGACGAGGATGAACATGAGCGACAAGGCGCGCAGCATCGACAATTCTCCAAATCGCCCATTAATTGAGCGCGCCCGAAGCTAGCATTCCGGATCGCGGCGCGGCAGTGGCGTTATTGGGGAAAATCGCGATATTCGCGGCAACCCGGGAGATAGCTCGGCGCCGGCGGCCCTCCGGTCTGCTTGAGCTTTTGCCCCGGACTGTAGCACTGTGCCGGTAGCGTCGGCCGGTCAGCGGAGAGCCATCATGAAAATCGGTTTCGTCGGTCTGGGAATCATGGGTCATCCGATGGCCCTCAATCTCATCAAGGGCGGGCATCAGCTCTATGTCTATGGCAAGCGCACTTGCCCCGCCCCCGTCAAGGAAGCCGGCGCCACCGTCTGCGACACGCTGAAGTCGATCGCCGAGCAGTCGGAGGTCGTCATCGTCATGGTGCCCGACACCCCCGACGTCGCCGACGTGCTGTTCTCGCCGGACGGCGTCGTTTCCGGGCTCTCGGCGGGCAAGCTCATCGTCGATATGAGCTCGATCTCACCGATCGAGACCAAGAAGTTCGCCGCCGAGATCGCCAAGAAGGGCTGCGGCTATGTCGACGCGCCGGTGTCGGGCGGCGAGGTCGGCGCCAAGGCCGCCTCGCTCACCATTATGGTCGGCGGCTCGGAAAGCGATTTTGCCAAGGTTCAGCCGCTATTCGAACTGATGGGCAAGAACATCACCCTGGTTGGCGATGTCGGCGCCGGGCAGACCACCAAGGTCGCCAACCAGATCATCGTCGCACTCAACATCGAGGCGGTCGCCGAGGCGCTGCTCTTCGCCTCCAAGGCCGGCGCCGACCCCGCCAAAGTGCGCCAGGCGCTGATGGGTGGGTTCGCCGCCTCGCGCATCCTCGAGGTGCACGGCGAGCGGATGATCAAGCGCACCTTCGCCCCCGGTTTCCGGATCGAGCTGCACCAGAAAGATTTGAACCTGGCGCTCCAGGGCGCGCGGGCGATGGGCGTGTCGCTGCCCAACACCGCGACGACCCAGGAATTGTTCAACGCCGCGACACCGCTCGGCGGCAAGGGCTGGGACCATTCCGGCCTGGTGCAAGTGCTCGAACACATGGCTGGGCATAAGGTGGCCGGATAGGCGGAGCGGGATCTCTCCGGGCGAGCGCGGGCAAATGTTTGCTCGCAGAGCCCTTCTGGCCTTCCTCTTGCTCGCGCCGCACCGCGTGGTGGCCGCTGACATTCTGATCGAAACACCGACCGTGCTACGCGATACCCTCGTTCTGACAGTTATCAGCCCGGCAACGCCGATAATTCACGGCCAGACGAGCCTTCCTGACGGTGCCCATATCGTCGCGACGCTAACGCGCACATGGCGCAGGCCTTCGGCACCGTCAGAGACGGCCAATTTGAGACCGAACGCTTCACCGAAGGCGGCGGAGAGCTTGCCGCGGGCGAATACATTCTTGGGATCGACGTAACTTTCGACGGCGACGTGGGCGACAAATCTGAACCCATCGTCGATCGGCGACTCCCAAAACAATTTTAAGAAGTCGCTTTCTGTCACTCTGAGCGGAAAGTTCTACCGAGTGCCGCGCCGCCCTTGACAGGAGAGGGCGTCCGGCGTTAGGTCGTTCCCGTTCCGTGGTGATTTGAGCCGACCGGCTTGCGCGCCACGTTAAATAAAGCGCTAAAAGGTCGGGAGTTCGCGAAAGGAACCCTGGCCCGACCGGTCCGGGGTTTTTTGTTGCCCGGATCGGCGGCCGCCAGGACCAAACCTGAAGAGCGCGCCGATGATCAAACAAGTCCTGCCCCCGGAACTGGCGGCCGAGGTCAGCCAAGCCACCCTGCTGGTGCGCGGCGGGGCGATGCGCAGCGAGTTCGACGAAACCTGCGAAGCGCTCTACCTGACCTCCGGCTATGTCTACGGCAGCGCCGCCGAGGCCGAGGAAGCGTTCAAGAACGACGGCTCGCGCTTTGTCTATTCGCGCTACCGCAACCCCACCGTGGCGATGTTCGAGGAACGCCTGAGGCTCTTGGAAGGCGCGGAATTCTGCCGCGCCACGGCGAGCGGGATGGCGGCGGTGTTCGCGGCGCTGCTGTGCAAATTGAAGGCGGGCGACAAGGTGGTGGCCAGCCGCGCGCTTTTCGGCTCGTGCTTCTACATCGTCAACGAGTTGCTGCCGCGCTACGGCGTCGAGACCAAGCTGGTCGATGGGCGCGACCTTTCGGCCTGGGAGGAGGCGATCGGCGGCAACGTCAAGCTCACCTTCCTGGAGAGCCCGTCGAACCCGGCGATGGAGGTGATCGACATCGCCGAGGTGGCGCGGCTGACCCATCGCGCCGGCGGCAGCCTCGTCGTCGACAACGTGTTCGCGACGCCGCTGCTGCAGAAGCCGCTGGAGCTGGGCGCCGACGTCGTCGTCTATTCGGCGACCAAGCACATCGACGGGCAGGGCAGGGCGCTGGGCGGCGCAATCCTGTCGAGCGCGCAATATCTGAAAGACGATCTCGGCCAGTTCTATCGGCACACTGGGCCGTCGCTGAGCCCGTTCAACGCCTGGCTGCTGCTCAAGGGGCTGGAGACGCTGGAGCTGAGGGTGGAGCGGCAATGCCGCACCGCGGAAAACATCGCTCGCTTCCTCGAAACTCACCCGAAGATCACCCGCGTGCTTTACCCCGGCCTGCCGAGCCACCCGCAGCATCAACTCGCCAAGCGGCAGATGAAGCTGGGCGGCAGCGTCGTGTGCTGCGACATCGCCGGCGACAAGGCCGCATGCTTCCGCTTCCTCGATGCGCTTCGGCTGGTCGACATCTCGAACAATCTCGGCGACTCGAAGAGCCTCGTCACCCATCCGGCGACGACGACGCACTCGAAACTGAAGCCCGAGGAGCGCGCGGCGCTCGGCATTGGCGACTCATTGGTCCGTATCTCGGCGGGGCTGGAGGCCGAGGCCGACTTGATCGCAGATATCGGCAGGGCGCTCAAGCAGGTATAGCGAATAAAATATGTGAAACTAGTTTAAATTGACATTTTTGAATTGTTAGATTGTACTGAACCACGTCGCGAGGTCGGTATTTTCCGCGCGCGGCGGAGGGCTGCGGCGTGGTTCAGCTGGTCGAGAAGATTTCCAAGGCCGAGGCGACAAAGCAGCAAAGCCGCCAGTTGCGCGGCCATCTGGCGCGCGACCTCATCGACACCGCGACGCCGTTCGACGGCGAGGGCTATTCGCTGCTCAAATTCCACGGGATTTATCAGGGATATGATCGGGATACCGCGACCGAGCTGAAGCAGGCGGGCAATTCCAAGCACTATCAGCTGATGGTGCGGGTGCGCATCCCGGGCGGGCGGCTGACGGCCGAGCAGTACCTGGCGCTCGACGCGATCGGCGGCAAATACGCCAATGACTTCCTGCGTGTCACGACACGGCAGAGCATCCAGTTTCACGGCGTCGTCAAGTCCGGACTCGCGGCGGCGATGGGCGAGATCAATGCCGGGCTGATGACGACTTTGGCGGCGTGCGGCGACGTGGTGCGCACGGTGACGACGGTGCCGGCGCCGATCCGCGACGCGGTGCACGACCGGCTGGAGGCCGACGCGCGGCTGCTGTCGAGCGCGCTGTTGCCGACGAGCGGCGCCTACAAGGAGATCTGGGTCGACGGCGCGCCGTGGAGCGAGGACCAAGGCTCGGACGAGCCTCGGGACCCGCTCTACGGCGACCGCTATTTGCCGCGCAAGTTCAAGATCGGGCTCGCGGTGCCCGAGGACAACACGATCGACGTGCTGACCAACGATCTCGGCATCGTCGCGCTATGGGAAGGCGGCGAGCTTGCCGGCTACAATTTCTTTCTCGGCGGCGGCCATGGCGCGACCCACAACAAGCCCGAGACCTATCCCCGGATGGGCACGGCGGTGTGCTTCGTCGAGCCGCAAGACCTCGTCGAGGCGGCAAAGGCGGTGGTTCGGCTGCACCGCGATTGGGGCGACCGCGGCAACCGGCGCCACGCGCGGCTCAAATACGTCATCGCCGAACGCGGCGAGGACTGGGCGCGCGAAAGATTGTCGGAAGATTTGGGCAAGACCCTGGAACCCTGCCGGCCCATGGCAAAATTCCAGGTGCCGGACCATCTCGGCTGGCGCGAACAGGGCGACGGCAAGCTCTATCTCGGCGTCCCGGTGTCTAGCGGCCGCATCGCCGACGGCGAGCGGGGACAGTTGCGCACCGCGCTGCGCGAGATCGTCGCCGAGTTTGGCGTCGACCCGATCCTGATGCCGAGCCAGGACATCATCCTCTCGGAAATCGACCCCGCCGACCGCAACGCGATCGAAGCGAAGCTGCGCGAGCGCGGCGTGCGGCTGGTCGAAGACATGGTGCCGGCCGAGCGCTGGGCGCTTGCGTGCCCGGCGCTGCCGACCTGCGGCCTGGCGCTGACCGAGGCCGAGCGGGTCAGTGACAGCATGATCGGCGAGATCGTCGAGCGCATGGCGCGCTGGGGCGTCGAACAGGAGCGGGTGTCGATCCGCATCACCGGCTGCCCCAATGGCTGCGCCCGGCCGTATTCGGGCGATATCGGCATTGTCGGGCGCATCCCCGGCTTCTACTCGATCTATGTCGGCGGCGATTTCGAGGGAACACGTCTCAACGAGGTGGTCGCCGAGCGCATCCGCCTCGATGAGGTCGCCGACGTGCTCGATCCGCTCTTCGCGGTCTACGCCGCGCGCCGCCAGGCCGGCGAGGGGTTCGGCGATTTCTGCCACCGGGTCGGCGTCGCCGAACTGCGCGATGTCGTTGCTTTGTCGCGCGCCAAGGTCAAGGAAGCGGCGGACTAGGTCAGGCGAACGAAAGCCGGCCCGGCGAATGCCGGGCCGGCTTTATCACCTCCGGACCTAGTGATAATAGCCCGGCGGCGGCGGAGGCGGCGTGTAGGCCGGCGTGGTCGCCACACCCGTGGTCGCGCCGACCCCACCGCCTACGGCCGCGCCAACCGCGGCGCCCGGGGCGCAGCCGATCGGGATGGTCACGATGCACCCGATAAGCGCGCCAGTAGCCGCGCCGCCGGTGCCGCTAACGACGGCGTTTGTCGCCGGATCAGGCGTTTGTGCAAAAGCTGGCGCTGCAACGGCCATGCCTACAAGAAGTGCGACAACACTCAGTGTCTTCATCGTTGATCTCCTTCTATTGTTTCCAGCCGTTTGTATTCCTTGTCCCGGAGATGGCGATCTAATGATTATTTCAACACCTGACCAGCCACATCGATCCCGTGGGATTTATTGCGTAATGGATCGCAGCTGCGTCTATCACCTGTGACCGGCGATGACGTTTCATGCTCCGGTCGGGCGGGGATTACCGCTTGCGCCGTGGGCGCGTTGGGGGGTTAGACTCGCTCGAATCGTCGAAAGCGGAGCAGCAGATCATGGCAATCACCATCGCGGTCATGGCGCAGGGCACGATGGGCGCCGGAGTCGGCAAGCGGCTGAACGAGCGCGGCGCCGCTGTGCGGACGCTCCTCTCCGGGCGCAGCGAAGCCAGCGCCAACCGCGCCAAGGCCGCCGGCATGCAGCCCGCCGCCGACGAGCGCGAATTGCTGTCGGGAGCCGATTTCTTTCTGTCGATCCTGCCGCCCGACCAGGCCGAGGCGCTGGCGTCGCGGCTGGCGCCGGCGCTGCAATCGCTGCCGGTGAAGCCGGTCTATGTCGACTGCAACGCGATCAGCCCGCAAACCGCCGCGCGGGTAGCGGCGATCGTCGAGCCGACCGGCGCCGCCTTTGTCGATGGCGGGATCATTGGCGGGCCGCCGCGCGAGGGTTACAGCCCGGCGATCTACGCCTCGGGGCCGCAGGCCGAGCGCACCGCGCCGATCAAGGAATACGGAATCGACTGGCGCATCATCGACGGGCCGGTCGGCGCCGCCTCGGGGCTCAAGATGTCCTATGCCGGGATCACCAAGGGCACGACCGCGATCGCCGCGGCGATGCTGCTCGGCGCGGCGCGGTTTGGCTGTGCGGAAGCGCTGATCGCCGAGCTGTCATCGTCGCAGCCCGAGATGCTGAAGCGCATGCAGCGCGGCATCCCCGGCATGTACGACAAGGCCTATCGCTGGGTCGGCGAGATGGAGGAAATTTCCGACTTCCTCGACGCCAACGCGCCGTCCTCCGACATGTACGCGGCGATCGCCAAGCTCTACGACTACCTCGCCGCCGCCGAGGCGGAGGGTGCGCCTGGCCCCGACAATGCGATCAAAACGCTGGACCGGGCGCTGGGGCGATAGCTCAGCTCGCCCTCTCTCCGCACGCGGCGAGATAACGGCGACTCGCGACACAAGAGGGTGAGGTGAAGTCAGGTCGTTGGCGGAGTGCCGCTTGCCCCTTACATTCGTTTAGAGGGGATTGAAAAGCCGCGCGTCATCTTGCGTGCTATGCACTCGGACTCGGAGAACTGTCCCGGTTGTCCCACATCCCTATAAAATCGCTGCTCGTTCTCGCAGAGTCCCTTCGCAGTCTCAGAGGATACGGGCGCTTTAACGAAATAGCGTGTCTTGTATTCGATCAGTGGGGCGTAGAGAAATTTCCGGTAGTGCCGCGAGGCAATACCCGATTCTAGAACTATTTGATCCCGGCTTTGGCTTGGCACGCCGGAGCGAGCGCCAAGATGCGCGCCTTGTAGTCGTCGCTGCCGACCTGGTGCGCATTGACATAGTCGACATCGGCCTGGGTGGTCATATCGGCCTCTTTATCGGCCATGCATTGGCAATAGGTTTTGACGGCATCCGCCGCGATCTCGGGATGATCGCGCGTCGCCGCACTGTTGCACGCCTCGAACGAGCCCTTGATGAATTGGTCGCGGTCGTCGCCGCTCAGCTGCGCGCGCGCCGCCGCGACACCCAGAACCGATCCGGCGAGCACCAAGACCGCAGCCGCAACCATCGACCGTCGCCTCTTGCTCATCTGCTTGTTCCCCGCATCTCGCGCGCAAGCTGTAGAAGCGGCGTGGTACCGAGTCCACGGATTTCTGCGAGCGGTTTGAACCAAGTCGTGCAACTCCATTATCATCCCTCCGATGCCCGCAGAACGCACCTCCCCGATCCGCCACCGGCTCGGCCTTAACCAGCCTGCCGACAGTCCAACCGCCAGGCGCATGGCCGAGATGGCGGCGGCGATCGGGCGCGATACCGGCGGCGCGTTCGAGCTGTCGGTATTTCCGGAGAGCCGGCTCGGCCCGGACCCGCAAATGTTCGCCGACATTCAGTCGGGCGAGCTGGAATTCTTCGTATCGGGCGCCGGGCTAAGCGGGATCGCGCCGGCGACTGCCCTGCCGCTGCTGCCCTTCGCGTTCAAGGACAGCGCCGCGGTCTTCGCCGCGCTCGACGGCGCGCTTGGCGGCGTCATTCGAGACGAGTTGCGGCAAGCCGGCCTCCATACGCTCGCCTTCATGCAGAACGGGTTTCACCACATCACCACCAGCACGCGGGCAATCCACACGGTCGACGATTTCGCCGGGCTCAAAATCCGCAGCCCCGGCGGGGCGGTCACCGCGGATTTCTGGAGAACGGTTGGCGCCGAGGCGGGCATGGTGCCGTTCAGCGAGATGTACGCCGCGCTCAAGGCCAAACGGTTCGACGGGCAGACCGATCCGCTCGGCGTCGTCCAGGCATTGAAGCTTTACGAGGTGCAGACCTATCTCTCGCTGACCGGGCATTGGTGGTCGGGCTTCACGCTGTTGGCGCACGGCGCGACCTGGGCGGCGCTGCCCGCCGGTATACAACGGGTCATCGCCGACAACGCCGAGAAAGCCGCCCTCGCCCAGCGCGCCGAGATCGAGGCATTCAACGTCGCCGGCGAGACCGCACTCGCCCGGCTCGGCATGACCGTCAATCGCGCCGACAGCGCGAGCATTCGCGCCCGGCTCGGCGATTTCTACAAAAGTTGGAAGGCGAAATTTGACCCGGCGATTTGGCGGATGGTCGAAGCCCACGCCGATGGGCTCGGCTGATGGCGTCAGACGCGTTCCGCCTAGACGGCAGGATCGCGCTGGTCACCGGTGCGGGGCGTGGGCTCGGCCGCGGCATTGCGCTGGCGCTCGCGCAGGCCGGCGCCGAGGTGATCCTTAACAGCCGCTCCACGGACGAACTCGACGCGGTCGCCGCCGAGATCGCGGCGGCGGGCGGCCGCGCCCGGCCCCTCCCCTTCGACGTCACCGACACGGCGGCTATGCGCGAGGCTTTCGCCAGCCTCACGCGGCTCGATATCCTCGTCAACAACGCCGGGGTCAACCGGCCCCAACCCTTTCTCGAGGTCGACGAGGCGACGCTCGACCGGCTGATGCTGCTCAATCAGCGGGCGCTGTTTCTCAGCGCCCAGAGCGCTGCCCGTCTCATGGCGGCTAACGGCGGCGGCGTCATTATCAACGTGTCATCGCAGATGGGCCATGTCGGCTCCGAACGCGACCGCACCGTCTATGTGATGACCAAGCACGCGGTCGAGGGCCTCACCAAGGCGATGGCGGTCGAGCTCGCGCCAAAGAACATCCGCGTCGTCTCGATCGCGCCGACCTTTATCGAGACGCCGTTGACCAAGCCGTTTTTCGATGACCCAAACACGCGCAAATGGATTCTCGACCGCATTCCGCGCGGACGCGCCGGTACGCTCGACGAAGTGGCGCAGGCGGTGGTGTTCCTCGCCTCGCCCGCCGCCGGCCTCGTTACCGGCTCGTCGCTGCTTGTCGATGGCGGCTGGACCGCGTGGTAGACGCGATCAGGGCCGAGCGGCGCAGATCCGCCGCTCACCCGCCTGGGGCGCAGCCCATCCAGACCGGATAGTTTGGATCGCCCTCCTCGAACATGACCCACACCGCGGTGCCGACCGGTGGTGTAGCGGAAGCCGAATTATATGGCAGGCAGGACGCAGCCCAGGTGCCTCCACTGATAACGTTCGGCACAAAGACCTGAATGCGCCCCTTATTCGTCGGATCGTTGCCACCAAGGACCGTGCCGGCATAGATACCATAGTACTGCTCAGCCATAAGGTGCTCCTTCGCCCGGCATCTCGGTGCGCCAAATCTACCCTAGGCTGCGCTGGCGGTCGAGCAAACGCCGCCTATAAAATCGCCCCGTTTGTGCCGTAACGTGCGCTCGATCAGGGTGCGAACAGGCGCCGCCTCCCGCCTGATAAAGTGAGGAGGGCCGCCTGTTATCGGGCTGGTAATAGGCGGATAACAGGAGGTCACCTCCTGATAAAAGCCTGATAATAACAGGCATAACAGGCATAACAGGCATGGAGGAACCGATGCCCCGCCACATCAAGACCGCCGCACTCGCCGGGACGCAGGACGAGGCCGACGCCAAGACCCGCGCCACGGTCGAGGGCATCATCGCCGACGTTCGCGTCCGCGGCGACGCGGCGGTGCGCGAATTGTCGGAGCGTTTCGACAAATGGTCGCCGAAGAGCTTTAAGCTCTCCGACGTCGAGATCAGAGACCTCGTCGCGCAGGTCTCGCCACAGACCATCGCCGACATCGAGTTCGCCCAGCAGCAGATCCGCAACTTCGCCGAAATCCAGCGCGCGTCGATGAAGGATGTCGAGGTCGAGACGCTGCCGGGCGTGGTGCTCGGCCACCGCCACCTCCCGGTCGGTTCGGTCGGCTGCTATGTGCCGGGCGGGCGCTACCCGATGGTCGCCTCGGCGCATATGTCGATCGTCACCGCCAAGGTCGCCGGGGTCGGCCACATCACCGCCTGCACCCCGCCCAACCAGGGTGGCCCGCACCCCGAGACGATCGCGGCGATGCATCTCGGCGGCGCCGACGAGATTTGCGTGCTCGGCGGCGTCCAGGCGGTCGCGGCGATGGGGGTCGGCACCGAGACCTTCAAGCCGGTCGACATGCTGGTCGGCCCGGGCAACGCCTATGTCGCCGAGGCCAAGCGCCAGCTTTACGGCAAGGTCGGCATCGACCTGTTCGCCGGCCCGACGGAAGTGCTCGTCATCGCCGACGACAGCGCCGACGCCGAGATGTGCGCCACCGACCTGCTGGGCCAGGCCGAGCACGGCCCGACCTCGCCGGCGATCCTGCTGACCACGTCGCGAGAAGCTCGCGCACGAAACGATCCGCGAGGTCGCGCGCCAGCTTCACGTGCTGCAGACCGCCGATGTCGCCGGGGTCGCCTGGCGCGACTACGGCGAGGTCATCCTCTGCGCCGACGAGGGTGAAATGGTCGCCGAGGCCGACCGCATCGCCGCCGAGCATGTCGAGGTCTTGACCCGCGAGCCGCGCCGCTATCTCGACCGGCTCAGGAATTACGGCGCGCTGTTCCTCGGCCCCGAGACCAACGTCTCCTACGGCGACAAGGTGATCGGCACCAACCACACGCTGCCGACCAAGGGCGCCGCCCGCTACACCGGCGGCCTCTGGGTCGGCAAGTTCCTCAAGACCTGCACCTATCAGGAGGTCCGCACCCCTGAGGCGAGCGCGATGATCGGCGAATATTGCAGCCGGCTGTGCGCCATCGAGCGCTTCTGGGGCCACAAGGAGCAGGCCGATCTGCGCGTCCGCCGCTACGGCGGCAAGAACGCGGCGGAGTGAGGCCTACGCCGGCAGCATGCGCTTGTGCAGCACGCCGTCCTTCATGATCACGGATAGGTGTTCGCCCTGCCCATCAAGCAGCGAGATGTCGGCGAGCGGGTCGCCGTCGACGACAATCAGGTCGGCGCGCGCGCCGGGAGCGACCACTCCAAGATCGCCGGCGCGGTTGAGCAACTCGGCGTTAATCGCGGTCGCCGACCGAATCACCTCCCACGGAGCCATCGCCTCGGCGCGGATGACGAATTCGCGCGACTGGTATTGATGCATCGGGCCGAGCAGATCGGTGCCGTAGCCGATCTTGACACCGGCCTGTTGCAACAGCTCGAGCGAGCGCAGTCCGGCCTCCCTGACCTCCGCAAGTTTCGCCAGACTGGATTCGGCAACTCCGAGATCGTGGCCGAACCGGTGTAGCGCGTCATAGGTTACAAGGGTCGGCACGACAAATCCGCCCGCATTCGCGACCCGCGAGGCGGTCGGCGCATCAATCAGGTTGGCGTGTTCAATCGACCGCACCCCGTTGTCGATCGCACGAGCGATCGCCTCGGGCGTGTATGCGTGCGCGAGAACATAAGTGCGCCAGGAGCGCGCTTCCTCGACGATCGCACGCATCTCCTCATCGCTGTATTGCAGGTTCCAGATCGGGTCGTACGGCGAAGCGACCCCACCCGAGGCCATGATCTTGATTTGCGTCGCGCCCTTGCGCAATTCGTCGCGCGCCGCGCGGCGGCACTCGTCGACCCCATCGGCGATTCGGGCGAGTCCGGCGCCGTATTCGCAGCACGCGCAGCTTACGGCCGACCGGGTGCGCGGGCGCAGATCGCCGTGCCCGCCGGTTTGGCTTAGCGCCTGCCCCGACGGGAACAGCCGCGGCCCGCGGATCAAGCCTTGCGCAATGGCCTCCGCCAGTCCGCCATCTGCGCCGCCGGCATCCCGCACCGTCGTGAATCCGCGGGCCAGCATGCCCTCGAGCACCCGCGCGGCCTGCAGACTGATCAAGGTAAGCGGCTGCTCCGCCAATCGCGCCAGCGCGGCGTCAACAGCGATGGCATGGACATGCGCGTCGATGAGACCGGGCATCAGGGTGCGCCCGGCGAGCTCGATCATGGTCGCGCCGGCGCTCGTGATCGGGCGGTCCGACACTTCCTTGATCCGATCGCCCTCGACGAGGACATGATGCCCCTCGCGGCGCGCCTTATCCGTACCGTCGAGTACCGCGGCGTTCGCAAAGATGATCGCGGCCATGCTGCCTCGCGCTCTAGTAGAATGAGCCTAAGCCGCCGCGAGTTCCAATCCTAGCCCGATTGGCGGTTGCTATCTGGACGGCAAAGGCGGCCGGTTACCCCTCCTCGGCCCTTGCCGAAGGTCTTCACGGCAGCTATGGCGAAAAAAGTTCACCTGTGATAGTTTTACCACAGAGTATTTTGGCTACCCGGCGAGCAGTTCAGCCCCCGAGAATCGGCTCAGATAACCCGGTTCAAAATCCGCCAGCTCGGACAAAGCGTCGATGTCATGGATCGTTACGCGCTGATCCTCGACCACGACAAGACCGTCTTCGCGCAAGCGCCGCAACACCCGATTTATGTGCGGAATACTGAGACCGAGCGCGTCTCCGAGCAACTCCTGGGTGAGGGGAATCTTATAGGAATGATCCTGGGTAAGACCGACGGTTTTCAGCCGCGTGAGCAGCTCGAGCAGAAAATGAGCGACCCGCTCAAGTGCCGATCTTCGGCCTAAATCAATAAGATGTTCCGCATAAATAGTCGACTCGCAAGATATTGACCAGAATATCTTAGTAATTAGCCGAGGATGGGTCCCAATCATGGTATTAAGTCGCGCAATCGGAACCACAGCGATCAACATATCTGTCAGTGCTTTGGTAGAATATAGAGAACTTTCAGTAAAACTGCCGAGGAGGCCGACAATATCTCCGGGCAGTACCATGTTTATTATTTGTCGGCGGCCATCGTGAAGGATGCGATATCGGATCGCATTACCTTCCATGATTATAAAAAGGCTATCGTAGCTGCGGCCTTCAGTGATGATGTCGCGATGTCTCTGCACCGCGCGCGTGTTCGCTTGGAGATCGCCCAGCATCCCGATATCGTCGGGCGAAAGCGGGACGAGCTGCGCCAGCCTGCGGGTAAACGGAAACGTGCTCGGAACCGCCGCCGCCGACGGTGCGCCTCCCATCTGGAGCCTCCTGTTCGCTCGCAACGCTTATTTCGTTGCCGGAACGTTACGGGCGCCCTTTTTCCAAGTCAAACGCCTTGGCGGGAATAGAACCATCAAATTCATCAAAAATGACCGCATTACATGATATTGCTTTAAAGCAATACCTTAGAGCAACGACAGTTCGCGCGGTTAGCGGATACTCCCTCCAGTGCCCAACCAGCCGTTGGGCGCGACGGGTTTGCCCCGAAGTCCGGGTGGCCCTTCGCGGCATAGTTTGATCTACGGAGGGGGATAATGATGAAGGGGCGTAAGATCGCGACCATCGCGGCGCTGGGGACGAGCACGGCTGCGTTGGCGATGTTGACCGGATTGGCTGGCGCCCGCGCCGACGAGCTGTCGGACCTGCGGCTCAACCAGCAGCTCCTCTCCCAGCGGATCGACCAGCTCGCCGCGGTCGGGTTGCAGCCCGGTGCCGGTGCGGTGTTCTCGGTCGAACACCAACCCGGCGGCGAGCGCCCCGGCGACGGCGGGCAGCTTCCCGCGCTCGATCCTCATCCCCGGCACCGACACCTCGATGAAGATCTACGGGCAGATCACGCGAAGTGCTCGACTACTGGATGTCGGGCGGCAACCCGAACGCCAGCCCGCAGAACACCACGGTCGGCGACAACGGCCAGGTGCAGTCGGCACCGCTCAATAATGCTGGCGCGGCCAAGGCGCGCAGCAACGGCATCTTCATGCAGAGCCCGCGTAGGAATCGAAGATCGGCTTCGAGACCCGCACCCCGACCCCGCTGGGCGAGGTGCGCACGGTGTTCGAGTTCGACTGGGCCGGGTCGACCGGCTTCTCGCCGGGCGGCGGCAACCCGACCTCGGTCTCCGACAACCTCACCCCGCGCCTGCGCTATGCCTATGGCACGTTGGGCGGGCTCCTCGCCGGCCAGGCGACCTCGAACTTCTCCGACCCGGACGCCAACTCCGAGACGCTCGACTTCGGCGGCAATGTCGGCGAGCCGGGCCATGTCCGTATCCCGCAGGTCCGCTACACCATTCCGCTGACGATCGGCTCGTTCTCGGTGTCGGCGGAAACCCCGGCGACCGATATCGGCACCGCCTGCGGGCATCGAGGCCTCGGATGCCGGCGTCATCTCGAGCTGTGACCACGACCTGCACGGTCGGCGGCGCTTGGCGACGGCGACGACCTGCACCTCGGCGCTGCTGGGCAGCGGCCAGTTGCCGCTCAACATCGCCAAGGCGACCGCGCCCGACTTCACCGCGGCGTGGTACATCCCGCAGCCGTGGGGCCATCTCGACATCTCGGCGGTGATCCGTCCCGGCCTCGACGTCACCGACGGCAAGTTCTTCGCCCGCGACTTCATCGGCTATGGCGGCCATTTCGGCATGAGCTTCCAGCCGGGCTGGTTCGGCTGGGCCAAGGACTACTTCAACGCGCACTTCACCCTCGGCGAGGCGCTCGGCAGCTTCCTGAACAGCAGCGGCAACTTCGCCCTGGCGACCAATTACGGTGCGGCCGGCAAGTATGGCGCGTTCGGCGGCCCGACCACGGCGGCGGCGGCGGGGAGCGTCCTCGTCAGCCCGACCTTCGAATGGGGCAGCGAGGTCGGCTACCAGCATTGGTGGGCGCCCAATCTGCGCAGCAACATCAGCGCCGGCTTCAATTCACACACGATCCCCACTCTGCTGGTCGCCAGCGCGGGTAAGCTTCAGCGGCGATGAACAAGACCCTGATGACCTTCCACGCCAACCTGATCTGGAACCCGGTGTCCTCGGTCGATGTCGGCATCGAGTACGTGTGGGGCGAGCGCACCGCGGTCAACAATGGCCACGGCACCGAGAACGCGCTGATCAGCAAGTTCGCGTTCCGCTTCTAGTCGCGATCCACAAGTCGCACTGCGAAACCCGCCGGGAACCCCGGCGGGTTTTCGTTTGTTGAAACTACTCTCGGGCAGCTCCGGTCGCTCTTGGACCCAGACTTGGCCCCTCAGGCAATCCTCGCGAAAACCATATCACCGAGGGGATCAATGGCGCTCAGCCGTTCGGCATCGTTCTCGCAATATTCCCGATATAACCTAAATCGTAATTACGGTCCGGATTGCAAGAGCCGTCTAAAATTTTTTGCAACAGAATGCGGCCCAAGCGACGAGGCCGCTTTCCGCGACGCCGGGGCGACAGACTGCCGCGATTGAGCCGTAAGCTTACTGCGCCGGTTCCAAGGACCGGCGTAGCGGCTTGCGCTTTTCGCCGCCTCGATTTCGGCGGCCTTGCGCTCGACCAGCTCGACCAGGTGATCGACGATGCTCTCGTCCTTCAGCCGATGGTCGGTGACCCCGCTCAGATAAATTTGATGCGTGTTGTTGCCGCCGCCGGTGAGACCGATATCGGTTTCCCGCGCCTCGCCCGGCCCATTGACCACGCAACCGATGACCGACAGGGTGAGCGGCGTCGTGATGTGAGCAAGACGCTCCTCGAGCGCTGCCACGGTCTTGATCACCTCGAATTGCTGCCGCGCGCATGACGGACACGAGATCACCGTGACCCCGCGCCGGCGCAGGTTCAGCGATTTCAGCATATCGAAGCCGACCTTGACCTCTTCGACCGGGTCCGCCGAAAGCGAAACCCGGATCGTGTCGCCGATTCCGGCCCACAGCAGCATGCCCATGCCGATCGACGATTTCACCGTGCCGCTTCTGAGGCCGCCCGCCTCGGTGATGCCGAGGTGCAGCGGGTAGTCACAGGCCTCGGCAAGCTGCTGGTAGGCCGCCACGGCGAGGAACACGTCGGACGCCTTGCACGAGATCTTAAATTCGAAGAAATCATTGTCTTCCAAGAATCTTGGCGTGATAGAGCGCGCTCTCGACCATCGCTTCAGGGCATGGCTCGCCGTATTTCTCGAGGAACTGGCGTTCAAGCGAGCCGGCGTTGACGCCGATGCGCATCGAGCAGCCATGATCCTTCGCCGCCTTGACCACGTCGCGCACCCGGTCGGCCGAGCCGATATTGCCAGGGTTGATGCGCAGGCAGGCGGCGCCGCTCTCGGCCGCCTCGATCGCCCGCTTGTAGTGGAAATGAATGTCGGCGACGATCGGCACCTGGACCTCGCTGACGATTTGCTTCAATGCCAGGGCCGACTCCTGATCGGGGCAGGAGATACGCACGATATCCGCGCCAGCTCGCTCCAGCGCCTGGACCTGCTCGACAGTCGCCTTGATGTCGTGTGTGACCGTATTGGTCATCGACTGCACCGTTATCGGCGCGTCACCCCCGACTGGAACCTTGCCGACATAGATTTTGCGGCAGGCGCGGCGGTGGATATCGCGGTATGGGCGAATGCTCATCTCAGCCTCGCGGAATTTTTCTTGGCCCGGTTATAGAACGCCACAATGACGGAAAAAAGACCACGTTCTCAGCCGTGAACAGCCTTGCCGGCGACCAGCTCCGCCGGATCGAGCGCCACGTCGCGCCGCAACGTGCCGATCCCGCCGATCGAGGGTACGGTTTTGCCATCGACCGCGATCTCCAGCACACCGGCATTACCTGTCCGCAACCACAGACCTTGACGCGCCGGTACGTTGTAGACCTCGCCCGACTTCAGGATACGGGAGAAGACGATCGATTGATCCGGCGCGCGGATCTGGATCCAGCAATCGGCGAGCGCCCGAATCGAAACCTTGCTGGATGCCGTCGGAATTGGGCCTGGCGCCGCCGTTGGAGGAGGCGTCGCGGCGGCTGGCTGCGCTGCTGCCGGAGACGTCGCCGCAACCTGCGACGGCGGTGGAGCCGCGGCGGGCGCAGCAGCCGCAGCCGGCGGGGCCGGTTTCGCCGGCGCCGGCTGCGCGGGTGGCGGCACAGCCGCGGCCGCGGGCGTCGGCTGCGCCGCCATGGGCGGAGCTGCCGGGACGGGCGGCACTGGTCCGCCAATCGCAGGGGGTGGAGTCGGCTGGGCTAGGTTGGGCGGCGTCGGCTGGGGCGCCGAAGGCGCGACCAGGACCGGCGCGGTCGGTGTCCGCAATTCCGCGGGCACAGCCGCAACCCGCTCCGGTCGGTTCCGGTTGTCGGTCGTCAGGTAATACCAAATGCCATAGCCGCACAGCGTCACGATAATGGCGACGAGAACCAACGCTCTCCCGGGCAAACTACGCTCGCCGAGCGGTACCGGCAGCGCCAAGTCGGGGCGTGCGGTGATCCCGGCCGCCTCGCCCCTGAAGCGGCCAAGCACTTGCTCGGTATCAAGCCCGAGAAAATCGGCGTAGGCGCGAACAAAGCCGATCGCATAGGCGGGGCCCGGCAGGTCGTGCGAGCGCCCCTGCTCCAGGGCGGCCAGATAGGCGGGCCTGATCCGCAGCATCGCCCCGATCTCGTCGAGGTCGAGGCCAAGATCTTCGCGCCTTTCCCGCAACACGTCGCCAACGTGCCGCTGAGCCGGCTGCGACCACGCCGGCTCGCCCGCGGTAGCTTCGCTAAACGGCGTTCTAATGCGTTGAAGGAGCGTCACGCCGCGTTCTCGCTTTCGTCAGTGTCTATACAAGTCCGGGCGACCACTGTCCAATCCAACCCGCCCCTCACAGGGTGACCCCGTGGTCCCGGGCGTAAGTCGCCAGCCGACGGCGTAGCGAGTGGTCGGGACGCCCGCCGATCTCGTCGAGATAGCAACCGAGTTCGCCGGCATCGAGGGTGCGGATCATCGTCTTGACCGGCCCGAGTGCGGTCGCGGTCAACGAAAGCGTGCGGAAGCCGAGCCCGATCAGCATCATCGCCTCGATCGGGTTGCCCGCCATCTCGCCGCACATGCTGAGCGGCACCTGGGCCGCGGCGCAGCGTGCGATCACCTCGCGGAACAGCATCACCATCGGCGACGACAACAGATCGTACCGGTCGGCAAGCCGCGGATTGCCCCGGTCGCACGCGAACAGAAACTGGGCAAGATCGTTGGTACCGATCGACAGGAAATCAATTCGCTCGAGCAGGGCCGGCAACTGCCACAGCAACGATGGCACCTCGAGCATAACGCCAACCTTCACGGAGCGCGGCGGTTCATAACCTTCGGCCTCGGCGCGTCCGCGCTCACGCTCCAGCAGCGCCTGCGCCCGCTCCAGTTCGGCGACTTCGGCGATCATCGGGAACTTGACCCAAAGGTCGCGGCCGGCGGCGGCACGGAGCAGCGCGCGCAGCTGCTGGCGCAACATCGCGGGGCGATCCAGCCCGATGCGGATCGCTCGCCAGCCCATCGCCGGATTATCCTCGGCGGTGTGGCTGAGATACGGCAGCACCTTGTCGCCGCCGATATCGAGCGTGCGGAAAATGATCGGCCGCCCTCCCATTTGTTCGTAGGCACGGCGATAGAATCCAGTCTGGTCCGCGACGTCGGGAAAGGCATCGCGGGTCAGCAGCGGAATCTCGGTACGGAACAGCCCAACACCCTCAGCGCCGGTCGCCGCGACCTGCACCAGATCGATCAATAGGCCCGCATTGAGGAGCAGTCGCACCGGCACGCCGTCACGAGTGACCGCCGGCTGGTCGCGCAGCGTCCCGTAATAGGCGCGGCGGCGAGTCCGCTCGGCGACGGCGTCGACAATCGATTGGTGCAGATCCTCGCTCGGGCGGATCAGCACCTGCCCGTGGTCGCCATCGACGATGATGATGTCGCCCGGCTCGGTGCGGGCGGTCGCATCCTCGACGCGTCCGACAACCGGGATGTCGAAGGCGCGCGCGACGATCGCGACATGCGCGGTTGGCGAACCCTCCTCCAGCACCAACCCGCGAACCCGACGATGCGCGTAGTCGAGCAGCTCCGCCGGCCCCATCGACTTGCGCGACCAGAATGAACTCGGGCGGCAGTTCACCGAGATCGGCGCCCACTGCTCCGCCGGCCAGATAGGTCTGCAGCCGGTTGGCGAGGTCCTCCAGATCGAGGAGCCGCTCGCGCAGATAGGGATCGCCGATCTGCAGCATGCGAGTGCGGTTCTCCTCGCTGATCTTCTGCACCGCGGCTTCTGCGGTCAGGCCGCTCCGCACCGCCTCGACGATGCGGTTGAGCCAGCCACGGTCGGCCGCGAACATCCGGTAGGTCTCGATGATGTCGCGATGCTCGCCGGTGCCGAGTCGCCGGCTGGCAGCGACCAGATCGTCGATCTGGCTCTGCATCGCATCCACCGCGCGACGCAGCCGATCGAGTTCGGCGGCGACATCCTCGGCGACGACCTGTCGAATCACCAGCTTGGGCGTGTGCAGCACCGCCGGCCCGATCGCCAGCCCCTCATTGAGGCGAATGCCGTCGAGCCGCAGCGGCAAAAGCGCACCGCTGTTGCTCTGCGCCATCTCCAGCGGGTTCACTAGCTCGCCGCTGGCGACGAGCTCGGCGACGATCATCGCGATCGTCTGCGCGATCTCGATCTCGTCCTCGGTGTAGTGGCGCAACGTGCGGTTTTGCACGACCAGCACGCCGAGCACCCGGCCGCCGCGCAGCACCGGCACCCCCATCAGCGAGTGATAGATCTCCTCGCCGGTTTCGGGCGGTAGGCAAAATCGGGATGCGCTTGGGCATCGGCCAGCGCTAGCGGCCGCGCGGTCGCGGCGATGACGCCGACAAGGCCCTCGCCAACGCGCAACCTCGTGCGGTGCACCGCTTCGCGCCGCAACCCTTCGGTGGCGAAGAGTTCGAGCACCTCGCCGGCTCGCATCACATACGCCGAGCAAACCTCGGCAACCATCTCGGCCGCGACAATGCGGACGATCCGGTCAAGCCGCTCCTGCGCATTACCCGACCCGGCCATGACGTCGCGCAGGCGGCGGAGCAGCCGGCGAGTTCCGGCGCCAGCCGTGGCCGGTTGTGGGGCGACAGCCGGCGGGCCAGCCGCCGGTGCCGGCGGTTTCGCTGCGGGAGTGGTAGGCGCGGTATCGTTCATTCGCCGCGATCCCGCCGCCTTCCCTCGACCACCGACAGCGCCTGCGCAACAAGCTCGTCGAGGATCTCGACCGTGCTTTGCTCACGGCTGACCAGACCCACGCTCTGGCCAGCCATCAGCGAACCGGCTTCGACATCGCCGTCGATCACCGCGCGGCGCAGCGCCCCGGCCCAGAAATGCTCGATCTCGAGCTGCGCGTCCTTTTGCGACAGTTCTCCCCGCGAAAACCGCTCGATCACCGCGCGCTGCGTCGCAGCAAAGCGCTCAGTCGCGGGGTTGGAAAGCGCGCGCACCGGGATCACCGGAAAGCGGGTATCGAGCTGTATCGACGGCACCGCGTCGCGGGCCGAGGCACGGATGAAGGCGCGCTTGAAATTCGGGTGAGCAATCGACTCGTAGGCACACACGAAGCGGGTCCCGAGCTGCACCCCCGCCGCACCCATTTCGAGGTAGGAGAGGATGGCTTCGCCGCGCCCGATTCCCCCGGCGACAAAGACCGGCACCTCGCTCACGTGCGGGAGAACTTCCTGGGCCAAAACCGCCGTGGACACCGGGCCGATATGCCCGCCTGCCTCGCTGCCCTCGATGACAATCGCCTCGGCGCCGCTGCGCACCAGCTTCTTGGCGATGACTAACGCCGGGGCGAAGCACACTGCCCGGGCGCCGCCATCTCTGATGCGGGCGATCGCAGCGCCCGGCGGCAACCCGCCCGCGAGCACGATATGGCCAACCGACCGGGCGAGGCAAACATCGATCAACTCGAAGAGCTGCGGGTGCATTGTGATCAGATTGACCCCGAACGGCCGGTCCGTGAGCGCTGCCGTCGCGGCAATCTCCGTGTCGAGCAACTCGGGCGACATCGTCCCCGACGCAATGACGCCGAACCCGCCAGCGTTGGAAATCGCCGCGACAAGATTACGCTCTGACACCCAAGTCATCGCCCCACCCATGATGGCGAGCTCGGTGCCAAGGAAGTCGCGGCCGCGCTTCCACAGCCGATCGAGCTCGGCCCGCGCTGGGCTACGCGGGATGTTTGCTTGCGCGCGAGCTTCGCGCTTGTCCGAGGTGACGAATTCCGCGGTCATCCGGCGGCGTCGAGCCCGTAGGCGGTGTGCAACGCCCTGAGCGCCAACTCCGTGTAATCGGCGGCGATCAGCACGCTGACTTTGATTTCCGACGTTGAGATCACCTGGATGTTGATCCCGCGCTCCGCGAGGGTCTTGAACATCTGTTGGGCAACGCCGGCATGGCTACGCATGCCGACGCCGATTACCGAGATTTTGACGACGTTGGAATCGGGCTTGAGCGCTTTGAAGCCCAGCGTCTTGCGCTTTTCCTCGAGTACGCTCAACGCGCGCTCGAGGTCGCTGCGGCCGACGGTAAAGGTCAGATCGGTCGTCGCTCCGTCCGCCGAGACGTTCTGCACAATCATATCGACATTGATCGCGTTGTCGGCGAGCGGTCCGAAAATAGCCGCGGCGACGCCCGGCTTGTCGGCGACATGCTCGACCGTGATCTTTGCCTCGTCGCGGCTATAAGCAATGCCGCTGACCACCCTGTTTTCCACTATCTCATCCTCGTCGACGACAAGCGTTCCCGGTGTGTCGATAAAACTCGACAGCACCTGTAGACGCACCCGGTTGTTCATTGCCATCGCGACCGAGCGCGTCTCCAGCACCCGGGCGCCTTGCGACGCCATCTCAAGCATTTCCTCGAAGGTGATTTTATCGAGCTTCCTCGCTTTCGCAACGATACGCGGGTCGGTCGTATAAATGCCGTCGACATCGGTGAAGATGTCGCAACGATCAGCCCTGAGCTCCGCCGCCAGCGCGACCGCCGAGGTGTCGGACCCCCCGCGGCCCAAGGTCGTAATACGCCCACCCGGCCCCAACCCCTGAAACCCCGCAACGACGGCGACCTGGCCTTCGCCAAGGAGACGATCGAGTTCCTGCGTTTCGATCGACTCGATTCGCGCCTTGCCGTGCACCCCATTGGTGCGGATCGGAATCTGCCAGCCGAGCCAAGATCGCGCGTCGATCCCCAAGTTTTGCAAGGCCAATGCCATCAGCCCCGCCGTCACCTGCTCGCCGCTGGCGACGACGGTGTCGTATTCGCTGTCATCGTGGAGCTTGCTGATCTCCCGCGTCCACGCGACGAGTTGGTTGGTCGCCCCAGCCATCGCCGAGACGACGACGACGACCTCATTGCCGGCGTCGACCGCGCGCTTCACCGTCGCGGCGGCATTTCTGATGCGCTCGATATCAGCCACCGAGGTGCCGCCAAATTTCTGGACGATACGCGCCATCGCTCTTCGCAAGTCCCCCGCATAGGTTCTACGCCGATATTGTCGGCGCCATATCCCCCGCATACTCTTTTGCGGCGCTCTAAACCACTTTAACGAGGGAATTCGGCGGCATGAGGGCAAGCCGCGAGACGGTCGACCCGGCTGAAGTCGCGCGTTTCGCGGCTCAGGCGGCGAGCTGGTGGGATCCGGCCGGCAGTTTCCGCCCGCTGCACCGTCTGAATCCCGCGCGCCTTCGATTTATCCATGACGAGCTGGCTAGCCACTTCGCTCGAGACTCGCGCTCGCTCGAGCCGTTTGCCGGACTGGCCCTCGCCGATATCGGCTGCGGCGGCGGGTTGATCGCTGAGCCGATGGCACGGCTCGGATTCGAGGTCACTGCAATCGACGCCGACGCCAAAGCGATCGGCGTCGCAAAAGCCCATGGCAAAGCCGCTGGCCTCAAAATCGATTATCGCACCACGACGGTCGGCGCGCTGGCGCGACGACGCGGACATGGGTGCTTCGATGTCGTGCTCGCGCTCGAAATCGTCGAGCACCTCCCCGATCCGCAGTCATTCCTTGCCGCCTGCGGAAGTCTTCTAAAGCCCGGCGGCGCCTTAATTGGAGCGACGATCAACCGGACTCCCCAATCCTATGCGCTGGCCATCGCGGGCGCCGAATATCTGATGCGCTGGCTGCCGCGCGGCACGCATGACTGGAACCGCTTCCTGCGGCCCTCGGAATTCGTGTTGGGGCTGCGCCGCGCGGGGCTTGTCGCCACACGGCTAAAAGGGCTGCGCTACCGGATCACGCGCGGCGACTGGGCACAGACCGACGATCTGTCGGTCAATTACATGCTGGTGGCGGTGAAGCCGCGATGAGGCTAGGCGTCGGGCGTCTGGACCCAAGGGATGCGGCCGAACTTGATCCCTTCCTCGGCCAATTCGCGCGATTTGTCGGTTGTCGCCTCGCCATAAATGCCGCGCGGATCGCTCTCACCGTAATGAATGCGCCGTGCTTCCTCGGCGAATTGCGGGCCGACATAGTCGCAATGGCTCTCGACCTGCCGCCGCAGCTCGACCAAGGCGGAACGCAGCTGCGCCGGAGAGATCGGCGCGCTGTCGCGCGAGCGGCCGATGCTCGGCGCCATCAGCGCCTTCTCGACCTGGGTATCGCCGCAATCCGGACAAGCGATCTCGCGCGCCTTTTGCTGCGCCTCGTACCCCTCGCCGCTGCGAAACCACGCCTCGAATTCATGCCCCGAAGCGCAGCGGAGCGAAAACCGGATCATCAACCGGACCTCCTCGGCCCTCCTTGTACAACGCTGCAAGGGCCCTTAGCAATCGTGGCCCAGCCGTGCTAACGAAAGGTGAAGAGGCCTGTTCCGCCTGGGTTTTGCGGCACCTGGCTTTGCTCCGGCCGGGCGGGCTGGTGCTCGACCTCGCCGCCGGCAGCGGGCGCCACACCAAGTTGCTTCTCGATCGCGGTTTTCGCGTCCGCGCGGTCGACCGCGATATCACGGCCCTGTCTGCCCTTGCCGGCCCGCGCTGCACGGTCGAACAGATCGATCTCGAAACCGGCGAGCCCTGGCGGCTCGGCGGCGGCTATGACGGGATCGTCGTCACCAACTACTTGCACCGCCCGCTCCTCCCGGCGATCGTCGGCGCTCTGGCACCGGGCGGCGCGGTCATCTACGAGACCTTCGCGTTGGGCAACGAGCGTTTCGGCCAGCCACGCAACCCGGATTTCCTGCTGCGGCCCGGCGAGCTGCTCGACGCCTTCGCCTCCCTCACGGTCGTCGCGTTCGAGCAAGGCGAAATCGCCTCGCCGCGCCCGGCCGTCGTTCAACGCATCGCCGCAGTCAACGGCCCTCTGGGCAAGCTGCCGTAGCGCTATTCCGCGGCGAGCGGACGGGCGATCTCCGGCGGGGTGAAATCGCGGTCGTGCCGCAGCGAGGGCAGGTTGCCGCGCACCTTAGCGATCCGCGCCGGGTCAATCCTGGCGGTGATGATACCGACCCCCTCGCCGCCTTCGGCCAGCACCTCGCCCCATGGATCGACGATCAGCGAGTGGCCATAGCTCTTGCGGCCGCCGGTGTGCTCGCCGGTTTGCGCCGGAGCGAAGACAAAGGCGCCGTTCTCGATCGCCCGCGAGCGCAGCAGCACCTCCCAATGCGCCTTCCCGGTCGGCACGGTGAAGACCGACGGCACCGAAAGAAAATCCGCGCCGGCTTGCGCCAGCATTCGGTAGAGATGCGGGAAGCGCACGTCGTAACACACGGTCATGCCGAGCTTGCCCCACGGCGTTTCGGCGATCACCGTGCGGTGCCCTGGCCGATAGGCGTTGCTCTCGCGGATGCTCTCGCCATTGGGCAAGTCGATGTCGAACAGATGGATTTTGTCGTATTTCGCGACCGATGCTGCCGTTGGAATCGAGCAGGAACGAGCGGTTGGCCAGCCGGTTCTCGCCCTCGGCGGCGCCGGGCTCACCCGAGGGGTCGATCACCAGCGACCCGACGAGAATCCACGCGCCGGTTTCGCGCGCCAGCTCGCGCATCGCCACGAGAAACGGGTCGTCGGCTTCGCGGCGCGCCTTCTCGCGCCGCTTCTGTCCGCTTTCGATGAAATTGCTGGCCTCGGGCGTGGTGATGAAGTCGGCGCCGGCATCGCGAGCGCGGCGGATCAGCTCCGAGACGACGGCGATATTGGGCTCGGGATCGGGGCCGGCGGTGAACTGAACGCAGGCGACGGTGAACTCCGCGTTTGTCTTTGCGCCATTTGGCATCAGCCTATCCCCAACTTCGCGTCGAGCTTACCGGCCCGGTCGAGCGCGTAGATGTCGTCGCAGCCGCCGACATGCTCCCCGTTGATGAAGATCTGCGGCACGGTGCGCCCGCCATGCGCGCGCTCGACCATCTCGGCGCGCCGCCCCGGCTCCTCGTCGAGGCTGATTTCGTGATAGGCGACGCCCTTCTTTTCCAGCAGCGATTTGGCGCGGGCGCAATAGGGGCACCACATCGTCGTGTAGATATCGACCTCGGCCATCGTCTTCGTCCCAACTTTCGCGGCCCGCCACATATGGCGCGAAACCGCGCGTTCTGCAAACCCGAGGAAAGGCTTAGCTGCTTCCCGCGCGCAGCGCCCGCGCCAGCACCAGCACGCCGACCGAAGCGGCTCCCTCACGGCGCAGGATGCGCGCGCATTCCTCGGCCGTCGCGCCGGTCGTCAGTACATCGTCGATCAAGCACCACACGCTTACGCCTCGACGCTGCGGCCGCGGCGCAGGGCGAAGGCGCCGCGCACATTGCGCGCCCGCGCCGCCGGCCCCATCAGTCCTTGCGACGGCGTGCGGCGGCGGCGCACCAGCCAATCGGCGCCGACCGGCGGGCCTCCCGCCGCATGGATCGCCTGCGCCAGGAGCGCCGCCTGGTTGAAGCGGCGGCCGAACAGCCGCGTCCAATGCAGCGGCACCGGCACCAGCAGATCGGCGCTCGGCTGAGCACCTCCCCGCCAGCCCGGTTCATCCATTGTCCGAATGCGCGGCTGAGATGGGTCTGATCGCCGTGTTTCAGCATCAGCACCAAACGCCGACTGTGCCGATCATAGCGGAATACCGAGCGCGCCCTGTCCCAGCTCGGCGGCTGGCTGGCACAGGCGCCGCAGATCGCGCCCTCGCCCATCGGATGCGGAAATGGAAACCCGCAGACCGCGCACCACGGCGGGGCGAAAAAAGTTATCGCGGACCAGCACTTGGGGCATAGCGCGTTGATCTCGTCGACCGTCGCGCCGCAAGCCAGGCAGCGCGGCGGCAGCACGCCATCGACGACGGCGCGGCCCCAGCGTCGCAACCGGGCCGGGAGAGCGACAGACAACTGCATACGACCATCATCGGATCGACGCGGCCGCCGTCAATCGGCAATCGACTCGTTCAGGCGGCGTTGGACATCGGCGCGCCTCGGGAGGCAGTAAGGCTCGCCGCGAGCGGCAACAAGATCCGCGCCCGGGTTCCCATGCCGGGTCGGCTGGTCAGCTCGATCGTGCCGCCATGCTGCTCGACGATCTGCCGGGTTGTCGCCAACCCCAGCCCGGTACCGTAGCGGCGCGTGCCGAACAGCGGCTCGAAGGCGCGTGTGAGGATCTCCGGCGCGATGCCGAGCCCGTTATCGGTAATCTCGATAATCGGCGTTGCGGCCTTTCGCGCGGGAGCGCAAGCGCGATCCTCGGCGCTCGATTGAGATCGCTCGATTCGGACAAAGCTTGCGCCGCGTTGTCGATGACATTGCCGAGCGCGCGGCGCATTCGTCCAGGATCAAGCTCGACAAGCACCGGTGCGCGGAGATCGAGCCTGAGCGTCATCGGTTCCGCAAGGGCAATGTCTGCAGCCAGCTCGCGCAGCCAATCGTCGAGCGTATGCGCGCGGCAACGCAAGGGGCTGGAGTGCGAATACTCGATCAAATCGCTAATGATCCGGTTACAGCGATTGGCGCTACGCTCAATCCGGTCCAGCGCGCGGGCGCCGGCTGGGGTTTCGGCTAGACGCCTCACAACGCACCAGAACCAGCGAATTCCTGATCGTGCTCAGTGGATCGCGCAAATCGCGCGCCACCTTGGCGGTCAGCGAGCCCATCGCCGAGAGACGCTCGCGCGCCAGCAGTTCTTCCCTCAGCGCCGCCTGCCGCTCCTGATATTCGTGAATCTCCGTGACGTCACGAAAGGTGCCGACGCGCAACCACGGCTTTCCGTCATCGTCCGGCACGACATCGGACTCATGATGGACCCAACGAATGCCGCCGTCGGGGCGCACGACGCGAAATTCCGCCGGCGCCGCCGGGCTGCCCTCCTCCGCGGCGGCCATAACCGCCCGGTAGCGAGCCCGGTCCTCCGGATGAAACAGCTTCGGCGCCTCTTCGCGGGTCGGCGGCGGCAGCGCCGGATCGCGGTCGAAGATTTGATACATCTCCGGCGTCCAGACGACAGCCCCGGTGCGCAGATCGCGCTCGATGCTGCCGACATGCGCGACGCGCTGCGCGGCATACAGGTGGTCCTGGCTGCGGTGCAGGCTACGGGTCAGCTCCCACAACTGGCGCTCGGCTTCCTTGACCGCGGTGATGTCGCTCCAGATGCAGGCGAGCCGGCCGTCAGGCAGCGGCGTGTTGTCGACAAACATCCAACGCCCGTCGGCGAGCTGATAGATCACGTCGCCCAGACGGAGCTTGTATTCGTGGGTCGCCGATACATCGTGCTTCGTGCGGCGCATCGGCGAAGAACCCCGTCTCCTGCCGCCACTCCATGATCTCCTGGAAGGCGATGCCAGGATAAAGCAGGCAGGTGCCGTCGGGACGCAGATGGAGGCTGGCAAAGGCCTGATTGTAGGCGACAAGCCGCTCATCGGCGCCGTAGACACAGAATGGCTGACGGATCATCGCCGCGCCGTCGCGGAAATGATCGCCCATCGCGTCGCGCGCATCCGTTTCCGGCACGGCTTTTCGTTTTTCTTCGCACTCGAGTGTCCTGCCGCTCGCGTTCATCGCGCGACTTAATTGTACCGGTGTAGAACTCCGCTAAAAATCCTTTATCGATAAGTCTTCTGGAGTACATAAAATCGCGTTTTCCTGCCGTTGTTCTTTGCCTATTTCCTGAGCAATTGGGGATATTCAGTAATCGTCGCGGGACAGCGGCGCATAGACATCGCTCTGCGACGTTGACGGCGATTTTTGCTAGCGTCGGCGGCAAATGGCAGACATCGCTTCGACCTCCGATACGGCGCTGTTCGATCGCCGAGCCTGGCGGCTGCATCGCGACCGGGCCGCGCGGCAGCGCTGTCGATTTTCTGCATCTCGAAGTCGCCGAGCGGCTGCTCGACCGGCTCGATCTGGTCAACCGCGATTCCTCGCTCGTTGCTCGACCTCGGCGCACGGGACGGGCGTGCTGACGCGCCGTCTGGCCGAGCGGAGCGGTCGCGCCTCGTGTGGTCGCCGCCGAGCCGTCGGCGCGCTTGCTCGCGGCGGCGCCGGCGCCGCGGGTCTGCGCCGACCCCGAGCTGATCCCGTTCCGCGACGCGAGCTTCGATCTGGTCGCCAGCTGCCTCGCCTTGCATTGGTGCTCGCGATCTGCCCGGGCACGCTGATCCAGCTGCGGCGCGCGTTGAAGCCGGACGGGCTGCTGCTGGCGGCCATGTTCGGCGGCAGCACGCTGGTTGAGTTGCGCACCGCGCTCTTCGAAGCCGAGCTTGCCGAGGAAGGCGGGGTGAGCCCGCGCGTCTCGCCGACCACCGAACTGGGCGACGCCGCCGCGCTGCTGCAGCGCGCCGGCTTCGCCATGCCGGTCGCCGACAGCGAGACGATCACCGTCACCTATCCCGACGTGCTGGCGCTGATGCGCGACCTGCGCGGCATGGGCGAGACCAATGCGCTCGCCGCCCGCCGGCGGTTTCTCAGCCGTGCGACAATCGCACGCGCCGGCGCGATCTATGCCGAGCGCTTCGGCGATGCCGAAGGCCGCATCCCGGCGACGTTCGAGGTGCTGTTCCTGACCGGCTGGGCGCCGCATCCCGATCATGCCAAGCCGCGCCCCGGGCCGCGCCGGCGCATCGTTTAAGACAGGGCCGCCGCTGTTCTGGGCTGCAGCAAACGAGTCGCTCGGTGTAAGACCTCATATTATTTGATATATAAGCGATATTACGCTGTTTTCCCAGCTCCGAAAACAGCAGAAATAACAGCGAGAAAACAGCGGCGGAACAGCGGGAAAAACAACAACATTTCAGTGCCAGAACAACAGGAACAGCCGGCCGGCCGTTGCCGGCTCGACCTCAACCAGAGACCTTATCGTCCTCCGGATGGAGATTTATGTGACATATAGCAATATATATATTTTGTCAAAGAAATGAACGGATTCCCGACGGCTGACCACGCGGGACCCCGCCTTGTCTCTAGAGACCGCCGCGGCAGCCAGTTGGCGTATCAGCTCGACATCCTGGGCGTGGCCGCCACGCTCGGACGAGATGCGGCCGGTGAGGAATGCCGCCCGGTGGGCACAAGACCGCGATGGCGCCGGCGATATCGAGCAGGCGATGCCGCGCGAAGAGCTGCACCGCCTCGGCGGGCGGATAATCCTGCGGCCACACCGCATTGCCGAGATGCGGCCAGCCGATCCACGACAACGGCCGCACGATGTTGCGGCGGCCGGGCGGCCAACCCGGCGCCTTGGTGGCGATGATCGTCTCAGCGCCCGCGTCGCGCGCCGGGAAGTCGCCGCCGCAGCTCGGTCGCGCCGAGCCCGGGATAATCGATGGCGACGCTGATTTCGAGTCCATCGCCGTCCGTGCCGCTATAGGCGACCGGTCGTTCGCCGCCCGCCGAGAAGCTGCCGCCGATCCCGGCCCGGACGAGTTCATCCCCCTCTTCCAGCCCCGGCTGCAGCGCGCGCCAGAACATCTCGGCGGAACCGTCATAGGGCAGCCAGGAAGCCGGGCAGACGATCCGCACGCCGTCCACCCCGGCGATCACCCGCAGCGCCAGCAGATGCTCGACGACATGCAGTTCGGCCGCACCATGGGCGAGGGTCAGCCGCTGCCGCCGATGCACCAGGATATCCGGCGTCAGCGGGATGTCGGCGCCGCCGACCCGCCAAAACCAGCCGGGCGCGGCGGCCGGCTCCAATGCCAGGCGGACGCGGCGGCCCCAGATATCGCGGCCGGCGACTGCCACCGGCCGGGTCAGCACAAGCCGCTTCACCGCCTCGCCAGCGCCGCTAGAGGAGGTCGCGCAGCATCGCGACGAGCGGCTTGTCCGCCGGCGGCATCGGATAATCGTCGAACTGCGCGGGCCGCACCCATTTCAGCCGCTGACCCTCGCGCGCGGTGACGATGCCGTTCCACTTGCGGCAGACGTAAAGCGGCATCAGCAGGTGGAAATTCTCATAGGTATGAGACGCGAAGGTAAACGGCGCGAGGCAGCTTTCATGGACGCCGATACCGAGCTCCTCGTCCAGCTCGCGGATCAGCGCCGCCTTCCGGGGTCTCGCCGTCATGCACCTTGCCGCCCGGGAACTCCCAGGTGCCGGCGAGATGCTTGCCGGCCGGACGCTCGGCCAGCAGCACGCGGCCATCGACGTCGATCAGCGCCACCGCCGCGACGAGGATGATGGGTTTTGCGGCTGCATCAGCCACAGTGCGTCCTTCGAGGCTCCGCTGCGCGGAGCACCTCAGGATGAGGAGCCCTGAGAGGGTCGCATCAGCTTCGGTAGCTGCCATTGATGTCGATGTAGCCGTGCGTCAGGTCGCAGGTCCACACCGTCGCCTTGCCGCGGCCGAGGCCGATATCGACGGCGATTTGGATCTCGCAGGCCCTTCATGTGCTCGGCGACAGGACCCTCGTTGTAATCGGGGACCGGCCCGCCATCGGCGGTGATCGGATGGCCGCCGACGGCGATGCCGAGCTTGTCGCGGTCGGCCTTCTCGCCGGCATTTGCCGACCGCCATGACGATGCGGCCCCAATTGGCGTCGCCCGCGGCGAGCGCGGTCTTGACCAGCGGCGAATTGCCGATCGCGAGGCCGATCTGCCGCGCCGCCCGGTCACTTTCGGCGCCGGTGACGTCGATCGTGATGAACTTGCCGGCGCCCTCGCCGTCGCGCGCGATCTGCTGCGCGAGATCGACCATCACGCCGCGCAGCGCCTGGCGGAAGCCGCGCGAGGGCCGGATCGGCCAGCATCGGTGACGGCCGCGTTCCTGGCCTGGCCGGTCGCGCACAGCAGCACCGTGTCGCTGGTCGAGGTATCGCCATCGACGGTCATGCAGTTGAACGACACTTCGGTCGCCTCGCTGAGCAGCGCTTGCAGCACCGCGGCGGGCAAGCGCCGCATCGGTGAAGACGTAGCCGAGCATCGTCGCCATGTTGGGGGCGATCATGCCGGAGCCCTTGCAGAACCCGTTGATCCGCACGCTCGTGCCGCCGATCGTCGCGGTCGCGGTCGCGCCCTTGGGGAAGGTGTCGGTGGTCATGATCGCGCGCGCCGCCTTCTCCCAGGCTTCCGGCGATCGAGTTGTCCGACGATCTCGGGCAGCGCGCCGCTGATCCGGTCGGCTGGCGGCGGCTCGCCGATCACGCCGGTCGAGGAAATGTAGACTTCGCGCGGATCGCAGCCGAACAGGCGCGCCGCGGTCGCGGCGGTGCTCTCGACCACCTGCCAGCCGGCGCGGCCGGTGAAGACGTTGGCGTTGCCGGAATTGACGACGATCGCCCGCGCCTTGCCGTGCGGCAGGCATTCGCGGCACCAGATCACCGGCTGGCCCGGCATCGTCGATTGCGTCAGGACGCCGGCGACGGTAGTGCCGGGAGCGAGCTCCGCGACCATGACATCGTTGCGACCCGCATAGCGGACGCCGGCGGCATGGACCGCCAAGCGCACCCCGGCGATCGGCGCCATGGCGGGAAAGGACGCGGGAGCGAGCGGCGAAACGTTAGGCATCGGATGAATCCTCCCCTGTAAGGGCCAAGATAGGTTGTCGGTCGAATGAAGGCACAAAAAAACCGCCGAGAATGGCGGCGGTGGCATCGGCGGTTCAGAGAACCGGCGGGCGGGGCGACTACCCTCGTCGCCGGTTCGAAGAACGCGCGCGTGCGCCGGCGCCCTCGAAGGGCGTCGGCGTCGGTTCCGGGTCATGAATGCGGCATTGTTCACGCCGCTCGTATAGCCGATAGCGGTGTGCGCGAAAAGACGTGAGCGAAAAACCCCCGCCGGCGTTCGCGTAAGAGCAGTGTGCGGCATTGGGTTTAATTGACACTCCTAGCCTGCGGACCTATCTCTCAATCGTCGCCGTGCGCTTAGATTCCGCCCATCTCATTCCCGTTCCGAGGTTCCTATGTTCGGCGCCATCTAGCCCGGCGGCTGTTCGGCTCTGCCAACGATCGCTACGTGAAAGGCCTGACGCCTTACGTCGAGCGGATCAACGAGCTCGAGCCGGAGCTCGAAAAGCTCTCGCCCGAGGCGCTGCGCGCGCAGACGGCGGAGTTCCGCCGGAGACTGGAGGAGGGCGAGAGCCTCGACGGCCTGCTGATCGAGGCGTTCGCGACGGTGCGCGAGGCGGCGAAGCGCACGCTCGGCCAGCGCCATTTCGACGTGCAGCTGATGGGCGGCATCGTGCTGCATCGCGGCATGATCGCCGAGATGAAGACCGGCGAAGGCAAGACCCTGGTCTCGACCCTGCCGGTCTATCTCAACGCGCTGACCGGCAAGGGCGTCCACGTCGTCACCGTCAACGACTACCTCGCCCGCCGCGACGCCGAGTGGATGGGCCAGATCTACAACTGCCTCGGCATGTCGGTCGGCTGCATCGTCCACGACCTCGACGACCCGGTGCGGCGCGAGCAATACAACTGCGACATCACCTACGGCACCAACAACGAGCTCGGTTTCGACTATCTGCGCGACAACATGAAGTTCCGGCTCGAGGACATGGTCCAACGGCCGTTCAACTACGCCATCGTCGATGAGGTCGATTCGATCCTGATCGACGAGGCGCGCACGCCGCTGATCATCTCGGGCCCGACCGAGGACAATTCCGAGCTCTACAACCGGATCGACAAGATCATCCCGCCGCTGGGCGCCGAGGATTTCGAGAAGGACGAAAAGCAGCGCACCGTGACGCTGACCGAGGAAGGCGTCGAGAAGGTCGAGGCGATGCTGCGCGACAGCGGCATGATGGAAAGCGGCACGCTTTACGACATCCACAACATCTCGCTCGTCCACCATGTCAACCAGTCGCTGCGCGCGCACAAGCTGTTCGCGCGCGACACCGACTACATCGTCAAGGACGACAAGATCATCATCATCGACGAGTTCACCGGCCGCATGATGGAAGGCCGGCGCTACTCGGAGGGGCTGCACCAGGCGCTCGAGGCCAAGGAGGGCGTCACCGTCCAGAACGAGAACCAGACGCTCGCCTCGATCACCTTCCAGAACTATTTCCGGCTCTACCCGAAGCTGTCCGGGATGACCGGAACGGCGATGACCGAGGCCGAGGAATTCGGCGACATCTACAAGCTAGAAGTCATCGAAATCCCGACCAACGAGCCGGTGCGCCGCGCCGACAGTGACGACGAGGTCTATCGCACCACGCGCGAAAAATACGACGCGATCGTCGAGCAGGTGCTCGATTGCCGGAAGCGCCAGCAGCCGGTGCTGATCGGCACCGTCAGCATCGAGAAATCCGAGGCTCTCAGCGAGGTCTTCAAGAAGCACAAGATCCCGCACAACGTGCTCAATGCCCGCTACCACGAGCAGGAGGCCTACATCATCGCCCAGGCTGGCGTCCCGGGCGGCGTGACGCTCGCCACCAACATGGCCGGCCGCGGCACCGACATTCAGCTGGGCGGCAATCTCGACATGCGGCTCAAGGCGGAGCTGCCACAGATCGAGGACCTGGCCGCGCGCGACAAGCGCGCCGCCGCGATCCGCGAGGAGATCGCCGCGGCGAGGGAAATCGTGGTCGCCGCCGGCGGGCTCTTCGTCGTCGGCAGCGAGCGGCACGAAAGCCGCCGCATCGACAACCAATTGCGCGGCCGCTCGGGTCGTCAGGGCGACCCCGGCGCCTCGAAATTCTTCGTCTCGCTCGAAGACGATCTGATGCGCATCTTCGGCTCGGAGCGGATGGATTCGGTGCTGTCGCGGCTGGGGCTCAAGGAGGGCGAGGCGGTCATCCACCCCTGGGTCAACAAGGCGCTCGCCAAGGCGCAGCAGAAGGTCGAGGCGCGCAACTACGACATCCGCAAGCAGCTGCTCAAATACGACGACGTGATGAACGACCAGCGCAAGGTCATCTACGAGCAGCGCAAGGACATCATGAGCGCGACCGAAGTCGCCGCCGAGATCGCCGATATGCGCGCCGAGACCATCGCCGCCACCGTGGCGCTGGCAATCCCGGGCAATGCGCTGCCGGAGCAATGGAACATCGAGGCGCTGCATGCCGAGTGCCTGCGCCTGTTCGGGCTTGACCTGCCGGTCGCCGACTGGGCCAAGGAGGAAGGCGTTACCAGTGAGGAGGTCGAGGAGCGCATCACCGCCGCCGCCGACCGCAAGATGGCGGAAAAGGCGGGCAATTACGGCGCCGACACGATGCGCAATGTCGAGAAGAGCCTGCTGCTCCAGCTGCTCGACCAGACCTGGAAGGACCATCTCCTTTCGCTCGACCACTTGCGCCAGGGCATCAATCTGCGCGCCTACGCCCAGCGCGATCCGCTCAACGAATACAAGCGCGAGGCGTTCGAACTGTTCGAGGGGATGCTGGTACACCTGCGCGACCAGATCACCTCGGTGCTGAGCCATATCGAACTGCGCTTCGAACCGCCTCCCCCGGCGGCGGGCTTCCTCGGCGGCGCGGGGCCGCAACCCGGTCCCGGAGGGCCGCCCGATGATGTGCCGATGGATGGCCCGCGCCCCCGGTCGGGCGGCGGACAATACGCCGAGGTGCATGAACGCGAACCCGCCATGGCCGATGCCGGCAGCGGGCGGATGGACATGTTTCCTGGCGCACCGCCGCCTCCCCGTACCCAGCACCGCGGCGACGGCGGACCGGCACCGCGCGGCGGCGGTCAACCGTCCGGCCCGCGCGCACCATGGGCCGGCACTCCGCGCAACGCGGCCTGCCCCTGCGGCTCGGGCAAGAAATTCAAACATTGCCACGGCCGGCTCTAACAACTCCTTGGCGCGATCGGGCCGGCGCTGAAATCGCCGTAGTGGTCGTATAATTTGGGCGACAATCGCGAATGCGGTTAGCTGTCTAGCTCCGGGACCCACGCGCGAATTGGCCGCCGAATTCGGGGGAATGCCATGAGACAAGCCGCGATCACCGCCCTCCGCACCGCTTTTGTTGTGTTGACCATGTCCATCGCCGTGGCGCCGGCGATGGCGCAAGCCGTCGTCCAGGACATCGGCGGCACGCAGCTGCTCTATAACGGCCCGGCAACGCCGCGCGCGGTCGTCTTCGTCTTCGCCGGTGGCGATGGCGCCGTGGCCTTCACCCCCGCCGGCCAATTCACCCGTTTGGGCGGCAATTTCCTGCTGCGTACCCAATCGCTGTGGTTGGCCCAGGGTTTCGCCTTCGCCACGCTGGCCTCGTCGTCATCGCTGTTGGGCCAGCGGCATACCCCCGCCTATGCGGCGACAATCGGCCGGGCGGTCGACTTCATCCGCACCAGGACGAGCGCACCGATCTGGCTCGTCGGCACCAGCATGGGCTCGATCGCCGCCGCCAACGGGGCGGCGAGCCTGCCGGGCAAGGTCGCGGGTGTGGTGCTGACCTCATCGGTGGCAGGGGCAAACCGTGCCTCGGGCGAAACCGTATTCGATAGCAATCTCGGCGCGATCGCCGTGCCGGCGCTGGTGGTGTCGAACCGCGGCGACACCTGCCCGGTCGCCGGCCCGGGCTTCGCGCCTCAAATTCTCGCCGCGCTCGCCCGCGCGCCGCGCAAGGACATCATCTATGTCGAAAGCCACCAACTCCAGTCCGATCCGTGCGAAGCGATGTCGCCGCACGGCTATCTGGGCATCGAGGCCGATGTGGTGCAGCGCGTCGCGGCCTGGATGGGCCGCTGATCCAAGCCTTTGACTTGGCGGCGCTTGCCCGTATATTCCGCGCCGCTCGCGCCTGGTGGGGTGCATAGCTCAGTTGGTAGAGCAGCTGACTCTTAATCAGCGGGTCCAAGGTTCGAGTCCTTGTGCACCCACCAATTCTTCACGTGCGGTTACGATAGTCGTCGCGCGGATGGGTGGCCGAGCGGTTGAAGGCACCGGTCTTGAAAACCGGCAGGGGTGTAAGCTCCTCGTGGGTTCGAATCCCACCCCATCCGCCAAACCATGTTGCGGTACCCGCCCGGCCCGTTTCAGAATGGAACGACGCGGGAAATCGGGACAAGGCCAGCGCAGTCCAGTAATGCCTACGAAGAACGATCCAGTCAGGCGCCGCGAACCGGCCGCGCCGGCGCGAGTAATCCCGGCGAAGAGAACCATGTCTGCGCCATTGAAGGGCGAGAGCGAGACGGCTGCCCGACCGGAAAAGAAGCACGCCGCTGAGAGGCGTGCCCCGATTACGGAGGTACGCCGGGAGGACCCACGAGCGGACCGCGCCGCGCCGGCAAAATCCCAAGGCTCTGGAACGGTCAGCGTCGTAGCGGAAGCCCGACTGCTGACCATCGAACCTGGACTGCACAGACTGTTAATCCCGGCGTCGCGCGGAGCGGTGCGGGATGTCGGTGGGCTGTTGTTGCCGGCGGTCTTCGTCGCGGTGCCGCCGTCCCGCGCGGGGGAGACCACCGAACTGATCGGCGCGCACGGCGGCGGGGTCTGGATCGACGCGGCGGGCGGCACGGTGACACTCCGCGCGTCGGCAACGGGCGGTCATATCCTCGTGACCGGCTATGGCCCACCCGGAGCGGCGGCGCTTCCGCCTAACATCGAGTTGCGGCCCGCCGAAGCCGACGCCCAGGTTCCGACCGCGCCCGGCTCGCCGCCGCTGCGAACCGCGATCATCCTTCACATCGAGCGCGAGGGCGACTGCCAGTTCGCCGCCGGCGGATGGGCCGGGCGGCTCGGCAGCCGGCGGCGAATCGAAGCCCTGGCGGTGCGCCCGTTGGAAGCGATCTCCAGCGGTGAGATTGAATACAAGGTGTACAGTATGGGCGGGCGCGAGACGCCGTGGGTCTCCGACGGCAGACTGTGCGGTACGCGTGGACAGGGGTTGCCGCTGACCGGGTTTGCGATCCGCCTCGCGCCGCACCTGCGAGGCCGGTTTGACGTTATCTATCGCGGCGCCTTTTTCGCCAGCGGCCCGGCGCCGGCGGCACGCAACGGCGAAGTCTGCTTCGCGCCGCTGCGCGACGACCCGCTCGAGGCGGTCGAAATCCGGATCGTCAGCCGCGAGGGTTCGCGATGACCCGGCGCCGCGGCTGATGCATTTTGCGCCGATGTCGCTTTACTGAATACGGATAGCGAAATTGGTGTGGCCGGCTCCCGAGGACGGACCATACTCGCCATATTCAACACCGCTTTGCCGGCCCGCCGCGGTGCCATCAAGCACGCCAAGCATCGTCGCGATATTCCGTCCGCCCATCTCGACCTGCGCTTGCTTGGCGAAGCCATCGAGGAACTGCCGAGCCTCGCCGGTGCGGCCGTCGCGGAGCAGCCTGAGGAACTCGCGGTCGAGCGCTTGGTCCTCTGCGGTGGGCCAACTCGCTGGATTGCGCACCAGCCGGTGCGAGAGCGCCGAGCTGGCGACGAAGACTACCCGCTTGCCTGAGTTGACGGCCGCGTCGCGGATGGCGGTGCCGACGCGGTAGCATTCGTCGAGATCGGCGAGGATGCAGGTACCCATCGTCACCACCGGTATTTGCTGCCGGGGATCGAGATACTGCAGCGGGACGTAGGTACCGTAGTCCCACTTATAATGCGTCGTGTCGTTGCGCCCAGCCAGCAGGCCCTTGGCCTTGATTGCCTCGACGAGCGCAGCGCCGAATTCGGGATCGCCGGGCCGGTCGTAGGGTTGTCCCGGGATGAGGTCGGGAAGCTCGTCGGAGACGCAAACCCCGCGGTGCCGCGCTTGGCAGGTGACGTACCAGGTAAAGGTCGTCACCCAATGCGCCGATTGCAGCACGATCACATCGGGTTCGAGCGAATGGATCGCCCGCCCCATCGCGTATTCGCCGGCGATGACGCCGCGCAGAAAATCTGGCGCCTGGGCCTCGATGCCAATCCGTGGTGAGTGCGAGGCGATCGCGCTCATCAAAACTGTCCCTGTCATGCAAAATTCCTCACTTTATCCCTCTCAGGCGACCATTCCGGGGCTCGTGCCTGGTATTTCTTCATAAATCGTCAACCAGCGCCCTCCACATTATCAACCGTTACTGGCAGTGCCGGGGCGGAAAATTCATGGGCACGCTTCTCAAGGAACGGCTGGGCGAGAAGGGCGCGACCGCGATCGAGTACGCGATGGTTGCATTCTTCATTTCCATCGCCGCGTTCTCGGTGCTTGTCACGGTCGGCAGTTCCGTCAGTTCGGCTTTTCAAAACGTCGCCAACGCCATGTAGGGCGCGTTCGCGCGGAACCAATATCCTGCCGCTGTATTCGCCGCGCCAGACCTTGAGGCCTTGCGCGAAACGCTCCATGCTCGCGCCAAGCGCGTAACGAGCAGGGGCACATACGATGAGCGAAACCGGCTGGCAGCCTTCCCTTCTCTATCCCGATCCCGCGATCATCACTCTCGACCCACGCTTCGAATCGATCCGGCCGCCGTTCAACGCATCGGTCGAGCGCCTCTATACCGGTTGCCGCTGGAGCGAAGGGCCGGTGTGGTTCGGCGACGGGCGTTTCCTGCTGTGGAGCGACATCCCAAATAACCGAATCCTCAAATGGGAAGAGGAAACCGGCGTGGTCAGCGTCTTTCGCAAGCCATCCAATAATGCCAACGGCAACACCCGCGACCGCCAGGGCCGGCTCATCACCTGCGAGCATGGCGGCCGTCAGGTGACCCGCACCGAGCATGACGGGACAATCACGGTCCTGTGCAACCGCTACGAGGGCAAACCGCTCAATTCCCCCAACGATGTCGTCGTCAAATCGGACGGTTCCGTGTGGTTCACCGACCCCCCCTTCGGCATCGGCGGCGAGTATGAGGGCGATCGCGCCGAGCCGGAGCTCCCGGTCACGCGTGTATACAGGATCGACGGCCGCACCGGCCGGGTGACGATCGTCGCCGACGATATTCGCGGCCCAAACGGGCTTTGCTTCTCGCCCGATGAGTCGCGCCTGTATGTGGTTGAGTCCCGCGCCCAACCGCAACGAGCGATCCGCGTTTTCGACGTCGTCGGCGACGGCGATCGCCTGACCAACAGCCGCGATTTCGCCGATCTCGGCAAAGGCACGCCTGACGGCTTCCGCTGCGACGTGCATGGCAATCTCTGGTGCGGCTGGGGAATGAGCGAGGAACTGAACGGGGTCGCGGTATTCGCGCCCGACGGCGCGATGATCGGCCAGATCCGCCTACCCGAGCGCGCCGCCAACCTCTGCTTCGGCGGCACCAAGCGTAACCGCTTGTTCATGGCCGCGAGCCATTCGCTCTACGCGGTCTATGTCGGTACCGAGGGCGCGGTCGGCGGCTGAGCCGGCGTCGTGCAGCGCCGCGATCTGTTGAAGGCAACCGCCGCAGGAGCCCTCGCGGGGAGACTTCTCAAGCCCGCGTCGGCCGACGCCGAGACGTTGCGCTTCCCGCCCGACTTCGTCTGGGGTACCGCGACCTCGTCCTGCCAGATCGAGGGGCGCGGCGATCGCACGGCCGATAGCATCTGGGACACCTTCGCCCGCAAGCCCGGGGCGATCGGCGATGGCAGCACGCCCGAGCTCGCCTGCGACAGCTACCGCCGCTATCCCGAGGATATCGCGCTCATCGCTCGGGCCGGGCTAAAGGCATACCGCTTTTCGATCTGCTGGCCTCGGGTGCTACCCGATGGTACCGGCAAGCCCGACCAGCGCGGACTGGATTATTACAGTCGCCTCGTCGACGCCGCGTTGGACGCCGGCATCTCGCCCTGGGCCTGTCTGTTTCATTGGGATCTGCCGCAGGCACTGCAGGACCGAGGTGGCTGGGCAAATCGCGACATCGTCAACTGGTTCGCCGAGTACGCGGTGACGGTCGCCCGCAAGCTCGCCGACCGGGTTTCCCACTGGGCGCTCTTCAACGAGCCACAGGTTCATGCGGTGATGGGGCACGGGATCGGCGAACACGCGCCGGGCTTCAAGAGCCGGGACAAGATGTTCGCCGCGATCCACCACCAGAACCTCGCCCAGGCGCGCGGCATGACCGCGCTGCTGGTGCAGTCGTTTGGCCCGGTGCGCAACATCGGAACGGTGTTCAGCCTGCAGCCGGTGCGGCCAGCGAGCACCGCGACCGCCGACCGCGGCGCCGCCGCGATGTGGGATGCGCTGTGGAATCGCAGCTTTCTGGATCCGCTCTTTCACGGCCGCTACCCGACGCTGCTAGAGCCTTATCTCGCCAAGCTGGTGCAGAAGGATGACCTCCTGGAAATCGAGCGGAAGGTCGACTTCCTCGGCGTCAATTACTACTCGCCGATGTATCAGCGGGCCGACCCGAATGGGCTTGTCGGCACCAATTGGGGAGCGAATCCGCCGAACATGCCGCTGACCGGCATGGGCTGGCCCGTCGATCCCGGCGGTCTCGTCGAGGTACTCGCGGATCTGCGCGATCATTATGGCAATCCCCGTGTCTATATCACCGAGAACGGCGCCTATTTCCGCGAGAGGCCAGATGCCGCCGGCCATATCGAGGACGCCGAGCGGATGAGCTACCTGAGCGCGCATATCGCCGCCGCCCACCACGCCATCGAAAAAGGCGCAAATCTTGGCGGTTATTTCGTCTGGACGATCATGGATAATTTCGAGTGGTCGCACGGTTACGCGGCGAAATTTGGCCTCGCCGCGGTTGACCGCGTCACTCTGAAGCGGGTGCCAAAGGCTTCTTACGATTGGTTTGCTCGCATAGTCCGCGCAAATGCCTTATAAGGCGTTCTACTAGCGGGCGATCAGCTCGATGTTGATGCGGCGCGCGGTCGGGCGAGCGTGACGGTTGAAGTGAATTGAAGGGCTGGTTGAACCAATCACGCTTTCCAGTAGTATAATTCGAGGATTTATTATATGGTGTGTCTTCTCAACTATCGGAGGAACCCGATGAAGCGTGCCCTGGCCCTCTGTTCGCTCCTGATCATGGCGGCATGCGCGCCGGTGCCGGCGCCCGCGCCGCCGCCGCCCCCGCCGCCCCCACCGGCGGCCAAGGTCTTCACCGTTTACTTTGCTTGGAACCGGTCCTGGGTCGGCCCGCAGGGTATAGCGATCCTGAAGCAGGCCGCGGACACCTTCAAAGCTGGCGGTGTCGTCACCGTGCAGATTACTGGCTATACCGATACCTCCGGCTCGGTGCGCTACAATCAGCGCTTGTCGGTTCGCCGCGCGATGAACGTTCGCCACATCCTCGCCCGCATGGGCGTGCCGTGGGCAGCGATGGCCGTTTCCGGCCGTGGCGAGAACGATCTTGCCGTGCCGACGCCCGATGGCGTGCGTGAGCCGCGCAACCGTCGTGTCACGGTGGTCGAAGGCTAAGTCGGATTGGCGGCGGCTTCGGCCGCCGCCTGCTCACGACAAACGAGACGAAGGCATCCCCCCGGGATGCCTTCGATTTCGTGCGTCCAGCGTCCTAGAAAAAATCGACGAGCGCCGGATGTTCTTACGACCGCCGAGTCCGCGGTTCTATGACCAGCCCAGCGAGCGGAAACTCGCGAGGCAGGGGCGGCGTTTCCGCCGCCCGCGATCTTCCTCGCTAAGCGGCGCGCTCGTAGGCGAATCGCCGGATTTTTGTAACGTCGCGCCCTTCAATACGAATCAGCCGAGTCGAATCGGCGCGGCGCGGCGAATGCAGATCGCCTTCGTTGTAGACATAGGCCATACCCGGGGTCAGCGTGTATTCACGACGCAAACGAACCTTGCCAGGCTCACTCTCGCTCGCTGGGGCGATCTTATCCCAATCGCTCATCACCGTTTCGCCAACCGCTTGGCCGTAGATCGCCCAGGTCGGGCCGTGATCGTGAGGCGCGCTCTCTTTGGCGCCGTGATAAACGTGCGCGAGAATGCAGAAACCGAACTCGGGATCCTCGTAGAGGATCTTACGTTCCGGACCGTCGGCCGGCAGGTATTTGGTGACAAAGTCATTGTCCGAGCATGCCTTTTGCACCAACGCGCAAACCTTCTTTCGACCTTCCGGACCTGGATCGGCCGCGATGATTCGGTGCATTTCGCCCGACATCTCCTCAAGACTGTATGCCATTGCCTTCGCTCCATCATTTACCGCCGGCGCAATCACGCCGAAACGTTCACCCGCTCTGCCCGGGATCGAGCGGAACCGACAGTTGCCAGCCTATTCCCGACGGCCATACCGAGCAAGACCGGGCGAATGCGGCGCGCGCGAGGACTAAGCAAGCACCAACGCGCACCGATGATTTCGCTCGAAAGGATGCGGTCGCACCGGCAGCTTCGCTAGATTGACCCGAAGACGCGCGAGGAACAATGACGGCGACAGTCTTCCGATCCTGCCCCGCCACCACCATCGACATCGCAACTTCGAGCGCGGCTGGTGCTGGCGACCGGGTTTGTGCTCGCCGGGTTGTGGATCCTGCACGACTTCCTTCCCGCGCTCGCTTGGGCAGTGGTGCTGTCGATCGCCCTGTGGCCGCTTTACGTCCGAATCCAACACCTGTTTCCTGGCCGAGCGGCCGAGTCGCGGTTCCCCTGCTGGTCACAATCATAGTCGCAGTGGTTTTCGCGGCGCCAATAATCCTGCTGGGCCTCGCCATCGCCCATGAGATGCGGCTGATTTTCCCGATGATCGCCGCCGCGCGACATCAGGGCATCGAAGTTCCAAGCGTCATCGCCGATCTGCCGATCGTCGGCTCGTCTATCGCCGAGTGGTGGCACACCAATCTTGCTGACCCAACCATGGCGCAAGAGCTGTTCGGACGGGTCAACCAATTCGCCGCGCAGTCGGCGCGCGAACACACCGGCGAAGTCATTCATCGCTTCGTGACGTTCTTGTTCACGCTCTTGGGGCTGTTTTTCCTGTTTCGCGACGGCAGCACGCTCGCCAAGCAATTGCGCGACCTCAGCGACCGTGTCATCGGGGTACGCGGAGAACAAATCGGCGCCCACATGATCGCGGCCGTACATGGGACCGTGGTTGGGCTGGTGCTTGTCGGGCTTGCCGAAGGTGTGGTGCTGGGGATCGTCTACATTGCTGTCGGGCTGCCGTACCCTGCCTCGGTTGGGGCGGTGACCGGCGTGCTGGCGGTAATCCCGTTCGGCGCGCCGCTCATCTATACGATTGCATCGCTGTACATGGTGTCGGTGGGCAAGATGCTGGCGGCGATCGTCATCTTCGTCGCGGGCAGTATCGTCGTCTTCATCGCCGACCATTTCGTGCGGCCAGTTTTGATCGGCGGATCGGCGAGGCTGCCATTTATATGGGTCTTGCTCGGATTGCTCGGCGGCCTTGAGACACTCGGAATTATCGGCCTGTTCCTCGGCCCGGCGACGATGGCCGCGCTGATGGCGCTATGGCGCGAATGGACCGAGTTGCCAGCGGCCGAGGCAGCATCGCCACAGCCGCCGACACGTCCCTCCCCTAGCGGCGGCCGTCGAGCTCGGCGTCGCTAGCGGCACGCTCGGCGCGCTTTTCGGCGCGATTCGCCCGCGCTTTCAAGAAGGGACGATCATCGACGTCGCGAAACGGCGTCATCAGAAAGGCAAAGCGGCGGCCCGGCGATTGAGCGACAACAGCATCATCGAGACCGGCGAAGGGCGGGATTGGCATTGAGTTCGAGAAAAACAGCATCGTGGGCTCCGTGCATTGGTCTGCCCCTATGCTGGTTCATTTGTCGTACCGCTTCCGCCGCGTTAACCATCTCTGCCGAGATCGGCAGAGATCCGCGACTTTTATAGCTAATCACGGATCTGCCCGACGGTCGGTGTCTGCAATTTGCAATGTAAAATGAGAGGCGACCGCGTTCGCGTGAGATATCAGGGGAGTTAGGCCGCCTGGGTGTTGACTCGCCCTGCAACCTCGGATTTCCTCTTGTCACTCGCTCGCGCCAATCGCCACCCGGTTCCCCGACGGCAGCGATTGTGGAGGAAGCATGCGGTACGTTTGCGATGCTCCCGACAGCAAGACTTGGTTTCGTATCGAGACCGAAGCCGAGGCGGCCGCCGAATCGGAGATGATGCACCACGCGGTCGAGAAATATTTCCGCAAGGAGCGGGAAAAGGCCGCCGCAAGCTTTCAGCCGATCTCGAAGGTGTTCTTCGAGCAGGAGATAGGGCTGAAGGCGCATGTCCAACGCGAGATGCCGTTATTCCTCACGCTGCGCGCTGATGACGGCACGCCACTGGCGACGGCGATGCTGCCGCCAGGCGGCAAGGACGACCGCAGCTTTCGCCCGATCATCGTCGGACCCGGCAATGCCGACCCCTACCCCGAACAGGGAGATGCGATTCGGGTGCTGGCGGAACATTACGCGATGACCCTCGATCGCGCGCGCTGCTATCCCTATCGCCGCGATTGAGCGAACGCCTCGAGCCGCTGATTTCGGCGGACCAAATTCGCGAACGGGTCGGCGAGCTTGCCCGGCAAATCGAGCGGGACCATCGGGGCGTCCCCTCTGACGCTCGTCATCGTGCTGAAGGGCGCAACGGTCTTCGCCGCGGATTTGATGCGCCAAATCACGATCCCGTACGTTATCGACTTCATCGGCGCGTCGTCCTATCGCGACCAAACGCGCTCCTCCGGCACGGTGCTGATCCGTGACAAGAGCGGCCTCGATGTGCGCGGCCATCACGTGATCCTCGTCGAGGACATCGTCGATACCGGGCTGACGATCGGCACGATCCTGGCCGAGCTGCGCGGCCTCGGGCCGGCGAGCCTCGACGTGTGCGCCCTCCTCCGCAAGCAGGTTCCCGGCGCGCGGCCGGTCGAGATCCGCTACGAGGGGTTCGAGGTCCCGGACGTGTTTGTCGTTGGCTATGGCATGGATTACGCCGAGCGCCACCGCAATCTGCCGGGGATCTGCAAACTGATCCGCTCTGAGCCAAGACAATAGCGGCGCCTGGCTTGGCCTCCTCTCCCCTGGTCACCGTCCTGCTGCTCACCTACCGGCACGAACACTTTGTCGCCGAGGCCGTCCGGGCAATTCTGGCGCAGACATACCGGCCGCTCGAAATCCTCATTCTCGAGGATGCGTCGCCCGACGGCACGTGGCAGGCGCTCACCCGAGAACTCGACCATCATGATCGCCGGGACGAGGTCCGGGTCATCCGAAACCCGCGCAACCTCGGTTTTCGCGGTAACACAATCAGAGGGTTGGAGGAGGCCCACGGCGAATTCGTCGTGCGCGTCGCCGGCGACGATATCGCGGCGCGCGAGCTTGTGGAGCGGATGGTGGAAGTTTGGCAACGCGAGCACGTCTCGCTCGTCACCGTCAACGCCAGCTATATCGATGCCCAATCAAGGTCGCTCAACCGCATCCATTGCCATCCCGCGGCTCAGTGCGACGAGAGCTTCGAGACGCTGGCGCGCGACGGCAGCAATACCGCCTGCTTCGGTGTCGCCATGGGCTTCGAGCGGGCGCTCTACGACGAATTCGGGTGGGCGCCCGAGCACCTGCAAGCCAGCGATATTGTCATGCCGTTTTACGCCTATCTGGCGAAAGGTGTGCGGTTCATCCGCGAGCCGCTGATCCGCTACCGAGTTCACGACCACAATTTATCCTTCAGTGTGGGAGTTGAACGCGCCGCAGACCCGATCGACAGGCTGATTGCCGAGGAACACATCTTTTACCTGCACCTTGCCCACGCACTGTTCATGGAAGACGAACTGGCGCGGCTCAGCGCTCGCGACCCGCGAGCGGTTGGGCCCGATCGCCGAGCGGATCGCGCCGCTCCTGGTCATTCAGAAGACCGAGATGGCGCGAAAGCTGGTGAAGGCGCGAATGGCGTTGCGGGAGCATGGCGTTACGCGGCTTGCCCGGCCGCAGGCCGGCGCGCAGGCCCGCTAAACGCCAATTCTCAGCACAACCGGCGCGCTACGCAGAGCCGCCCAGTTTTTTCCTTAGCAGCTCGTTGACGAGAGCCGGGTTGGCCTTGCCCTGGGTCGCCTTCATCACCTGGCCGACAAAGAAGCCGAGCACTTTTGGGTTGGTGGCGTATTGCGCGACCTGAGCCGGGTTGGCGGCGAGCGCCGCATCGACCGCGGCCTCGATCGCGCCGGTGTCGGTGACCTGGCGCAGGCCCTTGGCCTCGACAATCGCCGCCGGGTCCGCGCCGGTCTCGACCATCTCGGCGAAGACATCCTTGGCGATGCGGCCGGAGATGGTGCTGTCGGCGATCAGGTCGATGAGCCCGCCGAGCTGCGCCGCCGAGACCGGCGACTCCTCGATTCCGAGCCCCTTCTTGTTGAGAGCGCCGAACAGATCGCCAGTGACCCAATTCGCCGCCGCCTTCGGATCGCGGTCCTTGGCGACTTCCTCAAAAAATTCGGCGGTCGCGCGTTCAGCGACCAGCACGCCCGCTTCCTCGACGCCCAAACCGTAATCGGCGACGAACCGAGCCCGTTTCTTGTCGGGCAGTTCGGGCAGTTCCGCTTTGAGCTTCGCAACCCATTCGGGATCGAGCACCAGCGGCAACAGGTCGGGGTCGGGGAAATAGCGGTAATCGAAATCGTTTTCCTTCGAGCGCATCGGCCGAGTCTCGCCCCGCGCGCTGTCGAAGAGCCGGGTTTGCTGGGCGATTTTGCCGCCGTCCTCGATGATCTCGATCTGCCGGCGCGCCTCGATCTCGATCGCCTGCATCACGAAGCGCACCGAATTGAGGTTCTTGATCTCGCAGCGCGTGCCGAACGGGGCGCCGGGCTTGCGCACCGAGACGTTGCAATCGCAGCGCAGCGAGCCCTCCTCCATGTTGCCGTCGCAGGTGCCGAGATATCTGAGGATCGAGCGCAGCTTGCGCAGGTAGATGCCGGCTTCCTCGGCCGAGCGCAGATCGGGCTCGGAGACGATTTCCATCAGCCCGATGCCGGCGCGGTTGAGGTCGACATAGGTCTCGCGCGGGCTCTGGTCGTGCAGGCTCTTGCCGGCGTCCTGCTCCAGATGCAGCCGGGTGATGCCGATCTCGCGGGCCGAGCCGTCCGGCATGTCGAGCGTGACCCGGCCGCGTCCAACCACCGGCTGCTGGTACTGCGAAATCTGATATCCGGCGGGCAGGTCGGGATAGAAGTAGTTCTTGCGGTCGAAGACGCTCGTCAGATTGATCTCGGCGTCGATGCCGAGCCCGGTCTTGACCGCCTGCTCGACGCAATGCCGATTGATCACCGGCAGCATGCCGGGGAACGCGGCATCGACGGTCGAGACCTGCGTGTTCGGCTCGGCGCCGAAATCGGTCGCGGCTCCGGAGAACAGCTTGGCCTTGGCCACGACTTGCGCGTGGACCTCAAGCCCGATGACGATCTCCCATTCGCCGGTGCGGCCTTGGATCATGCGGCCGTCCCCTCACGCGCACGCGTGCGCGACGAAAAAAGATCAGGACTAACCCATTGATTTATCACAATTTACTTCCCGATAACAGGGGGATAACAGGCGGTGGAAACAGGCCGAAAACAAGCGGCAAGCGGACTTCCTGGGTAAGGGGTCTGCCAACAGACTCGACCTGCCGGATGGCGCTCATAGCGAAGCGGCTTCAGGCGGATAACAGCATGTAAGTTCATGATACGTTCAGATCAAGGGTGGCGACAGCGCCTCAGTCTCGAGGCGCTATCGCCGAACAGTTCGCACCAATCCCCCTCTGCCGGCCGCCCTAATGTCGCCCTGCTAAAAGAAGACGTAGGACCGGACGACCACGTTCTTGCGGCAGGGGGCGGTCAGCGGCACGTTCGGATCGATGCAGGCGGTGTGGAACGACCAGCGCGAGACCGAGCCGTCGGTCACCGAGTCGTAGCATTTGAGCATCGAGACCTCGGTCGGCGTCTGGCGAGGGAACCAGTACCACTCGTGGTCGGGACGGTAGGTGAAGCGGGTGGTCTCGCCGACGCGGTCGTCGTAGATGCGGTAGTTGGTGATGTAGGGCTGGTCGGCGAAAGACGGCCAGGCGCAGAGCACGAACGGGAATTGCTCGATCGTCTCGATCGGCCTGGCGAGGTTGATCGACATGAACCGCCGCGACATCTTCGCGTCGGCTTCTTCCTCGGTGTAGTGCTGCTGGCGCCCGAAATTCCGCAGGTTCCTGGTCAGCAGCTCGCGGCAGCGCACCCGGCCGCTGTTGTCGTTCAAATCGTTGTGGACGAGGTTGGCGTAATTGGCATTGACGCCAGGGTTCTTGCCGTCCTGGTCCTCGGTGCGGTCGCCCTTGTAGTCCTTGTCAAAGACGTCGTGGTTGTAGACCAGCGCGTCGGTCGCGTCCGGGAAGAAGTCGAGCAGCAGCTTCTCGATCTCCGGGTAGTACACCCGCTCCACCTCTGCCGCATCGTAGATGTTCGTGCATTTGGACTCGAGGTGGGCCAGCGACAGGCCGAGTTTGTCCATGCATTCGGGGCTGCTGGGCGAGAGGCCCGGATAGTATTCGCCGATGCGCCGCGCATCGCGCAGCACCTGCGGGAAATAGAGGTCGCGGCGTTGTTTACCACCCCGCTCGTTGGTGCGCAGGATCGCCGCTGTCTCGGCGCGCGCCGGGTCCCGCCAGATGGCGTTGGACGGCACCACCGAATAGCTCGGCCGCTCGTAGACGGTATAGGGCAGCGGCAGCGCCACCCCGCCCGGCGGGGCCTTGATGCTGTTCGACTGGCGGATGTACTCCACGCACTCGTCGTAGCTGCGGAACGCGACACCCCATTTGGTCTTGATCGGCCCCGGCGGCGCCTTGTCGATCATGTCGGTAAGGCGTTGGCTCTCGCCCGAGGCGATCTCCGCCAGCGCGTCGTCAAGCGCCACGGCGGTTCCCGCATCGCCGTCCCGGTCGAACGACATGTAGGACAGCCCGCCATGCGCGGCGATGGGTTCTGGCTGCCCTGCCGTGCGCTGCAGCGGCGGCACATAGGCCACCGTACCGTCGTGCGCGTCCGCCGTGACGTTGGTGTCGGCGACCTCAAGCTGACTCATCGCACACCTCCGAATTATCTCGCGCTTACGGTGGCACACAGCGACGGGGTTTTCCAGGCCGTGCATCCGGTACCGGGCGTGCGCTGCGCCAGCTCCGCAAACGCGCCGAAATTCACCCGACGATTCAGCCTCCGGCCAGGAAGCTCGGCCGGTGGGTGAAAGCGGCGGCGGTCTCCAGCACGTGGCCGACGCGCAGCACGGTTGCCTCGTCGAAGGCGCGGCCGATGATCTGCAGCCCCGCGGCAAGCCTTCGGAGAGGCCGGCGGGCACCGAGATCGCCGGCAACCCGGCGAGGTCGGCCGGCACCGTGAAGATGTCGTTGAGATACATCGCGACCGGGTCGTCGGCTCTTCTCGCCGATGGCGAAGGCGGCGGACGGCGCGGTCGGGGTCAGGATGCAGTCGCAGCGCTCGAACGCGGCGGCGAAGTCGCGGGCGATCAGGGTGCGCACCCGCTGCGCCTTTAGGTAATAGGCGTCGTAATACCCGGCCGACAGCACATAGGTGCCGATCAGCACGCGGCGGCGCACCTCGGCGCCAAACCCGGCGGCGCGGGTCTTTTCGTACATGTCGTCGAGGCTGTCGCCCTCGACGCGCAGGCCGAATTTCACCCCATCATAGCGCGCGAGGTTCGATGACGCCTCGGCCGGGGCGATGACGTAATAGGCCGGCAGCGCGTATTTGGTGGTCGGCAGGCGAAATCTCGACCGGCTCGGCGCCCGGCGGCTCTCAGCCAGTCGATGCCCGATTGCCACAGCGCTCTCGTTCTCGCTCGACATGCCGCTCGACCCGGTATTCGCTTGCGGAATGCCGACCCTGAGGCCGCGAATGTCGCCGGTCAGCGCCTTTTCGTAATCGGGCACAGGCACCGGCGCGGAGGTCGAATCGCGCGGGTCATGCCCGGCCATAGCGCCGAGCATGATCGCCGCGTCGCGCACCGTGCGGGTCATCGGCCCGGGGTGGTCGAGCGAGGAGGCGAACGCCACCACCCCCCAGCGCGAGCAGCGGCCGTAGGTCGGCTTCAGCCCGACAATGCCGGTGAAACTGGCCGGCTGGCGGATCGAGCCGCCGGTATCGGTGCCGGTCGCGCCGAGCGCGGCATGCGCCGCCACCGCCGCCGCCGAGCCGCCCGACGAGCCGCCCGGCACCAGCGGCCGGTTGTCACCGGGCCGCCGCCACGGGTTCTCGGTCGGCCCGTAATAGCTGGTGGTGGTCGACGAGCCCATCGCGAACTCGTCGAGATTGGTCTTGCCGAGCATCACCGCGCCCGCCGCCCACAATTTCTCGGTGACGGTCGACTCGTAAGGCGGGGTGAAGCCGTCGAGGATGTGCGAGGCGGCGGTGGTCAGCACCCCCTTGGTGCAGAACAGATCCTTGATCGCGAGCGGGATGCCTTCGAGCGCGCCCGCCTCGCCTTTCGCCAGCCGCGCGTCGGAGGCAGCCGCCATCTCCAGCGCGCGCTCCGGGGTCGTGGTGATATAGGCGTTGAGCGGCTTGATCTTTTCGACCGCATCGTTGAACGCGGCCGCAAGCTCACGGGCAGAGAATTTCTTTGCCCTCAGCCCATCGCGCGCTTCGGTCAGCGATCAGGTCGGTAAGGCCGGTCACTCGACCACCTTGGGCACGGCGAAGAAGCCCTTGGCGGCGCGCGGCGCATTGCCCAGCACGCCATCACGGTTGCCGCCGTCGGTCACGACGTCGTCGCGCATCGGCAAGGTGATCTCGGCGACGCTGGTCATCGGCGGCACGTTCTCGGTGTCGACCGCCATCAGCTGCTCGACCCAATCGAGGATGCCGGAGAGCTCGGCGGCGAGCGGTTCGAGCTCGTCCTCGGCGACGCGAATGCGCGCCAGGGTGGCGATGCGCGCCACGGTGGCCTTGTCCAACGCCATGAATCTCAAGTCTTTCGCGGCAAAAGCGGGAGTCAAAGTCCCACGGCGCACGCTATCATCGGGCATGCTCCTCGACAACCCCGCGGCGCTGAAGGCGGCGGTCGCGCCCGGCGCGCGGCTGATCGGGCTCGATGTCGGCACCAAGACGATCGGCCTAGCGCTTTCGGATACGCGGCTGGTCATCGCCAGCCCGCTCGACACGATCCGCCGCCGGCGGTTTCGCGACGACATGGCGGCGCTGTTCGATCTGATCGACAAGCACGGGATCGGCGGCGTCGTGATCGGCCTGCCGCTGGCGCTCGACGGGCGCGATAGCCCGCGCACCCAGTCGGTACGCGCCTTCGCGCGCAACCTGCTCGCATTGCGCGACCTGCCGGCGCTGCTGTGGGACGAGCGCCTGTCGACCGCCGCGGTCACCCGCGAGATGATCGCCGCCGACATGACCCGAAAGCGCCGCGCCGAGATTGTCGACAAGGTCGCCGCCGCCTACATCCTACAAGGCTGCCTCGACGCGATGGCTGCGGCATGATCGTCGTTGCCCCGCCCGCGTTTGCCGCGCCATGCTTGTGGAGCGAAGAGCGAGAGACCCGATCGTGACCGGTCAACCCGACCCGAGCCGATACCGGCTCACCACGGCCCAGATTATCTACCGGCTGCCCGACGAGCCCGAGACGCTGCAGACCTTCATCTGGCAGAAATTCGATATCGCGCCTGAGTTTCCCGAGCTCAGCAAGTTCCTGGATTTCTGGCGCAAGAACATCGACGGCGAGCTGCATTCGGTAAAGGTCGCGCAAGGCAATGGCCGGCCGCGGCGGTTTCCTCACATCGTCCCGGCCTCGGGCGGGCGGCATTAGGCGCAAATGGTTTCGGCGAGCCTCGCAACGGCGCGATCGAGGGGAGCGGCGGACGCAGATTTGCGCCCCGTCGCGATTTGGCTGCTCGTCTGCTGCGCGATGATTTTCGCAATGGTGGTGATCGGCGGCGTGACCCGGCTGACCTGGTCGGGGCTGTCGATCCCCGAGTGGCAGCCGGTGACCGGCGCGATGCCGCCGCTCTCGGCCGCCGACTGGCAGACCGAATTCGCCAAATACCAGCAGACCTCGCAATACAAGCTGCTGAACGCGGGGATGAGCCTCGCCGACTTCAAGACGATCTACCTGTGGGAATACGCGCACCGGCTGTGGGGCCGGCTGATCGGTTTCGTCTATCTGCTGCCGTTTCTGTATTTTCTGGTGCGGCGCCGCATCCCGCGTCGGCTGACCTGGCCGCTGGCGGGGATTTTCGCGCTCGGCGGGTGCCAAGGCGCGCTCGGCTGGTACATGGTCGAGAGCGGCCTCGCCGACCGGATCGAGGTTAGCCAGTACCGGCTTACCGCGCACCTTGCTCTGGCGCTGGTGATCTACGCCGCGACCTTGTGGACGGCGCTGGGGTTGCTGCGCCCCACCCGCCTCACGGGTCAAGCAGGTGAACTTTCGGCTCTCGACGCGGCCCCCTTCTCCGCCAGCGGGAGAGGGTTGGGGTGGGGGCTGCGGCACGGCAGCGAGGCCGTGCTCTGTGCCTCGTTAGCCTGACGATCGTCGCCGGCGGATTTGTCGCCGGGCTCAACGCGGGGCTCACCTACAACACCTTCCCGCTGATGGATGGGAGCTTTGTCCCGGCGGGGTATGCGCAACTCGCACCGTTCGTCCGCAACTGGTTCGAGAATTTCGCCGCGGTGCAGTTCGACCACCGCATCCTGGCGATGACCACGGTCGCCGCGATCCTCGGGCTGTGGGCTGCGGGCCAACGCGGCGCCCTTCCCCGCCCGACACGGCTGGCGCTGCACGCGCTTGCTCGCGGCCGCGCTGCTGCAACTTTCGCTCGGCATTTCGACCCTGCTGCTGGTCGTGCCGATCCCGCTCGCCGCGGCGCACCAAGCCGGCGCGGTGCTCCTACTGACCAGCGGCCATCGTGCTGCGCCATTCGCTGCGTCGCGCCCCGGCTGCCATCACAGACTAGATCAACTTGCAATCGAGTGCGGTTCACAGACCGGCGCGACCGGAGTATCAACTCGGCTGGCCCGATCGAATGCGGAGAGAGCGACGATGTCATCTCCTCCAACCCCCACTTCCCTGTCGTTCGGCTATACGCCCTCGCGGACATACACCGAGCTGACAAGCCTGCATTTGCCGGGCTGGTCAGTGATGAGCTCGGACTCGCAGACGCGCGGCCTGACGCTGCCCAATCTCGACGACACCCTGCTTTGCAACGCCTGCAGCGCCGTCGGCATGGCCGCGCTAAGGAATCCGCAGGCCAGAGAGGGGTTGGCGGACATTTTTTCAGATGCGCTGCAGCCCGGCGGGTGGGACACGATATACGCCCTGCTGCGTCTTGCCGGGCCGACCTTGGCCTGGTCCGATCTGCCCGCCGTGCAGCGCAACTTTGTCACCGGCGGCCCGGCCTCCGCCGGGAAGGTCGACTCCGCGGGCAATGTCTCGGGGATCGCGCCCGTCGATCTGATCGCCGGGTTCGGGCTGCCCTCGCCGGCGATCAAGCTCGGCAAGCGCTTTGCCTTTGTGTCCAGCCCCGACGTGCATTTCTACCTGTATGTCGACAAGGACGCCTTGACCGCCGACCTCACCAAGCTTGCCAGCGGCGGCGGCGTTCAGTTCGGCGGCAAGACCAGCGACGGCACGGAACTGAAGCTGCGCCTCGGCTTGGGGCGCGACGACGCCGGCGGCACGGCCGGCTTCATCACACTGCGCATCGGCCCCGACATCGCCCCGATCACGCCGGGTCGCTGAGCATCAGGCGAGATCGAAGCGATCGAGGTTCATCACCTTGCTCCACGCCGCGACGAAGTCTTTCACAAACTTTTCCTTCGAGTTCAGCACAGGCATAGACCTCCGCCAGCGCGCGAAGCTGCGAGTGCGAACCGAAGATCAGATCGACGCGGGTGCCAGTCCACTTGACCTCGCTCGTCTTGCGGTCGCGCCCCTCGTACACGCCCTCAGTGCCGGCAACCGACTTCCACTCTGTGCCCATGTCGAGCAGGTTGACGAAGAAGTCGTTGGTCAGCGTCTCTGGCTGCTTGGTGAAGACGCCGTGCGGGGACTTCCCGGCATTGGCGCCCAGGACGCGCAGGCCGCCGACGAGAACCGTCATCTCGGGCGCGGTCAGCGTCAGCAATTGCGCCCGATCTACCAGCAGCTCCTCAGCGGACAAGCGCTGCGTGCCGCGGAGATAATTGCGGAACCCGTCGGCGGTCGGTTCGAGCGGCGCGAAGGAGTCGACGTCGGTCTGCTCCTGCGTCGGCATCCATGCGCCCCGGTGTAAAAGGAACTTTCACGTCGTGTCCGGCGCCCTTCGCGGCTTTCTCGATCGCCGCGCAGCCGCCGAGAACGATAAGGTCGGCAAGCGAGACCTTCTTTCCGCCGGTCTGCGACGTGTTGAACTCGCTTTGGATCGCTTCGAGTGTTTGCAGCACCTTCGCCAGCTGAGCCGGCTGGTTGACGTCCCAATCCTTTTGCGGCGCGAGGCGAATGCGCGCACCGTTCGCGCCGCCGCGCTTGTCGGAGCCGCGGAACGTCGACGCCGACGCCCAAGCCATCGCGACCAGCTGGGAAACGGACAGGCCGGAGGCGAGAATCTTCGCCTTCAATGCGGCGACGTCCTGCTCCCCGATCAGCGGATGATCCACGGCGGGGATCGGGTCTTGCCACGGCAGATGTTCCTTCGGAACGAGCGGGCCGAGATAGCGCGCGATCGGGCCCATGTCGCGGTGCGTCAGCTTGAACCACGCCCGGGCAAACGCGTCCGCGAACTGGTCGGGATGCTCGTAGAACCGGCGCGAAATCTTTTCGTAAGCCGGGTCGAACCGCAGGAGAGGTCGGTCGTCAGCATGGTCGGCACGTGACGCTTCGACGGGTCGAAAGCGTCGGGGATCGTGGCCTCGGCGCCCTTTGCGCGCCACTGTTTGGCGCCGGCCGGGCTCTTGGTCAGCTCCCATTCGTAGCCGAACAGGTTCCCGAAGAAGTGGTTGCTCCACTTTGTCGGCGTTTGCGACCAGATGACTTCCAGGCCGCCGGTGATCGCATCAGCGCCCTTGCCGGTGCCGAACCCGCTCTTCCAGCCGAGACCCTGCTCCTCGATCGGGGCGGCTTCCGGCTCCGGACCCACCAGCGACGCGTCGCCCGCGCCGTGGGCCTTGCCGAAGGTGTGGCCGCCGGCAATCAGCGCGACGGTTTCCTCGTCGTTCATCGCCATACGCGCAAAGGTCTCGCGGATATCCCGCGCCGCGGCGACCGGGTCCGGATTGCCGTTCGGTCCCTCCGGATTGACGTAGATCAGCCCCATCTGCACGGCGCCGAGAGGATTCTGCAGATCGCGGTCACCGCTGTAGCGCTCGTCCGCCAGCCACTTGCCCTCCGGGCCCCAATAGATGTAGTTGTCGGGCTCCCAGACCTCCTCGCGCCCACCGCCAAAACCGAACGTCTTGAAGCCCATCGACTCGAGGGCGACGTTGCCCGCAAGGATCATCAGGTCGGCCCAGGAGATCTTTCGGCCGTATTTCTGCTTGATCGGCCACAACAGCCGGCGCGCCTTGTCGAGGTTCGCGTTATCCGGCCAGCTGTTGAGGGGCGCGAAGCGCTGCTGGCCGGCACCGCCACCGCCGCGACCGTCGCCGATGCGGTAGGTCCCGGCAAGGTGCCACGCCATCCGGATGAACAGCCCGCCGTAGTGGCCAAAATCGGCCGGCCACCAATCCTGCGAGTTCGTCATCACGGCGTGCAGGTCCTTGATCACGGCATTCAGGTCGAGGCTGTTGAACTCCTTGACGTAGTCGAACGTCTCGCCCATCGGATTTGATTGCGCGGAGTGCTGGTGGAGAACCCGAAGATCGAGCTGGTTCGGCCACCAGTCGCGGTTCGAAGGTCCGCGGGCGCCGGTGAACGGGCATTTGCCTTCATCTGCCATGGGAGCCTCATATTAGAATAATTCTAACTATAATCCCCGACCGATTTAGCGTCAATGATGAGCCCGGGTTCTTCAGTGCATCCAATGCGTCGCTTCAGCTGGACCGGCTTTGATCTAAATCAAATTTCGAGCCAAGCGATGGCCGGCCTTCGCATTGTGCTGGGAATGCGCCCAAGGCGGGAATTGGACGGACGGTCGCAAGCGGCCCTATAATCCGCGCATGGCGAAGCGCGGCAAATCGTCGAAGATCGCTGAAGACTGGCGGAAGCTGGCCGAGGCCGAACTGCGCGGCAAGCCGGTCGCCGGGCTCGACTGGGCGACACCCGAAGGGATCACCGTCAAGCCGCTCTACACCGAGGCCGACCTTGAGGACATCGCGGCGGCAGGGTTCCCGTTCCGCGAGGCGGTGCCAGGCGCGCCGCCCTATCTGCGCGGCCCGCGCGCGACGATGTACGCCAACCGGCCGTGGACGGTGCGGCAATATTCGGGGTTCTCGACCGCCGAGGAGTTCGAACGCGTTCTACCGCGCCAATCTCGCCGCCGGGCAGATGGGGCTCTCGATCGCCTTCGACCTCGCGACCCATCGCGGCTACGACAGCGACCACCCGCGCGTCACGGCGATGTCGGCAAGGCTGGCGTCGCGATCGACTCGGTCGAGGACATGAAGATCCTGTTCGACGGCATCCCGCTCGACAAGATGAGCGTGTCGATGACGATGAACGGCGCGGTGCTGCCGGTGCTGGCCGGGTTCATCGTCGCCGCCGAGGAACAGGGGGTCAAACAGGAGCAGCTCCAGGGGACGATCCAGAACGACATCCTCAAGGAGTTCATGGTCCGCAACACCTATATCTACCCGCCCGGCCCCTCGATGCGGATCGTCGCCGACATCATCGAATACACCGCGCGGCACATGCCGAAGTTCAACTCGATCTCGATCTCCGGCTATCACATGGAGGAAGCCGGGGCGACCTCAGTGCAGGAACTGGCGTTCACGCTCGCCGACGGGCTCGAATACGTGCGCGCGGCGCTGTCGCGCGGGCTCGATATCGACGAGTTCGCGCCACGCCTGTCGTTCTTCTTCGGCATCGGCATGAACTTCTTCATGGAGATCGCCAAGCTGCGCGCCGCGCGGCTGCTGTGGGCGCGTCTCATCGAGCCATTCAATCCGAAGAACAAGGCGAGCCTAGCTCTCAGAACACACTGCCAGACCTCGGGGGTGAGCCTTACCGAGCAAGGGCCGCACAACAACATCGTCCGCACCACGATCGAGGCGCTGGCGGCGGTGCTCGGCGGCACCCAATCGCTACACACCAATTCGTTCGACGAGGCGCTGGCGCTGCCGACCCCGTTTTCGATGGGGATCGCCCGCAATACTCAGCTGATCCTCGCCGAGGAAACCGGCATTCCCCATGTCGTCGATCCGCTCGGCGGCAGCTATTACGTCGAAAGCCTGACCCATTCGATCGCCACCGCGGCGATGGCGCTGATCGACGAGGTCGAAAAGCTCGGCGGCATGACCAAGGCGGTCGAGAGCGGCATGCCGAAGCTGCGCATCGAGGCCGCCGCGGCACGGCGCCAGGCGGCGATCGACCGCGGCGAGGAGGTCATCGTCGGGGTCAACAAGTATCGGACCGATGACACCACCGAGGTGCACCTGCTCGATGTCGACAACGACAAGGTGCGCACCGCGCAGATCGCCCGGCTCAACCGGGTGAAGAAAATCCGCGACGCCGAGAAATGCGCGAAGGCCCTCGCCGCGCTGACCGACGCGGCCAAATCGGGCAAGGGCAACCTGCTCGAGCTGTCGATCGTGGCGAGCCGGGCGCGCGCAACGGTCGGCGAGATTTCGTATGCGCTGGAAATCGCCTTCACCCGGCATCATGCCGCGACGCTATCGATCAGCGGCGTCTATGGTGGACAATATCGCGACGACGAAAACTTCCACCGCATCCAGCGCGAGATCGATGCTTTCGCGCGCGAGGAGGGCCGCACGGCCGCGCATGCTGGTGGTGAAATTGGGCCAGGACGGCCACGACCGCGGCGCCAAGGTGATCGCCACCGCCTTCGCCGATATCGGCTTCGACGTCGATATCGGGCCGCTCTTCCAGACGCCGGAGGAAGCGGCGCGCGAGGCGGTCGAGAACGACGTCCATATCGTGGGGGTGTCGAGCCAGGCGGCGGCGCACAAGACGCTGGTGCCGGCATTGATCGCAGCGCTGAAGAAGGAGGGCGCCGGCGATATCCTTGTCGTCTGCGGCGGCGTCATCCCGCCCGCCGATTACGATTTTCTGAAGAAAGCCGGCGTTGCGGCGATCTACGGTCCGGGCACCAATATTCCACGCGCCGCCGCCGAAATACTGTCGCTGATCCGCAAACAGCGCCTAGCGGCATGAGATTAATCTTGGTGTCAGGATTCCATCAAGAATCATACATCCAGCGGTAATACTGCGCCTAGGCAGCCGCCACCTCCCCTTGTATAGTCAAATGGAACAGGGAGGCGGCGGATGGCCGGGGAAACAAGAAGTCAAGTGGCGAAAATCATCGCCAGTTACGTTTCGCATCACAATCTAGCGCCGGAGCAGATCCCGGAGTTGATCACCTCGGTGCATCGCACGATCGCCGGGCTCGGCCAGACGACGGAGGCGCCGGCGGCTCTGATACCCGCAGTGCCGGTGCGGCGCTCGGTGCAGCGCGACTCGGTGACCTGTCTCGATTGCGGTTGGAAGGGCAAGATGTTGCGGCGGCATCTGACGACGCGGCACGGGCTCAGCGCCGAGGATTATTTGAAACGCTGGGGCCTCGCGGGAGACCACCCGTTGACCGCGCCGAACTATTCCGAGCAGCGTTCGACCCTGGCGAAGCAGCTCGGCCTCGGGAGAGGACGCCGCTCGGCTCCGGCGCGCGGCCGGCGAGCACGCGGCTGAGGCTTCAGCGCCGCCACACGCCGGTTTCGGTGACGATCACGTCCATCGGGATGTCGAAAGGCTGCGGGTAGATCGTCGCGATCTCCTGTGCCGCGAAGCCCACCCCGATCGCCAGCGGGCGCGGCGACAATGAGGCCAGCGTGCGGTCGAAATAGCCGCCGCCGTAGCCGAGGCGGTAGCAGTCCCGGTCGAAGCCGACGAGCGGCGCCAGCACCATCGCCGGCACGACGATCTCTCGCTTTTCCGGGACCGGGATATCCCACACCCCCGCGACAAGCGCTTCCCCCGGCGCCCAGGCGCGGTATTCGAGCGGGCCCTTCTTGTCGATGACGACTGGCAATGCCACGCCGCGGCCGCCGGCGGTCACCTTGTCGATCAGCGGCCGCGGGTCGAACTCAGCGCGGAACGGCCAGTAGACCCCGAGCACGCCCGGACGGCCGGCAACGATGTCCGCGATCGACGCGGCGATCCGCTCGCCCGCCGCCCGGCGATCCGCCGGCGGCAGCGCCATGCGCAGCGCGATCAACCGTTCGCGTTCCGCCTTGCGCCAGGCTTTGACCTCGGCCGGATCCACCGCGCCACCTAGAACAACCCGGTGATCCGGCCGTCCTCGGTGAGGTCGATGCTGTTCGCCGCCGGCACCCGCGGCAGACCGGGCATCGTCATGATCTCGCCGCAGATCGCGACGACGAACTCGGCGCCTGCCGACAGGCGAATCTCGCGGACTGGCAAGATGTGATCGATCGGCGCGCCCTTGGCATTGGCGTCGGCCGAGAAACTGTACTGCGTCTTGGCCATGCAGACCGGGAAATGGCCGAAGCCGCCCTTCTGCAGCTCGGCAAGGCGGCTCTCGACCGCGCCGTCGCAGGCAATGTCCTTGGCCCGATAGATCTTCTGCGCGATGGTCTTGATCTTGTCGCGCAGCGGCATCTCGTCGGGGTAGAGGAACTGGAACTTGGCCTGGCCCTTGTCGATGGTCTTGACCACCGCTTCGGCGAGCGGCGCCGCGCCCGCGCCGCCATTGGCCCAATGATCGGCGATCACCGCCTCGACCCCGTGCGAGGCGCAGAGTTCCCGCAATTTGGCGTGCTCGGCCTCGGTGTCAGCGCTAAAGCGGTTGACCGAAACCACCGCCGGGATACCAAAACCGCGCAGGTTTTCCAGGTGTCGCGCGAGATTGGCGTAACCGGCTTCAAGCGCGGCGACGTTTTCCGCGCGTAGCTGATCGCGGGCGACCCCGCCATGCATCTTCAAGGCACGGACGGTGGCGACGACCACCGCGGCGTCGGGTTTCAGCCCGGCCTTGCGGCACTTGATGTCCATGAATTTCTCGGCGCCGAGATCCGCCCCGAACCCGGCCTCGGTGACGACGTAATCCGCCAGTTTCAACGCGGTCTTGGTCGCGATCACCGAGTTGCAGCCGTGCGCGATATTGGCGAACGGCCCGCCGTGGATAAAGGCAGGGTTGTTCTCCAACGTCTGCACCAGGTTCGGCGCAACCGCATCCTTGAGCAGCACCGCCATCGCACCGGCCGCCTTCAGGTCGCCCGCCCGCACCGCCTCGCGTCCGCGGGTTTGCGCGACGATGATATTGGCAAGGCGTCGCTTCAGATCGTTGAGGTCGGTCGCGAGGCAGAAGATCGCCATCACCTCGGAGGCGACGACGATGTCGAACCCGTCCTCGCGCGGAAAGCCGTTGGCGACACCGCCGAGCGACGAGGTGATCTGGCGCAGCGCCCGGTCATTCATGTCGAGACCGCGCCGCCACGTGACGCGCCGCGAGTTGATGCCGAGCTCGTTGCCCCAATAGACGTGATTGTCGACCATCGCCGCGAGCAGGTTGTTGGCGGCACCGATGGCGTGGAAATCGCCGGTGAAGTGGAGGTTGATGTCCTCCATCGGCACGACCTGGGCGTAGCCGCCACCGGCGGCGCCACCCTTCATCCCGAAGCTGGGGCCGAGGCTCGGCTCGCGCAGGCAGATGATCGCCTTCTTGCCGATATGGTTCAGCGCATCGCCGAGGCCGACCGTCGTCGTGGTCTTGCCCTCGCCCGCCGGGGTCGGGGTGATCGCGGTGACGAGGATCAGCCTGCCGTCCGGCCGGTCCGAAAGTGAATTGACGTAGTCGAGCGCGACTTTCGCCTTGTAGCGGCCATAGGGAGACAGCGCGTCGTCGGGAATGCCGAGCTTGGCAGCGATCTCGCCGATCGGACGCATCGTCGCGGCTTGCGCGATCTCTATGTCGGATTGTGGGTTCTTGTGTTGATCGGCTCCGCGCGCCACGTCGGTTCTCCTCGGCTTTCCTTACCTATTGCCCAAGGTCTTAGACCTTGAAACCGCACGCCGCAACCACCGCTACGTCGCAGCCATCCGCCGATTAGAACGCAGCCGTTGCATTCGACGGTGATGCCGGCAATATGTTCCCGGTTCCAGCCGTATCATTAGCCACTGGAGCAACCTTCCCCCAAGGAGCAGAGACCGACGATGAGCGGCTCGACACGGATCCTCTGGCGTTCACGCGTCCTCTTCGCCGGCCTCACCGGACTGGCGGCAATTTGCACGGCCGCGGCCCTCCCCTCGCCGGCTCAAGCATTCTGGGTTGGCTTTCCCTTCCCGGGCTACTATCCGGCCCCCTATTACTATTATCCGCCGCCATACTATTACGCCCCGCCGGCGGCCTATTATCCGCCGCCGGCATACCCGGCAGACCCGGCCGCTGCCGCACCGGCGCAGCCCGCGCCGTCGGCCTATAGCCAAGAGCCGGCGTCGACAGCCTACGCACCGCCGGCGAACTCGACCTCGCCGAGCCCGACCGCGCAGATCACCTATACGAGTAAGCCGGCGTTCAGGAACGCCTCCGGGCAGACCTGCCGCGAATTCACCACCAGCGACGCCAGCGGCAAGGCCGTCTACGGCACGGCGTGCCAGGCGGCCGACGGTCAATGGCGCGTCACCGACTAGGCTTTTCCGCGCCAGCTTGACCGGCCCGGCAAAGCGCTGACATCTTCCGCGCCGCGTAGCGGGGAGGCAGAACATGGCGCGGCCAATCGTCTATGGCCCGGCGACGAGCCCTTACGTGTGGAGCGCTCGGATGGCGCTGGCCGAGAAGGGCGTCGCGCACGAGCTGGTCGAGGTATCGGCGAAGGAGTTCCGCACCGAGCCGCACATTTCGCGTCACCCGTTCGGCAAGGTTCCGGCGTTCGAGCATGACGGGTTCGCGCTCTACGAGACGCAGGCGATCATGCGCTATATCGACGAGGCCTTTGCCGCGACCCCGCTGCAGCCGATCGAGCTGCACCCGTTCGCGCGGATGAACCAGATCATGGGCATCGTCGACGCCTATCTCGCGCCAAGCCTGGTCGGCGGCGTGCTTTACCCGCGGATTGTCGCGCCGCGGCTCGGATTGCCGACCGATGAGGCCAAGGTCGCGGCTTCGCTGCCGCAGGTGCGGCTCTGTCTCGGCGAAATCGCGCGATTGGCCGGCGATCAAGAATTTCTCGCCGGCGACATGGTGAGCCTTGCCGACCTTTATGGCCGCGCCGCCGCTCGTCTACTTCGGGAAATTCGCCGAAGGCCAAGCCCAGTTCGACGAGTTGCCAGCGCTGGCGGCATGGCTCGGCCGGATGGAAGAGCGGCAGAGCGTCAAGGTCACCCGCCCGCCGGGCGTGTAACTTCAGCTGGGTTGCTCCAAATCATTGCACGGCGGGCAAAGGCGCGCGATAGAAACGCCATGGGCACGCTTGAAGTCGCCGCCAAACCGGTCTTCGCCAAATCGGATACCGAATGGCTGATGCGGACGCGCCAGGAACATGCGCACAGCCCCGGCGCGCCCGAATTCACCCTGGTGTTCCCGGGCGGCGACATCTCCGCCGAGGACGTTCTCAGCCACGTCACCGCGACTTGCGCGACGACGCCATCGATCAAATTCTGCCTGCGCTCGGCGGTGATCGTGCCCGAGCTTGGAGCGAGCCGGTTCAATGTCTTCCTCGTGCCGGATGAAGGGTTTGGCGCGATCATCCGGCTGCACGACCGGCTGCATGTCGGCCCGCTCGCCGATTGCCTGCGCCCGGAGATGCCCTATATCCCCCACCTGACGATCGCCAGCGTCGGCGATTTCAATGTGGCGCGGCGGATCAAGGCAAAGCTCAACGGGTTCGATCTCGGGATCGGCGGCCGGATCGAAGCGCTCGAAGTTCACGAGCGGGGCGCGGGCACCGCTAAATGCATCGCCACCGTCCCGCTCCGGCACCACAGCTTCTTCGTCTGAGGCTTCGGCCTGTTTACCGCGCCGGGCGCAGTAGCCGCGCCGGGTTTGGCAGTCGCGCGAGCGCGGCGTCGACGCGGCGGCGTGCTTCGGTCAGGTGGCGCAATTCGGCGAGACGGCGGTCGAGAAACGCTTGCGTGGCAACGAAGCCCTCGGAGCGATCGTCGAGCCAATAGAGCAGCGTCGCGCTGTAGATGCCGGCCAGGGTGGCGCGCTTGGTGTAAAAGCTGAAATCGGTCGCGGTGTCGCCGGCGGCATACCAGATCGCATCCACCGTGTCGTAAAGCAGCCGCAGTCCGAGCAGCGCATGCGGCGGCATCGCCAGCACCGAGAGCGCCCGGCGCACCGCCTCGCGCCACGGCTGCACCATCTCGAAACGTAGCAGAACCGCGCGCCGGACCCGCGCCGACACGCTCGCTTTGTCAGCCGGAGCGGTCTCGATCTGGTCAAGCATGCGATGATCCGCCCAACGGCTGAAACCGGCGACGAGGTCGGGCGCACCGCGCGGAAACAAGGCCTCCGCCTCGGCAACCTCCATGCCGATCCGGCGCGCGGCGACGCGCAGCGCCGCGTGCGACCAACCGTCGAACGCAACGTCCGGCAGCATCGCCTCGATCAGCCGGTCGCGGTCGCGCTCGGCCAAGGGGCTTCTCACTTGCCCGCCTCCTCGGCGGCAAGGAACTCGGCGAGATCGATCGGGTGTCGCTGCAATTCCTCGGTGTAGACCAGGAGCCGGAGGTCGGTCATCCGCTGCGGGTAGAGGATGCCGTCGAGATGGTCGCATTCGTGCTGGACGACGCGGGCGTGAAACCCGGCCGCCTCGCGCTCGATCGGCTTGCCATCGAGTCCGACGCCGCGATAGCGGATGCGCAAATGGCGCGGCACGACCCCGCGCAGTCCCGGCACCGAGAGGCAGCCCTCCCAGCCGAGCGCGATCTCGTCGCCGACCGGTTCGACGACGGGATTGATCAACACGGTCAGCGGCTGTTCGCCATCGCCGGGGAGATCGGTGATCCGCTCGCCAGCGACGAAAAACGTGACGATGCGGACCGACGCATGCACCTGGGGCGCGGCGATGCCGGTGCCGCCGGCATCCTCCATCGTCTCCAGCATGTCCTCGACGAACCGGCGCACCCACGGCGCCGTCGGGTCCTCGATCGGAGCGGCCACCTCGCGCAGCACTGGATGCCCCATCCGGGCGATTTTCAGCAAAGCCATAATCTTAATATGAGATCGCAGCCCTGCGGCGTAAAGCGGGCGCTCGCCTTCACAGGACCGGGCGAAGGTGATAGGCTGCGCGGCCCTTATTGGCCCAACTGCGGAGTAATTTGCCCGTGCAAGTCCTCGTTCGCGACAACAACGTCGATCAGGCTCTCAGAGCCCTGAAGAAGAAGATGCAGCGCGAAGGGGTGTTTCGGGAAATGAAGTTGCGGCGCAATTACGAAAAGCCGTCCGAGCGCCGCGCCCGCGAAAAGGCCGAGGCGGTGCGCCGCTACCGCAAGCTGCTGCGCAAGCGCATGGAGCGCGAGGGGTACTAAACCCTTCAATCGGTTGGTCGTTGCGAGCGGAGCGAAGCGATCTCGCTCCGCCTTTGCGTTGTGCGCACAGAGATTGCCGCGGCGGCGCTCGGCACTTCGCGATGGCAGCTATTTCCCTACAAGGGCCTGTCACTGCTCGACCTAACCTCTGGAGCCGCGAGCAGGCCCGGCGTCAGGTAGCCACCGAAAGTGCATTCCGGGCACTGCGTTCCCACCGCGGGGCGCAGGCGATAGAGAGCGCGAGCGCTCTTGGCTCACGCTCTCGACCTCGCCTGTGTCCCTCTCGATGGCGGTCAGCTTTTCGAGGATCGGAGATCCTCGCGTTTAGCACGCCGTCGGTTAGCCGCGGACAACCGGAACCGGAGCCGGAGGCGGAGGCGGCGGCGGGGCCGGAGCGGCCATCGGTGCCGGCGGCGGCGCGGGAGGCGGCACCGGGGCGCATGCCGCGAGGAACGCGGGAACCACAAGCGCAACCAGCGCCGCGTTACGCAACTGCCTGCGGCAGGCTATTTTTTTGATGCCGGACATCAGGTTTCTCCACAGTTGAGAGAATTGTACAATATGACAATCGTAAAGCAATTGACAGCAACGAAACGGTAAAAAAGTTTCCTGGTTCCAGCGCCATAGCAAAAAAAACGGGTTTGGGGCGCCGCGGCGCTTCAATGCGTGGTCCAACGGCCACACTAGAGGGTCGATAAATCAAGATGTTCCTGTTGCTGCTGCTTGAAGAAACTTCGTTCTGGTGGGCACAATCGTTCTGGACAGGCTATCGCGTGAAGGTTTTTCTCCAACCTCGATTCGGGGCCGTAACCGCGCGCTGCCGTTTTTCACCGGCAGCAGCGCAAGTTGAGCGGGAGTGACGCTTTCGGTGAGGCTACCTCGTTCCCATCGTGCAGCTTCTCGACGAAAGGCTTTTTGGGCATTCGTCCGACCGATTGCCGGCGGCGCGATTGTGCTCGCCGCAGCATGTGCGCTTGCCGCGCCGGCAGTTCTCGCGGCGGAGCAGGAGCCGCGCGGGATTTTCGTATCGGCGCCGGCCAGCCCCATGGCGGCATATGCCAACACTGACCTCGGTACGCTGCTCGGCAGCGGGCTCGAGTTGGTCGTCGGCGGCGAGCGGCTGAACGTCGGATTACTGCGACGGTTCTACGCGCGCCACGGTTTCGCGCCAGTATGGACGACCCGGCCAGCGCAAGCGAATTCACTGGTGAATGCCGTGTTGCGCGCCGGCGATCAGGGCCTCGCCCCTGAGCTGTTTCACGCCAATCTGCTGCTGTCACCATTACCGCCGCTTCAGCGGGACCTGGTGCTGTCGGACGCCTTTCTATCCTATGCCGACGCGCTGGCCCGCGGGATCGTGCCAGCCGAGCGTCGCCGAGACGACGAGGCTTTGACACCTGCGCCGATCGACGTCGCTGCCGCGCTCGACGCGGTTATCTCCAGCCCCGATCCCGCGGCCGCGATCGAAGCGCTCGCGCCGGCGACGCCGACTTACCTGGTGCTGCGCCAAGCTTTGCAGAATTTTCACACCGGCATCCCCGCGGACGGCAAGACCCCCGCGGCCCGCTTTCGCGAGATCGAGGTAAACCTCGAACGCGAACGCTGGCTGCCGCGGCACCTGCCGCCGGACCGCGTGTGGGTCAATGTTGCCGACGAGCGACTCGTGCTCTACCGCGACAACCGGCCGGTTTTCACGACGCGGGTCATTGTCGGCCAAGATGGGCTGGGCAATCAGAGCCCCGAGTTCCAGGCCATAATCGACGGAGTTTTGTTCAACCCGCCATGGAACATCCCGCAGGACATCGTCACCAAAGAGATCCTGCCGAAGACCGTTAACGACCCGGATTATCTGGCGCGGCATAACATGGTCATGCTGCCCAATGGCGGGCTGCAACAGCTGGCCGGACCCAACTCAGGGCTCGGGCAGCTGATGCTCTATATGGACAACCGGTTTGACGTCTACCTGCACGATACCCCATCAAAAAATCTGTTCGGTCGCGAGGACCGGCGCATCAGTCATGGATGCATCCGGGTGGAGAAGATGCGGGAATTGGTCGCTCTGCTGATGCAGCAACCGATCGAGGCCATCGATCAAGCGATCGCGACAGGCAACACCACCCGAAGCGGTCTGGCGCAGCCCGTGCCGGTATTCGTGATCTACGAGACCGCGTTCGCCGATGCCGACGGTCGGTTGCAATTTCGCCCTGACGTCTACGGACGCAACGCCGAGATCTGGACACAGCTCGATCCGGGGCGGCGCCCTCTGGCAGACCGCGAGCCGCCCAGCCAACGCGGCGGCTGACCCTTTCACCAAGGTCAGGTGTGGGGCAGAACCAGTCGACCGACGCGCGAGCCACCGATGACCGTTAGGGATCCGGTAGGCGACGTTCGAGCTGAGGCGCTACCCTCTACTCCAGCGCCTTGACGATCTCGTCGCACATCTTCTTGGCGTCGCCGAACAGCATCATCGTGTTGTCGCGGTAGAACAGCTCGTTCTCGACCCCGGCATAGCCAGAGGCCATCGAGCGCTTGACGAACAGCACGGTTTTGGCGTGCTCGACATCGAGGATCGGCATCCCGTAGATCGGCGAGGAGGGATCGGTCTTCGCCGCCGGGTTGGTGACATCGTTGGCGCCGATCACGAAAGCGACGTCGGTCGAGGCGAAGTCGCGGTTGATCTCGTCGAGTTCCTTGACGTCGTCATAGGGCACGTTCGCCTCGGCGAGCAGCACATTCATGTGGCCCGGCATTCGGCCGGCCACCGGGTGGATCGCGTAGCTGACCTTGACCCCATCCTTCTTGAGGTCGTCGGCCATCGCCTTCAACGAGTGCTGCGCCTGGGCGACCGCCATGCCGTAGCCGGGGACGATGATCACCGACCCGGCATTCTTGAGGATGAAGGCCGCATCCTCGGCGCTGCCGGACTTGACCATCCGGTCGCCCGCGCCTGGCCCCGCCGCGGCCGTCGCCGCCCTCGCTGCCGAACCCGCCGAGGATGACGTTGACGATCGAGCGGTTCATCCCCTTGCACATGATGTAGCTGAGGATCGCGCCCGACGAGCCGACCAGCGCCCCGGTGATGATCAAGAGGCTGTTCGACAGGGTGAAGCCGATCCCGCACGCCGCCCAACCCGAATAAGAGTTGAGCATCGAGATCACGACCGGCATGTCGGCCCCGCCGATCGGCAGGATCAAGAGAAACCCGAACGCCAGCGACAGCAGCACGAGCAACACGAAGGAGGCCGGGCTTTCGGTCAGCGCGAAGAGCACGATCAGAAGGATCAGCGCCGCGCCCAGGATAGCGTTGAGGACGTGCTGGCCCGGGAAAATCAGCGGCGCGCCCGAGACCAACCCTTGCAGTTTCGCGAAGGCGACGATCGAGCCGGTGAAGGTGATCGCGCCGATCGTCAGGCCCAATCCCATCTCGACCAGGCTCGCGCCGTGGATGTTCCCCCGCACGCCGATGCCATAATCCTCGGGCGCCGCGAAGGCGGCGCAGGCGACGCAGACCGCCGCCAGACCCACCAAACTGTGAAACGCCGCGACCAGCTGCGGCAGCGCCGTCATCTGGATCTGGCGGGCGATAAAGGTGCCGATCGCGCCGCCGATCACGAGGCCAGCGATGATCAGCCAGAAGCTGACGACATGTGGCGTCGCCAGCGTCGTCAGCACGGCGATGACCATGCCGGCGATGCCGTAGAGGTTCCCGGCCCGCGCCGTCTCCGGCGAGGACAGTCCCCTCAACGCCATGATGAAGCAGATCGAGGCGACCAGATAGAGAAAGGCGGAATAGCTTTCGCCCACGATTATTTCTTTCGTTGGAACATTTGCAGCATGCGCTGGGTGACGATGAAGCCGCCGAAGATGTTGACCGCGGCCAAGGTCACCGCGATGAACCCCATGATCTTTGCAAAGCTGAAGCCATGCGGGCCGGCGGCGATCAGCGCGCCGACGATGATCACGCTCGACACCGCGTTGGTAACGCTCATCAGCGGCGAATGCAGCGCCGGAGTAACCCGCCACACCACGTAATAGCCGACGAAGACGGCGAGCGCGAACACGGTCAACTCGAAGACGAACGGCGACGCGCCAGCCGCCGGCGCCTGCTGGCTCATGACGGTCAGCGTCTGCGCCAGATCGCGCAGCTGGTTGGCGAGCTGCTGGGCATTACCGGCGAGCTCGCCGGCAGTTTGAGCGAGCGAGGTGGGGTCCGCCACGGGTCCTCCGTCAGCTACTGTGTCTGTTGCGGCGCCGGCGCCGCCAGCGCCGGGTTTACCACCGCGCCGTCCAAGGTAAGCAGCGCGGCCTTGACGATCTCGTCTGAGGTATCGATGCGCAGCTTCTTCTCGCTGTCGACGAGCAGCGCGAGAAAGGCTTGCAAATTTCGCGCATAGAGGAGGCTGGCATCGACCGCGATATGCGCGGGCGCGTTGGCATAGCCGATGATCCTGACCCCGTTCGCCGTCGTCACCGTCTCCTCGGGCTTGCTGCCCTCGACATTGCCGCCCGAACTCGACCGCGATATCGGCGACTACCGAACCCGGCGCCATTACCGCCAGCATCTCGGCGGTGAGCAGCACCGGCGCCTTGCGGCCGGGGATCAGCGCGGTGCAGATGACGATGTCGGTGCGCCGCAGCGCCGCCGTCACCATCTCGCGCTGGCGGCGCTGGAAATCCTCGCCCATCTCGCGGGCATAGCCGCCGGCGGTCTCGGCGCTTTTCATTGCCTCTTCGTCGACCATCAGAAAGTTGGCGCCGAGGCTCTCGACCTGCTCCTTGGCGGCGGCGCGCACATCGGTCGCCGAAACCACCGCACCAAGCCGGCGCGCGGTGGCGATCGCCTGCAAGCCGGCGACACCCGCCCCCATCACCAGCACCCGCGCCGCCTTGATCGTGCCGGCCGCGGTCATCATCATCGGCATGCGCGCGGCCGAATTCGGCGGCGGCGTCGAGCGCCGCCTTGTAGCCGGCGAGATTGGCCTGCGACGACAGCACGTCCATCGTCTGGGCGCGGGTGATGCGCGGCACCAGCTCCATCGCCAGTGCCGCGACCCCGGCCTTGGCATAGGCGCGCACCTCGGCGGCGTGATCGAGCGGCGACAAGAGGCCGATCATCGCCGCGCCCTTCTTGATCATCTTCAATTCATTGAGCTGGCCCGGCCTTGCCGCCCAAGAGCGGCCGCTGCACCTTGAGGACGACATCCGCGTCGGCGAGCGCGGCTTCCTCGTCGGCCGCGATGGTCGCGCCAGCGGCCTGATAGGCGGCATCGATAAAAAACGCGCCCGCCCCGGCGCCGGTTTCGACCGCAACCTCAAGCCCCATGCCGATCATGTGCTTGACCGTATCGGGCGAGGCGGCGACCCGCCGCTCGAACGCGCGTCGTTCCTTGACGATGGCGACCTTCATCGCGCGCGAACGTCCTCTGTCGGCGGTGTCGATGACAAGGCCGCAAAGTGCCGCAAGGCGAGATGATTGTGAAGGAGAATGCCGCTGCCGGCAGCCATGCGCGCCATGCTTCCGTCGTATTTCCTTCGCATGGTAGGGTTTGCCGCCTTGCGTATGCGAGTTGCCGGCTCGCCGCCTCGGTCGGAAGGACCCAAGCGGCTGGGAGATTGCATGAGTGACGCGCCGCCCGCCGTGAGCTGTCGGGCCCTATGCGGAATAAACCCGAGGACGCAACGTTGTCGCACCGTTGGAACTTTGGGGAATCGTCGGAACGCGTGGTTTCCCGCGTGACTCCGGCGAGCGCACGGTTCAGCGATCAATTGATCGCGGTGCTTCCCCGGCTGCGGCGGTTCGCCGCTGGCCTGACCCGATCGGCGAGCGAAGCCGACGATCTGGTCCAGGCCGCGTGCGAGCGGGCGTTGGCGCGGGAGCATCAGTTTCAGGAGGGTACGCGGTTCGACAGCTGGATGTTCCGCATCGTGCAGACGATCTGGATAGACCAGTTGCGGGCCCGCGATATTCGCAAGGAGGACGGAGACATTGCCGAGGAGCGACTCGGATCGGATGAGCCGGTGCGGCGAGTCGAGGCGCGGCTCGCCCTGGCGGAGGTGCGGCGAGCTGTCTCGCTGCTGCCGCCAGATCAGCGGTCGACGCTGATGCTCGTGACGGTCGAAGGCCTCAGCTACAAGCAGGCGGCCGAGGTCGCGGGCGTGCCGATCGGCACGATCATGAGCCGCCTCGCCCGCGCGCGCATCGCCTTGCAGCAACTGCTCGATGCCGGCGCTGGCGAGCGCAGGAGTGCGAGTGATGCAAGTGCATAGCGACGAAGCCCTGGTGGCTTATCTCGACGGCGAGCTCGACTGGCGAGGAGCGCGCGCGAAGTCGAAACGTGGCTTGACGCCGATCCGGCGGCGCGCGACCGCCTGCTCGCTCTCGCCGAGTCGGCCGCGCTTGTGCGCAATGCCTTCGCCGAGATTGTCAACGAACCGGTGCCCGAGCGGCTGATCGCCGCGGCGCGCGGCGAGACGGCGCCAATGCCCTGCGACCGCAGCCGAGATCATCACGCTGCGGCCGGCCGCTGCCAAGCCGACGCCGGTTTCGTCGTGGAGCAGGCTACGTCCAGCTGGCCGCCGCAGCCGGGATATTCGGTCTCCTCGTCGGCGTCGGCGCGCGGCTATTTGGGCAACGGGATTCTGGCGCCGTCGGGCGGCCCTGGCGCGCGTCCGGCCGAGACCGCCTCGCTCGACAATTGGCTCGACAATGCCGCCGGCAACTACAAGCTGATGGTCAATGCCGGCGGGACGCTGGTCGACGTCCCGGCCAGCGCCGACAATGGCGAGGTTCTGCAGAAGATCAGTCAGAACCTGTCGCAGCAGGTGCGCTTGCCCGATTTGAAGCCGTGGGGGCTAAGCTTCCAGGGCGCTCGCCTGGTCGTGCTGGAAGGCCGTCCGGCGGCGCAGCTCGAGTACACCACCGACAACAAGGCGATCGGCCCGCTCGCGCTTATCATTGGCTCGACCAAGCAGCCGGACCTCGCGCCCACTCCGGGCCAGCGCCAAGACCTCAAACTGCTCTACTGGCGCCACCAGGGCCGAGCCTACGGTACTCGTCGGCCAGAGCGATCTCGGCTACCTCTGGGGCATCGCCAACGACGTCGCCTGGCAGCTCGACGCGATCTGATATAATCGCAACCGGCGACCGATGACGGGGATCAGCCGGTGCGATTGCTGCTGATCGAGGATAACGAACGTTTTGCGGCGCTGCTGAAGCAAGGGCTCGCCGCCGCCGGCTTCAGCGTCGATGTGCTGACGACCGCGCAAGAAGCGAAAACCGCGCTCGAAGCGGGGCGCTGGGACGTCGTGGTGCTCGACCGCGGGCTCCCGGACGGCGACGGCATCGAGGTATTGACCGAGATGCGCCAGCATGGCGACAGCACCCCGGTGCTGATCCTGACCGCCCACGGCAATCTCAAGGACCGGGTCAGCGGCTTGCAAAGCGGCGCCGATGACTATCTGGTCAAGCCGTTCGCGCTCGAGGAACTGGTGGCGCGGCTGCAGGCGCTGTTGCGGCGGCCGGGGAACCTGCTCGGGCTGGCGCTGCGCCTCGGCAACGTAACGCTCGACACGGTGGCCCGGCAGGTCTTTGTCGCCGACCAGCCGATCGCGTTTTCGGCGCGCGAGATCGCCGTGCTCGAGCATTTGCTGCGCCGCAGCGGGCGGGTGGTCGCCAAGACACTGCTCGAAAACAGCCTCTACGGACCCGACGCAGGAGGTCGGCTCGAACGCGGTCGAGGTCCATGTCCATCGGCTGCGGCGTCACCTGATCCAAATCGGGGCGTCGGTTCAAGTGCATACCGTGCGGGGCGTCGGCTACATGATCGGCGAGGAGAAGGCCTAAGTGTTCCGCTTCCGCTCGGTCGTCGGCCGCGCGATTTCCCTGCACCTCGTCGCCATCGCGGTGACCTCCATCTTCATGCCTCTCGCGCTCTACCTGATGCTCAAATATGCCGCTCAGGATTTGCACCGGCACGCATTGCGCGACCAGGCCGCCGAACTCGCTGAAACTCATCGATCTCGGCGACGGACGGCGCCCTGCACATGCACCTGCCACCCCGGCTCGCCGATCTCTATTCGACCGATTACGGGCGATATTCCTACGCGGTTGGAGACGCGAGCGGTCGGGTTTTGCTGTCCTCCTTCCCCGACGGTCGCGCGCTCACCAACCTTCCGCCGTCGATTTCCCAGGAGATGTCGTTCACGGATCGCTATGACGGCGCCGAAATCTTCGGCGTGAGCATCCCGGCCGACATCGCGGGCCGGAAAGTATGGATCGAGGTGTCGCAGGATCTCGCGCACCGCGATGTGCTGATCGACGACATCGTCGCCGATTTCTTTTTCCGGGTCGGGTGGATCACCGCGCCGATCCTGCTGCTGCTGTTGGTCATCGATGTCGCCATCATTCGCCGCGCATTGCGGCCGGTGGTCGCCGCATCACGCCTGGCCGAGCATATCGGCCCGCTGCACACCGAGCTGCGGCTACCCGAAGACGGCATGCCGCGTGAGGTTCAACCGCTGGTCCGCGCGGTGAACCAGGCGCTCGATCGCCTTGAGGAAGGATTCCGCGGCCAGCGGGAGTTCACCGCCGACGCGGCCCATGAGCTGCGGACGCCGCTGGCGATCTTGCGCATGCAAATCGATATGATCGGCGACCGTGAGCTGGCCCAATCGCTGCGAAACGACGTCGAAAACATGAGCCGGCTGGTCAACCAGCTGCTTGAAATGGCCGAGATTGACACCTTTGTCATCGGCACCTCGGAAACCGCCGACCTTGTCGGCCGTATCCGCCGAGATCGCCGCCTTCCTCGCGCCGATCGCGCTGGCTCAGGATAAACGCGTCGCGGTAAGCGCCGCGCGTAAGCCGATCTTGGTGCCCGGCAACGCCGAAATGCTCGGCCGCGCCGTGCGCAATCTTGTCGAGAACGCACTGACCCACACGCCGGCGCGCACGACAGTCGAGATCAAGGTCGACCCAGCGGGAGCAATCACCGTCTTGGATTGCGGTCCTGGCGTCCCCGCGGCCGAGCGCGTCCATATCTTCCGGCGCTTCTGGCGACGCGACCGCCGGCGTCAAGGGAGCTCCGGGCTCGGGTTATCGATCGTCGCCCGGATCGCCGAGCGGCATGGCGCCACGATCTCGGTCGGCGACCGGCCGGGCGGCGGCGCAATGTTCGCCCTGCGGTTCCCGCTGGTGGTTGCTTCCCCGCAGGCGACGCGTCCGGAACTGGCACCGGTCTCCTGAAGCCGAGCGCTATTGCTTTTCCATGCGGTAGACGTAGTCGTTGAGCCCGAACTCGGCGGTCTTCTCGTCCAGAAAATGAAAATCCAGCTCATTGCCGCAACCAGTTTCGAGGGTCTTCCACGAGGCGCCTTTAAACCCTAGCGCCGCGGCGGCGGCAGCCGGGTCGGGCGGCGGCTTTCCCTCGCGCGGCTCCGCCAATTCGCCCTGAAACAGCATGTCGGGACCGCTATCGACGAGCTTGTATTTGAGGTTTCGACAAGCGAGCTGCTTCGGGCCATCGATGCTCGCCGCGCGGAACACCACGGTCTTGCCCACTAACGCGTCCTTTTCCGCCGTGCTCGGCGGCCGCAATGTGTCGGCCCAAGGGGCGACCACGGCCGAGGCCACTCGCCATGTACCGAAATAGAAGGCATCGGCATGGGCCGGCGGCGGGGCAATCGCGGCAAAAATCGCGAGCGCCAGAAATCTCGTCTTGGTCATGGTCCATCCGCGAGGTTGATCGCCGAGCTTATCGGCGAAGGCGCAAACAGCTTCAAGATCGTCATGGCAAGCCTCAGATATCGCCGTCTCGCGCACCGCCGCGCCAGCCGCTATGGTTGGGCGACGTCAAGACCCCAACCCGCGGAGGAAACCCAAAATGGCCGACACCCCGACTTTTGGCCGCTACGCCGAAATCCCCTTCGACCAGATGACCCCCGAGCAGCAGGAGGGTTACCACTCGCTGATGGAGACTCGCGGCCGCCTGCCGGGCCCGAACAAGATTTATGTGCATAACCCCAAGTTGGTGAAGGTGATGGGGCCGCTGGGCGCCTATTTCCGCACCGGCTACTCCTTGAGCGAGCGCGAGCGCGAGATCGCCGTCGTCATCGTCAACAGCAAATTCCATTCCGCCTATCCGACCAACGCACATGAGCGCGCCGGCAAGGCCGCCGGCCTGCCCGCCGACAAGGTCGAGGCGATGCTCTCGGGCCTGCCGACCTCGTTCGACGACAAGCGTGAGCAGGTCATTTATGAGATGGCGAAGTGCCTCACCGAGTCGCGCTGGGTATCGAAGGGCCTCTTCGACCGCGCGGTCGAGGCGCTCGGCCACGAGGGCATCACCGACGTCATCTGCCTGATGGGCTTCTACACCAGCGTGTCGATGACCCTCGCCTTTTACGACGTCCCCGCCGGCGCCGAGGGCATGGCGCGCTAGTCTCGACAAGGGAGGAAGCGACATGTTGATCGTCGACGCACAGGTTCACATCTGGTCGGCCGGCCCGCCCGGCAACCCGGCGCACCGCCAGGTTAATTCCTATTCCGCGGAGGAATGCATCCGCGACATGGACGCCGCCGGGGTCAATGCCTGCCTGCTGCATCCACCCGGCTGGGACCCGAATTCGGGCAAAATTTCCGAGGAAGCCGCCGCCAAGTACCCGACCCGCTTCGGCATCCTCGGCAATTTCCCGCTCGACAAGCCCGAAAGCCGGTCGCTGATCGACGGCTGGCTCAAGCGGCCCGGCATGCTCGGGCTGCGCTACGCCTTCACCGCGCCGCACCAGGCGAACTGGATGACCGACGGCACGATGGATTGGCTTTGGCCGGCGGCCGAGAAGGCGGGCATCCCGATCGCGCTGATGGCATCAAACTACCTGCCCCTGGTCGGCCAGATCGCCGAGAAACACCCCGGGCTCAAACTCATCCTCGACCATTACGCGCGCAGCCGCGGCGGCCTGGACGATGCGGCGCACGAGAACCAGCCGGCGCTGCTGGCGCTCGCCAAACACAAGAACGTCGCGGTCAAATGCACCGGCGCGCCGGGCAATTCGAGCCACGCCTACCCGTATCGCAACATCCACAAATATACCCAGCAGATCGTCGAGGCCTTTGGCCCCGAGCGCAGCTTCTGGGGCACCGACATCACCCGCATGCCGTGCTCATGGAAAGAGTGCGTGACGATGTTCACCGAGGAGATGCCGTGGCTCAAAGGCCGCGACCTCGAACTGGTGATGGGCCGCGCGGTATGCGATTTCCTGGGGTGGAAGCTATAGCCCGGCAATGACCGGGTTCCCCGACGCCAACGCCTGGCGGGAGGCCTGTGCCGAGGACGCCGTCCTCGGCACCTGGGCCGGGCCGTGGGCGGCGTGCTTCGCGATCGCCTCGGGAAGCGGCGCGACGGTCTTCAATTTTGTCGAGGGGCGGGTCGCCGCCGGTCCGGCCACGCCCGCCTTTACCCTCGCGGCGCCCGAGGCGATTTGGGCCAAGTTTCTCGAACCCGTGCCGCCGCGTCACCATCACGGCATCTTCGCGATGATGTACCGGTTGGCGGAATTTTCCATAGAGGGCGACCGGCTCGTCTTCATGCAGCACGCCCATGTCGCGCGTCGGGTGCTCGAGATCGGGAAATGGTTGGCCCTAGGGCGCGCACTTCCGGTGCCGGTGTCGCTGCACCCCCGCGAAGGCGCCCGCGCAGCGCCCAGCGTCACCGGCCGTTACGTGCCGGTGACCGTCGGCGGCGTCACCTACCAGATCTACAGCGAAGCGGCCGGATCGGGGCAGGACGTGCTATGCATGCACACCGCCGGCGCCGACGGCCGGCAATTCCACGGCCTGATGGCCGATCCGCGCATCGTCGAGCATCACCGGATGGTTTCGTTCGACCTGCCCTGGCACGGCAAGTCGCCGCCACCGGAGGGCGCGATCCAGGGCTCATGGCGGCTCAACACCGACCTCTACGTCGCACTCATCATGGGTTTCGTCGAGGCCGCGGGACTGGAGAAGCCGGTCGCCCTGGGCGCGTCGATGTCGGGGGAGATTTGCCTCGAACTGGCCTACCGGCATCCCGAAGCCTTCGCCGGCATCATCGCTTGCGAAGCGTGCGACAAGATCAACCAGCGCCAAACCATTTGGGCGGCGCACCCGCACGTCAATCAGGCTCAGTTCGTGCCGGAGTGGATACGCGCCCTCAGCGCCCCGCAAAGCCCCGCCGAGTATGTGGAGCAGATAACGTGGCATTACGGCCAGGGCGGGCCGCAGGTCTTCTTCGGCGATATCGCCTTCTATTCGGGCGAGTGGGATGCCCGCGACCGTGTCGGGCGCATCGACACCAACAGATGCCGCCTGTTCATGCTGACCGGCGAATACGACTATTCCTGCACCGTGGAATTGTCCGAAGCGACCGCGGCGAAAATCCCCGGCGTGCGGTTCCAGGCGATGCGAGGCATCGGGCACTTCCCGTTTGCCGAGAACCCGAAACGCTTTGCCGAATACTTGCTGCCGATCCTCGCCGAGCTGAAGGGCTGAAGGGCGTAGTCCAGCTATTTTGGATGATCACCTCAGATCGCTAAGGTGTTGACGCCGCGCCATTAAGGCAGCGTCGTCTCCGAGCCGGCGAAGCGGCGCCACGCGCTCATCTGCACCGCCGAGGTCAGGCAGTGCACCACGACAGGCTTGGTTTTTACGGCAAAAGCTGCGGCAATGCTGTCAGCGATCTCGCTTTCGTGGCGGATCGTGATGCCCTCGGCGCCAAAGGAGCGGCCCCAAGCGGCGAAATCCGGGTTGGTCAGCCGAGTGCCTTCGAGGAAGGGACGCTCGGGATAGCGCACGTAAGAATGCATGCCGATCGTGCCGTACATCGAGTTGTCGGACACGATCATGATCGGCGCGCCGCCGTACTGCACGGCGGTGGCGATCTCGTTGCCCATCATCAGCGTGCCGCCGTCGCCGATAAAGCACACGACCTGCCGGCCGGGCTGCCGCAGCGCCGCGCCCACGGCCATCGGCATGCCCGACCCCATCGCGCCAACGACCGACGACAAGAAGATCTGGCTTTGCTTGAAGCCGATATAACGGTGGACGAAGCTGCCGAAATTGCCGGCATCGGTGGTGACGACGGCATCGGGCGCGAGATTCTTGTCGACCTCGCAGACGATGGCGGCAAAGTTGATGCCGTCGCTGGTCGGGTTCCACTCCTTTGCCAGCAGCTGACGATGGATCGCGTTCAACCCGGCGACCCAGCCGCGCCGCTTCGCGGCATCGGGCGGCGCGCCGCGCGACAGCAGCGCCTTGATGACCTCGTGCGGGCTGCAGGGCAGCCCCAAGGTCGGCCGCCAGACGCGGCCGACCTCGTTGGCGTCCGGCCAGACATGGACAAACGGCAGCTGCGGCGTCGGCGCCGCCGGGAAGGTATAGGACTGGCTGACCGAGTCGGTCATCCGCTCGCCGAGCGCGACCATCAAATCGGCCTTCTTCATCTCGCCGATCAGCGCCGGCGGGACGCGGATGCCCATATAGCCGCCGTAATTCGGATGCAGCGCATCGAATAGATGCGGCCGGCGATGCGTCGGGTTGATCGGCAGCACCCATTCCTCGGCGAGCCGGTTGAGATCGGCGAGCGTCCGCGGATCGCGCAGATGATCCGCCCAGCAGCGCGCCGCCGACCGGCACCAGCGGCCGCTCGGCGTTCGCCAGCATCTCGGCGAGGCGGTTGAGATCGTCGACGCGCGGCCCGGCGATCGGCCGGTCGCGCGCGGCGTCGACCTCGGCGTCGGTCTCCTCGTCGAAAATGTCCTCCGGCAGGATCACCGCGACCGGGCCTTGCGTGCCGCTTTCGGCGACATGAAAGGCGCGGGCGATCGCCTCCGACGCCTGCTCGGGCTCGTTGACCTCGATCACCAGCTTGGTGGTGTCGGCCAGCAATCGCGAGTAGTTCTGCTCCTGCAGCGCGAGCCGGCCGAAATCCTTGCGCTCGACCTGGCCGACCAGCACGACCATCGGCGTCGCGTCGTGATAGGCGCTGTGCAGCGGCCCCATGGCGTTGGCCATGCCCGGGCCGCGCGACACCATCGCCACCCCGGCGCGGGCGCGCAGGCGCCCGTCGGCCACCGCCATGTAGCCGGCCCCGGTCTCGTGCCGGCACACGACGACGCGCATCGAGTTGCGCTGCAGCAGCTCGCTGGTCAGCCCGACATAGCTCTCGCCGGGCACGCAATAGATCTGGTCGACATCATGCGCTTCCAGGCTCTCCGCCAGCAGGCGTGCGACAGTGCGGCTCATCGATTGTCCTCTCGGTTGGCCGGCAACAGATAGCGCAGCCCGAACCGCCTCCGAAAGACGCGGCTTCCGCCATCCGCGTCGTTTTCGCAGGCGGATCGTTGAGGTCGTAACAGGCAAGAATGGTAAACTTTGCGCCTGCGGAGGCAAAAGCTAGGCGATGAGCTACATCAAAAAACCCATTTCGAGCATCCGGACGGCGGGACGGTTTGCGACCACAAGAATACGGATGGCACTATGACCGTGTTCACGAAGATCAAAGATCAGGTTACGTGCCTCAAGTGCAAAAGCATTCTTAGCGGCGAGTGCGGGGGTAGGCTCACCCGCGAGCTGAACGAGGCGCTGCAACGGCAGAGGGCGACGGCCGAGGTTCTTGGCGCAATCAGCCGATCCAAGTTCGAACTGCAGTCAATTCTGCAGAGCGTTGTGGACACCGCGTCGCAGCTTTGTCGCGCGGACGGTCTGTGATCTTCCGATTGGAAGGTGGAGTCTACCGCTTTGCGGCCGGCTACAGCCTCGTTCCGGCGTATATAGAACATGAGCGCCGAACCCCGATCTCTCCGGGGCCGGGGACGCTTATCGGCCGTGCCGCCATGAGCCGGCAAGTCGTTCGGATCGAAGATGCGTGGACCGATCCACTTTATGAGCAAAAAGCGGCGATGAAAATTCGGACTTGGTCGCTCGATGTTGGGCGTACCTCTGCTGCGCGAGGGCAATCCGATCGGCGTGATCGGGCTCTCGCCGCAACCGGGTACGGCCTTTCACCGACCAACAAATCGAGCTGGTCGAGACCTTCGCCGACCAAGCGGTGATCGCAATCGAGAACGTGCGGCTGTTCGAGGCCGAGCAGCAGCGCACGCGGGAACTCGCTGAATCGTTAGAGCAGCAGACGGCGACGTCGGAGGTGCTCCAGGTTATCAGCAGCTCTCCCGGCGATCTTGAGCCGGTGTTCGACAGCCATGCTGGAGAACGCCATGCGCATCTGCGACGCCAATTTGGCAGTATCTACCGCTGGGACGGCGATGCCTTGCACCTCGTTGCGACGCATAATGCACCGCCTGCCTTCGCCGAACTTCGCAGGCGTCAGCCGATCGACCCGGCCCGAAAACCGCTGTCGGTCGGATGGTGGCGACCAAAACGGTGGTTCACGTCGCCGATCTTGCAGCAGAGCAGGCCTACATCGAGCAACGCGAGCCGGCGATCGTTGCAGCCGTTGAACTTGGGGGTGTACGGACGCTTCTGCCGTCCCAATGCTGAAGGAGAACGAGCTGATCGGCGCGTTCACTGTTTTCGCCAAGAAGTTCGTCCCTTCACCGATAAGCAGATCGCGCTGGTTACGAACTTCGCCGCCCAGGCCGTCATCGCCATCGAGAATACGCGGCTGCTGAACGAATTGCGCCAGCGCACCGATGAGCTTGGCCGCTCGGTCGAGCAGCAGACCGCGACTCGCCGACGTGCTCAAGGTCGATGAACCGTCGACGTTCGATCTCGAGACCGTGCTCGACACTATCGTGGCCGAGGCGGCTGCACGGCTGTGCGCGGCACCGAGGCCGGCGCGATCTATCGTCTCGACGAGCGCGAGGAATTCCGTCTGCGTGCCACCTACGGCATGATCGGCGAATTCGATGATACGTGCGCGAGCTGCGCCAGTCATCCGGGCGTGGACGAGCATCGGGCGGGCGTGCTCGACGGCGCAAGCCGTCCAGATCGCCGACTGCGGGACAGAGCCCCATACGACTCTGAACGAGATCATCAGGCTGCGGAGGGTTCAGCGCGCATGCTTGGTGTGCCGCTGCTGCGCGAGGGCATGCCGTCGGCGTGCTCGTGGTCTCGCCGCGCAGCCGTGCGATCGTTCACCGACAAGCAGATCGAGCTGGTGCAAGACCTTCGCCGACCAGGCCGTGATCGCGATCGAGAATGCGCGGCTGTTCGAGAGCGTGAGGCCCGCACGCGCGAACTGGCGAAGTCGCTGGAGGATTTGCGGACCGCGCAGGACCGCCTGGTCCAGACGGAGAAGCTCGCCTCGCTCGGCCAACTGACCGCCGGCATCGCGCACGAGATCAAGAACCCGCTCAATTTCGTCAACAATTTCTCGGCCGTCTCGGTCGAACTCATCGACGAATTGCGGGAGGCGCTTGGCGGCGCGCACCTCGACAGCAAGCTGCGCGCAGAGATCAACGAGATCGCCGATACGCTGCAAGGCAATCTCGACAAGGTCGTGCAGCACGGCAAGCGCGCCGACGCGATCGTCAAGAACATGCTGCTGCATTCGCGTCAGGGCTCCGGAGAGCACCGGCCGGTCGATATCAACGCCCTGGTCGATGAGAGCCTCAATCTCGCCTATCACGGGGCGCGGGCCGAGAAGCAGGGCTTCAATATCACCCTGGAGCGGTCCTTTGACCCGGCCGCCGGCGAGGTCGATCTGTTCCCGCAGGAGATTACGCGGGTGCTGCTCAACCTGATCTCCAACGGCTTCTACGCGGCGACCAAGCGCAAAGCCGAGGCGAATGGAGGCGACTACGAGCCAACGCTGGCTGCCGCGACCAAGAACCTCGGCGACAGCGTCGAAATCAGGATTCGCGACAACGGCACCGGCATCCCGCCCGAGGTGAAGGAGAAGCTGTTCAACCCGTTCTTTACGACCAAGCCTGCCGGTGAAGGGACTGGGCTAGGCCTGTCCATCAGTCACGACATCATCGTCAAGCAACATGGCGGGTCTATAGAGGTCGATACGCAGCCCGGCGAGTTCACCGAATTTCGGATCGTTCTGCCGCGTGCGGCGGCGTCCGCTTATCAAGTCGGGAGAACGCGCATGAGCCTGCTCATTCTCGTGGTCGATGATGAGCCTGATGTCGAGGTGCTGTTCCGCCAGCAGTTCCGGCGCGACCTCCGCGCTGGTCGCTTCACGATGGAGTTTGCCCAATCTGCCCCAGCAGCACTTCAATGCATTAGCGATGCGGGCAGACGCTTCGCTCATCTTGATCCTGTCCGACATCAACATGCCGGGGATGAGCGGTCTTGAACTCCTGCCCAAGGCGAAGGCGCTGCGGCCGGACGTTCCGATCATCATGATCACCGCCTATGGCGATGTGGAGACAAAGCGTCAGGCTTTGGAGAAAGGCGCTGAGGCGCTGCTGACCAAACCAATCGACTTCGCGGACGCTCCGCAGCGAAATCGATACGCGCGTTGAACGCGCCGCATAACTCTCCCCGAATTTGCTGCGGTGCATGAGTCTGGTTATGGCCCTTAACCGACGCGCCGGTCGGCGAAAGTTGCGGCCGCTTTCGGGGGTAGAGATGGGGTAATCGGCCGGGCAGCTTGTGGATAGCTAAAGATTTTGGGTGCTGCGCTTCAGGCTGATGGTGAAACGAGGTCCGTGTGTACGGCCTCAAGCATCAGAAGGAGAAGCGCAGCATGGACCATTTTGCTGGACTGGACGTTTCGGTCAAGGAGACCAGCGTCTGCATTGTGGATGACGCGGGCAAGATCGTTCGGGAAGTGAAGATAGCGAGCGAGCCTGAGGCGTTGTTGGCGGTGCTGAGGAGCCCCGGCTACCACTTCAAGCGAATTGGATTGGAAGCTGGGCCGCTGTCGCAGTGGCTTTACAGCGCTCTCGCCGAAGCAGAGTTACCGGTGGTCTGTGTTGAAACGCGGCACATGAGGGCGGCGCTGAAGGCACAGATCAACAAGACCGACCGCAACGACGCCCGCGGTATTGCGCAGATGATGCGAGTGGGGCTTTACCGTCCGGTGCATGTGAAAACGCTACGCAGTCAGAAACTGCGAATGCTGCTGACCCATCGCAAGCTGCTGCAGTCGAAGGTTATCGCCATCGAGAACGACCTGCGCGGCACTTTACGCAACTTCGGTCTTAAGGTGGGCATGGTGGGGACGGTGAAGTTCGAGGCCCGCATCAAGGAGCTGGTTGAGAACTCGCCCGACTTGGCTGTGCTTGTCGAACCCCTGCTTGTCGTCCGGCGGGTACTTCGCGATCAGTTCGTCATCCTGCATCGCCGCTTGCTGGCCATTGTGCGGGACGATGAGGTTTGCCGGCGCCTGACAACGACCCCCGGTGTCGGCCCAGTGGTGGCGCTGACCTATCGTGCCACCGTCGACGTGCCCGCTCGGTTCCGCAAATCCAAGGCAGTTGGTGCCGTGTTTGGACTGGACGTGCTCCAAGTATCAATCCGGCGAGATCGATTGGAGCGGCAGAATATCGCGCTGCGGAGATGAAATGATGCGGGTCATGCTCTACGAAGCAGCTCAGAGCATGCTGCATTCGAAAAAATGGTCGTGGCTCAAGGCCTGGGCGATACAGATCGCTAGGCGCCGGGGGATGAAAAAGGCGATTGTGGCCCTGGCGCGCCGCTTGGCCGTGATCATGCACCGCATCTGGGTGGACGGCACCGAGTTCCGTTGGACCCGCCAACAGGCCACGGCCGCCGCATGAAAGCCGCGCAGGATCAAATCCAATAGAAGGAAACTCGAGCTCCACAGAGCGGTGGAACGATGTCCCTCGCGGGACGATGGATGAGGTGAGTTCGCATGTCCGCTTGGACCTGCCGTTCGTCAGACGGCAAGGCCGCGGTAAAGATTGTTCCACCTCGTCCTCGGATCCCATGATGGAAGGGCCTTGGTGCCGATTCCGAAGAGAAGCGCGAGCCCGTGAGCGACATCGACACTGTGATGGTGGATAGTCTGAAAGTGCTTGACCCCAAACGGCCGATTAGAGAAGCGGACATCCAATTTAACCGCGCCGCGGCAGCTAATGACCCATAGCGTCGGTTTTGTAATAGAGAGTTTTTTTAATTTGGCCTGACCGACTTCCTGCTAACGAAGGTCGCAGTAGGCGGAACATGGGCAGTCTTTAGCGCCTGCCTGCCCTTGTCCGTGATTTCGACCTTTGCTTCTCGCATCGATGCGCCGTTAGTCCTGCGGACTAAGCCATTAGCTATCGCTTCTTCCCAGACCGGCAGACGCGGGCACGAAGTGCGCCATGCATCGATGACGTCTCCGTACGTCCTTGGATTCTCTGCAATCCAATCAAGAAACTGCAAAGTGAGATAACGAACTAATTCGTCTTCGCTTGCCATGATACAAATCTATAACCGCGAATAGCTCGGCGCTACCCTTATGTCCGAGTCTGGCCCTTCTGCGACCTCGCTCGATGTCCGCCGTTTGGTCGCTATCGGGGGGTAAAGCGGACGAGGGCGAGGTGCGTCAAAATCGACGTTCATGACCCAAAGGCGACATTTGCAGGCCACACGGCGCGCTAGTGTTGAGCGAAAACCGGCGTGCTAGTGTCGGTTAGACGGTGCCCTGCCCCGAGCCTTGGGAGTAGGCAATGAGACGGCGCGAGTTTATCTCGTTTCTCTGCGGTGCAGCTGTTGGCTGGCCGTTCGTCGCGCGTGCGCGGGAACGTTCAAGCAAGAAGCACGTCGGAGTGCTTATGAACCTTCTCGCTGAGGATCCGATGGGACAATCCCGCCTCGAGGCCTTCCAGCAAGCACTAAGGCAATTCGGGTGGACCGAAGGCGACAACCTTCAGATCGATGTGCGCTGGGCTGGAAGCGATCTTGAACGCGCTCGAAAGTATGGGGCTGAATTGATCGCGCTCGCACCGGATGTCGTATTGACTGCGACCAGCCCGCTGGTGGCAGGGCTCCAGCAGGTGACCCGGACGGTACCGATCGTTTTCGTCAACGTCGTCGATCCTGTTGGTTCAGGCATGGTCGTGAGCCTGGCCCGGCCCGGCGGCAATATCACTGGCTTCATAGTCTTTGAGTATGCGCTGGCCGCGAAATGGCTCCAGCTTCTGAAGGAGATTGCGCCGACCGTGATGCGGGTGGCTGTACTGCGCGATCCGACCATAGCTGCCGGCATTGGCCAGTTTGCGGCTATTCAGACCGTGGGGTCGGTCGGCACAGAGTTGACCGCAATCGACCTACGGGATGCCGATCAGATCGAGCGCGATGTGGCCTCGTTCGCGCAAGTCGGTAACGGCGGGCTGATTGTGACAGCAAATCAGTTCGGAGCAAACCATCCCGAAGTCATTGTAGCGGCAGCGGACAGGCACAAACTGCCTGCCGTTTACGCTCAACCGTATTACGTCAGGGCCGGTGGCCTGACCTCCTATGGGCACGAGGTAGTGGACGACTATCGCCGCGCGGCGGGCTACGTAGATCGCATCCTGAAAGGTGAAAAGGCGGCTGATCTGCCGGTGCAAGCCCCGACCAAATACGAGCTTATGATCAATCTTAAAGCGGCCAAAACAATTGGCCTTAACCCGCCAACGACCCTGCTCGATCGCGCCGACGAGGTGATTGAATAACCGATCAGCGATGTCGCTTATTGGCCCGAAGCGGACGCGCCCGTCGGCGATTGTCGCGGCCGCGTTTGGGGTTAAAGCGGACATGCCAGCTTGAACTGGCCGCGGCAGCTAATGACCCCGAGCCAACATGAGCGGCCTCGATAAACTCTGTGCCCGGTGAACCATAATCTCGTGGCCCTCGGATTACCGCTGGGGAGGTCGATATGGCTGTACAGCGAAGGGAGGGCCCTCTTTGAAGCAGCGAATCATGCTCGTCGTTGTTATCGCCTTGAACGGGACCACGGTCGCGCTTGCGCAAACTCAGGATGGACAGCAAGCGTGCATGAATGACGCATTTCAGTTTTGCCAGGACGCCATCCCCGACCGTGAACGAGTGTTTCAGTGTCTTGTGTCCCACAAGGATCTGATGTCCGCAGCATGCCACGCGGTTATGGCTCCCTCTCTGCCCGTAGACCAGCCGCCTTTAACAGAACAACAAACTCCTCATGCGAAGAGCGCAAGAGGCAAAGTGACTTTCGCCAAGCGCGCTTCAAAGGCTGTGTTCCGGCATGATCAGCAGGCTCCGCATGCGAAGAGCGCAAAACGCAAAGCGACTTTCGTCAAGCGCGCTTCAAAGGCTGTGTCGCGGCATGATCGGCATCCCCTTAATCTTGTGCCCCACTAGTCACGTGAATCTTTAAGTTCGCCGCATAACGTCTGGTGTGGTTTCGTAGAAGCGAAGCGGCCGCGTCAGATCATCAAAGAACTGCGGTCTTTTCTTTTGCGCCCATGTTGCCATGCATGAGTCTGAAGGTGGCCCATAGCGTCATTTAGCGTGACGCAGCGATCCGGTCGCTTTCGGAGGAAAAGCGGACATCGCGCAGACATCGTCGATCGGTCGAAAATGACCCATTTCAGACGGCGGGCAGAACGGCCGGCATGTGTCGGCGCTCAGCACCCTCAATGCCTCCCAGCACTTGATGGAGCCGACGGTGCGGCAGGCTTCGGAGCCGCCTGCCAGGGCGATTGGAACCTGTCCGGTCCTCACTAATTGGAAGGCTTGGCCAATCGCGTGCGTGCCAGAGGCGCACGCGGACGCAATCGTATAGGACGGCCCTTTGACGCCAAGATTTATTGTAATCTGGCTGACCGCGGCATTGATCATCAACCGCGGGATAGTCAGCGGATGTATGCGTGGTGCATGTTGTCCGTAGAATTTGTAGTAGAGTTGTCAACCGAGTTCTGTCCCCCTGTCCCAGTGCCTACGATCGTTGCCGTTTGAAGCGCGATCTCATCAGTGAGGTCCACTTGCGCATCTCGCACCGCAGCAGCGCCGCTGGCGCCTGCGCAAAGACCGAAATCGTCCCGACAAAAAGTGGCAGAGCGGCGTAGAGAAGCGTGTGCATAGCATTTGGCTTTCTGCCCAAGAGATGCGATTTGCGCATATGACGCGCATCCTCAGGCTCGACCGACGTCGACTGCGAGGCTTGAGCGGCGTCAGGGACGAGGTGTTGCTCACCCCAACCGCCCAGAACCACCGCAACCGCCCAGAACCTTCGGCGGCTCGTCGAGTTCCTTTGCCGTGCCCCACCGCCTGTCGCAGCCGTTCGCGAGGCATGGTGGTGCTCCTTCTCCTGAACAGCCCCCGGCTCACTCTCAGAGCCGTTGGAGGCGGGAGCGCGGCCGGTCCATCCCATTCGCGTCACTTGGTGCAGTGCAAGCGAATGTCGGCTTTCAGGCGCAAAGCGGAAGTCGCCGACGCATGCTGGAAAGACGTTCGTGACCTAACTGAGACATTCGGACGACCAAGCGGAGCGCACGAAATACGAAACGATACCGATGGGTGTTTGCTGCGGTTTAGTGCCATCATCCTTCAAACGATGGTTACTGGCCGCATATCGACGATGACTCAGGCGTTGCCAGCGTGCTATAGGATGCGCGATCTGACCCGCATGTGCACTGCTCGCGCAACGGGGAGAACTCGCCATGTTATCAGCAAGCGAACGAGCCATCGCGCAAGCCGCGCTCGCGCCGGGCCCGCATGCGATCGTTTCGGCGGACCGCGAGGGGGTCATTCGCGACTGGAACGAGACCGCCGAGCACATTTTCGGCCACAGCGCAGGTCAAGCGATCGGGCAGACCCTCGACCTCGTGGTTCCAGAGGAGGAGCGCGCCGACCATTGGCGCAACTTCCGGCGCGTAATGGCGACTGGCTTGCTGAGCTACCGGCCCGACCACGTGCTCGATGTGGAGGGATTGCGACGGGATGGCACGCGCGTAACGCTCGATGTCGCGCTCATTGCCATCCCCGATGAGGCGGGGCGCCTTGTTGGGATCACAGCCATCATGCGCGAGGCGGACCGTAATCCCATCGCGTGAGAGGTTGGTCGCTGGTGTTGGCACCAATGAACGTGCCACCCCATCAGACGAATGTCCGTTATCTGGGGGCGGTTCAACCGATCAGCGCAACCCCTTTCCAGATGCATTCGCGCAAACTTCTTTTGACAGCACACGGCGGGATAAGCTGAGGAGCGCCTAAAGCACCGGGCGCCGACAAGGAAGGCACGCTTGCTTGACAGGCTAAGCCCAGTTTGTGGAGCTTCGATCGATGCTAATCGATGATCACGCACTGATCCGTGCAATTCATGTCCTGGCCTTGGTTCACTGGATCGGCGGCTTGGCCGTTGTGACGACGATTGTTTTGCCCCACGCTCGCGGACTGCCCAATGCGAAGGACGCGGTAGCGAGCTTCGAGGCGTTCGAACGACGTTTCGCGTTTCAGGCCCGCATTTCGATCCTGCTCGTCGGCCTGTCCGGCGCCTACATGCTGACGAAGCTCGATGCTTGGAATCGCTTCCAATATGCGTCGTTCTGGTGGCTAGACCTCATGGTCGTCGTCTGGATGCTATTCGCGCTTATGATCTACGTGCTGGAACCGCTCGCGATTCATCGACTCTTCCACGAATTCGCTCTACGCAACAAGGATCGCGCCTTCACGGTGGCGATAGAACTTCACGCGGTAGCCTTCATTATCTCAGCATTCGCCATCGGCGCTGGCGTACTTGGGGCGCACGGCGGATTATCCTGAAGGGTTTTGCTGGCGAGTTATCTTGGTTCGAGGTCGAGGCCGGAGGGCTCGGTGCGGCTCACCACTCGGCCGGCTCCAGAGGTTCACTGTCGCTCCGCCCACGTGGGGAGCGGAAGTGATCGGCGACATCAAGTCCGCACTATCTCTGAAGTCCGCTGATCGCAAGAGATTGAACTCCAATTTGCGGAGCTTAGCGCAGCAGCCTACTGATTTTTGGCAGCACATCGGAGCGCCACTGGCTGGGTGTCAGACCCTGCAAAAGGAAGGAGACTGACGTGCGCCTGACGGTCTACACGGACTTCTCATTGCGCGTGCTCATGTTCCTCGCGCTTAAGGACGACGGGCTCGCCACCATCGCGGAGGTCGCCAAGGCTTATGGAATCTCCAAGAACCACCTGATGAAGGTGGCGCATCAGCTCGGTCTTGCTGGATACGTACAGACGGTGCGCGGCAAGGGCGGGGCTTGCGCCTTGCGCGACGGCCGCAGGACATTGTGATCGGCGAGGTCGTGCGACGCACCGAACCCGACATGGCGCTGGTGCCTTGCTTTTCTCCTGATGGTGCGTCTTGCCCGATTTTTCCGAGCTGCGCGCTGCGCGGTGTGCTTTCCAAGGCACGCGACGCGTTCCTTTCGGCCCTTGACGGCTGCACCTTGGCGGACCTTGCACGTCCGCGCGCCCCACTTCGGAAATTATTGTCCTTCAATCCAAACGGCAGGGCGACAGCACAAATCTCGCGGCCCGCCCAGCGGCGTAGCCGTGTTGCGCGTGCACGCTCTTAGCGCACCAGCTTATTGATTTTTGGCAGCACATCGGAGTGCCATTGGCTCGGTCCCATTCCGCGTTGAATAACCTGCTCATCGGCAATCACGAGCCAAAGCGGCACGCCCGCATTAGGCCCGAGTAGATCGCGATAGCGGCGCAAGTCCTCGGGCCAGTTCTCGTCCTTGAGTAAATTGAACAACGTCGGCGACTTGATTTCGCGGTACTCGAGACGCGCGAACTCAGCGGAGGCGCTGAACGCCAGCTTTTCGTGCTGCTGCCACTCGCGGCATGGTGCACAGTCTTCAGCACCGACATACAACAACGTGACCTGTGGACGATGCGAATCCGGAACCTTATGAGACGCGATCGCGGCCGCCATGGCCGCAATAATTACGGCGCTCCCGACAATTCCGTAGAATGTACTGCGGTGCAACATGGGCTCTCCGGTAGGGAGTGCAAAGTGGATATCGCCCGAACGACACAGTCTTTGACTTTTGTCAAAAGACGCTAAGCGAAAGGTGTATAGAAGATACTGCTTTATCCGATTTAGAGAAAGGCAGAGTGATGCCAACCACAGAGCCCAACGCTGGAGAGACAATTCAAAATCCGGAGCGCGTCCCAATGATGCAGCGGGTTCTCGATAATCCGTTTCTGCTACTTTTTCTAGGCGTGACGTTGCCAACCGTTCTCTACCTCATATGGGGAATCATGGAGGTCGCCTCCGTTCCCCTTGCGAAATGAAACCAGACCGAATCGAAAGCGGACACTAGCAGCCCAGCATCTAACGACGGAGGAATCATATGTCCGTCACACCGCCCGAACAGCGAATTTGGTGGCGCGAGCCGATCGAAAAAGTCGAATTGGTATGGATCATCGTCGCGTTTCTGTGGGGCGTCTTCATGTTCGGATTCATGATCGCCTGGCACTTCATCGGACAGCAGAATCTGAACAAGGAGGCTTATCGTATCGCTCCCTCGGTCTATGAGGCGAAAGTGGAAAGCTTCGCCAAGAAGTACACGGTGCGGGAAGAGCAAGGCTTGCCCGTCGTGAAGCCGCCGGCTGGCACCGATGTTTATCTACTCGGGCGGCTGTGGCAGTGGTGGCCGATACTCGAGCTTGAGAAGGGCGTTAGCTATCGAATTCACCTCTCGTCAGTTGACTGGCTGCACGGCTTTTCGCTGCAACCCGTCAATATCAACGTCCAAGTCCATCCTGGTTACGAGCATGTGCTGACATTGACGCCCACTCAAAGCGGCGAATTTGGGATTATCTGCAATGAATTCTGCGGCATTGGCCATCACACCATGACCGGCAGGATCTATGTCACCGAACCCAAGCAGGCTGAGGGCGAGCAGCATCTCGCGGAAGGGAGGTAACGTCATGACCGCCGAAACGATTGTTGGAACAGCTGGTCGCGATGCTGAATTCCGCACCTGCCAATATACTGGTCTTAAAGTTGACGTTGCCGCCCAAACGCTGATCAAGGCAAACGCGGTTGCCGCGGTCGTCTTTCTTGCCGTTGGCGGATTGATGGGCCTGCTCGTCGCGCTGACGCGCTGGCCGGCGGTCCATCTCCTCCCGGCTGACTGGTTCTACCTCGTGCTTACCGGGCACGGGGCCAACGTGCTGCTTTTTTGGATCATTTTTTTCGAAATTGCGATCCTCTATTTTGCCTCAGCGATCCTGCTTAACTGCCGAATCGCCGCACCCAAATTTGCGTGGTTCGGCTTTTTGCTGATGGTGGTGGGCGCCATTCTCGCCAACGTCACGGTGCTGCAGGGCAATTCAAGCGTGATGTTCACTTCGTATCCGCCGATGCAGGCGAGGCCCAATTTCTATTTGGCGCTGATCCTGTTTGCGGTCGGCGCCCTGATCGGCTGCACAGTGTTTTTCGCCACGCTGGTGATCGCCAAGGAGGAAAGCACCTACCAAGGTTCGATTCCGCTCGTCACCTTCGGTGCGGTCACTGCCGGCATCATCGCAGTATTTACGCTCGCGTCGGGTGCCATCATCCTCATTCCGACATGGCTATGGTCGCTCGGCCTCATCTCAAACATCGATCCGCTGATGTACAAGGTGGTGTGGTGGGCGATGGGACACTCATCTCAGCAGATCAACGTATCAGCGCACGTGTCCCTCTGGTATCTGATCGCTGCGCTTGTTGTCGGCGCCAAGCCGCTTAGCGAGAAGGTAAGCCGGACAGCGTTTCTGATGTACATACTGTTCTTGCAACTCGCCTCGGCCCATCATCTGCTGGCTGAGCCTGGTCTGGATGCGAGTTGGAAGATCGTCAACACCAGCTACATGATGTACCTCGCTGTGATGGGTTCGATGGTACATGGGCTTACCGTGCCGGGCGCGATCGAGGCGGCCCAGCGACGGAACGGCTACAATAAAGGCCTGTTTGAATGGCTGCGCAAGGCGCCATGGGGGCACCCGGCATTCGCCGGCATGTTCTTGTCGCTGATATTCTTTGGCTTCATCGGCGGCATATCGGGCGTTGTGCTCGGCACCGAACAGCTCAACGTGCTGATGCATAACACGATCTATGTACCTGGCCACTTCCACGGCACGGTCGTGGCGGGAACGACGCTTGCCTTCATGGCGGCGACATATCTTGTGCTGCCGCTGATCTTCCAACGCGAAATCATCTGGCCCGGTCTTGCGAAATGGCAGCCTTATTTGTTCGGGATCGGAGCGGCCGGAATTTCGTTGTTTATGATGGGGGCCGGCACATTGGGCGTCCCGCGCCGCCATTGGGACATCACTTTCAGCGATGCTCCGGTGTCGTATGCCCTGTCGGCCGGCGCGTTCTTGATGATGGGACTCAATGGCCTGTTCGCCATCATCGCTGCGATTGGCGGCGGCATTTTTGTGATCATAGTGGTCGGAACGGTATTGTTCGGCGAGAAGATCACCAGCGGTCATAAACTTGTCTTCCCGTTGCATCAGGGCGGTGCCGCCGCGGCGTCGCACTATGGAAGCGAAGTCTCCCCGAAGCTGCCAGGCACGATTGTCCTGATTGCAGTCTTCTTTGTCTCCTTCGTGCTCTATTACTTCATCAACTGGAAATATCTCTCCGAGCTGTGGCTGTTCCGCTGAGTGGATCGACCGTGTTGCGATGGAGATAGAAAGATGCTTGCCGCGGTTCGCCTGACGGTCTCGCTGTTGAAACTCAGGATCGGAATTGCGATCGCGGCAAGCGCGCTTGCCGGAATTGCGGCGACCAACGGCCCGGCACCGCCGTCCTGGCGCGTGGCGGCTGTCGCGTTGGCGGTGCTCGGAGCGTCCGGCGCCGCTGGCGCATTCAATCACTATTACGAACGCGATCTCGACCGCCTGATGCGGCGGACCCGCGGCCGGCCATTCGCGACCGGCGCGTTCCGGCCGAGTTGGTGGTGGCTCGCTGGCTTCATAGTGTTGCTTGGCAGCCTCGTTGGCGCTCGCCGCGTCAGCCGGTGGGGGGATTTCGGCCGCTTACGTGTTCCTCGGCGCGTTCACCTACGGCATAGTCTATACGGTTTGGCTTAAGCGTCGCTCGGCCTGGAACATCGTGGTCGGCGGACTGGCGGGCAGCTTCGCCGTACTGGCGGGCGCGGCGGCGGTCGACGCGACGCCGCAGTTGGTACCGACGGTGCTTGCGCTTGTCCTGTTCCTGTGGACGCCACCGCATTTCTGGAGCCTCGCGGCTGCCAAGGGCGACGATTATCGTAACGCCGGCATTCCGATGTTGCCGCTGGTGGCGCCGGCTTCTGCATGGACGCTCGCCATTCTCGCCCACGCAGTAGTGCTGTTCGCCATTTCATTGGTGCCACTCTTTTATGGATATGGATTGATTTACGGCCTCGGTGCCAGTGTCGGTGGCGCCTATTTTGTTTGGAAGAGCTGGCTTTTGCACCACGCGCCGACCAAGCAGAACGCGATGGCGAACTTCTTTGCTTCGCTCATTCAGCTAGGTCTGCTCATTGTTGGCGTTGTTCTCGATGGCGCAGTTGAGGCATGGACATGAAGGCATTCGTTTTCGGCCTTTCGGGGATCTGCGCGTTGATTACCGCCGCATGGGCCGCACCGGAGCGGCTCGATCCACAACAGGCAATGGAACGCAGCGAAGCCGCGGTCGGACGAAAGATCGGAAATTATGATCTCGTCAATTCAACGGGCACCGCCTTGCCGCTCGCCTCCTTTCGGGGCAAGCCGCTCGTCGTTAGCCTCGTCTACACGTCCTGCACTTCAGTGTGTCCGCCAACCACCCAGCATCTGATCGCCGCCGTCAGCCAAGCCGCCAAATTAATCGGGCCCGATCGTTTCGCGGTGCTGACCGTGGGTTTTGACGCGCGCAATGATACGCCGGTGCGGCTGGCGCAATTCGCGTCCGTGCAGGGGGTGAAATTTGCCAATTGGCGGCTGGCGAGTGCCGATCCGGCTACCATCGAGGCATTGCTACGCGATCTTGGCTTTAGCTACGCCGCCGTGGCCGGTGGTTTCGATCACATCTCGCAGACCACTATTGTTGATCGTGACGGCATTATCCGGCGTCACGTCTATGGCGACGAATTTCCCATTCGGATGTTCATGGAGCCACTCAAGGACGCCGTTTACGGCACGACGACCACGTTCAGTCCTGCCGGATTGGTCGACCGGATCAAGTTCATCTGCACCACCTTCGATCCCGGTACAGGTCGATACCGCATTGACTACAGTCCCCTCTTCGGCGGCGCCATCGCGGCGCTTTCGCTGGCGGTGATGGGTGGGCTCATCCTGCGCGAATGGAAACGAGCCCGCGATGCTTGAACCGCGTAACGTTATTGTTCGGAGAGGCGCGTGATCGGCGCGGTTCGCGGCGTTCTTCTGCGTGGTTTCGAGCTGATTGAGCGGCCATTTGACCGCCTTTTCGGACCGGCGTTGAATCCGCTTGCGCAGCTTGGTGCGCTAGGGTTTTTTTTCTTCTGGATCGTCGCGGTTAGTGGCATCTATCTCTTTATTTTTTTTGATACCGGGATCGAGCGGGCTTACGAGTTGGTCGAGAATCTTACCCACGCCTATTGGTTCCATGCCGGAGTGATGCGCAGTCTGCACCGCTACGCTTCGGATCTGATGGTGGTGATGGTGGCGGCGCATCTCCTGCGCGAGTTTGCATATGACCATTATCGCGGAGTGCGCTGGTTTTCGTGGCTGACCGGCCTGCCGATCATTTGGCTGCTCTATGCATGCGGCATTACCGGATACTGGCTCGTTTGGGACAAGCTCGCCCGGTATGTCGCGATCACTACCTCGGAATTGCTCGATTACCTGCCGATTTTCGGGGAGCCGATCGCCCGCAACTTTATCTCCGGCGGTACTTTGACCAGTCGTTTTTTCACCCTCATGGTGTTCATGCATGTCGCGGTGCCGCTATTTCTGCTGTTCATTATGTGGGTGCACATCATACGGATCTCACGCCCGAGGGTGAATCCGCCGCGGATGCTCGCCGCGCTTTCTCTGATCGCCCTCGTGGGGGTCTCGCTGTGGAAGCCCGCCTTATCGCAAGGCCATGTCGATCTCGCAAAAGCTCCGGTCGAAATCGGTCTCGATTGGTTCTACCTGCCGCTCTACCCTCTAACTGATCTTTGGGGCAAAGGCGCGGTCTGGGCTTTCCTTGGCTCATTTTCGATCATGATCGGCCTGATGCCGTGGCTACCGCCACTGAGACGGGCTAGAACCGCCGCGGTCGATCTTGCCCATTGCAATGGTTGCGCGCGTTGCGTCGACGATTGTCCCTATGAAGCGATTCGCATGGTCCGGCGCAGCGACGGGCTGCCGTTTCCAACGGAAGCGGCTGTCAATCCCGCACTATGCGTGTCCTGCGGCATTTGCGTCGGGGCATGTCCGTCTTCGACTCCGTTTCGCCGTACCCAGGATCTCAAAACCGGAATCGATCTTCCCGACTATTCTCTTGCCGACTTGCGCGAGCGTACCATCGCTGCTGCCCAGGTGCTGGCTGGCCCGGCACGGGTGCTGGTGTTTGCCTGCGAACATGGCGGCGGTGCCACCTATCCGGGCAGGGTGCCGTTGCCCTGCGTTGCAATGGCCCCACCGTCGTTGATCGACTATGTGCTCAGCAAGAAGCTGGCGGACGGCGTCGTGGTCGCGGGCTGCGCCGAACGGGCTTGCTTCAATCGGCTCGGTATCGTCTGGACAGAGCAACGCTTCGCGCAACGGCGTGACCCCTATCTCCGCACGCGGGTGCCGCGCGATCGCGTAACCACCGTGTGGACGTCGATCCTTGAGTTCTCACGTTTTAAGGAGGAACTCGGTCGTTTCGCCGCCAAAATTGCAGTGCTTCCGCCGCTGAAGGCAATTTCCTCGCCGCCGCCAAAAAAATTACTGGAGATCGCTGCCGAACCAGATCCGGTCGAAAATCGGAACGGACCTCTATGATCAACCCGATCAAAATCGTCGGGCAATTGCTCGTGATCGGCTCGTTGTTCGCGGGCGTTGCTGCTATTTCCAATCGTCCGGTGTACCGCCAGACTCCGCCGGGTACCGGCATCATGATGCTGGCCTTCGTTCACGGCTCCGACCGCCGGACTGAATGTCGACGCCTGACGCCCGAGGAAATCGCAAAGCTGGCGCCAAACATGCGACGCACGCTGGATTGCCCGCGTCAGCGACGGCCGCTGTTCGTCGAGCTCGATGTCGGTGGGCGCGTGATCTATCAAGCCAGCCTGCGCCCGACCGGCATAGCCGGTGACGGGCCGTCGCGGGTATATGAACGCTTCGTTATGCCGGCCGGCCAATACGATGTTGTGGTGCGCATGCGCGATACGCCGCGTTCTGACGGATTTGATCATGAACGTCGAGAGCACGTCGCTCTCGCAACCGACCAGATGCTCGTCATTGATTTCCGCGAAGAGACCAGCGAGTTCATGTTTCACTGAACCAACGCTGGGGAGGAGTGCAAACTGATGGCTCTGTTGCAATGGAAGGATCAATACAGCGTTGGCATAGAGGCTGTTGATCACGAGCATCGCGAACTGATTGATCTGATCAACAGGCTTTATGACGAACTGTCCAGGCACTCGGGAAAGGACGCTATCGAGGCCTTTTTCGGTGACCTGTTCAAGGGCATTTCCGCGCACTTCGCGCTTGAGGAGCGTTTCATGCGCGAACAGAAATACCATGATCTCGATGCGCATAAGCGCGATCATGAGCAACTCCTCGATGAAATCCGCGACATGATGGACGAGTTCATCGAACACCCGGAAATCTCAGACGACGTGCTTGCTGCGCGCTTGGAATCATGGTTCGGCCGCCATTTCGAAACGCACGATGCGCGTCTTCACCAGGCGCTAGGGGCCCATCCTCATTAAGGACTGGAGAACCAAGCAAATACCATCGTCTTTGCGACCGGCGGCGACCTGGTCCGTTGGGTCTGGTCAAAAGCCTCAATCAGCACAGGGCCATTCCTAAATGTTGGTTTGCCTGTCTTGGGATAACGCCTCGAGAAAAAGCCCCGTTATTCGCCTTGATTGCGGGTTGTGTGAAATCAATCACACACGCGAGTGATCCTTGGAAGCCGCTCCGACTTCCGCTTGTGATGCTGTGGACGGCTCCTCCACCGGCACGTGAGTCGCAACTTCTCGGCCTGGATCGGGCTGGTTCCCAAACAGTACTCGAGCGGGGGTCGGGCTGTGGCCGTCACGCTTTCCGAAAGACACGCTGACACACTGGGCCAGCAGCATGACCAGCCACGCCGCGGCCGGCCAGCTTCAGCAGCGTCCCACCGCGCGCGAAGGCGGACTATTCAAGCGCCAATGGTTCAACAACCCGGTCAAGCTGGCGCCGGAGGATCGGCTTGATCTGGTTAGGGCTTGGGACTTGGCCAGCGCGTCCGACCCGAGCAACGATCCTGACTACACGGTCGGCCTTTTGATGGGCCGCGACCGTCAGACGGGCGTGCTCTACATCGTCGACGTGATCCGCGGCCGTTTTAGCCCTGGCGAGCGCGAACAAAAGATCAAATCCACCGCCATCTTCGATGGCGCGTCCTGCAACATCCGCATCCCTCAAGACCCTGGCGGCGCCGGCAAGTTCGAGGCGTATCACTTGGCGGGGCTACTTGCCGGGGTACGAGATCTCGACCGAACGTGAGGAAGGCACGAAGGAAAATCGCGCCGATCCGTTCGCGGCACAATGCGAGCACGGCATGGTCAAGCTGGTCGAGGGGCCATGGAATCCAGCCTTTGTCGAGGAGCTATGCGCATTCCCAAGTGGCGCACACGACGACCAAGTAGACGCCGCATCAGCGGCCTTTCGCGCCCTGATCCGGCGCCCCAGCATATCCCTCATCGGCGTCTAACGATCCATCGGCCGGAGCCAGTACCCCTCGCTGGTTCCGGGCCGCGCGAGCCACATCGCAGGCGCGCGGCGGCGGAACTAGAGCCGCGCTGATAATTCGGAGTTATGTGTGCTAACGGACGCGCCTGAAATTTTCATCACCGCGCCGCATCCGTATCGTCAATAATGCATTCTTCTTGTAACAACGAGAACGATCGCCTGGACCATGCCCGACGCCCTTGAACTCCTAACCACCCGACGCTCCTTCAAAGCGGCCGAACTGGCCGGCCCGGCACCGTCAGCGACCGAAATCGACACACTCCTGACCATCGCCTCACGGGTACCCGATCACGGCAAGCTTGCACCTTGGCGTTTCATCGTCTTCGAAGGTGAGGCGAGGCGTTCGGCCGGCACTGCGATAGCCGCTGCATTTCGCGCCAAGTATCAGGACGCAAAGCCTGAACATGTCGAAGTCGAGCGCGAGCGTCTCGTGCGCGCACCACTTGTGATCGCCGTGGTGAGCCGCGCCGGCCCCCATGTGAAAATCCCGGAATGGGAACAGGTGCTCTCCGCCGGTGCCGCCGCCATGAGCCTCGTCCTTGCCGCCCATGCGCTCGGTTACGGGGCAAGCTGGATCACCGAATGGTATGCCTACGACCGCGGCGTGCTCGATGCCCTTGGCTTGGCGCCGCATGAGCGCATCGCCGGCGTTTGCTCATCGAGCAGAAGCAGACGCCGCGTCGGAACGCGAGGTGCGACCCGGCACCGGCTCAAGCGACCATCTGAGCAGCCGGCGATGAACGCGAAATCGCAATTTCCTCTTCACTCATATCGGCGGGAATATCCGCAAACAACGGCGTGCTCAGATAACGCTCGCCGGTGTCCGGTAGCATGCAGAGCACGGTCACACCCTTCGGTGCCTCCGCGCAGACGCGCAAGGCGCCGGCAAATGTCGCGCCCGCGGTAATGCCGACAAAAATCCCCTCCTTCTGCGCCAAATCGCGGCTGCAGCGCAACGCGTCGGCATTTGCGATCGGAATGATGCGGTTGATGACATCCATGTCCACCGCGTCTGCAGTCAGCTTCGGAATGAAATCGGGCGTCCACCCCTGCATGGGATGGGGTTTGAAGGCGGGGTGGGCCGCAGCCGCGGAACCGTCGGGCTTGCGCTGTTGCGGAACTCCGCTTTCAAGCAACGGCGCGTCCTGCGGTTCACAGACGATGATCTTGGTGTCGGGACGCTCCTTCGCTAAGACGCGCGCGACCCCCTTGAGTGTGCCGCCAGTGCCATATCCGGTGACCCAGTAATCAAGGCGTTCGCCCGCAAAATCCGCGATGATTTCGCGTGCTGTAGTGCGCGAGTGCATGTCCGGGTTGGCCTCGTTTTCGAACTGGCGAGTGAGGAACCAACCATGGGTCTTTGCCAACTCAGCGGCCTTGACCACCATGCCCATGCCGCGCTGTGCGGCCGGAGTGAGCACCACCTTGGCGCCGAGAAATCGCATCAGCCTTCGCCGCTCGACGCTGAACGTCTCAGCCATAGTGATCACCAACGGGTAGCCCTTCTGGGCACACACCATTGCAAGGCCGATTCCGGTATTGCCGCTCGTTGCCTCGATGACCGTTTGACCTGGCCTGAGCTGTCCGGAGTGCTCGGCTTCCTCGATCACACCAAGTGCCAAACGGTCCTTTACTGAGCCGAGGGGATTAAACGCCTCGATCTTTGCGTAGAGGTTCACGTCCGACGGCGCG
>CAVZCJ010000001.1:0-442579 GCA_963773625.1 uncultured Alphaproteobacteria bacterium | reverse complement strand
CGACACGGGAGTGGGCGGCTCCGGAGCCTACCGTTACCGCGCCAGGCCGTTCGTCGACCGTACACCGGCATGACGGGCCAGAAGTTTGGTACACCCTGACCGGGCAAGTCTGCTTGGAAACCCCTGACGGTATGGGTATCGGACGTGCTGGAGAAAGCACGATAGCACCCCCCGGGATGGCGATGATAGGAACCACTGTCGGTTCGGAGACACGACGGTCGCTTGTGCTCGTTCTCCATAAATCATCAGGACCCTGGTTCACCCCGGCACCCGATTGGACGCCGAAGGGGCTATGCAAGCCGTAGTTGGGTATATTGGGTGTGGTCATCTGGAGGATTGCGCGTTCTACGGACCACCACGGCGAAGTTGCCGCATTTACTCCTGCTGGGTGGCGGCATCGTGAACAAGGCCGGGGACTAATTTGTTGGCGCGATGGGCGCGGCTGGCGCGTGTAAAAAAGCCCAGAAGGCACCTCGTCACCGGAGGAATGCTGCGATGATCGCGAGCAATTGCGTGGCCTGGTCGATGGTGGCCGGCATGGTGCTAGGATTACCAACCGCTGCAACCGCCGGTCCGATACAGGACTATCTCGCCCTTGTGATTCCCTGGCATTCGGCGAGACCAACACGATCCCGACCTCGTTCGGCGACCAAGGCTATGTGAAACCTTACGCGGACTTCCTGGCTGGGCAGAACGGCGGCGCGCGCCCCGCCGTTATTAATCTCGCCTTTCCGGGTGAGACCAGCAGCAGTTTCTTCACCGGCGTCCCACCACCTGGCTTCGCGCCGCACACCAGCGAGGACGCGTTCAATCTCAACTACCAGGCCGACCCCGCACAGACGCAAAACAGCTTGATGCTCGCCACCATCGCCGCCGAACAGGCGGCCGCGTCCATCTGGGCGGCCATCGCAGCGTAGCCGGCGGCGTCCGGCAAATCGCGCCACCTTAGCACGAACCAGCAGCAGCCTGTTAGGAATCGCGTCTGACGGGCCGAAAACGCCGGTGTCGAAATTTAAGCGCCAGCCGTAGGACGAGGTCAGCCGCTTGCCGAGCCAACCGCGGAATTGGGAAGGGCGAGAGTTCCGCCGCGTCGATCGCGCCGGTCAGCGCCTGTTCTTCATCCGGCGGGACGATATCCTCTGTTTGGGACAGACCGGTGAGGGCAGGTCTACCAACAGATCGCGCTTTAGGAGGACGATGATCATTCCTTGGAAAGCTGCCGGCTGGAAATGCCATCCCCTCACCTATTTGGGGAGGGACATGCGTGATCTCGACCCTCTTCGGGTGTTGAAAGCGGCCCATCGACGGGCGGCGGGCCGGCGCAATCAAGATGCGCGCAGGCCGTTGGCCCTTCGCCGGACCATGATCGGAGGAAACCGTGTCGAGATCGCTCTTTGTGATGCTTGTTGTCGTCGGCCTGCTTGGTTCGGCCACGGCTGCACGGGCCGAGGACCTTGCCTGCCTTAGCACGACGTTCCGTTTCCTCGGTCCGAACGACAAGGTCTGCGTCAGCGCGTTTGACGACCCGAAGGTGCCGGGCGTCGCCTGCCATATCAGCCAGGCGCGCACCGGCGGCATCAAAGGCGGGCTGGGCCTGGCGGAAGACCCCTCGCGCTTCTCGATCGCGTGCCGGCAGGTCGGGCCGATCACCACCGATATCTCGAAGCTACCTGACGAGGAATCGGTGTATTCCGAGCAGACCTCGATCTTCTTCAAGCACACCCACGTGTTCCGGATCGTCGACAAAAAGCGCAACACGCTCGTCTACATTGCCCTCAGCGACAAGATCATCGAAGGCTCGCCACAGAATTCGTTGTCGACCGTCCCGGTGATGCCGTGGGGGAAGTGATATGCTCTGCGGCCCAAAGCCAGCTTTCAAAGGCGGCGGTGATGTTCATCGCGATGAACCGGTTCAAGGTGCGTAAGGGCGAGGAGCTGGCTTTCGAGACACGCTGGCGCGAGCGCGACACGCATCTTCACACCGTGCCAGGCTTCGTCGAGTTTCACCTGCTCAAGGGACCCGAGCGCGACGACTATGTGCTCTATGCGTCGCACACGATCTGGCATCGCCCGCCGATTTCGAGACGTGGACCCGCTCGGAAGCCGTACTGGCGCGATGATAATCGTGCTGGCACTTCGAGCCTTTGCCGGTTGGTTTGCTATGGTCGGAAGTTGACGGCCGAAGGCGCTACGTGGCGATTACCTCAGCCAGCCCCGGATTAATTGTTCCTGACGCTCTTTATCCATCGGCCGGCTTGTCAGCTGCTCAAGCGCTTGCGCACGTCGAACTCGGTATCGTGCCAAACTGCCTCGCTATCATAAGAGCGAGCGAGTTGCTCCAGGAGCTTCGCTGTGAAGGGCCACTCAAACGCTACGGCCTTCGACCATCCGCGAAACTGTGCCGCAAGGTCGCGTTCTTGCTGCCCGCCCTCGGCGCGCCAATGTGCCCCGCGCAAATTGTAACGCCCAGTTCTTATCCCTTCCGCCATATCCTGCGAGGCAATCGCTTCAAGACACAACCGCACCGGCTTACACGGCCAGATACCATCCGGATCGGGCGGGCACTTGGCGAGAAGACGCCCAATGACTAGGTCTGTGACCTCGATGCGACCGTAAAGGCGAGCGTACTCTCGGACATCCTGAACCCAGGCGAGCAAGCCGTTCTCGTCAATCGAGCCGTCTTCGCGTGTACCGGGTATCCGGCTCGCCCGATCAAGGACTTTATAGGCGGTCGTAGCGGCCGCTGAACGTCGCTCCTCGTCATTGATCACCCACTCTGGCGGGTCGGCACCGTTATCGTTACGACGATACAAGAGCGCTATCATCTGCATGTACAGGTGAGGCTGGTTCGCCAGCTCCTGTTCTAGCATTGGAATTCCATATTCGGAGTGGTCGAGCACCTCTGCGTACATAAACTCAAGTTGCGCCAGTTCGTCGCGTGCGAGGTCAGATCGGTCTTTTAGGCTTTTGAAAGCATTGGAGATTTCGTACTGTGAAAGGCGAAAATTACCGGTCGGCTCCGCACTGCTGGTCGCGACCGCGCGCAACAACTCGATGAGGCGCTTGGTCTCGACCTTTTTAAGATCCATGTGCACCGCCTCGAAGGCGGCCCGGGGACGTTTCGCCTCAAGTAACCGCTCTACGAGCATATTGATCTCGCTCTCGTCCTGGCGCTCCCAGCGGATGTACGTCTCGCTCCAGTACCGACGCTGAAGGTGGTTCGGTAACGTGTCGAGATGCTTCCACGTTTCCGCGCGAAAGGGCGCGCATTTTAGGATGCGAATGGTCTTGTCGTTGGAAGCGCCATCCAGCATGAAGCCGTTAATGATCGCGCCGATAGTCCGGTCGCGGGTTTCCACCTCGAGTCGACCAAGAAAGCCGGAGATCAGATTATCAATCTTCAGCTCTGTCGGAGGCGCGGGTTGTCCGGCGAGACGGCAAAGGAAATCGACGCGGCTGCTGTGCGGTACTACGCTTTCCGCGAGGAGCCAGCCGATCAGGCCGCTTGTCTCACCAAGCTCACAGAGTCGCATGACGCCGTCGTAGCCGGCCGCAGCCCATATTTCCCTTAGCGCACTCTTCCGTTGCGCACCGACCCGCGCTTCGTGTTTTTGATAGTCAAAATCATCATCAGCTTAACTCGTCGATCCAATCCCGCTCGAACAACCACAGGTGCCGGATGATCGGATCGGTAATCACTAGGAGATCGTAAGCTTCCTGCGCTTGGTCTTTGATAGCGCTCGTCACCCCGCGTGCTCGAGCATGGCGCGTGAATGCGAATGTTCGGATGCGCTCACGTAAGTTGTGCTTGGCGGCGTCGCTTGGATTAGTAGCGGCCCATTTCTTGACCAGTTCCCAAACGGCTTCGCGATCGCCTTCGGAGATGCCTTGCAGTCGCTTGACCAGCTCGCCCAAAGTTTCCTCATCCTGGCGCGGCCATTCGAGCGCCAGCTGAAGAGCCTTCTGTTGAGCGCGATGGACCTCCCCCACCGTCTTCACGGGTTGCCCAGCCCCGATGGCGTCGTTGCGCCAGTGCGGACGCGAACTGAAGTCGCCGGTTCTTGGGCCAGGACCGAATTGCTCCACGCACAGTCGCCACCCGACTGCCGGAAATCGCCGGCAGAGGATTTCGAGTGCGTTGTTGCGCTCGTCGATCGACGCGGCGGTTTGAGGCATCCAGCAGCGAAAGATCGCGCCGAGGCTCGCTTCCGGTTTGTTCGCCCAATTGTCGGCGATGGGCACCATGGCCAGTTTGGCGAGGATAGTGGACACTCGCAGGAGTCGCTCGGGCTTCCAGGCGAGGGTTTCAAGCGCCCAGAGCAAGCCCGTGCGCGGGCAATCGCCAAAGGGAGTGCTGTCAGCGGGTCGCAGCAGCTCATGCACCTTGGGTTGGTTCGAAGCTAAGTCTTCCTCGACGATGTCGAGGAAGGTGTCCGGCGCCGCCTCCGCGTACCGCGGTAGGTCGTGTTTCTGGGATGCCCAGGTTCGTGCGTCTAAAGGCGTCAGGAGCGTTCGGACCAACGCGTCTACGCAGACCGCGACATTGACGCCGAGTCGCTCGCTGAACAACGTGTTACCATGAACGGCGAGTAGAACGAGAGTTTCGCATAGGCCGCGGCGCAATACCGACGAGTGATCGCGGCTCTTGTCGTAGAGATTTGCGGCCCACTGCTTGTCGGGGGCAGCTCGAGAGCTGGATCGCTTTCGGATAATACGTATTCTGCCACAAGGAAAAAGTTTTCGAGGTCCTCCTTCGTGACGAGCAAGCGCGTAGCGAAGAGGACGTCGATCTTCGAGGTTATTCCCCGAAAGTTACCGATCGACCAGACCGGCGCGTCTGCTACCGCCAACAGATCGGTAATCGCCGTCTCGATTTCCCCGTACTCGCCCTTTGCCAGCAGACGAATGATCTCGCGATCGGCCGCGAACTCGGAATTCCAAACGCCGGCCAAATTTAAGGGGATCAACTTTCGAGCTAGGGCTTTATCAGTAGACCACGCGGGTGTGCAGATCGCTGGTATGTGCGAAAGCCGTCGGCGCAGAATCGTTGCGGAATGTGCGGTCTCGCGCACATATCGGTCGTGCTCCTCCCATGGTATCCCCATGGTGGTGAGACCATCGCTAAATGTTTGATGATCGACGAGGGCAAGGGTGATGTCGGGATCGGTGGAGACATCGTTATGCCGTCGCACCACCAGCATATGATGGTCCTTCTGTAGCCCGGCGCTAATCTGCTCGGCATCGGGCGAACACACGACAGCCACGAGATCAATCTCCGAAGCTGCCGCACGCTTCAACGCGTCGGCGGTCCGCAGGACGAGCGCTCTATCAAAGAATTGCCCAGGATTGTCACCTACTTCTTCTAGTGCGCAGGAGATGAAGGCTAAAGCCTCGATTTCGGAATCAGCAGTGACCACGAAGGGCTGCAGGGGCGGCCGGCTGAGCCAGTTGGAGAGCCGCGTCTTGTTTGTAGCGATCGCGGATCTGAACAGGGTCTTGCTCAGTGGTGGATCGGTAACGTCGGCCCACTGTTTCCAGCAGTCGTCGAGACTGCCGGTGCCGGGCCCACCGTTGCCGATCCTCTCGGCGAACCAAGCCTGGGCGGCGACGGATTGTTCGAGCCACTGCTCAAGGTCGCTTGCATCGTAGGCGCGCACTTCCTTCCACTCGCGCTCGCGGCGCTTTCGCTCCAGCCCAAGCGTCCTTGCCGGGCCAGCTTCTTGGTGTGACGAATATGAATGCCGTGGACATACGCTCTTCAGCCGGCACTGATGAAGTCCGTGCGCGATAATCGTCCTCGGCCTTCCCGGCTGGATTCTGATTGCAGCCGAATTCCCAACCGGACAGCCCGAGCGGAATCCATGGTGTCGCCGCGTCGGCGGACACGTAGCCATCCCAGCCAGGGCGCTGCGCATTATCGTACGCGGGGAAATTGACCCTGCTGAGGCCACTACCAGTCGAATGAATGAGCCGGCGGAGTAGCGCGGGCAACTCCGCGCGTGCCGGGATTTGGTCTGACCAACCGGCGATCTGCCGCGCCTCGATGCCCAAAAAAGCCGGCACGTAGGTGCGCACCGCAATTTCCTTAGCTTGAGCGCGCCCCAGCTGCTCATCGTACCGCGTTGCCGAGTCAAGAGGTCTTGACTGTCGGCACCAAACGATTTTTCAAGGCGGATCGCCATCTCGAGCGTCAGCGCCGCGTTGCCGTTAAGCAAGTTGGATAGTGCCGGGCGACTGATGCCGAGGATTTCAGCAGCCTTAGTCACGGCCAGGCCTTTCGGAAGAACCTCGTCGCGGATGAATTGGCCGGGATGGTTATGTCGCGATCGCACGGTGTACTGCCAAGATTGCTCCATCATGGGTGCGGCGACAGGACTTGAACCTGCGACCTCCCCATCCATTACTAGGGATGCTACTCTCTAGATGAAGACGACAGGGTGCTCTATCCCGCTGAGCTACGCCGCACTGTAGCGTGTGACGCTACACGATACGTTAGTCAAGTCAGAACTGCTGCGCTCAGGTTCTGAGCGCCGATATTTGGACCGGCACTGGGCTAAGGGACGACATGCCTCGCCACTACACGAACAGCGCCGCCGGCCGCGATCGCGTAGATCATCCCGATCCCCGAACGCGTCGCGGCCGGCGGCGGCCTTCGCGGCGCGCGCCGCGGCGAGGGTCGGGTAGACGCCGATCTCCTTGTACCGGCCTCGACCGACGAACCTGACGACCCGGACTGCGGCCGCCGCGGCGTAAGGTTCGGCGCGGGTAAGCATTGGAAGGGCTGACACCCGCGCTTAGGGTTACCTACCATTCCTCTGGGGACTACAAGTGGCACCGCTGATGCGCTACGGGAAACGCACGTCGAGCTATTTAGTCGTGCTGAGCCTGGCCGGTACTCTGCTGGTGATGCACCCTGCGGGTGGGGCCGAACTGCCGCTGCTGCCGGGCATTGGCGCGGTGGACCGGCGGGTCGCAGTCGATCCGGGGCAACCGCCGTGGGATGCGATCGCCAAGGTGCAGATTAATATCGGTACTCACTGCGCTGGCGCGTTGATCGCGGCGGGCACCGTGTGCTCACCGCCGCGCATTGCCTTTACAACCGCCGTACTCGAGCCCTGTCGCAGGCCGGCTCGCTCCACTGCTGCTCGGCTACAATCGCGGCGACTATCGGTGGCACCGCCTGGTTGCGCGCTACACGGTGGCGCAGGGGTTCGACGGCTCCAAAGGCGCGTTGCAAGGTTCCGATTGGGCGCGGCTAGAGCTGGATAGCGCGATCCCCGACCTGATTGCTCCGCTGCCGATCGCGACGGCGTTGCCGCCTTCCGGGCGACGATCGCGATGGCGGGCTACAATCAGGACCGTGCGCAGATTTTAATGGCCGACCTCTCCTGCCATATCACCGGCACTGTAATGGTCGCGGGCAAGCCCTTCATCGCTCACGATTGCGATGCTACCCACGGCACCAGCGGCGGGCCGCTAGTGGTGAGACAGGGCAGCGGTTGGGCCGTGGTTGGCATCAATATCGCCGCGGCGGCCGGAGCCAATCGAGCCAGGTAATCGACGCCGTGGAACGTGGCGACGCACGCTAGAAATGCGTGGCGTCGGGACGTGGGGTTCGCCTCGAAATCGGCGATCGTCGGCTCCACGATCTCGTCGAGGAACTGTACAAGGTCTTCCATGGGTTGCTAGGGCTATCTTGCTTGCCGTCGCCAACGTACCGGAAGTCTATGGGATCGGGGAGGGTCGCCGGCGGCGTCACAGTCACGGCCATCAGCCTACCGGGTCGCGATAAGAGATGGTATCGCCTAACGACCCGCGTGCCCGAGGGTGAAGAAGGGGGGAGGGGGAGCGACGGAAATGACCGAGCTCGACGGCAAAGTAGCGATCGTGACGGGCGCAAGCCGCGGGATAGGCGCTGCGGTGGCATTCGTGCTCGCTAAGGCAGGCGCGGCAATTATGCTCGTAGCGCGCGACGGAAAGCGGGCGTCGCAGCTCGCCGAGGAAATCGTCGCCAACGGCGGCCGGGCCACAGCCTGGGCTTGTGACGTCGCAGACTACGGATCGGTACAGACGATGGTCGCCGAAACCGATCAGCGGCTGGGACGCGTCGACATTCTGGTAAATAACGCCGGCATCATCGAGCCGATCGGTGCACTGGTGCAAAGCGATCCGGCGGCCTGGGGGCGGAGCATCGAGGTCAACCTCGTCGGCGCCTATCATACGGCGCGCGCGACGCTGCCGAGAATGCTGGAGGCGGGCAAGGGGACGGTGATCAACATCTCCTCAGGCGCCGCGCATCGCCCGCTCGAAGGCTGGAGCGCCTATTGTTCTGCCAAGGCCGGGCTCGCCATGCTGACCGACGCGATCGCGCTGGAGTGCGCCGATGCGGGGGTGCGGGTCTTCGGCTTGGCGCCCGGCGTCATCGACACCGACATGCAGGCCGCTATCCGAGCATCCGGGATCAACCGGATCAGCCAGATCCGTCAGATCGATTTGGCGCCGGTGGGGCATCCCGCCGCAGCAATCCTATTATCTTTGCACCGCTGCCGCCGATGATCTTGTCGGCAAGGAGCTTGCGCTGAACGACCCCGATTTCCGCCGCCGCATCGGTCTTATTGACCGGCCTGGGGGAAGGACGGAACGCGCGCTAGAGGGTTACCTGCTTTCCTCTGGGGGCCTTGGGGAGGCATTTCATCGCTAAATTGACCGAAATGCGATGCCATGAGGTATGCCCCTCAGACGCGGCGTTAGGAGATCACTGCATCTGTTCAACGGTCTTCCTTTTTGGACCCAATCTTGGACCCAAACGCCGCAATACGAGCTGTGACATGGCGAGATGCAGCGGGATGGTGACCGGCCTAAATGATTGCAATTCCTGACAAATCAGGATGCAATAGGATAAGACGGGATGCCCGTAGTCGGATTAGCAAACCGCCGCCTTCAGCCACTCGGCCACCCCTCCACCAAAGAGCGGGTCACGGCGTATGCCGCACCAGTTCTAGAGTTTCGAGCCGGTACGGTCAACCGGGCGGCCTCTGCCAAAAAGGAACAAAACCCGAAATTGGCACCGGATTGGCACCGGAGGCTCAAGACTTGGCACCGAGCACCGTGTCGAGCGCGCGGGCCGCCTCTCCGTCCCGCACTGCGAAGCGATGGGCGTAGACCTTGAGGGTGATGGCCGGGTTGGCGTGCCCGATCCGCTGCGACACAGTGAGCACGTCCAGCCCGGCTGCGATCAGGGCCGAGACGTGCGAATGCCGCAGCGCGTGGAACATGACGCGGGGCAACTTCTTCGCGGTGACGACGCGCAGCCAATCGCGCGAGAGCTTGTCGGGCGGGTACGGTGAGCCGTCGAACAGCGGAAACACGAGGTCATCATCCCCGGGCCTGCCTACGCCGAGCATCAAGCGCAATTCGAGTTGGGCGCGGCGGTGAGCGCGCAGCGTCTCGACGGTAGCGGCTGGTAACGAGACAGATCGCCGACCGCTGCGCGTCTTTGGCGGCTTGAACCGTAGCCCTTCGGCGGTTTCCTCTAGGCTTCGCTCGACGCGCACCACCGCACGGTCAAGATCAACCGCGCCCCATGCCAAGGCGCACAACTCGCCTCGCCTCATGCCCGTGCCGATTGCCGTAGCGACGACTGTATGCAGCGGGTGCCCTTCGAGCGCCGCAAGGGTGGCGGCAATCTGATTCGCGTCGAGAATTTCGACCTCCGTTTGGTCAACCTTCGGCGGTGGTACGGCATGGGCTGGACTTGCATCGGAAAAGTGGAGAGTTTCCCAATGAGCGATGAGGTCGACGGTGCGAGCGTTGCAGCCGCAGAAACACACGCATCTTCGCTGACCATATTGTCGAGCTGAAAGACGACGGTGCACCGCTCGACCCCGCGAACGTCATGCTACTATGTGGTTCATGCCACACGACCAAGACGGCCGCGGCGAGAGCAGCTAGGTCGAGATCGTAAATGGGTTCGCGCTCGTCGGGATCGGTTCAGCTCGCAACGCGCGAAGACGGCCAGGGTCTAAAATTTTTTCCTGGGCTTCCTTTGGGCCACGGCCCTGCGAAAGGGGGTACCAGAAAGCCCTCAACCGCCCGGCCGAAACATGCGCAACTCGCTCATTGGCGGACTTTTTTTGTCCGTTCGAGATTTTCGGCCGTTTCCCGATTTCGGCAAATTCAATCGAGAGGACCGTCCATGCGCAAAGGCCGACCAGAATTTAGGCCGACGACGCCAATGCGTCGGGCGGTCGAACAGATGGCGGCGGTTGGCGAGCGCCACGAGACCATCGCCCGGGCCATCGGTATCAGCGGGGTTACCCTCTCGAAATACTTCGCGGGCGAGCTGGTGGATGGTCGGTCGAAACGACGCCGAGAGGTCGTAGATCTCCTATTTAAGAGCGCGCGCTCGGGCAACGTCTCGGCACAGAAAAAACTCGAGGAAATGACCGGCGCCACCGCGCCGACGCCGCGGACCGAACCGAAGCTCGGTAAAAAGGAGCGCGCCAACGCCGAAGCGGAAAACGCCGGCGAGGGGACCGAGTGGGCTCACTTGATTCACTGACATGATGCAGTGGGCTCTCTCTCTCACCGACTGGCAGGAGCGGATTTGCTCTGGTCGCTCGCTGCTGCCCGACTTGCCGCTCTTCGAGGCGCAAGCCAGGCGCGCGGTCGCGGTCTTCGACAAACTGCACATCCCCGATGTGGTCGGGATGCCGCCGATGCTAACAGCCGGCGGCGACTGGTTCCGCGAGATCATTGCCGCGCTGTTCGGCTCGTTGGATCCCACGAGCGGCGAGCGGCTGATCCGCGAGGCCTTCGTCTTGGTACCGAAGAAAAACGCGAAGACGACCCACGCGGCCGGGCTGATGGTGACGGCCTTACTGCTCAACGAACGACCCCGCGCCGAGCTGGTATTGACGGGCCCGACGCAGGACGTCTCGGACCTCGCCTTTAGTCAGGCCGAGGGGATGATCGCGGCCGATCCCGACGGCTTCCTGCAGAAGCGGATGCACGTTCAACAGCACCTAAAGACGATCACCGATCGAAAGACGGGCGCCAAGCTGCGGATCAAGACCTTTGACTTGTCGGTGGCGACCGGCCCGAAGCCGGCGGCTATCCTGGTCGACGAGCTCCACGAAACCGCGAAGATGGCGAACGCGGCCAACATCATCGGGTAGCTCCGCGGCGGCATGGTTTCGCAGCCCGAAGCGTTCCTCATGTTTATCACCACGCAGTCCGACCGGCCGCCGCAAGGCGCATTCGCGGCAGAGCTGGCGCAGGCGCGGGCGATCCGCGACGGCAAGCTGACAGGCGTGCCGATGCTGCCAGCGATCTACGAGTTCCCGCCGGACATGCTCGAGGGCGGCGAGACGGCACCGTGGCGCGACGCGGCGAACTGGTGGATGGTCACGCCGAACCGCAACCGTTCGGTGCGGATCGAACGGCTGGTGTCCGACTTCGCCGGCGCGCAGCAAAAGGGTTCGGCCGAGATCAACCGCTGGGCCTCGCAGCATCTCAATATCGAGATCGGCATTGCGCTGCGCTCTGACAGCTGGGCTGGCGCCGCGGTCTGGGCACGCGGGATCGAGCCGGGGCTGACGCTCGAGACGCTGCTCGCACGTTCCGAGGTTGTCACCATCGGGATTGACGGGGGCGGACTTGACGATCTGCTCGGCGTCGCCGTACTCGGCCGCGAGCGGGACACGCGCAAGTGGCTGCTGTGGACCCACGCCTTTATCTCTCCCGAGGGTGAGGAGCGGCGCAAGGTGAACTCGGCGATTTACGAGAATTTCAAGACGGATGGCGACCTGACGCTGGTCGATCAACTTCCCGACGACCTCGATGCGATCGTCGAGATCGTGCGCCGAGTTCAAAGACGCGGGCCTGCTCGGCCTGGTCGGTGTCGACGCGATGGGCATCGGCGGCATAGTCGATGCGCTCGCCGAGATAGAGGTCACCCAAACGAACAAGCTGCTCGGCGCCGTGCGACAGGGGATTTCGTTGATGGGGGCGATTAAGACCGTCGAGCGCAAGCTCGCGGACGGGAGTTTCAAACACGGCGGCAGCCGACTGATGGCGTGGTGCGTCGGCAACGCGAAGGTGGTGCCGACTCCGACCGCGGTCAGGATCGCGCGCGACGAGACGGGACTCGGCAAGATCGACCCGTTGATGGCGGCGTTCGACGCCGCCGAGCTGACGGGCACGAACCCTTCGGCAAATGCAGTTTTTGACCTTGACGATTTCCTCAAGCACGCCGTCGTTGTGTGAAAGGGAAAACATGACCACGCGCCCACCGTCGTCTGCAGCCGCCGACGGCGGATGCGATAACGTGGCAACCATCGAATGGGGCGTGCAGATAATGATGCCGGTTCGGGATCTGGTGGAGCGTTTCCGCGCTGCGGTCAGCCTTCTAGCGCTGCAGGCGCGAGGTCATGCTACGCGTCTCTGCTGCCCGAGAAGCCGTGTCGGGCGCGATGGGCAGCGAGGGTGGTGTGATGGGCCTCTCGCAGATTGGTCAGTCGCGGCACCCTCGCGATGCCGAGAGCGGCCCTTGCGGCGGTGCTCAATTCGGCGGCCGCGAGCGCGCTTCCGTCATCGGCAAAGCTGATGAGGCCCGTGTCGAACGCCGCATCCCAAAGTGCGGAGAGGAGCAGGCCATTGCGGACATCGAGGCGTTGCGCGTTTCCGCATTCAGCCCAAGGAACGATACGGGACGCCCGCAGCAGGGCAGGATCGGTGATGCCGGTGACAGGGCAGGTGCCTCCCCAATAATCCATCAGGGCGGCCCGGAAGATGTCCTTGCCGATGCGCTGGACGACGAGCCGCTCGATCTAAACGTGCCGGGCCCATCCGTTATACCCGCGGCACCGTGACGATCCTCGATCGCCGCGGCTCGGAGTGTCGCTCATGCGAATGCTACGGCGTAGCTCGATCGGCTGCTGGGCACGGCCCGAGAGCCGGGAGCCCGAACTAGTCTTGCTGACCCCGTTGTCTCCGCCTTGAGCGGCGGGGCGGCTTTAATCACTCACTCTCGGACGATGCTCAACTCGGACAGGATCGAATAGGCGCTGGTGTTATTTACTCGAGCCCGTCGCCCGGAACAGATTCCCCCTGGCTTCCGCGAGCAATTGCTCGGTAAGGAAGCGCTTTTCGACGTCCATGTCGAGCGTCAACATCGCTAGGTAGTGGGCAATATTCATCCGGATAATGATCGGATCCTCCTCCATCACTGTGCCTCCGATGAGGATGGCAGAAGCCCGCGCGAAACCTTGGTCGACTCCCGGTTCCCCTCCCAAGTGCCTCGTCAAAATCGGCCTGTCCGATCAGCACCGACGCGGGATCAACTCGAGGCGGCATCCGATGTCGGGAAACACCCGCCGAAGAGCGTTCATGGCCGCGCGGTCGCAAATAAAGCGAGTCTCAGCCGCGGACATTCCCTCCGACCGTTCCGCAAGGGAATCAATCTCTACCGAGGGAGCCACCGGTTTGCCGCGCAGGTGGACCGCCAGGATGGCCTCGCGACCCTTCTGGTCGGGCTTCGGGACTTCGAGTTGATAATCGAGGCGCCCGGGTCGCAGCAGCGCGTCGTCGAGCATGTCGGGCCTGTTGGTGGCGGCGATCACCCAGACATCCTTCAGCGCCTCGATGCCATCGATCTCGGTGAGCAGCTGGCTGACCACCCGATCGGTCACTGGCGACTGATCATGCAAGCCCCGCCGGGGCACCAAAGCGTCCACCTCGTCGAGGAACACGATACAAGGCGCCGCCTGCCGCGCTCGGGCGAACAGCTCGCGCACGCCGCGTTCCGACTCCCCGACATATTTCGACAACAGCTCCGGACCCTTGACCGAGATGAAATTCAGGTTGCTTTGCGACGCCAAGGCCTTGACGACGAGGGTCTTGCCGTTGCCGGGCGGGCCATAAAGCAGGATGCCGTGCGGCGGGCGCAAGCCCACATGCTGGAATAGACGCGGTTGGCTCATTGGCCAGGCGATTGCTTCCCGGAGCGCGGCCTTGATGTCATCGAGCCCGCCAACTTCGTCCCAGCGGACGTTGGGCACTTCCACCGCCACTTCGCGCAATCCCGACGGTTCAACTTCAGCCAAAGCACTCGTGAAGTCGGCCATGGCGACCTCCATCGCCATCAGCGTTTCATGGGTATCGAGGCGGATCCGCGGTTCAGTCCTGGCAGCTGGCGGCGCAATGCCGCCATTGCCGCTTCGGCGCACAGTGCATTGAGATCGGCGCCGGTAAAGCCATGCGTCGTTTCGGCCAGTTCGCCGAGCTCGACGTCGGCGGCGAGCGGCATCCCCCGCGCATGGATTTCGAGGATTTCCCGCCGCGCCTGAGACGTTGGGGATGCCGATGACGATCTCCCGGTCGAACCGGCCGGGCCGGCGCAGCGCCGGATCGATACTGTTAGGCCGGTTGGTGGCCGCCATGACAATCACGTCGCCACGACTCTTCAGCCCATCCATCAGCGAGAGCAACTGCGCGACAACCCGTTTTTCGACCTCGCCCTCGACGCGCTCGCGCTTTGGCGCTAGCGAATCGATTTCGTCGAAAAAAATGATGCAAGGAGCCCGCCGCCGCGCGTCCTCAAAGATCTTCCGGAGGCGCGACTTCACTCTCGCCGTAGAATTTCTGGATGATCTCCGGCCCACTGACATAGATGAAGGCCGCCTCCGACTCATGGGCCACCGCGCGGCCGAGCAATGTCTTGCCGCAGCCGGGCGGGCCATGCAGCAAAACCCCCTTCGGCGGCTTCATCCCAAGGCGGTCGAAAACCTCGGGATGGGTCAACGGCAATTCGATCATCTCGCGGATTTTGTGAATCTCGCGTTCCATGCCGCCGAGATCATCATAGGTGACGATGTCACTCGGCTGCTCATCTTCGGTCGCGCGCGCGTTCTCGATCGACCAGCAATGTGCTCGGCTGGACCATCACCGGCCCGTCCGGCTCGGTCCTCACCACGCGAAACTCGCGATGGCCGCTGCCGAACAACGCCGTCCGAACCCGGTCACCCGTATGCATGGCCAAGCCGTCGAGACGGCGGGCAATGTAGTCGATATCGTCTTCGTGCAAGGGGCCGGCGCCCAGTGGCGCCATGACGACCCGTCGCGCGGACCGCATGGGCGACCTTGGCGACCGTGATCTTCTGGCCGAGCGTCACTCCCGCGTTGGTGCGGGCGACCCCATCGAGCTGAATCACCTCCTGGCCCCGCTGCTCCTTGAACGTCGGCATGGCCTTCGCGACGGTCCGCGCTCTCCCCTCAATCTCGAGCACATCGCCCGGCGCGGCGCCGATCTCCTTCAGGGTCGTTGGGTCAAGCCGGACGATCCCGCGCCCGACATCCTCGCGCCGTGCCTCGATAACCGTCAGCTCCGGCCTCTCACCGCGAGGGGCTTGTTTGTCGGGCATCGGCTACTCCTATCGGCCTTTCGACCGGGTCCTACCGGGTTCGCACGGCCAAGTATTCGACCAAAATCCGTGGCGGCAGCAGTCGGGCCACCTGATGAAGCGCGCCCATGAAAAGGAGACCTGTCTCTGCCTTCGCCCAGCGTTGCATCGATGCGCTTGGCGATGAACGTGTCGCGTTCCTGCAAAAGCGCCGCCGCCTGCTCCGGCGCGCGCTCGGCCGACTGCAACAGCCGGTATTCCTCCAGCAACAACTCTGGAGATTCGGTGCCGATCAGCGTCGCTCCCTTATCGATGAGCGCGGCGAGAAGCCGATGGTTATGGCTCCCTTGAGCGGCGAGGTCTCGGATCAGCTGAACCTCCTTGCCGCACAGCGGCAGGCTGTCCTGATATAGTTTCAGCGTGGTGGGATCGAGGTTGAGAGCGTCGATCGCAGCCGCGATGTTGCCCCAGATGGCATCGAATTCGTCGCAGCGCTCCTGCCATTTCCGTTCACCAAAGCGGGCGACGAAAGCCGCCTTATAGGCCCCCGCCGCCGAGCCCATCTCGACGCTGCTGTGCATGACCGGAACGTAGATCAACCGTGACATGCCGCGATCCGCTTCGTGGCCCTGGGGGTGGTCGCGCCGTCACAACGCTATTTCAGCTTTGCCAGCCGGGCCTCTAAGACGCCGTTACGCAGACGCAAATGCGGCGCCGCCTCGGCGAGCTTTGCCTCGATCAGGATTTCCTTGCGATACAACCGCTCTCCAGTCTTCGCTTCGAGCAGCAGAATGTCACCGTCGAGCACGCACCGGATGTCCTTGCGAGCAACCCCCGGAACCTCGAACATCAGCACGACCTCATCCGGCTCGTCGAACATGTCGGTGACCGGCTCAAACACTTCGATCCCGCTCGGCTTTGCCCGTTGCCGCCGCGTCTTCTCATGGCTCGCCGGCCGCGGTTCGGCGGCCCGCTCAGGTTCGTCTTCATCGCCGGCAAGCGTGCGCTTGCCGAAGGAAAATTCGATGATCATCCCGTCTTTTTCGCGCGTGCCGCGGCGCGGCAGCTTGCTGTCGTCCAGCTCGGACAGGAAATCGAACAGGTCCGATAGGCCGCGCGAAATCCTGCCGAAGCCGCCGATGCCGGTATCGTGTCCCTTGCCCATCATGCAGACTCCCTCTGCTCGACCGAATTCGCCGCACCGGCGCCCAAGGCTTGCTCGATCCGGCCCAGTCGCTGATCCAGTGCCGCCAACGCGGCTTGTTGTTCGCCGCCCAGTCGTGCCGAGCGCGCGTCGTGGTTCCACCAGTCCAGGCCCAGTTCGCGCGCCTTGTCGACCGAGCAAATCACCAGGCGCAGCTGGATTGTCAGCAGCTCCACTTCGACCAATTTGATCGAAATGTCACCGGCAACGACAACGCCCTTATCGAGGATCCGCTCCAGCAGGTCGGCGAGGTTGGTGCTCTCGATCGAGTGGGTCAATGAACCTTGAGCGGACATGGCGGATCCTTCAGCTTCAGATCGATCGGTCGGAAAGGCCGAACTTCAGGGAGAGATCGCGATCCGCGAAACCAAAATGCTGGCTCAGCTGCTCGATTTCCACGGCTTGCGCGAGCAACCCCGCGCCGACGTTTTCTATCTGTTCCGGCGTCAACCGCCCGCCATCCATGCGCCGCACCGCCTGGCGCTCCAGCACGTCGTGCAGCACCTTGACCAAGGTCAGCACCAAGCGAACAAGGCCCGCGACCGAGGCGGCCGGCGCCGCCGAGGGAGGAGACGGGGCTACCATGCCAGCCCCGATCGCGGACCGTTCGACGCCGGCGCCATGACTCGACCCGATCGGATGATCGGCCGATGGCGCAGGCGGCAACTGAAGCGGCGGCGGTGTCTGGTACGGTGTCGGCATTCTGGTTGAGGGCGGCCTTCCCTCTGGCCAGACCGTATCCACCGCGGCGAGCAACAGCCGCAAATCGAGGTACAACAGATCGACATCGGCGACACTGATCGTCAGATTTCCTTCGAGCGACACGCCGCGGTGCAGAATCCGGTCGAGCACTTCGGCCAGTGAGCACGCCGGTTCCGGCGCCCCATAAGCGCGGGCCGGCGGGCGGGTTCCGTTAATCTTGGTGGTGGTTGCTACCATCCGCCTCGCCTCCGCCGCGCAGGGAATCGAGACGGTGCAGCAGCCGTTCTTCACCGGCCTCGAACTCGGCCTCGGTGATTTGGTTGGCGTCGAGCTTGCGGTGGAGCTCCGCCAGTTCAGCGATGATCCGGCGCTCGTCAGACGCCCGTTCCGCCTGCACCGCCGCGTTGATCTCCTTTAGAACGAAGAACAATCCGCGCAGGGGAGCGGCCAGCAGGTCATCGATCAGCAGCATGATTTCCCTCCGCCTCGTCAGAGTTCGAGCTGGACGAAATTGTGCGGTGGCCAAGGCCCCCCGAGAGTGAAGGCAAGCTCGTCGGGCATCTGCGCGGCCAACTCGCTTACCGCTGCCTCGAATTGGTCTACCGCCGCACGCGGGACGAGCATCGCCACATTGGCGATTTCTTTTTCCAGACCGACTGGAAGCGTACGAACTTCCGCGCAGGAGGGGCCGAGCACGGTCAAGATCTGAGCGGTTTGCACCTCGCGATAACGGCGCAGCGCGGCGTCGAACAATTGCCCCAGCCGCATCCGCTCATCATGGGATGGCGGCCTGCGGCGGCCAAAGACCCGATCGCGCGCGGCTTGCAGTTCGGGAGTGCTTTGCACGAGATAGGCGATCGCGTCGGGGACGTCGAGGCCCAGCCGCACGCTCATCTCGACCGTGCCGGCGATATGTTGCAATCGGGTTGTTAGCCCCTCGCCGTATTCGCTCAGAAAGCGGCACAGGTCGTCGGCTGACTTGGCAACCGTGCCGAACGCCATCGGCAACAGATCGAAGTCTTGGTTGAGACGGCCCAGGACGCGTTGATTGGCGGCGATGTGCTTGCGTTCGGCGCGCACGACCATGAGCGGACAGTCGCTGACGACTGCTGCTAGAGCGCCCAATGCCAGACGGTAAACGGGCTGCCCCAAAATGCCCTCAAGGGCGGGCAAAGCACTGCCGCTATCCAATCCGATCGCATAGACATAAATGCCCATCTGTCGCCCTCCGTCCGGGGTAGCGCGCCGCTAGCCGTCGGTCACTGATCACGCGAGTCGATAACCTCGCAGGAGGTGACGGCCATCTCGCTGTCGAGATCGATTGCGCAGAGTTCTCGCTCGAGCACTTCCTGCGTGAGCGGCAAACCGAGCGACTTCATCCCGAGGTCGGGCACCATGATTTCGGCTTCCACGTACCAGCCCTGCGGGTCGGTGGGCGAGGGGCCAACCTTGGTGACTTGTACTTCGCGCGCGTCGAACTCCGAGATCAAGAAAGCCCGCGCCGCATCCCGCGCTGAACCCAGCTTGCCATTGGCCGCCGGTTTGGCTGCCTTGCGCTGCCCGGCTTCCGGCAACTCCTTTGGCAGCGCCGGTTTAGTCGCTTTGTGCTGCCGGACTGCCGGCGGTTCCTTTGGCAACGGGATTGCGATCTCCACCGGCCCCGCAGCCCCGTCGGGTCTTGGATGCTCCATGTCTCTCTCCCGTATCGATCAGCCCGGAGGCAATCTCAGTATGCGAAGCGGAAACCCCGTCTGCGGCGTTGACCCGGATGCCCGTCGGGTCGCGCTCTGGCCGGCTCCGACGGCGGCTGGCGCGATAGCGGCGGTGGCCAGGATCTCGCTTTTTTCGGCGTCGATCTCGCGGCAGCGATTGGTCATGAATTCGAGCCGACGCCGCACGACGCCGATCTCCTGATCGTGCCGAGCCCGTTCGAGCTCCAGGAAGCTGACCCGGAGAAACGCCTTGTATGCGGGGACACGCTGATCGGCGAGGCCGGCCAGCGTGCGCAATTCGGCCAGCCCGCGAGAGGGCAACTTGCGGATCGGCATGATCACGCCCCCATCATGTGAGAGGCCAGCGAGCCGTTTTGACTGGGACGGGCGAGCTTCTCGCTGGACGAGACGGCGTCCGCTCCGCAGTCAATGCGGTGGATAAGCTCATCGATAAAACCAGTCCGGTCGTCCGCTGCATCGCGCGGCGCGGAGGCGGCGAGAATGTCCCGGCAAGCCCAGACATAGACTGGGTCGGCCAAGCTGGCCGCGTGGCCGCGATAGGCCAGTACGCGGGCGATAGCAATGCAAGCGCGGACCGTCGGATAATGCGGGTCCCGACCCTCGGAGCGGCAAAGCCGCACCAGATCGACGATCCGCTCGGCGTCGCTTTCGGCCACACCCGACCTCCGCGCGGTTATCGCAATCTCCGTGTCCCGCTCGTAATGCCCCAGGGGGACAGTGATCATCCGGTCCAGGAGCGCGTCCTGGGCGCGATGAACGCCGGTATATTCCGACGGGTTGGACGTGAAGATCGCGCGAAAGTCGGGGTGGACCGCGATATAACCCTCACCCCTGCCGTGCAGACCCGGGACGTTAAGGACCCCCTCGGACAGGATGCTAAGAAAGGGATTATTTGCCTCGGGGCGGCTGCGGTTGAACTCGTCGTAGATGATGGTGTGCCCGAGGCGGCAGGCCGTGGTGATGCGGTTGTCGATCCACAGCGCCTGCCCTTCTTCCTCAAACTTGAAGACCGAAGAGATGTAATTGTCGACAATCCGCGACTTCCGATACCCGCTCTCCCTGCCGATCAGGTCCGAACTGCCGAACTCGTGGTCGCCGTGCAATAAGATTGCAGGACGGCCGAGATGGGCGGCGACATGAAAAGCCAATGTCGTCTTGCCGGTCCCAGCCGGACCGCTCAGATGCACGGCGCTGCCGACCCTGAGATAGGTCAAGGCTCGGTCGGTGATCGCCTCGATCGCGGGCGTGCTGATGAAACCATTGCCCGGCTCCAGCGCGATGGCCCCGTTTTCGAAATCGACCGGCGTCGTCATCGGCCGCGCTCGATACTCTCTTCCTGGAGCGCGCTCATGGCGAACCCGTGTTCTCGCTAGAGGTGGATGATCGGTGCCGCCCGTGCGTGCTGGGCGGAGCATGCGGCGACCCCTGTCGGGCCGACATGCCGCGCCAAGCCGCGTAAGCTTCGTGACGATCTTGCCGGTAGCCGGCAAGACGAGCATGCAGCTCCTTGGCGAGATCCTGGCGCAATTTGGCGCGAGCCATGTGACTGGCATTGAAAATGTCGCGCAGCGCCACGACCCGAAGGCTTAGATCGCGCATAAAAGCGGCGGCCTGCATCCGCGCGGCGGCGGCCAATTCGTCTCGATCGCGATGCATCTGCCGAAGCATGGCCTCAACATCGTGAGCGCGGCGTAACCGCCCTGCGCTAGCATCCTTGCGCTGCTCGCGGCTCATCTTGCGGCGCATCGTCTTGACCTCGTGCATCTGATGGCCGACTGCCCGGTGACGGTTATGGACCTCGCGCTGCCGCTCGGTGGCAGCTTCCATCCGCATCTGCCGGCTCGCGGCAATGCCGCCCGCGATCCGCCTTAGGTCCTCAGTCATGCTCGGCATATCAATTCCTCCATTTCGGGCTTGACCGCCGGAACGACCACCGCGTGCGGCTGGTCTTCCGGCGGCCCCGCAGGCTGCGCTACGCTGGGGTGGCGGCCGAGGCCGTCAACCCAACCGCTTCGGCGTATTTGAGATACGTCTCAACCGACGCCACCACGACGCGGGCCTCGATGGTGATCAGCTCGATCCCGACCAGTGAGACCTTGACCCAAGCGTCGATCACGATCCCCTTGTCGAGGATGCGATCGACGACCTCAGCCAAGCTGGAGGAGTCCGTCGACTTCTGTACGCGTGCCATGCGCTGTCTCCTTAGTGTTGCTCGCCGGAAACCACTCGCGAGGCTCCGGCTCTCTTAGAAGGGCAAGCCTCGGGCCAATCCCAACGCCATTTGGCAGAACACAAAAATAGAAGACTTATCAATTAGTTACGGATGGCGTCGGCAAGTCAGGGAGGGGCGATTTTAGGGAAAGGCGGGCAACGCTGCCCGACCCTGTAGGGCGACGACACCCGTTAAGACCCAGGGCCGCGGCCATTGCGACGACGGCTTCGATCCGAAAAGGCTTGGCAAGGAACCCATGGATTTCCGATGCCTGGAGGGCCTTGACGACACGAACATCGTCCTCGAAGTAATACCCAGAGATCATGATTATCCCGATCTCCGGGCGGAGCCCGCGGAGTTCTTCGATCAGCCGCCAGCCATCCATATCCGGCAGTCGTGCATCGACGAGCGCGAGTGAAAAGGGTTTATCGGCACAGAGCGCCAGCGCGGCCGCTGCCGAGCCCGCGAGTATCACCCTCCAGCCAGCGCTTGTAAGAGCAAGTTCCAAGATGCGGCACATGTCGTAATCGTCGTCGACGACCAGTACCGTAGCGGAGGGAAGCGGCTCGCCCATCATGCTCCGATAGCCTCGGCAATCGCCGAACCTGCGCGCGTATCTTCTTGCGCCACGGGCAACCGTACCGTGAAGACGGTGCCCGCATTCGAGGTCCGTAGAGCTAGACTGCCGCCGTGCTGACGCACGATCGAATGGGAGACCGACAGGCCGAGGCCGGAGCGGCGCATATCGCTGCCGGTCGTGAAGAACGGATCGAAAATCTTGGTGACGTTCACCTCGGGAATGCCGAGCCCGGTATCGCCAATTTCAATCACTGCCTCGGACGTGTCGAGCGACAATCCGATCGAAAGCCTGCCGCCCCCCGTCATCGCCTGAAATGCATTAAGCATGAGGTTGATGATCACCAATTCCAGCAGATCCTGCACACCCTGGGCGAAGACGCGCCGGTTCCGTGCCGGCAGCTTCCAGTCGACATCGGTACCGGATGCAGCCTCCCCGGACGCGAGCAGCAAAGCGTTGTTCAGAACTTCGGCAAGATCGACCCGCGTGGTCTCGCGCAATGGGCCTGGGCGGGCAAACCGCAACAGGCTTTCAACGACCAGCGAGGCGCGGTCGATACCGCCAATGACCTTACCGATGCACTCCTCGATCAGCTCCGGAGTATCGGCGGATCGCCGCATCAACTGAGCGGCGGCCGAGCTGACGCCCAAAGGATTGCGAATCTCGTGCGCAATGCCACCGATCACCATACCCAGCGCTGCAAGTTTTTCGGCCTGGTGCATCTGCGCCTCCAGTGCCCGCTGTTCGACGAGATTGCGCCCGACTACTACGACACCGGTTACCTCGTCGCCGGTTCCGGTCATTCGCGACAAATGCCATGACACGGGGATGGTGTGGCCATCGTGGCAAAGTGTTGGCCATTCGACCGCCCGCAAGTCTCCGATCCGGGCGATCTGCCGGAAGCAGTCAGCCACCTCGAGGTCCTGCGGCGTTTCGATTTGATCAGCGAGCCGCCGGCCGCGCATCTCGTCCTGCGCATAGCCGGTCGCTAGCTCCGCCGCACTGTTCCAGGTCAGAATTACGCCGCTTGGGTTAGTCGAGATGATCAGGTCTCCGGCACTTTCGACGATGCTCGCTAGGTGCACCTGCATGCGCCGGACCTCTTCGCCAAGCCGAAGCTGATCGGTCACATCGTCCATAACCAAGATCGCCCCCCGCGCGCCGTCGTGAAGTTGGAGCGGGCAGATGCTGTACGAATAGATGCGCAAAGGAACCCCCGGGGCCCGATAAGTCATGCGGTGTCGATGCAAGGTGACGCCGCTGACGATGACCTCACGGATCTGCTTATCGAGCGCGGTGTCTTGGAACGCAGGCGGAAAGATCTCGTGCAACCGACGACCGAGCGTTGCGTCAAGAGTGCCGAGCGATTTATCGAGAAAGTTGCGGTTGACCATCAAAACCGCGAGCCGCTCGTCGAAGATCAGGATCGACGATGGGATCGTCGCCATCGCCGCGTGGAAGAAGCTTTCATGGTCGAGCTTGAAGGGCATCGCGTGATCCTCCGGCTCAAGCGGCCGATGGGCGTGGTAGATCCGGGCGAAAGCTGAAGGGCGGCCACGGACCTGACAGGGACAGAGCGATCCCGTCATCGGCGGCATCGGCGGCGAGGCCCCGCACTTGCTGCGCAAGCGCCTCCGCGCCGCCGAGCGGGACGAGCAAGGCAAAGCGACCGATCAACTCCCCGCTGTCGCCCGGTGACGCCGAATGAACGCCAAGTTCGCGCAAGGAACTTGCGGGAGGCATGAGCCTCTGCGCGAGCCCGGCGGAAATCTCTCGTGAGAAGGCGCGACGGATAGCGATCAGGCCCGACCGATCCCGGGAAATCCGGAGATGACGTGTGCCCGGCGTCAGCTGCGCCCAGTCCGGCCAGGTGTCGCGGGCCAGAGCCTCAAGCGCAGGCCGACTGTCTAGGCAGGCGCTCGCCTTCAGCTCCCACTCCGCCATTCCGGCGACGTCACGGAAAAACACGCCAAGCGCTTCGGCGTGAGCGAGCATGAATGCGGTCAGGGTCTCGAGGCTGGTGAACAGCGTACCAAAGGGAGCCGGGTAGACAGGCGAGTATTGCATCGCCCGGCACAACACGGCGGCATGGTGTGCCGTGCGCGGCGCGAGCCAGGCGATATCGCTCAGGTGACGCATCGCGTCGGCCCCGCAATAGTCGGAGACCGGCACCATGCTGATCAGCGCCGCGATCGGACCGGAGCGGTGAAGGACGGGCTCGATTAATGGATCGCACTGACTATCGGCCAATATGGATCCTGCCGCGCCATCAATGAGGGCGAATAAGTTCACGACGTGTCTGCCGGAGAGAACCGCGTCGAGGGATGCGTCCGGGCAGCTGGGGTCAAGCAACGGCTTCACCGAGTGCCCCGGCGGAGCCCGCCAACATCTTCAGCTTTGTCCGATAGGTTTTGTAGTCGATCCCCAGCAGGCGCGCGGCTTGTGCTTTGTTGCCGCCGGCCTGTTCGAGCGCTTCGATGACAGCATTGCGTTCGACCTCGCGTACCTTGTCCTGGACGCGCCCACGCAAGAGCGCGCGGCGAGGCTCTGGCAATGGCAGCGCCGGCACCCGAATCGTGTGCCCGGTCAGGCAGCCGGCGACATCCGCGGCGGTGACGACGTCCGCGGCAACCAGGGCGGCACGACGTAGAACACTGCGCAACTCTCGGACGTTGCCGGGCCAATCATAATCGCGAAGAAGATTGAGCGCGGATGGCGCCACCTTCGCCGGACACCGTCCAAGCGAAGTCCGCGCCTGGTCCAGAAAGCGACAGGCCAGGAACTCAATATCTTCCGGTCGGGCGCGCAGCGGCGGCACGGTGATGACATATTCAGCGAGACGAAAGAACAGATCTTCGCGGAACCCCACCGCCTTGCTGTTGCGGTTCAAGCGCCCCATTCGTTGCCGCGATGATCCGCGCGTCGACACTGATCGGGGTGGTGCTCCCGACGCGATAAATGACGCCGTCCTCAAGTGCGCGGAGGAGTGATTTCTGTCCTCCCGCGGACAAGTTACCGACCTCGTCGAGAAACAGTGTCCCGCCATTTGCCGCCACCTCAAACCAGCCGCGACGGCGGTTCGCGGCCCCGGTAAAGGCTCCTCTCTCGTGGCCGAAAAAATCGCTGTCGGTCAGAGTCTCTACGATGCTCCCGCAATCGACTACCACCAGCGGCCTCGTCCCCCGTGGCCCTTGCTCGTGCAAGCAGCGCGCGACTACTTCCTTGCCCGTCCCGGTCTCGCCACGGATCAGAACCGAATAATCCGTGGCGACGACGGCTTCGACCTGATCGGCGAGATCCTGTATTGCCGTGCTGTGACCCATTACCGAAGTAATGGCAGTTCTTACTTCCGTCGTCGTCGACGAAGAGGCGGCGGCGCGGCGTGGGGACACGGCGCGGCGAACGATATCGATCAGCGAGTCGTTGCGGAAAGGCTTGGTAAGGTACTCGAACGCCCCCGTCCTGATCGCGTCGATCGCACCCGGAATGGTGCCGTGGGCGGTCAACATTATTACCGGCAAGCCCCTGTCGAGATGCTGGAGCTGGCGCAGTACCTCGTCGCCGAAAATCCCCGGCATCCGAAAGTCGAGGAGCACGGCATCGAGCCGGCAGCGGCTGGCGACCTCTAGGCCCGCGGCGCCGGTATCCGCCTCGACCACATTGTAACCGGTCCAGGATGTTCCGGATCGCCCAACGCATGTCCCGATCGTCGTCGATCACCAGAACCGTCCCTTGCGTATCCTCCACCACCGCTCCTCCGACAATGCGCAGATTAGGTCACGATCACTTCACCGACGATCAACAAGGGCCGCCAGCGATCGTGTCGATGACCGCGTGACGCGGCCTCTGGTCCGTGCGCAGCACCCTGATGGGATGTTTGGGTCTTTGCGCAGCGAGGTGAAAGGGATTATCGCCAGGTACAACTGCGGCGTCGGGTTCGCACACTGCTAGTTCGTAAGGTGCCGCGCCGTGGGGGGACATCGGGGCGCTCCTGAGCAGAGGTCGGCCGCGATCGTGTCCGTGGCACTCAGCAACTCATTTGATCTAGATCAATTTAGATATGGCCATCGATCGGGCACATGAATGAAAAGCGCAGGAAAACGATTGAGGCGTCGTGGCTGAGATAGCCCCTGAGCGCGTGCTAAAATTCGGTGATTAGCCTAGAGGGCGTTCGGCGACGCTTGACCTGGTTGCCCGTTTCGGCCCGCTTGGATCAGATGGCGGGTGGGGTAAAAGGCACGGGCCCCTCGGGCCTGCTCGCGTCCACTGCCACCGGCAGATTTTTTCCCTCAAGATACGCGCATGCGCGAGAGGGGTTTTGCAGGCCGTTGGGAGCTACGAACTTGCCGGCCTGGCGGTGGACGAAAATAACAAACGGCGGCAGCAAATCCAAACTCGCGGTCGGCCCTGACGGATGCCGGGGACGTTTGCCGGCGACGCGATGGCGCCGGGCGTGCTATTGGACCTGATCCTGGAGCGGTTGCCAGCCGGAGTTTGCCGGACCACGCGGCACAGCAGCATTCGAGAAATCGCTGGCGATCTCCGCCGACTGATGCCGGGCGTCAGCAAGCATCGCCCGCCTGCTTGCAATTTTAAACAATGGGATAACTATAGTTTGTGATGAGAGCAGCAGCATCAGTGAGCAATCAGGAAGACTGCATAGGGCTCAGCTTTTTCTTGTCAATCCACAAGTAATAAACGGTGGGCAGACTGCATATACCTTAAGTCGTATTTAAGACCGACTTGAGTTAGACAAAAGAGAGGAAGTTTTCTCCGGAAAGGAGGTATTGGTCAAAGCCATCGCGTTAACTAATCGTGGCGAGGCGACAACGGACGAAGAGAGGCGGATAGCCTTCATTGAGCGCATTTCTATGGCTACAAACAGCCAAACCATGGTGACCAACGCGGATCGAAAGTCCGGTGACGTTCTCCACAGTCAGCTTCAGGCAACCTTGTTTGACCGGTACGGGCTCTTGTATGAACGAAAAAGGGGAGAATTCAGTGATGGTATTAAGGATGGGTATATCTCGGCTAAAGACGTCGTGAACCGGGTCCTATTCGCGAGACTCTTTTACGCCGCCAACGGGCACTTGGGCCGGGCGCTTCAGAAGCGGATGTTGGATCGGCATCAGCTTGAGGTTAGAGGATCGGCTATGCTTGATCGCTGTGTTGCAGCCCTTGGAGCATTTGAACTACTCAGCGGGGGAAAGGACGTAACAAGCAAGCGGCGATTTATAGAAATCTTACCAAAGGTATATGCAGCATCGATAGTCGTAGGTGATGGCGCAAACGTGAAAGACCTTCACGATAAGGGCGTAGCTGCAGCAAGCTTAGTACAGAAATAATGGTCTTCATTTGTCGCCTCTGGCGCGCGGGCCGGTGCTCGTTACGTTCGTACGACTGTGAACCCAACAACGGGTCAGTATCAACCCGAAATGAAGGAGAGCCGGAGAAGCTTCGGACCCGCTTTCCAAACTGATGCGCTGAAATTCTTTGCTACACTTTCTAACAAACTCGAAGAAAAACGAAGAGGTGCGTAAGGCACAAGCCGTCGTTCGGGCATGCAGGACTTGTGCCATTTCAGGCGTTTTGACGATGCGTGCGCGCATCCCTCGTAGCGGCTCGGTACAGCGCCGTAATAGCTCGGTTCGCGCGCCGCCTGATAGGGGCGAAGAGACTCTGGCGGGGCTTTCTTAGTCGCCCGGTGCTCCCCCCGCTCCCATGCCGCCGCAGCGGCCCGTACCGGCTACTGCCAAATTGGCACCGGAATTGGCACCGGACGCCCAAAAACAGGCCGGTATTAACCGGGATAGCGCGATTGTCCGACCCTCGGTAAGATGGCGGAAACTCTGACAATTCGGGATTCGCGGATACGGCGCGGGACGGCCAAAAGCGCTTTAGCAAACCGCCGCCTTCAGCCACTCGGCCACCCCTCCACCGATGAGTGGGTGCACGGCGCATGCGCTATCCGTTCTAGTGTTTGGGTTGGGTCAAGTCAACTCGCGGCCGGGAGCGGTTGCTGCCGCCCGGTCTGCCTGCCGGATTTCAATCCGCAAGGCCGGGTGATTGGCACGGAGCACACTTTTGACTTGTGTGAACGCGGCCGACGCGCGATGAGCGGACGATGTCGTCAGCGATGACAACAACACCGGCTGCCGGTTTCCTACTGCTCCTTGGTCTCGGGTTCTTTTTCGGGCTCGCTTTCGAGGAGTTCTATAGCCAAAACCGGCAGGCTCGCCCCGGCGGTATTCGGAGCTTCCCGCTGCTGGCGTTGATCGGCGCCTTGCTCTATCGCCTCGATACCAGCCGGCTGCTGCCGATGGTCGCTGGCCTCGTCGTCTTGGGGGCCTGGCTTACTTGCTATTACTGGCGGCACATCGCCGAAGTCGATGCCGAGGGGCGGCCAAATGTCGGGCTGATGACGGCGATTTGCAGTGTGCTGGCCTACCTTATTGGTCCAACCACTTTCGCCGAACCGCCCTGGGTGGCGATTGGCGTCACCGTGATCGCGGTCTTGCTGCTGACCGCGCGTGAGAAGCTGCATGGTTTCGCGCGGCGGCTCGAAGTCAGCGAAATTGTGACCGCCGGGAAGTTCCTCATACTGACGGGTCTTGTCCTCCCGTTCTTGCCCGATGCGCCGGTGACGACGCTAACGGCGATCACGCCCTACCAGGTGTGGTTAGCCGTACTTGCTGTCTGCACCGTTTCGTACGCCAGCTATTTGTTGCAGCGCTACGTCGCGCCGAAGGATGGCGGGTTATGGGCGGCCCTGCTCGGCGGCCTCTATTCGTCGACTGCGACAACCGTCGTGCTGGCGCGCCGCGCTCGCAGCTCTCCGGGAATGCTCGGCGAGGTACAAACCGGGATTATCCTGGCCACCGCGGTGATGTATCTGCGCATGCTGATTATCGTCGCGATGTTCGACTGGCCGCTGGCCCTCGCTCTTACCCCGGCGCTCCTCGTCCTTGCCGCTCTTGGAGGGGGCGCGGCCTTGCTGTGGTACTGGATCGGCGCTCGACCGATCATGACCGACGCGGGTGCCGAGGCTCCGGCTAATCCGTTGGAATTGACGGCGGCACTTGTGTTCGCGGCATTGTTTGTAGTGATCTCACTCGCCTCGACCTGGGTCAGCACGCGGTTTGGCGCGGCCGGACTTTACGGGTTGGCGGCGGTTGTCGGCGCCACCGATATCGATCCGTTCGTATTGAGCATCGCATCCAAAGGCTCGGCGACGATTTCCAACGCCACGGGCGGTGTCGCGATACTGATCGCCGCCTCCTCGAACAACGCCCTCAAAGCGATCTATACGGCGGGGTTCGCGGGCATCCGCGCGGCGGCGGCGCCGGCGGGCGCGCTCGTCATTCTCGCCCTTGCCGGCTGCGGCATTGCGTGGTGGATGGCCTGAGCCGTCGCTCTTGGTAGGGCGTCGCTGCGGATGCGTCGCCCTCTTCTCGCAAGTTACGGTGAGGCGTTTCCATCCTCAATCCGTTCCATATCCTCGTCGCTAAAGCCGAGATGGTGGCCGATTTCGTGAATCAGAACATGGCGCACGACGTTGCCCAGCTCCTCACCGCTCTCGCACCAGTAATCGAGGATCGGCCGGCGGTAGAGGAACACCATGTCGATCTGGGTCCGAGGGTTCGAGACGCTTTGATGCGGCAGCGCGACGCCGCGATAGAGGCCGAGGATGTCGAACGGGCTTTCGAGTTCCATCGCCGCTTCGGTTTCCTCGTCGGGAAACTCCTCGACGCGAATCACCAGCGGTCCGAGGTGGCGCTTGAATTCATCGGGGATCATTGCCAGCGCGCGCTGCGCTAGTGCCTCGATATCGCCGAGCGTGGGTGCGCGCGTACTCATCCGCCGCATATTCCGGCTTGACCTTGCCGGCCTCCACGCGCACTTGCTGAAGCACCGTAATGCGGGAGGGTAAGATGGCCGAAAGACTTGCCGGCACCGTTCGGCACGCAGCGCTCGGCAACCTGCACGGCTGGAGCGAGGTCGAGGACCGCGACGCGATCCGCAAGAGCTATCACTTCAGTGATTTCTCCGAGGCGTGGGGCTTCCTGTCACGGGTTGCCCTGATCGCGGAGAAGATGGATCACCATCCCGAAATCTTCAATGTCTACAACCGGGTGGAGATCATCTTGTCGACCCACGACGTCGACGGCCTGAGCGAAAAAGACATCGCCGAAGCGCACGCGATCGATGAGATCGCCCCGGAGCGCGACCGCAAGCCGCCGACCCCTTGATCTTGCGGACCGAGCGGTGAAGCCGGCGGCATTCGACTATCTGCGCCCGGGCAGCGTCGACGAGGCCGTGGCGCAGCTCACGCGGCATGGGGGCGACGCGAAGGTTCTCGCGGGCGGCCAAAGCCTCGTGCCGCTCCTGAATTTCCGCATCGTTCGGCCGAGTGTCCTCATCGATATCAACCGGCTCGCCGCGCTCGACTTTGTCGAGGCACACGGCGACGGATTGCGCATAGGCGCTCTGGCTCGCCATTACACGCTCGAGACCTCATCGCTGGTGCGCGAGCGTTTCCCGGTGCTCGCAGCTGCCATGCGGCACGTTGCGCATCTGGCGATCCGCAATCGCGGCACGATCGGCGGCAGCCTCTCGCATGCCGACCCGGCCGCGGAGCTGCCGATGATGGCGCTGCTACTTGATGCCGAGATCCGGACGAGCGGGGGCGGTCATGCCGCGGATGGCTTTTTCCTTGGGCCGCTGACGACGGCGCTCGCGGAGGATGAGCTGGTGACCCAGATTGTGCTTCCGGCGCCGCCGCCGAACACCGGTTGGGGTTTCGAGGAATTCTCCTTGCGCCACGGCGATTTCGCCTTCGCCTCGATCGCGGCGATACTAACCGCCGCCGACGGCAAGATCGGCGAGGCGAGGCTCGGAGCGGCGGGCGCCGGCGAGACGCCGCTGCGCCTGCGCGCGGTCGAAGCCATGTTGGTCGGTGAAACGCTTACACCCGAGCTTACCGCCGAAGCGGCGCGGCTGGCGCGCGCCAGCGTCGATCCGCCGAGCGATCTACGGGCGTCGGCCGATCACCGCCGCCATCTCGTCGCGGCGCTGACCGAACGCGCGCTCACCGCCGCTTGGGCCCGCGCACAATGACCGAGCGGCACCGTATCAGGACGACAATCAACGGCGTCGTTTGCGAGCGCGAGGTGGAGCCGCGGCTGCTGCTAAGCGACCTTTTGCGTCAGGAGTTGGGGCTGACCGGCACGCATGTCGGCTGCGAACATGGCGTATGCGGTGCATGCACTGTGCTGATCGACGGCCATAGCGCCCGCTCATGTCTGTTCTTTGCCGTGCAAGCGGACGGCGGCCGCGTCGACACCGTTGAAAGCCTCGGCGAGGTCGACCGGCTCTCGCCATTGCAGGAAGCATTTCGCGAGCACCACGGTTTGCAATGCGGGTTCTGCACGCCGGGAATGCTGATGACCTGCGTCGATCTGCTCGCCAAGTACCCAGTCGCGAGCGACAACGAGATCCGCGATGGGCTCTCGGGGAACCTTTGCCGTTGTACCGGCTATGAGCACATCGTCAGGGCGGTACGGGCGATGGTGGTGAAGCGATGAACGACACAGCGCTTCGCCCGAAGCATATCGGCGCGCGGATCAAGCGCCTTGAAGACCCGCGGCTGCTGACCGGGCAGGGCGCGTTTGCCGATGACCGCACGACACCAGGAGCTTTTCACATAGCGTTTCGGCGCAGCGATCACGCGCATGCCGCGATTGTCCACATCGACACTGAAGCCGCGGCCGCGTTGCCGGGAGTCTCCGCGGTCTACGTCGCCGATGATCTCGATGGTTTGGTGGGGCCGGTACGGGCGACGTCGCGGATGCGAAATTACCATGCGACGGAGATCTACCCGTTGGCGCGCGGCAAGGTCCGTTACGTCGGCGAGCCGGTGGTCGCGGTGCTGGCGAAGAACCGCTATATCGCCGAGGACGCGCTCGACCTGCTCGATATCGCCTATGATCCTTTGGCCACCGTCACCGATCCCGAGGTTGCCGGGGCTAGCGAAGCGCCGCTGTTGCATGAGGAAATCGGCACCAACGTTCTGGCGCAGCGCGACGTCGCCCGCGGCGATGCCGGGCTGGACATGGCGGCCGCGGAGATCCGGGTTGGCGGTCGTTTCCGCTTCCGGCGCAAGACGCCGCTCGCGATCGAAAATCGGGCGGCGATCGGCGAATGGGATCGCGGTCGCCGTGCGCTGACCTTAACCCTGACAACGCAGGTTCCGGGGATCGTTCGCGACCTTCTCGCCGACATCCTCGATATGCCGGGCCACAGCATCCGCGTGATTGCCACCGATGTCGGTGGCGGCTTCGGCGGCAAGGCGTCACTTTACCCCGAGGAGATCCTGGTCGCGGCGCTGGCAAAGAAACTTGGCCGGGCGGTGCGCTGGACTAGCGATCGGCTGGAAGACCTCGCCGGCACGAGCCAGGGTTTCGATGAGATTATCGACGCGGAACTCGGGGTTGATGCCGAGGGCCGCATTGTCGCCCTGACCGCCGAAGTGATTGGCGACGTTGGGGCGTATTCCATCTATCCGTGGACCGCCGCGCTCGAACCGACCCAAGTCATCAGCTTCCTGCCGGGCCCCTATCGCGTGCCCTCCTATCGGGCGCATGTGCGAGCCGTCGCGACGAACAAGGCGCCGATGGGTCCGTATCGCGGTGTCGGCCGACCGATCTCGACCTTTGTTATGGAGCGGCTGATCGACATGGCGGCGCGGCGCCTCGCCCTCGATCCAGCGGAGCTGCGCCACCACAATCTGATCCGCGAGGACGAATTTCCCTACCGCGTCGCTTCGGGTATCGTGTGGGACCGCTCGGCCTTTGTCGAAACGCTCGACCGCGCCTGCGCCGCGCTCGGATACGGCAAGCTTCGTCGCCAGCAGTCGGAGGCTCGCGCGGCGGGCCGATTGTTCGGCATCGGCATCGCCACTTACGCCGAGTTGACCGGGATCGGTTCGCGGATATCCGCCGCGCCTGGCATGCCGATCAACACAGGCACCGAGACCGCAACCATCCGGCTCGATTCCACTGGCGCAGTGAGCGCCAGTTTCGGCATCGCTTCGCATGGCCAAGGACTTGAGACGACGCTGGCTCAGGTGATTACCGATGAGCTTGGCGCCCGTCTTGACGATATCCGGATTGTCCAGGGCGACAGTGCCGCTGTCGCGCATGGCACCGGCACATATGCCAGCCGCAGCGCGGTATTGGCTGGCGGTGCCGCCACGCAGGCTTCACGCCTCTTGAAGGAAAGGCTGATCCGCGTCGCCTCGCAACTGCTTGAAGCGCCGGCCGAGGATATCGACACCGCAGACGGCCGCGTGTTCGTCGCTGGCACCGACCATTCGTTGAGCTTCCGCGAGGTCGCGAAAGCGGTCTATTCCGAGATGGGTCGGCTGCTGCCGGATGCGCGCGAGGAGCTGGAAGTCACCAAAACCTACGACCCGGTGTTTGGCACCACGACGTCGGCGACACATATCGTGGCGCTGGAGATCGACCCAAAGACCTATAAGGTGACAGTCCTTCGCTATGTGGTTGCCGAAGATTGCGGACGCGTGATCAACCCGATGATCGTCGATGGCCAGGTGCATGGCGGTGTCGCGCAGGGCATCGGCGCGGCCCTTTTCGAAGAGGTCGTTTACGATGACACCGGCCAGCTCCTGACCGCGACCCTCGCCGATTACGTGATCCCCTCGGCGGGAGAGGTTCCGTCGATCGAGACGGTTCATCTCGACACCGAGTTGCCGTCGACCCTCGGCGGGTTCCGCGGGATGGGCGAGGGCGGCACCATCGGCGCGCCGGCGGCGATAGCCAACGCGCTGGCCGACGCATTGGCGCCCCTTGGCGTCGAGATTTTCGAACTGCCCATGACCCCAGAGCGGCTCTTCCGCTTAATCGAGGCGGCGAAGGCCAAAGGAGCATAGCGATGGAGCTGAGGCTCGCTGGCAAGGTGGCGCTGGTCACCGGTGGCGCGAACGGGGTTGGCCGCGCGATCTGTCTGGCGCTTGCGGGCGAAGCCGCGGCGGTCGCGGTCAATTATCGCAGCTCGGCAGACGCGGCGCGGGCGGTGGTGACAGAGATTGAAGCAGCGGGGGGCAAGGCCATCGCCGTCGGCGCCGATATCAACCAGCTCGAGGAGGTTAAGGCGCTGGTGGCCAAGGTCGTTAACGACTTCGGCCGGCTCGACATTCTCGTCAACAACGCCGGGATCGCTCAGCGCCAGCGCTTTGCCGAGACGACGCCGGCGGATTGGCGACGCCAGATCGACACGTGCCTCTATGGCGCGATCCATTGCTGTCACGAGGCGGCGCCGCATCTCGAAAGAAGCGGCGCGGGGCGCGTCGTCAGCCTGATCGGCGACTCGTCGCGGGTCGGCGAGTCGGGGCTGTCGATCGTCGCCGCGGCGCGCGCCGGAGTGATCGGCCTCATGAAATCGCTGGCCCGCGAGCTGGGCCGGTCGGGCGTCACCGCCAACGTGGTGTCGCTTGGCCTCGTCGAGACAGCGCATGATCGCGATTGGGTCGAGGCCAACCGCGAGAAGCTGGTCCGGCTCTACCCACTGCGCCGACTTGGGCAGCCAAAGGATGTGGCGCCGACTTGTCGCGCTGCTCGCGTCCGAGCACGGCGGCTGGATCACCGGTCAGGTCATCAGCGTCAGCGGCGGCTATAGTATGGTGTAAACCCCGCTTGCCCATTCGTTGTATCTAACAGTATACAAAGATGTTATATTCCTAAGGATATAGCGAGGCTGGGATGGCGAAGCATTTGGCGCCGCGTATTGTTTTTTCGCTAGTCGTCGCGGGGTTCGTGGCACTGGGAGCCGCGCCGGCCCGAGCCGACGACGTCCTGGTGTTCGCGGCAGCAAGCCTCAAGAACGCGCTCGACGCAATCGACGCGCAATATGCGGAAAGACACCGGCAAGCATATCGCCGTATCGCTTGCGGCCAGCCCGCAGTTGGCCAAGCAGATCGAGAGCGGCGCGCCCGCCGATATCTTCATCTCCGCCGATCTGGATTGGATGGATTACCTCGTCAAGAAAAACCTAATCAAAGCTGATACCCGTAAGAACCTGCTTGGCAACGAGCTGGTGCTGATCGCCCCCAAGGACAGCGCGATCCAAATCGCCATGGCTCCTGGCATCGACCTCGCGAAAGCGCTCGGCGGCGGCAAGCTGGCGATGGCCGACACCAACGCCGTCCCGGCCGGGAAATACGGCAAGGCGGCCTTGGAAAAATTGGGCGTCTGGGACCAGGTCTCCGGCCAGATCGCCCAGGCCGAGAACGTGCGCGCGGCCTTGGCCTTGGTGGCGCGCGTCGAGGCGCCGCTCGGCATCGTCTATCAGACCGACGCGGCGGTCGAGCCGGGGGTGAGGATCGTCGCCACCTTCCCCGCCGACACGCACCCGCCAATCATCTACCCGATCGCGCTCCTCGCCGGCTCGAAAAACCCCGACGCGGCCGCGTATCTGGCCTATCTCGAAGGGACGAAGGCCCGGCCGCTCTTCGAGCGGCAGGGCTTCACGGTCCTCCCATAGCTACTCCGCCGCCGCCCTAGCCGGCTCGACGAATTGCGAGAGGTAGCTGCCGCGCTTTTGCAGATTGGCGCGGTACATCGCCTCGAATTCGGCGGGCGGGAAGGAATGCGTCGACGGGCGCGCCATCAGCGCGTCGCACCACGCCTTGAGGCGCGGATATTTCTCCATCTCGCCGATCTTCTTGATCCGGTCGAGGAAGACATAGCGCTGCAGGAACGGTGCGTAGGCGGCGTCGACTAGCGAATAGGATTTGCCGTTGAAGAACGGGCCGCTGCCCTGCGTCTCGAGCGCCTTTTCGAGCCGGCCGAAGGCCTCCGGGATCTTGGCGATCGCCGCCTTGTAGGCTTCTTCGGTCGGCGCATAGGCGCAGCCAGTGACCGACGAGGCGAAAGTCGGCACGTAATCGGTCCAGGCCCGGTTGACCGCGCGCTGGAGCGGGTCCTTCGGATGCAGCTGTGGGCTCGACCGTCTCGTCGAGGTATTCGTTGATCGCGTTCGACTCGAACAGCGAGTCCTTATCGTCGATGCGGATCACCGGCACCTTCTTGTGCGGCGAGATGGCGAGGAACCAGTCAGGCCGGTTGTCGGGCTCGATATGGCGGAACTCGAACGGGGTGTTTTTCTCGCGCAAGAGGATCGCCGAGCGCTGCACCCAAGGGCAGGTTTTGAAGCTGACCAGCATGTACTTCGCCATTTAGGGCCTCCCATCGATGATTGCCGGATGCCGCACAATGGCTACCGCGCGCGAGCCGGTCAACCCGCGGGGCGGCGAAAAGCGTCAGGCGATCTCGGGGCCGATATATGCGACTCCCAGGCGATCGGGCAGGAAGCAATAGACGGCGAAGAGCTCGAACGGGTCGCCTTGGCGAGATCGAGCGGCGCGTCGCGGCTGCGCTCGCGGATGGCAGCTTCTCGCGCATCCGCTCGGCCGGCCTGGCGGGCGGCGGCCGATCGCGACGGTCGGCGTCGGCCGCAGCAGGCTAACTCTCGCGCTTAGCGGCGAAGGCTATCTGAGATCAGCCAACGCGAAAGCGACCAGAGCCAGGATCAAGAGGACAAGCGGCCAGCTCTGCGCCAAATTAGTCGGCCGATCGGCGGGACCGGTCACGGCCACTGTCCTACCCCAAAGAAGTTCGCCACGGTTAGTAGCACGACGACACTGCCAATAAAATAAAAGAGTTTCATGGCTTCATCCCTTCATGGCTAACAAAATTCACAAATAACCGCCGTTTCAGTTAATTAACCTGTGCCCAACGCTAACCAGAAGATAATCACAACGATGAAGCTCATCGAAGCTGTTAGTAGGGTCCTTGCGAACCATAACTCCAAGAAATCCGTTCTTATCTAAAAATATACCATCGGATCATTTGATGTACCGCTCGCCGCTGGCACATATGCCCTATGCGAGTTCTCTATAAAACCTTTCGCGATTTCCCGGTCGGCAGGGGTGTCGAATTGGATCCGAATGGCGGCGTGCCGGAAGTCAATCCAGTGGCCCACGTGCCAAGGCCCGATCTGTCCCGAGTTCCGGGAGGGCCCTTAGCATCGTCGCGAGCCGACCGAGGCCGAAGATGCCGCCGACGACGGGAAAGATAATTTCGCTGCCTGGTAAAATTGTCATTGGTTTGGTTCCGCAAAATGCGCGCGTGCACGGACGCGGGCGATTTGCGTCAGCTCGAGTTGGAGAGCGCCCCGGTTGATGCCATAGCTCCTCATCAAAAGCCTTGCGCTGAGGTCGTCGAGCAGTCTGCGATCGAACGCTGCTTCGTCAGCCGGGCGCTTCAAAGCACGCTCCCCACTCCTTGCGTGAGCCAGGGGCGATGAGCCTGCTCCGTGGGCTCGACGATGGCCCGAACGCGGATCGCAACCGGCCTGCCTCCGCCGGCCGGATCATCGTCGTTGTCGGCCGGTGTGTGGGCGAGCGACCACGCCTTAAAACCGCTGACGTGACTGGCGCTTAAGAAAACTGGTATCATAAAAGCCTCGATTAATACAAATTCCTCCAAATAATATGGTGATAAAATCCATAATATACGAGAATATATTGACAATCCTACAAATATAAATAGAATATCAATCGGCTCAGGGCCTTGCAGGAATTAGCTAAGGATGGCCCTAGAGCCGGAGATTTCCTAGAAGTGAAAGCCGGCTTTGGCTACGTTCACGAACGGTGGGTGTTTGCGCTGCGGCCTGGCTATTCGAGGAAGCCGGCGGCAAGGACAAGATGCAATTCGCCGCCGCGCGGCGTGGTTTGATCGCCCGTACGCTGTCGCCGAAGCCGCTGTGCGCGTCGCCTCTGGATTGTCAATTGGCGCTAGCACACTGTTCCGCCCTTTGCTGTCGCCATCCGGCAATGTCAGCTTGCCACCCGGCCAGGCGATCTAAGGTGGGGTCTCGAATGACGCATGTGGGGCAACACCGCTGGTCGTGCGAGCTCCGACGAGCGGCCGTTGTGGGGTCGAGAGTCGGCATTCGACGGGAATGCGCGCATCGGCCGTCCCGCAGGTTTGCCCGAGACTGTCTTGGTTTTGCCCGAAACTGTCTTGGTGAGGATCCGCTGCGATGCGCCCGTGTTGCGACCTAAGAGATCGCCGAGACCAGCTTCCTCATCGCGGCTCGGTTATGTGACAAGTCATGGCGCGGCCGAGGCTGCCGCTGGGGATGTTCGACTATGTGCTGCCTCTGCCTATCGCGCCGGACCTTGCTGACGGCCCCGGCGCTTCTGCCGCTGACGCTGGCCAGAGCGGCGATGGCCGGCGATGAGCCGGTCGAGCCGCGCATGCGCCTGGCGAACCCGCCGCCGGATCGTCTGACGGTCGCGTTGACCCTCGATGCGTGCCCAGGCGCCTTCGACGAGCGGATCGCCTCGGCGCTGGTCGAAAGCAGCATTCCCGCGACGATTTTCGTGACCGGGGCTTGGCTGCGCCGCAACCCGGCCGGCCTGGCGTTGCTCATGGCGCACCGCGATCTGTTCGCCATCGAGAACCACGGCGAGCGACATATCCCGCCTGTCTTCGGCCAGCGCAGTATTTTCGGCATTCCGGTCGCGGGCGATCTGGCCGCCGTGCGGCGCGAAGTCGTGGAGGGTGCCACCTCGATCACCGCCGCCACTGGCATGGCGCCGCGCTGGTACCGCGCCGCGGCGGGGTATTATAGTCCGTCCGCGATTCCGGCGATCCAGGAGCTTGGCTTTGGCATTGCCGGGTATTCGCTCAACGCCGATATCGGCGCCTCGCTGCCGGCGCGCAGCGTGGCCGACCGTATCGCCAGCGCGACCAACGGCGAGGTCATCGTCGCCCATATCAATCAGCCGGATCGGCCCTGCGGCGCGGGCGTGGTCGCCGGGGTCAGGGAATTGCAACGCCGCGACGCCCGCTTCCTCAGGCTGGACCAGCTGACCGCGGCAAACCTGGTCTCGCTCTGAGCGTCAGGGTTTCGGCTGCCCGGGCGATGGCGGCGGACTGGGCTGCGGGGCAGCACCGGTCGGCTCGTACTCGATAGGAGGCGGCGGCTCCGCGGCGGCGGCGGGGGCCGCTGGAACGTTGTCCTTGGCGGGTGGCGGCTCCGGCGCGGGCGAGGGAGCGGGGTTCGGGGTTGCATCGGGGGACGGGTCAGTGTCCTGGGCTGCGCCAGGGGAGGGGCCGGCGTCGGGAGAGGCGCCGTGATGCAACTCCGCCTCGCGTCGCTGCTGCGCCAGGCTTCTCAACTGCGCATAGAAATCGAGGGAGTTCTTCTCCAGATCGTCGAGCAGATCGAGCAGCGAGGCACGCGTATCGACGCCGTTGGCGAGGAGGCGGCTGGTGGTCAGCTCGGTCACGCCACGCGCGGTGGCCAGGATCGCGAACGGGTCGGCATAGGAGTCGACCGCCATGCCGATCGCGTCGCGGGGGGTCGACGGCCCGAGAATGGGGATCACGATATAGGGTCCCGAGGGCAGGCCCCAAACAAACAGGGTCTGCCCGAAATCGGCGGGTTGGCGGTCGAGCCCCGCCTTGGTGGCGACGTCGATGATGCCGCCGACACCTGCCGTGGAGTTGATGACGAAGCGGCCCATGCTGATCCCCGCGCGCTTAAACTCGCCCTGCAGCGCGTTGTTAAAGACCAGGTTGGGCTCCTTCATATTGTCGAGCACATGCCGGATCGCCGCGCGCGCGTCCTCGGGAACGGCGAAGACATAAGCCTTGGCCGCGGGCCGCAGGGCGATATGGTCGAGAAACTGATTGACCGCGAGGACCTTGCGGTTGAGCGGCTCGAGCGGGTCGTTTCGCTTTTCGAAGGCGGCGCGGTCGATCGGGTCCGCGGGCGGCGTCGCACAGGCCGCGAGCGCGGCGATCAGCGACAGAACGGTTCCGCGGGCGAGCGGCGCCGCCCAGCGGTAGTCAAGAATTACGCTGAACACGCTTCTTACCTCGCCGTTATGAGCGCCGCCGGTGTCTGCCTCAAATCGGGCGGCCTGATGGCAAGGATCGGTCTGCTCTGTGTCAAAGGCGGCCCGTGCCGCGATGGGTGCTATTCGCCTCCGCCCAGCGCATAGCCGGTTCTGCCCTTACGGCGCTACGGTTCCTCGGCGATTTGCGATAGCGTGGGGCGTTCAAACAGGAGGAGAAAGCCATGAAGGTGGTCACGCTGAAGAACATTCCGGACCTGCCAGTGGAAGGCGCCGACCGGATCGAGGGGTGGACCGGGCCGGTCCAGCGCACCCGCCAGACGATCATCGAGCAGGGCGACTCGCCCAACTACAATTGCAGCGTGGTGAATTTCAGCCAGGGCTGCACCACCGGCTGGCATGCTCATACCTGCGACCAGATCCTCGTGGTGACATCGGGCTCGGGCATGGTGGCGGTCGACGGCGGTACGCCGCAGGAGATCAATGTTGGCGACGTCGTCCACATCAAGGCGGGCGAGCGCCATTGGCACGGCGCCAAGGCCAACTCCACGATGGGCCACATCACCATCACTGCCGTCGGCGGACAGGCCAAGTGGGGGTAGGGGCGACATAACGCTCGCGAAATCGGAGCTCGCTCTCTGCGCATAACCGCATGGGCGGAGCGGGAATAACGCGCTCTTCCGCCCGGCGGACGACGTGCTAGGCTTCGCCCCGTAGGAGACGCCCATGGACACCAACACGATCTTCGACGATGCGCGTTTGCCGGAGAATGTCGAGGCGCAGCCGGTGGTGCAGGCGGCGGCCGCGCTGAAGCCGGAGTTGCGCCAGTACCAGGAGCAGCTCGAGCGCGAGCAGCGCCTGCCGAAGCCGCTGGTCGCCAAGATGCACGAGGCGGGCTTCTACCGGATGATGATCCCGCGCGCCCTCGGTGGATTGCAATGCGACCCGCTGACCTATCTACGCGTCGTCGAGCTGATGGCCGAGGGCTGCGGCTCGGTCGGCTGGAACCTCGCCAATAACGGCATCGTGCAGCTCGTCTCGCTCGGCCTGCCGGACGAGGGGACCCGGGAGATGTACGGGCAGAACCCCAGTACCGTCGGCGCTGGCACCGCGGTGCAGGGCGGCGGGCAGGGCGTGCCGGTCGAGGGCGGTTACCGGGTCAGTGGGCGGTGGAGTTTTGGCAGCGGCTCGCAAGAGGCGAGCTGGATGCTGGGGAGCTTTCAGATCCTCGACGACGGCAAGCCGCGCACCGGCCCGGACGGCAGGCCGCTGTTTTGGCGTGCCTACTTTGCCCGCTCCGAGGTCGAGACCGTGCCCGGCAGTTGGGACGTGGCCGGGCTTCGCGGCACCGGCAGCTTCGACTGGACCGCGGACAATGTGTTCGTGCCCGAGCGGCGGATCATGCCGCATCTCGGCGCGCCGCTCGACAACCAGTGGAACCGCTGGCCGGGGGTGACCTACCAGCTGCCGGCGCAATGCTGGGTCGGGCCGCACCACAGCGCTGTCATCACTGGCATCGCGCGCGCCGGGATCGAGGCGCTGATCCAGCTCGCCGGCGGCAAGCAGCCGCGCGGCCGCCCCGCTGGGCTGCTCTGTGAGAACCCGCAGGTGCAGGACGCGGTCGGCCGGGCCGACGCGATCCTCAATGCCGGGCGCGCCTATCGCACCGCGATGATCACCGAATTGTGGGATGTGGTCGCTTCGGGCGGCGAGACCACGCTGGAGCAGCGCGCCCGCTGCCGGCTCGCCTCGACCTATGCCGCCGACAGCGCGCGCGAGGCGATGGATTTGGTGTACCGAATGGGCGGCAGCACCTCGTTCAAGCGCGAGAGCCGGCTGGCGGAATGCTGGCGCGACCTCAATACCGTCGGGCAGACGGTGACCCTGGCGCCGGAATGGTACCCGATCGGCGGCCGCGTCTATCTCGGGATGGACCCCGGCTCGCGCATGCGTTGATCGCGCAAATAATTTTGCGACGCCTCTTGATATGTTCTTGTTATTCCCACTTCCGCACGGCTACCAATCGGCCGAGCATGCTGCTCTCAAGCAGCGCGCCGAACCCAGACGTGTGCTAGCGGGGCGTGCCCGTTCCACTCAGCCGCGCAAATGCTCTTCGACCTCCCGGCAATCCGCGACTAGGCGGTAAATAAGACTTACTCCAGGTGCGCCGAAACACCCTCGGCGGACGACAGCCGAGGTGCGCGCGCCGCCAGCACCCCTCGCACCGGCTGCGGCGTGGGGCGGGTGAGGCGCGAAAACAGCAAGAGCGCCGCTGTTTTTTCCGCTGATATTCCGCTGTTCGGCCGCTGTTTTATCGCTGTTATCGCCGCTGTTTTTTTGGCGTCACTTCCGGCCAAAAATCGAGTGATATCAACGCGCTGATTACTCGTCGCCACGGTACTGCCGGATCGTGGAACAGCGGAGACGGCATAGCGAGGGCTGGATACTCGGACCTAGGCCCGGACGCGGGTCGCTTCCTCGGGGGTGTCGGGGGTGACCGCGACGTCGACGGTCATGTCGATGAAATCGGAGGGAAAGCCGGTCCAGGTGCCGGAGACCGGCACCGCCTGGCGCGGGTCGCGCACGACCGCGACGCGGATCAGTTCCTCGTTGCCGATAAGGCCGTTGGTCGGGTCGTATTCGATCCAGCCGGCGCCAGGCAGGTAGATTTCGAGCCAGGCATGGGTCGACTCGCCGCCAAGCCGCTTGGTGTCGATGCGGCCCGACGGCACGACGTAGCCCGAGACGAAGCGCGCCGCGAGTCCCAGTGAGCGCACCGCCTCCATCATCAGGAGCGCGAAGTCGCGGCAGGAGCCGCTGCCGAGGCGTAAGGTCACCGCCGGGTCTTGGGTGCCCATCTCGCTGCGCGCGATATAGGTGAAGCGCTCGTGGATCGCGTGGGTCATCGCCGCCAACAGCTCGCGCGTGCCGGTCGGCCCCTGCTTGCGCAGGAACTGGTGCGCCCAGCGGTCGATGTCGCGGTCGCGGTCGAGATATTGCCGCTCGATCGCGCGCGACAGATCGGGGATTTCCTCGGAGCTGTAGGAGAACGGGTAATCGAGCGCGTAATCGTCGAGCGCGAATTCGAGCGCGTTGTTGGGCTCGTGGTCGAGGCGGATGGTGCTGTCGAATTGCAATTCGGCGGCGCGACCGGAGAAGCGGGCGATCGCGACGCAATTGCCGAACGCGTCGTGCATCCAGTTGAGCGCGGCGGGCTCGGGAGTGATGACGAGCCGCGCCTCGATCAGGCGCTGGTCGTAGCTGTCGCGCGGGCGCAGCATCATGCGGTGCTCGCCGAACGACACCGGCTGCTTGTAGCGGTAGGTGGTGACGTGGCGAACCGTCAGAAGCTTCATGCGGGGCCATCATCAGGCTTGCGCCTGGGTTTGCAAGTCGGCCGCGTAGGGTGGCCACAGCTCGGCGTTCTGCCAAGCGGCCTTTTCGACTGGCGGATGACCGAAAAACGCGGCGCCGAGCCGGTCGGTAATCGCGCTCAGATAACGCTGGATGAAATCGATGAATTCGTGGAGACCGGTCTCCAGCACCTCGTCGATCGAGCGCGTGTCGAGAATCGAGCGCAGTTGGTCGAGGCCCTCGGCGACGTCGTTGCCGCCGCGGATGTTGTAGCGCGATTTGAGGCCGGTGACGCTGGCGTCGACCTCCTTGACGCAGAGCAGCACCGAGCGCGGAAAGGTCGGGTTGAACAGCAGGAACGCGGCGACCCGCCACGGGGTGAGGTCGCTCTGGTGCAGCGCGCGGAAGGCGTGATAGCCCGAGGCGGCGCGCAAGAGCGCCAGCCACTGGCCGGTGTTGACGACATTGGTGACGTCGGTGTCGCGCAACAGCACGTAGTATTTCGAGTCGAGCAGCCGGGTCGTCTGGTCGGCGCGCTCGATATAGCGGCCGAGCCGGTAAAAATACCAGGCCTGGTCGCGGTAGAACGTGCCTTCGGTGATGCCGGTGAAGGTCTGGCAGCCCAGCTTGATCTCGTTGAGCAGCGGCGACAGGCTGCCCGGCGCCAGCTCCTTGTCGTCGATGGCGTTGAGGCGGTTGTAGAACACGTTCAGCTGCATCCACATCTCGGTCGAGACCAACGACCGCAGCGCGCGGGCGTTTTCGCGCGCATTGCTGATCGCGCGCTTGATCGAGGTCGGGTTATCGCCGTCGGTGACGTAGAAGCGGATGACGTTGCGCGCGTTGGCGGTGGCGTGCTTTTCCGAAAAGGGCTCCTCGTCGGAATTCAACTGGACGATCGACGACCAGTCGCGCACGCCGCTGCGGTTGCGGGCGTAGGTCTCCTGCACCTCGATGATGCGCGATAGGTTCTCGGCGCGCTCGACCTGGCGGGCGAGCCAGAAGATGCCCTCGGCGTAGCGGGCGAGGAGGGGAGCGCTACTCAAGCACCCACGTGTCTTTCGACCCGCCTCCCTGCGAGGAGTTGACGACGAGCGAGCCGCGGCGCAGCGCGACGCGGGTGAGCCCGCCCGGCAAGACCCAGGTGCTCTCGCCGGTGATGGCGAAGGGCCGCAGATCGACGTGGCGCGGCTCGACCCGGCCGTCGATCAGGGTCGGCGACACCGACAGGTTGATGCAGGGCTGCGAGATGTAGTTGGCCGGGTCGTCGATCAGCTTGGCGCGGCACTCGTCGAGCTCGGCGCGGCTTGCCCTGGGGCCGATAGTGATGCCGTAGCCGCCCGCTTCCCCCACCGGCTTCACCACCAGCCGGTCGAGATTGTCGAGCGTATAGGCGAGCGCCGCCTTCTCGCGGCAGATATTGGTCTCGACATTGTCGATGATCGCGTCCTCGGCGAGGTAATAGCGGATGATGCGCGGCATATAGGCATAAACCGCCTTGTCGTCGGCGACACCGGTGCCGATGGCGTTGGCGAGCGCCACATTGCCCGCGAAATAGGCACGCATCAGCCCCTTGACGCCGAGCGTGCTCTCGGGGCGGAACGCCTCGGGGTCGAGGAAATCGTCGTTGATCCGGCGATAGATGACATCGACCCGCGCGCGGCCGGCGGTGGTGCGCATGTAAACGCGGTCGTTGTCGACAAAGAGATCGCGGCCCTCGACCAGCGGCACCCCCATCTCGCGGGCGAGGAAGACGTGCTCGAAATAGGCCGAGTTGTAGGTGCCGGGCGAGAGCAGCACGATCACCGGATTGTCGCGGGCGGGCGGCGCGATCTCGCGCATCGCGCCGACGAGGCGGATGCCGTAATCCTCGACCGAGCGCAGGCCGATATCGTCGGCGAGGTCGGGGAACGAACGCAGCATCGTGTGCCGGTTCTCGATGACGTAGCTGACTCCGGAGGGGGTGCGAGCATTGTCCTCGAGCACGCGAAAGACGCCCTTGTCGTCGCGGATGATGTCGGTGCCGCAGATGTTGACATAGGCCTTGTGCGGGATTTTGACGCCGCGCATCTGACGGCCGCCAATTCGCGTTGCCGAGGATGAGATCAGCCGGGACCACGCCGTCCTTGAGGATCTTCTGCTCGTGGTAGAGATCGTCGAGCAGCAGGTTCAAGGCGGTCACGCGCTGGATCACGCCGCGCTCGATCCGCTCCCATTCCTCGGCCGGCAACACGCGCGGGATCGCGTCGAACGGCAGGATGCGGTCGATCGCCTGGCTGTCGGTGTAGACGGTGAAGGTGATGCCGAGATTATAGAGCGCCTGCTCGGCGCCGTGAGCGCGGCGGGCGAACTCGTCGATCGGCATCCGCGCCAGCCGGTCGTGGATTTCCGCCGTCGCCGGACAGCGCAGCATCTCGCAATAGAAACCGCCGGGGTCGTAGGAATCGAGAACGAAATCGCCCATGCGTCCCGGGCATGCACGGGGCGCGCCAAAGGCGGCGGCTACAACCAGTGGCGCAGCTCGATGCGGTAGCCGTTGGGGTCCTCGATCTCGGCGCGGGCGTAGGTGTCGCGGAACATCGGGCCCCAGACCGCCTCGATGCCCTTGGTCTTGAGGTAGGCGAGCGCCTCTTTCATGTCGTCGACCTCGACCGCCATCATCCGATAGCCGAGATGCTCCTTCTCGGGATCGGCTTTGGGACCGACCGGCACGCCCTCCCAGTTCATCAGCTCGACGGTGGTGCCGCCGAGACCGAGATAGGCGAGGTTGAGCGCCGTGCCGTCCGGCCGTGCGATCCGGTCGCGCGCGCCGACGGTAAAGCCGAGCACGCCGGTGTAGAACGCGACGGTCTCGTCGAGTTTGTCGGTGACGATTTCGATATGGTCGATGCGCTTGAACATTGGTTTCTCCGTTACTTCGCTTCACCCGTGAGCCGGGTGGGGCGGAAGGTGTGGGCCGGCTCGTCGGCGTAGCCGAGGCCGCGCGGAATGCGCCGCACCATCGCCTCGAATTGCGGCCAGGTGGCGATGAATTGCTGCATGTGCTCTTCGCAGAGGGTGATCCCGGCACGGGCGACCATGGCGCGGATCTCGTTCGGGGTCGCGGGCGGCAGGTGGGTCAGATCGTTGCGCATCGGTCTACTCCCCGAGCTGCGGATGGCGGCGGTGCCAGTCGGTCGCCTGCTGGTAGGCGTGGGCGAGGCGCAGCACCGTCGTTTCCTGGAACGGCGCGGCGGCGATCTGCAGCGAGAGTGGCATGCCCTCGGCCCGGCTGAAGCCGCAGGGGATGGCGAGCGCCGGGACGCCGCTGACGCTGAATGGCATGGTGATGCTGGGCGCGGTCACTAGGCGGTCGGGATTATCGGGCACGGCCGGGTCGGCGATGTTGCAGCGCACCGGCGGTGATGAGGGCGTCGAATTGCCTGAAGGCGGCGTGCTGCTCGCGGGTCAGCGCGGTGCGCCAGCGCAACGCGGCCTGGTAGTCCTCGGCGCGAATGAGGGCGCCGGGAAGGACGCGGTTGCGCAGGATGCGGCCGAAATCCTGCGGCCTTGTGCGCAGATCCTGCTCGTGGATGGTGTAGAGCTCGGCGATCGAGATCGTTGTTTTGCAGTCGGTATAGTCGCGCAGGCTCGACAGTTTGACCGGCTCGACGGTGGCGCCGAGCGATCGCAGCACCGCGACGGTTTCGGCGATCGCCGGGCCGAGATCGGGGTGGGCGCCGGGCGCGTCGTGCCAGCCCTCGACGAGACCGAGGCGCAGTCCCTTGACGCCCTGGCCGAGCGCGGCGGCGTAATCCGGCACCGGGCAATCCTCGCTGCCAGGGTCGGCGGGGTCGTACCCGGCGATGACCTGGAGCATCAGCGCGATGTCCTCGGCGCTGCGGGTCATCGGGCCGATATGGTCCATGGTGAAGGTGTTGGGGAAGACGCCGCGGCGGCTGACCCGGCCATAGGTCGGCTTGAGGCCGGCGATGCCGCAAACCGCAGCGGGGCCGCGGATCGAGCCGCCGGTATCGGTGCCGATCGCCGCCGGCACGAACCCGGCCGCGAGCGCCGCGCCGGGGCCGCTCGACGAGCCGCCGGGCAGGCGCTCGCGATCCCACGGGTTGCGCGCGGGCGGCCAGGGCAGGTCGAAGCTCGGGCCGCCATTGGCGAACTCCCAGGTGGCGAGCTTGCCCATGAGGATGCCGCCGCCGGCTTTGAGGCGGCGGACGACTTCGGCGTCGGCTTTTGGGACGTGGTGTTGGCGAAGCTTGGAGTGCCCGGTGGTTGGGATGCCGGCGGTCTCGACGATGTCCTTGAGCCCGTAGGGAATGCCATGCATCGGCCCGCGCCGGTTCCCGGCCATCAGCTCGGCCTCGGCCACCTTGGCCTCGGCCAGCGCTACGTCTTCGGTGACGCGGATGAAGCTGTCGAGCTTGCCGTCGTGCCGGGCAATGCGGTCGAGCAGCGTGCGCGTTACCTCGACTGGCGACAGCTCGTGCTGAGCGTAGGCCTGGCTGAGTTCGGCGATGGTGAGGAAGGCAATGTCCATCCGTGCTCCTCCCGGTCAGGGATCAGCCGATAATTTCGCGCTCGCGCAGCGTCTCTATCAGCAAGTCGGCGAGGGCGTCGGCGTCCTGGCCGACCGTGGTCAGCGTCACTTCGGGGTTCTCGGGCGCCTCGTAGGGTGAGTCGAGGCCGGTGAAATTGGGGATCTCGCCCGCCTGGGCCTTGGCGTAGAGGCCTTTCGGGTCGCGGCGGATGCATTCCTCGAGCGGCGTGTCGATAAAGACCTCGACGAAATTATGTGGGCTGGCGATCTCGCGCGCCATCTGGCGGTCGGCGCGGAACGGCGAAATGAAGGCGCAGATGACGATGAGCCCGGCGTCGGCCATCAGCTTGGCGACCTCGCCGAGGCGGCGGATGTTCTCGACCCGGTCGGCGTCGGTGAAGCCGAGGTCGCGGTTGAGCCCGTGGCGGACATTGTCGCCGTCGAGCAGCATCGTGTGGCCGCCGAGACCGACGAGCTTCTGCTCGACCCGGTTGGCGATGGTCGACTTGCCGGCGCCCGAAAGCCCGGTGAACCACACCACCGCGGCGTGCTGGCCCTTCAGCGCGGCGCGGGTGTCGGCGCCGATGGTCTCGGCCTGGCGGTGGATATTGCTGGCGCGGCGCAGCGCGAACGCGATCATCCCGGCGCCGGCGGTCTCGTTGGTGAGCCGGTCGATCAGGATGAAGCCGCCGGTCTCGCGGTTCTTCGCGTAGGGGTCGAAGGCGATCGGCTGCGCGGTCGAAAGATTGCAGAAGCCGATCTCGTTGAGCGCGAGCGTGCGCGCGGCGACATGGGCGCCGTTGTTGACGTCGATGCGGTGCTTGAGCGCGGTCACCGTCGCCGGGACGGTGCGGGCGCCGAGCTTCAGCCAATAGGAGCGGCCGGGCACCAGCGGCTCGTCCCGCATCCAGATGACATGGGCGGCGAACTGGTCGGCGAAGTCGGGCCGCGACCGCGGGCTCGCCAGGAGGTCGCCGCGGGTGACGTCGATTTCTTGCGTGAAGGTGAGGGTGACAGCGTCGCCGGCGCTGGCGCGCGGCAGGGGACCGTCATAGGTGACGATCTCCTTGACCCGCGACTGCACGCCCGAGCCGGTGACAACAATCGCGTCGCCGGGTGCCACCGTGCCGGCAGCGACAGTGCCGGCGACGCCGCGGAAATCGAGGTCGGGCCGGCTCACCCACTGCACCGGGAAGCGGAAGCCGGTCCGCGTCCTCGCGGTCGCCGACCTCGACGGTTTCGAGGTAGTCGATCAGCGCCGGCCCGTCGTACCAGGGCATGCGCGGCGAGCGGCTGGCGACATTGTCGCCGAAGCGGGCTGAGATCGGGATCGCCTGCAGCGACGAGAAGCCGAGATCGGCGGCGAATTCGCCGATACTCCCTGACGATGGCGTCGAAGGTCGCGAAGTCGAAATCGACGAGGTCGAGCTTGTTGACCGCGAGCACGACGTGGCGGATGCCGAGCAGCGAGCAGATCAGCGAATGGCGGCGGGTCTGGACGACGACGCCCTTTCTCGCATCGACGAGCAGCAGCGCCAGATCGGCGGTCGAGGCGCCGGTCGCCATGTTGCGCGTGTACTGCTCGTGGCCCGGCGTGTCGGCGACGATGAAGCCGCGCCGCTTGGTCTGGAACAGACGGTAGGCGACATCGATGGTGATGCCCTGCTGGCGTTCGTCCTCGAGGCCGTCGAGCAACAGCGCCAGGTCGATATCGTCGCCGGTGGTGCCGAATTTCTTCGAACTCGCGCTGCAGCGTCTCGAGCTGGTCGGCGAGGATCGCCTCGCTGTCGTAGAGCAGGCGGCCGATCAAGGTCGATTTGCCGTCATCGACCGAACCGCAGGTGAGGAACCGCAGCAGCGTCTTGCCGCCGGGAGCGGGGAGCGGGGCGCCGTCCATCAATCCTTGGCCATCAGAAATAGCCCTCGCGCTTTTTCTTCTCCATCGAGGCGTCGGCGTCGCTGTCGATGAGCCGCCCCTGGCGCTCGGAGTGCCGCGCCTGCCGCAGCTCGGCGACGATGTCCTCGACCGTGGCGGCCTTCGAACTCGATCGCCCCGGTCAGCGGGTAGCAGCCGAGGGTGCGGAAGCGCACGCAGCCGCTGCTTCGGGCGTCTCGCCGGGGTCGAGCGGCAGGCGGTCGTCATCGACCATGATCCACACGCCGCCGCGCTTCACCACCGGCCGCTTCTTGGCGAAATAAAGCGGCACGACCTCGATGCGCTCGGCGGCGATGTAATGCCAGACGTCGAGCTCGGTCCAGTTCGACAGCGGGAAGACCCGCATCGACTCGCCCGGGCCGCAGCCGCGTGTTGAAGACGTGCCACAGCTCGGGACGCTGGTGGCGCGGGTCCCAGGCGTGGCCCTGCGCCGCGGAACGAGAAGATGCGCTCCTTGGCGCGGCTCTTCTCCTCGTCGCGGCGGGCGCCGCCGATCGCCGCGTCGAACTGGAACTTGTCGAGCGCCTGTTTCAACGCCTCGGTCTTCATCACCTGGGTATGCAGCGCCGAGCCCGAGGCGACGGGATCGATGCCGCGCTCCAACCCCTCCTCGTTGGTGTGGACGATGAGCTCGATGCCGAGCTTCGCGGCGATGGCGTCGCGGAAGGCGATCATCTCGCGGAATTTCCAGGTCGTATCGACATGGAGCACGGGGAAGGGCGGTTTCGCCGGATAGAACGCCTTCAGCGCCAGGTGTAGTAGGACGCTCGAATCCTTGCCGATCGAATACAGCAGCACCGGGTTGCGGAACTCGGCCGCGACCTCGCGCAGGATCCCGATCGCTTCGGCCTCAAGCCGCTTCAGGTGGGTGGAGCGCGCCGCGACCTCGCTCACCGGCTATTGTTCTTCGCCGCGAGGTGCTCGGCTCTCGACATGGTCAGCTTTTCCGGATGGACGATCTTCTTGTTCACCGCGTCGCGCGCGGCGCCCAAGGTCGGAAATTCGCTGTCGGCGCCCTCGCGCTGCAGCACGTAATTCTGCGATACCGGCTTGCGGGTGACCTGATCGGCGGTGGTGCGTTTGACGATGGTCCAGTGGACGCGGCGGGTCTCGGTGCCTTCCTCCTCGACATCCTCGAAGCCGCGGTCGACAACCGAATCGAACGAATAGAGTTTGCGCTCCTCGCGCCTCGGACGATCGTCGCGTCCCCGACCCGGGCCGCCTCGTCCGCCGCCAGGGCCGCGCCCTCTGCCGTCGCGCCGGTCGCCGCGGCTCGGCCCGCCCTCGCGGCGCGGACCGCGCTCGCGCTGACCTTCGGACCTTTGGCCCTCGTGGCGCGGACCCCGCTGGCCTTGTCCCTCGGGACGTGGTCCACGGTCGCCGGGCGGACCTGGCCGCCGGCCTCGGCGCGGACGGTTGCCGACGGGCCGGGCCTGAGGCTGGCCGTCAGCCGCAGCGGCGGTGTTTTCGCCAGCGCCGCCCAATTGTGGCGGGCGACGACGACGGCGTCGCCTCGGCCGGGGCGGCAGCGGCTCGCCATCGGGGCCGAGCCGCGGCGGGCGCGGGGCAGCGGGCTCGCCTGCAGGTGCAGCGTCTTCGCTTTCGGTCGCCGCACCCGGAGCGGCTTCCGAGCCGAGCGCCGACGGGGCTTCTGTTCCGGAAATCGCGGCGACCACTGCAGGCGGGCGGCGTCGCCGGCGACGACGATTCCGCAGGCGCAGCGTGTTAGGTCCGGGCGGCGGTCGGTCTGCGGTCTCGATCGCGACGCCAGAGCCAATTTCGGAGGAAGTTTTGCCTAGCGGTGCCGCACCGCCCTCGGCAATGGCGGCCGGGCGTGGCCCGCGACGGCGCCGCCGGCGACGGCGATGCGGCTGATGTTCGCCCCCCTCCGTCGGCCCCGCGCCGGGCGCAGACGCGGCATCGCCGCCGGCCGCCTCATGGGTCGGCGCGGGAGTTGGGTCAGCCGCGGCTTGGGGCGGCGTATCGGGATCGTTCGACGTCAGGACCGGGTCTCTCGATAACGGCGGCAATTCTACAGGCCGCCCGAAACCAAGGGAAGCTCCGGCCGGAAGAGTTCGCCGGACGAGAGACCCAGGGCTATCCGCGGGTCACATGCGCCGAGACCGCGAGCCAACGCCCGTCCTGCCGCGCCCACACATCGGTATAGCGGCCCGACTTGGCGTCACCGTCCGCGGCCTTGTAGGTCGTACGGGCATGGATGATGGCGACATTTTCCTGGCCGGGAGGACCGAACAGGCGGATGACGACGTCGCGCGCCTCGAGACTGCGGATCGTCACCGGCCGCGCCGTCTGCGCGAGGAACGCGGCGCGATCGACCAGTGTGCCGTCGGGGTTCGAGCAATAGAACTCGGCCGCGAGAATCTCATCGAAACGGCGCACATCCGAGTTCTGCACCGAGGCGATGTAGTCGCGGTTCAATTGTTCCAGGATGGCTACGTCGGATTGCGGCGAACGACCGTCGGGCATGGGCTGTCCTCGCTCGGGTGGCGGTGCGACTGTAGCACCGGCGAAGCGGGCCGCGCGGGCAATCGCTTCGCCCGCCATCGAAGCGGGACGCGGATCGCGCCGACGCTGCTATAGTGGCCGGCAACAAGCGGCATCAAAGGGAAGAGGCGCGTCATGGCTGAGATCGTCGGCAGCGGTAAATACCGGTATCGGGTTAACTGGGACTGGCAGAAGGCGCCCGGGAGCGTCGAGGTGCGCGCCTGCGCCGTGGCGGCCGACTCGCAGGACCGCGTGTTCTGCTTCAACCGCAACAAGGACCACCCGGTCGTCATTTTCGATCGCGACGGCAAGTTCGTCGGCTCGTGGGGCGCCGGGCTGTTCCAGTTCCCGCACGCGATCCGCATCGACAAGGACGACAATGTCTGGCTCACCGACGAGCATTACGGGCAGTTCTTCAAATTCACCACCGACGGCAAGCTCTTGCAGACGATCGGCGAGCGCGACGCGCGCTCCGACACCGGTGTGCCGAACGACGATTACAGCTTCGACCGCGTGGAAAAAGGTTACCCATGGCGGCGGCCCGTTCAACCTGCCGACCGACATCATCCAAGCGCCGGACGGGTCGTATTTCATGTCGGACGGGTACGGCAACGCGCGCGTTCATAAATTCTCGCGCGAGCTGAAGCTGATCAAATCCTGGGGTGAGCCGGGCAACGGCCCGGGCCAGTTCAACCTGCCGCATGGGTTGTGGATCGACCGGCGCGGCCGGCTCCTCGTCGCCGACCGCGAAAACGACCGGGTCCAGGTCTTCGACCAGGACGGCAAGCTCTTGGAAATCTGGCCGGTCGAGCTGATCGGGGTCGCGTTCTTCTATGTCGACGCCGACGACATCGTCTACGTGCCCGAGCACAATGCCGGGATGATCAGCATCCTGACCCTCGACGGCGAGCGGCTGGCGCGCTGGGGCAACGAAATCCACAAATCGACCCACGGCATCTGGTGCGATTCCGAGCGCAGCATCTACGCCGTGCAGCCGGGCGAATGGGGCCGCATCCGCCGTATCGTCAAGTACGAGCGGGTGTAGGAGCACGTTATGCCGCAGACCATCCGCGCTGTTGTCGTCGATCATGCCGCGCCGGGGCGGCTGGCGATCAAGCCGGTCGAGCTGCGCGACCCCGACCGCGACGAGGTTCAGGTCAAGGTCACCGCGATCTCCTTGAACCGCGGCGAGACGCGGCGCGCGGTGCAGCAGGCCGAGCCGGGCTGGCGGCCGGGCTGGGATTTCGCCGGGGTGGTCGAGACCGCGGCGGCCGATGGCAGCAGCCCCAGGGCCGGGACGCGCGTCGTCGGCATCCTGCCGAACGGCGCCTGGGCCGAGCGGGTCAATTGCCGCAGCCACGCGGTGGCGGCGCTGCCCGATGCCGTGAGCGACGCGCAGGCCTCGACCCTGCCGGTGGCCGGGCTCACCGCGCTGCACGCGCTGCGCCAGGGCGGGATGCTGTTGGGGCGCAAGGTGCTGGTCGACGGCGCCTCGGGCGGGGTCGGGCATCTCGCCTGCCAGCTGGCGAGCGCGGCGGGTGCGCTGGTTTGGGGCCATGTGCGGCGCGAGGAGCGGCGCGCGCAGGTCGCGAGCTGGTGCGGCGGCCGGGTCGTCGTCGGCCCCGACTTGTCGGCGGCCAAGGGCGAGGGGCCCTATTGGCTGATCGTCGACTCGCTCGGCGGCTCGGCGCTGTCGGCAGCGATGGGGATGCTGGCGCCCAACGGCACCTGCGTGACGCTGGGCATCTCCGAGGGACCGAGCGCGACCGTCCAGAGCCGCGACTTCTTCTCGACCGGCGGGGCGCGGCTCTATGGCCTCACCCTGTTCCACGAGCTGATGAGCGTCGAGCGCGCCTCGATCGGCCTCGCGCTGTTGGCCGGGGAGATCGAGGCCGGGCGGCTCAAGCCCGAGATCGCGGTCGAGGCGGGGTGGAGCGAGGTCGGTGCCATCGCCCATCGCCTGATCGACCGCGACTTCACCGGCAAGGCGGTGCTGCACATCGATTAACGGTAGAACGCCCGGCTCAGAGCGGGCATCCACGTGGATGGCCGGCACCAGTACGACCTTTGACGGAAAAGAATTGAGGCGCTGACCCTTTAGGCCGCCGGCTGGCAGACGTGGATTTCGCGGTTGGCCAGCAGATCCTTGGTCTTCGCCGCATAGGCCGCCATGTGCGGCGAGCGGGCGTGGGCGCCGAGATGGTCGAGGCTCTGCCACTTCTCGACGACGACAAAGGTGTCGCCGCCGAACTTGGCGCCGAACCCGCCCTCGGCGTCGATCACCGGGCCGTATTCGATGCAGCCGTCCTCGGCGTGGACCGCCGGCATGTTGGCGCGAAACGCCGCCAGCACCTCGTCGCGCTTACCGGGTTTGCAGGTGATGATGGCGAGAACGTGGATCATCGCTTCCTCCTCGGATTTCACGGTGCCGCACCATAGGCGGAGGGCGCGTGGCCTGTCGAGCCGACCGGCCGGGCAGCAAAAACCCCTCCGGGAAGGCCGGAGGGGTTCGCTTTGGATCGAACCGGGTTACGACACGAGTGCGGCGGCCTTGCTGTTGAGCGCGGTGATGAGACCGTTGATGCCCTGGGTCTTGAGGATGCCGCTGAACTCCGAGCGGCGCGTCGCCAGCTCGCTGATCGTGCCGTTGAGGTAGACGTCGGCGATCTTGTCGTCGCGCATCAGATAGTTGATGTGGGTCGGCTGGCCATCCGACGCGACGATCAGGCTGGTGATGACTGTGCCGGCCGGAGATGCCTGCTCGCCGGTCACGGTGAGCTGCTCGCCCGAATATTTGTGAAACCGCTCGGCGTAGACCGCGGCGATGTAGCGCTCGAACGCCTCGGTCACCTGTGCCTGCTGCGCCGGGGTAAGGCTATTCCAGTCCGGGCCGACCGCGAGCCGGGTCATGAACGGGATGTCGAAACTCTGGCGGATCACCGGCGTCAGGCGGGTGTAGCGGCCCTGGGCGCCGAGCGTCTGTGCGTTGCGCATCGTATCGAGCAGCGTCGCGTAGAAGGCGCGCACTGTATCGGAACCCTGCGCGGCGGCGGGCAATGTGAAAGCCGCGCACAGCGCAAAGGCGGCCAGAGCGAAGGTGCGCAAATAGGCTGGCATCAACCGTGTCATGATGGAACTCGCGTTATCTCTGGGAATTGGATGTTGGGCGTAGACCTGTTCATTCCTGCCGCCGATGCAAGGCATGGCAGGAATGCGTATCTGGAAACTTGGAAAACACCCTTCAGTAACATTGCACGTCCCGTACCAAACCGGAAAGCGGCATTACGACGCAAACCATTAGCGCCACGATGCAGTCCCAACGTGGCGGCAATCAGACGCCAATATGGTGAATTTTTGCTGAATTGCGAGAAACGGCGAGTCGGTTAGAGTGGCCGCTTGCCCCGGGAGGAGACCGCCATGTCGTATATCTACTTCGTGCAGATGGATATTCCGGCCAGTCTCGACGCCGAGCTCAACCGCATCTACGACACCGAGCACGTGCCGATGCTGTCGAAGGTTCCCGGGGTCAACCGGGTGACGCGGTACCGGCTCGAGCAGTCGAACGACACGCGGATGCAGAAATACCTGGCGATCTACGAGATCGACGCGCCGGAAGTGGTCGATTCGAAAGCCTGGGACGAGGGCAGCGCCTTTGGCGACTGGGCGGAGAAGATCCGCCCGCATACGACAAGCCGGCATCACAGCTTCTTCGAGAAGATCGGCGAGTTCGGGCCGGGCCGGGGGGCGACGCCGTACATCTACATCGTGCAGATGGACATTCCGGCGAGCTGGGAGGCCGAGTTCAACCGCATCTATGACGCCGAGCACGCGCCGCTGCTGTCAAAGGTGTGCGGCAAGGGCACCCGCTACCGGCTGGCCAAGTCGAACGACAGCCGGATGCAGAAATACATGGTGATCTATGAAATGGATTTGCCGGCTGTGACCGAGACCAAGGAATGGGCCGATGCTGGCGCCTACGGCGACTGGGCCACCAAAATTCGCCCGCACACCACCAGCCGGCACCATACCTTCTTCAAGAAGATCTAGCTACGACCGCAGCACCTCGCCGGACATAGAGCCGGTTGGGTTGCCGTTGGCATACGCAATGGTGCCGTTGACCACGGTGTATTCGACCCCCCGCGACGGCATGACCATGCGCTTGGCGCCGCCGGGCAGGTCATAGCGGCGCTCGCCACGGCTGGACGAGCCGACCGTCGCCGGATCGAAGATCGCGACATCGGCGGCGGCGCCGGCGGCGAGGCGGCCGCGGCCCTTGATGCCGAAGAGGTCGGCCGGTTGCGCGGTGAGGCGAGCGATCGCTTGTTCGAGGGTCAGCGCTTGGCGCTCGCGCACCCAGGTGCCAAGGAGGAAGGTCGGGTAGCCGGCGTCGCACAGCATGTCGACATGGGCGCCGCCGTCGCCGAGCGCGATCAGCACGCGCGGGTCGACGATGTTTTCCTGCACCGCCTTGACGTTGACGTTGAACTGGGCGAGCACGAACTCGATGTCGAGATCGTCCTCGAGGGTGAGGTCGAGGAAGGTCTCGAGCCCGTCCTTGCCGCGCTCCCGGGCGATGTCGGCGACGGTGCGGCCCTCGTAGCGCTTCATCTCGGGCTTGTGCGCCTCGTGCACGGTGAGGCGGCTCCAGTCGCCGCTGAACCCGGTGGCGCTCTTGAGTTGATCGCGGAAATGGTTGCGGAAGGCCGGGTCGGCGTAGACGCGGCGCTGCGCCTCCTTCGACTTGTCCTCGAACACGCGCTTCCACGAGGTGAAGGCGGCGAACGAGAACGGGTTGCGCATGTTGAGTTCGCGGGTGAGGGCGAGCGGCGAGGTCTGCGGCGTCGCGCCAGGCAGCGCGTTGGCCTTGCGCCGGGTGTCTGGGCAGGCGTCGGGGATGTCGTCGCGCTGGAAGAGGGCTAGGAACGTCACCGGCTTGCCGCTCTCCTTGAGCAGCATCGACAGCAGTTCTTCCTCGTCGTCCTCCATTACCGAAATCTTGCGGGTCAGCGCGATCTCGATCGCGCCCTTGCCGGTCTCCTTCAGCACGTTGGAATAGGCCGTCAGCTCCTCGCGGCTGGCTTGGCGACAGGCCAGCGGACGGCCCTGATAGCCGATGTGCTGGTTGAGGATGGTCGTCGAGAAGCCGAAGGCGCCGGCGTCGACGGCGTCGCGCAGCAGCGCCTTGATCTTCCGGGTCTCGTCCGCGGTGGCGGAGCGCTCCATCGAGGCCTCGCCCATCACCCAATGGCGGAACGGGGTCAGCGGCGCGAGGAAGCCGAGATTGAGCGCCGAGCCGCGCTTGGCGGCGGCGTCGAGAAACTCGGGGAAGGTCTCCCAATCCCAGGTGATGCCGGCGTTGAGCACCTCGAACGGGATCGCCTCGACATTGACGAGGTCGCGCATCGCCACCTCGCGCGACTCCGGCTTGCACGGGGCGATGCCGACGCCGCAATTGCCCATCACCACCGAGGTGACGCCGTGCCACGAGGACGGGCTGATCGCCGGGTCCCAACAGATCTGCGCGTCGTAATGCGTGTGCGGGTCGATGAAGCCGGGCGCGACGACAAGGCCGTCAGCGTCGATCGTCTTCGCGACGCCGTCACTGATCTTGCCGATCTCGGCGATCTTGCCGTTGGCGATGGCGACATCGGCCTGGCGGCGCGGGGCGCCGGTGCCGTCGATCACGGTGCCGTTCTTGATCAGCAGATCGTAGGCCATCGCTGCCTCCCCGCGGAGTGATCGGCCATCCTCCGCCGAAGCAGCGCTTCTTGTCGAATGTCAATGCGGCATAGGCCGATTACGAATTGCCGGCGCTCGACGCAGCTTCCAATTTACTGCTGACGCGAAGCGCGTTCTCGCCGTTGATACGCAGTCGGATATTTATCGGGAAGGCCCGGGGGCAGCGCGAGCTCGCCTGCCACGATCCGGCGCGTAACCTCTGTCTGAAGCCAGAGATAGGCACTCTCGGATAAATCCCTCGGCAGATTTTTTAGATCAGGGAAAAGCATCTCCCGAGCATCCCCTCCGCTAATGAGCCCCTTTCTCCAGGAATCCATGCAGGCGAGAAAAAGTTCGTCCTTGATCATTTCTTCAACATCAAACTCGTTAAATTTCCAACGTCGCAGCGCCAAGTATCGCGCAAACTCATCAGGCCCGTTCAATTCTCCGAAACCTAGCGAGAATGGGGGGCCTTCATAACCCGCGAGGACGGTCATATCCTTTGGCGGATTATAAAGGTCCGGATGGTCATCTCGCAGGTTTGGCGGAAGCGCAATGCGGCCATCATTGATTCTTGTTGCCACCTCGTGGAAGAGGCGCGTGAACGCAAACGGGGAAGGCAGTTTGCTCTGCCCGCGCGGAACGAGAGAAAGCGCGAGGCCCAGCGAAATTAAATTAAGTGAATAAGCATGCGCAGCGGCGATGAATCTCTGATCGTTGACCGCAGCTTCCAAGACTTCTTCCGTGTAATCCAGAATGTAATCCGTGTATTGCATATTGGCCGTCATTAGCGTCAGGTTATTTTGTTCAGGTAATAACGCAAACTACCCCTCCGGCAGGCAGAACTCAACCATTAGCGCGCAAGGCTGATTACGAATCGCCGCCGCTCGAGGTTTCCGGCACGGCCGGCGCCGCGACCGCCGCGCGCCGCCGGCCGCGCACCCAGCGCAACGCCCATTTCTCGACGCCGTGCCAGGACAGCCAGGCGAGCGGGATCACCAAGGCCAGCGTGCCGAGAAACACCTGCCACCACTCGGCCTTGCCGCCGGACAGCCACATGACGAATTGCTCGCACGGCCAGCCGTAGATGTAGATGCCGTAGGAGAGATCACCGACGTAACGCGAGTAGTCGACCGCCGGCCAGTAGCGGGTCGTGGCGTAGATCGTCAGGTAGCCGCCGGGGAGCGCGAAGAAGGTGATGAATTCGCCAATCGCGCTGAACACGACGAGCCCGGCCAACGCGAGCAGCGCCCAGTACCAGCGGAAGGCGATCCGTCCGCGCAGGAAGTACATCACCATGCCGGCAGCGAAGTGGCTGAGCATCCATAGCCAGCCGCGCAAATAGCCGAGCCACATCAGCGAGTGGCGTTCGTCGTACCAGATCGCGGCGATGCCGATGACGAGCAGCGAGACGGCGGTCGACAGGCGCAGACCTCGAGCAAGCCCGAGGATCAGCACCGTCGCGTACATCATCACTTCAAAGACAAGCGTCCAGAACGAGCCGTTGATGAGGAGCCCGACCGTGGTGTTGGCGAAGAGCACGCCGGGCAGGCCGAGCGGGCCGGGCCACAGCCGCGCGTACTCGCCGAGAAATTTCCACAGCTCCGGGGCGGCGAAATAGGCAGCGAGCGGCAGCGAGGTGACGATCGGTCCGAGGACAAAGGCGCAGAGGAGGCCGTTCGGGACCAGCGCCGGATAGATCCGCATGAGCCGCCGCAGCGCGAAGCCGGCGGGTTTTGGCGAACGGCAATAGCTTTCCGTCACCAGATAGCCGCTGATGACAAAAAAGACGAAAACGCCGACGAGGCCGAGGGTGCACTGATTGCCGGTCGCCCAGACCAAGGGCTCGCTGTGCTGCGACCCGGTGGCGATTAGGTAGGAGTGCGAGTATATCACTGTCACCGCCGCGGCCAGCCGCAGGAAGTCGAAGTTGTTGGCATGGCGGGCAGGCCCGGCTGCGTTCATCTGGGCTCCTCGCGGCGCCCGCTATTGCCGCGCACGCCCTACCGGATAAACATCGCATGCGAAAGAACGGACAGGCGAGCGCAACCGTGACCGACAATGTCGTGATCCGACCGGCGCAGCCGAGCGACGGCGCGGCGCTGATGCAGGCGGTGCTACAAATCGACGCCGAGACCGAGTTTCTCGGCGTACCCGGCCAGCCGCATCCTTGGGCACGGCGGCCGGAGGTGGAGTTGCGCAGCCTCGCGCAGAGCGGGCGGGGCATCGTTCTGCTGGCGGTGCGCGGCGACGGCGCCATCGTCGGTTACCTGTCGGCGTTCTGTGGGCATTTCGTGCGCAACACGGGGAGCGTCTTTATCGCCGTCGTCGGCTTGCGCGAGGCTTGGCGTGGCCAGGGGATCGGCACCCGGCTGTTCGAGGCGGTCGAGGATTGGGCGCGCCGGCGGGGGGCGTGGCGGCTCGAACTCCGGGTCAGCTCGCTCAACAGCCGCGGCCAGGCGCTGTACCACAAGCGCGGGTTCGAGATCGAAGGGCGGATTCGCGGCGGGGTATTCCGGCGGGGCGGCTGGACCGACGATCTGTGGATGGGAAAATTGCTTGAGCCGCTGCCGGGTGAGCTACCCGACCCCGTCCCGGTCGAGACGGATAGAATGCGGCAGCCGGTGACGATCGCGCCGACCATTCGCGAGATGCGTGTTGGCGACGGGGCGGCCTTCCGCACCTGGGAAATGCGGCTCTGCGAGGCGAATCCGCTTTCCATCAAGCGGCCAGACGAGGTGGCCTCCGCCGAAGCAATTGAGCGCGACATCGTCGCCGTGCCGAGCGACCCTCGGCTGTGGCTTGTCGCCACTGTGCCCGACCGGCGCCGCTGCGAACGCATCGTCGCGTTCGCCTCGGGCGGCATCGAGTTCGGCTATCGCATGCAATACGACTGCTTCATCAATGTCACCGTGTTGCCGGAATGGTCGGGGCAGGGGATCGGCCGCGCCCTGCACGACCGCGTCGAGGCCTGGGGCCGCGGCCACGGCGTGCGCCGGCTGACCGGCGCGATCCAGGCACCAAACGGAGCTAGCCGCGCCTTCGCAGCCGCGCTCGGCTATGATGACGAGGTGACGATGCGCTGCTATTCGCTGATCGACGGCCGCATGGTGGACCGGCTCAGGGTGGGAAAGCTGCTCGGCGTGTAACTCACTTCAGCAGTTGATCGATCAGCGGGTCGAGCTTGGGCGCGAGACGCTTATAGCCGGCGCCGCTGAAGTGCAGGAGATCCGGCGATAGGCTGGTGCTGAGCACGCCTTTCCCGTCGAGCAGCACGCCGCCGATGTCGGCGTAGGTGATCATCGTGTCGGCGCAGGTTTGGATCAGTTTGTTGACCATGCCGACCTCCTGGCGCAGCGGGTCGTCGGGAGTGGCACCGCGCGGGGTCAACCCAAGCAGCAGGATGCGGGTGCCGGGTAGTTTCTGACGCAGGCGGATCAGGATGGCGCGAATGCCCTGCGCTGCCAGCTCGGGCGGGCGGCCATGCGCGAGGTCGTTGGTGCCGATCAGAAGAATCGCGAGCTTGGGAGCGGGGCCGTCGAGGTTGCCGTGGTCGAGCCGCCACAGAACGTGCTCGGTGCGGTCGCCGGAGACGCCGGCGTTGAGCACGCCGCGCGGCGCCATGTTGGCGTCCCACACCGGCTTCGCGTCCCACAATGGGTAATTCCAGCGAAAGGTGATCGAATCGCCGAGAAACAGCACCCGGTAGGACTGGGTTTTGACCGAGAGGTTGATGTTCTGAACCATCGGAATCGCCCAGGATTCGGTGCGCGGCGCGGGTGGCGTGAGCGGGGTAGCGGTGAACGAGCCGCAGGCGACCTGGGCCGCCGCCGGGGCGGCAACGCCGAGGATCAAAGCAAGCGCAGAGGCGAGCCGGGCAAGACGCATCCGGGAAACTCCCCGATTGACCGCGAGACCATGGCGCGATGTGGCGATAAGATAGCGGTAAACCTTTACGAGGACGACACGTGCCCCTCGAATTCCGTCCGCTGCATGGCGATTTCGCCGCCGAGGTGATCGGCGCCGCCCCGGATTTGCGGGTTTCCAAGGCTGAGCTGCGGGCGATCGAAGCGGCATGGTTCCGCCACGGCATCCTGGTGTTCCGCGGCCTCGACATGACCCCGGCGGAGCATGTCGCCTTCACCCGGCGGCTGGGCCCGCTGCACATCATGGTGCCGTCGGAGTTCAACCTGCCGGATTTCTCCGAGGTCTGGGTCGTCGGCAACGCCGAGGAGAACGGCAAGCCCCTGGGGCTGCGCGGCGCCGGGATGGGGTTTCACACCGATGGCGAGGACAAGATCGTCCCCAATGCCGGCTCGTTCCTCTATGCGCGGCTCGTTCCGCCGGAAGGCGGCGACACGCTGTTCGCCGACATGGTGGCGGCCTACGCGGCGCTCCCAGAGGGAATAAAGACCAAGATCGCGGGCAAGCGCGGGCGCTTCAGCCGCGCGGACATGCACGCCATCAACTACCCCGACATGCGGCCTTATACGGCGGAGGAGCTGGCGGCGCGGCCCGACGTGTTCCATCCGTTGGTGCGGCGGCACGACAGGAGCGGCCGGGTATCGCTCTATATCGGGCGTTGGGCCTGCGACATCGAGGGGCTGCCGGCCGGGGAGGGCCGCGCGCTCGTCGCCTGGCTGCAGGAATTCGCCCGGCAGGACCGGTTTGTCTATCGCCACCGCTGGCGCGCCGGCGACGCAGTGCTGTGGGACAATCGCTGCACCCAGCATTGCGCGACCCCGTTCGACGAGGCGCGCTATACACGACTGATGCACCGCACGACTTTGGAAGGCACGGCGCCGATCATGGCGTGAAGTTCACGATTGGGAGGACGCCGATGGCGAATTATGCAGAGCGCTGGCCGAACTATCGCGAAGACGACTTCGTCCTGAAGGATTACTGCTTCGCTAGCGGCGAAGTGCTGCCCGAGCTGAAGCTGCACTACCGCACGATGGGGGTGCCGCAGAAGAACGCGGCCGGCAAGATCGTCAATGGCGTGCTGCTGCTCCAGGGCAATACTGGCACCGGCGAGAATTGGCTGCGTCCGACGCTGGCCGACGAGCTCTACGGGCCCGGCCAGCCGCTTGATGCGCGCGACTATTTCATCATCATGCAGGACGCGCTCGGGCGCGGCGGGTCGTCGAAGCCGTCCGACGGACTGCGCGGCGCTTTCCCGCATTACCGCTACCGCGACATGGTCGATAGCGGCTATCGCCTCATTACCGAGGGACTGGGCGTCGCGCATCTGCGCCTGGTTATCGGCAGCTCGATGGGCGGGATGCACGCCTGGCTCTGGGCCGAGGCGTACCCCGATCTGATGGACGGGGTGGTGCCGATCTCGTGCCAGCCGGTCGAGATCAGCGGGCGCAACTGGCTCGGCCGCCGCGCCGCCGCCGAGGCGATCCGCAACGACCCCGACTGGAGCGGCGGCTTCTATGACAAGAACCCGCGGCACTACGTCTACAGCGCCGCCGGAAATTTCGGGGTCGAGAGCCCGACCCGCATCCAGGAGATGGCGCCGACCCTCGCCGCCGCCGACGCGCTCTACGAGAAGCGGCTGGAGGAGGCGAGGAAGGGCGACGCCAACAACCAGCTATGGGCGATCGAGGCGATCCGCGACTACAACCCCGAGCCGGACCTCGACAAGATCAAGGCCAAGGTGATGCTGATCAACGACGCCGAGGACCACGCCAACCCGCCGGAGCTCGGCACCGTCGAGCGAGCGATGAAGCGGGTGAAGCACGGTCGCTACGTGCTGATCCCGGCGGGGCCCGACACGCACGGGCATTTCAGCCATTTCTACGCCAAGCTCTGGAAGCCGTATCTGATCCAGTTCCTTGCCGAGCTCGGGCCGGCGCGCGCCGAGGCCGCGGAATAAGCCGGTTCCGGCGCGGCGGTGAAAAGCAAGGCCGGATATTGGCTGGCGCCGGTCCCGGTGATCCTCGGGCTGGCGCTGGCGGGTTGGCTGGTGTGGTCCGGAATTGCGGCGCTGCAAGGGGCGCTGACCCGATTTGTCGTGCCCGGCACCAGCGTGCTGACGCTCGACGCGCCCGGCACCTATACGATCTTCCACGAGGCCGACAGCGTCGTCGACGGCAAGCTCTATTCGGCGCAGAACATTGCTGGGCTGGATATCAGCGTGACCGCCGAGGCGACCGGCCAGCGGATCGCGGTCGCGGTGCCCGGCATGACCAGCAGCTATTCGATCGGCGGTCATAGCGGGAAGTCGGTGCTCGCCTTCGACATCGCCACGCCGGGCCGCTACCGCCTCAACGCCCAATACTCCAGTGGCGGCAATGGGCCGCAGACCGTGCTCGCGGTCGGCCGGGGGTTTCTTGGCCGGCTGCTTGGCACGATCTTTGGGGCGATCGCGCGCGGTATTCGTCGGGTTCATCGCGGCGCTGGTGCTGGTGCTGACCACCTATTTCCGCCGCCGCAAGATGCTGCGCGTGGCGCAAACCGGGATGCAGCCGGGCTGATTCATCACCGCGTTGTCTGTCACCAAGAAGAGAGAGCGATGGAGAAATTCGTCACCAGCGACGGCATCGGCCTCGCCTATTACATCGACGACTTCACCAACCCGTGGCGGCGGACGGAGACGGTGCTGCTGCTGCACGCGGCGATGGGGAGCGCGCGGCGCTATTTCGGCTGGGTCCCGCATCTGTGCCGCGACTGGCGCGTGGTGCGGCTCGATTTGCGCGGCCACGGCGCCTCGCAAGTGCCGCCGGCGGGAGATCCGCTGACCCTCGAGCGACTGACGCGCGATGTCGACGAATTGCTCGACCATCTTGGCTGCGCGGCGGCGCATATCGTCGGCAATTCGGCCGGCGGCTATCTCGGCCAGCAGCTGGCGATGACCCGGCCGCAACGAGTCAAGAGTCTCAGCCTCTTCGGCTCGACCCCAGGCCTCAAGAACAGCCAGGCGCCGAGCTGGATCCCGCAAATCGAGGCGAAAGGGCTGCGCGGCTTTCTCGCCGAGACGATCCGCGACCGGCTGCCGGCGGACGCCGATCCCGGGCCTCGTCGAATGGTTTCTCGACGAGGCGGCGAAGAACGACCCGGCCTATATCGGCAAGTTCGTGCTGCTGATGGCGAGCTACGATTGGAGCGGCGAGGTCGAGCGCATCGAGTGTCCGACGCTGGTGGTGATCCCCGGCGCCGAGACGGTCGGCTCGATCGAAAATTACCAGCCGTTCCGCCGGCTCAAGGATGTCGAGTTCAAGACCTATGACGGCATGCCGCACAATATCTGCGACGCGGTGCCGGACCGCTGCGCCGAGGATGTCGCCGACTTTCTGCGGCGGCGGTTTCCCGCCATATAAGCGGGATGTGCAACCTCTACTCCTACACCAAGAGCCAGGACGAGGCGCGGCGGCTGATGCGCGTGCTCGACGACCGCACCGGCAACCAGGCACCGCTGCCGGCGATCTTCCCCGACCAGATGGCGCCGGTGGTGCGCAGCGGGCCGCGACGGGATGCGCGAGATGCTGCCGATGCGGTGGGGCCTGCCCTCGCCGCAAGCGGGCGGAAGGCCGGTGACCAACGTCCGCAATGCGAAGAGCGCGTGGTGGCAGCCCTGGCTCGACCCGCGCTGGCGCTGCCTGGTGCCGGCGACTTCGTTTTGCGAGTGGACCGATGCCAGCCCGAAGGTGACGCACTGGTTCGCGCTCGATGACGAGCGGCAGCTCTTCGCCTTCGCCGGCATCTGGCGCCCATGGACCGGGGTGCGCGGCAAGGAACAGGGCGACCATCTGCTGTACGGGTTCCTGACGACCGAGCCCAACGCGGTGGTGCGCCCGATCCACGCCAAGGCGATGCCGGTGATGCTGACGACGCCGGAAGAGTGGGATGTGTGGCTGAGGGCGCCCGCCGACGAGGCGCTGGCGCTGCAACGGCCGCTTCCGGCCGAGCGGCTGCGCATCGTCGCGAGCGGCGAGAAGGAAGACCCGCCGCCGGGCGCGGCGCCGGAACCCGACGCGAAGCCTAAGCCGGAGCGCGCGCCGGAGTTGCCGTTATTCGCGTCCCGGCTATAGTCGCGCGCCGATGGTGGGTCGCACCGTGCGGGTGTGGCGGAATGGTAGACGCGGCAGACTCAAAATCATTTCATAAATCATGATTTTCAACATAAATATTATAAATATCAATAAGTTAGATAAACACGACATCCGAAACAGTCGTTTCACAATCCTTACACATTTATTGACCTTTTAAGCCTTTGCGCTTAAGATTGGCGCATGACGATCACCCACGCCCTCATCGACGGCAAGCTGCACGTCTACAAACGCGAGAACAGCCGTTTCTGGCAATGTTCCAGCTATCTCGCCGGCCGCAATCATCGCAACAGCACCAAGACCGACAGCCTTGAGCGCGCCAAGGTCGTCGCCGAGGAATGGTATTTCGGACCTCCGCCTTAGCGCATCGCGCGGGCGAGTTGCGGGGCGGCAAGACCTTTCAGACGGCCGCCGAGCAGTTTCTCCGCGAATACGAAGCCCTCACGAGTGGCGAGCGCAACCCGAAATACGTCGAAAAGCCACGGCGACCGGTTGCGCGTCCATCTCCTCCCGTTCTTCGGCAACAAAGTCGCTATCGGACATCACGCCGGGGCTCGTGCAGGAATACCGCATCCACCGCACGACCTCCCGCAAGGATCAAAAAACCGGGCTTGCGCTGCGGCCCGCGCGCAGCACGCTTCACCATGAGATCGTGACGCTGCGGCAGGTTCTTAAAACCGCCCAGCGCCACGGCTGGGTCAAATTCATCCCCGACCTGTCTCCTCCCTACAAAACCTCGGGGAAGATCAGCCATCGCGCGTGGTTCTCCCCCGAGGAATACAAACGGCTCTACGAGGCGACGCGGAAGAGGGCGCAGAACCCGCCGAAGCCTCGCTGGAAATGGCAATGCGAACAGATGCACGACTACGTGCTCTTCATGGTCAATACGGGCCTCCGGCCCGACGAAGCGCTCACGGCTCGAATACCGCGACGTGGAGATCGTCGAGGACCAGGCCACCGAGCGAAACCATCCTTGAGATCAGCGTTCGCGGCAAACGCGGCGTCGGCTATTGCAAGAGCATGCCGGGAGCCGTGGTGCCGTTCGAGAGGCTCAAGAAACGCAACAAACCGGCTCCGACCGACCGCCTCTTTCCGAAAACGCACCGCGAACTGTTCAATGCCATTCTCGATGAAGAGGGTCTCAAAAAAGATCGAGAAGGCCTACCGCGCACGGCCTATAGCCTCCGGCACACCTACATCTGCCTGCGGCTGATGGAAGGTGCCGACATCTATCAGATCGCCAAAAACTGCCGTACCAGCGTCGAGATGATCGAGAAATTCTACGCCGCGCACATCAAGAACATGATCGATGCGGCGGCGGTCAATGTCAGAAGGGCGGCTACACCTGCCGCCCCAAAAGAAGCGGCCGAACGGCCGCACCCCGAGGGCTGCCGCGAACGCAAAACGCCCGAGAATCCGCCGGAAGTAAGGGAACCCGCAATCCGGCAACACCTATTGGCGAACGCCAACGCTTCTCATCTCAAGACGACGCCCGACGCGGCGACGACCACAAAACGAACAAGCCACGGAAAGACTGCCCAACCGCGGCGGTTTGCCAAATGGGCCTTGGCGAGCCGCCACTCCCTGGCTATAGATAAAGCCGTGTGCGGGTGTGGCGGAACTGGTAGACGCGCCAGACTTGAATTAGGGTCGCTGGCCTGGAAACGGGTCAGTAGTCAGCTGTCAAACTCGGTGAACGCTTCCGTCAAACGACGATGCCAACCCCGAGCCAAGCCCGAGCAATCGGGAAGGTGTAGAGACTTAACGGCAGCCACCTAAAGGCGAAAGCCCACGGTGAAGATAAAGTCCAGCCCATCAAACCGCCGAAGCGCTCAAGCTGCCGAGGCGAGCGTGGCGAAAGCCATAGTGGGATGCAAAATCTGGTTTCCGCAAGGAAGTGTGGGTTCGAGTCCGACCACCCGCACCACCGGCGCGCTGGCCCATTTCAGACTATCCCTGCGGCCAGGCCGCCGACCCGTATCTTGCTAATCGTGCTTCGACTTCCTCTTGCGGCAGGCGAACGCGCCGAGACCTACATACGAGCGTCAAGCACGTATGTAGGCTTGCTGGCATGAGAATTTGCGCGGCCTCGATCAGATCAAAAACATGCAAGAACTCCACGAACCTCAATCCCCGCTTCAGTTCCAAGTTCGCGAATATCTCGGGCACCGGCCAGGATCGTGTGCTTTCCCCTAACGGCGAGCGCCAGTGCGTAGGCATCTGAAAGCGAAAGGCTCGAACATCTCCGCAGAAATTCTCGTGCGTCGGCGACCTCGGAATGATCGAGGGTTCTTATAATCAAACCATGAGATATCAGGGCCTCACCAAACCACCCCTCTAGCTCATCCGCGAACATTACGTCCGGCACCATGTATTGAGCCGGCAACTTGAATAGCGCATCGAGCAGGCCGCCTCTGTGGAGATCGATTGCGACCGAAGAGTCGAGTACGGCTAGTGGTGTCACGCAAGAACTCCTGATGCAAATTCAAAGTATAAGTCAATCTCTCGCGGTGCTAGGCCAAGCAGTTCGGCAGCGCGAGAACTACCGAAATGATATCCTCAGTCAGCGCGCGCATGCAGAGCCGCTCAAAACGGGACGGCTCTTGTCCGCGTAGAGGATTCGGTTCACGAAATGGTGGCTTTGTCCAACCCCATCCTGAGAAGACATTAAATAAACGACGCTTTTCTTCTGCGCCTATTATTTCAAGGTCTATGCACCGATACACAACCTGTACAACTCCCACGCCAAACAAGGCTTTAAGGCGAAATAACTCACCGAGCGGCAGGAGTTTTCTTGCTCTTCCAACCGCGGCGATAAAGGCGTCATGTATCATTAGAAATGCCCGTGCGAATTGTATCGCACACCGTCTCGGCATCCTCCTTTATCTTTCCTAAATCCAGGACCAAATGCGCCAGCTCGCGCACCAAGCCGAATCGCTGTCGCTCCCCTTGAGCGTCGGCGTTAATTGCGATCACTGGGAGCGCCCGATGATTGCCACGCTGTACGGTGCAAAGAATTCCAGCGATCCTGGGATCAAGCTTTAGGGCTATGACCTTCACGCCCCGCTGCTCTACCACTTCCGCTATATCGGAGATCGCCTGCGTCCCCAATCCCCACGCTGCACGAAGAAGGCTCGCGGCCTGCTCTGCGTCGGCAACCTCGGTGACGGGATATGGGAAGCCCTTCGGCTGGACCCACTCTCTGTCTGCGCCGGGGACAAGCTCCTCGACATCCATGTATTTCTCAATCGAACCCAGAACTTGGGCCTTTACAGAGCCAAGTTCCTTGGCGCTTCCCACGATCCCCGCTCGGAGTTCGATTCCGGTCAGGTCAATTTGGCGCGGGTTCAACAGATATCGCTCGGTCACCCCGAGCGCATGAGCGAGGGCGCGCAGCACGGACGATCCCGGCATTGCTGCGTTTGAACTCGTACTTTTGAATGGCCTGGAAGGTCACCTTGTTGTCAATTTCGGCCGCTAGCTCACGCAGCGATAGCCCCGAGCTTTTTCTAGCAAGTTCAAGCCGTTCCCCGATCATATGTTACCTCCGTCCAGTTCCAGGTTGACAAAAATGGCATATAAGTCCATATTTGTCAACCAAGCGACATTCAACAGACTACGAGGCCCAAGGAGGAAGAGATGGAGTCCAGCGATCGCGTGGAGGAGGTCGTCGAAGTGATCGAGGTCGTCGACGACATCATCGAGATTGAGATTTATGTGAAGGAGGGGAGGCAACCCCCTTTCGCGAAGGGGTATGTGATCCGGGTCGATAAGCAGAAGATCACGGTGCACAAGCACGAGATCACCGGCCGCGAGATTTTGCAGCTCGCGCAAAAGCTGCCTCCGGAGAACTACATTCTCCGCGAAATTTTCAGCGGCGGGCATTCGCAGATCGTCGGCCTCAACCAGATTGTCGATCTACACCGCCACAAGATCGAGAAATTCAGAACGCTGCCTCGCGATCAGACCGAGGGCTGATGAGATGCGCCGCGAATTTGCTCTTCTGTCGGCGGACCAGGAGTACTTAGACGCCGCAGGCCTAACATGGGAGGCCGTCAGGAATGGCGGGGAATTCTGGGTCTTACTTCACAATCTCGATCTTCCGGCAGGTTACCAAGTTGCCGCCGCCTCCGTGGCGATAAAAATCGAGCCGGGATATCCCAATGCGCAACTCGACATGGCGTACTTTCACCCGGCGCTGCGCCGTGTAGACGGCAAACCGATCCCGTGTGCCGATGCGTTTGCGCACATCGACGGCAAACAATGGCAACGCTGGTCGCGGCATCGAACATCGGTAAACCCGTGGATTGCGGGCGAGGATTCACTTGAAACGCATCTAATCCTCGTACGCGACTGGCTTGCGAGAGAGTTTGAAAGGCGTTGACATGCGAAGCTGTTCTCTCTCGCTGACTGGCAAGCAATATCAGGAGCTGCGATCTCACCTCTTTCCCGAAGATGGTAACGAGGCTGTGGCAGTTGCGCTGTGCGGCCGGCGGGCTGGCAGCAACCATCGCCTGCTAGTCCGAAAGGTTTTCCCGATACCTTATGACGCTTGTACGGACCGCCGTCCTGATCGCGTAACTTGGCCGACGGAAATCCTCGTGCCGGTTCTCGAAGAGGCGAACAAGTACGGCTACAGCGTGGTCAAATTTCATGGTCATAAAGATTTTGCCCGCTTCTCAGAGACCGACGATTTCGCTGACCGAGCGCTTTTCCCATCGGTGGATGGATGGATAGACGCGGACGTGCCTCACGGGAGCGTGGTGCTGTTGGAGGACGGTCGAGTTTTTGGACGCACCGTCAGCGCAACTGATGGATTTGTCCCCTTTGAACGGGTCACAGTAATTGGTGATGATATCAAAATTTATGCCGCTGACACAATTGACCCCGGATCTGAGGCTTCACCTCTGCCCGGCTTTGTGCTGCGTCACGCACAAGCTTTCGGCGAAGGTACGATTTCGATAATGCGACGCCTGAGCGTTGCCGTAGTTGGTTGCTCAGGCACCGGTAGTCCGGTGATTGAGCAGTTGGCACGACTTGGTGTCGGCAAAATTGTCCTCGTCGATCCTGACGTTGTTGAAGAGAAAAATCTAAACCGCATTTTGCACGCGACTGCCGAGGATGCCGCGCTAGCCCGAAGCAAGGTTTCGGTTCTTTCGCGAGCGATTGCGGAGATAGGCCTCGGAACGCGAGTAGAAGCATTGGCTCGGAGCCTCATAGACCCCGTGTCCGTGCGAGCCGTAGCTGACTGCGATATCGCATTTGGCTGCGTCGACTCAGTCGAAGGTCGATACATATTGAATAAGCTATCTGTGTATTACCTTCTGCCGTACTTCGACGTAGGCGTGCGCATCGAAGCGGACCAAGTCGGGGGTGTCGATCAGATTTGCGGAAGTGTGCATTACGTGAAACCCGACGGCGCTAGCCTGTTGAGTTGTCAGCTAGTCACAATGGAAGCGGTTCGCGCCGAAGGAACTCGTCGCAGGAACCCCGACGCTTATGAGAAGCTGCTGGAGGAAAAATACATCTCCGGCGCTCCTGCAGGTGTAGGACGACCGGCCGTAATTAGCGTCAATATGCTGCTTTCGGCTCTAGCGGTGAATGAGCTTCTTGCCCGTATCCACGGCTATAGAGATGAACCGAACAACGAATACGCCGTGCAGACTATCAGTCTCACGCAAGGAGCGCTTTACGCAGAGCCGGAAGGGGCAGCGTGCGGCATTCTTAGCAGATATGCTGGTCGCGGTGATGTTACCCCGTTGCTGGACGAAGTTGAGCTATCCGAGGATGGGAGGGCATGAACCGCATTAAGCGAGCGGTTTTCAGGGGCATTGGGCTCCTCCGGCGTTGGATTCCGGCACTCGGGCGGCGCGCTCCATATACTGCCATCACCGTTAGTGATCTTCCCGATAAGCTCGAACCCGGAAGTGTATATCTTGTCGGTGAAGGTGGTCATCTGTGGTCCGCGGCTCTTAAGTGTCCGGGTGGTTGCGGGAATGTCCTAGAAATCAACCTCGTGCCGGATATGCGCCCGCTGTGGCATATCACTGTTCACGAAGGCGGCATCGTTACTGTCGAGCCCTCCATTTGGCGTCAGCGTGATTGCAGATGCCATTTTCGGATCACGAACGGACAGGTTCGCTGGTACTGACCGCTCCGGAAACCAAACAACGTATACGGAGATAAACGCGAAAGAATTCGACCGAAGTTAAGGAGCTTACAACCGATCGCTCCAAGCAGCGATTTCTCCAAGAATCTCATCGAATGTTGGTGGATCACCGTAGTACAGCGCGCTGGTATCGGCGTAAGCCTTTGCATAGGCCTGGCGGGTCGCTTCATCGCTTAGGATGAAAGCTTCGTTCTGCGCGATGTTTTGATTGTCGGCTTTCCGAAATCGCTTTGCCTTGTGCGCTTTATAGGCCTCCGTGCCGATGAACTGCTGCACCTCTGTGCGCTGAAGCAGACCGTGAACATCGTAGTAATGCCGCATGAAATTGATCGGGCGGTTCCCGCTGTCTCCTGCTGCCGCCGGAATTTTGTCGAGATTGTCTGAAGTTTTTCTACGAACGTGTATCCTGGATCATAACACGGCACGCCTTTGGCGCGATTGTCGAGGATTTCGCACCTTATCGGCCGCGTAGTCATACGCCCAGGAGCTGATATCCTTCGGCGTGTTCGGGCGCCACATCGTCGAACCCAAGCTTCCAGCAAGAACGCCTTCCCGGACACCAGCGAGCGGCTCGACGACGCGTTTGTAAAACAAACGAATTCCGCCGCTAAACAGGTCCTTGTTATCGAACTCCGTATCCCGTTCAACCTCGCTGATCCCATTTATGTGTGATTGTCTTTCGCAAGCCAGTCGTAAAAATCCCTGCGAGTTTTTACCTGTGCGCGGGCTCCTTCTGATTGCGGCCGGTCTTCACGTCGCTGACCGGCGGGCGGCTCGATCCGGATATCGATATCTTCCGAGAACCGATGATGATCTGAAAGCCCTTGGAAAGCGACGTTCCGCCCTTCAGCTCGAAGTTCAGGCCCAATCGCTGCAGGCCGTAGAGGCAGTGCATGATCCAATAGTCTTTTTCGACCAGAGCGGGATCGATGCCCTTGTCCTGCGCGACGATGCGGATCAGATCCGCGAATTCCGGATGGTTGTGAAGGTAGTCAGCCGGCATGAAGCGCCATGGTCGCTTCAGCGCTTCAGAGAAGAACCTTTTCGTCCGCACACTGCCGTAGTCGCGCGCGGCGCGGCGCAGCCGCGCAACATCGTAGGACGCCAGCGCGTTCCTTCACGCGAGCAAGCACTTCGCTCTTGCTTTCGGCAAGCTGGTCCAGATTGTTCACAAGATCGACCAGCAGGAATTCCCTGCTCAGTGTCTTCGGGAAAGACGGCTTCACGCGGAAGTCAAACTTCCGTCCGCCAAGTGACGAAACTCGCCGTGCCGCTTGTGATTGTAGACGACGGTCTTGTCGTAAAGCTGGGTCGTCCCGACGCCAAGACTGTTGTAGGCATTGGGTGAGGCGAGAAGAAACCGATGATCCTTCAAGAAGGTCCCCAACTAGCTTGTCATCTTCCGCTGGGGCTTTCCCGAACACGGTCTCCTTCGGATAAAGAGTAGAGGCCGCCCGCGAGCTTCGTCAGCGTTCCCTCTTTCACCAGTTGCTTGAGATGGCGATCGACGGCATTCGACCATCGCGCCAGGTCCTCGCGACGGTAGACCTGGCCGGGGCGCAGATGCTTCTTGAGTTCCTGGAGCTTTGTCATGCCGACAATATAGCGAAGCACAGGCTGACATTGCAAGTATATTTCATTGAAAACTCATGCATACATGATATATATCATATTGATTTACAAAGATAAATATCTTTCTCGGTATAGATATTTATGATATCATCACCTCACGGGTCAAGGCGATTTCAGGGCCTCCTCTGCCACCTCAGCGAGGACCACTACGGCCACGTGGACATCGCACTCAAAAAAACCTGTTCCCTCGGGAGTGCCGGTTCGATTCCAGCTGCCCGCACCAATCACCTGAGCTAAATCGACTCCTCGTTTCACCCTTTTCGCCTCATACCATCCTGCGAATACGCTCTTGCAAGGCGAGGCCAGACGAGTGGTTACGTGAGACGACATATGCGGCCAGATCAAAAAGCGCCCGGCGTCGAGTCTCGTCTTTAGAAATCTCCTGACCGTGTTCTGACAAGAGCAAGTTCAAGAAGCTGATCAGTGCATCCAACGAACGTCACGATGCCATTGGGCCGCGGCGGCGCTTTCTTGAAGCCTCGATCCATAGGAGCCCTTCGAGCCGAAGGGGAAGCCCTACGCGCGAGGCGAGGAAATGGCAAAATCCCGCGAGATTATCTTCATTGCCCGAAAGCCGCGCCTCAGCCCAGGTCTTATAGAGGTCTTGCATTCCTCCGACCAAAGCGGGAAATTCCGGCGCGCGCGCAATGTAACTCTCTGCACCGAAACCAAGAACCTGACGTTCTAATCGCTCCGCTTCATACCACTGACGGCCTTCCCTCCAGTCAGGAGCTCGGTACACATACTCGACCATCGGTCGCCAGCGTCTCGCAAAATCTTCGACATCGTCTGTTCAGTTATTTTGCTGAACCACTCCGTTAGAAAGTGGCCAATCGCGTAGTGCGCCTTTGGCCCGAGCTCCAGCACCGGACTCCAGAACTCAGAACTCGTATCAATCGGCCCGCTGACGCCATGTCGCCAAAGCGCGACAACATATAGCCAAGCTGTTGGCTGAGAAGGTCGTAGTCTCCGTCTTCTTTGATGTGACCGACAAGCCGCCAAGCCTCGAAAGTCCAAAGCCCCAGGATCAATTTTTTTGCCTCTAGAAATTCCGCGGAATCCGAAGCAAACGAGGACCGATCCGCCAACAGCCACGCGAAGGCTGCCTTGACGTAATAAGCTTCCAGTCCCCCCGACACCAGCCTGCCCGGTTCAGTCTCGAAGTGACGATGCCGCGACCATCGATCCCGCTCGATCCTTTCGACTCGCCCAGCGATGGCAAGGGGTTTGATCGTGTCGGCCGTCGCGGAAACCGAGAGACGGCGCGTCCGAAGCCAACGAAGCCAACGACTTCAACGTAGCCCCACGAGCTCTCTGTCATCGAAGCGTGGAACAAGAATCGACAGACCAGCCCAAAGAAGCGCAAGAAAGAGTAGCCGCCACCATCGGGCCCCAAGTTGATCACGCGCCAGATATGCGATGTTCACGAATGACTGCATCGCGTTCCAGTCACCACTCGTAACGAGACGAAGAACTGCTGCGTCCGTTGCCGGCGTTGACTGAAGTATCCAATCTTGCGCCACGACATGAGCGACAAATTGAAGCTCACCGCGCCCCGACATGTGACGCGCCTGAATATTTTTGAGCGTGTCTCCGATTCCCGAAATCACCTCGTTCACGATCCGGCGCGCTTCCGCTTCAAATGCGGGATTGCCGGCAAGCCAATCTGGTGAGGCCTTCCTGAGCAATGCCGCTGCCGCAGCCACTCGTCCCCTTGCCTTCATATCGGGGGGCAAGTCGGATGCATCATCCGAAGCCACGCGCGTCATCGCATTAGCGAGTTCGGTCGCGCTGGCGTCACGCGAGTGCGCCGGGCTTCGATAAGACCTGCTGGCACGCGTCAGGTAATCGCAGCGTCAGCCGGGCGGGGCCTGTTTGCTGTTGGAAAGACCGGGCATCCCGAACAATGTCGGCCGGTGGCTGAAACTCGATCGTCTCTTCCTGACCCGCGGCTGGCGCCACCGAGCGGTAGTTGCGGTGGTCAAGTTGCGCGACCAAAATCCTGAATTCGAGCGCTCCTTTGTCCGTGGAAGGCAATACCCATTCAGCCGTGGCCTTTAGAACATCGGCCCCGAACAATGGGTCTCGGCTAACAAGATCGGAAATCACCTCTCTGAGGCCTATTTGCCGGTAGGGTGCCTGCGCCCACTCGCGAGCCGCGTTGAACATCGTTTCGCCTTCACGCGACCAGGAAAATGCGTCAAACCATCGGCTTGGCGACTGTTCGACCCGCTCGTCATCCCAAAGATATAAAAGATGAACACCAATAAGGGGCTTCAAAGGAACTTTAAAAAACTCAGGATTGTATTTTCCAACGTTGATAAGAACTCCCAGCGTCGCAACTGAATTCGAATTCACCAAGATATTTTCGATGAAAGGAGTGATGCCCAATCCATCATCGAAGAGGGTGCGGAGCCATTGCTCCAAGGCGGCCAGCGCGCTGCTCAACTGCCCCGTATGTGCGAGTCGGTTTGCGATATCTTGAAGAGCCCGAAGTCGCCCTTAAACTCATGACCTGCGCCATTGCCCAAGGCGATACCCGTGGTCGGCGAGACTTGTCGGCCTTCGCGCTGCTGCTCCGCCTCCCATCGCTCCGTGCAAAAATTCACAAGCTGAAGAAGTGTCGTGAAGCTGGTCTTCCATCTCCTGTTCCCGTTCACCTGCGTCACGCTCTTTGGCCTGTCCTACATCTTGACGAACCTGCTGCACGCACCGGAGTTCGCATTCTGGTTCGTCCTGGGTCGGTCCACAGCTGGGCGGCAAGTCGGCGCCGGGCGGGGGCGCCGCCGCCCTCGGAGGTCGAGATGCGCGAGCGCCCGCCGGTCGATCACCCGCTGGTGCGCACCCATCCCGTGACCGGGGCGAAGACGCTCTATATCGGTAACCACGCCTCGCACGTCTTGGGGATGCCGGAGGAAGACGGCGACGCGCTGCTGCAGGAACTGTTGGAGCACGCGACCCAGCCGCAATTCATCTATACCCACCGTTGGCGCGACGGCGATCTGGTGATGTGGGACAATCGCTGTCTGCTGCACCGGGCGCTGGCCAATTACGAGATGGCGAAGCACCGCCGGGTACTGCACCGGACCGTGGTTACCGGCACTGTGCCGTTCTGACCCGCTCGGCGGAATGTTCAGCCGTCAGCGAGCTGTCTTCGGCTTCGTGATATTCGCAGCGCATCAAGCGCGCGGCCTAGTGGTCGGGGAGTGAGTCGCGGCAAGACCTTCACAAATTGGCTTGCAAGCCGATCAGTCTTCGCGCCGCTCGTTTTCCGCCGCGTGCGGAACGGCGCTGTCGTCGGCATGGGTCGCCAGCCGCCCCTGCTGCCGCTTCAGCTTCTCTTCCTTTTTGGCCTGTTTCGCGCGATCGCGCTCGGCACGCTCGAAGCGATAATTCGGTCTGCGCATCGGCAAACTCCCTTGAAGGTCATGGCGCCCGGTTCTCTGCCCGGTACTATTGCATGGGCGAGCAGCGTTAGCGGTCAGTATCCTTCCCGCTCGAACCGCTTGCGCATCGCCTTGCGATATCGGCGCACCGCCTCGGCCCGTTCGCGCGCCCGCCGCTCAGATGGTTTTTCGTAGGATCGGCGCCGCTTCATCTCGCGAAAGGTACCTTCACGCTGCATCTTCTTCTTCAGGACGCGGAGCGCGCCATCGACGTTGTTGTCGCGGACAAAGACTTGCACGGGCGGTGGTTCCTTTCCTAACGGCGGCGCGAGCGGGTGACGGATTTGATCGCGGTGCGGGGTCGTCCGGACATTTCCGCGATCTTGCGGTCCTGCGCTTCGAAATACGGCTTGGCGAGGAGGTCGCCGTCGATGTCGTCGAGCTCGGTTCCTGGCACTTTGCGGTTCGAGGTTTGGCTGCCGTCCTCGTATAGGACGTCGAACAGCACGAACTCCTCAACGCGGCGGACCGTGGGGCGTCTGGCCATCTTTCATCCTCCGAAACATCGTGTTCAGCGCGCGCCGTCGAACCGAGTGGTCCGGTGGGCGTCGCGATATGTCGGTTGACGAGCGGGAGAACCGGGTTTCGCCAGCGACGAGCGATGCAGGAAGGCCGGCAGCGAACTGGCGACGCCGGTGGCAATTGCCTCGTCGCGGCGCGGGCTGGGACCATCGGTCCTGCCATGACGGGAGGGCGCGCCGTGACGGCGGTTCGCCGCTGGCTGCTGCGCCGCGCGGCCGTGACCTTTGCGGTGCGGAACTGCTTCCCTCGGCTGCTCAAGCGGAGCGGTATGCGGGACCGACATCGCCGCAGGGGTCGGAAGGACGCGAAGTGGCCGGCGCGTCAGTTTCTCGATGTCGCGCAGATAGGGCCGCTCTTCATCGCTGCAGAAAGCCACCGCAATTCCGGCGGCCCCGGCGCGCGCGGTTCGGCCGATCCGGTGAACATAGTCTTCAGGCACGTTGGGCAGCTCGAAGTTGATCACATGCGACACACCGTCGACATCGATGCCGCGCGCGGCGATGTCGGTGGCGACAAGCACGCGGGTCTGGCCGTCGCGAAAGCCGGCGAGAGCACGCTCGCGCTGCGGCTGCGACTTGTTGCCGTGAATGGCGACTGCGCTCGATTCCGGCGCCGTCCAGATGCCGGACGACGCGGTCGGCACCGTGCTTCGTGCGGGTAAAGACAAGCACGCGGGCGAACGCCGGATCACGGAGCATGGCCGCCAGCAGATCCCGCTTCCGCTCGCCCGGCACGAAGAGCACCCGCTGGTCGATGCGCTCGACCGTGGTCGCCGCGGGGGTGACGACCACCTTCACCGGATCGTTGAGATAATCCTCGGCCAAAGCGGCGATGGCTTTCGGCATCGTCGCCGAGAACAGCAGGGTTTGCCGCAGCCGCGGCAGCAGCTTCACGATGCGCTTCAACGCATGGATGAAGCCGAGGTCGAGCATGCGATCGGCCTCGTCGAGAACCAGAACCTGCACGCTGGACAGGCTAAGCCAGCGGTTATCGATCAAATCGAGCAGGCGTCCCGGCGTAGCGACGAGGATGTCGACGCCGCGTGCCAATTGCTGGCGCTGGCGCCCGATTGGCACGCCGCCAAACACCACGGCGGTCGTCAGCTTGATGCCGGCACCGTAGGCACGGAAGCTGTCGGCGATCTGGCTCGCCAACTCGCGGGTCGGGCTGAGCACCAAGGCGCGGCAGGTCTGTGGCGCCGGCCGCTGTGGCGCGCCCGACAGGCGCTGGAGGATCGGCAGGGCAAAGGCAGCGGTCTTGCCGGTGCCGGTTTGCGCGATGCCGCATAGATCTTGCCCGCGCAACACCGGCGGGATCGCTTGGAGTTGGATCGGGGTAGGTGCCTCGTAGCCTTCGATGGCAAGGGCCGCGAGGATCGGCGCGGAAAGTCCTAGGTCGGAAAAATGAGACAAAATGGTCAAAGCCCCTCGTGGTTTGAGTTATCCGCGGAGCGCGCTCACGCGACCGCACTGCTCGGGTCGGAAGACGACCCGCGCGATTAGGGCTGTCCAAATGTCGGCAGAGGACAAAGACGGGGCCAGCTTTCCACCGCAACGGTGGGTCGCTCACGCAGGCCCGATCACGTGGCTCAATCGAGAAGCACGAACACTGCTCCTCCAATATGCGGGCGCGAGCGTCGGCGATCAAGTGCGGCACATGCGCCGCAGTAAAGACGGGCGCTGCCGCAGGGGGCCGACATCACCGTCGTCCATCCACCGGTCCCCGGTCATCGTGTCGGCGCGTCTAGCGGCGGAAAATTCGCCGGAGCCAGCGGGAGTGGGCGGGCGGTGCGGCGTCAACCTTGCCGCCGTGCAGTGCCAGGATCATCGCGCTGTAGGTCATCACCATGTCGCGCCGCAGCGCTTCGGAACTCTCCCTGTTCGGTAAATCGGCCAATTCGCGGCGCGCGTCTGAATCTCAGATGGGCTGCGGCCTCTCGCGCGAGCGCCTCGGCCTCGTCCGGCCGGGACAACAAGTCCGACACCGCCTGCCAGGCGGCGCGGCGGCGGAACCAGTCCTGGGTCAGCCGCTCGGCCTGAACGATGTGCTCGACGACGGCGTGGGGAGCGTAGATCGACAGCTTTCCCGCCCGCGTAATCCGGTTGGCGGCTTCGAGCTCCTCGTTGGACAGCAGAGTCGCACCCGACCCGGTCCGGCCGAGCCTGGTCGAGAACCCGCCCGCGGCGAGAAGCGCCGGCCGATCGAACGACAGGTTGCAGCCGACGAGCGTCTCCCCCGCCGCCAACTCCCGCCGCTCGTCGCCGAGATCGAGGAGTGAGAGATAACCGAATAGCTCCGGGCCAAGCCAGCGTGGCGGCGGGGTCTGCCACCGCGGTATCACCCGCCCGCCGACGATCCCGGCCTTACCCTGATATGCGGAGTGCGCGGCGATCAACTCGCTGGCCCAGTTGGGCGAGGCGCGCGCGTCGTCGTCGATAAAAGCGACGATGCCGCCACGCGCGGCGGCGACCCCGACATTGCGGGCGTTGGAAAGCCCGGCCTGCGCCTCGGCCAGATAGCGCAGATCGGCGGCGCCGGCGTACCGCCGGGCGAATTCCGCCGTCGCCGATTGGTCGGGCGAATTGTCGACGACAATGATCTCGACCACGCCCGGAGCCGTGTCCTGGCGGAGCAGCAATTCGATGGCTGCCGGTAGGAGGTCGTAGCGGTCATGGGTGCAAATGACCGCCGACAGCTCGATCCCAGCTGGTCTAGCGGCTGGCTCGCCGGCCATCGTCCCGATCCTTACGCGCGCCGCTCGTCGGCAGTGCGACAGCCCTCATCGATCCAATCCGAAGCCCAAGCCGGAACTTATGCTAATCCACCGGGACGGCTTGCCGATATTCGCAAGCTCGCGAGCGTCACCTCCACCGCAACGTCTCGCTGATCCGCAAGCTGGTGCTCGACCGGTGCCAGTGGAGCGGTTCGAGGAGGCCGGCTTCGATCAGGTCGCGAGGACCGGTATAACGCTGGCTGGCGGCGATCACGAGATCGCCGGGGTCGCGACCGTCAAGCCAGTCGGCGTAGCTTTTGTATTCGGCGCCCTCGTTCCAGTGCTGGCCTTCCTGCAGAGCCCGCACGACCTTGTCGTGGAACCGCGATGTCAGTTTGAGATGCAGGAGACGTCCGCGTATCCGATCGCCATTCTCCCTGGTCGGTTCGGGGAAGTGGATGTTGGCGAAGGCCGTGTGCGCCCCATAGCGCAAGAACGGGTACTTTGTCAGGCAGGGAAACTGTGTGCGCCCGACCGCTTCCGCCATCCGGTAGCGGGGCCCGCCCTCGATCATGATGCCGCGCGGGGTATGGCGAGCTGTCTCGGGCGCCGCGTCGAACAGCAGATCGTGGGGAGGATCGGGATGCGGATAAACATCGGTCAGGGGCGCCAAAAGGCGGTGTTGGCCTAACCCCGCAAGGCGCTCGGCCAGCGCCGGCAGCGTGTGTTCCTCGCAACGGTCGTAGACCAGCAGCTCGTCCGCATCGACGTACACGACCCACTCGTCGCGCGCCTGCTCCTCGATCAGCCCATCGATCCATAGCGAGCCGCCATTGGCCTCGGCGTAGCTTCCCGTGGTGTGGTAGAGCTCGACGTCCGGCTGGCCGAGCAGCAATTCCGGCGAACCATCGAATGAACCGTTGTCGACGATCACGAAGCGGCCAACCCCGAGCTTGCGGTAATGGTCGAGAAAGAGCGGGAGCAGGTCGCGCTCGTTGCGCATCGCCGAAAACAGGCGGACGCCCTCAGCCGGCTCGGTGGGCTTGCGGACCTCCCGCAATTGCGCGCGGGCGCGGCGCGCGTCATTACGATAAGCGGCGAGACTGCTCCAATCGCGGTAATTGCCTTCAACCGCCTTGGGCGGACGGAGCTTAGGCATGCAGCCCGGCCGCGCCCGCCACGAAACGGCGATTGGATCTGAGGTAAGGCGCGAGTGCCCCCCTAATAAGCCGGGAGGGGTCGACGTTAGAAACCCCACCGACAAAGCTCTCCCCCAACCGGCGGATTTCGATGGCCACGACGATTACCCCCGCGTAATCGTCTTCACTATACCTGAAGGTGCTCCCTGTTGGGCGCATGCCGGGTTTGCCCAGCTTCCACTTGCCGCTCTTCATAAGATAGCGCTACGGTTTCGCGCCGCTGATCCGGTAGAAGAATACAGGGAGCCCCTTTGATGCCCGCCATGCAGCACAAGCTCATTTCCGGCGACAACCATATTGACCTGACCTATTGCCCGGCCGATCTGTGGTCGTCGCAGGCGCCGCAGAAGTGGAAGAAGCTGGCGCCGCGCGTCGAGGAGCGCAACGACGGCCAGCATTGGTTCGTCGACGATCTCGACCGCGGCATGTGGAACGGTGTCGGCCCGGGCTTCCTGCCCTACACCAAGGGCGCGTTCGACCATATCGACGAGATGCAGCAGCTCGGCTTCGAGTGGAATTCCTATCCGGGCGGCGTGCCGCGGCCGACCACGCCTGAACTGCGTATCGCCGATCTCGATCGCGACGGGCTCTCCAAGGAGATCATTTACGGCTGCCTGATGGTCAACGATCTGATCGACAGCGCCGATCTGCGCATCTGGGTCGACGCCCGCTACAACGACTGGGTCGCCGATTTTGCCAAGCGCTCGGACCCCAACCGGGTGTTTCCGCTGGCGATCATCCCCAACACCGACCCGAAGGCAGCGGCGGCGGAAGTGCGGCGCTGCGCCAAGATGGGGCTCAAGGGCGGCGACCTCGCGTTCAAGCGGATGACCCCGCCGCTCTACCACCCCGACTGGTTCGTGCTGTGGGAGGCGTCGGCCGAGTGCAAATTCCCGATCTCGTTCCACTCGACCGGGTTCAAGGCGGTGCGCGCGCCCGACACGCCAGAGATGGAGAAGGAAGTCTTCACCCAGTGGCGTCTGGTGCGCTCGACCTTGTTCCAGCTCGACACGATGGAAGTGCTGGCCTCGATCCTCGCCTCGGGGGCATGTGAGAAATACCCCGACTTCAACTTCGTGCTCGGCGAGAGCGGGGTGACGTGGTTGCCCTATGTGTTCGATCGCTGCGACACCGAGTACCACGACCGGGCGCGCAGCCTCGGCTTCAAGATGAAGCCGAGCGACTATTTCCGTCGCCAGGGCTTTGTCACCTACCAGCAGGACAAGTATCTGGAGCCGATCGTCCCGCTGGTCGGCGAGGACAACATCATCTGGGGCGCCGACTACCCGCACCCGGACTGCATCTGGCCGAACTCGCGCGAGACGCTGACCCAGAACCTCGCCGGGTTCTCGTCGAGCGTGCAGAAGAAGATCGTTCACGACAACGTGGTGCGGCTCTACGGGCTGAACTAAACGCTTATTATCATCCCGGGGCGGCCCACAGGGCCGAACCCGTATCCACGAGAGCAGGCGGGGCAGGCGTTGCTCCGCCTGTGCCATGTCCGAGAGGTCCGTGTTCATGGGTTCCGGGTTCGCCGCGCCCCGGAATGACGAAAGTTAAAGTCCGGGCAATCCCGGCTCCGTTCCGGAGTCGAGCTGCATGTCGAAGGCGGTGAGGAGCGCCGCGGTCGCGGCATAATTGCCCATCAGCGCGACCAGATCGACGAGCTTGCGACGGCCGAACAGCGCGAGCGCGCTTGCGTAGGTTTCCGACGATACCTTGCGTGCCCCGAAAATCTCGCGGCCAAGCGCGATGATCACCGCATCGGATTGTTCGATCCCGGCGAGATCGCGGCGATGGCGGACGATGTCGATCAGTTCGGGGGCGACTCCCTCGCGGAGTGCTTCGTCCTCATGAGCGGCCCATTCGAACTGGCTGTCGAGCTCGCGCGCGGTTATGAGGATGGCGAGCTCGCGCACGCGACCGCCGAGCCCCGCCTCAAACCGCAGATAGCGGTTGAGCGGCCGCGCATGGCGTGACAATTCCGGGCTATGCAGCTGGATGCCGCCGGGGCCGCGCAGCCCGCGCAGATTGCCGCTGCCCGGCGCGGCGATGCGGTCATAGGCCTGCTGCGCGTCGGGGCTCAGCTCCTCGCGCTGAAGCAGGGGCAACCGGCAACCGGATTCCGGGTCGATGTCGTTGGGGTATTGCGGCAAAGCCATTGTACGTCCTTCGAGGCTCCGCTGCGCGGGCGCTCTTCAGGATGAGGAAAGAATCACGATGGCATCAACCACCCTCATCCCCGGCTTCCGCCGAGGCAAGCTCTGAGGCGCCCCGCGCAGCGAGGCCTCGAAGGATGCCTCACCGGTCCACCCAGGCGATGCGCAGCGTATTGGTCGCGCCGGGGGTGCCGAACGGCACGCCGGCGGTGATGACGACGCGCTGGCCGGGCTGGGCGATGTCCTCGCGGTGGGCGATCCGCACCGCTCGCTGCACCATGTCTGCGAAGGTCTTGACGTCGGCGCTATGGACGCAATGCGCGCCCCAGAGCAGCGCGAGCCGCCGTGCGGTGCCCTGGTTCGAGGTCAGCACCAGGATCGGCACGCCCGGCCGCTCGCGGGCGGCGCGCAAGGCGGTGGCGCCCGAGGTCGTGTAGGAAACGATCGCCGCGGCGCCGACCGTGGCCGCGACCTGGCATGCCGCGGCGCTGATCGCGTCGGGGTTGGTGTGCTCGTGCTCCATCACCTTGGTCTGCAGGCTGGGGAAATAGAGCGGGTCTTCCTGCACGCGGCGGGCAATGCGGTCCATCATCGTCACCGCCTCGACCGGGTATTCGCCGACCGCCGTCTCGGCCGAGAGCATCACCGCGTCGGCGCCCTCATAGACGGCCGTGGCGACGTCCGAGGCCTCGGCGCGGGTCGGGGTCGGCGAGGTAATCATCGATTCCAGCATTTGGGTGGCGACGATCACCGGCTTTCCGGCCAGGCGGCAGGCGTGGATGATCTGTTTCTGCACGGTTGGCACGTCCTCGGCGGGCATCTCGACGCCGAGATCGCCGCGCGCCACCATCAGCGCGTCGGCGAGGTCGATGATCTCGCCAAGCCGGCGGATCGCCGACGGTTTTTCCAGTTTGACCATCAGCCCGGCGGCGTTGCCGACCAGCTTGCGGCCCTCGGCGACATCCTCCGGCCGCTGCACGAAGGACAGCGCCACCCAATCGGCGCCGTTCTCCAAGGCGAAGGAGAGGTCGGCGCGGTCCTTCTCGGTCACCGCCGAGATCGGCAGCACGCAGTGCGGCAGGTTGACGCCCTTGTGGTTCGACAAGATGCCGCCGACGAGACATTCGGTCTCGGGCGAAATCCTTGCCGCAATCGACGACCTTGAGCCGCACCTTGCCGTCGTCGACGAGGAGCTCGTTGCCGGGTTCCAGCGCGGCGAACACCTCGGGGTGCGGCAGCGGCGCACGCTTGTTGTCGCCGGGCTTGCTGTCGAGGTCGAGGCGAAACTCGGCGCCCGTGGCTATCGCCACTCGGCCGCCGATGAAATTGCCGAGGCGCAGTTTCGGGCCCTTGCAGATCGGCGAGGATGCCGATCGGCCGCCCAGTATCGGCCTCGACGCGGCGGATGTTGTTGAACAGCGCGCGGTGGTCGTCATGCGTGCCGTGGCTGAAATTGCAACGGAAGACGTCGACCCCGGCGTCGAAGAGGGCGCGCAGCCGCACCGGGCTCGAACTCGCCGGACCCAGGGTTGCGACGATCTTGGCGCTGCGCTGCCGCCGCATCGGGGTTTTTCTGCCGCGGGCCGCGCTCAGCCGCCTGGCTGAGGTTGAACGAGGATGGCGCGAAAGTCGTTGACATTGGTCAGGGTCGGTCCGGTGACAATGAGGTCGCCCAGCGAGCGAAAAAATCCATAGGCGTCGTTTGCGGCGAGCGCCGCCTTGATCGAAACCCCGCTAGCGGCGGCACGCGCGACGCTGTCAGGCAGAAGGATCGCTCCGGCATTGTCCTCGGTTCCATCGATCCCGTCCGTATCGCAGGCGAGCGCCGCGATCCCCGCCGCACCGTCCCGTTCCAGCGCCGCCGCGAGCGACAGCAGGAATTCGCTGTTGCGCCCGCCGCGGCCCTGGCCGCGCACCGTCACCGTGGTCTCGCCGCCCGACAGCAACACCGCCGGGAGGCTCGACCGCATCGGCGCCGACGCGAAACTGCCCGGCCGCAAGCTGCAGGGCGATTGCGGCATGCATGAGGCCGATATCGCGCGCCTCGCCCTCGATGCGATCGCTGAGCACGATCGGTGCCACTCCGGCTCTGAGCGCCGCGTCGGCGGCCGCATCCAGCGCCTGCTGCGGGCTGGCGATCAGCGTGTAGCGGGCGCGCGCGAACGCAACGTCGCCGGGTTTTGGCGTCTCGTCCGCCGCGGCGGCGAGATGGGCGACAACGGATTTCGGCTCCTCGATGCGGTATTTGGCGAGCACCGCGCGCGCGTCCGCGAAGGTCGAGGGGTCGGGCACGGTCGGGCCGGAGGCGATGACCGCCGGGTCGTCGCCCGGCACGTCGGAGATCGCCAAGGTGACGATCTGCGCGCCTGGCGCAGCGGCGGCGGCGAGCCGCCCGCCCTTGATCGCCGAGAGGTGCTTGCGCACCGTGTTGATCTCGCCGATCGTCGCGCCGGAGCGCAGCAAGGCGCGGGTCACCTGCCTGCTTGTCCGCGAGCGTCAAGCCGGGCGCGGGGAGGGCCAGCAGCGCCGAGCCGCCGCCCGAAATGAGGCAGACAAGCTGGTCATCGGGCCCGAGGCCGCGCGCGAGATCGAGGATGCGTTGCGCGGCGCGCTGGCCGGCAGCGTCGGGCACCGGGTGGCTCGCCTCGACGATCTCGATCCGCTCGCAGGGCACGGCATGGCCGTGGCGGGTGACGACGAGCCCGCTCAATTCGCCCGGCCACGCCGCCTCGAACGCGCGCGCCATCGCCGCCGAGGCCTTGCCGGCGCCGACGACCACCGTGCGGCCCGGAACCGGCGTTCCGGCAGCGCCGCGGCGACCGCGCGCCGCGGATCGGAAGCGGCGAGCGCCGCGTCGAACAGCGCGCGCAGGAATTCGCGGGGCGCGACACGATCGCGCGGCTTCACGTCCCAGTTCCGTCTTGCCATTATCGGCGCCATTTCATATCGAGCGCGTCGTAAAGACCAGCACTAGATCGGGATCTGCGTTATCCCGCGCGTTGGGAGGGTTTGTGAGGGCAATCGGCCGGCTTGGGACGACGACCGCGATTCTGCTGGCGCTGACGCTAACGCTGCCCGGGAGGGCCCAGACCCCGGCGCCCGCGCCGGCTTCGTCCCCCGCGCCAGCTCCGGTCCCCGCGCCAACCCTGGCACCGACACCGGCTCCGCCCCTTCCAGCGAAACCGCCACATCGGCGCCTGAACCGGCACAGACACCGCCCCCGGCAGCGCAGTTACCTGCGCCTTCGCCGACACCGCCGCCAGCCGCGCAGGCGCCGGAACCGGCATTTGCCGACGTCTTCTCGCAATTGGCCGGGCATCTCTTGGGTGTCGTCGTCAACATCTCGACCACCCAGGCGCCGCCGCCGCGGCAAAGACCGCCCAGGACGCGCCGCAGGCCTCGCCCGGCACGTCGCTCGACGATCTGTTCCGCGATTTCTTCGGCGAAAAGGGCGCGCCGGGCGCCCCTCGCGCCGCCTCATTGGGTTCCGGCTTTATCATCGACCCGTCGGGTCTGATCGTTACCAACGCGCATGTCATCGCCAATGCTGACCAGATCACCGTGACGCTGTCCGATGACAGGGTATTGCAGGCGCAAGTCGTCGGTCGCGACGCGGTGACCGATCTGGCGTTGCTGAAGGTCGACGCGAAAACGCCGCTGCCGGCGGCGACCTGGGGCGATTCCGCCAAGGCCAAGGTCGGCGATTGGGTGCTGGCGATCGGCAACCCGTTCGGGCTCGGCGGCACGGTGACCGCCGGAATCATCTCGGCCACCGCGCGGGACATCCATTCCGGGCCCTATGACGACTATCTGCAGACCGACGCCTCGATCAACCGCGGCAATTCCGGCGGGCCGATGTTCAACCTCGCAGGGCGAGGTGATCGGCATCAATACGGCGATCTATTCGCCCTCGGGCGGGTCGATCGGCATCGGGTTCGCGATTCCCGACCGCGCTCGCGCAACCGATCATCGACCAGCTCAAGACCACCGGAAAGGTGGTGCGCGGCTGGATCGGCGCGCGTATCCAGCCGGTCACCGACGACATCGCCGAAAGCGTCGGCCTCGACAAGGCGCGCGGCGCGCTGATCGCGGCGATCGATCCCGACAGCCCCGCGACGCAAGCCAAGCTGAAGCCCGGCGACGTGATCCTCATCTATGACGGAAAACCGGTCGACCGTTCCCGGCAATTGCCGCGCATGGTCGCCGACTCGGCGCCGGACAAGCCGCTCAAGCTGACGATCTGGCGCGACGGCAAGGAGGCCGAGGTCACCTTGACCGTCGCCGCCTATAACCCGAACCGGCCGCAGCCGCAGCCACCGGCGCCAGATCAGCCGAAGCCGCCGCCGACGGTCGATGCGCTCGGCCTCAAGCTCGCCAAGCCCACGCCCGACATACGCAAGCAATTTTCGCTGCCGGACGCGGCGCGCGGCGTCAGTCATCGTCGAGGTACCGCAAGGGAGCCCGGCGGCGACGCAAGGGTTGCGCGCCGGCGATCTCATCGTCGCGGTCGGTGAGAATGCCGTCGGATCGCCCGACGACGCGCTCGCACAAGTCGCCGCGGCGAAGAAGGCCGGGCGCAAGAACGTGCTGATCCGGGTCGAGCGCGAAGGCAATTTCCGCTTCGTAACGATGCCGGTGGAGACGGACTGAGCCCGACTAAAAGAGCCGGGCCCGTTGAAACAGCCAGGTCGTGGTCTTTGGTCCGCTCTCACCGTAGAGGCCCGGTGCGCCGCCATTGGACGGGGCCTGGCCGCGGATATCCGTGATGTGCGTCCCGTTGACGAAGAACCGTGCGGTATCGCCGTCGGTCACGACCTCGATCTCGTTAACCGCGGCCGGCGCAGTCTTTATCGCCGGCGTCGCCGCGGGCGCGACGATCGTCACCCACTTTCCACCGATAAGCCGCATCACCGCGGCCTGACCGTCAAGCGTGATCGTGGCGGTATAGAAATTCTGCAAATCCTTGCCCCAGAACCAGATGCCGACCGCGCCGACCGTGTCCTCGTCGGGCGTGGCGGGAAGCTTCGCCGGGCTCATGACCTCGACGCAGAAATCCGCGCGGGCCATCGTGAAGTGGGTATTCCAGCGCCAGGCGCTGCCGCCGACCGGCGGGGTCAATGCCAGCCCGGTGGGGGTGAAAGCCGCGATATTGTCAGGCTGCCCCCAACCCGGGTCGGGATTCTTGAAATTGTCGTCGAGCAGCGCGTTGCCGCTGCTTTGGCAGGCAAGTGAGCCGGCTGCACCGCCGCAGAGAGCCAGCAGGGCGAGCGCGGCGATTTTCACGCTCGGGCGCAAATCCAGCCCCTATGGCGCATAGGAATAGATTTGTACCCGGGAGAACACCCAGGTGGTGATCGATGGGCCGCTCTCGGCATAGACCCCGGGCGGGCCGCCATCGGGCGGGGCTTGGCCGCGGAAATTCGGTGATCTTGGCGCCGTTGACGTAGAAGACGCCGGCATTGCCCTTGGTCGCGACCTCGATCTCGTTGACCGCGCCGGCCGCCGGTCTTGATCGCCGGCGACTTGATCGGATCGACGATCGTCGTCCACTGTCCGCTGACCGAGCGGCTGATCGCCGCGATCCCGTCGGGCGAAATCGCGGCGAGGTAATAATTGTCGTTGTCGCGCTTCCAGAACACGACGCCGACATCGCCGACGGTGTCCTCGTTGGCCGGGGTCGGCATCGTCGCCGGGAACGCGACGGTGACGCAGAGATCGGCGCCATCCATCGTGTAATTGCCGTTGACCACCCAGGTCGAACCATTGACCGGCGGCTTGACGACCAAGCCCTGGGGGGTGACCACGACATTGTCCGAAGCCGGCCAGCCGGGATCGGGTTTCGAGAAATTGTCGTCGAGCGCCGGGTCGCTCTTGCCCTGGCAAGCTAACGCCGTGCCGGTCGCCGCGAGGAGCAACGCCGCGCCAGCGAGAAGACCTCTTGCGATCACCGGGCCTCCCTTTCTTTGAGCCGCGACCCCATACGGCGGTTTTCCGCCGCCCGTCAAACCGGCCCGACACAACGGTGTTGCGATACCGGGAGTGGCCGCGGAAACCCTATTCAGCGGCGAGCGCCGCCGCGCTCGCGGGCGCCCGAAACCGTTCGGCGAGCGCCGCGTCCTTGGCCTGCGCGCGCAGCCAATTCGCCTCCTTGACGTGGCCGAAGCCGCGAATGTCGAGCGGCACCGCGGCGAGCGCGACCGCGTCGGCGTGGTTGGCGGCGGTCAGGCCAGCGACGATCTCGCGCGAGACGCGCCTCGTAGTCGACGATCGCCTGGCGCTCGGCGCGGCGCTCTTCGCTGCGGCCGAAAATATCGAACGCGGTGCCGCGCAGGAATTTGAGCCGAGCCAGCAGGCGGAACGCTGCCAGCATCCACGGCCCGTATTCGCTCTTCCTTAGATGCCCATTGGCCGGGTCGCGCTCGGCGAAGAGCGGCGGCGCGAGGTGGAATTTGAGCTTGTAATCGCCCTCGAACTGCTCGGCGACGCGCTTGAGAAAATCGCCGTCGGTGTAGAGCCGGGCGACCTCGTACTCGTCCTTGTAGGCCATCAGCTTGAACAGGGCGCGCGCGACCGCGTCGGCAAGCGCGGTGTTGCCCGGCAGCGCGGCGGCCTCGGCGGCGCGGATGCGCTCGACCCAGGACGTGTAGCGCGCGGCATAGGCGGCATTCTGATAAAGGGTCAGGAAACCGGCGCGGCGGGCAATCGTCTCGTCCAACGTCTCGGACAGGCGGTGCGTCGCTGGCATTGCCGCGGGCGGAGTGGCGCGCGCGGCGACGAGGTCGCCGTCGATCGCGGCGCGGCGGCCCCAGCGGAAGGCGCGGCGGTTGAAGTCGATGCGCCTGTCCGTTGAGCTCGATCGCCCGGTCGATCGCCGCGGCCGATACCGGCACCAAGCCGCGCTGATAGGCAAAGCCGAGCATGAAAAGATTAGTCGCCAGCGAGTCGCCAAGAAGGCCCGTCGCGAGCCCGGTCGCGTCGAGGAACTCGGCGCCGCCCTGGCCGACCGCGTTCGCGACGGCGCGTCGCAGCTCCCGCTCGGGAAAGGCGAGGTCGGGGTTGCGGGTGAAGTCGCCGGTGATGATCTGGTGGCTGTTGACGATAGCGGGGCTGTGCCCTGGGCCGCAGCTTCGACACCGCCTCGCCGCTCGCCGAGACGACGAGGTCGCAGCCGAGCAGCAGCCGCGCGTCACCCGCGGCGATGCGCACCGCGTTGATCGTCTCGGGCTTGTCGGCGATGCGGACATGGCTCAGCACCGCACCGCCCTTTTGCGCCATGCCGAGCATATCGAGAACGCTGACGCCCTTGCCTTCGAGGTGCGCCGCCATGCCGAGCAGCGCGCCGATCGTCACGACCCCGGTGCCGCCGACCCCGGTGACGAGGATGCCGTAGGGCTCGTCGAGCGCGGGCAGGGCGGGCTCGGGCAGGGCCGGAAGTCCGTCCTCGCCGCTGTCGCCGGCGCTGCGCTTTTTGAGGCTGCCGCCCTCGACCGTGACGAAGCTCGGGCAGAAGCCCTTGAGGCAGGAGAAATCCTTGTTGCAGCTCGACTGGTCGATCGCGCGCTTGCGGCCGAACTCGGTCTCGACCGGGATCACCGAGACGCAATTCGATTGGGTCGAGCAATCGCCGCAGCCCTCGCAGACGAGGTCGTTGATGACGACGCGCCTCGCCGGGTCGGGGAAGCGGCCGCGCTTGCGCCGGCGGCGTTTCTCGGCGGCGCAGGTCTGGTCGTAGACGATGGCGCTGACGCCCTTGAACTCGCGGATGTCGCGCTGGATTTGGTCGAGGTCGTCGCGGTGGCGCACGGTCGCGCCGGGCGGGAAATCGGCGCCGGGCGGGTATTTCTCGGGCTCGTCGCTGACGACGACGATGGGGCCCACCCCCTCGGCGGCGAGCTGGCGCGCGACCATCGGCACGGTGAGGCCGCCATCGAGCGGCTGGCCGCCGGTCATCGCCACCGCGTCGTTGAACAGCACCTTGTAGGTCATGTTGACCTTGGCGGCGACCGCGGCGCGGATCGCCAGGATGCCGGAATGGGTGTAGGTGCCGTCGCCGATATTGGCGAAGACGTGCCCGGTCTCGACGAAGGGCGACTGGCCGATCCACGCCGCGCCCTCGCCGCCCATCTGGCTGAAAGTCGCGGTCGATCGATCCATGAATTGCGACAAATAATGGCAGCCGATGCCAGCGAGCGCGCGGCTGCCTTCGGGCACCTTGGTCGAGGTGTTGTGCGGGCAGCCCGAGCAGAAATACGGGGTGCGGGCAAAGGGCACGACGCTGCCCGCGAGTTGCGCCTCGCGCGTGTCGAGGAACGCGAGCCGCTCGGCGATGCGCGGCGACGAGTGGAAGCGGGCGATGCGCTTGGCGATGACGCGGGCGATCTGCGCCGGAGACAGCTCGCCGGGCGAGGGCAGGATCCAGTCGCCGTCCTCGTCGGATTTGCCGACGATCCGCGGCCGAGCGGTTGCCGGCCAGTTGTAAAGCTGCTCCTTCAGCTGCGGCTCGATAACCCCGCGCTTTTCCTCGACGACGAGGATTTCCTCGAGCCCCTCGGCGAAGGCGCGGACGCCGTGCGGCTCGAGCGGCCAGGCCATCGCCACCTTGTAGACGCGCAGCCCGATCGCTTCGGCCTCCGCCTCGCCGATGCCGAGATCGTCCAGTGCCTGACGCAGGTCGAGATAGGATTTGCCAGTGGTGACAATGCCGAAGCGCGGCTTCTTGCTGTCGATGACAATGCGGTCGAGCCGGTTGGCGCGGGCGAAGGCGCGCACCGCATCGAGCTTGTAGCGGTGGAGCCGGTATTCCTGGTCGAGCGGCGTGTCCGGCCAGCGGATCGAGAGGCCGCCTGGCGGCATCTCAAAATCTTCCGGCAGGACGATCTGCACGCGGTCGGGGTGCAGCGTCACCGAGGCTGAGCTGTCCATCGTCTCGGCGACGGTCTTGAACCCGACCCAGCAGCCCGAATAGCGCGACATCGCCCAGCCGAAGAGGCCGAGATCGAGGATGTCCTCGACCCCGGCCGGGTTGAGGATCGGGATCGAGGCGTCGATGAAGGCGAGCTCCGACTGATGCGCCAGGGTCGAGGATTTGCAGGTATGGTCGTCGCCGGCGATCGCCAGCACGCCGCCATGCGGCGCGGTGCCGGCGGAATTGCCGTGCTTCAGCGGATCGCCGCTGCGGTCGACCCCCGGCCCCTTGCCGTACCAGATCGCGAAGACGCCGTCATACTTCGCACCGGGGAAGAGGCCAATCTGCTGCGAACCCCAGACCGCGGTCGCGCCCAATTCCTCGTTGATCGCCGGCTGGAATTTGATGTGGTTGTTGTCCAGAAAGCGGCGCGCGCGCCACAGCGCCATATCGAAATTGCCCAGCGGCGAGCCGCGATATCCGGCGATAAAGCAGCCAGTGTTGAGCCTCGCCGCCGCATCGCGCTGACGCTGCATCATCGGCAGGCGCACCAGCGCCTGCGTGCCGGTGAGGTACACCCGGCCGCTGTCGAGCAGATATTTGTCGTCGAGCGTGACCGCCGCTAGCGACATCGCGGTCTCCAAAGTCCGTGGTGATACCCTAGCGCAGGTTTTTCATACCGTCATCCGTGGGCTTGAGCGGCGTTTCTTGAGATGGGCGCGTCGAACGAGGAAAGATGTGCCCAAAATTCGGGAGGCGTGATTGCATAACAGTCATCTTCAAGGGTGTATGACATTGCAGTGAGCGTGGCGTGGGAGTAAGCCTCGCCTATCGATATTCAAGAAGGGCCGCCATGACCGCGCCCGTGCTCGTTCGAGAGCCATTAAACCCGGCGCTGCTCGCCGCGCTGCGCCAGCGGCTGGGCGACCGGCTGTCGACCTCGGCGGCGGTGTGCAACCAGCATGGCAAGGACGAATCCTATCACCAACCGCATGCGCCTGACGCGGTCGCCTTTGTGCAGAGCACCGACGAGGTGGCCGAGATCGTCCGCCTGTGCGCGCAATACAAAACCCCGATGGTGCCGTTCGGCACCGGCACGTCGCTCGAAGGTCATGTCGCGGCGCTGAAGGGTGGAGTGTGCATAGACCTGTCCCAGATGAACCACGTTCTGCGGGTCGGCGCCGAGGACCTCGACGTGACGGTGGAAGCCGGGGTCACCCGCAAGCAGCTCAACGAGTATTTGCGCGATACCGGGCTGTTCTTCCCGATCGACCCGGGGGCCGACGCCTCGCTCGGCGGGATGGCGGCGACGCGCGCCTCGGGCACCAACGCGGTGCGCTACGGCACGATGCGCGAGAACGTGCTGGCGCTGACCGTGGTGCTGCCCGACGGCAAGGTAATCCAGACCTCGCGCCGCGCCCGCAAGTCGGCCGCCGGGTACGATTTGACCCGGCTGTTTGTCGGTTCGGAGGGCACGCTCGGCGTCATTACCGAAGTGACCTTGCGGCTTTACGGTATCCCAGAGGCGATCTCGGCCGCCGTTTGCGCCTTCCCCTCGATCGCAGCCGCGGTCGACACAGTGATCCTGACGATCCAGAGCGGCATCCCGGTGGCCCGCATCGAACTGCTCGACGAGCCGCAGATGGACGCGATCAACAAGTATTCGAAACTCGACTACCAGGTGGCGCCAACCTTGTTCTTCGAGTTTAATGGAACAAAAAATGGCGTCGCCGAACAGGTGGCGCTGGTTAAGGATATTGCCGGCGACCATGGCGGCGACGATTTCCGTTGGGCCACGGCGCAGGAGGAGCGCAACAAATTATGGCAGGCGCGGCATGACGCCTATTACGCCGCGCTCGCGCTGCGCCCCGGTTCGAAGGGCTGGGCTACCGATGTCTGCGTGCCGATCTCGCGGCTCGCCGACTGCATCGGCGAGACAAAAGCCGATCTTGCCAAGTCATCAATCCCGTCGGCGCTTGCCGGGCATGTTGGCGACGGTAACTTCCATCTCATCTTTATGATCGACCCCAATCGGCCGGAAGAAATCGCCGAGGCGAGTCGGCTCAACGACAGAATGGTGGCACGCGCATTAGCGATGGACGGAACTTGCACTGGCGAACATGGGGTTGGCTACGGTAAAATAAACTTTCTCAATGCCGAGCATGGCAATGCCGTTGAGGTGATGGCTGCCATCAAGCGGGCGATCGACCCCGATAATCTGATGAACCCCGGCAAGATCGTCCGGATTTGAGATGATCTCTGTCGCTCGCGAATACGAAGCCGGAATTGATTTTTCGCTTGGTGGATGAATAAATCGCTTTTCGATGAACTTAGTTGGCGCTATTCTGAGCACTAGAAATCAAGCTCAAATGACCTTGTATCGATAAGGTCCGGGCCAGAGGGGAACTGGCCGTGCTGGTCGGGCGACTGTTGTGTCTCAGGTGTACCTTTAGGACTGTTGCGCCGTGCTCCGTATTCGACAATAAAATCGCCTGACAAACGCCGTGAAACCCTCTTGGAAGACGCATGGGTAAGGTTTGGTATGGAAAAATCAAATAAACGGGGAAAAATTCCGCAATCTGACTGGCCATTGATTATGGCCCGTTACGAGGCGGGGGAGACGCTGGCTAGTATCGCGCGGACCTATGATTGCTCGCCGCCGGCGATCAGCTATATCGTCAGCCGCAATCGCGACAAACCGGCAAGCGAAACTCCGCCGCCCGCAGTTCCAGAACCGCAATTGATTAAGGCTCACCTGAACGGGTCTTCGGTCAACGTTGCTGCCGTAGAGGTGGAATCGAAGGCGGTCGCTCCCGTCGCCGCCACACCGCTGCCGGCCGAGCCATCCCGCCAGCAGGACAGCGTCGAGCGGGCGCCGGCAACGGCCGCAACCGACCTTGCCCAGGGAGGCATCGGCGATAGGCAGCGTCCGAAGCTTCATCTGGGGTTTGGCAACGGCAATGCGCAGACCAACAGCTTTAACGATCGCAATGGAGCGCAGCCACAGGCGGCGCCGCGGCCGTTGCAGGCGCCGGCGCGGAACCCGTTCGACAACGGCGCGAATGGCCGCGACTTCGCGGCGATGCGCGAACCTCGGCCACCGAGCCAGATGGCGCCACAGCCGCCTCGCGACGAGGGTCCGGCGCGCAAGCCCGGCGGCGGTGCGCTCGACCAGGAGTTACGCAGCCGCGTCGACGACGACATCACCGCCTTCCTCGCCGCGTTTGACGCGGTGCTCGTCGCCGATACCCAAGAGAGCCGCTTTGGCCTCAAGGAAGCAACCGATCGGTTGCTGCGCGCGGGCGCCCGCACGCGGATCGAGCTCGAACGGCTCGAGGCCAAAGTGCCGCTAACCCCGCGCGACGGCGGCGGCCATGCGGCGCAGGCTGGTTGGCGCTACCGTTAGGCCAGCCGGCCCTTGCGAAAAAAGGGCGCCCTCGGGCGCCCTTTTTATTGACGCGGCGTGGTGGCTCAGCCCTGGTTTCCACCGATTTGGACGCCGAGATACTGGGTCACCCCACGCCGATTGAGCAGCAGAAGCGCCGTCTTGTTCGGTGAGCTGGCGATCTGCTTCAAGCGGTCGGCCGCCTCTTGCGGGGTGCGCACCGGCTTCTGGTTGATCGAGACGATGACGTCGCCGCGGCTCAAGCCCAGATTGTCCGCAACGCTGCCGTTGTCGACGCGCGTGACCAGCACGCCGTTGACCTCATGTCCCAAATGAAGTTCTTGGCGTACCTGATTGGTAAGAGACGAAAGATGCATGCCCATCGCGTCGGCGTGCGTGTCATCGCCGGGCTGGTTGTCCTGGCCGGCCGCGGCGACTTGCGGGTTGTCAGGCATCTCGCCCACGGTCATATCGACCGTGGTTTCGTGGCCGTCGCGCCATAGCGTCAGCGTCGCCGCCGATCCTGGAGCCGCGGCGGCGACGGCACGCGGCAGATCGTGCAGCTTGGCGACGCCGGTACCGTTGAAGGCGAGGATCACGTCGCCCTGCTTGAGGCCTACCTTGGCGCCAGGGCTATTGGGGCTGACCACCGCGACGAGCGCGCCGCGGGCGTTGCCCAGCCCGAGGCTGGAGGCGATCGCCGGGGTCACCTCCTGGATCTGCACGCCCAGCCAGCCGCGCTCGACCTTGCCGTGAGCTTCGAGCGCCGCCACGATCTTTTGCGCGGCGTTCGACGGCACCGCGAAGCCGATGCCGACGCTGCCGCCATTGGGCGAGTAGATCGCGGTGTTGATGCCGATGACATTGCCGTTGAGGTCGAAGGTCGGACCGCCGGAATTGCCGCGGTTGATCGGCGCGTCGATCTGCAGGAAGTCGTCGAACCCGCCGGCATGAATGTCGCGGCCGCGCGCCGAGACGACACCGGCGGTCACCGTGCCGCCGAGGCCGAACGGGTTGCCGACGGCGACGACCCAGTCGCCGATCTCGGCCTTGTCGCTATCGCCGAAGCTGACGTAGGGGAGCGGCTTGTCGGCATCGATCTTGAGCACCGCCAGGTCGGAGCGCTTGTCGCGGCCGACGATCTTGGCGGTGTATTTGGTGCCGTCCTGCAGGGTGACCTCGACCTTGGTGGCGTCGCCGACGACATGGTTGTTGGTGACGATGTGCCCTTCGGAGTCGATGATAAAGCCCGAGCCGAGCGCGATCTGCTTGGCGTCGGTATCGTCGCCGAAGCGGTGAGAGAACGGCTGGTCCTCGCCCTGCTGCTGATCGAAGAACCGCCGCAACATGTCGTCGAACGGCGCGCCGCGGAATTGCTGGGGAAGCTGCTCGGACATTTGATCCGGATTGGCGGCCTCGGTGACCGAGATGTTGACCACCGCCGGCAATACCCGCTTCACCAAGGGGGCAAAGCTCTGCTGCGGAATCACCGACGCGGGCGCCGGCGTCGGCGTGGTGGTGCCGGGCGGGGTCTCGGCCCAGACCAACGGGGTCAGCGCCAGCGCCGCGCCCAAGCCAATCCCGGCGAACGCGGCGCGGCGCCGGTTTGACCAGCGCGGACGCCGGTCGGCTAAAGATTGAGCCATGTCATTCGGTCTCCCAAAGCAGAGACGGTTGCCGCGGCCGCCGCGGTCCGTCGCTGCCCGAGAAAATGGGCCGCCAAGCTAACAGCGAGGTTTCGCGAGGATTAATTCGCTGTAACCTGTGGCCAGTTCCATTCCGAGAGGATCGTTATGCCCCGTTACCGCCAGCTTTCCCCCGCCGAGTACAACCCCGCGCAAAAAGCCGTGGTCGACGAGATCGTTTCCGGCAAGCGCGGCCGGTTTGGCGGCCCGTTCGAGCTGTTGATCCGCGCGCCGGAGGTGTGCAAGCACCTGTCGCGCCTCGGCGAATACCTGCGCTGGGGTTCGTCGCTGTCGCCGGCCTTGTCCGAGCTGGCGATCTGTCTGACGGCGCGGCACATCCGCGCCAATTACGAATGGCACGCGCACGCGCCGCTCGCGGTCGAGGGCGGGGTGCCGGCCGCCGCGCTGGAGGCGATCCGCACCGGCGGGACGCCGCAGTTCGCCGCCAAGGACCAGGCGCTGGTCTACAAACTGGTCAGCGAGCTGATCGACACCAAGCGCCTGTCGGATGCCAGCTTTGCCGAGGGCATCGCCGCGTTTGGCGAGCAGGGCATCGTCGAGCTCGGCACGGTGATCGGCTACTACACCGCGATCGGCAATGCGCTCAACGTGTTCGAGGTCGCGTTGCCGCCCGGCCAGACACCGTATTTTTCGTAGCAGGCAATCGATCGCGCTGGGCCGCCTAGCGGACGCTGTGATCGGCCGCTCCGCTGTTCCGCGATCTAAAACGATGTCTCGGGATAGGTCATAAGACATTGTATTAACATGGAGTTTTAGAATTCTAGCCGAGCCAAAAACAGCAAAATAACAGCGAGAAAACAGCGGAATATCAGCGGCCAAAACAGCGCGGCACCAGCCGCGGATCGACGGCATCAGCGCGGCGAGGCCGAGGCTCACAAGGGCGCAACACGGAGTTTTCATGCTCCGTGCGCATAGCATTATTTTGCGATTTTGTCAAGAATAAAACAAGAACGTAGCTGCCGCAGCAGGAAGCCGATCCCTCAGCCCCTGGACGGACCGTAGCCAATCGCTGAAGCCCCGTTTCAGCCGCTCACCAAAGGCAGCAGGGCCACTGGCGGCCGTGCAGAACCTATACGAGACGGGGTGGACCAAAATGCGGAGGGGGACTAACTACAGCACTGTACAATGACCCCACGCGTAGTAAACGCTGGCTTCCAGCGCCGCGCCCGCAAGGGGAATTGGCATGACGAGAACCGCCGGGCCGCTGGAGAGTGCGGTTTTGGCGCCCTTAAGTGCATTCCGAACGAGCACCGCAAGGGCCTGCCATTGTTTCACGGAGAGTTTGCTCTTGGCGAAGAGACTCCCCGCCGATGACGTGATCTTGGCCGCCAGGCCAAGCCCCTCGATGCCTTCCGCGAAGGCGCCCCAATTCTCGCCCAGCCCCGCCTTGAAGTCGAAACCACCCACCTTCAGGCCGTCGAAACTTTGGGGCGTTTTGCCACCTGTTGCAATGATCAGCGCAGCGCCTATTGACGCTCCAAGCCCCAACCCGGCGCGCCAGTGCGTGATACCTAAAATAAAGGAATCCTCATACTGATCCGGGGAATACATGATTCCAACCATGGAATCCTTGCCCCCGAAAAAGAGCGTCCCGCCTTCTCCCAGGCCGAGGCCAAACCAGATTCCGTCGGGGCTAGCAATGGACGGTTTTGAAACCGGCGCGCGCAGAGCTTGGTATTCCCCGGCGATCGGCCTCAGCCAACACTCCAAGAGGTTGTCGGTGGTCAGGCGGCCATCATCGGTATTAACAACTCGTCCGCCGGGACCGAAAAGCGCCACCGCAAAGTCGTTCGGTGGCTGTTGTCCAGTCGGCCCGATATGAAGAGTAACGCCGTTCCGATCAAGCTCCTGCCTGATCTGTTGCAGAAAGGTCCCCTCCGCTGGATGATCCGAATCCGGCGTCAGGGCGCCGGGCGCCAGCAGCTTCTGGTAGTCGACCGAAACGTCCACGCCATATTGAGCGCCGTGGATATAGTTTTCCTCGTCGTTGATCCTGCGCATCTCCGGTGAGAAGCGCACCGGCTCCTCCGAGGGATCGCGATAAATGCCGTGGGCATGCTCGCGTGCGATTTCCTTGCGTGTGGCCGCGGCATATTGCTGACGGAGTACCGGGTCTACGACACCCGCATCGAGCATCTTTTGAACTTTTGCGATGTCCGCGGGCTTCAGGGCATCGAGCACGTAGGGTAGTTTCGATCGCAGCAATGTCGCCGCATCCTGGGCGTGCAGGCGGGCAGCGAGCTGTCGTACCGCTAATGCTGGATCGGCCATGGCACGCTCCCGCGCGTAGCTGCGATATATGGACTCGCTGTCTAATCGGAAGTAATCGTGCTGGCTTTCGTATATTAAATTTTCTTATTTTATTCTCTTATCTGAAGTTTTTTGCTTCTTAAGCGCCCGATCGACTAATGGGGCCAAGTTCTCAGATTGAGCGCCGCGAAGCCGCTTGACGTGAACATTATCGGCGCTCAACCGCCGGCAGCCCAAAAACAGCAAAATAGCAGCGGGAAAACAGCGGAATATCCGCGGCCAAAACAGCGCGGCACCAGCCGCGGATCGACGGCATCAGCGCGGTGAGGCCAAGGCTCATAAGGGGCGGGGAGCCGGCGGCAGCGTTGGGATCGCGACCGCCCGGCTCGGGTCAGCCGATCGTGCCGCTCAATATGGGACCGAACGGAACGTAGCGCTCGCCATCGAAGCGTCTCATCTGGGCTTGCTTGATCGGCGCGAAATTTGTCGCGCTGGTGTTGATCGCAATGCCGGGTAGCAACATCGGCAGTGCGAGATTGTTCAGGCTGGCCGCCTGCTTCATGACGTTCTCGCGGGAGAGATCGTCGCCGCACTGCTTCAGCATCTGCACGGTCGTCTGAGCGATCGAGTAGCCGTAGACGTTCTGGTTATCGCTCTTGTCGCCGCGGGAATAGTACTTGTCCATGAACGCTGCCCAATCCTTGTAGCCCGCATCGTCTTTCCATTGAGGGTCGGTCGGATCCTTGAATGAATTATCGCTGATGATGCCTTTGGCGTTCGCAAGTCCGGCCGGCAACAAGGTCGCGCCGACCGACGAGGCAACGCCGTTCAAAATGTGCAGCGGGTGCCAGTCAATCTCGGCCACCTTGCGTACCGCCTGGGCGCCGAATTTGGGGATCGCGATGGTGACGAGGACGTCGCAGCCCGCCGCCTTGATCTCGACGATCTGCGAGTTGACCGTCGTGTCCATGGTTTCGTACGAATCCTTGACCTTGATCATCGACGACGCCTTGTCGCCGAGCCCGTCGACCAGGCCTTTCAGGTAGTCCTTGCCGAAATCGTCGTTCTGATAGAGCACGCCGATCTTGGCGTCGGGCTTTTCCTTGAGGAGGTAGTTGGCGTAGATGCGCCCCTCGGCCTGATAGCTGATGAAAAAGCCCATGGTCCAGGGGTGGTCTTTCGGATCAGCCCATTTGGTGGCTCCGGTGGCGGGGAAAAGCTGCGGCACCTTCTTCTCGTTCGCGTAATGCCAGATCGCGCTGTTGGTCGGGGTCCCGACCGAGCCCACGAGGAACAGGACGCCGTCGTCCTCCACCAACTTGCGCGTCATCTCGACTGTCTTTGGCGGCGAGTAGGCGTCGTCGTAGGAAATGCAGGTAAGCTTGCGCCCGTTCACGCCGCCTTGGTCGTTGATCATCTTGAAGTACGCCTCCATCGACAGCGGGATCGGGCTGGCGTTTGAGAGCGGCCCGCTATAAGGGGCTGTGTTGCCGATCTTGATCTCGCTATCGGTGACGCCCGGCCCATAACTCTTTGCGCGAGCCGGCAACGCGGCCAGCAGCGGGCTACCCAGGGCGAACGCGACCGGAGCGGCCGCAAGTATCCTGCGGCGTGTTAAACGCTTCATGGTGATCTCCTAGTTGTGAAGCCTGCTGTTCAAGTCGTTGGTTCTTTGCGTTCCCCGTTTTCGGGGTAACGGTGGCAGCATCGCCCCATTCGCCGTCCTCGGCAATTGCGCATGTGTTCCTGCGCTGGAAAGCGGAAGATTTGTGACCGCTCCCGGCGCTAAGCCGCGGGGAGGCCGCGTTCAAGCAGGGAAGCGAGGCGGCGGGCAAAGGCCGCGGGGTCGGCGAGCGGCTCGCCTTCGACGATCCGCGCCTGATCGAGCAGCAGCCAAGCGTATTCCGAGAGCTGGTCGGAGGCGCCCGCCTCGCCGACCGAGGCGGCGAGGCGCTCGATGAGGCGATGGTTCGGGTTGATTTCGAGGATGCGTTTGGCGGCGCTGTCGAGCTGGCGGTGCGCTTTCAGCAGCCGTTCGAGGTGCATATCCATATCGCCCTCGTCGGCGACGAGGCACACCGCGCTGTCGGTGAGGCGCGCCGAGCTGCGCACGTCCTTCACCGCGTCGCCCAGCGCCAGCTTGAAGATCGCGATGAGGCTGGCGAGCTTGGCCGGCGGTTCGGGCTTCTTTTCTTCCGGCTTGTCCTCGGGCGCCGCGATCTTGTCGAGATCGACCCCGCCGCGCGTCGCCGACTTAAAGGATTTCTCTTTGTAGGTGCCGATTGCCGGCATCCAGAACTCGTCGATCGGGTCGGTGAGCAGCAGCACCTCGACCCCGCGGGCCCGAAAGCCTTCGAGTTGCGGGCTTTTCTTGAGCAGATCGAGATTGTCGCCGGTGATCGTGTAGATCGATTCCTGGCCCGGCTTCATCGCCTCGACATATTGGTCGAGCGAGACCCAGCCGTCGCGGGTGGTCGAGCGGAAGCGGGCAAGGGCGAGCAGCGTGTCGCGCTGATCGCGATCCTCGTAGAGGCCTTCCTTGAGCACCGCGCCGAAATTGTCCCAGAATTTCTCATAATCCTCAGCGGCTTCCGTCGCTTTCTTCGTAAGTTCGGTCAAGACGCGGCCGGTCAGCTGGCGGCGCATGCGGGCGACGACCGGGTTTGCCTGCAGCATCTCGCGGCTGATGTTGAGCGGCAGGTCCTCGCTGTCGACCACCCCGCGCATAAAGCGCAGATAGGGCGGCAGCATCTCGCTCTCGTCGGTGATGAAGACGCGACGGACGTAGAGCTTGACCTGGGTCTTGCGCTCCGGCTCGAACAGATCGAACGGCTTCGATTCCGGGATGAACAGGAGATAGGTGTATTCGACCACCCCCTCGGCCCGGGCGTGCAGGGTCAGCCACGGCTCGTCGAAGCTGTGGCCGACATGGTGGTAGAACTCCTTGTACTGCTCCTCGGTGATTTCCGCGCGCGGGCGGGTCCACAATGCCGAGGCGGTGTTGATGGTTTCTTCCTTGCCGCCGTCGGCGAGCACGATCGGCAGGGCGATATGGTCCGAGTAGGTCTTGACGATCTGCCGTAGGCGGTGCGGTTCGAGGTATTCCTCGTCGCCCTCGCGGATGTGCAGCGTGATCCGCGTGCCGCGCTTGAGGTTGGGCTCGGGCTCGATGGTGAACTCGCCCTTGCCGTCGCTTTCCCAGCGCCAGCCGTGCTCCTCGCCGGCCTTGCGGCTCAACACCTCGACCCGGTCGGCGACCATGAAGGCCGAGTAGAAGCCGACGCCGAACTGGCCGATGAGGCTCATGTCCTTCTTGGCGTCGCCGGAGAGCTCCTTCATGAACGCGGCGGTACCGGAGCGCGCGATGGTGCCGAGGTTCTCGACCAGCTCGTCATGGTTCATGCCGATGCCGTTATCGGCGATGGTCAGCGTCTTCGACGATTTGACCGGGGTCAGCACCACCCGGTAGTCGGCTGTCGCCCTCGATCAGGCCCGGCTCGGTGATCGCGGCGTAGCGCAGCCGGTCGCAGGCGTCGGAGGCGTTGGAGATCAATTCGCGGAGGAAGATTTCCTTCTCGCTGTAGAGCGAGTGCGCGACGATGTCGAGCAGGCGGCTGACTTCCGCCTGAAAGGTTCGGGTTTCCTGGGACATGATTGTGCCTGGGGCAAATCGGCTCGGGTTGGACGGGACTTAGTCGAATATGTGGCGCGGGCTGGCGTGCCGCAAGAGTCGGCAGGGCCGGGAGGACGACATGATCAGCGGGCGCACCACTTTGATCGCGCATCTCGGCTACCCGACCGAGACCTTCACAGCGCCGATGATCTACAATCCGTGGTTCGAGCGGCACGGGATCGACGCCGTGGTGGTGCCGATGGGGGTGAGGGAAGGCGACTACCCGGCCTTCCTGCGGCCGCTGTTCCGCCTCAGCAACATTCACGGCGCGCTGGTGACGATGCCGCACAAGGTGACGACCGTTGCGCTGCTTGACGAGGTCAGCGTCGCGGTGAAGATCGCCGGGTCGTGCAACGCGATCCTGCGGCGACCGGACGGGTCGCTTTACGGCGATATGTTCGACGGGGTCGGCTTTACCCGGGGCGCCAAGCGCAAGGGCTTCGATTTTGCCGAGGCCGATTGCCTGGTGGTCGGCGCCGGCGGAGTCGGCTCGGCGATCGCCGCGGCGATCGCCGCCGAGGGGCCGCGCTCGCTCGCCCTCTACGATACGCGCATTGCCGTCGCCGCGGGTCTCGTCGAGCGGCTGCGCGCGCATTACCCCGGCCTCAAGGTCGAGCTCCGCGCCAACGATCCGGCGGGCTACGCCCTCGTCGTCAACGCGACGCCGCTGGGCATGAATCTCGACGATCCGTTGCCGTTCGATCCGGAACGGCTCGACCCCGGCACGTTTGTCGGCGAAGTGGTGCTGAAAGCCGAGATGACGCCGCTCCTCAGAGGCGGCGGCGCGGCGCGGCTGCCCGTATCAGATCGGCACCGACATGCTGTTCGAGCAGATCCCCGCCTATCTCGAATTCTTTGGCTACGGCGCGGCGACGCCGCAGGAACTTGCGCGAGGTGGCCAGGATTGCGTACTAGGCCGCGTGGCGGACGCCGCGGCGCCAGCGCTCGATCGTCTGGCTGACCTCCGCGTCGTCGACATCCTGCGCCCAGGCGTTGGTGAACGAGGCAGTCGCGCTGCGCGGGCGGCAATCGTCGGGCAGCGGCGTAAAGCAGATGCGCATCGGCATCGACACGCCTTCGCCGACGACGATGGCCTCGCCGTTGCGCAGCGCGGGGAGGAATTTCATCAGCCCGTGCGAGGCCTCGGGCAGCGCACCGCGGATGATGTCCTGGTCGTCCTGGTTGGTCATGCGCAGCGCGAACAGGGTGTTGCATTCCGACAGCAGGCTCGGCGCCAGATCGGAGGGCCGCTGGCTGACGACGCAGAGCGAGACGCCGTATTTGCGGCCTTCCTTGGCGATGCGCGACAACGCGCGCTTGACCGGCTCGAACCCGGCATCCTTGTCGCGCGGGGCGTAGCGATGCGCCTCCTCGCAGACGATGGTGATCGGGATCTGGGTCTCGTTCCACACCGCGAAATCGAAGGTGAGGCGGCATAGCACCGAGACCACGACGTTCAAGATCTCGGACGGCACGCCGGAGAGGTCGATGATCGTGATCGGCTTGCCGTTGACCGGGATGCGGAACAGCTGCGACAGGATTTCCGCCATGTCGTCGCGCAGGGTCAGGCTGGTGCCGAACATGAAGCCGTAACGCGCGTCGTGCTGCAGCGCCGTTGATGCGAGACTTGACCAGCTGATAGGCGGCGACGCTGTCCGGCCGGTTGAGCGCGCCCATCGCGTTGTCGAGGTGGCGGATCAGGTCCGAAACGCGATACGGCGTCGGGGTGTCGATACTGATATGGCGGTCGGGGGAGGGCTTGACGAAGTAGGCGATCTTCGCGGCGAGCACCGCCTCGCCGAGAATCTTGTACTGCTCGGACCGCTGGTTCGAGGTGCAAACGATCTCGGCCAGCTCCTCGAAATTGAACAGCCAGTAAGGAAGATGCAGGCCGTCGCCGGGGCTCAGCACGATCGCTTCGTTGGGAAAGGCGTGCGCGTATTCGCAATGCGGGTCGAGCAGCATGACGTGGCCATGCGGGTTCTGCTCGATGACCGAGCGCAGGATCGTCGATACCGCGCAGGATTTGCCCGAGCCGGTGGTGCCGACGACGCTGAAATGCTTGCCGAGAAGGTCGTTGACCAAGAGGAATGCCGGGACCTGCGCATCCTGGTGGATCGATCCGACCGGGACCGCGGCCTCGCGCGGCGGCGCATAGACATCGGCGAGGTCCTCCGGCGTCGCAAGGAACACCTCGTCTCGAGCGCGGGGAAGATCGAGACGCCGCGGCGGAACCCATGGCTCTTGCCGTCCGGCCCGTGGGTGGCCTCGCCGATCAGTTCGATCTCGATGATTTTCAAGTCCTCTTCCGGCGTCGGTGACGCTGGGCAGCGGCACTCGTAGCCCGCTGATCATGCCGAAAACTGTCGACGCGCGGGTCTGGACCTTGACCAGCGCGGCCATTTCGAGCGGGACGCGCGGCTTTGCCCTCGCATTGCGGCTGGAGCAGCACGATCAGCTGCGCCGCGGATACGGCAATCACGCGGCCGATCGGCGCGATGGCGGTCGTCTTTGACGGGGATCATCTGGGTCATGTCACTCATCCGACGGAACTGCATCTGAGGCGATCGGCAGGCAATGTCAGGTCGACCAGGGTGCCGATCCCGACCTCGCTGGTCAGGTTAAGCTCGCCGCCATGCAGGCGGATCATCGCGCGGGCTAGCGGCAGGCCGAGGCCCACGCCTTCATTTTCGCGCGTCAAATGGTCTTCGACCTGATTGAACGGCTCGAGCACCCGCTCGAGGTCCTTGGCCGGGATGCCGCAGCCATTGTCGCGGATCGACACGAGAAGATCGCCTTCCGGCGATAATTTCGTCGAAACTCGCACGACGCCGCCTTCAGCGTTGAATTTGATCGCGTTCGACAGGAGGTGACCGAACGCCTGCTTCATCTTGCTGGGGTCGATGTAGACAAGATGATCGTCGTCGTTGTCCTCGATGACCGTGATCGACCGGGACGCCGCGTCTAGCTGCGAGGCCTTGATCGACGCGCCCAGAACCTCTTTCAAGGAGGCGACCTGCTCGTCGAGCTCCATCTTGCCGGCCTCAATCCGTGCCAAAATCAGCACGTTGTTGACGATGCCGAGCAGCCGCGTCCCGGCTTCGTGGATATATTTGCCGTAGGCCGCATTGTCGGCGGCGCCCGCCGCCGCGTTTTCGATGATCTCGGAGAAGCCGATGATCGCGTTGAGCGGCGTGCGCAATTCATGCGTCACGTTGGCCAGGAAGTTGGTTTTGGCGCGCTCGGCCGCCTGGGCTTGTCGCAAAGCGTCCTCGGCGAGCCGGGCGGCGGCTTCGGCCCGCTGCCGAGCGCCGGTCAACGCCCTTTCGGTATGGCGCCGGTCGAGCAGCGAGCCGAGCTGCATGCAGTAATCGTCGATGAGTGTGTGCCCGCCGCCCGCCATTATCGACAAATTCCCAATGTCCGTAGCTCGATCTCTAGCGGAGGTTTCCTAAGGAAGCCTTACGGCCATTTAGGGTCTCGGCCAATTCGGTCGGCAGATCGCCGTTTACCGTGTCTGATCGCCGCAGCGGGCGCGGGCCATTGCCGAGCTGGTACGATTGCTCTTGCCCTCGCCGCGTCGCGACCGCACTTTTCAGGCATGGCCATGCTGCGGGACGGCTCGCGCCTCGTCGCGATCCTCGGACCGACCAATACCGGCAAGACCCATCTCGCGATCGAGCGGATGCTCGACCATCGCAGCGGCATGATCGGGTTCCCGCTGCGCCTGCTGGCGCGGGAGAATTACGACCGGGTGGTTAAGCTCCGCGGCGCGCGCTCGGTGGCGCTGATCACCGGCGAAGAAAAAATCGTGCCACCAAATCCGTCCTATTTCGTCTGCACCGTCGAGTCGATGCCGCTCGACCGCGCGGTCGAGTTCCTCGCCGTCGACGAAATCCAGCTCTGCGCCGACCGCGAGCGCGGCCATGTCTTCACCGCGCGCCTGCTGCACGCCCGCGGCCTCAGGGAGACGATGTTTCTCGGCGCCGACACGATCCGGCCGCTAATGCGCCGGCTGGTGCCCGACGCCGAGCACATCAGCCGGCCGCGCTTCTCGACGCTCAGCTATAGCGGGCACAAGAAGGTGACGCGGCTGCCGCCGCGCAGCGCGGTCATCGCCTTTTCGATCGCCGACGTGTTTTCGCTGGCCGAGCTGGTGCGCCGCCAGCGCGGCGGTACGGCGGTGGTGATGGGCGCGTTGAGCCCGCGCACGCGCAACGCCCAGGTCGGCATGTTCCAGGCCGGCGAGGTCGATTACCTGGTCGCCACCGACGCGATCGGCATGGGCCTCAACATGGACTTGAACCATGTCGCCTTTGCCCGGCTAGCCAAGTTCGACGGGCGCGGGCTGCGGCGGCTGTCGGCGGCGGAGATCGGCCAGATCGCCGGCCGCGCCGGGCGCCATATGAGCGACGGCACCTTCGGCACCACCGCCGATGAAGGCCCGCTCGACCCCGAGATCGTGCAGCGCGGTCGAGGCGCATAAATTCGAGCCGCTGACGCGCATCTCCTGGCGCAACGTCGCGTTGCGTTTCAACACGCTTGGGGCGCTGCTCGAGAGCCTCGACGAACCGCCGAGGACCCCTGGACTGATTCAGACCCGTGACGCCGACGACCACCAGGTGCTGCGCGTGCTGTCGCGCCACGCGGAGGTCGCGGCGCTGGCGACCAACCCGGCGGCGGTCCGGCTGTTGTGGGAGGTCTGCCAGATCCCCGATTTCCGCAAGATGATGAGCGACAGCCACGCCAGGTTTCTGGGGCAATGCTTTTTGCATCTCGCCGGACCGAGCGAGCGGTTGCCGACACAATGGATCGCCGGGCAGATCGCCCAGCTCGACCGGGTCGACGGCGATATCGATACGCTGATGACGCGGATCGCGCATATCCGTACCTGGACCTACATCACCCACCGCCCCGACTGGGTCGACAACGGGGCCGACTGGCAGGAGCGCGCGCGCGGCATCGAGGACAAGCTGTCCGACGCGCTGCACGAGAGCATCACCCAGCGCTTTGTCGACCGCCGCTCGGCGTTCCTAGTGCGCCATCTGGCCGGGGACGGCGAGTTGCTCGCCTCGGTCGGGAAGGACGGCGAGGTCCAGGTCGAGGGCAGCTATGTCGGCCGCCTCGATGGGTTTCGCTTCATCCCCGACGCGACCGACGACGCCGAAAGCCGAATGCTGGCGACCGCGGCCAACCGAGTGCTGCGCAGCGAAATTGCCGGCCGAGGTCGCCAGCTCGCCACCGACCCCGACGACGTCTTCGCCATCGATCCCGCCGGCAACCTGTTGTGGCGGGGCGGTCAGGTGGGGCGCCTCGCGGCCGGCGATGGCCCGCTCAGCCCGCGGGTCGAGGTGCTGGCCGGCAATTTCCTCGAGGGCCCGGCGCGCGAGCGGGTGCGCCAACGGCTCCATCTGTTCGTCAAAGCCGAGATCGAGCGGCGTCTGGCGCCGCTCTTCGCGCTGCGCGACCTGCTGTTGAGCGGTGTCGGCCGAGGGCTTGCCTTCCAGCTGGTCGATGCGCTCGGCTGTATCCCTGCGGCCGAAGCGGGCGACCAGCTGCGCGTGCTCGATCGCTCGGCGCGGCGCGCGCTTGCCCGCGCGGGGGTGCGGTTCGGGTCCGAGAGCATCTACCTGGAGCCGCTGCTCGGCGCCGAGTCGGCGCGGTTTCGCGCTCTCCTCTGGGCGGTGCGGCAGGGCAGGGCCGTGCCAAGGCTCCCCGGCGCCCGCGCCCTCGGCAAGGCGATCTCGGTCGATCCCGCTCTGCCGGCATCGTTCTACGCCGCGCTCGGACGGCGGGTGGTGGGTGGGTTCGCGGTGCGGCCGGACCGGCTCGAACGCCTCGCAGCCGCGGCTCGCTCACGCAAGGAGCCGTTTGCCGTCGACAGCGAACTCGCTGGCCTCGCCGGGATTGCCCCCGCCGACCTACACCGGATCCTCACCGGTCTCGGCTACCGCGCGGTGGTGCGCGATGGCGCCGAGCTATTCGTCGCGCGACCGCGCCGAAAGACGCCGTCACGGTCGCGCCCGCCGCGTCAATCGCACCGCGCCGAGGGTCATCCCTTCGCCAAGCTCAAGGAGCTGCGGCTCGCTTGAGCGGCAACGGCCACGCCACGAGCGAAAAGTCGAGCCGGCGGCTCGACCAGTGGCTGTGGTTCGCGCGCTTTGCGAAGAGCCGGTCGCTGGCGGCGCGGCTGTGCGCGGCGGGCGAGGTCGCGGTCAACGGCGCCGCCGTCGCCAAGCCCAATCATGCGGTCAAGCCCGGCGATGTCGTCACCGTGTCGCAGCGCGGCTGGGAGCGCACGGTACGCGTCGTCGCGCTCGGCGAGCGCCGCGGTCCCGCGACGGAAGCGCGCGGCTTGTTCGAGGAAACCGCTTCGGTGCGGCGCGCGATGCCACAGTGGGAGCCGCTGCTTTTTGCCGATGACGGCGGCGAGTAATGGCTAGACGGAGCAGAGCCGTTCGGGCCCGATATCGAAATGCATGTGGTTGAAGTGATCGCGGTCGCTGCTTGGGGTCAGCACCACCGAAAAATAGCCGCACGCGCTTCTCGCCAGATGGTGCAGGAAATCGCGCTTGGGGCCGGGTGCCCACCAGTCGCGCTCGACGTTGATCACCGTTCCGTCGGCGAGGCGGAAGCCGGAGATGTCGATCGCCAGACCAAACGCATGTTCGCTGAGCCGGCCGCGCAGGCCGGTGCTCCGCCGGCAGGCATAGGCTCCGAGATGGTCGATCCGGCTGACAGATTTGCCAAGATCGCGAACCGCGATCTGCTGCAGCACGCCGCGCTCGAAATCGTCGATCCGCGCCGCCAGCGCGCAGCTCATCGTCGCCGGCTGGTCGAGCGCCACATCGATGCGGGTGACCCTTACAGCGCCGTCCACGCCGCAGCGCGGGTCGGGACGGCTTATCTCGACCGGGCGGTAGGAGATGCCGCGCGCGTCGAGCGCGGCGAAGCACTGGGCGGAACTGACGATCGGCACCGGGCCGCCAAAGCACCCCGCGAGCATCGCGGCAAGCGCCAGAAGCAGAATTACAGGGGTGAGGCGCGGCATTCCGGAATAGTCCCAGGCGGTGGGCGTTCTTTGCTCTGCCGGTTTACGGATGCGGTCAACGCGGCGGGAGATCACCGCCTCGCCACCCGAGGAAAGCCTTATTTGATCAGCACTCTAGGGTCGCAGGGTTAAAGTTGACGCTGAACCTCTCAATGGACGAAGGCAAGTGACCTCCAGCACAGATTCGCGCTTCGCCATCTTTCGCGGCAGGCGCGCCATGATCACCGGCGGGGTCGGGCTGATCGGCTCGGCGCTGGCGCGGCGGCTGGTCGATCTCGGGGCGCAAGTGCTGCTGATCGACAGCATGGTGCCGGAGGGCGGCGCCAATCCGGCGAATATTGCCTCGATCCGCGACCGGGTGCGGGTCGAGACCGCCGATATCCGCGATGCGGCGGCGATGCGGCTTCTGCTCGACGGGCAGGAGTTTCTTTTCGACCTCGCGGCGCAGACCAGTCACATGGACTCGATGAGCGCGCCGTTGCACGACCTCGAGGTCAACACGACGGCGCAGCTGCAGCTGCTCGAAGCCTGCCGCGCGATGGCGCCGGAAATCGTCATCGTCCACGCCGGCACGCGGCAGATCTACGGCCGGCCGCGCTACATCCCGGTCGACGAGGCGCACCCGCTGCGCGCGACCGACGTCAACGCGGTCAACAAGACCGCCGGCGAGGCCTATCACCTGCTCTACCACGACGTCTACGGGATCAAGACCCGCTCGCTGCGGCTCACCAACGTCTACGGGCCGGGGATGCGGATCAAGGACGCGAAGCAGAATTTCCTCGGCATCTGGCTGCGCCTTGCGCTTGAGGGCAAGGCGTTCGAAGTGTGGGGCGGCGAGCAGCGCCGCGACATGGTCTTTGTCGAGGATGCCGCCGAGGCGTTTCTCGCCGCCGCGGTGACGCCGGAGACCGCGGGCAAGGCGCTCAATGTCGGCGGCGACGCGGCCTATAGCCTGGCCGCAAATCGCCGACACGCTGATCGCCGCCAACGGCAATGGGCGCTACGAGGTCAAGGAATTCCCGCCCGAGCGCAAGAAGATCGATATCGGCGATTTCGTCACCGACGACCGCCAGTTTCGCGCGCTTGCCGACTGGGCGCCGCGCACGGCGCTCGCCGACGGGATCAAGCGCTCGCTCGATTATTATCGCCGCCATCTCGCGGCCTATCTCTGAGAGGACCATGACCGACGCTCCGACACCGATCCCGCAAGCCGACCCGCGCGCCGGCTATCTCGAACACCGGGCGGCGATCAACGCCGCGATCGCGCGGGTGCTCGACAGCGGCCAGTACATCCTTGGGCGCGAGGCCGAGACCTTCGAGAGCCGCTTCGCGGCGCTGATCGGGGTCGCGCACGGGATCGGCTGCGGCAGCGGCACCGACGCGCTGGAGCTGGCGGTGCGGGCCTGCGGCATCGGCGCCGGCGACCTGGTGTTCACCGTGTCGCACACCGCGGTCGCGACGGTCGCGGCGATCGAGCGCGCCGGCGCGATGCCGGTGCTGATCGATATCGAGAAGGACGGGTTCAACATGGACGCCGGAAGAGCTCGAGCGCGCCCTGAAGGCGCCGCCTCCGGGCCGGCCGGCGGCGGTGATGCCGGTGCATCTTTACGGCGAGCCGGCGGCGCTCGACGAGATCAAGGGTCTGGCGCGCAAGCACGGGCTGCGGCTGATCGAGGATTGCGCGCAGAGCCACGGCGCCGAATATCGCGGCCAGGTCACCGGGTCGATCGGCGATTTCGGCTGCTTCAGCTTTTATCCGACCAAGAATTTGGGCGCGCTCGGCGATGCCGGGGCGCTGGTGACCAACGACTGCGAGCTCGCCGTCGCGGCGCGCGAGATCCGCGAATATGGCTGGCGCGACCGCTATGTCAGCGCGGTGCCGGGGATCAACTCCCGGCTCGACCCGGTGCAAGCGGCGATCCTCAACATCAAGCTCGACGTGCTGGCCGAGGACAACGCCCGGCGCCAGGCGATCGCCGCGCGCTACGATTCCGGCTTCGCCGGGTTGCCGCTGCAGCTGCCGCCGCGGCGCAACGCCGCGACGCATGTGTTCCACCAATACGTGGTGCGCACGCCCAACCGCGACGGGCTGCGCGAGCATCTGCGCCAGGCCGGGATCGGCACCGGCATCCACTACCCGCTGCCGGTGCACCTCCACCCGGCCTATCGCGGCCGCGTCGCCAACGGGCCTTCGGGCCTATGCAACAGCCAGAAGGTCACGCGCGAGATTTTGAGCCTGCCGATCTTCCCGCAACTCGCCGACGCGGCGGTCGACCGGGTCATCGCCGAGGTGCGACGGTTCTTTCTCTGATCTAACTCGGCGCGCTCGCGCACCGGAATTAACCACAGAGGCTCAGAGGCACGGAGCTGCCCGGCGAATTATTGCGGCTTCGCCGCAGTCGATTCGCTATTGGTGGATCAGCACGATCCCCGCGCCGATCAGCACGATGCCGCCCCATTGCGGCCAGCCGAGCGGCTCGTTCCACAACAAATGCGCGAGCACCGCGACGATGGCGTAGCTCGCCGCCACCGACGGGAAGGCGATCGACACCGGGATCTTGTTGAGCGCGACGATGTAGGCGATCGCCGCCAAGGCGTAGATGGCGAGCCCGGCGACCGTCAGCGGATTGAGCAGTTGCGCGGTCAGGCTCGCCGCGCCGACCGCGCCCGATTTCAGCACGATCTGCCCGGCGATCCCCAGGAGGATCGCGACGGCCAGGCTCAGATAGGAAAGCGCCATCAGCCGCGCCGGCGCAGCCGCACCGGCGGCGCCGCTGCCGAGGCGGCCGGCTCGCCGCGGGTGATTTCCTTCACCACCGATTGCGGCTTGCGGTTCGCGGTCAGATACAGGCGGCCGAGATACTCGCCGACGATGCCAAGGATCATCAGCTGCACGCCGGACAGGAGCAGCACCGCCGCAAACAGCGACGCCCAGCCCGGCGGCGGCGACGAAGAACAGCGCCTCGACGATTGCCGCGGCGCCGCCGAGCGCTCCCAATACGCTGAGCGCGAACCCGGTCAGGGTGCTGATCCGCAGCGGCATGACCGAGAAATTGACGAACATGCTGATCCACAGCCGCAGCAGACGCCGCAGCGTGTAGTTGCTGCGCCCGACCGCGCGTGGCAGATGGGTCACCAGCAACCGGTCGATGTTCTGCGTGACCTGTAGAATGAGCCCGTCGACGTAAGGGAAGGGGCCCTCGTAGCGGGTGATTTCCTCGACGACAAAGGCGCTCATGCAGCGGAAGCTCGAGAGGTAGAAGCCCTTCGGCTTGTCGAGCACGAACCCGGCGACCCAGTTGGTGAACTGGCTGCCGAGGTTGCGCCAGGCCGAATGCTGTTTCTCGTCGTAATAGGTGTAGATGACGTCGCGCCCGGTCTCCTGGGCATAGGCGAGCAGGCGGGCGACCTCCTCCGGCGGGTTCTGCAGATCGTCGTCCATATTGATGACGTGGGCGCCGCGGGACTGGCGCAGCCCCGCCATCACCGCGTTATGCTCGCCGAAATTGCGCGACAGGTTCACCAGCGTGATCGGCACCCGCGCCCGGGCGACGAGGCCTTGGCAGATCGCGAGGCTATTGTCGGGGCTGCCGTCGTTGACCAGCACGATCTCGTGCCCGCCGGCGATGTCGAGCGCTTCCAGCGCCTCGACCAGCTCGGTGATGCTCTCCGCGCCGTTATAGACCGGGATGACGATCGACAGCGCGAGCGTGGGGGCGGTTTCAGGCATGGTTGCTCTCAATCTTGGCGGCGACGGCCAGCACCGACCCGCCGAACGGCAAGGCGATCCCGGCGCGGATCAGCATGCGTTCGATGCCGGTGGCGGCGCGGCCGATCGCCTCGACCCAGCCCGGCTGCTCGCGCACGTCGCTGCCGCCGCCTGGCAGCAACTTGCGCGTCAGCACCATCAGCGGAAACAGCAGCATGTTCCAATAGCTCGCGAAAAGCGGCTGAAAGCCGGCCGCGCGCAGCAGCGCAAGGACGCCGCGCTTGGTATAGCGCCGCGCATTGTAGACCGCCGCATCGTGCCGCGACATCATCCAGCGATAGGCGGGCAGGTTGAGGACCAGGATGCCGCCGGCGCCGAGGCAGCGGTGGAATTGCGCCAGCGCGCGCCGCTCGTCGACGCCGCGATGGCACAAGACATCGGCGCTGACGATCGCCGCGAATGCCGCGTCGGCAAAGGGCAGGGCGTCGACAGAGCCGGCGCAAACCGGGCGCCCGCTCTTGGCGGCGGCGCGGGCGCAGGCCGCGAGCATCGGCGTCGATGCCGATGGCGCCGCTCGTCCCGTCGAGCCGCGCCAGCAACCCGCCGGTGCCGCAACCGGCATCGAGCACTCTTGTTCCGGGACGCAAGGACGCATGCCGCCGCCATGCCGTCAGCACATTCGCGTGCAGCGCGGCGAACCACCACATCCGGTCTTCGGCGCGGTCGAGCTTTTCGTATTCGTCACGTTCCAGGCGGGCTCTCCTGCACCGGGCGAGCGCCGGCTCCGAGGCGATGAGAACGCCCGATCGGCGCCGGCTATTCCCGGCCGCTCAGTAAGCGGGAGGTTGGTCGCCCGGCGCGTTGTGCCGGCCAGGGGCTGATGCGCGATGCGCTGCTCGGCGAGGAATTCGCGGTGGTCGACCACCACCGACAGGAGCGCGCCCATGCGCGTCACCTGGTACACCGGCAGGTCGCTCAGATAATGCTCGGCGTCGTCGAGCGTGAAGCCGATCACGAAATCGGCCTTCTTCGCCTGCACCACCTGGCGGAAATTGGGCGGGAAATAATAGCGCGCCGAGACCGGCGGCCCGTCGATCGCGACGGTGAACTCGCGCTCCTCGAAGTCGGCGCCGTATTGCTTGCGCAGGTAGTTCTTCCAGCCCGCGCACCGCCTCGGCATAGGAATTGGCCCAATAATCGAGCTTGAACTTGTGCTCGGCCCCGGCCACGCCGCCGACGAAACCCGTTGTAATAGACGTACTGGTCGGGGTGCAGCATCACCATGACCGAGACATGCGCCAGGCCGTAAAGCCCGAGCGCGGCGTAGACGGGCTTGCGGTAGGGAAGACCGCCGAGCCGCCGGAGGGCGATGTCGGCGACGAGCGCCGCGGCGACCGCGATCGGCGGCAACACGAAAATGAAATGCCGCATGCCGTTGAACAGCACCGCGTTGTCGGCGATCGCGTAGGCGACCGGGAAGACGATGGTGAAGCCCAGCATGAACAGCGGCAGCACGCGCGCCGATCCCCAGGCGCGCCGCCGGACAGCGCGGCGGCCGCGACGACGGGCGCGGCGAGCAACAGCGCCACGACCAGCTCGGGCAGCGCCAAGCCGATATAGGCCGGCAGATAAGTCCACGGCACCGTGCCGGCGTCGTAGAGCTGGCCGTCGAACAGGATCTTGGTCGGAACGATCTCGTGCGAGAACACCGCGAGCGAGCTCAGCGGATGCGTGATCGGGGCGCCTTGGGCCCACGGCCAGAACAGCAGCATCACGCCATAGGAGAGAATCGCCACCGGCAGGAAGACGCGCCACAAGCTGGTCCAGCCGATGCGCGATCGAGCAGGCCGAGGCGCCGCGCGGCCAATCGCGTGCCAGACCCCGAACAGCGCCAGCATCAGCCCGAGATAGCAGACGAGCAGCAGCCCGCCGACCCGCACCGCCATCGCCAGCCCTGTCGCCACCGCCAGCTTGATGACGAGGCGCAGCGGCGGGCGCGGCAGAAACGGCACGATCCGGACCAGGTAATAGGTCGCCCAGATGAACCCCACGGCGAACGGGATGTCCTTGGGGTTGTTGAACATCTGGCCGTAATAATTGGGGGTCAGCAGCAGAAACAGGGCGGCGAGAAAGCCGGCTCGCGCGCCGCCCAGCCGCTTGCCGAGCTTCCAGGCGCCGGCGATCCCGACCAAGCCGACGATCGCGTTGAGCAAATGCCGTGTCTCGAACACGCCGAGCGGCGAGAACCGGTTCAGCGCCGAGGCGGTCATGTCGAAGACCGCGCCGTAATTGTAGAGATCGCCGTAGCTGTACAGCGCCAGCCAGTGCGGCGGCTTGGCGAGGCCGATCAGGGACAGGTAATGGTCGAGGACGAGGTCGCCGTACCAGCGCTGCATGTCCTCGTCCCAGGTCACCCCATAGGACCGGAAGGTCAGCAACACCAGTAGCGCCGCGATCAGCAGCAGCGCCAGGAACAGGCGGTTCCACAACTCGTCTGTAGTTCGTGGCGGTCGCAGCAGCGCCCTCAACGAGAACGCCGCCGCGCCGGCTTCGGCGCGGGCCAAGGTGCTAAGCGAATCCATCAAACGTCCCGAAGACGATTGCCCCGATAAGGTTTTCGCGCCGGCCCATTATCGGCAGGCCGGCATTACCGCATCGTTTCGCCGCCCCGGCGGCGCTGTCAAGCCGTAAGACTGCCGTAAGGATCGAATGTCGCGGCTCACAACCCGATCTCCGACAGGATCTCGCCGAGCAACCGGTCCGCGGCGAAATATTCGCGAGCGATGTCGCGCGCGGCGCGGCTGTGGCGGCGGTAATCGCCGGCGATCGCATCGATCGCCGCGACCGCCTCGTCATGCGTCGCAAAATCGAACAGGCCCTCGCCGAGCGGATAGTGCCCGGCGCATCCGGTGCGCATCGTCACCACCGGCCGCCCGCTGGCGAGATAGCAGACGGCGCGGTCGCTGAACCAGCCGCTGTTGGTGCGCGCATAAATGTCCTTGGCCACGGTGAACTCGCCGCGGGAGGCGGCGATGAAATCTCGGTAGCTCGCAATGTCGGCGGAAATAGGGCGCGGATCGGTGAGTTTCCAGCCATGCCCCTCGACATCGGCGGCGGATGCCGTCGCTCGGCGGCTTGATCGCCATCCGGAAACAGCTGTCCGGGCGGCGCCGCGGCAAGTCGAGGAATTTGAGGAAATTGACGTGCTTCGACCAGAGATAGGTCGAGCCCTGATACTCGATGTCCTTGCCGCGGTTGTCCCAGCTGGCGATCGAGGTGAAGCACTCGGGCCCAGCGCCCTGTTCCCTCGGCGGGCGCGGGCCACAGATCGACATCGACCGGCGGACGGGTCGGCCGCCAATCGAGGCCGGCGAGGGGGATCGGGCATTCCGGGCGGCCGATATTGGCGCCGTAGGTGAAGAAATGCGTGTGCGCGGCGAGATAGGCGCGCTCCGCGGCATCGCCCTTGGCGTAGTTGATCTGCTGGTAGCCCGGGTCGGTGTCGATCAGGATGCGCACCGGGCAGCGCAGATGCTCCTCGCGCAGATTATGCGAACCGCACAGATTGATGAGCGCGTCGGCCTCGCCGTAAAGGCGGTGCACCTGTTCGCGAGACAGGCCGTGCCAGGTATCGTCAAGCCCGCACCAATAGCCCCAACGCTCGCCAAGGCCGAACCGTTCCATAACTCCCGAAAGATAGGCGACGTTATAGGTGCAGTCCGGCGCCACGCTCTCGATCCTCGGGTCGTAGGCCGGGGTACCGGTGTCCTCGACATACCAAACCTCCCAGCCGAGCTTTGCCAGGCCGACGAGGTAGTGCACCGCTTGCCACGCGATCCCGGCGAGCGGCATTTGCCCGGCGAAATGGAGGAGGACGATCTTGCCGCGCTTGGGCACAAGGGCACTCGGATCTGGGATGGGTCAGCGAGAATAACGGATGAGGGGCGACAAAATTCGGCGATAAAATTCCGGTTGGCGCGAAGCCGCGGGAGCGCTGCCCGTGCGAGGCGGCGCGTTTCCCGTGTCACCCCTTTTGATGCGACCGGTAGATTCCCCATCGTCACGAGCGCTGGCCAGCGATCCGCGGCACGCGCCAACCCGGAGAGGCGGCGGCGGCCTTCACGCAGGGCGGATTGGCTCGCACCGCAGTTTATGTAAGATCGGGATCACGCTATATAGCGCCTGAACCGAACGGAAGAAGCCTGACACCATGACCTATGTCGTCACCGAGGCGTGCATTCGCTGCAAGTACATGGATTGCGTCGAGGTTTGCCCCGTCGATTGTTTCTACGAGGGCGAGAACATGCTGGTGATCCACCCCGACGAGTGCATCGATTGCGGGGTGTGCGAACCCGAATGCCCCATCGAGGCGATCATCCCGGATAGCGACTCGGCTGCCGAGCAATGGCTGACGCTCAATCGCGAGTACGCGGCGTCATGGCCCAACATCACGCGCAAGAAGCCGCCGCCCGCCGACGCCGATGATTGGAAAGCGGTTGAAGGCAAGTACGATAAGTTCTTCAGCCCAAAGGGCGGCGGCAGCTAAGTCCGCCATCGAGACGATCGCAGCAACCGCGAGCGCGCGCTCGCGTCGAGCCAAGTCGCGCCGGGATGCCGGCAGCCCACCCGCAATGCGGGTGAGCGGGGTTGCGCATAGCTGACGTGCTGGCTTCGCCCAGCCCAGTTATGATATACATATTATTAGCGCACGAGACGCCTCCCCCACGTTCCGCGCTCTTCGTCGAGATGTGGATTGTCGCCGCCGCGATTGGCGACTCGGGAAGGTGTCGTGACGGCGCCGACCGGGTCGAGGGTGCGGAAGATCATGATGATTGCGGCGGACAAGATGCCCTTCAATGCCGGCGACCTGGTGGTCTATCCGACCCACGGGGTCGGCAAGATCACGGCGATCGAGACCCAGGAGATCGCCGGCCACACGCTCAATGTCTTTGTCGTCCTGTTCGACAAGGACCGCATGACGCTGCGCGTGCCACTCGCCAAGGCGAAGGTTTCCGGGCTGCGCAAGCTGTCGAGCCGCAAGGAGATGGACGCGGCGCTGGCCAAGCTGCGCGGCCGCTCGCGGGCCAAGCGCACGATGTGGAGCCGGCGCGCCCAGGAATACCAGGCCAAGATCGCCTCGGGCGATCCGGCCTCGATCGCCGAGGTCGTGCGCGACCTGTTCCGCAATGTCGGCCAGCCCGAGCAATCCTATAGCGAGCGCCAGATCTACCAGGCGGCGCTCGACAGGCTGGTGCGCGAGTTCGCCGCGGTGGAGCGGATCGACGAGATGACGGCGACCCAGCGCGTCGAGCAGATGCTGACGGCGTAGCCGGCCGCTCGCCGGCCGCCGCCGCGGGAAGGATCGAGGGTGAACTTCCTCAGGGGTGCGCACCGGGACCCCTTCGGACATTTGCGTCGTCCGACCGGTGCGGCTGCCAGCACCCCGCAATACGGCGCGGCGATCGAAAGCGTTCGCCCGGGGCCACGCACCGGCGGGCCGCGTGCCGTCGCCGCGCCGAGCAGGTTCGCTCAGTTGCGCGGCGCGCGGCGCGTCTGGGCGGTCGCCTCGGTGCATGGCGAGGCGCGACGGCTGTCACGGCTGCACGATCTGATCGGCGCACGGTTTGCCCAGGGCGACCGGCTCGTCTATCTCGGCAATTACCTCGGTCACGGCGAAGAGGTCGGCGAGACGATCAACGAGCTGCTCGACTTCCGCCGCCGCGTGCTCGGCAGGCCGAGCGGCTTTGCCTGCGACGTCGTCTACCTGCGCGGCGCGCAAGAGGAGATGTGGCAGAAGCTGCTCCAGTTGCAGTTCGCGCCCAATCCGACCGAAGTGCTGTCGTGGATGGTGCGGGCGGGGGTGGAGGCGACGGTGCGGGCCTATGGCGGCGATCTCCGCCAGGGCTTCGCGGCGGCGCGCGACGGGCCGCGGACGATCACCCGCTGGACCAGCGGACTGCGCGCGGCGATGAACGCGTCCGAGGGTCACTCGACGCTGTTCGCGGCGCTGCGCCATGCCGCGGTGACCCAGGAAAAGGGACTGCTTTTCGTTCATGCCGGGGTCGATCCGCGGCGGCCGCTGATCGCACAAGGCGACGCGTTCTGGTGGGGCCCGACCGACATCCTCGAACTCGCCGCCCCGTTCGCCGAGTTTCGCCGCGTCGTCCGCGGCTATGACAAGGATCGCCGCGGCATCGTCCAAAGCCAGTTCGCCGTCTCGGTCGACGGCGGCGCCGGGCGCGGCGGCAAGCTCAGCGGCCGCGTGCATCGGCGCTGACGGCGCCGTGGTCGATTTCTGCGAGGCCTAAGGCGATCTAGATCGCCGTATAGCCGCCATCGACCAAGAGGTCGCTGCCAGTGACGAAACTGGCCGCGTCGCTGGCGAGGAACACCGCCGCCTGCGCCAGTTCCTCCGGCTTGCCGAGCCGCTTGGTCAGATGTTTGGCGCCCAGCGTTTCGTTGGCGATCTCGAACGAGTTGTAGCGGCGCAGCGTCCGCTGGGTCTCGACCGCGCCCGGCGACAGCGCGTTGCAGCGCACGTTCTGGTCGGCATGGTCGATGGCGATGACCTTGGCGAGCTGGATCAAGCGCGCCCTTGGTCGCGCAATAGGCGGCGCGGCCGGCGCTGCCGACCCGGCCCAGCTGCGAGGCGATGAAGATGATCGAGCCGCCGCCGCCCGCGATCATGTAGGGCAGCGCCGCCTTCGACAGAAGGAACGCGCCGGTCAGGTTGATGTCGACCACCATCTGCCATTCGGCGAGCGGGGTTTCGGTCACCGGCCCGCCCGGGTCGTGCGGCGCCGCGCCGCTGACCAGGATGTCGAGCCGGCCGAATGCGTCGTGCGCGGCCTTGGTAACCGCAATCACCTCGGCCTCGTCCGCGACGTTGCATTTGCGGGCGATCGCGCTTGCCCCCGGCCGCGCGGACGAGCTCGGCGGTCTTATTCGCGCTCGCAATGTCGATGTCGGCGCACGCGACCGAGGCGCCGGCCTCGGCAAAGGCGACCGCGATCGCCCGGCAGATGCCGCCGCCGGCGCCGCTGATCAGCGCCGCCTTGCCGTTGAGGCTCATGCTCGGGCGTCACAGCATCACCGTCCCGCCGTCGATGGCGATGGTCTGGCCGGTGATGAAGGCGCTGTCGTCGGAGAGCAGCCACGCCATCGTGCCGGCCAGATCGGCCGGCACCAGATTGCGCTGGATGGTCTGCTGGGCTTTCACCGCCTGCAGCGCCCGGTCGAGCTTGTCGCCGAAAAACTCGTTGGTCCCTTCGGTCAATACCGCGCTCGGCGCCAGCGCGTTGACCCGGATGTTGTCGCGGCCGAGTTCGCGCGCCAGCCCGCGGGTGATGCCGATCACCGCGGCCTTCGAGGCGGTGTAATGCAGCCCGTAGGGCATGCCGTAGGTCGCCGCCAGCGAGGCAATGTTGACGATGCTGCCGCCGCCCGCCCCCTTGGAGATCGCCTCGCGCATCGCCGGCACCGCCGCCTTGCAGCAATTCCAGATGCCCTTGACGTTGACCGCCATGCAGGCATCCCACTCGGCCTCGGCGATAGCATCGAAGCGGCCGCCATGCAGGGCGCCATAGAGCGCGGCGTTGTTGACGAGACCGTCGAGCCGGCCAAACGCCTCGACCCCGGCCTCCACCATGGCGCGCGCCGAATTCGCATCGGTGACGTCGAGGCGGACGGCGATGCCCTTGGCCGCCAGCGCTCTTCACCAGCTCGATCGTCGCAGCGCAATCGTTGATGTCGCCAGCGACAATGGCGGCGCCGTGCGCGGCAAGATGGCAGGCGAATTCCTGGCCGAGGCCGCGCGCCGCACCGGTGATCGCGATGGTCTTGCCGGCGACGCTCATGAGAAACCGGCCGAGCGGCTTAGATGACCTGGTCGGTTGCCGGGTCGATCAGGTGCATGTGGTTGAGGTCGGCGACGAGCTTCATCGTCTCGCCGGCATTCTTGGCCGCCGCCGGATTGACGCGGCCGCAAATCTCGACGCCATCGACGATGAAATAGACCATCGTCTCCATGCCCATCGGCTCGACCACGTCGAGCTCAACCTCGAATGGCACACTACCGGGCGGCAATTCGCTGCGAGTTTCGATGATGTCCTCCGGCCGCAGCCCGAAGATCACTTCCTTGTCGACATAGGGCTTGTAGCGCGCGGTACGGGATTCCGGCAACGGCAGGGTCAACTTCTCGCTGAGGCGGACGCTCAGGTTCTTGGCCGCCGTTGACGACGCGCGCCGGCACGAAGTTCATCGCCGGCGAGCCGATAAACCCGGCGACAAACCGGGTCTTCGGGTTGTGGTAGAGCTCGTTGGGCGGGCCGATCTGCTCGATCCGCCCGGCATTCATCACCACGACGCGGTCGGCGAGGGTCATCGCCTCGACCTGGTCGTGGGTGACGTAGATCGTCGTCGTGGTGACCTTCTGGTGCACCTTCTTGATCTCGGTGCGCATCTGCACGCGGAGCTTGGCGTCGAGGTTCGACAGCGGCTCGTCGAAGAGGAAGACCTTGGGGTTGCGGACGATGGCGCGGCCCATGGCGACGCGCTGCCGCTGGCCGCCGGAGAGCGCCTTCGGCCGGCGGCTCGAGCAGGTCGGTGATATCGAGGATGTGCGCCGCCGCCTCGACCCGCTCCTTGATCTCCTGCTTGGGGAACTTCTTCAGCCTGAGGCCGAACGACATGTTCTCGTACACCGTCATGTGCGGGTAGAGCGCGTAGTTCTGGAACACCATCGCGATGTCGCGATCCTTCGGCGGCACGTCGTTGACCAGCTGGTCGCCGATATAGATCTCGCCCGAGGTGGCTTCCTCAAGCCCGGCGATCATTCTGAGCGTCGTGCTCTTGCCGCAGCCCGAGGGACCGACCAGCACGATGAACTCGCGGTCGGCGATATCGAGGTCGATCCCCTGCACGGCAGGGGTCTTGTCGAAGGTCTTGACGATGTTACGGAGCGCGACTTGCGCCATATGCTTCCCTCTCGGTCTTCCGGCACTGGCCTGGTCACAAACAAATTGGCTCTTAAGCCCTTGACAACAAAAGGCAACGTGCCATCAAGGCGCGCCGCCTTTGAGCCTTGCGGATATCTTACCGCAGCCTTGCAATTTTGCCTCGCCAAATTTGTCGCGGTAGCGACGGCGGCGCCTTCAACGCTGCGTGAGCTTCAGCTCGATGCGGCGATTGTGCTGATAGGCATCCTCGGTATTGCCGGTGTCGATCGGCTGGTTGTCGGCATAACCCGTCGCGGCCAGCCGGTTGGCCGGAATGCCCTGCTCGATCGCATAGCGCACCACCGAGATCGCGCGGGCGGTCGACAATTCCCAGTTCGAGGCGAACTCGTCGCTGTGGATCGGCCGGTGGTCGGTATGGCCGTCGACCTGCAACACCCAATTGAGGTCGGGCGGGATTTGCGCGGCGATCTGCTTGAGCGCGGCAAACACCGGAGCGAGCTGCTGCTTCGCGCCTGGCGTCAAGTCGGCCTTGCCGGGCGCGAACAGCACCTCGGCCTGGAACACGAAGCGGTCGCCGACGACGCGGATATCGGGCCGGTCACCGAGAATTTCCTTGAGCTTGCCGAAGAATTCCGAGCGGTACTCGGGCCAATTCCTCAACCTTGGTGGCAAGCGCGAGGTTCAACTTCTTGCCCAGCTCGACGATCTGGCCCTGCTGGTCCTTGATCGTGCTTGTTGGAGACGTCGAGCGCGGCGGCGACCTTGGCGAGCTGGTCCTTGAGCGCGGCGATCTGCGCGGTCAAGAGCTCGACCTGCGCCCGCGCCGCCTGGCTCGTCTGCTGCTCGGCGGCGAGTTTGTTCTGCAAATCCTTGGCCTGTCGCTCAATTGCCCGGCGGCGCTGAGCTTGGCGTTGAGCGCGTCGCGCTCGTCTTGCGCCGCCTTCAGCTGGGCCGCCAGGGTGGCGGCGTTGCCGCGCAGGTCTCGCTGGTCTGTTTCTCGAGCGCCAGCTCGTCGGCGAGCGCGCTGATCTTCTGCTGCAGCTCCTTCAGCGCCTGATCGCGGCCCGACAGCGCGTCAGAGAGGTAGAACTGGCCGACGGTAAACACCAATAAAATAAATATGATCACCATCAATAGCTGCGCTAGAGCATCAACAAATCCTGGCCAGATGTCGATGCTGGAGCGGCGCGTGCGGCTGCGGCTCAATGCCATGACGGTCTAGCGGCTACTGCTTTCGTCGGTGAGCGCGGCGATGGTGCGCGCCAGGAGGCGGATTTCGCCGCGCAGTTCCGAGACGCTCTGCGCCCGGCCCTCGACGATGTCCTCGCTCATCCTGGCCATGTAAGCCTCGATGTTGCGCAGATGCGTACGCACCACGTCGTCCTGCCCGGTCGAATTCTCCGCGATTGTCGCGAGGCGGGTCAGCGACGGCTTCAGCTCCATCTGGTTCTCGGCCAGCCGCACCATCAGCATTTGCCCGGCCTTCATGTGCTCGGAAAGGGTGCCGAGCCGGTCGATCAACCCCGGCAAAGCGCTATTCGCCCCGATCCGGCTTTCCTCGCTGCGCGCCAGGATGCGCTGCAGGTTTTCGAGGCTGTCGGCGGTCTGCTCCAAGAGCGCCTGGATATAAGCCGGCACCGAGCCGTCGCCGCCATCGCCGAACCCGCCCGAGGACAGCCGCGTATAGGTCGACAGCCACTCTTCGAGGTCGTTGTAGAAGCGGTTCTGCGCCTGGCCGGCCTGGAGGTCGAGAAAGCCGAGAACCAGGCTGCCGGCGAGGCCGAACAGCGAGGCGCTGAAGGCGGTCGACATGCCGTGCAGCGGCGATCCCAGCGCGGTTTTCAGATCGGCGAAGGCGCGGGCGAGGTCGTTCGACGAGACGTTGAGCCCGCCGATCACCCCGCCGACCGAGCGCACCGTCTCGAGCAGGCCGTAGAACGTGCCGAGCAGGCCGAGGAACACCAGCACGCCGATCAAGTAGCGCGAGGTCTCGCGGGTCTCGTCGAGCCGCGACGCGATGCCGTCGAGCAGCGTCTGCAGCGAGGTCGCCGAGAGGCTGACCCGGCCGCCTTGCCGCGTCGTCAGCATCCGCGCCATCGACGCCAGCAGGCGCGGCGCCGGGCCGCTCGGCGCGGTCAGGTCGCGATTGGCGAGGCGCTCGCGAAAATCCTCGATCCAGGCGATCTCCGGGTTGAGCATCAACACCTGACGGAAGATGTAGACGATGCCGCAGAAGCAGGATGCCGAGGATGACGCCGTTGATCCCGGGATTGCCCATGAACGCGGTGCTCAAGCGGCCGGAACAGCGCCCCGGCCAGCGCGCAGACCGCCAGCACGAACACCGCCATACGGACGACGAAACGCCCCGATCGGTTCATCGCTCAGCTCGCCGGCGGCTTTGGGCGGAGTTGAGGCAGGCGGGCGGTGAGCCCAGCGGCAAGAGATCGGTTTCGATCGGCAGCGGCTCGCGCGGCGCCGGCGGAGGGCCCAATTGGCTCGGCCGATCGGGCAGCGCCGCCGGCGGGATCAACGGCCGTGTTTGGGTGTGCGCCGGCGCCGGGCGTGTGCTTTACCGCAGCGGCGACTTTGTGCGCCGGCAGGGACGGAGGCGGCTGCGGGGCGGGTTCGCCGCGGGCGGGATCAGTGGGATGGGGTCGGCCCCGAGCACCGGTCCGCTCACCGCCAGCACCGCTGCGATGCGCGCCGAGGATCGCGATCGCTCTGCCGCCCGGGATGCGCGAATTCCCCATCGCGACTCCCATTCCTCAATGCTGTCGAGAGGCAGCGCACCCTAACCGATGCGCCCACTGGAAACACCGAAAATTCACCGGTCGCCCGGCGCGCGTCTCGCTTCGCGGATCAGTGCCGCCAGCGGCAAGTGAAGGTGGTCGTTTGCCGCGAGGACGTCGCCGCTGGTCATCATCGTCTGTCCGCCGGACAGGTCACTGACATAGCCGCCGGCTTCGCGCACCAATAGCATTCCCGGCGGCGATGTCCCAGGGTTGGAGGCCGAATTCCCAGAACCCGTCGAGCCGCCCCGCGGCAACATAGGCAAGGTCGAGCGCGGCGGCGCCAAATCGCCGCACCCCGCTGGTCGCGGTCATGACCGAATTGAGGATCGCCGAGTAGAGCGCCTTATCGCCGCGGTCGCGAAACGGCATCCCGGTGCCGATCAGCGCATTCGCCCAGTTGACGCCGCGCCGAAACCCTCAGGCGCCGGTCGTTGAGATAGGCCCCGGCGCCCTTCTCGGCCCAGTAGAGCTCGTCGCGGGTCGGCTCGTAGACCACGCCGGCGACGATCTCGCCGTCGCGCTCCAGCCCGATCGAGATGCAGAAATGCGGGACGCCGTGGAGAAAATTGGTGGTGCCGTCCAACGGATCGACGATCCAGCGATGGCGCTTGTCGCTGCCTTCGATCGCGCCTTCCTCCTCGAACAGCATGCCGTAGCCGGGCCGCGCGCGGCTCAGTTCGGCCTTCAGCGTCCGCTCCGCCTTGAGGTCGGCGGCGGAGACGAAATCGCCCGGCCCCTTGACCGAGACCTGAAGCTGTTCGACCTCGCCGAAATCGCGGATAAGCCCCCGCGCGGCCTTCAGCGCGGCCGCCGCCATCACATTGATCACCGGCGAGCGAACCGCCACGTCGAAATCCCCTCCGAGGGGCTCGCGCGGGAGCGTGCCGCCGCTGTGGCGCGCCTAATCCTTGGCCCGCTCCATGTAGCTGCCGTCGGCGGTGTTGATGACGATGCGGGTGCCGGCGCCGATATGCGGCGGGATCATCACCCGGCGGCCATTTTCGAGCTTGCCGGGCTTGTAGGACGACGACGCGGTCTGGCCGCGCACCACGGGGTCGGCCTCGACCACCTCGAGCGTCACGCTCTGCGGCAATTGCACCGAGAGCGGCAAGCCCTCGTAGAGTGTTACCTGGCACATCATGCCGTCGGTGAGGAAATCGGCCGGGTCGCCGATCGTCTCGCGCGGCACTTGCACCTGCTCGTAGCTCTCATTGTCCATGAAGGTCGCCATGTCGCCCTCCATGTAGAGGAACTGCATGTCCTTCTCGTCCAGGCGCACGCGCTCGACGGTTTCCTGGGTGCGGAAGCGCTCGCTGAGCTTCGAGCCGCCGCGCAGATCGCGCATTTCGACCTGGGCAAAAGAGCCGCCCTTGCCGGGCTGCACCAGATCGCGCTTGAGCACGACCCACAATTTGTTCTGATGTTCGAGCACATTGCCCGGCTTGATATCGATGGCGTTGATCTTCATGGCACTCGGGTCTCGTCAGAGGGAGTTGGACCAGGGGTCCGCGTTGGGCCGGTTTCCTATCAGTTTGGCGGTGAAGGGGGAAGTGCAATGGGAGGGCAAGAGGCTCCATGGTGGCGGCCCGACCGGCTCGCGGCGCGGCGCGAAAACCTCTCGGTGCGCGCTCGTATCCTCAGCGCCGTGCGCGAATTTTTTACCCGAGAAGGCTTCATCGAGGTGCAAACGCCCGCCTTGCAGGTCAGTCCTGGGCTGGAGCCGCATCTCAAGGCCTTCGCGACCGAGCTGCACGACCCGCGCGACGGCACGACGAAACCGCGCTACCTCCACACCTCGCCCGAATTCGCGATGAAGAAGCTGCTCGGCGGCGGCATGGAGCGCATCTGGCAACTGGCGCCGGTATTTCGCGACGGCGAGCGCAGCGCGACCCATCACCCCGAATTCGCCATGCTCGAATGGTACCGCGCCGGCGCGACCTACCGCGATCTGATGGAGGATTGCGGGATGCTCCTGCGGTCGGCGCAAGCGGCATCGGGCGCGAGAGCGCTTTCCCGCGACGGCAAGACGGCCGACGCGCGGCTGCCGTTCGAGCGCCTGTCGGTTGCCGAAGCCTTTACCCGCTACGCCGGCATCGACATCCTCGCCACCGCGCCCGATCCGGCGCGACCCGATCTCGCGCTCCTCGCCGCGGCGGCCGAGAAGGCCGGGATCGCCCCGCATCCCGGCGACGATTGGGAGAGCCTTTATTTCCGCATCTTCCTCGATCGGATCGAGCCGCATCTCGGTATCGGTGCGCCGACCATCCTTTACGACTATCCGGTCTCGATGGCGGCGCTATCGCGGCGGAAGCCGGACGATCCTTGTCTTGCGGAGCGGTTCGAGCTCTATGTCTGCGGGTTGGAACTGGCCAACGCGTTCTCCGAGTTGACCGACCCCGAGGAGCAGCGCGCCCGCTTCTGCGCCGACCAGGCGAGGAAGCAGTCGCTGTATGGCAAAACCTATCCCATCGACGAGGACTTCCTCGCCGCGCTCGAGCACGGATTGCCAGAGTGCGCCGGCATCGCCCTCGGCTTCGACCGTCTCGTCATGTTGTGCACCGGCGCCGCCCACATCGAAGACGTGTTGTGGGCGCCGGTGAGCTAAGCGCGATCTACCGCGCCGCTATTTCGCCCGTTCGTACCGGCCCGACGATTTTCGCTGTCGCCAGCGCGTTGGCGCTAAGGCTCGCCGCGACTTGTGCCCCCGGCGTCTTGGCATCGAGCGACAGCGACGGCACCTTCAGCGCGTACACGGTGATCTCGTAATGATGTGCATGGTCGCCAGGCGGCGGGCAGGGACCGCCATAGTACGAGAACCCGTAATCGGTGCGGCCTTGAACCGCTCCCGCCGGCAGATCCGTTGATTTGTCGCGGCCGGCACCGGCGGGCAGGCCGTGTGTCGAGGCCGGAAGATTGATCACGGTCCAGTGCCACCAGCCGGTCCCGTTGCGCGCGTCGCTGTCGAACATCGTCACGGCGAAGCTCTGAGTTCCGGCTGGCTCGCCCGACCAGTTCAGCGCCGGCGAAAGGTTCTGCCCGCCGCAACTGCGCAGCACCTGAGCCAGCGCCATCGGACTGCCGCTTTTGACGTTTGGCGACGATACCGTGAAATCGGCGAGGGCCGGGGTGGCCAAGGCCACCATTGCCGTCCCTAGGATAAGCCAGCGCATCACTCCCCCTGCAGGTTGTCTTGTTGACGGTCAGGCGGCGAAGGCGCGCCCGTATTTGGCGATGACCGCGTTGAACTCGGTGACGGCGGCTTTCGGTCCCTTCGGATAGTTCCAGATCGCGCCGATGACCGCGAGAAAATCGGCGCCGGCCTCGACCAGCGGCCCGCAATTCTCCTGGGTGATGCCGCCGATGGCGCAGCACGGCACCACGGTCATCTCCGACCAGTCGCGCAGCACCTCAGGGGTCGGGTGGTATTTGGCGCCGGTCTTGGTCGTGCTCGGGAAGAACGCGCCGAAGGCAACGTAATCGGCCCCGGCCTCGCTGGCCACCAGCGCACGGTGCCGGCTCGACCCGCAGGTGACGCCGACGATGCGGTCGGGACCGACCGCCTGCCGTGCGCGGGCATAGGGCCAATCCTCCTCGCCGACATGGACGCCGTCGCAATCGAGCTCGGCGGCGAGGTCCGGCCGGTCGTTCATGATGAAGGCGACACCGTGCTCCTGGACGATCGGCTGCAGCCGCGCCGCCGCGGCGCGGATCGCCTCGTCGTCGACATCCTTGAGGCGGAGCTGCACCGCCGCCACGTCGCCACCCGAGAGCGCCGCTTCGAGCAGCGGCGCGAACTCGTGCGGGTCGAACGCCGGCGGCGTGATCAGGTAGAGACGCGTCGTTGCCCGCTGTCGTCAGTCAGCAAGATCAATCTCTTCCCTGATAGATCTTGACGATCTTGTTAAGCATATCGAGAGTCACGCCTTCACGGTGGAGGCGCGGTGGATCTCGTCGATCGATTGGGCAAGCGCCACCTCGAATTCGGTGTCGCTCATCGAAACGCGAAGGTCCTGGACAAGCGCGCGCGAGAAGCTCGCGATCATGCCGTGATTGACGGCCAGCCGCTGGCAGGCGTCGGCGCGGGCATAGCCGCCGGAGAGGGCGACGACCCGGGCGACACGAGGGTGATCGACCAGCGGCTTGTATAGGTCGGCGACGTCGGGCAGGGTCACCTTGAACATGACCTGTCGGCCGGCCGGCAGCGCGTCCGTCCGCTTTTTCAACTCGTCGAACAGGATCGCTTCGGCGCCCTTCTTGTCCGGGCTTTTGATCGAGACCTCGGGTTCGAGGATCGGCATCAGCCCATGTTGTGCGATGCGTTCGCCGACCTCGAACTGCTGCGCGACGATCGCGGCGATCCCTTCTTTTGACGCGAGATTGATCACCGAGCGCATCTTGGTGCCGTAGACGCCGAGCTTGGCCGCGCGGTCGCACAGCTGATCGAGTTGCGGCATCGGCCGCATCAGCTGGACACCGTCTTTTTCGGGTTCAAGCCCGCGGTCGACTTTGACAAATGGCACGACCTGCTTCTCATCCCACAGATAGGCCGCGGTCGGCTTGCCGCGCACCTCGCCGTCCATCGTGCCTTCGAACAGGATCGCGCCGATGACCTTGTCGCCGGTAAAGGCCGGAGCGGTCATGATGCGCACCCGCATCTGGTGGATCAGCCGGAACATCTCGGCCTCGCCGCTATAGGCGCTGTCCGGAATGCCGTAGAGGCGCAGCGCTCCCGGCGACGACCCGCCGCTTTGGTCGAGGGCGGCGATAAAGCCGCCCTTCTTGGACATTTGGGCCATCATCTGGTCATTGGCCATGATCATCACTCCAGTGTGAAATCCGTCTTTTCGGCGGCCGATGGTGTCTACCCTTTTTAGCAAAACCCCGGCCCCGAGGCGAGGATGAACACCCGGCGCGGGGCGGTGATCAAACCGAGGCGAGGGCATCGGCGCAGCGCTCTCGCAGCGTGTCGGATGAGGCGAAGAATAGCTCGCCGAGATCGAGGAGCGGCTGGGGCCGAGCGGTCAGCAGCCGCGCGCCTTGCTGCCCGGCGATCCCGGTGAGTTGCGCCGCAATATCGGCTCTGCCAGTGAAGATCGCTGCCTCGGCCTTGGCTCGGAATGCCGCCTGCGCCGCGCCGGCATCGTCGCCGCAATCGAGGATGGCGGCGAATTTCGCCGCCGGCACAGCCGCGTGCGCGGCCTCGACCAGCGCCTGCCACCAGCCGGCGCCGGCATAGATCCCGGCGCCGGGTGCGCTCAGCAGGACGATGTCACGGCCGGCGGCGGCTTCGAGCGCCGCGACCGCATGGATCAGCGAATGAACGACGATGGCAGGGGCGGCGCCGGGTTTGCTCAGTGCATCGCGCCAAAATGCGCCGCGACCTCGACCATGCGGTTCGAGAAGCCCCATTCGTTGTCGTACCAGGACAGGACGCGGACGAATTTCTTGTCGAGCACCTGGGTCTGGGTGACGTCGAAGGTCGAACTGTGCGGATCGTGGTTGAAGTCGACCGAGACGGTGGGCGCGTTGTTGATGCCGAGGATGCCCTTGAGGCGGTTCGACTTCGCTGCTTCCTCCATCAGCGAATTGACCTCGGCCGCGTCGGTGTCGCGCGATGCGTCGAAGGTCAGGTCGATCAGCGACACGTTGGCGGTCGGCACGCGGATCGCGGTGCCGTCGAGCTTGCCTTTGAGCGCCGGCAGCACCACCCCGATCGCCCGCGCCGCGCCGGTCGAAGTCGGGATCATCGACAGCGCGGCCGCGCGCGCCCGGCGCAGATCGCTGTGCAGCGTGTCCTGCAGGCTCTGGTCGCCGGTGTAGGCATGGATCGTCGTCATGAAGCCGCGCTCGATGCCGATGCCCTGGTTCAGCACATAGGCGACCGGCGCCAGGCAATTGGTCGTGCATGAGCCGTTCGAGATGACGGCGTGGTCGGCCTTCAGCCCTTCGTGATTGACGCCCATGACGACGGTGAAATCGACGCCGTCGGCCGGGGCCGAGATGATCACCTTCTTGGCGCCGGCTTCGAGATGTTTCGCGGCAGCCTCGCGCTTGGTGAAGATGCCGGTGCATTCGAGCGCCACGTCGACGCCAAGCTCCTTCCATGGCAGCTTCGCCGGGTCGCGCTCGGCGGTGACGCGGATTTTGCCCTGCCCGGCGTCCATCCAGTTGTCGCCCGACGTAACCTCGCCGGGAAAGCGGCCGTGCACGCTGTCGTATTTGAGCAGGTGCGCGTTGGTCGCGACCGGGCCGAGATCGTTGATGCCGACGATTTCGAGCTGCTTTTCCGGATGCTCCAAGGCTGCGCGCATCACCAACCGACCGATACGGCCGAACCCGTTGATTGCAACCCTGATCGCCATGTTCGCACTCCTCCGCCAAGCCGGGGCCGCAGCTTAGAACAGATTGCGTCCGCGCGTGAAGCGCTCGCCTGGGGCGATCGGCCCGCAGATTGGGATGGCGCCGGGGCGCCGGCGTAAAGGCCTTCGGGAAAGCCCCGAAGGCCTTTGCTGGCTTGCCGCGTTTCAGCGGGGATCAGCGATACCAATAACCGCCGCGATGCGCCTGCCACCAGAGATGGTGCCGCCAGGCCCAATATCGATGCTCGCGCCACTCCTGCGCGCGCCAACCGTTGTGGTAATAGCCCCCGCCATAATATGGCCAGTCGGCCTTTGCGGGGGTTGTGCCGACGAGACCGGTGACGACCACGGCGGCAGCGGCGATCGAGAGAATGATGCGGCGCATGGGACGCTCCGTTGCTTGAAGTTGCGATACGGACATAACGCAACGAACCGGTACCGTATTCCATCTGTGCGAAAAAACTTCCTGACCTGAGCGGTGTGCGCATCGGCGACGTGGTTAGTCGCCGATGCCCCAGGCGATGGCGTTGCGCAGCAGCGTCACGAATCCTTCGCTCTCCCAGGGAGCACGGAAAGTCGGCGGGGTCTTGTCGGCCGGATCGGTAAAGGCGCGAGCGGCGCGGATCGCCGGATTATGGCAGTGGCCGAGCGCGTAATAGGTGACGCCCCCTTCGCCCACCGCCTTGGTGTAGCCGATGACCCGGGTCTTGCCGTCGGCCTGCAGCGAGGTGTCGCGCGGGTAGAGCGAGCCGACCGCCGATCCTTCGCCGGCGCGCGCCGTAATCCGCGGTCAGCAGGATCTGTCGTCGAGCCCGGGTCCTGCAGTTCGATGAAATAGGGCTCGTCCTCGACGGTGAACGAGGTCCCGACCCCGCGCGTCAGCGGATGGTTCGGGTCGCGTATCTCGGCGCGGAATTCGCAGATCGGCGGATGGGTCAGGAAGAAGCTCCCGAGCAGCGCGTGATGCTCGGTCTTGAGGGTGCGGCGCATGCGCACGCCCTCGACCCGCTCGGCGCGTCCGCCGCTGGTGCCATGCAGCGCCAGCCATTTGCCGCCGCTCTCGAGCCAGCTTCGCAATGCTTCGGTTTGCGCGGCATTTGGGTAAGGCCCGGCGACATAGGTGATCAGCAACTGGCTCACCGGGAGCCATTTCTCGACATCGGCGAAATCGTTGGCGACCGAGGCGGGGACCTCGCGCTCGGCTAGGAGGCCCAGCAGCTTCAGCCGGGCATAATCGTGGTCGTGCCCGCCCATCGAACCGGGCGGGAACCCGCCCGCGATCAGATGCGCGCGGCCTGATTTTGCGTCTGTCATCGGGTCACCTCAAACCAGCGATCTGGCAGCGGCGGCGACGGCCTCGGCGGTGATGCCGAAATGCGGGTAGAGCGCCTCGATCGGCGCCGACGCGCCAAAGCCGTGCATCCCGATAAAGGCGGAGCGCTCGCCGAGCCAGCGGTCCCAGCCGAAACGCACCGCCGCCTCGACCCCGACGCGCGGCGCGGTGCCGAGCACCGACTTGCGGTACTCCTCGTCCTGGGCTCTCGAACAATTTCCAGCACGGCATCGACACCACCGCGGCGCGAATGCCTTGAGTGGCGAGTGCGACGCGCGCATCCATCGCGATCGCCACTTCCGAGCCGGTCGCCAACAGCGTCACCTGCCGCTCGCCATCGGCCTCGGCGAGGACGTAGGCGCCCTTCGCCGACAGGTTCTTGCCGTGCTCCTCGGTGCGCTGCAGCGGCAGCGGCTGGCGGGTGAGCGCCAGGATCGACGGCGCGTGGCGGTTTTCCAAGCGCCAATTCCCAGCACTCGGCGGTCTCGACCGCGTCGGCCGGGCGGAACACGTTGAGGTGCGGCATCGCGCGCAGCGCCGCGAGATGCTCGACCGGCTGATGCGTCGGCCCGTCCTCGCCGAGCCCGATCGAATCGTGCGTCATCACATAGATGACGCCGACCTCCATCAGCGCCGACAGGCGGATCGCACCCCTGGCGTAATCGGTGAAGGTGAGAAAGGTGCCGCCATAGGGAATGAGCCCGCCATGCGCGGCGATGCCGTTCATCGCCGCGGCCATGCCCATCTCGCGCACGCCCCAATGCATGTAGCGGCCGGAGAAATCGCCGGGCTTGACCTCGACCTCGCCCTTGGCCTTGGTGTTGTTCGACGGGGTCAGGTCGGCCGAGCCGCCGAGCAGTTCGGGCACCGCCGGCACCAGCGCGTCGAGCGCCGCGCCCGAGGCCTGGCGGGTCGCCAGCTTGGCGTTCTTGGCGCGGAAATCCGCGCAGATGCCGGCGACCGTCTTGCCGAGATCGGGCGGCAGCTTGCCGCTCTGGCGACGCAGGAATTCCGCTCGCTTGCCAGCGTCTAGCTCGGCGAGGCGGGTTTCCCAATCCTGGCGCGTCTTGGCGCCGCGCGCACCGACCCCATGCCACCACTGCTTTACATCCTCGGGGATGACGAAGGGCGGATAGTCCCAGCCGAGCCGCTCGCGTGCGCCCTTGATCTCCTCGGCGCCGAGCGGGCTGCCGTGCGCGGCGGCGGTGCCGGCCTTGGTCGGCGCGCCAAAGCCGATGATCGTCCTGCAGGCGATGAGGCTCGGGCGGTCCTGTCGCTGCGCCCATGCGAGCCCGGCGGCGATCTCGGCATGGTCGTGGCCGTCGACCGCCTAGTCGCCCAGCCATGCGCCGCGAAGCGCGCGACCTGGTCGTCGGATACCGCGAGGCTGGTCGCGCCGTCGATCGTGATCGAGTTGTTGTCCCACAACAGGGTCAGCTTGTTGAGCTTGGAGATGCCCGGCGAGCGACATCGCCTCGTGGCTGATGCCCTCCATCAGGCAGCCATCGCCGCAGAAGACATAGGTGCGGTGATTGACGACGTCGTCTCCGAACTGGGCCGCGAGCAGCCGCTCGGCCAACGCCATGCCGACCGAATTGGCGATGCCCTGTCCGAGCGGCCCGGTCGTCACCTCGATCCCGGGCGCCAGCCCGCGCTCGGGATGGCCGGCGGTCTTGCTGCCGAGCTGGCGGAAATGCTTCAGCTCGTCCATCGTCATGTCGGGATAGCCGGTCAGGTGCAAGAGCCCGTAGAGCAGCATCGAGCCGTGCCCGTTCGACAGCACGAAGCGGTCGCGGTCAGGCCAATCGGGCTCGCTCGGATCGAAGTTGAGGAACCGGCTGAACAGCACGGTGGCGATGTCGGCCATGCCCATCGGCATGCCGGGATGGCCGGATTTGGCCTTTTCGACCGCATCCATGGCCAGCGCGCGCAGGGCGTTGGCCATGCGCCGCAAATGCGGGTCCCGAGCCGCGGGGAGGGGGGAGGCTGCTGAGGTTGTCGGGGCTGCTTCGCTCATGCCGGCACTCTACCCTTCATTGTCTCGACCGCAAACGCCCGGCGCATGGCTCCCGCACCGTGCCGTCGATTGTGTCCTAGCAGCCCTTTGGCTAGGTTTCGTGACAGCGCATCGGGGAGGATAGACCATGGCGGACATCATCGTCGGAGACGGCGACTACAAGTACCGGATCATCGAGAACTGGGCGAAGCTGCCCGCCGGCTGGTCGTTCAAGGAAGTCGGCGCGGTCGGCTGCGACAAGAACGACAACGTCTACGTCTTCAATCGCGGCGAGCACCCGATGATGGTGTTCGACCGCCAGGGTAATTTCCTGCGGTCATGGGGCGAGGGGCAGTACCCGCGGGCGCACGGCGTCCACATGGGCCCCGACGACTCGATCTACCTGACCGACGACGGCGGCCATTTCGTGCGCAAATGCCGGCTCGAGGACGGCAAGGTGCTGCTGGAGCTCGGCGTTCCCGGCAAGCCGGCGCCCTATATGTCGGGCGAGCCGTTCCATCGCTGCACCCATACCGCGCTGTCGCCGAAGGGCGAGATCTACGTCTCGGACGGCTACGGCAATTCGCGGGTCCACAAATATTCGCCGGACGGCAAATTGCTGATGTCGTGGGGCGAGAGCGGGTCGATGCCGGGCGAGTTCAACATCGTTCACAACATCTGCACCGACGCCGATGGCTGGGTCTATGTCGCCGACCGCGAAAACCACCGGGTCCAGGTGTTCGACGGCAACGGCAAGTACGAGGCGCAGTGGAACAACCTGCACCGCCCGTGCGGCATGTACATGGACTATGCCCACCACCCGGTTTGTTACATCGGCGAATTGGGGCCGGTGCAGGCGGTCAACCGAGATGTCGGCAATCTCGGGCCGCGGGTCAGCATCGTCGACCACAAGGGCAATCTGCTGTCGCGGTTCGGTGACCGGCATGCCGGCACCGCGCCGACCGCGTTCCTTGGCCCGCACGGAATGGCCGTCGACTCGCGCGGCGATCTCTATGTCGGCGAGGTGTCGTGGACGCAATGGCCGCAATTCTATCCGGACACGCCGCGGCCCGATTACATCCGCTCGTTGCAGAAATACGAACGGGTGCGCTGAGTTATATCGCCCTGGGAAAAACTTGCCGCTAGCGCGTTGACGCAGTTCGCCGTGCTCTGCATAAGATGCAGGCATGAGCGACCTCGACGACGCCCTTGCGGAACTGGAGCGTGCGGTCCTGCGACTTGAAGCGGCGCCGCAACTTGGCGACAGCGACGCGGCGGCGCGGCTGCAGGCCGAGCGCGCCGCCGAGGCTGGCAAGATCGAGGCGACCGCGGCGCAGATCGTCGCCCGCGTCGAAGTGGCGCTCGCCAAGATCAGCCAGGCTCTCGATGAGGAGTGCTGAGATGGCGGAGGTCGTGATTACGATCAACGGCCGCGCCTTCCCGCTGACCGTCGCCGATGGCGAAGAGCCGCGCATCCGCCGCCTCGCTTCCTACGTCGACGGCAAGGTCGGCGAGTTCGTCAAGGTGCACGGGCAGATCGGCGAGGCGCGGCTCATCCTGCTCGCCGCGCTGGTCATCGCCGACGAGCTGTCCGATACCAACGACCTCGTCCAGCGCGGCGGCGGCCGTGTCGCGGGCCCTGACGTCTCGGCGGCGATGGCGAGCGGCATCCGCGGTATCGCCGAGCGCATCGAGGCCATTGCGGCGCGGCTCGAAATCTTCCTAGCTAATAGCGTTGCGAGCGGGGCTGCGCGGTGCGTTAGGCCTACAAATACCCTGGGGCCGATTCCAACCTCATGGGGGCTGTCACTGTCGGAGCCCTGGTTCCGTTATATGGCTCCCACCTGCAATGGCGGGCCACGAGGGAATTACAAGGACGACGGCCGAGGCGGCTCCGTTCGCACTTTCAACGAGCCGTCATTGCGAGCAAAGCGAGGCAATCCTATGCCAGGCACGCACTCCGATCGAGATTGCCGCGTCGCGCGATGTGCTCCTCGCAATGACACGATGAGACTATGAACATCATCCTTCTCGGCGATGTCGTCGGCCGCCCCGGGCGCGACGCGGTGAAGGCGCATCTGCCGGGGCTGCGCCGCGACCTCGCGATCGACGTCGCGGTCGTCAACGCCGAGAACGCGGCGCACGGCTTCGGTCTCACCGAGAAGATCTGCGGCGAGCTTTACGACGCCGGCGCCGATGTGCTGACCACCGGCAACCATGCCTGGGACCAGCGCGAGATAATCCCCTATATCGAGCGCGAGCCGCGCCTGCTGCGGCCGGCGAATTTCCCGCCCGGCACGCCGGGCGCGGGGAGCTGCCTGCACCGGCTCGCCGACGGGCGCAGGCTGCTGGTCGTCAATCTGATGGGCCGGCTGTTCATGGACGCGCTCGACTGCCCGTTCCGCGGCCTCGACGCGATCGTCGCCGGTCAGGCGCTCGGGCCCGGGACGGCGATCGTTGTCGACTTCCACGCCGAGGCGACCAGCGAGAAGGCGGCGTTCGGCCATTATTGCGACGGCCGCGTATCGGCGGTGGTCAGCACCCATACCCATATCCCGACCGCCGATCACCAGGTGCTGCCGGGCGGCACCGGCTACATCAGCGATCTCGGCATGTGCGGCAATTACGACTCGGTGATCGGCATGCAGAAGGAGCCGTCGATCCGCCGCTTCGTCACCAAGATGCCGACCGGCAACAAGCCGCAGGTCGCCGAGGGCGGCGAGGGGACGCTGTGCGGCGCCTTCATCGTCATCGACGACCAGACCGGTCTCACCCGCCGGATCGAGCCGGTGCGGCTTGGCGGCCGCCTCGCGCCGTACGTGCCGCTTCCGTGATATAGAGCGGCATGGCCAAAGTTCTGATCACCTCGGCGCTGCCGTACATCAACGGCATCAAGCATCTCGGCAATCTGGTCGGCTCGATGCTGCCGGCCGACGTCTACGCGCGCTTCATGCGCGCGACGCGGCAACGAGACGCTGTTCATCTGCGCCACCGACGAGCACGGCACGCCGGCCGAGCTCGCCGCGCTCGAAGCCGGCATGCCGGTCGAGGAATATTGCGCCAAGCAGCACGGATGCAGGCGCAGATCTAGCGCGACTTCGGGCTGTCGTTCGACTATTTCGGGCGCACCTCGTCGCCGCAGAACCACGAGCTGACCCAGCATTTCGCCACCGGCTCGAGGAAGCCGGGTTCATCGAGGAGCGGACGCTGCCGCAGGTCTATTCGGTCGACGACGGCCGCTTCCTGCCCGACCGCTACGTCATCGGCACCTGCCCGCATTGCGGCTACGCGAACGGCGCGCGGCGACCAGTGCGAGAACTGCACCCGGCTGCTCGATCCCGACCGACCTGATCGAGCCGCGCTCGGCGATCTCGGGCAGCAAGCAACCTCGAAGTCCGCGAGACCAAGCATCTGTTTCTGAAGCAGCCGAGCTCGCCGACCGGCTCGCGCGAGTGGATCGACACGCGCAAGCGACTGGCCGCTGCTGGTCAGCTCGATCGCCAAGAATGGCTGGACGAGGGGCTGCAGGACCGCGGCATCACCCGCGACCTGGAATGGGGCGTGCCGGTCGACCGGCCGCGGCTTCGAGGGCAAGGTGTTCTACGTCTGGTTCGACGCGCCGATCGAATATATCGGCGCGACCAAGGAATGGGCCGACGCGAAGCCCGGCGAGCGCGACTGGAAGCGCTGGTGGTACGACGCCGACGACGTCCGCTATGTCGAGTTCATGGGCAAGGACAACGTGCCGTTCCACACGGTCAGCTTCCCGGCGACGATCATGGGCTCGGGCGAGCCGTGGAAGCTGGTCGACCACCTCAAGGGCTTTTCAACTGGCTCAACTACTACGGCGGCAAGTTCTCGACCTGCCAGAAGCGCGGCATCTTCATGGACCAGGCGCTGGAGGATACCCGGCGGACTACTGGCGCTATTACCTGATCGCCAACGCGCCGGAGACCGACGACGCCTCGTTCACCTTCAGCGGCTTCGCCGGGGTGTGCAACAAGGACCTGGCCGACGTGCTCGGCAATTTCGTCAACCGCACGCTGCATTCTGCAGCGCGCGGTTTGGCGACGCGGTGCCGGCGGGCGGCGAGCCCGGCGATATGGAATTCAAACTCGCGGCCGATCTGCTCGACGGGCTTCGGCGATACAGCGCCGCTCTGGAGGCCATGCAGTTGCGCCGCGCGGCCGAGGCGCTGCGCGAGCTGTGGGTCCTCGGCAACGTCTATGTCGATCACGCCGCGCCGTGGACCGCGATCAAGACCGACAAGGACCGCGCCGCGGTCATCCTGCGCGTTGCCATCAACCTCATTCGGCTCTACGCGATCGTTGGCTCACCGATCATCCCCGATACCTGCGCGCGGCTGCGTCAGGCGCTTGGCATCGAGGTCGCCGAGAATTATTGGCCGTCAGTGGGGGTCCCTACGGAATTGCAAACCCTGCAGCCCGGTCACAAATTCACCGTGCCGCCGCCGCTGTTCAAGAAGATCGCGCCCGAGGAGGTCGCCGACCTCGCGCAGCGCTACGGCGGCGAGGAGGGCGCGGAAGCTGCGGCTTAGAACGCCACTCCAACAGCACTACGTTTCTTTTCGCCCGCGTTGCCGGCGAGCGTACTCCACCAGCTTTCGTTTCGCGGCCGCTGCTGGGATGGCGGTAGTCCGGATATTCGGGCGGCATTTCCTTTACCTGCTTCCACTGCTCGATGGCGTCGTCGACGCGCCCCAAGCTCTCATAAATTTCAGCCAGCAGCAGACGGGAGGCCGGCTCCCCATAATGGGGTTTCAGCGCCACACCCTTTTCGATCCAAGGCAATGCCTCGGCGTCTTTGTGCAGGTCGTGCAAGTACCTAGCGAGGAAAATCATCGGGCGCGGGTCCAAGGGCAATCGCTCGATGGCCCGGGCAGAGGCCTCGCATGCTTCGCCGAGCCGTCCCTGCCGTGCCAGAGCGCCAGCCAACCCAATGGTAGGCTTCGCCCACCCAATCATACCCTTCGCCGTCAGCTGGAGGGGCTTCTGTGGCTTTGCGGAAGCAGTTCTCCGCCTTTTTGAAATCGGGCCGTCGGGCGAAGAAGGCTCGCTGCCCTGCGGTCAGATGCTCCGGTCTTCCGTCGTCGAATCGCATATGGCCTAGGATAGCCGCAGCCGCTTAACGTAGCATAGCGAAATCTAACCGCGCGGGAGATGCCGAGGGGGCTGATCAGCGGCAACGATTCGCCTTTATTGCCGAGGACTTGGCAGGCAAAACCTCGCTAACGCGCGAGAACAGCAAGAACTCCGCGCCCGGCTTCGCCGAGGTGCCGCAATCCTGCCATATTGGATTGCTACGCCGCGATGTTGCGACAATGGCTCGCGCGGCGGAATTTCAGCCGCGCGCAAGAAGGTTTGAGGGGACGGGTACGGGATGGCCGGCCATTCGCAATTCAAGAACATCATGTTCCGCAAGGGCGCGCAGGATAAGAAGCGCGGCAAGGTGTTCACCAAGATCATCCGCGAGCTGACCACCGCCGCGCGGATGGGGCTGCCCGACCCCAACGCCAACCCGCGATTGCGCGCCGCGGTGCTCGCGGCGCGGCAGGCCAACATGCCGAAGGACACGGTCGAGCGCGCGATCAAGCGCGGCGCCGGCGGCGGCGACGGCGAGAATTACGACGAGGTGCGCTACGAGGGCTATGGGCCAGGCGGGGTCGCGGTCATCGTCGAGGCGCTGACCGACAACCGCAACCGCACCGCCAGCGACATCCGCGCCGCCTTCACCAAATCCTCGGGCGCGCTCGGCGAGACCAATTCCGTGAGCTTCATGTTCGACCGGGTCGGCGAGATCGTCTATCCGGCCGCCGCGGCCAGCGCCGACGACATGCTCGAAGCCGGGATCGAGGCCGGCGCCAGCGATGTCGAGAGCGAGGACGAGCGCCACGTCGTGCTCTCCGGCCCCGACGATTTCAATGCGGTGCGCGACGCGCTCGAAACAGCGGTTCGGCGCGGCGAACTCGGCCAAGCTGGTGTGGCGGCCGAAAACCTCGTCGCCGGTCGATGAGGAAACCGCGACCAGCCTCTTCAAGCTGCTCGAAACCTTGGAAGACAGCGACGACGTTCAGAACGTCTACGCCAATTTCGAAGTGGCCGAAGACGTCATGGCGCGGCTGAGCGCGTGATGATGATCCCGGACAGGCGACATCGCGTCCTTCGAGGCTTCGCTGCGCGAAGCACCTCAGGATGAGGTAAGTTGGTGATGCCACCCGCTAACTACCCTCATCCTGAGGAGCGGCCCGAAGGGTCGCATCTCGAAGGACGCACATCGCCCGTGCAGCTTCCCGCTTCCGCGGGAAGGACGAGCAGGTAAGCCGATGCGCGTTCTCGGTCTCGATCCCGGGCTTCGCCATACCGGCTGGGGCGTCATCGACGTCGACGGCAACCGGCTCACCCATGTCGCCGACGGGGTCGTCAGCGCCCCGGTCGATCTGCCGATGGGCGAGCGCCTCGTCGTGTTGTTCCGTCAGATCACCGAGGTGCTGGAGCGCTTCCGGCCCGACGAGGCGGCGGTCGAGGAGACCTTCGTCAACAAGAACGCGGCCACGACGTTGAAGCTCGGCGTCGCGCGCGGCGTGGTGCTGCTGGCGCCGGCCGAGCGCGGGCTGCCGGTCGCCGAATATTCCGCCAACCTCGTCAAGAAATCGGTGGTCGGCGCCGGCCATGCCGAGAAATCGCAGGTCGAGCTGATGGTGCGGCGGCTGTTGCCCGGCTGCACCGTCGTCAAGGCCGACGCCGCCGACGCGCTGGCGGTGGCGATCTGCCACGCCCACCGCGTTGGCACGCTGAATGCCTGGCAGCCAAAAGGGTCACAGGTCGGACGATGATCGCCAAGCTGACCGGCATTCTCGACCATATCGGCCCCGAGGGCGCGGTGATCGATGTCGGCGGCGTCGGCTATCTCTGCTTCTGCTCCGGCCGCACGCTCGGCCAGCTGCCGCCTCCCGGCAGCCCAGCGCGGCTCCTGGTCGAGACGCATGTGCGCGAGGACCACATCCATCTCTACGGCTTTGTCGATGCCGCCGAGCGCGACTGGTTCCGGCTGCTGACGACGGTGCAGGGGGTCGGCGCGCGGCTGGCGCTGGCGATCCTCTCGGTCGTCGCGCCGAACGACCTGACCCTGGCGATCGTGGCGCAGGACCGGCCATGCTGGCGCGCGCCGACGGGGTCGGGCCCAAGCTCGCCGCGCGCATCGTCAACGAACTGAAGGACAAGGTCGGCGGCTTGGCGCTCGTCGCGACCAATGCAGGGGCGCCGGCACCGGCGGCGGCCGATGCCGGCCCGACCGGCGACGCGGTCTCGGCGCTGGTCAATCTCGGCTACCGCCGCGCCGAGGCGTTTGGCGCGGTCGCGGCCGCTTCGCGCCGTCTCGGTGACGGCGCCCAGGTCGATGCGCTGATCCGCGCCGGGCTGCAGGAGCTGGCGCAGGGCGCGATGACCGCAGCCGCCGCGGAGGACGCTGACGTGAGCGCGGTTCCCGAGCGCCTCGTCGCGCCCGAGCCGGGCGCGCAGGACGCGCCCGACGCGTCGATCCGGCCGCAAACCCTCGGCGAGTTCGTCGGCCAGAAGCAGCTGCGCGACAACCTCACGGTCTTTATCGGCGCCGCGAAGAGCCGCGGCGAGGCGCTCGACCACGTGCTGTTCTCGGGGCCGCCGGGGCTCGGCAAGACCACCCTGGCGCAGATCGTCGCCCGCGAACTGGGGGTCGGGTTCCGCGCGACCTCCGGGCCGGTGATCCAGCGCGCCGGCGACCTCGCGGCGCTGCTCACCAGCCTGCAGCCGCGCGACGTCCTGTTCATCGACGAAATCCACCGGCTGATGCCGGCGGTCGAGGAAGTGCTCTACCCGGCGATGGAGGATTTTCAGCTCGACCTCATCATCGGCGAGGGGCCGGGCGCGCGCTCGGTGCGCATCGACCTGCCGCCGTTTACGCTGGTCGGGGCGACGACGCGCTCGGGCCTCATCACCCGGCCGCTGCGCGAGCGCTTCGGCATCCCGCTGCGCCTGGTGTTCTACGAGCCGGCCGAGCTGGCGCTGATCGTGGCGCGCGGCGCCCGGGTGCTGGCCCTGGCGCTGGAGCCGGACGGCGCCGCCGAGATCGCCCGCCGCGCCCGCGGCACGCCGCGCGTGGCGATGCGCCTGCTGCGCCGCATCCGCGATTTCGCCGCGATGCAGGGCTGGGCCTCGATCGGCGCCGCGGCGGCCGATCAGGCGCTGGCGCGGCTCGACGTCGATGCCCGCGGCCTCGACGGCATGGACCGGCGCTATCTGCGCTGCATCGCCGAGAATTACGGCGGCGGCCCGGTCGGGGTCGAGACCATGGCGGCGGCGCTCGGCGACCAGCGCGACGTCATCGAGGAGGTGATCGAGCCCTATCTGGTGCAGGAGGGGTTTGTCCACCGCACCCCGCGCGGCCGCATGCTGACCGAGACCGCGTACCGCCATCTCGATCTGCCGGTGCCGGCGTCCGTGCCGGGCCAGTTCGACCTGCTGGCGCCGCTCATCGCCGCCGGGGACGAGCCGTGAGCGCGCTCGCTCATAGCTTTCCGCTGCGCGTCTATTACGAGGACACCGACGCCGGCGGCATCGTCTATCACGCCAACTACCTCAAATTCGCCGAGCGCGGGCGCAGCGAGATGCTGCGCAGCCTCGGTTTCCCGCACCGCAAGCTTGGGGCCGAGGAAGGGGTCGGCTTCGCGGTGCGGCGCTGCTCGGTCGAATACCGCGCCCCGGCCCGGCTCGAAGATGCGCTGACCGTCGATACCAGGCTCACCGAGATCGGCGCCGCGACCCTCACCGTGCACCAGCAGGTTTGCCGCGACGGCGAAGTGCTGGCGGATCTCGACATCCTCGTCGCCTGCATCGGCCGCGACGGGAGGCCGCGCCGCCTGCCGAGCGCGCTGCGCGCCGTGCTCACGACCGACCGTTCCCCGCCATAGTTGCGCCGCAACTTAGTGTTGCCTCAATTCGCATGCTGATCGTCCAAATGACGCCATAAAGGCCCGCCAAGAATGCAGCCGCTTGAAACCACGCAACTTCCCGGTACCGTGTCGCACACCCTCTCGATCCTCGACCTGGTCGCCCAGTCGGACATCATCGTCAAGCTGGTGATGGTGCTGCTGCTGGCCGCCTCGTTCTGGTCGTGGGCGGTGATCTTCGACAAGGCGCTGCGCCTCAGACGCCTGCGCGCGGCGGCGGCGAGCTTCGAGGAGACCTTCTGGTCGGGCGGGTCGCTCGACGATCTGTTCGACCGCGTCGGCCAGCGCCCGCTCGACCCGATGAGCGCGGTGTTTGCCGCGGCGATGCGCGAATGGCGGCGCAGCGCCGCCAAGGGGCTCTTGGGCACCGCGAATATGCGCGCCAGCCTGCAGCAGCGCATCGAGCGGGTGATGAACGTCACCGTCGGCCGCGAGATGGAACGCGCCGAGCGGTTTATGGCCTATCTGGCGACGGTCGGCTCGACCGCGCCCTTCGTCGGCCTGTTCGGCACGGTCTGGGGCATCATGGACAGCTTCCAGTCGATCGCCGCGTCGAAGAACACCAGCCTCGCGGTGGTCGCTCCGGGCATCGCCGAGTCGCTGTTCGCGACCGCGCTCGGCCTTGTCGCCGCGATCCCGGCGGTCGTCGCCTACAACAAGCTGTCGTCCGACTTCAGCCGCTACGCGGGCCGGCTCGAGGCCTTCGCCACCGAATTCAGCGCGATCCTGTCGCGCCAGCTGGACGAGAGGCCGTAGCCGATGGCGCTGAGCCAGGCGAGGGGCAATGGCCGCGGGCGCTACCGCCCGATGGCCGACATCAACGTCACCCCGCTGGTCGACGTCATGCTGGTGCTGCTCGTCGTCTTCATGGTGACGGCCCCGCTGTTGACCGTCGGCGTCCCGGTCGACCTGCCGCAGACCGCGGCGCCGCCGATCAACGAGCCCAAGGAGCCGACCGTCATCACCGTCAACAAGGAGGGCCAGATCTTCATCCAGGAGACCAGCGTCCCGATCGATTCGCTGGTCGAGCGGCTGCAGGCGATCACCGGCTCCAACCCCGACGCCGTGCTTTATGTGCGCGGCGACAAGGACATCAACTACGGCAAGGTGCTCGAGGTGATGAGCCTCATCAGCAATGCCGGGTTCCGCAAGGTCTCGCTCGTCGCCGAGGCGCCGAAGGGCCAGACGCCGGCGAAGCCCGGCGGGCGCTGAGGCGGAGCCGGAGGCCGACGCCGATGAGCGTGATGGTGCTCGAACGCGGCGTGCCGCTCGACACCGAGCGCCGCCGAACCGATGCCGCGCGGCGGCATCATCGCCTCGGCGGCGATGCATATCGGCATCTTCGTGCTGATCATCGTCGGTCTGCCCAGTCTGTTCCGCCCGCATATCCCCGACGATCAGCCGATCGCGGTCGAACTCGTCACCATCGCTCCCGAGACCCGCGCGACCAAGCTCAACCCCAACATGCCGCGGCCCAACGCCAAGCCCGACACGCCGGTCAACGCCGCCCCGGCGCCGGTTCCGATCCCGAAACCCACACCGCCTCCGCCGACCCCGGCCGCGCCGCCGTCGGCGACCCCGCCGCCGCCCGCCGCCGCCGAGAACGCTCAGCAGCAGCCCGACAAGACGCCGCCTCCGCCGCCACCCAAACCGGTGGAGGCGCAGGCCCCGCCGCCACCTCCGCCCAAGCCAGAGCCCAAGAAGGCCGAGGCCAAGACCAAGGCGCCGCCAGCTCCGCCGGCCGACCAGAAGCCGGACACTAAGGCGGATACCGCCGCCTTCAATTCGCTGCTTAAGAACCTGACCAAGGCCGCGCCGATCCCGCAACCCGACGCGCCGCCGCGCCGCCAGCAGGTCGCCGCCGCCGCGCCGCCCTCCTCGCAGCCGCACGCGCCGCTCGGCAGCCAGCTGACCGCCAGCGAGCTCGATCTCGTGCGCGAGCAGATCGCGCGCTGCTGGAACATCAATGCCGGCGCGCGCGACGCCAAGGATATGGTGGTCGAAATCCGCGCCCAGGTGCAGCAGGATGGCACCGTCACCCGCGCCGACATCGTCGATCAAGGGCGCATGGGCGACCCGCTGTGGCGCGCCGCCGCCGAAAGCGCTCGGCGCGCTTTCTTCAACCCGAATTGTACGCCGCTGAAACTGCCCCCCGAGAAGTACGCGACGTGGAAGGACCTCGTGGTCGATTTCAGCCCAAAGGACATCCAATGATCCGTGTCAGCAGAGCATCAAGCGCTTTTTGGGGGGCGCTCGCGCTCGTCGCCTTGATGATGACGACGCCGGCGCGCGCGGAAGTGCACATCGACATCACTCACGGCGTGTCGCAGCCGGTGCCGATCGCGATCCCCGCGTTTCCCGGCGACGGCGCCGCCGCGCAGATGGGCTCGGACATCGCCGGCGTCGTCTCCAACGATCTGCAGAGTTCGGGCCTGTTTCAGCCGCTCGATCCGAAGAGTTTCATCCAGAACGTCGCGGCGGGCGCCCCGCCGCGCTTCGGCGACTGGCGGCAGATCAACGCCCAGGCGCTGGTCACCGGCACGGTGCAGATGCAGCCCGACGGCAAGGCTCGGGTCGAGTTCCGGCTGTGGGATGTCTACGCCGAGCAGCAGCTGGCCGGCTTCGCCTACACCACGACCAAGCAAAACTGGCGGCGCATCGCCCACATCATCGCCGACGAAATCTACAAGCGCATCACCGGCGAGGACGGCTATTTCGACACCCGCATCGTCTATATCGCCGAGTCCGGCCCGGCGCAAAACCGGGTCAAGCGGCTGGCGATCATGGACCAGGATGGCGCCAACCATCAGTATTTGACGAACGGGCAAGCACTAGTGCTGACGCCGCGGTTCTCGCCCTCGGTGCAGGAAATCACCTATCTCTCCTACGCGGGCGGCACGCCGCGGGTCTTTCTCTACAACATCGATACCGGGCAACAGGAATCGATCGGCGATTTTCCCGGCATGTCGTTTGCGCCGCGCTTCTCTCCCGACGGCAACCGTGTCGTTCTGAGCCGCGCCGAGAACGGCGCCAGCAACATCTATGTCATGGATCTGCGGACGCGCCGTGCGACCCGCATTACCGACGGTACCGCGATCGACACCTCGCCGTGCTTCTCGCCCGACGGCACCAAGATCGCGTTCAACTCCGACCGCGGTGGTTCGCAGCAGCTTTATGTGATGAACTCGGACGGTAGCGGCATCCAACGCATCAGCTTCGGCACGGGAAAATACGCGACGCCGGTATGGTCGCCGCGCGGCGACCTGATCGCCTTCACCAAGATTGACGGGGGCTCGTTCTTCATTGGAGTGATGCAGCCGGACGGCAAGGGCGAACGGCTATTGACCAAGGACTTCCTGGTCGAGGGACCAACCTGGGCGCCGAACGGACGCGTGCTGATGTACTTTCGCGGCAGCCCGACCGACAAGAGCGGCCATGGTGGCGGTTCTCGGTTATTCACCATCGACTTGACCGGATCTAATCAACGCGAGATTCCAACGCCGGGAGATGCTTCCGATCCGGCCTGGTCACCCTTGCTTCGGTAGAACATGCGGGTATAGTCCGCGCGCTTTTGCGCCTCAGGGTCTAATGCTCCGTTTGCCGATAGCGCGATTTTTAGCCTAGGACCATTCCCGCTACTGGGGTTTTGACAACCGATCCGACGAAGGAGACTTGAAGATGCTTATAAGAGTGATCGGAATAACTGCGGCAGTTCTTCTGCTTGCGGCGTGCAGTAGCAATCCGCCGCCGGCGCCCGGCCCGGGCCCCCACGCCATGGGTCCCTCGACCAGCTACGCGCCAGGCTCGCAGCAGGACCTCGCGGCAACCGCGGGCGATCGCGTGTTCTTCGCCTACGATCAATCTGACATCTCGTCCGAGGGCCAGCAGATCCTGCAGCGGCAGGCCGAATGGTTGAAGCGCTACTCGCAAGTGAGCGTCACCATCGAGGGCCATTGCGACGAGCGCGGTACCCGCGAATACAACTTGGCGCTGGGCGAACGCCGTGCCGCGGCGGTCAAGAACGTCCTCGTCGCGCTCGGTATCCCATCGGCGCGCATCCATACGATCAGCTACGGCAAGGAGCGGCCGATCGTCGTCGGCTCGAGCGAAGAAGGCTACGCCCAGAACCGCGTTGGCATCACCACCGTCAACGGCGGCTAGCGAGCCCCAAGGTCAAGGATCGAGGGCGGCTGTGGCGGCCTGCCGCATGGCGCCCTCGTTTTGCCTAAAACCAGCGGTACCAGTTGGTTGGGCGAGTGGCGAACCTGCTCGCGTTGGGCCGCGGGCGGGTGCCCGGACGGCCTGACGCGGCGCGATGCGGTTCGGATCGTCCGCCGGTCGCGTGAGGCGTCGTCGTATGTTCCCCGGTGCGAACCTTCTGAGTACCTGTTTCGGCTTAGGCGCGCTGGTCGCGCTGGTGCTGTTGCCGGCCGCGTCTTCCGCCCAGTCGATCGGCGACCGTCTCGATCGCCTCGAACGCGATCTCAACATGCTGCAGCGGCAGGTCTATCGCGGCGCGCCGACGCCGAATGCCCCGGGACCGGCCGATCCGAGCGCTTCCGCGAGCCTTGAAATCCGCATGGAACATCTCGAGTCGCAGATGCGCGACCTGACTGGCCGGCTGGAGCAAGTCAGCAACGGGCTCGACCAGTTGAAACAACGGATCGAGCAGATCAACTCAGACTTCGACGTGCGCTTTAGCCAGATGACCGGAACCGCGGCGGCGGGGGTGCCGCCGCCGCCCCGATTTCCAGAACCGCCATCCACCGCCCCGGCCAGCACCCCGTCCGCTACCGCGCCACCGACCTCATTGATGCCCTCGCCCGGGACAGTCGTGCCTGCGCCTGGCGCGCCGACGCCGATCTTCAATACCCTGACCCCGCCCGGCGCCGGTCCGCCGCGGCCGCCCCGCCGCCGCCCTCGACCGCCAGCGCCGAGCCGCCGCCCTGCCACCGGTTCGCCGACGCAGCAATTCAACGCCGCGGTCGGGCTGGTCAAGCAGGCGGACTATGCCGCCGCCGAGGCCGCGCTCAAGGCCTTCATTGCCGCGCACCCGAAAGACCCGCTCGCCGCCAATGCCCAATATTTCCTGGGCGAGACCTTCTATGCGCGCAACAGGTACATGGACGCCGCCACCGCGTTCGCCGATGGCTACAAGCGCTATCCCAAAGGCGCCCGGGCGGCGGACGATCTGCTGATGCTCGGCATGTCGTTGGCTCGCGCCGACCAGAAGAAGAACGCCTGTGTCGCCCTGGCCCAGCTCGACCAGCAATTCCCCCATGCCGCCGCCTCGATCAAGGATCGCGCCGTCGCCGAGCGCAAGCGTCTTGGCTGCTGATCTGCCCTCGGCCCTTACCCGGGGCGAATTCGCCGCCGTCATGGCCGCGCTGGGCGGTTTCGAGCCGCGGCCCTTCATCGCCGTCGCCGTTTCGGGTGGTCCCGACAGCCTCGCTTTGGGCATCCTCGCGGACCGTTGGGCGCGCGAGCGCGGGGGCCGCGCCGTGGCGCTGACCGTGGATCATGGGCTGCGTCCCGAAAGCGCCGACGAGGCGGCGACAGTCGGCCATTGGCTCGCAACCCGCGGCATTGCACATGCGGTGCTGGTCTGGGACGGGCCGAAACCCACGACCGGTATCCAGGAGGCGGCGCGGGCGGCGCGCTACCGGCTGCTCGCCGAGCGCTGCTCGGCCGAGGGCTGTCTGCATCTGTTGACCGCGCATCAACGCGAGGACCAAGCCGAAACCTATCTGATCCGCGAGCGCGCCGGCAGCGCCGGCGATGGCCTCGCCGGAATCGCCGCGGTGCGCGAACTCGCCGGCTTGCGGCTGGTGCGGCCGCTGCTCGGCGTATCCCGGGCGCGGCTCGCCGCCTTCCTCGACGCCGAGCGGCAGCCCTATCTGCGCGACCCGAGCAACAGCAACCCGGCCTTCGAGCGCGTTCGCATCCGCGACAGCCTCGATGCCGCTGCCGTCGACAGGACAGTGAAAGCCGCCGCCGCCTATGCCGGGCGGCGGATCGCGCGCGAGCGCGCCCTGGCGGCCCTGCTCGCACGCGCGGTGACCCTGCATCCCGCGGGGTTCGCGGTTGTCGAGCCGGTGCAGATCGGCGCCGCCGGCGAGCTTGGCGAACGCGCGCTCGGTCGGGTCGCGAGGGCGATCGGCGGCGGGGCGTACCCGCTGCGGCGCGAGCGTCTCGCCCGGCTGGGCGTTGCGCTGGCCGAGATGCCGGCCCGCGCCCGCACCTTGGGTGGCTGCCGTCTTCGTGCCATGGCGCGGCCGTGTTCTCGTGCTGCGCGAGACTGAACGCGCCGTCGCGCCGCTGCGTCTTGACCCCGGCGTCAGCACCCTATGGGATCGCCGTTTTCGCGCCGTGTTGCCGGCGAACGCGAGCACTCCAATCACCCTTTCCTACCTTGGATCGGAGGGTGTCGCCCGGCTCGGTCGGCATGCCGTGACCGAGAATAACCCATTGCCAAGGCTTGTTTATCCTGCGCTGCTGGCGCTTTGGGACGGGGACGGGCTGGCCGCGGTCCCGCATCTTGGCTATCGGCGTTCACGATCGGGCACTTTGCCGGAGATTGCGTTTTCTGCCGGTGGAACCGTTGTGCGGAGCGGGCTTTACAGTTGTTTAATCACGAAGGCATCCTATGTTTGGTGGCGCAGGATTCGCGGTAAAGTCGACCCTAGTCGACGTGGGCTGGAGTGAGGAAGGGGCCGGCGTGAACAATTTCGGCAAGAATCTCGCCCTCTGGATTGTCATCGGCCTGCTCCTTGTCGCGCTGTTCAACCTGTTTCAGACCTCGTCGACCCGGGGCCCGCAATCGACGCTGCCGTTCTCGGAATTCGTCGCCGATGTCGGCAAAAGCCAGGTAACCGACGTCACCATCCAGGGCAGCAACATCACCGGCCATTTCACCGATGGCCGCGCCTTCACGACCTACGCGCCGAACGATCCCGGCCTGGTCAACCGGCTGATGGACAAGGGCGTCAAGATCACCGCCGCGCCGCTTGGACGAGAATGTGCCGTCGCTGTTTGGCATTCTCGTCTCGTGGTTCCCGATGCTGCTGCTCATCGGCGTGTGGATCTTCTTCATGCGCCAGATGCAGGGCGGCGGCGGCCGCGCGATGGGCTTCGGCAAGAGCCGCGCGCGCCTGCTGACCGAGAAGGTCGGCCGCGTCACGTTCGAGGACGTCGCCGGCATCGACGAGGCCAAGCAGGAACTCGAGGAAATCGTCGAGTACCTGAAGGACCCGCAGAAATTCCAGCGCCTCGGCGGCAAGATCCCGAAGGGCGTGCTGCTCGTCGGCCCGCCCGGCACCGGCAAGACGCTTGCTCGCCCGCGCCATCGCCGGCGAGGCCAACGTGCCGTTCTTCACCATCTCCGGCTCGGACTTCGTCGAGATGTTCGTCGGCGTCGGCGCCAGCCGGGTGCGCGACATGTTCGAGCAGGGCAAGAAGAACGCGCCCTGCATCATCTTCATCGACGAAATCGACGCGGTCGGCCGTCATCGCGGCGCCGGCCTTGGCGGCGGCAACGACGAGCGCGAGCAGACCCTCAACCAGCTGCTCGTCGAGATGGACGGGTTCGAGGCCAATGAGGGCGTGATCCTTATCGCCGCGACCAACCGACCCGACGTGCTCGATCCCGCGCTATTGCGGCCTGGCCGCTTCGACCGCCAGGTCGTCGTGCCCAACCCCGACGTCGTCGGCCGCGAGAAGATTTTGAAGGTCCATATGCGCAAGGTGCCGCTGTCCTCGGATGTCGATCCGAAGATCATCGCGCGCGGCACGCCCGGTTTCTCGGGCGCCGATCTCGCCAACCTTGTCAACGAGGCGGCGCTGATGGCGGCGCGCCGCGGCAAACGCTCGGTGGCGATGAGCGAATTCGAGCAGGCCAAGGACAAGGTCATGATGGGCGCCGAGCGGCGCTCCATGGTGATGACCGAAGACGAGAAAAAGCTGACCGCCTTTCACGAGGCTGGCCACGCGCTCTGCATGCTTTATCTCGAAGGCCACGAGCCCCTGCACAAGGTGACGATCATCCCGCGCGGCCGCGCGCTGGGCATCACCATGTTCCTGCCCGAGCGCGACAAGTACTCGCAATCGAAGCTCGAGATCGAGGCGATGTTGGCGAGCCTATTCGGCGGCCGCGTCGCCGAGGAGCTGATCTTCGGTCCGGAGCACGTCACGACCGGCGCCGCCGACGACATCAAACGCGCCACCGGCCTTGCTCGCCGCATGGTCACCGAGTTCGGCTTTTCCGAGAAGCTCGGGCCGCTGCGCTACAGCGAAAACGAGGAAGAGGTGTTCCTCGGCCATTCGGTGACACAGCGCAAGAACGTCTCGGACGCGACCGCCAAGGTCATCGACGACGAAATCCGCCGCATCGTCGAGGAGGGCGAAATAGCGCGCCCGCGATATCCTGACCTCGCATCTCGACGAGCTGCACGCGCTGGCGCAGGGGCTGCTCGAATACGAGACGCTGTCGGCAGACGAAATCCGCCGCGTCATCAAGGGCGAGCGCATTATCCGCGAAAGCTGGGCCGAGCACGGCGCCGTCGAGCGATGAGCCGCGGTCGGGTTCCGGCAGGCGCAGTTCGGTGCCGCCGAGCGGCCGCGCCAGCGGCATCGGCCCCGCCGAACCGGAGCCGCAACCAGGCGGCTGAACTTCGCCGCTCCGCGCCGGTTTGGATTTAGTGACGGTGACAAACGGTAATAATTGGTGATTGGTCTTCGCCCGCGTTTCGTCGCAGATAGACGCAAAGGCGTGGTAACCGCGCTTAAACGGGTTTGAGACACGTTTCGCGAGCATTCTTGGGGAGTCTTGAATGACGCGTCGGCTCTTTCGGGACCGATGGCGTGCGCGGCACCGCCAATATCGAGCCGATGACGCCGGAAACGGCGCTCAAGGTGGCGATGGCGGTCGGCGAGTGTTTCCATAACGGCAGCCACAAGCACCTCGTCGTCATCGGCAAGGACACGCGGCTCTCGGGCTACATGCTGGAGCCCGCGCTGACCGCCGGCTTCATCACCATGGGCATGGACGTGGTGCTGGTCGGTCCGCTGCCGACCCCGGCGATCGCCATGCTGACCCGTAGCTTGCGCGCCGATATCGGCGTGGTCATCTCCGCCTCGCATAACCCCTACGCCGATAACGGCATCAAGCTGTTCGGCCGCGACGGCTACAAGCTGTCCGACGAGCTGGAGCGGCGGATCGAGCAATGCCTCGACAAGGGCCCGGCGCACCGCGCCGCGCCGGCCGAGCTCGGCCGCGCCAAGCGCCTCGACGACGCCGGCGGACGCTATATCGAGTTCGTCAAGCAGAGCTTCCCCAAGGGCCTCCGGCTCGACGGATTGCGCGTTGTCGTCGATTGCGCGCACGGCGCCGCCTACAAGGTCGCGCCGACCGTGTTCTGGGAACTTGGCGCCGAGGTGTTCTCGATCGGCGTCTCGCCCGACGGCACCAACATCAACCGCGACTGCGGCGCGCTGGCGCCGGAAGCGATGCGCCAGGAGGTGCTGGCCCGCCGCGCCGATATCGGCATCGCCCTCGACGGCGATGCCGACCGCCTGATCGTCGTCGACGAGCGCGGCGTGATCCTCGACGGCGACCAGCTGATGGCGCTGATCGCGACTTCGCTGGCGCGCAATAATCAGCTCTCGGGCGGGGCGCTCGTCGCCACGGTGATGTCCAACCTCGGCTTGGAGCGCTTCCTCGCCGAAGAGGGCATCGGCATGCACCGCACCGCGGTCGGCGACCGCTACGTGGTCGAGCAGATGCGCGCGACCGGCTGCAATGTCGGCGGCGAGCAATCCGGTCACATCATCCTTTCCGACTACGCGACAACCGGCGACGGCCTCATCGCCGCGCTGCAGGTTCTGGCGCGCATCGTCGAGACCGGCCGCAAGGCGAGCGAAGTCTGCCGGCTTTTCACCCCGGTGCCACAGCTCCTGCGCAACGTCCGCTTCGGCGAAGGCCGGCCGCTTGAAGCCGCGCGGGTCAAGCGCGCGATCACCGCCGCCGAGGCGCGGCTCGGCGCCGCCGGCCGTCTCGTCATCCGCGCGTCGGGCACCGAACCGGTGATCCGGGTGATGGCGCAGGGCGAGGACGAGGACCTTCTCAACAGCGTCGTCGGCGATGTCTGCGAGGCGATCCTCGCGACCTCGCACGGCACCGAGGACGCCCGCTCGGGTTCTCAGGCGGCCGAGTGAAGGGTCGCGTCCTGATCGTCGCCGGATCGGATTCCGGCGGCGGCGCCGGCATTCAGGCCGACATCAAGACGGTGACGATGCTCGGCGCCTTCGCGGCGACGGCGATCACCGCGCTGACCGCGCAGAATACCGAGGGCGTCTTCGGCGTGCTGCCGATCGATCCCGCCTTCATCCGTCAGCAGATGGAGGTGGTGCTCGACGATATCGGCGCCGACGCGGTCAAGACCGGCATGCTGCACGATGCGCCGACGATCGAGACCGTCGCCGCGGTGCTTGAGGAGCGCGCGCCGGCGGTGCCGCTGGTGCTCGATCCGGTCATGGTCGCGAAGGGCGGCGCGCCGCTGATCCAGACCGACGCGATCGAGATGCTGAAGCGTCGCCTCGCGCCGCGTGCCGCGGTGCTGACCCCGAACCTGCCCGAGGCGGAAATCCTCTGCGGCCGCCAGATCGGCGATCTCGCGGCGATGCGCGAGGCGGCGCGGGCGCTGCTCGACCTCGGCTGCCGTGCGGTGCTGCTGAAGGGTGGGCACCTGCCGGGCGACACTGTGCATGACCTGCTCGCCACCGCGTCCGGCATTCGCGAATGGCAGAGCCGGCGCATCGACAGCCGGCACACCCATGGTACCGGCTGCACGCTGGCTTCGGCCATGGCCGCCGGGCTGGCGCAGGGAATGACGATCGAAGCCGCGGTCGAGCGCGCCCGCGACTATGTCCAGCGCGCCATCGCCTCGGCTCCCGGCTTTGGCCGCGGCCACGGCCCGCTCGACCACGCCCATCCGCTGCGAGCTAAGCTAGGGGCGACCAAGCGCCGGTCGCTTTGCGCGATTGACTATCAATTAGGGAATTAGCTAAGTTCCGATTTTAGACGGAGATCCCGATGCAGCTTGAATTCGTTACCGTCGATGTCTTCACCGAGCGCCGGTTCGGCGGCAATCCGTTGGCGGTCGTGCCGAATGCCGCCGGGTTGAACGGCGCGCAGATGCAGGCGATTGCCAACGAGTTCAACCTGTCGGAGACGACGTTCGTCCTGCCGCCGAAAGACCCGGCGCACACCGCCGAGGTGCGCATTTTCACGCCCAAATTCGAGATGCCCTTCGCCGGCCATCCCAATGTCGGGACCGCGTTCGTCGTCGGTCAACGCCGCCAGGCCGGAGACAGCCTGGTATTCGAGGAAAAGGCCGGGCTGGTGCCGCTCGAGTTGCTGCGGGAGGGCGGCGCGATCGTCGGCGCCCGGCTGACCGCGCCGCAGCTGTTGAAGCGGGGCGAGGACGTCGCCGCCGAGATCGTCGCGGAGGCATGTTCGATCGGCAGTCAGGAGATATCGATACTCAAAATCATCAACCCTGCGTCGCTGGGTGCGGCACGGCCTTCATCTTCGCCGAGGTCAAGACGTGGCGGGCGTTGGAGGCGGCGCAGCCTCGCGGCGACATCTTTGCCCGGAACTTTCCGGTCGATGGCGCTACCGGCATCCATCTCTATCTGCGCGATGGCGGCGAGGTCGACATCCGCAGCCGCATGTTCGCGCCGCTGCACGGCGTGGCCGAGGACCCGGCGACCGGCAGCGCCAATGTCGCGCTCGCCGGACTGCTCGCGAGCCTCGATCCCAAGCCCGATTTGTCGCTCAACCTGCGGATCGCCCAGGGAGTCGAGATGGGCCGCCCGAGCCTGCTCGATGCTTCGGCCGAAAAGCGCGGCGGCCGCGTCGTCGAGACGCGGATCGGCGGGCGCTGCGTGCCGGTGATGGCCGGCACGATCGAGTATTTGAGCTGGGCGATATCGGGCGTTGCCCGCCACGTGAAAGCGCGGGAAGATCGGGCCTGGAACCTTGGGGGAAACCTTGACTCGAATGTTGCTGCTCGTCGCCGCGCTGACGGTCTTCGCCTCGCCCGCGATGGCGCAAAGCAAGGCCACCATCGACAAGCTCAACGACGCCTGGTGTGCCGCCTTCAACAAAGGCGACGCGGCGGCGATCGCGGCGATGTACACCGATGACGCCACCGTATTGCCGCAAGGCGGCCCGATGATCAAAGGCGCGACCGCGATCAAGGATATGTGGGCGGGCGAGGTCAAGACGCTCGGCGACGCCAAGCTCACCACCGTCGAACTGCACACGATGGGCGAGGTAATGGCCTACGAGATCGGCACGGCTACCGCCAAAACCAAGGGCGATCAGCCGCATCAGGTCGCCGGAAAATACCTCGTGATCTGGCGCCGCAGCGGCACGACCTGGAAGATCGCCGCCGATATTTTCAACTTCGATAATTGATCGCCGGCACTGACGGCCGCAGCGAGGTACACATGGCAAAAACCTATCGGGTCGCGGTGATCGCCGGCGACGGCATCGGCAAGGAAGTGGTGCCGGAAGGCATCGCCGCGATGGAAGCGGCGGCGCGGCGTTACGGCTTTGGCTTCGAGTGGAAGGAATTCGACTGGAGCTGCGAGACCTACGCCAAGACCGGACGGATGATGCCCGAGGACGGCATCGCCCAGCTGACCCCGTTCGATGCCGTGTTCCTTGGAGCGGTCGGCTATCCCGGCGTCCCCGACCACATCTCGCTGTGGGGCTTGTTGATCCCGCTGCGCCGCGAGTTCCAGCAATACATCAACCTGCGCCCGGTGCGGCTCCTTGCCGGGGTCGACACGCCGCTCAAGAACCGCAATCCCGGCGATATCGATTTCTATGTCGTGCGCGAGAACAACGAGGGCGAATATTCCTCGGTCGGCGGCCGGCTCTACGAAGGCACCCCCTACGAGATGGCGATGCAGGAGGCGGTGTTCACTCGCCGTGGCTGCGACCGGGTGATGCGCTACGCCTTCGAACTGGCGAAAGGCCGCAAGAAGCACGTTACCTCGGCGACCAAGTCGAACGGCATCATCCACACGATGCCCTACTGGGACGAACGCTTCGCCGCGATGGCCAAGGAGTATCCCGGCTTCACCACCGACCAGTACCATATCGATATCTTGACCGCGCATTTCGTGCGCCATCCGGATTGGTTCGACGTCGTCGTCGGCTCCAATTTGTTCGGCGACATCCTCTCCGATCTGGGGCCGGCCTGCGTTGGCTCGATCGGCATCGCGCCCTCGGCCAACATCAACCCGGAGCGTGAGTACCCCTCGATGTTCGAGCCGGTGCATGGCTCGGCGCCGGACATCGCCGGGCGCGGCGTCGCCAATCCCATCGGGCAGATCTGGTCGGGCGCGATGATGCTCGACCATTTCGGCGAGAGCGCGGCGGCGCAGGCGGTCGAGCGGGCGATCGCCGAGGTGCTTGCCGATGGCGGGACCCGCACCCCCGATCTTGGCGGCAACGCCGGGACCAAGAATCTGGGCGCCGCGGTCACCGCGGCGATCCGTTAGTGCCGGCGCGGCAGCCGGCGCGCATGGTCAGGAGAGAGGCCAGTCCCCGCGCTGCCGTCAGTGCAAGGAAAAGGCGGCAGGGCCCGCTCGTCGCGTCTAGTTCAGCGCCTTCCGTAGCGCGGCGGCGCAGTCGGAGACGGCGGTGCGCGCGGTCCGGATCAGCCGCCCATAGCGGATGAAGCCGTGGTTGATGCCCTGATAGACCGTCAGGTCGTGCGGCACCCCGGCTTCCTTCAGCTTGGCCGCGAGCCTGTTGCTGTCGTCCTGAAGCGGGTCGAGGCTGCCGACGATCAGATGCGCCGGCGGCAGTCCCTTGAGGTCCGCCAACATCGGCGCGACCCGCCAGTCCTTCTGCTGCTCCGGGTTCTCCAGATAGGTCTCGAGTATCCAGCGGAACTGCGTCTGCGACAGCCCGGCGCCCTGGCCGAAGCGCTGCCAGGACGGGCTTTCGACGTCGGCCGAGTAGACCCCGTAGATCAGCAGCTGGAAACTCAGCAGCTTCTCGCCCGCATCGCGCAGCGCCAGCGCCGCGGCGAGCGCGAGATTCGCGCCGGCCGAGTCGCCGCCGACCGCGAGTCGGCGCGAGTCGATGCCCCAGGCCGCAGCCCTGCCGGCGGCGAGCCGGGTCATCGCCACCATCTCCTCAAACGCGACCGGAAACTTGACCTCGGGCGACAGGCGGTAATCGACCGACAGCACCGCGACATTGCTCTGCCGCACGATGTCGCGCAGGAAATGGTCCCAGCTGCCGAGGCTGCCCTGCATAAAACCGCCGCCATGCGCGTAGACGAGGCAGGCCGGGTCGTCGATGCCCTCGGGGTAATAGAGCCGGCACGGCACATCGCCATGCGGGCCCGGCAGCATCATGTCCTGTTCATGCTGCAGCGGCACCGAGTCCGCGCCGAGGAAAGCGCCGACCCGGTCCTGCGCCGCGCGCACTTCGGTGAGCGGCGCGACGGTGCGATCGGGTACGACAAGACCCTTTTCCTGCAATAGCTTGCCGGCGGCGACGAGCTCGGGATCGACCCAGGGGGTGGCGTCGTTCATCGAAGTCTCCTTGCTATTCGGCGGCCTGCGAAACGCTGTCGGGGGTGATTGTGGCGGCGGGCAGGCGCGGCAGCACCTCCTTGGACATCAGCCGGATCGTCTTCTTGGCCTCCTCGTGGGTGAGGAAACCCGAGCGGCCGACGAAGATCAGGTGCGCGAACCCGTCGACCTTGTCGTAGATGTCCATGATCTGCCTGTAGACCGTGTCGGGGTTGCCGGCGACCAGGATGCCGCGCTGGATCGCCGTTTCGGCGGTGATGCCGATCAGCCCGTCGGCCGGGCGGCCGCGTGCGCCGGTGGTGCGCCAGATGTTGGGCGCCAGCTCGGGCGGGTTGCGGCCCGGCAGGAATTTCGACATCTGCGGCGCCTGCTTGAGGCTGGTGTTGAGGAACCACAGCGTCTTGGCGCCGACCGCCATGCCTTCCTCGTCGGTGTCGCCGATGCCGCATAGCACGGCGTAGGCGAACTTGTCGGTGCCGGCCTCCGGCAGCCCTGCTTCGCGCCGCGCGTTCTTATAGGCGTCGAAAGCGCGCTTGCTGGCCTCCGGGCCGCGCAGCACCAGCGCGTTGATATAGCCGCGCCGGCCGATCTCGGCCGAGGTCGCCGGGTCGCCGGTCGCCGCCCAGAATTGCGGGTGCGGCTTCTGGTATGGTCCGGGCCAGATATTGATATGGCGGTGGGTGTAGTGCTTCCCCTCCCAGCTGACCGGCCCGTCATGCGAGGTCAGCGCCAGCTTGATGACGTCGATCGCCTCCCAGAACCGGTCGACAAAGCCGACCGGGTTGGCGTTGCCGGACGCCATCTCGCTATCGCCCGACTTGACGAAGCCGATCTCCAGCCGGCCGCGCGAGATGACGTCGGCGGTGGCGTATTCCTCGGCGATGCGGACCGGGTCGGTGCGCACCGAGATCAGGGTGCCGAGCGAGAGGATGCGGACGTTCTTGGTCTGCCGCGCGGCGATGCCGAGGATCATCGGCGAGGCGCCGTAAAGGCTGTTGATCCCGGAATGGTGCTCGATCGAGACGATGTTGATACCGAGCTCGTCGCAATAGAGATGCTCGTCGAGGCATTCCTGGAAGAGCTGCGCGGCGAGCTTGGGGTCGCAATACCGGTTCGGCAGGCTGGCGCGCACGGAGTCCGCCGCGTCGAGAATGTTCTGCGGCACGAACGGGTAGGTGTTCTCGCAATGGTACCAGGCCTGCATTGTCGGCTCCGCGTGTCGATCCCTGAGGCGATATTAGCCGCGATCGAGGCCGCGCGTTAAGCTGGAGTTGCTGAGACGGCGAGAGGCGGAGAGATGCGCAACCTGACGGTCAACGGCGAGCGGTTGTGGGCGAGCCTGATGGAGCTGGCGCAAATCGGCGCCACCCAGAAGGGCGGGGTGTGCCGGCTCGCCGCCAGCGACCTCGACGCCGAGGCGCGGCGGCTGTTCATCCGCTGGTGCGAGGAGGCCGGCTGTGCCGTCACTGTCGACCGCATCGGCAACATCTTCGCCCGCCGTCCGGGCCGCAACCCGGCGCTGCCGCCGATCGTCACCGGCAGCCATCTCGACACCCAGCCGACCGGCGGCAAGTTCGATGGCGCCTATGGTGTGATGGCCGGTCTCGAGGTTGTCCGCACGCTCAACGATCTCGGCTACGAGACCGAGGCGCCCGTCGAGATCGTCGCCTGGACCAACGAGGAAGGCTCGCGCTTCTCGCCGGCGATGGTTGGCTCGGGCGCGTTCACCGGCGTGTTCGAACTGGAGAGCGCGCTGGCGACTCCCGACAATAACGCGCCGGGCCTGACCCTCGGCGCCGAGCTCCAGCGCATCGGCTTCGCCGGCGGGGCTCCGGTGGGCGAGCATCCGGTTGCGGCCTATTTCGAGGCGCATATCGAGCAGGGGCCGATCCTTGAAGCCGCCGGCCTGCCGATCGGCGTCGTCACCGGGGCGCAGGGGCAGCGCTGGTACGAGATCACGGTCATCGGCCAGGAGGCGCATGCCGGCCCGACCCCGATGCCGCGGCGGCGCGACGCGCTGGTCGGCGCAGCGCGGATGATCGACGCGGTCAACCGCATCGGCCACGCGCACGCGCCCTATGCCTGCGCCACGGTCGGCTTTGTCCAGGTCAGCCCCAACTCGCGCAACACCATCCCGGGCCGGGTGTTCTTCACGGTCGATTTCCGCCATCCCGACAACGACACGCTGACCGCGATGGACCGCGACCTGCGCGCGGCTTGCGCCGATGCCGCCGCGTCACAGAAGGTCGAGGCCGAGGTCAAGGAGTTCTGGTACTTCCCGCCGACCCCGTTCGATACGCGGCTGGTCGGCGCGGTGCGCGCGGCGGCCGAGGCCCAAGAACTGCCGCATCAGGACATCATCAGCGGCGCTGGCCACGACGCGGTTTATATGGCGCGCGTGGCGCCAACGGCGATGATCTTCGTCCCCTGCGTCGGCGGCATCAGCCACAACGAGATCGAGGACGCCAAACCCGATGACCTCACCGCCGGCTGCGCGGTGCTGCTGAACGCGGTGCTGGAAGCGGCCGACGGCGCGGGGGACGGCGCTGAGGGCGTCGCCTGACTAATCCTGCCCCGGCTGGCAGGTCTCGGTCTCGCGGCCGCCCGTGCCCATGAAGGCGACCGTCGGCGGGTTGCCCGGCCGGAACACCGCCGTCTGTCCGTCGAAATTGCCGCCGGAGAAGATGAATTGCCCGGCCCCGTTCGTGCGGAAGGTTCCCCGGTTTCCGCCCGCATCGGTGTACTGGCCGGCCCCGGTGATGGTGAAGTTCATCAGCGGCAGCGGCGTGGTCATGTAGTAGCAGACGTAATGCGCGGGCGGGATTTGCGCCGAGGCCGGCGCGGCGATCGCGGCCAGCGCGAACAAGGGGACAATAAAGCGAACCAAGGTTGGCACCAGGCGCCCTCCCACTCCTTGTGAAAGGGCGGGATTAGCCGCGGGGCGCCAGCAAGTGTCAAGGAGGCGCTTCCGGGCCGATCCGACGGGGGCCGGCCCGGTTCAGCGTCGAGCTACTCTGCCGCGACCGGCACGGCCACCGGCTCGGCCACCTCGCTCGCGAGCTGCAGGGTAAACCGGACCGCATATGCGGTCCGGTTTGCGTAGGACGCAGGATGGGGATGAGGTCTAGTTGTTGATCTGGCAGTGACCAGCGACCCAATTGCCGCTGAAGGTCGCGTGGCCGCTGACCCAGTGCCAGCCATAGCCACAGCCTTCGGCGATGATCGGCCGGTAGTCCGCGTCGCGCGGGCCGGGGACCGACGCGGGAACCGCCGCGTATACGGTCGTCAACAAGCCGATGCTGGCGATCACCACAATGGCGAGACACAGGAACCGCATGAGATTCGTCCTGACGACCGCGCCCGGTGGGGGGATCCGAGGGCTGCGTCGTATCGTCATTATTGCTACCGGGAGTTGCTAAGGTCTTACGGGATATGGTTTCGGCGGGATTTACCACGTTGTTTTGGAACGGAAGAGTGACCATCTGTCACCCATGCCAGCGCCTCGCGGTTGTCGCGTCGATTTGCCGATGGTTTGAAGCCCCTTCTTCGCGTAACAAGCCCCAATGACCGACCTCGCCCTTCGATACGGGCTCGATTTTGCCGACCTTTACGACCGCGGCGGGCTGGTCAGGCTCGACCGTGAATTCGTCCTGCATTTGGCGGCCAGCGACGCGGCGCTGCATCAGCGGTTGATGGCCGCGCGCGCCAATCCGGAAACGCTTGAGCGCAAGGCCGAATCCGACCTCCTCGTCGACCTTGCTCCCCACGTCGAGGATTTTCTCGGCGGGCTGTTTGGTATTGAGGCCGAAATTCGCGAGCTGCAGGCGCGCCACGATGCGCTGGCGCCGCTTTATTCGGTGAAGCGGCTGTTCGTCCAGCGCCGCGCGGTCAAGGATATCAAGGAGGAGCAGGCCGCCGCGCTCGACGGCGACGCGTTGCGCCGCGCCCTGGCGCCGCATCTCGGCGCCGCCGATTTCGCTGACACAAGGGCCGGCACCCTCGCCTGGGAACAGAGTTTCGCCAAGGCGGTCGCCGGTTGGCTCGACGACGAGGCGGCGCATCCGGCGGAGATCAACACCGCGATCGAATACGCGGCGTGGGCCGCGCTCTCGCCGGAGGGCAAGGACAAGCACCGCCGCGGCTTTCTCTTCAAAGTGCCGCACCGGCTCGACATGAACCATCTGGTGCCAGTCGAGACCATCGAGCGCGACGGCGTCACGATGATGCGGCTGCCAACGGGCGACTGGCGCGCGCGCGACGGGTTCGCGCTGACCGACCCCGGCACCGACCTCGCCGGCGCGCTCGACCAGGCGAATTACTGCATCTGGTGCCACAACCAGGGCAAGGACAGCTGCTCGACAGGGCTCAAGGAAAAGGACGGCGGCTTTCGCAAGACGGTGTTCGGCGTGACCCTCGCCGGCTGCCCGCTCGACGAGAAAATTTCCGAGATGAACCTCGTGAAGTCGCGCGGCTACAGCCTCGGCGCGCTCGCCATCGTCGCGGTCGACAACCCGATCTGCGCCGCCACCGGCCACCGCATCTGCAATGACTGTATGAAGGCCTGCATCTACCAGCGCCAAGACCCGGTGGACATCCCGCAGATCGAGACCCGCACGCTGAAGGACGTGCTGGCGCTGCCTTGGGGCTTCGAAATTTACAGTCTCCTGACGCGCTGGAACCCGCTCAACCTGCGCCGGCCGCTGCCGAAGCCCGCATCGGGCTACAAGGTGCTGGTGGTGGGGCTCGGGCCGGCCGGGTTCACGCTGGCGCATCACCTGATCAATGACGGGCATTTCGTCGCCGCGATCGACGGGCTGAAGATCGAGCCGCTGGCGCCCGAGGTGTCGGGCGTGCTGGCGACCGGCGAGCGCGTGCCGTTCGCGCCCGATCCGCGACATCGCCAGCCTCAACGAGGGCCTCGGCGAGCGCACCATGGCCGGGTTTGGCGGCGTCGCCGAATACGGCATCACCGTCCGCTGGGACAAGAACTTCCTCAAGATCGTGCGGCTGCTGCTCGAACGCCGCAGCCAGTTCGCGATGTATGGCGGGGTGCGCTTCGGCGGCACGGTGACGATCGACAACGCCTTTTCGTTGGGCTTCGACCACATCGCGATGTGCGCCGGCGCCGGCCGGCCGACCGTGATCCCGATGGCCAATGGCCTCGCGCTCGGGGTGCGCCAGGCCTCCGATTTCCTGATGGCGCTGCAGCTGACCGGCGCGGCTAAGACCGAGAGCATCGCCAACCTCACCGTACGGTTGCCGGTGGTCGTGATCGGCGGCGGCCTCACCGCGATCGACACCGCGACCGAGGCGCTCGCCTATTACCCGCTGCAGGTCGAGAAGTTCTTCTCGCGCTACGAGACTCTCACCGCCGAGCGCGGCGTCGCTGCCGTCCGGGCTGGCTGGAGCGCCGCCGAGAGCGCGGTCGCCGACGAGTTCATCGCCCATGCCAAGGCGCTGCGCGCCGAGCGCGACGCCGCGGAACGCGAGGGCCGGGCGCCGCGCCTGGCCAGGCTTATCGACGGTTGGGGCGGGGTCACCATCGCCTATCGCCGGCGCCTGATCGACGCGCCGAGCTACACCCTCAACCATGAGGAGGTGGCGAAGGCGATGGAGGAGGGCATCCGCTTCGCCGAGGGGCTGACGCCGATCGCGGTCGAGATCGACCGGGACGAGCAGGCAGTGGCGCTTCGCCTGTCCCGCGCCGAACCGGAAGGGGAGGTCGTGCTGCCGGCACACACCATCCTCGTCGCCGCCGGAACCCAGCCCAATACGGTCCTGGCGCGTGAGGACCCGACGCATGTCGCGCTCGACGGCCGCTACTTCCAGGCCTTTGACGAAGCGGGCAACAAGGTCACGCCCGAGCGCGTCGCCAAGCCCGCCGAGACGCAAGTGCTGATGAGCCTGATGGCAGATGGCCGCGCGGTCAGCTTCTTCGGCGATCTGCATCCGAGCTTCGCCGGCAATGTCGTCAAGGCGATGGGTGGCGCTACCCGCGGTTACCCGGTGGTCAGCCGCGATGCTGGCGCGGCGGTCGGCCTCGGAGCCCGCGCCCGAGGCGCTGAAGGCGCGGCTCGACGACGAGTTGCGTGCCCGCGTCCACGAAGTCATCCGCCTGACGCCAAAGATCGTCGAGATCGTGGTGCGGGCGCCGATGGCGGCGCGTGCCTTCCAGCCCGGCCAGTTCTACCGGCTGCAGAATTACGAGACCTTCGCCGCCAAGAATGAGGGTACTGCGCTCGCCATGGAGGGGCTGGCGCTGACCGGTGCCTCGATCGACCGCGAGCAGGGGCTGCTCTCGACCATCGTGCTCGAGATGGGCGGTTCGTCCGACCTCTGCGCGTTGCTGCAGCCGGGCGAGCCGGTGATCCTGATGGGCCCGACCGGCACGCCGACCGAGACCCCGGCCGGCGAGACGGTGCTGCTGGTCGGCGGCGGGCTCGGCAACGCGGTGTTGTTTTCGATCGGCGCGGCGCTCAGGGCCGCAGGGCTCTCGGGTGCTCTATTTCGCCGGCTACAAGACCCTCGCCGACCGCTACAAGGTCGCCGATATCGAGGCCGCCGCCGACACCATCGTGTGGTGCTGCGACGAGGCGCCCGGCTTCGAGCCGGGCCGCAAGCAGGACCGCGCCTTTGTCGGCAACATCGTCGAGGCGATCGAGGCCTATGGCGCCGGCAGGCTCGGGCCGATCGAGATTCCGCTCGCCGAGGTCGACCGCATCATCGCCATCGGCTCCGACATGATGATGAACGCGGTGGCGCAGGCGCGCCACGCCAAGCTCGCGGCGTATTTCCGCCCCGGCCACCGGGCGATCGCGTCGATCAACTCGCCGATGCAGTGCATGATGAAGGAGATCTGCGCGCAGTGCCTGCAGCGCCAGCGCGATCCCGTGACCGGCACCGAGACGATCGTCTTCTCCTGCTTCAACCAGGACCAGGACATGGACCGGGTCGATTTCCCGACCCTGCGCCGCCGCCTGTCGCAGAACGGCGCGCAGGAAAAGCTGACCCGGCTGTGGATCGACCGGACCCTGAAGCGGCTCGGCCGGCGCGAAGAGGCCGCGGCGGAGTAGACGCCGATCGCCACGCGCTGAACTAGCTAGATGAATGCGTCGAACGTCGCCCGCAGCGCGGTCATCGGGTCGCCGTCGGCGGAGAGCGGCACCAGGCAGGGCATATTGATGCCGGCGGCGCGCCACGCCTCGAGCCGGTCGCGAATTTTCGCCGGTCGACCGGAGAGCGTGCAGTCGTCGAGCCAGCGGTCGGTTAGGTATTTGGGCACCTCGTCGTTACGGCCGGCGGCGAGCGCCGCCTCGACCGCATTCATCTCCTCGACGTAGCCGGCTTCCTTCCAGTAGTTGCGGTAGTTCGGCATCAGCGCATAGCCGGTCATCGTCTTGCGCAGCACCGCTCGGGCCTCGGCGTCGTCGTCGGCGACGCAGGTGCGCAAGCGGTTGCCGATGACGAAGCTGCGGATCGCGGCGTTTCTCCGCCGGCAGCGCCGCCAGCGACTGCGCCATGTGCGATAGGCTGCCATTGGCGAACACCATGCCCTCGGCGATCTCGCCGGCGAGCGCGATCATCCGCTTGCGCAAGGTAGCCAGGATCACGGGCGGCAGCCCGCCGAGACCCTCGTGCGCCTTGAAGCGGGTGACGAAGTCACGAATGTCGCCGAGCGGTTTGCCCGGCGTCACGCCCATGCGGACATAGGCCGGCCCATGCGCGATACCGATGCCGAACTGGAACCGCCCGCCCGACACCTCGTGGATATAGGCGGCGCTGTTAGCGAAATCGTCGACTGTGGCGGCGTAGATCGGCGCGATCGCGGTAGCGAACGTGATCCGCTCGGTGGCTAATGCCAACCCGACGCATTGCGACATGTTGCTGAACGAACTGGAAATCTGAATTTGCGGAAAGCCGCGCCGCTCGATCTCGCGCGCGGTGTCGAGCGTCGCACGCCGGCGCCCGGGGGTTGCGATCAGGTTGAGGGCGGGCAGGGCGGTCGGCATGTCGGTATCCTCTCGGGCAGCGATGCGCCTTTAGCGTACATTGCCTGGGGGCAAAGGGAGAGACGCCGATGAAGACCAGCACCGATCGCATCCTGACGACGCATGTCGGCAGCCTGCCGCGTCCGCCCGACCTGCTGGCGCAAACCATGGCGCGCGAGGTCGGCGAACCGCTCGACGAGGCCGCCTTCGCGACCCGGCTGACGGCGGCGGTGCAGGACATCGTGAAGCGCCAGATCGCGGCGGGGATCGACAGCGTCTGCGACGGCGAGCAGAGCAAGATCAGCTACACCTTCTATGTCCGCCACCGGCTCTCTGGCATCGGCTCCGGCGGCGGGGTCGACATCGCCGCGCCGCCGCAGACCGCGGCGCATCGCGACATCGCCGATCATCCCGATTTCCAGGAGAGGCTGCGCGCCGCGCGCGGCGGCACCTCGTGGTTCGCCGCGGCCGCGGTGCCGTACTGCATCGGCCCGGTGACCTATGAGAACCGGGGCCCGCTGGAAATCGACCTCAAGAACCTCGCCGCCGCGGTCGCCGCCGAGCATCCTGTCGAGGCGTTCATGAACGCCGCCTCGCCCGGCGTGCTGACCAAGTTCGTCCCCGACCGTTACTACAACAACGAGGACAAATACGTCGAAGCGCTCGCTGACGCGCTGCAGCAGGAATACGAGGCGATCCACAAGGCCGGGTTCATCCTCCAGATCGACGCGCCCGATCTCGGCTCGGCGCGGCACAACCAGTACCAGCATCTGTCCGAGGCCGAGTTTCTCAAGATCGCCGAGCGCAACATCGCGGCGGTCAACCACGCCACCCGCAACATCCCGCGCGAGGCGATGCGGCTGCACATCTGCTGGGGCAATTACGAGGGGCCGCACACCCACGACATCCCGTTCGCCACGGTGTTCGATGTCGCGGTGAAGGCGCGGCCGCAGGCGCTGCTGTTCGAGGCCGCCAACCCGCGCCACGCTCATGAATGGGAGGATTTGAAGAGCAAGAAGATCCCCGACGACACGATCCTGATGCCCGGCTGTCTCAACTCGACGACCAATTTTGTCGAGCACCCCAAGCTGGTTGCCCAGCGGATCGAGAATTACGCGCGGCTGGTGGGGCGGGAACGGGTGATCGCCGGCACCGATTGCGGCTTCGCCACCTTCGCCGCGCAGCAGAACATGGTGGCGCCGTCGATCGTCTGGGCCAAACTCGCCTCGCTCGCCGAAGGCGCGCGCATCGCCAGCGACCGGTTGTGGAATTAGCGTCTAGCCCTTAACCGCGCCCGAGGTCAGCCCGGCGACGTAATGCTCGACAAAGAACGAGTAGATGATCGCCACCGGGATCGAGCCCAACAGCGCGCCGGCCATCAACTGGCCCCAATAGAACACGTCGCCGCGGATCAGTTCGGCGATCACGCCCACCGGCACCGTGCGCACCGAGGTCTTGGTCAGGAAAATGAGCGCGTAGAGAAACTCGTTCTGCGACAGGGTGAAGGCAAAAATACCGGCCGAGATGAAGCCTGGCGTGCACAACGGCAAGAAAATTCGCCGCATCGTCTGCAGCCGGCTCGCCCCGTCGATGCGCGCGGCCTCTTCCAAATCCTTCGGCACGGTCTTGAAATAACCGAGCAGCAGCCAGGCGCAGAACGGCACCAGCATCGTCGGGTAGGTAAGGATCACCGCCGTCAGCGTGTTGCCAAGATTGAGCCGGTTGATCACATCGGCGAGTGGCAGGAACAAAAGCGGCTGCGGCACCAGATAGACCGCCGCGACGGTCATCGCCATCAGGCTGGCACCGGCGAACCGCATGCGCGCCAGCGGATAGGCCAGCATCACGCCGAGCACGAGCGAGATCGCCGTCGCGACCACGGCGACGATCATCGTGTTCATGGTCCAGGTGAGAAAACTCGTCTGGGTCAGCAGATCGACGTAATGCTTGAGCGTCGGATGATAGACGATCAGCGAGCTGATGCTGGCGTTGTAGAGTTCGGAATTCGGCTTCAGCGACGCGATCGCCATCCAATAGAACGGCAGCAACGCCAAGACGAGAAAGAAGCCGACCGGCAGCCATACCTGCATGGTGCGGCGGACCGGTCCAAATCCGGTGACCATTACGCGCGGCGCATGTAGAGGGCGAGCGCGACGATTAGCAGACCAAGGGCCGGCAGCATCGCCAGCGCCACCGACGCGCCGAGGCCCAATTGTCCCGCGCTCATGCCGATATCGAAGGCATAGGTAGCAAAAAGCTGGGTCGCATTCTGCGGACCGCCATGCGTCAGCACGTAGACCAGCTGGAAATCCGCGAAGGTGAAGATCACCGAGAACAGCGTCACGATAAGAATAATCGGCTTCAAGAGGGGCAACGTGATGTAGCGGAAGCGGTGCCAGCCGCCGGCCCCGTCGATCGTCGCCGCCTCGTATAATTCGGGCGAGACGGTCTGCAGGCCGGCGAGCAGAGTGATCCCGTAAAACGGCAGGCCCCGCCAGGTGTTGATGACGATGATCGAGATCATCGCCAGGATCGGGTTGCCGAGCCAGGACGGGCCAGGCTTCGGCATGCCGAGACCGACCAGCAGCCGGTTCACCACGCTGAAGGCGGGATCGAGCATCCACATCCAGGCGACCGTGCTGAGCACCGTCGGCACGATGAACGGCAAAAGCAGCAAAGCGCGAACCAGGTTCTTCATGCGAAAGTTCTGGTTCATCGCCAACGCCAGCCCGAGGCCGCCGACCATTTTCAGTAGTGTCGCCGCGCCGGTATAGACGAAGGTGTTGAACGTCACCCGCCAGAAGATCGGGTCGTGGAGGTCGGTGATGAAATTCTGCAGCCCGATAAAGGTGCCCGGCTGCGCCACTGGCCGGTTTTCCAGGCTCAGCATGATCCCGTAGAAGAACGGATAGCCGACGAGCGCCGCCAAGAACAGGATCGGCAGCGCCATCATCAGCCAGCTGAACACGCTCTCCCGATCGAGCCAGGTGGCAAGACTGCGCGCTGGCCGCCGTGGCCTTACGGCAACGCGGAGGACCTCGGAGCGGATCGTCATAATGGCGGTCTACGCAAGATCGGTGCCCATCTCTCAAGCCGAGTAGATCTCCTTCAACTGCGCTGCGGCCGCCTTGATCACGTCCGGTGTCTTGGCGCCACCGGCGGCCTTGGCGAACATGTCGACGACGACGTACTTGGCGACACTCTGCGCCAGCTTCGGGCTAGCGGGCGCCGGCCAACCCGGCAGGTGGGCGGTCGACAGCGCGTCGCGATACGGAATGTTGCGCGGCTCGACGTTCCACATGGGCGCGTTGTCGTAGCCGTGCAGCAGGGGCTGGTAGTAGCTGTCGGCGGAATTGTACCAGTCGCCGAGCGCATCGGTCGTCATCAGCCATTTGAGGAAGGCCTTCGCCTCCTCCTTGACCGGCGAGAAGTTGAATACCGAATGGCTGATCGAGTTCATGAAATGGAACCGGCCTTTCGGTCCCTGCGGGTTCATCGCCTGATCGGTGACCTTGCCGATATCCTCGAAATCGCGCTTGGCGATGTAGAGGATGCTCTCGGCGTTGTTGGTGCAGGAGATCTGTCCGGCCATCCACGCTTTGTTGTTGCTCACGTCGGTCCAGCCGAGGCAGTCCTCCAGCATCGTGTCCAGGAAGAACTTTCGGCAGAAATCGATTGCCGCCGCTGTCTCCGCCGAGTTCGATCGAGACGGTCTTGCCGTCGGCCTCGACCTCGTGGCCGCCGTAGGACCACAGCAGCGGATAGAGCCAACCGTGGTTGTCGCCGAAGCCGTGGCCGAGCTCGAAGCCGAACGGGTGATCCTTGGCCTTCAATTTCTTGCCGACGTCGTAGAGCTCGTCCCAGGTGTCGGGGAACTTCTTGACGCCGACCTCGCGCGAACCAGTCGGTGCGCCAGTTCATCAGTTGGCCGATATTGGAGAAGGGGAGGGCCTTCCACTTTCCGTTGACGACCGCGGCTTCCTTGGCGACGTCATACCAGCCGCCCTGTTTTTTGCCGACTTCGTCGGCGATGTCGCTGAGATCCTCGAACTTTCGAATCGAACAGGAACGGCGTAAGCAGGATGTCCATCGTGAGATCGGCGCCAGAACCGGTCTCGGTGATCGTGCTCACGCGCGTCGGCAGGCTGCCGACGCTGGTTGTCTCGTAGACGACCTTAACCCCCGTCGCCTTTTCGTAGGCCGGGGCAATCTTGTCCTTCATGTAGGCGTCGAAGGCGGGAATGAATGAGCTTTCGTGCAGCAGCGTCACCGTCTTGTCGGCCGCCCGCCCGATCCGGGGCGAGGCGATGGTGGTCGCCGCGCCGGCGGCCGCGATTTGAGAAAATCACGCCGCGATTTGCTGCTCATCCTCTACTCCTCTCCCCGAGAGTCGGCGAACATTACCGCCATATGACAGCGGATGATATGCGCTTATTGCCGCCCTGGCGCTGCGTTGGCGCGGATTACGCGCTTGTGATCAGGCGCTTATAGGGGCGGTGACCGGTACGTTGTCGATGAGGCGGGTGCGGCCGAGGTGCACCGCCGCCAGGAGACGTGCCGGCGCGGTTGGCGTTCCCGACAAGGGCGCCAGTGTCGTCGCGTCGCGCAATTCGAGATACTCGACGCGAAGCCCCAGGCCGTTTAATTCAGCGATGGCTTGCTGCAAGACCGGGCCGGGCGCGGCGCCGCCGGCAATGTTCGCAGCCGCTTGTTGCATCGCCCGATGCAGGTTCGGCGCGAGCCGCCGCTCTTCCGACGATAGATAGACGTTGCGCGAGGACAACGCCAAGCCGTCGGGTTCGCGCACGGTTGGTACGCCGATGATCTCGACCGGCAGGTTGAGGTCGCGCACCATGCGGCGCACCACCATCAGCTGCTGGTAATCCTTCTCGCCAAAGAAAGCGACGTCGGGCGCTATCTGAATCAACAGCTTGGCGACGATGGTCGCGACCCCGTCGAAATGGCCGGGCCGATGCGCGCCGCAAAGCCCCTCGCTCGGGCCCGCGACGGAGATCGTCGTCGCGAAGCCTTCCGGGTACATCTCCTCGAGCGCTGGGATGAAAGCGAGGTCGGCCCCAACCTCGGTCAGCTTGGCGAGGTCGTCAGCCTCCGGGCGCGGATAAGTCGAAAAATCCTCGCGCGGGCCGAACTGCTTGGGGTTGACAAAGATCGACGCCACCGTACGCCGGCACTTTGCCCGCGCCGCCGCCGCCAGCGCCATGTGTCCGGCATGGAGCGCGCCCATGGTGGGCACCAGCCCGACGCGCTCGCCGGCGGCGCGCCATTCCGCCACCCGGCGCCGCAAATCGGCGATAGAGCGCGCAATATCCATCGCTACCGCCCGTCCAGCACTCGGTCGACCATCGCCTGGGCGGCACCAAGATAGTTCGCCGGGTCGGTCAGCGCCTTGAGCTTCTCGGCCCCGAGGCGTTCGGCGATCTCGCGATTTTCGAGCAGCACGTTGTAGAGCGGCCGGTCGCTCTCGATCGCCGCGCGGCAGGCATCGTAGATGAGGTCGTGCGCCTCGTTACGGCCGATCACCGGGGCGAGGCCCATCATCACCGCCTCGGCGACGATCAGCCCGTGCGTCAGCGCCAGATTTTTCGCCATGCCGCCGGCGTCGACGATCAGCCCGCCGGCGAGGAACACGGTCTGGTGCAGCGCGCCCGCGGCGTAGCCGAACGCCTCCGGCACCGCGATCCATTCGAGATGCCAGGCGGCGGCGTTGCGCTCGAAGCTGTTGACCATCGCGTCGAGCGCCAGCCCGGCCTGCTGGCGCAAGGCTCGCGCCGCCGCGACGATGACGCCGCACGAGATCGGGTTGCGCTTTTGCGGCATTGTCGAGCTCGACCCGCGCCCGGCCTCGAACGGCTCCGCCGCCTCGCCGAACTCGGTCGCCGACATCAGCATCACGTCCTCGGCGATCTTGGCGAGGCTGCCGCCGAGCAGGGCCAGGAACTGCACCGTCTCCGCGATCGTGTCGCGCGCGACGTGCCAGGTGATCGCCGGCTCGGCGAGATCCAATTCGCGCGCCAGTTCGCCGACCGTGCGCAGCGCCGCCTCGCCGCTGCCGAGCGAGGCGAGGGTGCCGACCGCGCCGCCGAACTCCGCCACCAGCACCCGCTTCTTCACTTCCGCGAGTCGCTCGGCGTGGCGGTCGAACGAGGAGAGCCACACCGCCGCCTTGTAGCCGAAGGTGATCGGCAGCGCCTGCTGGAAGAAGGTGCGGCCGGGCATCGGCGTGTCGCGGTGCTTCTTGGCCAGCGCGGCGAGATGGCCGCGCAGCGCGGTCAGCTCGCCTCGATCAGCGCCAGCCCGTCGCGGATTTGCAGCACGACGGCGCTGTCGATGATGTCCTGGGTGGTCGCGCCCCAATGCAGCCAGCGCCCGGCCTCGCCGGCCCGCTCCGACAGTTGGCGCACCAGCGGCAGGATCGGAAAGCCGACATTGGCGGTCTCGCGCTTGAGCCGCTCGAGGTCGAGCCCGTCGCGGCCCGAGACAATCGCCTCGGCGGCCTTCGAGATCGCCGCCGCCGCCTCCTTGCGGCACGATGCCGAGCCGCGCCTGCGCGCGCGCCAGCGCCGCCTCGACCTTGACGCAATTGCGGATCAGCGCCGGCTCGCCGAAGACCTCGCGCATCGCCGCGGTGCCGAACAGGTCGCCGAACAGGGTCGATTGCAGGATGCCGATGGTCATCGCCGGGCTCCCTCCTGTGGCCACTTGGCCGGAGGCGCTCTTCTTGGTACCGACGGGCGGACTAGGCGAGCGGGACCCACCCCGTTTCAGATAAACGCTCGACGGCGGGGAAGCGCGCCTTGTAGGCCATCTTGCCGCTCTCGGCGATCCAGTAGCCGAGATAGACGTAGGGTAGGCCCTGGCGGCGGCATTCCTCGACCAGCCAGAGGATGCTCCAGGTGCCGAGGCTGCGGCGCGCGTCGGAGGGATCGTAGAAGCTGTAGACCGCCGAGACGCCGTCATCGAGCCGGTCGAGCAGCGAGGCGGCGACCAGCGCGCCTGTGCTGTCGCGAAACTCGGCGATAACCGTGCGCAGCGGCGTGTCCTCGACCATGCTGCGGTAATCGGCATACGTCATCGCCGCCATGTCGCTGTCGCTGTGGCGCGAGCGCTGATAGACGGTGAAGAGCTGGTATTGCTCCGGCGACGCGCGGGCCGCGACGAGCTTTCCCGACAGCCCGCGATTGGCGTTGCGTACCCTCCGGGTCGAGCCTTTGTGGGCAAAGCGCTCGACCGCGATCCGCACCGGCACGCAGGCCTGGCATTGCGGACAGGCGGGGCGATAGGCAAAACCCTGGCTGCGGCGAAATCCGGCGCGCGAGAGCTCGTCATAGAAATCGGCGGCGGTCGCGCCGGAGAGTTCGACGATGAGCTTGCGCTCGGCCTGGCCCGCGATATAGGGGCAGACAACGGGCCCGGCGGTAAAGAATTGCCGCAGCGCTTGCAGACGGGCGGAGCGCTCCGGGCGTAGCGACACCAGTGCCGGTTTGCCGCTCCCCGCCCCGATCTCCATCGCCTCTCCCCTTGTGGCGCCGCGCCTCGCCCCGCCAGACGCAGCATGCCAGAGGCTTTCGCCGCAGACAACGCCGCCTCATTATGGCGCGAGACATCGTCAGGAGGAATTGATGCCAGCCTACATTCTCGCCGAGGTGGAGGTCACCAACCCCGCTGGATACGAGAGCTACCGGCCGCTCGCCGGCGCCAGCGTTGCCCAATATGGCGGCAAGTTTGTCGTCCGCGGCGGCAAGGCCGAGTTGATCGAAGGATCGAAGGAGCCGGCGCGGATCGTCGTCATCGAATTCCCCGACACAGCGGCGGCGAAGCGCTGGTACAATTCGCCCGAATACCAGGAGGCGCTCAAGATCCGTCTCGCGAACTCGACCGGTCGGGTGCTTCTGGTCGAGGGATAGGGCGGCAAATCGCGGTTTTCGGTGGTGGTTAGCGGGCGCGGGCCGTTTGCCGGTCACCCCAGCGCCGCAATCCCCGCAACGGGAACGCCCGAAGCTCCTGGCCTGCGGGCGTCGAGCAAAGCTCGGGCCTCCTCCAGCCGATTGGCATTGAGATAGGCCTTCAACAGCGTGAACTCGATCAGGTCGTGCTGCGCGCGGCTGCCGCCGATGCGTTCGCTTTCCCTGGCGAGTGGGGCCAGCGCCTCGATTGCCCCCGGAAAATCTCCTCGCTCGAACGCCGTAAAGCCGCGCGATAACGCAGGAAGGTAGGAGCCGGACGGGTAGCGCCCCTCCTGCGCCAGTTCCTCCATTTGGCGAGCACGTGCGTCAAGCGCGGCGTCGTCGCCCGTCACAGCCTGCGCCAGGATGACGTGCAGGTCGGCGAGCCCGCTGCCCGGCCGCGGCAGCGCGGTGTTCGCATAGTCGTACAGCGCGCGCCAGGCCGCGGCGTTGTGCGGATGGCCGGCGAGTTCGGAACGCCACAAAAACGCTGCTCCATCCGACATTTTCTGCTGCGGCCCGCCGCTATGCCGGTCGAGCGCGATGGCGTCCTGATAGAGCTGCAACGCCTCCGCCCAATTGCCAAGCTGCAGCTCGCAGAGCGAGAGATGCCAGCTCAAATGACCATAGAAAAATCCGTCGCGCGGATAGCTCCGCAGCCATGAGGACAGGTAGGCGCGGGCCGTGTCAGGCTCGCCGCTTTCGTAGCACACATGCGCGAATCCGTGTGCGCCATGTGCGTTGTTCGGGTGCATCGTCACGGATCGCTCGATCGTCGGCCGCGCGGCGGCAAGCCGCCCGTCTTCTGACAGCGCCATCGCGTGATAGGATAAGAACCAAAAATCGTCGTCGTAGTGCGGGGCGAGACTGTCCATCAGCGTCGCGATCTGGTGCTTCTGTCCGATGCGGCCCGAGCCGCCGAGCAGGCCATTCGGGTTCGCGGCGATGGAGACGACCAGCGCGTCGCGCGGCCAGGCCGTCAGATGGGCGTACATGGCGCCGATCGCGGCGTCGGTCTGGCCCGCCAACGCGAGGTCGAATAACGCAATATGACCGGCCTCGCGCTCCGACAGACCGGCGGTCATATCTTTGGCGGCCGCCAGGGCCGCCCGAGCCGCCACGGCGTCGCCTTGCCGCAGCAGCACCTGGGCCTTCCCGGCATGGGCTAGGGCAAAACCAGGATCCGCAACGATGGCGCGGTCATAGGCCTCGGCCGCGCCGGGGTAGAACGTCAGCGCCAGATCGCTGCCTTCGACGTAGGCATCCCGCGCTGCCGCGGACGCGGTGGATAAACCAAGACCGTACCGATCTGCCAGCATGATGAGCGCGCCCTCTGTGGGGTCTGGTTGGAACCAACCCCATGATAGCGCGCCCTAATGCCGAGAATCACCCAAGATCGTTTCGCCTTGCCGACGCCACCGCCCAGGTGCAATGGGGTGGACCGGGCTTTCGGTCAGAGACCTGCTCAAATCGGCAAACTTCGTGACACCAAACCGCGAGTAGAGGCACAAATTGCTCCGGCCGCTGTTATAGCTAAACTGAGCGCGGGTAAGTCGCCCGGTATCTCTGCGGCACGCAACCAGGGAGGCGAGGCCGAGCTCATGAGTTACGTCAGGCGAGTGTTGCAACCTGGCGAGAGCGTTGCTCATGCAAGCCGGGTACACGCGGTGATCTTCCTTCCGGCGATCCTATGGTTTGCCGGGGCAGTCGCTTTGTTGATCGTTGCGCTAACCCTTGACGGCGATTTCCGCCGCGGCGGCGAGGCGCTCGCGGCATTTGCCGCGGTTTTCGGGCTCTCGTCGGGGGTTCCGGCCTTGATCCGATGGCTAAGCACCGAGCTCGCCGTCACCGACCGGCGGGTCATCTACAAATCCGGCGTCCTCGCGCGTCACACGCTGGAGATGAACCGCAGCAAGGTCGAAAGCGTCGATGTCGACCAGTCGGTGCTGGGCCGAATTCTGAACTTCGGCACCATCGTCGTGCGCGGAACTGGCGGGAGCCTCGAGCCGCTCCGCATGATCGGCGACCCGCTCACCTTTCGCAGCCACATCACCGCCGGCTGAACAACCCCCGGCAGTGCGCGGCGGGTTCGCTCATCAGCGGTGGCGGGGCCACTTGTGGTACATGTCGCGGCAAATATCGACCGACTGGATGTAGAGGTCGCGGCATGTGACGTCCCAGTCGACGCGCTCCCAACGACAGTGAGCCGCGTCCCGATTTGCGTCGCTCAAGCAGCTTCTGTAGTCGTCCGCGAAAGAGACGCTGGCAGGGCCCATGACGCCGATCGCCGCTGCCACCGCCAGAACCATCGCGATGTTCTTCATTTCCACCTCCAGTTTCGCAGAAGCCTAGCATATTCGCTACGAATGACAAGCGCAGGCGCCGCCGGTTGGACCCACCCAGCGCGGCGCTCGTTGCCGCGCGAGCGTCATCGATCTCGTGGTAGAATGGCCGCCATGCATGGTGTCACGGCGATACGGCGCAAGCCAGGAACAGGGATCCCCGCGACCGGGCGCGGCGCGGCGCTGTCGATCGGCCTGGGCGCGGTCATCGTCGCGGCGAGCGAGCACGAGCCGCGGGTGCTGACCATCCGCCATAGCGGCGATGTCGAGGCGCTGCCCGCCGGTCCGCTCGAAGCAGAGCACCGCACCCTTGAAATTGGCCTCAGGACTTGGGTCGAGCGGCAGACGAGCCAGCGCCTCGGCTATGTCGAGCAGCTCTATACTTTCGGCGACCGCGACCGGCTCGTCGGCGCGACGGCGGAGGCCAATCCGGCGCTGACCGTCGCCTATTTGGCGCTGGTGCGCGAGATGCGCCCAGCCGGCTCGGCCGAGGCGGAGTGGCGGAGCTGGTACCGCTATTTCCCCTGGGAGGATTGGCGCGACGGCAAGCCGCCCAGCTTGGCGCCGATCGAGACGGACCTCGCGACTTGGACCGCCACGGCGCCTAATGAGGCGGAAGCGCGGCTGCGCGAGGTGCGAATCCAGGTCGCCTTCGGCCTGCAAGCGGCTGCCTGGAACGAGGAGCTGGTGCTGGAGCGCTACGAGCTGCTCTACGAGGCCGGGCTCGTCGCCGAGGCGATCCGCGACCAGGGGCGCGCGGCGGGGGCGAAACAGCCGAGTGGTGCGGGGGTCGCGATGACGGTCGACCATCGTCGCATCCTCGCCACCGCGGTTGGCCGGTTGCGCGGCAAAATCAAATACCGCCCGGTGGTGTTCGAACTGATGCCTCCGGCCTTCACGCTGTCGCAGCTGCAGCACACGGTCGAGGCGCTCTCAGGAGTGCGGCTGCACAAGCAGAATTTCCGCCGCCTCGTCGAACAGCAGGGGCTGGTCGAGGAGACCGGCGAGATCAGCGCGGCGACCGGCGGCCGGCCGGCGCGTCTCGTGCGGTTCCGCCCCGAGGTGCTGCTCGAGCGACCCGCGCCTGGGTTGCGCCTGCGCGCCGGCAGGCGAATGGCGCCGGGGAGCGTCGCGGTCTGAGCCGGTCTTACGGGTTCAGCTTGTGTCGCGGCACGGGGTGGGGAGGGGGCACGATGGAGGCCGCCCCAACGGTTTGCGCCAACCGATAGCTGTCGTTCGCTTCTTGGCGCCGAATGTCGTTGCCCGGCAAGTGGCTGGGGTTCTGCGCAATGGAAGGGACGGGGACCGGGGCGCTGACGACTGGAACCGTTTCGAGCGGAATCGAGCCGACCGGGGCACGCAGCAAGATCGCCTTGTAGCATTTGTCGCGATCGATGGTGTCCAGGCGGTTGAAGTTCCGGTCAATATGCGCGCATTGCTCCAGCGCCTCGTGCTTGGCCGGGTCGGTGGGGTAGGCCGCGCGATACTGGTCGGCGATCTCGTCTCTATGCTCGAACCCGAGATAGGCGGCGGACAACAGCAGCGGCAACATGATGAGCTTCATAGCTACGCACTCCAGAAGCCGCCCCACCCAATTAACCGCCAACGAGCTTGCGCGGTGAGGGTTCCGAATTCCTTAAAAACGCCGCAAAATCAATGGTTAGCAAAGCCTTAAGCCCATCAGCCGGAAAAATTGCGCATGACGCTCGCGCCAAGCGGCCATGCTTCAAATTGGCGGATGGGGGCTTGACGCGGCGTGCCGACGACTTATTCTCATAACTAGCATAACCCAGCGCCGGACGGACTTGATCCTCCCGTCCGGCTTTTCCAGACCTTGAAAATGCTCAGAGTGAGTATAAGGAGATAGCCGTGCTGCAGCCTGCCACCCCCACCAATGCCCCTGGGGCTCGCCCGAACCTGCCGCTCCCCGAGCTCTACCATCGGGTCGAAAAGCATGTGCCGGAGTTCGAGTGGCCGGTCCTTGCCGAGGACATCGCGGCGATTCTCAAGCTGAAGCGTGAGAGGAACGCGGTCGTCCTCGCGCACAACTACCAGACCCCTGACATCTTCCACACCGTGGCCGACATCGTCGGCGACAGCTTGGCGCTTGCGCGCGAGGCGGCGCGCACCGACGCCGACGTGATCGTGCTCGCCGGCGTCCATTTCATGGCCGAGACGGCGAAGCTGCTGAACCCCGAGAAGACCGTGTTGATCCCCGACATGAAAGCCGGATGCTCGCTCGCCGAGTTGATCACCGCGGCAGATGTGCGGCTGCTGCGCGCCAAGCATCCCGGCGTGCCGATCGTCACCTATGTCAACACCTCGGCCGCGGTGAAGGCGGAGAGCGACATCTGCTGCACCTCGGGCAACGCCAAGAAGATCGTCGAGGCGCTCGGCGTCCCCGAGGTCATCATGATCCCGGACGAATACCTCGCCCGCAACATCGCGGCGCAGACCAAGGTCAAGATCATCGCCTGGAAGGGCCATTGCGAAGTCCATGAGCGCTTCACGCGCCGCCGATGTCCGCGACCTGCGCGTCAGCCATCCCGGGGTCGTCGTGCTGGCCCATCCCGAATGCCCGCCGGAGGTCGTCGCCGAATGCGACTTCACCGGCTCGACCGCGGCGATGGCCGATTATGTCGGCCAGAAGCGCCCGGCGCGGGTGGTGCTGCTGACCGAATGCTCGATGAGCGACAACGTCGCGGTGCAGTACCCCGATCTCGACTTCGTGCGGCCGTGCAATCTCTGCCCGCACATGAAGCGGATCACGCTGGGCAATATCCGCCACGCGCTCGAAACCATGACGCACGAGGTGACGGTGCCGGCCGAGATCGCCGCGCCAGCCCGGCGCGCCGTCGAGCGCATGCTCGAATTGGGCTGAACGATGATCCGCCTGCTCGTCGAGCCGATCGTCCGCGCCGCGCTGGCCGAGGATCTCGGCCGCGCCGGCGACATCACCACCGACGCGGTTGTCCCCGCCGATGCGCGCATCGACGCGGCGATCGTCGCGCGCCAGCCCGGCACGCTGGCCGGGCTCGACGCCGCGCTGCTCGCGTTCGAGCTGCTCGATCCGGCGCTCGAGCTGAAGCGGCTCGTCGCCGACGGCGCGCGCGTCGAGCGCGGCCAAGCCGTCGCGCGCATCTCGGGCGCGGCGCGGCCGGTGCTGGCGGCCGAGCGCACCGCGCTCAACCTCTTGTGCCGCCTGTCGGGCGTCGCCACCGCGACCCGCTCGCTGGCCGACGCGATCGAAGGCCACAAGGCGAAGATCGTCTGCACCCGCAAGACCACGCCGGGTCTGCGCATCCTCGAAAAAGAGGCGGTGCGGCTTGGCGGCGGCGCCAACCACCGCTTCGGCCTCGACGACGCGATGCTGATCAAGGACAACCACGTCGCGATGGCCGGCGGGGTCCGCCCGGCGCTGCGGCGCGCCAAGGCCGCGGCCGGTCACCTCGTCAAGATCGAGCTCGAAGTCGATACCTTGGATCAGCTCGCCGAGGCGCTGGACGAGGGCATCGACGCGGTGCTGCTCGACAACATGGGGCCCGACACGTTGCGCCGCGCGGTCGAGATGGTCGCCGGCCGCGCGATCACCGAGGCCTCGGGCCGCATCACCCGCGAAACCGCGCCGGCGATCGCCGCCGCCGGGGTCGACCTCATCTCGTCCGGCTGGATCACCCACAGCGCGCCGATCCTCGATCTGGGCCTCGACGCCGAATAACGCTGGGCGATAATCGCCGGTACGCGACAAGGGAGGCGCGTCCCGGCGATGCAAACCCCGCAGACCGAAGATAACCGTCCGGAGCGCTTCGCCGCCTATATCGCGGCGCGGCGCTTCGATCCGCCGCGCCCGCTATTGATGCGTGCCGCCGCGCTCGCCGTGCGCAAGGATCATGCGCTCGACGCCGGCGCGGGCGCGCTCAACGCGACCAAATATCTTCTCTCTGCCGGGTTCGCGCATGTCACCGCGCTTGATTCCGCGCCGGCCTCGCAGCAGGCAGCCGCGGAGCTGCCGCCCGAGCGCGTGACGTTCGTGCTGTCGCGCTTCGAGGATTTCGCGTACCCGGCGGAGGCCTACGACCTGGTCAATGCGGAGTTCTCGCTGCCCTTCATCCGGCGCGAAAATTTCACCGCCGTGTTCGCGGCGCTGCTCGGCGCGGTAAAGCCCGGCGGACTCTTCACCGGGCAGCTCTTCGGCCTCAACGACAGCTGGAACACGCCGGAGAGCGGGATGAACTTTCACTCCCGCGGCGAGGTCGAGCGGCTGTTGCGCGGATGGGACATCCTCGAGCTCGAGGAGGAAGACCATCCGGGCACCACCAAGCTCGGCGAGCCTAAGCACTGGCACATCTTCCACATCCTGGCGCGCAAGACCCTCTAGGCAGGTAGCGCGCGCCGCCGGGTCGGGACAACAATCGGCGCCGGCCCCCTCTTGACGCGTCGGGATCGAAAACCCAGATTCGGGTAAATCGCGCAATTGTGAGAATTGAAAGAACGAGCGGCTGCCCGCCTGCTGAAGGCTGAAGGCCGACCACGTTTCCGATCGCTAAGGTTGCCCGCCGCGTTGGTAAATATCCGGGCAGAGTCCTATAGTTCGACGACAAGCGAACCCGAAGGAGCAGAACGATGGCGGACGGCACCACACCGATCGTCCCTGCCGCGCCCGCCGAGGCGGTGACACCGGGCGGCATCAACCATCTCGTGATCAACGTGCGCGATATCGAGGAGTCGCACAAATTCTGGACCGAGATGCTCGGCTTCAAGCAGGTCGCCTACTCGAAGCGCCGCAACGGCAAGATGCGCTTCTATTCGGGCGATCACGATGGGCGGATGAACCATCACGACATCGCGCTGTGCGAAAACCCGAACCTGCCGAAGCCGCCGGCGGAATGGTCGATGTTCGACCAGCCGGTCGCGATCAACCACATCGCGATCAGCTTGCCGAACCGCGAGGCGTGGCTGAAGCAGCTGGCTTGGCTGCGTGCCAAGGGCGTCAAGTTCCAGCGCCGCGTCAACCACGGCATGACGCATTCGCCTCTACATCGTCGACCCCAACGGTTATGGGGTCGAGGTGCTCTACGAGCTGCCGCGCGAGGTCTGGGGCGGCAACATCCAAGGCGCGATCGACTATGCGGAGCCGGTCGCCACCGAAGGCGATGAGGCCTTTGTCGACGACACCGACTACCCGCATTTCGGTACTGCCGAAAAGGCCGCCGAGTAGCCCTCCGTACACCCCTGTTCCGCTACACGATATCAGGAGGGGAACATGAGCACTCCTCCTGATAATTGACAGCGGCGCGCTTTGCCAAAAGGTTGAGCGAAGGCCGAGCCAAAGGCCACTTACGGGGGAGAGACGCCGTGGCGCAATCTGCAGCTTCAGCGCAGACGATCGAAGCCTATGTCGGCGAGCAGATGGACAACGCCGCGATGGGGTCGCTCCATTGGCGCGTCCTGGCGCTGGTCGCTTCGGGCTATTTCTGCGACGTCCTCGATTTCACGATTTTCGGCGCGCTGGTGCCCGACCTGCTCAAAAGCGGCTTCGTCACCGGGGCGCAGGTGCCGTGGATCGGCAGCATCACGCTGCTCGGCCTCTTTGTCGGCACGCTCGGCCAGGGCGAGTTCACCGACCGATTCGGCCGCAAGGCGGTCTACCAGTTCAACCTGCTGCTGTTCGGCGTTGCGACGATCGTCGCTGCCCTGCCGCCGATCCCGAGCATCGGCTTCGATCCCGGCCTCGGCTGGCTGTTGACGTTCCGGTTCCTCGCCGGTGTCGGATTGGGCGCCGAGCAACCGCTTGTGCTTCTCGTACACCGCAGAGTACGCGCCGAAGCGCATCCGCGGGCGCACCATCGCCTTCATGCAATTCCTCGGCGGCGCCTGGCCGTGGCCGGTCGGCCTGCTGCTGACGATTGCCTTCCGCGACACGATCGGCTGGCGCGGCATCTGGATCATCATCGGCATCCTCGCGCTGATCGTCTTCGTGATGCGCTTCACCTTGCCGGAATCGCCGCGCTGGCTGGCGACCCACGGCCAGGGGCAGCGCGCGCTCGACCTGTTGCAGCGCATGGGGCTCAAGACGGTGCCGCTCGACACGCTCGCCAAGGATGCGGCGAGCGATACGCACAGCGATCCGATCGGCCTCGTCTTCCGCAATTATCCGGGCCGGGTGGTGGCCGGGATGATCTGCTTCTTCGCGTTCTTCAGCATCGCGCTGGGGCTTGGCGCCTGGCTGCCCAACATCCTCGTCGAGCGCGGCTTCCCCATCGCCAAGTCGCTCAACTCGATCTTCTGGATGACGCTCGCCTTTCCCTGCGCCAGCGCCTTCATGATGTTCGCGCTCGAATATTTCGGCCGCAAGCCGACCGCGGTCATCGCCTTCATCCTTACCGGGGCGTTCGGGCTGTGGTGGGCCAATGCATCGACCGAATCGATGGTGCTGGCGGTCGGGTTCGGGATGATCTTCTTCACCCAGCTTGCCGGCAATTCGTCGCAGATCTTCATCTCCGAGGTGTTCCCGACCAACGCGCGCGCGTCGGGCTTCGGGATATGTCAGGCGGCGGGGCGCATCGGCGCCTTCGTCGCGGTCCCGTCGGTGCAGTGGATCCAGAAAGGCTACGGGCTGAATACGGTGTTCGTCGTGATGGCGGTGATGGTGGCGATCGCCGCGATCGCGGTGACCCAGGTTGGGCCGGAAGCGAAAGGTCTCGCCCTCGACGAGGTCGCGCCGCCGACCGGCTGATGATGCGAGCGGGCTACCGGCTGACGTAGCGGCGCTCGCCGCTGCTCGGCTGGTAGTAGACGGTGACATCCTTGCCGGTTTCGGGATCGACGAAGCGCTCCGGAGTCTCGATCCAGTCGGCGCCGGGCGGGTCGGGCCGGATCGGTTTGTAACGGCGGCGGAGCTCGTTCAGCATGGCGAACAGCAGAACGAGGCCGGGGATCGCGAGGTGCGCGCCGAGCGGAAGCCATCCGACCAGCGCCGCGAGCAGCGCTGCCGCGGTCAGCGCCACGCCGAGGATCAGCAAAACCGAGCGCAGCACGCTACAAGTCTCAGCGGGCCGTCGGCTCGATCACCGCGGCGGTCCCGTAAGCGACGATCTCGCTCATTGTCTGGCCGATTTCGGACGAGTCGAAGCGCATCATTACGATGGCGTTGGCGCCCATGACCGTCGCGTTTTGCACCATCCGGTCAATCGCGCTGCGCCGCGCGTCTTCCAAAAGCTGGGTGTACTCGTGGATCTCACCGCCAACGAGCGAGCGCAGGCCGGCCATGATGTTGCCGCCGAGGCCGCGGCTGCGGACGACGACCCCGAAACATTGCCCTTTGAGCTCGACAACCCGGTGGCCCGGCACATTCTCCGTAGTAACAACCAGCATCGCTCGACCTCCACACGCTCAGGCGCGCTCGCTGATGTGGGAGCGATAGGTTGAAAATCCAACTCGCCGGTGCTACCCGCTGATCGATGCCGTCAAATCCGCAATCCGGCAGGGAGTCGCAAGGATCGCACCGTCACTTACACGGGGCTGTTCCGGTTGCACGACTGGATTTATCTCGCCCCGCTGGCGGTGATCGGCATCGCTCTTGGCGTCTGGGGCCTCGGTCACTGCGGCGCGAAGGATTGTGATGTCGGTGGCTGGCCGGCCAAGATCATCAAGTCCATCGGCTTCATCCGCGGCAGCGTGCCCTATCCATACGACGATCAGCATCCGCTTTCGCTCGTCGTCGCTGAGTTTCTCATGCCCGCGTTGTTCCTCGTCGGTGGAGCCAAGCTGGTCCTGGCCAATCTCCGGCGCGATTTCCGGGTCGCCTTGGCGCGGCGTCAGAGCGGCCACACGATCGTCTGCGGCCTTGGCGATACGGGTCGCCAGATCGTCGAGAATTTACTCGCCGAACGATCCCCGGTCGTCGCCGTCACGCTCGACGACACGGATCCCAACGCCATCGCTTGCGAGCGTCTCGGCGTCGCCGTGCTAAAAGGGGATGCGACGCAGGTCAGCATGCTGCGCCTCGCCGGCCTGCTGCGCGCCCACACCGTTGTCATCACCTGCGGCTCCGACTCGATCAACATCGAGGTCGCCCTGCGCATCAAGTCCGCGCTCGAGGGATCGGACCCGCATCATCCCGCCCTCAACATCATGCCCGAAACGTGGCGCATTCGTTTTCTGGAATGGCTGCGCGCCACCCCGATCGAGGGGCTTGGCACCGATGCGACCGGGCGCTCCCGGCCGCTGCGAATTCTGCCCGAGGTGCGTAGCGCCTGGCTCCTGGAATTGATGCGAACGCATCCGACCGCCAATTTGAGCAGCAAGGCCGTCGAAACGCGCCCGTTCGATCTTGCCGCCAACGCCGCCAAGGTCCTGCTTGAGCGCCCGGAATTCGGGCGAATGTGGCGCATGTACGCCAACGGCGCCGCGCCGGCGCTGCAGCCTCATCTGGTTATCGCCGGGCTTGGCGAATTCGGCGTGCAAATCATTGCCCGCGCGGTACAGACGACGTTTGCCCTACCCGGTTTCCGGCTCGCCGTGACGATCCTCGATCAGCAGGGGGAGGCGAGCGCCGCGGCGCTCGAGGCGCGCTACCCGGGGATGCGCAAGCTGATCGACTGGCGGTTCATCCAAACCGTTTTCGAGGCGGACAATCCGGGCGCCTGGCCGCAGGTCTGGACCGCGGTCGAGGAGACGCTGCACAAACGGGCGCCAGACCTGACGACCGTCGCCGCCATCGTCACCCTCAAGGAGGACCGCGATTCGCTCCACACCGCGTTGCAAATGCGCGAGCGGCTCGACAAGCTCGGGCGCGCGGGGACGCCTATTTTCGTCCGGCTGCGGCAGCGGCACGAGCTCGGCCAATTCGCCGCGAGCCTTGACGGCGCTGACGCCGTTCTCGACCGGCTCATTCCATTTGGCGACCTCGGCGAGCTCACCGCCACCGATGTCCTGATTAACGCCGATCAGGACACTCTTGCCCATGCGGTGCACGACACCTATCGCGCCGGTAAGCCCCGCATGGAAGCGAATGTGCCGTGGAATCAATTGGCGGAGCGGTTCAAGCAGTCGAACCGGGCATCCGCCGACCATATCCCCGTCAAGCTCGCCGCTGCCGGCATGCGGCTGGCTGACCGCCGCGGTCACGCCGCGAAGCTGACCGAGGCGGAAGTCGAGATGATGAGCGTCGTCGAGCATCATCGCTGGATGATGGAACGTCAGTCGATCGGCTGGACCAAAGCTGCGAAGGGCTCCGCGCCCGACGCGGTGGCGCGCCGGTCACCCGATCTGGTGCCGTGGGAACAGCTCTCCGAGGATGCTCGCGAGAAGGATCGCGATGTGGTCCGCGCGATCCCGTCAAGCATCGCCGCCGCCGGACAATCAATCCTGCGCGAGCGGATCATCGACGGCACCGCGCCCCAGGCGGAGGCCGCGCTCGCTGGCGTGTCGCCGCACGAGCAAGCCGTGGTGATTATTGACCCTCACGATAAAAGCTCCTGGGTCTTCGCGGAGGTCGCTGCCCGGCGCGGCGCGAAATTATGGGTGCTATGGCACGAGGGCAGCCATAAGCCTCTGGTAGCGCCGGCGCCGCCAATCAAGGAAGTTCGCGAGGCGCTCGAACTCGCGGTTTCGGTGCGCGAGGCGGCCGCGATCCTCAAGCTACCGCTGCCGGCGGCAGTTCCACGACGCCGGCGGAACGCGGCGGCGGCCTAGCCGACCGCCTGTTCCACCGGGCGCTCGCGATGGGCGCGCAGCCAATACTCGTTTTCCTCGAGGGCGGCTTGGCCAAGTGCGCGCACGATGGCGCGGCTCGCGGGGTTGGCCGCGCCGAGACGTCGCAATTCGCTAGCCGCGCGCTCGAACAGCGTCAGCGTCGCTTCATAGCGATGCGCCTCGGCCTCCCAGACGAGCTTCTCGGCGACGTAGCGCACCGCCGCCGCTGCGGCCGACAGCAGCACGACGCCGAAGGCGATCGCCAGCTGGTCGCCGTGCGGAACCTCATGAGGCAGTGCGAGCCCTAACAGGTGCAATCCCGGGCCGATGAGCAGCGCCAACGCTATGGCGAAGATCGCTGCCCAGCGCCGCTTTAACGGCGCGCTGCGCGCATGCCGATGACGTGCGGCCCAGGTCAAGACCGCTGCCGCGAGAAAGAGGCCGGGAAGAAGAAGACCCCAATTCCGTACTCCGCCGGTCAGTTCGTCGAGCCGCTCGTGGTACCATCTCGCCGCGGCGATATCGGCCAGCAGCCAGACGGCCAGAAACTGCGCGGCGAAGAACCACTCCCAGCTGATCATTTGGGTTCGCGCCACCGCGCGTTTGCGTTCCACGCCGCGCCGGCGGAAATAGTCGATCTGTCCCCCGATCCAGGAATGCGGCTGCTCGTCGTTCTCGTCGCCGTCGTACACATCGCGCCAATCGCCCCGGGGCGGGCTGGGCGCTCCGCTGAGGCGGGCCCAATGGACGATGCCGCGTACCGCTTGCCGCACATAGACGAAGGGCGGTGGGGTGGCGCTCAGATAAAAGCGCTCGGTTTCATCGGCTGGGGCCGAAAGTCCTGCGTGCCACCACGCCTCCTGCACCCGCAATGCCTCGATGACGCCGCGATAGTCCTCGGTGATCCGCTGCCATCGGAAATGATCGACGGCCCAGTGCACGCCGACCGCGGCTCCTGCCAGCAGCAGATAGGCGGTGAGAGCCATGAGGCTGAGATTTCCCGTCACATAGCGGGTCAGCTCGACGAGCCCGAAAGCGCCGACCGCGAGCCAAAACAGCACGGCGAGCGCATAGCTCGACGAGACCAGGCGCCGCTTGTGTCGGCCCTGGATGCGATCAAGCTCAGCGTGGATGCCGGCGATGACCGCGCTTGGCTCGGCGCCATCCGACCGCCAGTCGAAGGTTTCCGTATCGTGGCCGCTGTGCCAGGCCAAACGCTCGAACGCATGGACCATGATCAGGCTCGCCTCGCAGCCGCTGCCCCGGGTCGGGCGGCTCGGGCGCGGGTTTCCGGTCGGCTTCGGTGAGATAGGGGGTAAAGGGCCTGGAAGGATCTCCCGCCACCCGGTGCGTCGATCAACCAGAGCGGGCCGAGCGCGGCGATATCGAGCGGTCGCGGCGCCGCGACCGCCGCGCTCGTCTCAATGACCCGGATCGCAACCGTATCGGGACGACCGGAGAGACGATATTGAACAACGCGCGCGGTGCCGCCGACCTGATCGGGCTGCTCGTCATCCGGCATCACCGCGATCAGCAAGGTCGCCGCGTGCGCGAGCCACAGGCCAAGCTGCTCGTAGTGCATCACCCGCAGCGGGTTTGACGCATTGGCGCTGTTGCGCAACTCCTCGCGAGTGCAGGGCGCACCGGTGTAAGGGTTGGTGAGCGCCGGCAACGCGCAGGTCTTGACCTTTGGGTTGGCAAGCAAGGTTTCGAGCGCCGTCAGCGCCGCGTCGTCAAAATCCTCGAAATAGGTTTCGGCTTCGAGGGGCAAGACGGCGGCGACGAGCCAATCCTGACGGGCCAAAGTCAGTTCCGCTGCGATCGTGTCGGCGCCGACCGCCATGCCGCTCAGCAGCACCTTGGGTGCGTTGGGCGCTTCCCTGTCGAGCGCGTCGAACGCCAGGCGCAGGCGCTCGCGGACAACATCGTCCTCGCCCTTCAGATCGCGCTTTCCGGTGATGCCGATGAGGATCGGCACACGCTCCGCCATGCGCTCCCCCAATGGACGTCCTGGCTGCGACAATAGCTCACGAGTTGTGTCGTGAACGAGACCTCGCGTTGGCGGCCGGTGGCCTACGCCGACACCAGCGGCCGGGCGCGGGAACGCAGGCGGAATCCAGGAGGGTGGTCAGGCTGAACGGTGATCGAGGCGACCGGCAGCACCGGCTCTTCGCTGGTGCGGGTAATCGTGAAGGCTTGCACCAGGCGCGCGAGAACCAGCACCGCCTCCGTCAGGGCGAATTGGGCGCCGACGCAGACGCGCGGGCCGGCGCCAAACGGCAGGTAGGCGAAACGGTCGGGCGCCGGTGCGCCCGGCATGAAGCGCTCCGGATCGAACGCGTCGGGCTCCTTCCACAGCCGGCGATGCCTGTGCAGCAGCCAAGGCGTGATTTGAACCAGCGAACCGGCCGGCACCTCGACGCCGCCGGCGACATCGTCGCGGCGGGCGATGCGCACGATCGAAAAAGCCGGCGGATAGAGCCGCAGCGTCTCGCTGATCACGGCGCGCGTGTAGATGAGCGCCGGCAGCGCAGCGGCGGCTCCGACGGGGCTGAGATCGAGGCGCGCGGTTTCCGCGACGATGCGCTCTTGCACCGCCGGCAGCGAGGCGACGATGAACAGAGACCAGAAGAGGGCGACCCCGGTGGTCGCATGACCGGCGGCGATCATTGTCGCCACCTGGTCGGCGAGCCGGGCAGCCGCGACCGGCTTCCCGGTCTCGTGATCGACGGCCAGCAGGTCGAGCAGGTCGCGCGGCGCCGAGCCCGCCGGCTGGGACCGGCGCGCCTCGATGATTGCATGGATCAGCTTCAGCCAATGACGGCGAAATCGCCAGCGGCCAATGTCGCGCGGGGTCGGAATTGCGGCCGGAAGCATCATGTCGAGCATGCTCGGCCAGCCAAGGCGTTCGCCGTAGCCGCGCAACAGTTCACGCATGCGCGGCCCGAATTCGCGCATCTCGAGCGAAAACATCGAGCGTCCGGCGATGTCGATGGCCAATAGCTGCATCGTCTCGAACAGGTCGGTCTTGACGGGTCCGCCGCGTTCGAGCTCATGGACCAGCGCGTCGACCGCCGCCGCGACGTGGGCTGCGAGCATCGGCGTCGTGCGCGGGGCGAAGGCAGGGGCGACGGCGCGGCGCTGTTCGCGCCAATCCTCGCCCTCGGCGAGGAACAGGCCTATGCCGGTGATCGGATAGATCAGACGGATAGTCGCCGGGCTACGCCGGTAATTGTCGGGATTGTCGACCAGCACATGGCGGATCGCCGCCGGGCGGTTGAGGATCAGCTGGTCGCGGCCGAACAGCCGGCGCTTCACCACCTCATCCTCGAACGCGCGATCGCTGTACCCGGCGAGCAGGTTGGTGCGCAGCACCGTCATCAACCCGCGCCGCGACAAATCCTGGCGCGCCGGCGGCGGGACCGGGAAGACGATCGATGCTTCGCTCACGCTTCGCTGCCCTGACGGCAGTGCTACAGCACCCCTGCATTGATCGAGATGCACTGCTTGGTGATGAACCGGCTGTCGTCGGATGCAAGAAAGAGGGCGAGATTGGCGATGTCCTCGGGCGCGATCAAGTCGGGCAGGCATTGTTGGGCGAGGCCGGCCGCGATCTGGCTTTCGTCCTGGAACCAAAGCCGCCGCTGACGCTCGGTCAGCACCATGCCGGGGGCGATGGCGTTGACCCGGATGCGATCCTTGCCGACGGCGCGGGCCAGCGTGTAGGTGAGGCCGACAATCGCGGCCTTGGCCGAGGCGTAGGCTTCCAATAGGGGAATGCCGCGCATCCATGAGACCGACGACATGTTGACGATCGAGCCGTGCCCCAGTTCGCGCATCTGCGGAACGATCGCCTGCGCGGCGAAGAAAACATGACGGAAATTGACCGCGATGGCTCGGTCGAACTGCTCTGGCGTGACCGTCGCGAAATCGTAGCGCTGATCGTTGGCGGCGTTGTTGACCAGGACCGCGGCGGGGCCGAGCGCGGCGCGAATCTTGGCGAGCGCGGCGTGGAGCGCGGGAATGTCGGTGAGGTCGCAGCGCACGAACATCGCTCCGAGGGATCCCGCGAGCGCGGCTCCGGCTTCCTCCTGCAAATCGACGAAGGCGACCCGCGCGCCGGTCTCGGCGAAGGCGCGGACAAAGGCCGCGCCGATGCCGCTGGCGCCGCCGGTGATAACGACGGCGCGGCCCACGAGGCTCTCGTAACGGGTGAAGCTCATGGGGTCGGGCGCTCCATGTCGGCGGTGACCGGGATAATAGCCGCACGCGGGACGTTCTGCCCGGCGTTAATCGTTTCTTGGGGCTCTCCGCGCATCTAGTGCAGGGACGGAGGACCAGGTGATGACGCGAACCGGGGATTTCCACGAATTGCCAATGCTGCTCCTTTGTTTTGGAATGGTGGCGCTGGCGTTTCTCGTGGTCGCGGTGGCGTGCACGCTGTGGTCCGAGCACCGCAGCATCGCCAAGCCGGCAAAGCGCCCAATTGTGGTGCGACTGCTCGGCGTCGCAGCGGTTCTTGGGCTGTTCCTCGCGGTTGGGCTGTTGCTGGCATTCGGTGCGGAATGGCTCACCATAGCCGTCTTCGGACAGCCGACACGGCTCGTGCCGCTGCTGGGCGCCGCGCTTGGCATCGCGCTGTCGTCGCTTGCGATCCAAGCCGCGACCAATGCCGGGCGCCTTGTGCTCGGACTGGCGACCCAGCCGCTGCGCTGGTCGGCGTTTCAGCCGCGTGCCGGGGAGCCCGGGAGCGCCGGATCTGTGCCGGGCAAGCCGGCGCTGGAAGGCGCGCCCAGTGCGACGCCGTGGTTCGCGGCGATGGAGTATTACGCACTCATTCTCAATCGAACCTACAAGGTCTTCGTCGACAAGGGAGTGCTGTGCGGCGCCAAGGTGGGCGGTGCGGTCTCCAACCCGCGGCGGCCCACACCGCAAATGCTCGACCAGGCCTATTGGGTCGCGACGCGCTCGGCGCTGCTCTACGACCATGTTGATGTGACTTCGGCGGCTTTTCTCAAGATGAACGCCAGCAATTTTCAACTCCGCGGCGACGAGATCGCGCGGATCGAGTATCGGCCCGGGCGGAAGTGGGGGATGGGTAACGTGCCCCATTCGGGGCGGCTGCTCGTCCATCTCAAGTCGGGATGCAGGCGCGAGCTGATCCTGCTCGGCGAACAAGATGGCGACGCGCTCCAGGCGCGGCTCCAATTGGTCGTCACCGGCTCCGTGACGGCGGCAAGCACGATGTCCGGCTTGCCGCAGCGAGCGCCCGTCTAATCGTCAGGCGCAACCTTCTTGTCGCGAACGATCCGGGGCTGGCCGCGGCTGCGGTCGTGGCGGTCACCGGGAACGACAGCGCAATGCGCTAGCTCGCGCGCTTGCCCCGCTTCTGCGCACCCGGCAGGATGCGGCCGGAGAATTGGCGGAGATGGCGAATGAACGGCGCGGAAAGCCTGGTGCGCACTCTGGTGGGCGGCGGGGTCAATGTGTGCTTCGCCAATCCCGGCACGTCGGAAATGCATTTCGTCGCCGCGCTCGACCGGGTCGACGGGATGCGCTGCGTGCTGGGTCTCTTCGAGGGGGTGGTCACCGGCGCCGCCGACGGCTACTACCGAATGAGCGAGGGGCCGGCAGCGACGCTCCTGCATCTCGGGCCGGGCTACGCCAATGGCGCGGCCAATATCCACAACGCCAACAAGGCGGGATCGGGCATGGTCAACATCGTCGGCGACCACGCGACCTATCACCGCCAGTACGACGCGCCGCTGACCTCGGATATCGAGACGCTGGTGACGCCAAACTCGCATTGGGTGAAGACCTCGCCCAACGCGATGGCGATCGCGGCGGATGGCGCGGCGGCAATACAGGCGGCGCGCACGCCGCCGGGGCAGATCGCGACCCTGATCCTCCCCGCGGATACCGCGTGGAACGACGGCTCGGGCCCGGTTCCTGTGCCGACCGCCCCGGCGCGCGGGATTGCGCCGGCTGAAAACATCGAGGCGGCGGCGCGTGTCCTGCGCTCGGGCGAGCCCACCCTGCTGTTGCTTACCGGGCGAGCATTGCGCGAGGACGGCCTAGCGCTCGCCGGAAAGATCTGCACCAAGACCAGCGCACGGCTGATTGCGCAGGGCTCGAACGCACGCACCCAACGCGGGCGGGGTAGGGTTGCGCTGGAGCGGGTGCCCTATGTGGTCGACCAAGCGCTCGGCGTCTTGAAGGGACTGAAGCACATCATCCTGGTCGGATCGAAGATGCCGGTAGCGTTCTTCGCCTACCCCAACAAGCCCAGCCTATTGTCGCCCGAGGACTGCCAGGGCCATGTGCTGTGCAAAATCGATGAGGACCCGATCGGCGCGCTCGAAGCGCTTGCCGAGGCGGTCGGCGCCAGCCGGACGCCGGTGCCCGTTGTCGACGAGGCGAAGCCGGAACTTGCCACGGGCAAGATCGAGCCGATGGCTCTGGGTCGCTCGCTCGGTGCGCTGCTGCCGGAGAACGCGATCGTCGTCGACGAGGCGGTGACGACGGGGCGCGGTTTTTTCGCGCCGACCAAGGCGGCGGCGCCGCATGACTGGCTCTCCAACATGGGCGGGTCGATCGGCATGGGGCTGCCGCTGGCGACCGGCGCGGCGGTGGCGTGTCCCGACCGTAAGGTCGTCTGCCTCGAAGGCGACGGCAGCGGCATGTACACGCTGCAGGCGCTGTGGACGCAGGCGCGCGAGGGGCTCGACGTGACGACGTTGCTCTTCTCGAACCGTACCTATCAGATACTCAAGGGCGAGCTGGCCAATGTCGGCGCCGGCAATCCGGGGCGGAAGGCGCTCGATATGCTCGATCTTGGCAACCCGGACCTCGACTGGGTCGGGCTCGCCAAGGCGATGGGGGTGCCCGGCGCCAAGGTGACGAATATGGAGGAGTTCAACCGGCGCTGCGCCGAGGGGCTGGCGACACCGGGGCCGTATCTCGTCGAGGTTGAGCTCTGAGCTAGCGCGGCCCGGCGCTGCGAAGCAGGGAGGCCGGCATGTTGCAGCTGTTCGAGGTGATCATCGAATCCGAAAAGACCCGGTCGGATTTTCTCAAGTGGAAGCTTATCGGGGTAGCCGCGCTTGGCTCGGCTGGGCTCGGCCTTAATCAGGCGGGCAGCGCGGTCCATGCCTACTTGTTGCTCCTTCTGATCCCTCCCGTGTGTTTTTACGTCGACTTGTTGTGCCGCCACATAAGTTTGCGAATTCTCATCATCGCGGCGTTTATGCGCCAGCAGGGGGCCTATGACGAACGGCAATACGAGATTTTTGTCAAAGGGAAAGCCCGTTCGGAGGGCTTCCTCCGCTGGGAGGATATGGCGCTCGAATATTCGACAATCGCCTTGTCCTTGTCGATCGTGGCAATTGGGCTCTTTCCGAAAATTCTGAGCGAGGTCACAAGCCAACCGCCACAGCCTTTCTGGATACCCGCCTTGTTTGCGCGGGGCGGCGGAGTATTGGCGGCGGGAGCGCTTGGTTTGGCGTACAGGTGCCGCGCCAACAGGCTCGATGATGACACGGCGATGCCCGAGCCAACGAGTTGCCGGGCCGAATCGGCAGGCAGCTACTGTTCGAGAGTTTCCAAATTCTGTCGCAACTTCATTGCCATCGGCTGGAAATTTGCACCGCTCCGCCGCGCTTCCCCCACCAGGAGCGTTAGTGTTTCGGCGGCGGGCGGATGGCAGCCCAGCGCGCCGGAGGACAGCAGCTCGGCCGATGGATGACGGCGCAAGACCCAGCGAAGCGGTGGCCCGGCCCGGCGTGGTGCGGCGCGCCGCGCGGTCGCCCGGCCGTGCGGACTCGCAGATCGAGGCGGTGATCGCGGCGCGGCACGACGACCCGTTCTCGTTTCTTGGTATGCACGAGGAGGGCGGTAAGCTGGTCGTGCGGGCGATGCTGCCCGGCGCCGAGGCGGTCACCATCATCGACGCGGCGAGCGGCGAGGTCGCGGGCGCCGCCGAGCCCGTGCATCCCGACGGGTTGTTCGTTGCCCGGCTCGAAGGCCGAACGGGGCGGTTCCCCTACCGGCTGCGGGTGTTCTGGAACGGCGAGGCGCACGAGTTCGAAGATGCGTTCCGCTTTCCGCCGGTGCTGGGCGACCTCGACGTCTACCTTCTCGCCGAAGGAACGCATTTCGACAGTTACAAGAAACTCGGGGCGCATCCGCTGACGCATGACGCAATCGATGGCGTCGCCTTCGCGGTATGGGCGCCCAATGCGCAGCGGGTCAGTGTCGTCGGCGGGTTCAGCGCCTGGGATGGGCGCCGGCTGCCGATGCGCAAGCGTCACGCGAGCGGCATCTGGGAGATGTTCGTGCCGGGGATCGGCTCGGGCGAGGTTTACAAGTTCGAAATTGTCGGGGCCGACGGATCGCTGACGCTAAAGGCCGATCCGTATGCCGCGCAAAGCGAACTCCCGCCGCGCACCGCTTCGATGGTCGCCGCGCCCAACCGGCACGAATGGCAGGAGGGTGATTGGCTGGAGCGGCGCGCGAAAGCGAACGACCGGATGGCGCCGATCTCGATCTATGAGGTGCATCTGGGTTCGTGGCGCCGCAACCTCGGTGACAGTGGCCGCTATCTCAACTATCGCGAGCTGGCCGAGCAGCTGGTGCCCTACGTCGCCGATCTCGGCTTCACCCATATCGAGGTAATGCCACTCACCGAATACCCGTTCGACGGGTCGTGGGGCTATCAGCCGGTGTCGCTGTTCGCGCCGACATCGCGCTATGGCGGGCCGGAGGATTTCCGAGCGTTTGTCGATGCCTGCCACACCGCCGGATTGGCGCTGTGGCTCGACTGGGTGCCGGGGCATTTCCCCAACGACCCGCACGGGTTGGCACGGTTCGACGGTACGGCGCTCTACGAGCACGCCGATCCGCGGCAAGGGCTGCACCGCGACTGGAACACGCTTATCTACAATTACGGGCGACGCGAGGTCGCCAATTTCCTGCTATCGAGCGCGCTATACTGGCTGCGCGAGTTCCATATCGACGGACTCAGGGTCGATGCCGTCGCCTCGATGCTCTATCTCGATTACAGCCGTGAGCCAGGGGACTGGATTCCCAACCCGTTCGGGGGACGCGAGAACCTCGACGCCATCGCCTTTCTGCGGCGGATGAACGAGCTGGTGTTCGGCGAAGACAGCGGCGCGACGACCGCCGCCGAGGAATCGACCGCCTGGCCGATGGTGTCGCGGCCGACCTATGTCGGCGGGCTCGGTTTCGGCTTCAAATGGAACATGGGCTGGATGCACGACACGCTCGGTTACATGTCGCGCGACCCGATCCATCGTAAATATCACCACAACGACCTGACCTTCGGGTTGCTCTACGCCTTCCACGAGAACTTCATCCTGCCGCTGAGCCACGACGAGGTGGTCCACGGTAAGGGGTCGCTGATTAGCCGGATGCCGGGCGATAACTGGCAGCGCTTCGCCAATCTGCGCGCCTATTTCGGGTTCATGTGGACGCATCCCGGTAAGAAGCTGCTCTTCATGGGCGGCGAATTCGCGCAGGAGCGGGAGTGGAACCACGATATCGGGCTCGATTGGCAGCTGCTTGACGACCCGTTCCATTGCGGGGTGCATAGCTTGGTACGCGATCTCAATCGGCTCTACTGCTCGACCCCGGCGCTATACCAGCGCGATTGCGAGCCCGAAGGTTTCTCTTGGATCGACGCGGCCAACGGCAATGAGAGCGTGCTGTCCTATATGCGCTGGGGCAGCGAGAGCCACGATCTGGCGGTGATCGTCTGCAACTTTACCCCGATGCCGAGGGCGGATTACCGGGTCGGTGTGCCGCGTCCGGGCCACTACCGCGAGCGGGTGAACACCGACGCGCGCGACTACGGCGGCAGCGGCGTCGGCAATTTCGGCGCCGTTGAGGCGGAGGCGGAAGCAATGCACGGCCAGCCCTATTCGCTGCGCTTGCGGCTACCACCGTTGGCGACGCTGATCTTCACGCTCGAGCGGTGAGGCGGCTCTGATGGTTTCGCCGCGGGTCTGGCCCGGCGCCCCCTACCCGTTGGGAGCGACCTGGGACGGACGGGGGGTCAATTTTGCGCTGTTCTCGGCGCACGCCGAGAAGATCGAATTGTGTCTGTTCGACCCGTCGGGCAACCATGAACGGGCGCGCATCGTGCTGCCGGAATATACCGATGAGGTTTGGCATGGCTATCTGCCCGAAGCGCGGCCGGGCCAGCTCTACGGCTATAGGGTCTATGGCCCCTATGAACCGGCGCGCGGGCACCGCTTTAATTCGAACAAGCTGCTGCTCGACCCTTATGCCAAGGCGCTATCGGGACAGCTGCACTGGAACGACGCGGTGTACGGTTACCGCGTTGGCGGGCCGCGCGAGGATTTCGCCTTCGACCGGCGAGACTCGGCACGCTACATGCCGAAATGCCTGGTGGTGGAGCCGGCGTTCAGCTGGCGCGACGATCGCAAGCCGCGCACAAATTGGGAGGAGTCGATCATCCTCGAGCTGCATGTGCGCGGCTTCACGATGATGCATCCCGAGGTCGACGAGGCACAGCGCGGCACCTTCTCGGCGCTCGCCAGCCCGGCGGTGATCGACTACCTGGTCGAATTGGGAATTACCGCGGTCGAGCTGCTGCCGGTACACGCGGCGATCCCCGAACGGCAGCTGGTGCAGCGCGGGCTGACCAATTATTGGGGTTACAACTCGATCGGGTTCTTCGCGCCCGACCCGCGGTTCCTGCCGATCGGCACGATCGCCGAGTTCAAGACCGTGGTCCAACGTTTGCACGATGCCGGTATCGAGGTGTTTCTCGACGTGGTCTACAACCATACCGGAGAGGGCAATCATCTCGGTCCGACCCTGTCCTTCCGCGGGATCGACAACCTGTCGTACTACCGGTTGCAGGAAGACCGGCGCTTTTATCAGGACTTCACTGGCACGGGAAACACGCTCAACCTCGATCATCCGCGCGTGTTGCAGCTGGTGACGGACTCGCTGCGCTACTGGGCCGGCGATATGCATGTCGACGGGTTCCGCTTCGACCTCGCCCCGGCGCTCGGGCGCGAGGGCGGCGAGTATTCGCAAGACAGCGCGTTTCTCGCCGCGCTGCGCCAAGATCCGGCCCTGGCCGGGGCGAAGCTGATCGCCGAGCCGTGGGATATCGGTCCAGGCGGCTATCAGCTCGGCAATTTCCCGCCCGGCTGGGCCGAATGGAACGGCCAGTACCGCGATGTCGTGCGGCGGTTCTGGAAGGGTGACGGTGGGCAGGCCGCCGAACTCGCGTCGCGGGTGGCGGGATCGTCGGACATCTTCGGCTATCGTGGGCGGCGGCCCTGGGCGAGCATCAACTTTCTCACGGCGCATGACGGTTTTACGCTGCAAGACCTGGTCAGCTACAGCGACAAGCACAACGAGGCCAACGGCGAGGACAATCGCGACGGGCACGATGCCAATTACAGCTGGAACTACGGCGCCGAGGGCCCGAGCGGCGACCCGAAAATCGTCGCCCTGCGCGACCGTCAGAAACGCAATCTGCTGGCGACGCTACTGTTGTCGCTTGGCGTGCCGATGCTGGTCGCTGGCGACGAGTTTGGCCGAACGCAAAAAGGCAACAACAACGCCTATTGCCAAGATAACGAAATCTCCTGGCTCGACTGGGCGAAGGTTCGTACCGAGGACGAAGCATTGCGCGGCTTTGTCGCCGCGCTCATCCACTTGCGGCGGCGGCACAGAGTGTTCTCACGCCCGCGCTTCTTCCGTGGCGAGGTGCTGTCGGAGGATGGGCTCAAGGACATTACCTGGGTGACCCCGGCTGGGGCGGAGATGACCGACGAGGATTGGCGCGACCCAGTTGCGCGGACCTTGGGTTTTGTGCTCGGCGGCGCGGCGGGCGAATTTTACACAACCGGCGGACAGCGTGACATCGACGCCAGTTTCCTCGTCATGATGAACGCCTATCATGAGGATCTCGACTTCCGCTTTCCGCGGCTGCCATCGCCGCTCGCCTGGCGGGCGCTGGTTGACACCGCCGAGGCGAGCGGACTGGTCACCGAAGGCAAGCTATACGTTGCCGGTCATGCCTATAATCTGCGGGCACGCAGCTTCGCGCTGTTCATCAACCGCGCCCCCGCTGACGGGAGGCCATCAAACGGCAAACCGGCCAATAACAGCGATCTAGGCGCGGAGGCGGCTATCCGCGACCGGCGATGAGCAGCGCCGAGGCGCTGCATCCGGTCGCACGGTTGCTCGGCATCGAGACAAGGCACACCGACGCGCTTGGCGTGACGCATGAGCCGGACGCCGACACGCTGAGCCTCCTGATCAGCGCGTTCGGGTTGCCGCCCGATCCGCAACAGGCGGCGGCCGCGCTGGCCGAAGCGGTGCAGGCGCGGCCCTTTGGGCTCGATCCGCTGCAGGTGGTCGCCGTAGAAAAACCCATCCTTCACCTGCGCGTCGCCGACGGCACCGAGATCGAGTGGTGCTGCGAATTCGAGGTCGGCGGTCAGGCCGAGGGCCGGTGCATCGCGAACCACGGCGAACTGCACCTCCCCGTGACGCTGCCGCTCGGCTACCACCAGATCGCGCTGAAAGGGAGCGGCGTCGACGTGGCGGTTGGCCTCGCGGCGGCGCCCCCCGCCTGTTATCTGCCGCCGGCGCTGGAGGAGGGGGCGCATAACTGGGGCCTGACCGCGCAGCTCTACGGCCTCAACAGCGCGCGCAACTGGGGGATAGGGGATTTCACCGACCTCGCCGAACTCTGCCGCGCCGCCGGTGGCGCCGGGGCGGTGACGGCCGGCATCAACCCGCTTCACGCGCTGTTCGCCAGCGAGCCGCGCCATGCCAGCCCCTATTCGCCATCAAGCCGCGCCATGCTCGATTATCTCTATATCGACCCGAGCGCCGTTCCAGGCTTCGCTGAGCACGAAACGATCCGCACGCTGGCTCCGGATGCGGCGCTTGCCACCGTTCGCGCGGCGGCGCTGATCGACCACGCCGCTGTCGCGGCGTTAAAGCGGCCGGTGTTGGAGGCGCTCTATCGCCGCTTCCGGGAGCGTGACCTGCGGGCCGGCGCGGAGAGCGGGCCGGGCAAGGTGTTCCGCGCGTTTCAGCGGGCGAGCGCGCGGCCGCTCGCCGCGTTCGCGACCTTCGAGGCGTTGCACGAAAACCTCAATCGTGCGGGGGGAGGGTTTTCCTGGCACGACTGGCCGTTGCGGCTGCGCGACCCGAACTCGGGGGCGGTCGCCCGTTTTGGCAAGGCACACAAAGAACGGGTCGAGTTCTTCGAGTTCCTGCAATGGCAGGCCGATGCGCAATTGGGCGCTGCGGCCGAGGCGGGCCGCGCCGCCGGGTTGTCGCTTGGCCTCTACCGCGATCTCGCCGTCGGGGTAAACCCGCTTGGCGCCGAGGCCTGGGCCGATCAAGGGCTGGTGATGCCCGGAATGGGAATCGGCGCTCCGCCCGATCCGCTGAGCCGTCTCGGCCAGGATTGGGGGCTTGCCCCGGTCAATCCGCTGGCGCTGCGGCGCGCCGGGTTCCAGCAATTCATCGCCGCGCTGCGGGCCAATATGCGCCATGCCGGGGTGCTGCGGATCGACCATGTCATGTCGCTTCAGCGCCTCTATTGGGTGCCACGCGGCCAGAGCGCGGTCAACGGCGCCTATGTCACCTACCCGTTTGCCGAGCTGTTGCGGCTCGTCGCGCTCGAAAGCCACCGGCAACGTTGCGCCGTAGTGGGCGAGGATCTTGGCACCGTACCCTCCGGCTTCCGCGAAACGATGCACGCGGCGAATTTGCTGTCGTACCGGGTGGTCGCCTTCGAGCGGCGTTGGGGCGGCGGCTTTGTCCCGCCGTGGGACTACCCGCCGTTGGCGGCGGCCTCGGCGGCAACACATGACCTGCCGACTTTGAAGGGCTTCTGGCTGGGCCGCGACATTGCTTGGCGGCAAAACCTCGGCCTTTATCCCGGCGCCGAAGTAGAGGCCGCCGAGATCAACGACCGCAAGCGCGATCGCTGGCAGCTGCTGGAGGCGCTGGCCGGAGAGGGGCTGATCGCCCATGAGCGGTTCGGCGAATTTCTGCCGGACCCCGATCACCCGGTCTATGGCGCGACGCTCGGGGATGCGATCCTCACTTTCCTCGCGCGCTCGCGGGCGCGGCTGATGCTGGTGCAGCTGGAAGACATCGCCGGCGAGGAGGAGCAAGCCAATCTGCCGGGTACCAGCGATGCGCACCCGAACTGGCGACGGCGCCTATCGACCCGGCTCGAGGATTTGCTTGCGGGTCCCGAGCTGCAGCGGGTCGCCGCGCTCGTCAACCGGGAGCGCCAGCGGGCCGCATAGCAGCGCTTGCGGCACTGCCCGCGTTACGGCCAACATTGGGGCCGCACAGCAGAGCGGGTGAGCGCGGTGGACGAAATCGAGGCGGTGGTGGTCGGCGCCGGCGTGATCGGGCTTGCCGCGGCGCGAGCCCTGGCGCTGGCGGGAAAGGAAGTCGTCGTCCTCGAAAAGGCCTACACGATCGGGTTCGAGACCTCATCTCGCAACAGCGAGGTCGTCCACGGCGGGCTCTATTATCCAAAGGGGAGTTTAAAGGCGACCGCCTGCGTTGAGGGCCGAGAGCGGCTCTACGGCTATTGCCGCGATCACGGCGTGCCGCACGCGGCGCTTGGCAAGTTGATCGTCGCCACGAGCGAGGACGAAATCCCGGGCGTTGAGAAGATCGAGGCGGCGGCCAAGGCCAACGGCGTCGACAACCTCGAATGGCTGACGGTGGCGGAAGCGCAGCGCATGGAGCCGGAGCTCCATTGCGTCGCGGCGCTGCTGTCGCCGTCGACGGGTATCGTCGACAGTCACGCGCTGATGCTCGCCTATCAGGGCGAGGCGGAGGACAACGGCGCGATGGTTGCGTTCAAGACCCCGCTCCTGGGCGGAAGGGTGATGGCCGACGGGTTCGAATTGGAGGTTGGCGGCGACGAGCCAGCAACGATCCGCTGCCGCCATCTGATCAACGCAGCGGGGCTGCACGCACCGGCGCTCGCGCATTCGATCGAAGGCATCCCGCTCGACACCATCCCGCCCGCCTATTTCTGCCGCGGCTGTTACTTCACGCTGCAAGGGAAGACGCCGTTCAAACGGCTGATTTATCCGGTGCCGGTGCCTGGCGGGCTCGGCGTGCACATTACCCTGGACCTCGCCGGACAGGCGCGGTTTGGCCCCGATGTCGAGTGGATCGACGATGTCGACTATTCGGTTGATCCGCGCCGCAGCGATTCATTCTATGCGGCGGTGCGGCGCTACTGGCCTGGGCTGAAGGACGGCGCTTTGCAGCCCGGTTATGCCGGGATCCGGCCGAAGATCAGCGGGCCGAACGACCCGGCCGCCGATTTTTCCGTGCAGGGGCCGGCCGAGCACGGCGTGCCGGGCCTCGTCAACTGCTACGGGATTGAGTTGCCGGGATTGACCGCATCGCTGCCCTTGGCCGACGCAGTCGTCGGCAAGCTGCTGTGATATCGTCAATCTGACGGCGCGGGGTACGACAATGCTGATCGGCGTTCCGAAAGAGATAAAGACCCACGAATACCGGGTCGGGCTGGTCCCTGGCAGTGTGCGCGAACTCGTACATCACGGGCACAAGGTGGTGGTCGAGAGCGGCGCCGGCCTGGCGATCGGTTTCGATGACAGGGCCTACGAGGTGGCCGGCGCGGGCATTCTCGCACGCGCCGCCGACGTGTTCGCCGTCGCCGAGCTGATCGTCAAGGTCAAGGAGCCGCAGCCCGGAGAGATCAAGGCGCTGCGTGAGGACCAGTTGCTCTTCACCTACCTGCATCTTGCCGCTGATCGGGTGCAGACCGAGGGGCTGATGAAATCGGGCGCGATCGCTATTGCCTACGAGACGGTGACCGACGTGCGCGGCGGATTGCCGCTTCTGGCGCCGATGAGCGAGGTCGCCGGGCGGATGGCGATCCAGGTCGGCGCGCATTGTCTTGAAAAAGAGCAGGGTGGTACCGGGATCCTCTTGGGCGGCGTACCGGGGGTTCCGGCGGCGAAGGTCGTGGTGCTCGGCGGCGGCGTCGCCGGGACCAACGCGGCGCGCATGGCGATGGGGGTCGAGGCCTATGTCACCGTCGTCGACAAGTCGCTGCCGCGGCTCTACGAGCTCGACATGCAATTCGGGTCGCAATTGCACACCTTGTTCTCGACCGTCGAGAACATCGAGCGCGAGGTGACCGTAGCCGACCTGGTGATCGGCGCGGTGCTGGTGCCGGGCGCGGCAGCGCCGAAGCTGGTAAGCCGCGAACTGGTGCGGGCGATGCGCCCGGGCTCGGTCATTGTCGATATCGCGATCGACCAGGGTGGTTGCTGCGAGACCAGCCGGCCGACGACGCACGCCAACCCGACCTATATCGAGGAGGGGGTGGTGCATTACTGCGTCACCAACATGCCGGGCGCGGTAGCGCGCACCTCGGCGGTGGCGCTCAACAATGCAACCCTGCCGTTTGTCGAGGCGATCGCCGACAAAGGCTGGCGGCGGGCTCTGACCGACGACCCGCATTTGCGCGAGGGGCTCAACATTTGCCGTGGCCGGGTGACCCACCCGGCGGTGGCGCGCGACCTCGGCCTGCCACTGACCTCGCCCGGGCAGGCAATCGCAGAATGAGTTCACGAGATCTTGAGCTGCGTGACAATTGTGCCTATTTCACCAAAAGCTCGATCGGAAAGGTTTGATGGCGCCGTTGCCGACCCCCGCACTATTGGCGCTGGACCAAAAGCTGCATCCCGGCTCGGGCCGGGATGGCGGCTCGGCGCCGGTCGATCCTGCGACCGTCGCAGCGATCACCGATCTCTACCGTGAGGTGATGCCGGCCGGGGGCGCGATCCTCGATGTAATGTCGAGCTGGGTATCGCACTTGCCGCCGGAAGTGCACTATCGCCGCGTCGTCGGCCTGGGCATTGACGCTCATGCGCTGACCGAGAATGCCTTTCTCGACGAGTGGCGCGTGCAGGACCTCAACCACGAGCCCATCCTGCCTTTTTCCAATTGCGAATTCGACGGCGCCGCCATTTGCGGCGCCGTTCAGTATTTGGCGGGGCCGGCCAAGGTCATCCGCGAGATCGGCCGCGTGCTGAAACCAGGCGCGCCGCTCGTGGTGACCTTCTCGAACCGCTGCCTGTGTACAACCGCGACGGGGTGCTGGCGGCTGTTCGACGATACCGGCCGGCTGTCGCTGGTCGCTCGCTATTTCGTCGAAGCCGACAATTGGACCGACATACGCTGTCTCGACCGCACCCCGTCCGGCGTTGCCGAGCCGCTCTACGCGGTCATCGCCCGCAGCATCGGCGCCGCGGGTTCGTGCGACTAGGTCCCTAACCTAAGAGTCGTAAGACACCATCGCCGTCACCGGTACCGAAAGGCGGTCGCGGCCGTTGAGAAAGCTCAGCTCGATAATGCAGGCGGCGCCGACGACGTTGCCGCCCTGTTGCGTCACGAGATTGATGGCCGCCGAGAATGTGCCGCCAGTGGCGAGCAGATCGTCGACGACGAGCACGCGTTGACCGCGCGAAATCGCGTCTTCCTGGATCTCGATCGTGTCGGTGCCGTATTCGAGCTCGTAAGTGAATCGCACGGTCTTGCCGGGCAGCTTGCCCTTCTTGCGCACCATGGCAAAGCCGCTGCCGAGCGCGTAGGCGAGCGGCGCGGCGACCAGAAAACCCCGCGATTCGATGCCGACAAGAAGGTCGGGCTTGTGGCCGCGCACTGCGTTGGCGAGCCGCTCGACGGTCGCCTGCCAGGCCTCGGGATGGGCCAGCAGGGTCGAGATGTCGTAGAAGAGAATTCCCGGCTTCGGAAAGTCCGGGATCGAGCGGATATGCGCCTTCAGATCCATTATGAGGTTCCCTCGGCCCGTCTCGCAGGCTTTCCGTTGCGGCATAGCGGCTTTTCGCGTAGTTGGAAAGTCGTTAGCCGCCGCTTGACCCCCATCCCCCAGAGAGCATGGCGCCAGCCGCATCTATCCTTGCATCGGATGAACAGGGCGAGCTTGTGTTGCGGGCCGAGGGCGAGTGGCTCGTGGCGAGCGCCAGCGAGCTCGACCGCCGGTTGAATGATCTCAAATTGCCGCAGGGACGTCGGGTGACGATGGACCTCGGTGGAGTTGGTCGTCTCGACAGCACCGGCGCCTTGCTGCTGTTGCGCACGGAGCACGCCCTGGCCGAGCGCGGCAATGACGTCAAGGTCGCCAACCTCCCCTCACATTTTGCGCCGTTGCTCGATCAGGTGCGCTTGCGTGGTTTGGCCGAGCCGGTCCCGCACCCGGTGCCGCCGCACCACAGCTTCATCGGATTTGTCGCCAAGATCGGCGAAGTCACCGTGGTGCTGCTCCGGCGCCTTCGCGACATCCTCTCTTTCACCGGCATGGTCACGGAAACCGCCGCGAAGTTGGTGATCAAGCCGCATCGGCTGCGAGGCGTGGCGACGCTTGTGCAAATGGAGCAGGTCGGGCTCAACGCGTTGCCGATCGTCGGGCTGCTGTCGTTCCTGATCGGCGTCGTCATGGCCTATCAAGGCGCCGACCAGCTCCGCCGGTTCGGCGCGGAGATCTACACGGTCAACTTGCTCGGCGTCTCAATCCTGCGCGAGCTGGGTGTTCTGTTGTCGGCAATCATCATCGCCGGCCGCTCTGGCAGCGCCTTTACCGCGCAGATCGGCACGATGCAGGTCAATGAAGAGATTGACGCGATGCGTACCCTGGGACTGGACCCGGTCGAGGTGCTCGTGCTGCCACGGCTGTTCGGTCTCGCGATTACCTTGCCGTTGATCGTGTTTTATGCCGATTTGATGGGACTATTGGGCGGCGCACTGATGTCGTGGGTCGTGCTCGACATCAACATTCCTACCTTCATCAGCCAATTGCACAACGCGATTACTGAGGGGACGCTTTGGGTCGGGGTTGTTAAGGCGCCGTTTTTCGCGGCAATCATCGCGCTGGTCGGGTGCTATGAGGGGCTAAACGTTACCCGCAGCGCCGAGAGCGTCGGTAGGTTGACGACGCAATCGGTCGTCGAATCGATTTTCTTTGTCATCGTCACCGACGCTGCTTTTTCAATCATCTTCTCGGTACTGAAGGTCTGAGCATGGCTGCCGACGGCGACTTCGTCATTCGGGTGCGCGATCTGGTCAACGCGTTCGGCGCGCAGGTCATTCACGACCACGTCAACCTCGACGTCAGGCGTGGCGAGGTGATCGGCGTAGTCGGCGGGTCGGGTACTGGCAAGTCAGTGATGCTGCGTACCGTCGTTGGCCTCAATAAGCCAGTCTCGGGGAGCATCGAAGTCTTGGGCCGCGACGTACTCAGGATAACTTCCGATCAGCGGCACGAACTGGAGACCCGATGGGGCGTGCTGTTTCAAGACGGGGCGCTTTTCAGTTCGCTGACCGTGGCGCAGAACATCGAGGTGCCGCTGCGGGAGGATTTGCGGCTGTCGGACCGGCTGATGGCCGAGATCGCGGCGTGCAAGATCGGCATGGTTGGGCTGCCCCCCGAAGCCGGAGACAAATTCCCGGCGCAGCTGTCGGGCGGCATGCGCAAGCGCGCCGGTTTGGCACGGGCGTTGGCGCTTGACCCGGAGATACTGTTCCTTGACGAGCCTACCGCGGGACTCGACCCGATCGCCGCCGCGGCGTTCGATCAGCTGATTAAGGATTTGCAAGCAAGCCTCGGCCTTACCGTGTTCCTGGTGACGCACGATCTCGATAGTCTGTTTGCGATCTGCGATCGCGTCGCCGTGCTGGTCGACAAGCAGATCCGGGTCGGTACCCTCGAAGAACATTTGCGGGACGACCACCCGTGGATTCATTCCTATTTTCACGGCCCGCGCGGCCGTGCGGCGCACCCGGCCGAGGGCGTGCCGATGGTGCAGGGCGCGCGCTAGGGGGTACGAAGGGGGGAGAATGGAAACCCGGGCCCATTATGTCGCTGTCGGCGCATTCGTGCTGGCGCTGGTTTTCCTCGCGTTTACCGCCGTCCTGTGGCTCGCGGGGACGCAATTCGCGGTCAGCTACGACCATTACGACATCTTCTTCAAAGGGCCGGTTACCGGTCTCAGCAAGGGTGCGGCGGTTGATTACAACGGCATCCGCGTCGGCCAAGTGTCGGAAATCGAGATCGACCCAAACAACGTCGAGCAAATCCGCGTCACCGTCGAGATCAAAAGCACTGTCGTAATCAAGGAGGACGCCGCGGCCAATGTCGAAACCAATATTTTGAGCGGCGTCTCCTACGTCCTCATCACCCGTGGCACTCAGGAGGCGAAGAAACTCGTCGCGCATGACGGGCAGCGCTATCCGGTGATCCGCCCGCGCCGCTCCACCCTGGCGAGCATTTCCGCGCGCGGACCGCAATTGCTCGAAAAGCTCGACGACATCCTCGATCAGGTCGAGGACTTGCTCAACGAGCACAACCGCGAAGTTTTCGCTTCGACCCTCGAGCACGTCGAGAAGTTCACCGGGTCACTTTCGGCGCACAGCGATGACATCGGGCAGCTTGTCGCCGAGGGCAAGACCGCGCTGGCATCGCTCGACAAGCTGACGACGGATGTCGACAACAGCTACACCGCGCCCGATGGGCTCAAGGAGCAGCTGAGCGGCACGCTCAAAGGGCTGGCCGCAGCCAGCCGCCAGCTCGATCTGGCGCTGCAGGACGTGCGGCCGGGCGTGCGTACCTTCAGCCAGCATACGCTCGTCGATATTGGCAGCCTCATCGGCGAAGCCCGCCAATTTATTGCGGGCCTGTCGCGGCTTGCCGCGCAGTTCGAGCGTGATCCGACCCGCCTGTTGTTTGGCGATCGCCGCGAAGGGTATCAACCGAAATGATGAAGAAACCGCACCGGTTGTGCCACCTTGCCCTTGTGCTGGTGGCGTTGAGCCTCGGTGGCTGCGCCAAGATGTTCACCGAACCGCCGCGCCCGCTCTTCCGGCTAACCGCGCCCGCCGATTTCCCGGCTGGTCTGCGCCGCATCAACGCCCAACTGGCGATCGCGACTCCCTATGCGCCGGCGGCCATTGATACCCAGCGGATCGCGATGAGCCGCAGCCCGACCACGCTCGACTACCTCGCCGACGGTGACTGGACCGACCGGGCGCCGCCGCTCGTGAAGACCGTGCTGATCGAGGCCTTCGAGAATAGCAAGGCGTTTACCGCGGTCGGACCCGATTCGCTCGATCTGCACCCCAACTTCGTCATTGAGAGCGAGCTGCGACACTTCGAGGCGGTCTACGATCCACCGACCGGAGCCCCCGTGGTATGGGTGCAGATCGCGGTCAAACTCATCAAGGTGCCGCAGCACGCGATCCTTGCGGAGACTTCGATCTCCGCGCACCAGCCCGCGTCGGCCAATGCGACTCCGCAGATCGTGCTCGCCTTCGACGCGGCGACCGCGGACGCCGCCAAACAGATTGTCGCCTGGGCGTTGGCCAACCCCGCCTTGTCGACACCACCCAGATAGGTATCCTGGACATCTTTCGTTCACCCAAAAGGCAAGGTGTCGAGTGAGTGGTGTTGGGCGCGTCGCGTCAGCTGCGGCGACGATCCGGGAATGTCGGCGCCTGCTCGTGGCAAGCGGCAGCACGATCGCGCGCGAAGCCATCGGCGCAGGCAGCACGATGGCGGATTGGCAACATTACCCGGAACGGGATGTATACGACCCGATCAGCCACGCGCAGTATTTCTACCACCGCCACGCCGCGGCCGAGCGCGCAACGGGTGAGGGGGCGGTCGAGCACGGTCATTTCCATCTGTTCATGCGCGCTGAGGGCATGCCGAGCGGCGTGATGCCGCTTCTGCTGCCAGAGGCGGCAATCGCCAACCTGCCGACCCCGCCGCAGGCGGCGCCGTCGAAGCGCGGCGCTCGCGACGAGGTCAGCCATCTCGTGGCGATCGCAATCGACGACGGCGGCGAGGCGGTACGTCTCTTTACCACCAATCGGTGGGTTACGGGCGAGACCTGGTACCGCGCCGAGGACGTGATCCGCATGCTCGACCGGTTTTCGTTGGATACGGCTGAGCCGGTGGGCGCGGTCAATCGCTGGCTCAGCGCCATCCTGCGGCTCTACCAGCCGGAGATCGCGATGCTGCTGCGTAAGCGCGACGAGGCGGTTATGGACCCGCGCCGGCGGCGGCGGAAGGTCGATGTGTTCGAGGATTCCAAGTTCGAGATCACCTCAAGCCTCTCGATCGATCTCGATGCGCGGCTCGCCGCGGTTGATCGTCTCGTCAGCGAACCGGCGAACGCGCCGCAGCCGCCGGCTCCGCCGCGCCTGCCGCCAATGGCTGAGGGCTGGGGGAGCTGACGATCTACCCCGCCTTGGCGCGCGGGGGAAAGACCTGATGCGGTTCTTCAAGGCCGGCGGGATCCTGGTGGATAATGATCTCCGCGTTGGGGTACGCGCCGCGTAGTTGTGCTTCGACCGCGTCGGAAATCGTATGGGCGTGCAGCAGGTCCATCGCCCCATCCATCTCAAGATGTAACTGGATAAAAGCTGTCGGCCCGGCCGCGCGGGTACGCAGGTCGTGCACGGCAGTGACCTCGGGCGCGGCCTCGGCGATGGCGCGGATGCGGGCGCGATCCTCGTCCGGCATCTCCCGGTCCATCAGTTGGGTCAGCGACAGGCGCAACAGTTGGGCGGAGCCGTAAATGATCCACAGCCCGATCGCGCCACCGAATAACGGATCGAGGATTGGCGCAGCGAAAATCCGATCGAGGACGAGCGCCGCAAGCACGGCCGCGTTCACCAGCATGTCGCTGCGGAAGTGCAGCTCGTCGGCGCCGATGGCCAAAGACCCGGTCTTGGCGACGACGTGGCGCTGGTAAAGCACGAGGATGCCGTCTACGACGATCGACGCAACCATCACCGCGATGCCGAGCGTGGCGCGGCTGATCGGAGCCGGCGTGACGAGCCGATTAATGGCTTCGAAGGTTACCAGGAGGGCGCCACCCGCGAGAAAGCCTGCCTGGCCGAGCGCGGCGAGAGGTTCGGCTTTGCCGTGGCCGAAGCGATGCTCGCGGTCGGCGGGCTCCAAGGCATGGCGTATGGCAAACAGGTTGACGGTCGCGGCGACGACGTCGAGCAGCGAGTCGACAAGGCTGGACAACATCGCGACCGAGCCGGTGGCCAGCCAGGCAATGAACTTGACGACGATCAATAGGCCTGAAACCCCAACAGAGGCGTAGGCCGCGCGGTTTCTGAGGCGGGCGTGCCCGTCGCCCACGCTCACGGAAACGAAAGCTCCTTGCGCCAGACGCTGCCCTCCCGTGTGAAAACGAGGCGATCGTGTAGGCGTGATGGCTGGTCCTGCCAGAACTCGATCCGGTCCGGTCTCACGCGGAAGCCCGACCAAAAATTGGGCCGCAGGATCACGCTGCGGTCGGCGAAGCGGCGGGAGAACATGTCGACGCGCCTCTCGAGCTGCTCACGGTTGTCGAGCGGGCGTGACTGGTCGGACGCCCAGGCGGCGATCTGGCTGCCCCGCGGGCGAGTGGCGAAGTAGCCGTCGGCCTCGTCCTCGGAAACCTGCTCTGCAACTCCTTCGACGCGGACCTGCCGCTTCAACGACTTCCAGTGGAAGCATAAGGCGGCATGGGGGTTGACGAAGAGCTCGTCGGATTTGCGGCTCTCGAGGTTGGTGTAGAAGACAAAACCACGCGGATCGATGGCCTTGAGCAACACTGCGCGCACGGATGGCACGCCGGCGGCCGTGGCGGTGGCGAGCGTCATCGTCTCCGCCAGCTCCTCGCTCTTTTCGGCGAGCGCCAGCCAGCGTGCGAAGGGGGTGAACGGCTCGCTTTCGGGGATGTCGTCAATCATACGGTGGCTTTACTCTCAGCCGGCGGCATCGGCAATCACGCGCGTGCCGGTCGCCGAGATCAGGTCGGCGAGCCGCACCTGCATCGCCGCGCCTTCGGCGGCGACAATCCGGTCCATCGCCGGCGCGACCAGCGCCTGCCAGGGTGCGTGCTGACGCACTGCCCAGCCACGCGCCAACGGCAAGTCGAGCGCCTGATAGAGGTCAGACAGCGTCGCGCTCTGCGGGTTCCAAGCGAGCACCCAGCCGCCCGCCTGGGTCGGCGCGATAAAACCCGCCTGCCCCAGCCGGTTCAGATATTCGACCAGCGCCGTCGTTGGGATGCCGAGCTCGCGCGCCAGCCCCGCAGTCCGCGCGGTGCCGCCGTGCTGCTGCCTGCGCGCCAGGGCCGCGATGATCGCCAGCGCCAGGCCCAGCTGCACCCCGCCGGCGCCGAGATGGCCGAGCCGCTCATCGATCTGCCAGGTCGGCAGATTGGCCGCGATGACTGCCCCAAAGAGAATGACCATCCACGAGAAATACATCCACAGCAGGAAGATCGGCACCACAGCGAGCGCGCCGTAAACCGTTTGGTACGACGTCGTCAGGATATAGGCGGAAAAGGCCGTCTTGAGGAATTGAATGAGGATCACCGCGCAGAGCGCGCCGATCGCCCCATCGCGCCACCGGACCGCGCAATTGGGAATGAGACAAAACAGCAGCGTGCAGGCGAAGAATTCGAGCAGGAACGGCAGCACGCGTCCGAATTCGGCCTTCCAGGTGTAGAGATCGGCGATCTGTTCCGGATTGAGACCCGCGTGCTGGGCGACGATGTCGAAGTAGGTCGAGAGGGTGATGCTCGACCCGACCAGCAGCGGGCCCAGCGTCAACAAGGTCCAATAGGCGAGGACCCGCTGCACCCAGGGGCGCGGGACGCTGACCCGCCAGATCAAATTGAGCTGATCCTCGACCGTGACCAAAAGCAGGACGCCGGTGCCGGCGATTCCGATGAGGCCGATCGCCGTCGTCTGCGCCGCCGAGTTGGCGAAACTGCCGAACCAATACGCCGCCTGCTCGCCGATGGTCGGAACGAAATCCCGAAACAGCATGGCCACCAGTTGCTCGCGCAACGCCGCGAAGGTCGGGAAGATCGAGAGGATGCCCAGGGCGATCACGCCAAGCGGCACCAACGACACCAATGTCGTGTAGCTGAGCGCGCCGGCAGCGGCGAAGCAGCGGTCGCGGTTGAACCGCGCAAGCGTGTAGCGCACGAAGGCCGCTGCCGTCGACCCCCGGTCACGGACTGCGCCGATCCACGCACGGAGTTGGTTTTTGTCCGCCTCTTTCATACCGTTGAGTCTACAGGCCGCTCATACCATCGCCAACCACCGCGCGGCTCAGCGGTTGCCTCTGATTGGCCAGGACGGGCGGCTCGTGTAGGATGGCGACAGCGGGCCGTGGCCCGATCGAGGCATCGCGGAGCCGCGCCGATGACCACAACAAACGGGCTGATGGCCGGCAAGCGGGGCCTGATCATGGGCGTCGCGAATGAGCGTTCGCTCGCCTGGGGCATCGCGAAGGCCGTTAGCGAGGCAGGGGCCGAGCTTGCCTTCACCTATCAGGGCGAGGCGCTCGGGCGGCGGGTGCGGCCGCTCGCGGAAGGCCTTGGCAGCGACTTCCTGGTCGAGGCCGACGTGACCAGCGAGGCAAGCCTCGACGCGGTATTCGCGGCGATCGAGCGGCGCTGGGGCGGCCTCGACTTTCTCGTCCACGCTATCGCCTTCTCCGACAAGGATGAGCTGAAGGGAAAATACCTCAACACGACGCGCGACAATTTCCTGCGCTCGCTCGATATCTCGTGTTTCTCGTTCACCGATCTGTGCCGGCGCGCGGCGCCGCTAATGACGCGGGGCGGCAGCCTGCTGACGTTGACCTATGCCGGCGCCGAGCGGGTGATGCCCCACTACAACGTCATGGGTGTCGCGAAGGCGGCGCTAGAAGCGAGCGTGAAATATCTGGCGGTCGATCTCGGCGGTCAGAACGTGCGGGTCAACGCGATCTCGGCCGGCCCGATCAAAACGCTGGCGTCGTCGGCGATCGGCGACTTCCGCTATATCCTCAAATGGAACGAGCTCAACGCACCGCTCCAGCGCAACACGACGATCGAGGATGTCGGCGGCGCCGGGGTTTATTTGCTGAGCGACCTGTCGGCGGGGGTCACCGGCGAGGTGCACCACGTCGATAGCGGTTACCACGTCGTCGGCATGAAGCGGGTAGACGCGCCCGATATTTCAACCGTGTAGTTATCCGACTATGGCCGGCAGCTCCTTTGGCACGCTGTTCCGCTTCACCACCTGGGGCGAGAGCCACGGGCCGGCGATCGGCGTCGTCGTCGATGGCGTGCCGCCGCGCCTTCCTTTGGCCGAGTCGGATATCCAGCAATGGCTCGACAAGCGCCGGCCCGGCCAGTCGCGCTACACGACGCAACGCCAGGAGCCGGACCAGGTCAAGATCCTGTCCGGCACGTTCGACGGCCAGACCACCGGCACGCCGGTTAGCCTGATGATCGAGAATGTCGATCAGCGCTCGCGCGACTACAGCAATGTCGCCGACCGGTTCCGGCCGGGCCACGCCGATTACACCTATTGGAAGAAGTACGGCATTCGCGATTATCGCGGCGGCGGCCGCGCCTCGGCGCGTGAGACGGCGTCCAGGGTCGCGGCCGGCGCGGTGGCGCGGAAGGTGCTGGGGCCCGATATCGCCATCCGCGGCGCGCTGGTGCAGGTCGGGCCGCACCCGATAGACCGCGCCGCCTGGGACTGGGCGCAGGTCGAGCAAAACCCATTCTGGTGTCCCGATGCGGGCATGGCGGCGCGCTGGGCCGATTACATCGACGAAAAGCGCAAGGCCGGATCGTCGGCCGGCGCAATCATCGAGGTGGTGGCGAGCGGTGTGCCGGTTGGGTTGGGCGAGCCGGTCTACGACAAGCTCGATGGCGATCTCGCGCGAGCGATGATGACGATCAATGCGGTCAAAGGGGTCGAAATCGGGGCTGGGTTCGGCGCCGTCGTGCTCGGCGGTGAGGAAAACGGCGACGAGATGCGCATGCAGGACGGCAAGGTTGCGTTCCTTTCCAACAACGCTGGCGGCATTCTCGGCGGCATCTCGTCCGGGCAGGACATCGTCGTTCGTTTCGCGGTGAAGCCGACGAGTTCGATCCTCAAGGCCATGCGCACCGTCGACAGCGAGGGCAACGACGCCGAGATCGAAATGCACGGGCGCCACGACCCGTGTGTCGGCATCCGCGCGGTGCCGGTGGGCGAGGCAATGATGGCCTGCGTGCTCGCCGACCATCTGCTGCGCTATCGCGCACTCGGCGGCGGGGTTTAGAGGGACCGAAGCGGTTCGGCCGGTCAGGCGACCCGGCCAAGAGGGAAGGCGGCATCGCCTTGCGCGCTGTCAGGATCGCAATCTTGCTGTTGCTGTGGGGCGGGGCGGTCGCATTCGCCTCGCCGGGGGCGCCATTCCTGCCCGCGCCGATCTGGGTCTACAACAACTGGTCGGCTTATGACGAATTGTCGGACAAGGTTCCGCTCACCGAGGACCTGGCGATGCGCGAGCTGCGGGAGCTCCTGCGTTTGCGTGATGGGGGTGTCCATATCGACTATTACGTCATGGATGCGTTCTGGTACGACCCAGACGGCGCTTATCGGCTTTGGCGCAGAGGCGACTGGCCGGATGGACCCGATCGCTGGCTGGAAGCGTGCCGGGAGAACGGCATCAAGCCGGGATTGTGGTTCGCGACGAATACCCTGGAGCACTTGAGACCAGCGGCGGCTTGGCGGGATTCGCTCTCGTCGTCGGATTATACCATGACCCTGTATGCCGGCGGATTTCTCAGTGATTTCATGGATATATTGCAATACTGGTACGATCGCGGGATCCGCTTGTTCAAGTTCGACTTCGCCGATATGGATGCAACGGCGCCCGCCGATGAAGGGGTTCTGAGCCCCGACGAAGTGCGGCGGCGCAACGAGCGGGCCTTGCATAACGCGCTCGCGGCGTTCCGACAGAAAAACCCGGATGTGGTGCTGGTCGCGTTCAATGGTTTTGTCGGCGATGTCGGGTCGGCGAAAAGTTTTGTCCATCAATCGAGCTTTCGTTGGCTCGATGTGTTCGATGCGCTTTACGCCGGGGATCCGCGGCCGTCGCAGGTGCCCGAGATGAACTTTTGGCGCTCGGTCGATATTTACACCGATCGAATGGTGCGACGGTTCGATCAGGCCGGCATACCGCTCAGTCGCGTCGACTCGACGGGATTCATGATCGGCGACACCGGCACCAATTATGGCCGGCGCACGGCCGGCTGGCAGGCGGCGCTGCTGCTCCTGATGGCCCGCGGCGGGTGGGTCAACACGATCCACGGCAATCTTGAGCTTCTCGGAGATGCGGATGTTCGATGGTTCGCCAAGGCTCAGGGTATCTACGAGGGGTTACAGCGAACGGGAATGACGGAGGCCTTTGGTGGCTTTGCCGGCGATCGCTATCCCTATGGTTTCGTTTCGAAAATCCCAGAGGGCAACCTTTACGTCGTGGTCAATCCGGCGGCGGCGATTCAGACCGCTGATCTGCCCGGTGCCGTTGGCGCGGGCCGCGTCCTCTTTCACGACGCCGGGTTCGAGCCAACGCTGCAAGAAAACGCGGTTCGGTTAGGACCGGGGCAAGCCGCGCTGGTCGGTTTCGGACGCTACGCGGACCCTGCTTACGATCTTGGCACAGGCAGCGATATCCACATCCCGCTGCACATCGAACCGATCGCGGCAACGTTCCGTCGAAGCGGTCAGAAGCTGGTCTACAAAACCACCGTTACCGCTCCCGAGCGTGGCGACGTCCGGGTGATCTTTCGTCAGGTCGACGAGAATGGCGCGGTCAAGCGCAGCACGTCGTGGAGCGACATGGGGAAATTCTTCGTCATCACTGCGGCGCAGGCGGGAAAGCCGGTTCCCGTCGAAATCAACTATGACCGTGTCGTGTGGAGCGGAATGTCCTGGGCAGCCGGGGAAATCCGCCACAGCGACTTCACGCCGGGCGCTCCAATCCAGATCCGCATCTCCTCTGCGGAGCAAGATTTGTCTCTGCGCCTCGAGGGGCGGGTCTACGCCGTGGAGTATTGAAGCGGAGAGGCCGCGGGAGCTCCCGCGGCCTCTCCGAACCGGCTAGCGCAGCGGCGAGAACGACGCCGGGATGACCAGCATATTTTCTTGGACCAGGGTCTGGCCGGGCTGCCCGCCCTTGGGCGGCCAGATGCCTTCCTTGCGCGCGTGCTCGCGGATTTCGGCGCGATGGTTCGCGTCTTTGTAGGCCCAGATGTGGCGCCAGCGGTTGAGCCCACCCAATTCCGAATGGCCGGCAAAAGCGAGCGGCGATAGCTTGGTGCGCTCGGCGATCTGGGTGGTCCAGCGGTCGATCTGCGACGGCATCGCGCCCGGAGCCAGCGTGTAGGTGCGAATCTCGTAGATGCCGCCCAATTGGCGCGGCTCTAGCTTGGGCGAGAATGGCGCCGGGATGAAGATTTCGCTCTCCTGCTCCTCGACGAACTCGCGAATGTTGGGCGGCCAGCCTTCGAGCTTGGTGGCTTCGGCGCGAATGCGGGTGCGTTCCTCGAAATTGGCGTATGGCCAGACGTGAATGATGCGGTTCAGCGGGCCAACCTCGGTGTGCCAAAAGGCGGCAAGCGGGGACAATTTGGTGCGCGCGGGCAGCGCCTGGCCGAAGCGCTCCTCGGCTTGAGCGACCGAGCCTGGCTTCAGGCGGTAAGTGCGAAACTCGACGATCATGGGGGTTCCTCCTGGGTGGCGGAGGAACGGTAACTCATTTTCAACCAGGGCGAAAAGAGTTCGCGCTTTGCCGTGCTGGAACCAGACGGCCGCTTAGTGCGAAAGAGTTCCCGCTGCCGCGGCTCGTAGCCGATCGGCGATGGCCGCCGCGATGAACCGGTTGCCGTCGGCCGACATATGCGACCAGCCGGTGTCCTGGACGAGGAACAGCGAGCGGAACCGCGCCGGATCCTTGGCATGTATTTCGGCAAGGCTCGACCAGGTGTCGACGGTGGTGATTCCCAGCTCGCGCGCGCAGGAAACGACCGCGGCCGCGGCGACCGGTTGCGGCCGATCGAAGTCGCCGGCGCCGTACTGCATTGCCATCATTAGACGTATCCCGTCGGCTTCGGTTCGCGTCTTGAGCCGTTTCAACAGCAGACACGTGACGCGCTGGCCGGTACCTCCCGGCGTCGCGCGCCTATCAGCCGATTCAACCCATTGATCAAATCCTAGCCGCTGGGCCGCCCAGTACAAGGCATAGGAATAGCCAACCACTCCGCGAATAAGTCCAATCTCGCTGACACGGCCGTCAAACGGCGGTACCGGCACGTTGTGCAGGACAAGCTGGTTATCTTCCACCGTGTAATACGGCTTGTGCGCACCGAAAAGAATTTCCTCTTCGGCGCGTCCGATGTCGTACCAGAGGAAATCCACGATCAGCGTACGCGGGCGGGCGATATCGATCATTTCCTCGGCGTGCATGACGATCTGATCCGCGCCCCAGCCCGGCGTGGCCGCGTTGACGACGGGTGTACCGGCGATCGTCTCGAGATAGGCCGGCCAAGACTCCGCATCACCCACATCGCTGCCGAAGGTGAACGAGTCGCCTGAGGCGAGGATGCCGCCGGTCGGTATGGCTCCGGCCGCTGTCGTCGGCAGACGAATGCCGTAAGGGCCGGTGTCGAAGGCCGAGTTGCGCAGGTCGGGTTTGAGACGCCAGCCGAGCCGCTCGTCGTAAATCATCGTGCCGTCGTGCTTCGAGCGGTTGGCCCGATCGCCGATGAAATTGCTGAACTTCAGCAGGGGGATTCCATCGTGGAGGCGAATACCGATTTCCCAAACCGCGAGCGTCATGAATAGGGAGGCCGCGATGAGCGCCGCGTTGAGCGACTGGCGTCGTAGCATGAGCGAACTATAGCGCCTCACACCGGAAGAGGGTCCGCCTCCTCGGCTGCAGGAGACGGGTTAGTTTGCGGCGGCCTCGGTCAACTCGGCAGGGTCCTCGTAGAACATGCCGAGCCGATTGATCCCGTCGAATGCGGCCACTTTGTAGCATTCGGCGAGGGTCGGGTAGTTGAACACGGTGTTGACGAAATAATCGACGGTGCCGCCGAACGACAGCACAGCCTGGCCGATATGGATCAGCTCGCTGGCGCCCTCGCCAATGATGTGAATGCCCAGGAGCTTGTGCGTCTCGCTATGGAAGATCAGCTTCAACAGACCGGTCACATCGCCGACGATCTGGCCGCGGGCGATCTCCTTGTAGCGCGCCTTGCCGACTTCGTAGGCCACGCCAGCTTCGGTCAATTCTTCTTCGGTCTTACCGACCATCGAGATCTCGGGCACCGAATAGATGCCGTAGGGGAACAGCTCGGGGACGCTCTTAGCGCGGACGCCGAAAGCGTGGCAGACCGCGAGGCGACCCTGCTCCATCGAGGTCGAAGCCAGGGCCGGGAAGCCGATCACGTCGCCCGCCGCATAGATGTGCGGCACTTCGGTGCAGAAATTGGCATCGACCTTGAGCCGGCCGCGCGAATCCGGCGTCAGCCCGGCGGTTTCGAGATTGAGCTTGCTCGTGGCGCCGGTGCGACCGATCGAATAGAGCGCTTTTTCGGTGAGGATGGTCTTGCCGCTGTCGAGGTGAAGGCGCACGCGGTCGCCGCTCTCGGTCGGCACGGTCTCCAGGCGGTTGACGCTTTCGCCGAGGCGCAGTGTCACGCGGCTCTCGCGCAAGTGATGACAAAGCTCGGCGGCGAGTTCCTCGTCGATGAAGGGCAACAGGCGGTTGCGCTGGTCGACCAGCGTTACCCGAACCCCCAGCGCCGCCAATATGCTCGCGTACTCGCAACCAACCACGCCGGCGCCGACGACCGCGAGGCTGCGCGGCAGCTCGTCGAGATGAAGAATATCGTCGCTGGTGAAGATGCGCTTGCCGTCAAACGGCACGTGGCTGTCGCGCGTCGTCTCGGTGCCGGTGGCGATGACGATCTTCGCGGCGCTCACCGTGCGCGAGGTGCTGCCGTCGATAAGATCGAGGCGCAGCGTGTGAGGATCGGTGAAGGCGGCGTTGGCCGAAATCAGCTCGACGTGGTTGCGCATCAGCTGGTGGCGGGCGATGTCGATGCCATGCTCGATCACCTGATTGGTGCGCACCAGCAGATCCTGGATCGTGATGTTTTCCTTGACCCGGTATGACGCGCCGTAAAAAGCGCGCGAGCGGAAGCCGGAGAGGTCGAGCACCGCCTCCCGAAGCGTTTTCGACGGAATGGTGCCGAGATTGACGCTGACGCCCCCGACCACGGTGGTCTTCTCGATGATTGCCACCCGCTTGTCGAGCTTGGCGCCCTGAATCGCGGCGCGCTGTCCGGCGGGTCCGGAGCCGATCACCACCAGATCGAAGTCGTAGCTCGTGCCAGCCATGGCGATCCCCCTCGGTCACCCCTAATGCAATGGGCAGACCAGCCTTCGAACCTAGTCGCGGATGGTGACGATCTCGTTAACCAAACTTGGCCTCGGGCACAACCGCCATTAGCAGCGATCTCGTCATTTTCGCTCATTGCCACGCGTCCGGACAACTTGATCGCCGGCAAGCCCCGTTGCGGCGCATGCCGCGGGCTCTGTAGTCTCGACGACAGCAAGCTGCGGAGACATGTATTGGAATACCGCAATCTGGGGCGTTCTGGGTTACGCGTCTCGCTGATCGGGCTCGGCTGCAACAATTTCGCCGGCCGGATCGATTTCGCCGCGACCGAGAGGGTCGTGCACAAGGCGCTCGATCTCGGCATCACGCTGTTCGACAATGCCGACACCTATGGCGGGCCAGGCGGCGCCGAGGAGTATCTCGGGAAAATCCTAGGGGACCGGCGCAAGGACATTGTGCTGGCGACCAAATTCGGCCGCCCGATGGATACGTCGGGCAGGACGCAGGGTGCGTCCCGCCGCTATATCGTCGAGGCGTGCGAGGCGAGCCTGCGGCGCCTCAAGACCGGCTACATCGATCTCTACTGGCAGCACATCGAGGACCCGGCGACGCCGATCGACGAGACCCTGCGCGCGCTCGACGACCTCGTTCGCGCCGGCAAGGTACGCTACATCGCCTGCTCGACGCTGACCGCATGGCAGGTCGTCGAGGCGCGCTGGACGTCGCGGACACAGAACCTTGAGCCCTACATCGCCTGCCAGGAGCGCTACAGCCTGCTGGAGCGCGAATACGAGGCGAACATGGCGGCGATGGTCGAGGCCTACGGGCTCGGCCTCATCCCGTTTTCGCCGCTGGCGAACGGGCTCCTCACGGGCAAGTACCGGCGCAACCGCGAACTGCCGACGGGCGCCAGGCTGACGACGACGCAGCGCATGGCCGACCGCTACCTGACTGAACGCAACTGGAACATCGTCGAAAGCCTGGCCGAATTCTGCGAGGCGCGCGGACGCACGATGCTGGAGCTGGCATTCAGTTGGCTCGCCGCGCGTCCTGCGGTCTCTAGCGTCATCGCCGGGGCAACTTCGCCCGAGCAGCTCGAAGCCAATGTCCGGGCCGCCGACTGGGCCCTTAGCGCCGAAGAGATGGATGAGATCGATCGGCTGACGGCAAACTGACCTATCCCCGTTATAGGAGGCTCATCATGGATGTTCGATTGGACGGCAGAAGCGCCATCGTCACTGGCGGCAGCAAGGGCTTGGGCTTGGCGATCGCCAAGGAATTCGCGGCCTCGGGCGCCGATGTCGCAATCCTCGCGCGCGATCAGGCCTCGCTGAACGATGCCAAGGCGGCGATCCAGGCGATGGGCGGCAAGGGCAAGGTCCTGGCGATCAGCTGCGACGTATCCAAGGCCGCGCCGATCGAAGCCGCCTGCGCTCAGGCCAACAAGGAGTTCGGTAAGGTCGACATCTTCGTCAACAATGCCGGCCAATCGACGCGCGGGCCCTCGGAGACCATCACCGACGAGCAATGGCAGGCCGATCTCGATCTCAAGCTGTTCGCGCAGATCCGCTTCTGCCGCATCCTGATGCCGCAGATGAAACAGCGCAAATGGGGCCGCATCATCAGCGTCCTGAATATCGGCGCCAAGGCGCCGGGCGCCGACAGCGCCCCTACCTCGGTCAGCCGCGCGGCGCAAATGGCGCTGACCAAGGCAATGTCGATGGAAGGCGCGCCGCACAATGTGCTGGTCAATTCGCTGCATGTCGGCGTCATCGTCAGCGACCAGATCGTCCGCCGGCACGCGCGCGAAGGCGCCAATGTGTCGCTCGACGAGTTTATCGCCCAGGCCGGTAAGGCGGTGCCGATGGGCCGCATGGGCAAGGCCGAGGAATTCGCCAATGTCGCGACCTTCCTCGCCTCGGACGCCGCCGGCTACGTCACCGGCTGCGCGATCAACGTCGACGGCGGCCGCTCGCCGGTCGTGTAAGTCATCGTGCCGCATGGAGCGCGCGGGCCTTTTGCCAAATTTCGCGCTCTCCGCGGTGCGATTGCGCTAACGCGGCGATATTAGAGGCGAGCCGCCATAAAAAACGTTCGTGTTATGTTCTTGACGTCAATCCGGATCGAACTATCTGATTCAGCTAAATGGCGAAGGTGCGTCCCCCGCCCGCCTAACCGAGTCCGAGATACTTCTCCTCCAGCTTCCGCCATGCCGCGGTGCCGACAGCCAGCTCGCGCTCCTGGAAGGTGCAGAGGTCGGGCTCGACCCGGGTGGTGTGGCCGTCTTCCTTGAGGACCGCGAGCACGCGCTGCGCCGCCCGGATCGCGGCGCGGTGGGTCTGCGACGGGTAGATGCCAAGGCGAAAACCCATTTCCTCCAGCTCGGCGGCGGATTGCATCGGCGTCTTGCCGCCCTCGAACACATTGACGAGGTTCGGGCCGTTGACGCTGCGGCCGACGGCGCGCAGCTCCTCGACCGATTGCGGCGCCTCGACGAAGCCGACATCGGCGCCGGCTTCGAGATAGGCGTTCACCCGGTCGATCGCGGCCGAGAGCCCCTCAACCGCGCGGGCGTCGGAGCGGGCGATGATCACCATGTCGGCGTCGCGCCTCGTATCGACCGCGGCCTTGATCTTGCCGACCATCTCGGATTTGGGGATGACCTCCTTGCCCTCGTAATGGCCGCATTTCTTGGGCGCGACCTGATCTTCGATGTGGAAGCCGGCGACGCCGGATTTCTCGTATTCGCGCACAGTGCGGATGACGTTGATCGCATTGCCGTAGCCGGTGTCGGCGTCGGCGATCACCGGAATGCCGACCGCCTCGACGGTGAGGCCGATGAAATGCACGTTCTCGACCACGGTGAGGAGGCCAAGATCGGGGTAGCCGCTGGCGCGCGAGAACCCGCCGCCGGTCAGGTAGACCGCCTCGAACCCGGCCTGCTCGACAAGACGTGCGGTCAGCGTGTCATAGGCGCCCGGCACCATGGTGTAGCCGCTCCGGGCAATCAGTTGCCGTAGCGTCTGGCGTGGGGTCATCGTCGGCTCCGTTCAGCGAATGACGAGGGCAGGGGAGCGTCCAAGAGCAGCGCTGTCAACCGGGCGTTAAGCAAACCGCGGATAGACTGGCGTATCTCATTTCAGCCGGGTCGCGCCAATGAAGCCCCTCCTTCCCGCCCTGCTTACGTCCCTCTTGCTGCTCCCCGTCTCCGCCACAGCGGACGACGCGCCGCAAGGCCCAGGCTGCGGTCTGGCCTCCAGTGCGCTCATTTCGCAGGATCAGGGACAGGTGATGATCAATTGCGTCGGGGTCACCGAGGAATTCGGCGGCCAACTCGCGGGAGTTCCTGACCTACGTTCTGCAGCACCGGCTCGACCCGCAAATCGTCATCGCCAAGCTCGACGAGATCGAGGGAGCACCGGCGGCCGGTGCGCCGCGCACGCTCAGCGCCGACCAGGCGCAGGCGCTCGTGCAAGGCCTCGTCGGCAAGCCGAGTGCGGCCATTGCTGTCGTCGCCAATCCCGATGGCAAGGATGCGGGCGACTATGCGCTGGCCATCGCCACCAAGCTGCAGATCGCCGGCTGGCAGATCGAGGGCCGCCAAATCCGGCGTACCGCGCCGCCAAATCTCGCCGACATCACCGGCATCGCGCTGGTCGTCCACGATGAGAAATCGCCCCCGGAGGCCGCGCTGCAGTTGAAGCAGGCGATGGCCGCGGCGAAAATCTTTCTGCCGATCATTTCCGACCCGAGCCTGGGCAAAGACGCCGAGCTGCTGTGGATCGGCAAACGGCCGGATTTCAACGCCAAAGACTAAGCGTAGCCTCTTCCGCCTGCATTTCCTCAACGCGGCCACGAAGTCCGCACGCTCGTCGCTAAAGTCGTAGGCAGCCTCCCAGCCTGCTCGACAGTTGCTCATTCGCGATACAGGATCGCCGCAGTCGATAGCGCGGAGGCAACGCCATGACATTGCGGTTGAGACGGGTCGTTACTGGTCACGACAAGAACGGCAAGGCCATCATCACCACCGATGAATTTTGTAAGCCCGTCTCACCTCGGGAAGGTGTCTCGGCCTGCGTCGCCTGGACTAGCGAAGGCTTCCCGGTCAACAACAACGGCGACGCCGACGAGGCGAAGCGACAGACCGGCACGACGCACGATAATGGCACGGTGTTCCGCGTCATCGAGTTCGCGCCCGGCAATGGTGGGCGCAATCACCGCACCGACTCGATCGACTATGCCTGCATTTTGTCGGGCGAGATCGACATGGACATCGACGGTGCGGAGGTGCACCTCAAGGCGGGGGACGTGATGGTCCAGCGCGGCACCATCCATAACTGGATCAACCGCGGCAGTGAGCCCTGCGTCATTGCCTTCGTGCTGATCGCGGCGCACCCGGTCGTCGCCGGCGGAAAGACGTTGCCGGCGGTCGGCTAATCGCCAAGCGCATTTCGGCCGCCCTCAAGGCATGGGCTTTCGTGGCCGCGACAAGCGGCGTCAGGGTTGCGTGTTCTTGGTGAGCTGATTGTGCCACCAGCGCTCGAGGCCATCAGTGCCCGGTCGCCGGGGGTTTTGCAGGCGAGGGTGATGTTGCGGGCGCCGGAGCCGGAGCGGTCGCCGCGGAAGGAGCTGGGACCGGGGCGGGGGCAGTTGCTGGCGCAGGTGTCGCGGCCGCCGCCTTGGCGTTGGCGGCGAGCGCCGCCCGGGTCGCATCGACCGCTGCCAGCTCCTCGGCAACCAGCTTGCCGGGCACGGTAACGGCAAGGGTCTTGCCGGTCGCCGCGGTAAAGGTAACGGTCAGACCGTTGTCGCGGTGCGCGCGAAGCACATCCTCGGGTAACGCGGCGGCAAACTCATCGGCATAGGAACAGCCCTGGTCGCAGCTGATCTCGTTGCGGCTGATCGCGATGAAACGCAGTGTCTTGTTGTCGGCGTCGTGCGCCCCATTCCAGCGGTATGGGGCGCCGTAGTAGCTGTCTTCGACATAGACTTGGTGCGCGACCTCGCCATTGCGGGTGTCGAGCCAGCTTCGCAGGCAGAAGTAATTGGTGTCCTCGACGCCGAGGAACGCTTCGGTGTGCTGCAGCTTGGGGCCGACAAAGGCGAGGAATTTGCCGCCCTGCTCCTTGGTCATCTCGACCTGATCGGCGCTGGGTTGGGTCGACAGTTTCTCGTTCGGCAGCAGCGTCGAGCAGCCACCGAGCGCGACGCCGAGCATTGCGGCGACAACAACGTTCTTGCTCATCGGTTTCCTACCTGAGGATCGTTGCGTTGTCTTCACCGAGCGCCGGAGCGCGTTTGGAGAACTGCGGGCGCTGTCCGTCAAATGACAACGGCAGCCCCACCAGGGACAATGTCCCTTGTTGCTGGATTTGACTGAGCGCCTGTGTCTGGGGGTCGGCAACGACCTGGTCCATAGAGTTGATCGGGCCATTGGGGATGCCCTGCGCATCGAGCAATTTGGCCCAATGCGCCCGCTTTTCGGTCTTGAAGATGTCGGCGAGGATCCCGATCAACGCCGCGCGATTGACCACCCGTTCTCCATTGCTCTTGAAGCGCAGGTCTTCGGCGAGATTCGGTCGGCCGAGAGCCGCGGCGAGGCGACGGAATAAATTGTCATTGCCGGCCGCGACCATCATGTAGCCGTCGGCGGCCTCGAACGCTTGGTAAGGTACGATCATCGCCACCCCCGAGCCGTGCCGCACCGGCAACTCACCGGTCGCGAGGTGGTCGGCGAGCATGATGCTCATCAGGGCGAGCGACGTTTCATAGAGGGAGGTGTCCACGATTCCGCCCTTGCTGGTTCTGTCTCGTTCTCGAAGCGCGGCGAGTATCCCGATTACCGCCCAGGTTGCTGTGCCCATGTCGATGATCGAGGCGGTGACCCGCACCGGTGGGCGTCCGTCCTCGCCCAGCAGGCTCATCAGCCCGCTGTAAGCCTGCATCATCGGGTCGTAGCCGGGCCGCTCGCGCAAGGGCCCGACCGCGCCGAAGGCATTGAGGCTGCAACAGACGAGCTCCGGCTTTTCGGCGACCAGGGCGCTCGGCGCCAAGCCGTATTTGTCAAGCGCACCGAATTTGAGGTTGTGGATGACGACATCGGCGCGCTCAAGGATCAGCGCCTTGAGTTGGGCGGCGTCTTGCGTATCGGCTAGGTCGATGGCAATGCCTTGCTTGGCCCGGTTGACTGCATGAAAACAGGTCGCCGCACCCTCGCTGAAGGGCGGGCCCCAGCCGCGGCACGCATCGCCCCCTTTCGGGTTCTCGACCTTAATTACTTCCGCGCCCAACTCGCCAAGGATCATGCCGGCATAGGGCGCGGCGATGCTATGGCCGATTTCGATGACGACCAGGCCGGAAAGCGGACGGGCGGATGACATCGCAACTCCTGCGATTGCAATGGTCCAAGGGTTAGTAGCACGGAGCAAGGAGGGCAAGGAGCTTCCGCTTATTGCAAGCGCCGCAGGCAAAGCGCGGCATCCCGGCCGGCGACCGGGGGGCACTTACGGAGCTTCTTCGCCGCGCGCCGCGATCACCGCTGTGAATTCGCGGTGCGCCTGAACTATCCTGCGCCGATAACAGCCTGACCGGGGAGGGGCGAGATGAAGCGAGACTCACGGGGCATCGAGGAGAATATAGCGGCGCGCCTGCCGCGCCGTGCGCTGATGAAGGGTGTCACGGTAGGGTCGGCGGCGGCGATGCTCGCTGCGGCGACGCGGACCGGCGCCAAGGCCGCCGACGCGCCGCCCTTCCCGGACCATCCGCGCTGGAAGTTTGTGTTCGTCAATCATGTGACGGCAAACCCGTTTTTTGTGCCCTGCCAGTACGGCATCCAGGATGCCTGCGCGCTCTTGGGTTGCGATTATCAGTGGACCGGTTCGGAGACCTCCGACGTCGCCCAGATGGTCAATGCGATGAACACGGCGGTCGCCGGCAAGGCCGACGCGATCGCGGTTTGCGTCGTCGATCCGAAGGGTTTCGACAAGCCTGTCGAGAACGCGCTCGCCGCCGGCATTCCGGTGTTCAGCTACAACGCCGATTCGCACACTAACAAGCGCCTCGCCTATATCGGCCAGGATCTGTTCCTCTCCGGCCAGATGATGGGCGAACGGATCGTAAAGCTGGTCGGCAAGGGGAAGGTCGCGATCTTTATCGCCACGCCAGGCCAGCTCAACCTCCAGCCGCGCTATGACGGTGCCGCCGACGCGATCAAGAAGTCGGGGGCCGACATCCAGGTGTCGATGATCGCGACCGCCCCGGCCGCGAACGACTCGCTGACGAAGATCGACGCCTATTACCTCGGCAACCAGGACGTAAAGGGCATGTTCGGCACCGGTGGGGGCGACACGCAGAATTGCGGATTGATCAGCCGCAAATACGATCTGGCCTCGAAGGGCGTGCGGGCTGGCGGCTACGACATGCTGCCGCGCTCGCTCGAAGCGGTACGCGACGGTTTCCTCGACTTCGTCATCGACCAGCAGCCCTATCTGCAAGGCTTCTACACGGTGATGGAAATGTTCGCGTTCAAGGTGTCGGGCGGACTGGTCGGTCCGGCCGACATCAACACCGGTCTCAAGTTCGTTACCAAGGATTCGGTCGGCCAGTACATGAACACCAAGACGCGGTACGAAGGCAGCGCGAAAGAAGCACAAATCGTTCCGCGCTCCGGCCCGATCGGCGGCTAACCGGCGTGGCGGAGAACGGTCTTGCGCGGCGGGCCTACGCGTTCCTGCTGCGGCCGGAGGCGAGCGTCATCGTCGTGTCGGTGGCGCTCGTCATCTATTTCGAAATCGCCAACCGCAACTTTCTGACTGCCGCCAACGCGCAGACCCTGTCGCAATTTGTTGCCGCGCCGGTGATCATCGCTTGCGGCGAGATCATGCTGCTGATCTGCCGAGAGATCGACTTGTCGGTCGGGCAGGTCTTCGCCCTGGCGCCGTTCCTGATGGAAAACGTCAACGATTGGGGCGTGCCGGAGCCGATCGCGATCCTCGCGGCGCTCGCGGTCTGCGCGCTGATCGGCTTGACGATCGGGCTCATCACCATCGGGCTCAGAGTGCCGTCGTTCATCACCACGCTGGGGATGTTGTTCCTCATCACCGGCCTCACCCTGACGATCTCGCGCGGCTACCCGGCCAACACTTCCGGCGGGCCGATCCTGACCGGGATCATGGGCGAATGGGCCTATTCGGAGATCGTCTGGGCGGTCGTCATCGTCGGCGTCATGCATGTCGTACTGCGCCACACCCGCTGGGGCCTGCACACGGTCGCCATCGGCGGCAACATCGTCGCGTCGGCCGAGGCCGGCATCGCTATCAATCGCATCAAGATCGCCAATTTCGTGCTGACCAGCACACTGGGCGGGCTGTGCGGCCTCTTGGAGGCCTTCCGAGTCGGCTCGATCGATCCGCTGGCCGGCGGCAGCAACATCATGTTCCTCGGGGTCGCCTCCGGAGTGATCGGCGGCACCGCGATCGCCGGCGGGTCGGGCACGATCATCGGCGGCCTCGTCGGCGGCATCATGCTCGGCGTGATGCAGGACGGGTTCACCCTGCAGGGGATCAACGCCTTCACCTTCGACATCATCATCGGCGCGGCGATCCTCATCGCCATGATCGCCAACATTCATCTCGCGCGGCTGCGCGGCGGCCAACAGGCATGACTGCGGCGGGCGGTGAAGCTATCCGGGCCGAAAACGTCGTCAAGCGGTTCGGCAGCGTCACCGCGCTGAACGGCGTGTCGATGTCGGTCGCGCGCGGCGAGACGCTCGGCATTCTCGGCGACAACGGGGCTGGGAAATCGACGCTGATAAAAATCCTGACCGGCTATCACCAGCCGGATTTCAGGCCAGGTTTATGTCGACGGGAGGCCGGTGCAGCTGAGTTCGGTCGATGCCGCCCGCGCACTGGGAATCGAGTGCGTCTACCAGGACCTGGCGCTCGTCAACGGTCTCAGCATCTACCACAACATGTTCTTGAACCGGGAGCTGTTGTGGGGCGGGCCGCTCAAGCTCCTTGACCACAAGACGATGCGTCGCCGCGCGGCGGCCGCGCTCGAAGAGATCGGCGTGTCGGTGCCCTCGGTCGAACTCGAGGTCGGCCAATTGTCGGGGGGACAGCGCCAGGCAATCGCGGTGGCGCGGGCGGTGTCCCAGGACGCGCGCATCCTCTTGCTCGACGAGCCGCTCGCGGCGATGGGTGCGCGCGAGGCGCGTCTCATCATCGACCTCATCGACCGCCTTAGGGCGCGGGGCGATATCGCGATTGTGATGATCGCGCACAATTACGCGCAAACGCTCGAAATATGCGATCGGGTGATCCTCGTTCAACATGGCGAAATCACCTTTGAAAGCCACGCCGCCGCGACCTCCGCCGAAGAGTTGCTGGAAATCGTTCGCCGCGAATACCGCGCCGCGCGGGCCGGATGACGTTGGGAGGAAGCACGGTGAGGGCCATTTTGCGCCGCAGCCTGCCGCTGTTTCTGCTGGTAGTTGCCGTCATGAGCAGCGCCGCCGCGGCGCCATCGTGGGATGGCACCTGGGCCGGTGGCTGGGACAACGGCGACGGGGTCCAGATCATTATCGCCGGGGACAAGGTGATCGGCGTCTTTCGCGGCGGCGATTATCCGGACATCCAGAAGTCTGAGCTTTCCACCGATGGCAGAACGCTGACGTTCGCCTGGGCTGGCGGCGATGGCATACTGTCGCGTACCGGCGATCGCGACGCGTCGTTCACCCTGCATGAGCGTGGTAAGCCCGCGCGCTCGTTCCCGGTCCATCGCGAATGAGGAGCAACCGCCATATCTTGCCGCAAGACAATCGAGATCAGGGCGGGCATTCAAGCCCATACAATTTTGCTGCAGCACTTAGCTAGTTTCATTAGAACGTGCCCGCTAGCGTCGGTCGGGCGCGGAAGGGGAACAGCTGGCAGTTTCCATAGCGAGTGGGGGAGCGCACTTGGATTTTTTTCGTGATTTTTTTCGCTATCTGAAATCCCGCAAGCGGTATTGGCTGTTGCCGATCGTCATCGTGTTGGGCCTGTTCGCCGGTCTGGTCGTACTCACCGAAGGCTCGACGATAGCGCCGTTCATCTACGCGCTCTTCTAGATCTGCCATCCACCCTTTTGGCGGTCCCGCGATGAAGCGAATTCTCTTTCCGCTGCTGACGGTAGCGGTGTGTCTCGTTGTAATTTTCCTATGTATCGAGACCTATGTCCGCGTGGTCATCGACGATGGCAAGCAATTCGATCTCGAAATGTGGAAATACGCCAAGGAGGTGAAGATCGTTGACCCCGATCCGCTGATCGGGCATCGGCACGGGCCCAACCGCAAGGCCTTTCTCATGGGAGTTTGGCTCCAGACCAATTCGCAAGGACTGCGCGACCGCGAATACTCATTCGAGAAGCCGGCTGGCGTCCTGCGGGTCTTGATGCTTGGCGACTCGCTCACCGAGGGATGGGGCGTGCCCGAGCAGGATACGTTCGTTAGGCGGGTCGAACGGCTCTATTCTGACCACGGGGTCAAGGCGGAGGTTATCAATACCGGCGTTGGCAACTGGAACACGATTCAGGAAGTCGAGTTCTTCATGACCGACGCCTACCGTTACAATCCAGACATCATCGTCCTGAATTACGCGATCAACGATGCCGAACCGGTTCCGCACGACCGGCCCCCTTCCTTTTTGATGCGCCATTGTTATTCCTGCGTTTTTCTGCTCGGCCGCTTCGATGTGCTGCGGCGGATGATTTTCGCCGACGAGGATTGGAAGGACTACTATCTCGGGTTGTTTGGCGACGGCACGGCTAAGGGCTGGAGGGACTCCAAGGCAGCGATCAAAAAGCTCGTCGATTATTGCCGACAACACGGGATCAAGCTGCTGATCGCGAGCCATCCTGAGCTGCACGACGTACAGCACTACCAGCTTCAGCGGATAACCGACTTCGTCCGCGATGCGGCGGCGGAGTACGACGTGCCCTTCGTGGACCTGTTGCCATATGTGCGCGACATAAAATCGTCGGAGCTGTGGGTGACCCCGCCCGATCCGCATCCGAATGCCCTTGCGGATAAATATTTGGCTCAGGGCCTGTACGAGGCGCTGGAGAAGCTTGAATGACCCAGGCTGGGGCGCCGGCCGGCGAGGGGCCCGGGCTCGGACAGTCGCCAACGGTCAAGAAACGGCCCGCAGCCGGCGTCGTGGCGCGCATCGTCGTGCCGCTGCTGATCCTTGCCGGCGCGCTCTATATCCACTCTAACGCCGCGTCATATTGGACGCGTTTCCAATGGCTTGTCCTCGCATTCTTCTTGCTGGCTTATGTGGCGGTCATGACCCGCGGCCGGGTTCGCGACGCGGCCGCCATGGCCGCCTCACTCTCGCTGGCTCTGGCTGCGGTCGAAGGCTACTTTGTTGAGCATTACCGCACCGCAATAGACACCAATACCCCCGGCTATTCGGTCGAAATCCCGATACTCGGTTGGGGACCGGCGCACCCTGGTGTCTATCACCATCGCAAGGTCGACGCGAAAACGGGGCGCGTCATCCTCGATACCGATTACACGATCGACGAGCATCTGACCCGCAAGGTCGAGTCGGCAACGGACGCCCCAACCATCGCGATCGGCGGCGGGTCGAACGTCTTTGGCACAGGATTGCCGGATTCAGCGACGCTACCGCAGGCGTTCGCAGACGCCATCGGACGCCGGCTCCATGTCGTCAATCTCGCCTTCTCCGCATACGGAGCGCAGCACTTTCTGCGCATCCTGGAGACCGGCCTGCGGGACGACGCACTGACCAAACTGCGCGCTCTCGTGTTTGTCGCATCGCCCGAGCTCGCCGAGCAGGCTGCATGCGTGCGGGGGTACTCCCTACGTGGCCCCGCCTATGAGGTGGCCGACGGAAAGGTGACGTTCGCGGGAACCTGCGCGGATCGGTGGAGCCTGCCGCTACGCCTGCTGTTCGAGGTCACTTCGCTATATGACATCATCGAGCTGAGAACTCGACGAGCGTACACCGCAACAAAAGCTTGAAAGGTATATCGCGATCCTGACCCGGATCGGGCAGGTTGGACGCGAGAAGTATGGGGTGCCGACGGCGCTTTTGTACGTACCGGGGCCCTCTTATGCGCAAAATGCCGGCTCCACGGATGACGAGATCATGGCGCGATTGCGCGCGGCCGGGCTGATCGTAATCGACGCCGAGCTTGACCCTTCAGCTTTTCCCGGCCAGGACTTATTCATACCTGGCGACGGGCATCCAACCGCGTTGGCCAATCGAGAATGGGCCGCGCGGCTCGTCAAAGGCCTTTCCGGCGTTGTCTCACTCGATCCCTGAGACGGTCTGAACGCCTCGCCGTGGCTTGCCGGCGGCTCGGCCCATGTCGATGATATGCAACAGCTGCCCGCAATGGAGGTCCCGATGCGCGATGGCGACCAATCCGACGAACCGGTCATGCTTGCCCTTGGCGAGGACTATCCCGAACTGCGCGAGTTGATCCGCAAGATTTGTGAAGGCTACCCCGGCGCTTATTGGCGCAAGCTCGAGGACGAGCAGGCCTACCCGACCGAATTCATCGAGGAGCTGACCCGCGGCGGGTTCCTTGCCTCGCTGATCCCCGAGGAATATGGCGGCTCCGGCCTGCCGCTGCGGGCGGCGGCGGTGATCCTTGAGGAGATCAACGCCTCGGGCTGCACCGCCAGTCAGGGCCATGCCCAGATGTACATCATGGGCACGCTGTTGCGGCATGGCAGCGCCGAGCAGAAGGAGAAGTACCTGCCGAAGATCGCCACCGGCGAATTACGGCTTCAGGCCTTCGGCGTCACCGAGCCGACGACCGGGTCCGACACCACCAAGCTCAAGACCCGTGCCGTGCGCGATGGCAATACCGGCTACATCGTCAGCGGCCAGAAGGTGTGGACTTCGCGCGCGCGCCACTCGGACCTGATGCTGCTCCTGGCGCGCACGACGCCGGTCGAAGAGGTCAAACGCCGCACCGATGGGCTCTCGGTGTTTCTCGTCGATCTGCGCGAGAGCGTGGGCAAAGGGCTGGAAATTCGTCCGATCGACGCGATGATCAATCACAACACCACCGAGGTGTTTTTCGACAACCTGAAAATCCCGGCCGATAGCTTGGTCGGCGAGGAAGGCAAGGGCTTTCGCTACATCCTCGACGGCATGAACGCCGAGCGCATTCTGGTGGCGCAAGAATGCATCGGCGACGGCCGCTGGCTGCTCAACAAGGGCATCGAATACGCCAAGGAGAGGGTCGTGTTCGATCGGCCGATCGGCCAGAATCAGGGGGTGCAGTTTCCGCTGGCGCGCGCCTGGGCGGAGCTTGAGGCGGCTGACATGATTTGCCGCCGCGCTGCCGCTTTATTCGATGCGGGCAGGGAGTGCGGGGCGGATGCGAATATGGCGAAGCTATTGGCGAGCGAGGCAACCTGGCACGCCGCCGACGCAACCTTCCAGACGCATGGCGGCTTCGCCTTCGCCAAGGAATACGATATCGAGCGCAAATGGCGCGAAGTCCGGCTCTACCAAACCGCGCCAATTTCGACCAATCTGATCCTGGCCTATATCGGCCAGCACGTGCTGGGGATGCCTCGCTCGTACTGAGCCAAGTGAACGGGCGCGGTTAGGCCGCGCCCGTCCTCAAACCCAGGTTACTGCGGCTGTTCGACAACCACCTCGATGCGGCGGTTTTGGGCGCGGCCAGCGGGAGTGGTGTTCGGGGCGGCAGGATGCGTTTCGCCGCGGCCCTTAGCCGAGATCACGCCCGGATTGACACCCTTCGAGGTCAGGTAGCGAACGACCGCGTCGGCCCGCCGTGACGACAGGTCAAGGTTGTCGATGACGCCTCGCTTCTTCAGCGCCTTACCCACTGGTCGATCATCGGTGTAGCCGTAGACAACGACCTTGTCATTCGGCCCGAGACCGCTCAGGGCGGGAAGCAGGCCATCAAGCTTGGCTCTGCCCGCTCTGGTCAGCGTGTAGCCTCCCGACGGAAAGGCCAGATCGGTCGCCATCGTCAGCAGCGACCGCTCCGACATTGACTGCGGCCCGGTGATGGGCGGCGGAGCCGGCGGGGGAGCCGGCGGCGGCGGGGGCGGCGGTGACGAACAGGCCGCCAGAATGAGTGTGGCGAATGAGAACGCGACAGTCGCGAGGGCCCGGCTCTTGATCATGATCGTCTTCCTGCCAGCGGGGGTGCATCTACCCAGAGTTTTGCACCCTAAGCACTCCTAGCCGCTTCTTACAATAGGGAAACTACCGAATAAGGGTCGTTTGCACCGTCGAGCGCCATCACTGTGTCCCGCAGGGCACGCGGGGCGCCGCAGGGCGGCGAATTTGGTCGAGGGGGCTTCTCGTGACAGTGGCCGGGCCGGGCATCCCGCGCCGCGCGAGCGCTATCGCGGCGACCGCATCGCGCGCGGCGAACGCCATCTGCATCGCCAGCTCTTGCCAACGCGCCACCCCGGCGAAGGCCGGGGCCCATTTCCCGCCGTCGGCACCAGCTTTCGCCGGTAGGGCACCGAAGGCGATCGGCTATCTTACTTGGCCGCCAGCTTTGCCAAAACGCCGGCGTCCGCGAGGTTGTCGAGCCCCGCGATCGCCTCGCGCAATTCGCGGGCCCGGGCGGCGCCGACGGCCGGTGCGGCCAGCGCGTCGAATTTCTCGGCGAGACGCCGGCCCTGGGCGGCGATGTCAGGATTGGGGATGCCGGCGTCGAATTTGGCCGACGCCTTGCGGCCGTCTTTCAGCTGGATCTCGATCTCGGCGCCCGCTTCGGGGAAATCGTCACGGAAATCGAAATTGACCCGCTCGCGCAATGCCCACAACGCCGGGTCGGTGGCGGTCTCGACGCTGTAGGAACCAAGGCTCGCGGTATCGACACCGGCCAGCGCCATCGCCACCGTCTGCCTCAGGCTGAACTTGGCCTCCAGCCCGTCGGTCGGGGCCGGGATATTGCACACGCGGTCGGTCGCTTGGTGCAGGCTCAGATTGATCGCGGCAATGTCCGCGGGCGCCGCGCCAAGCCGTTCGCGCAGCTGGCGGCCGCATTCGATCGGGGCGTGGGTCATGTAGCAGGCAGCGTGGTACTTGAAGAGATTGCCGTAGATGTGAAAGCCCTGTTTCGGTTCGGCCAGCGCCTTTTCCGGGTAGAAGTCCGGCGCGTGCGTCGCGGCGAAGCCCTGCGCGCATTCGATCAGATCGGGCCGGCTGGAGAACCCGCGCGCCGCGAGGCGGGCGGCGAGCAACCCGTTTTGCGCCGCCTTGCCGGCGTGGAACGGCTTGCACATCGTGCCGAATTGCGATTTGAGGCCGGCCGATTGCGTTCCAGCGATGCCGAGCGCGCGGCCGGTCGCCTCGGCGTTAAGGCCGAGCAGATGCGCGCAGGCCGCCGCCGCGCCGAACGCGCCGACCGTGCCGGTCGCGTGGAAGCCGCGCGTGTAGTGGCCGGGCCGTATCGCCATGCCGACGCGGCAGCAAGTCTCGTAGCCGGCGACAAAGGCGGCGATCACCGCCTTGCCCGAGGCGTTGCGCTCCTCGGCGAGCGCCAGCAGCGCTGGCAGGATGGCGACCGAGGGATGGCCGGGCATCGCCAGATGCACGTCGTCGTAGTCGAGCGCGTGGGCGATCGCGCCGTTGACGAGGGCCGCAGACAGCACTGGCAGGCGTGCGCCATGGCCCATCACACCGGCCTGCGCGGCGCCGCCGGCCTCGGCGAGTTCTTCGAGCAGGATGCGCACGAGCTCATCATCGGCGCCGGCGAGCCCGACGCCGAGGTAATCGAGCACGCATTGGCGGGCTAGTTCGCGTACCGGCTCGGGCAGCGCGTCGTAGGTGACGGCGCAGGCCCGCTCGGCCAGGGTCCGGGTCAGGTTCGTCGCGCCGATCGCTGCTGCTCCGTCCATGTCGTTCCTCCTTAGCGTCCCTTGAATACCGGCTTGCGCTTTTCATTGAAGCTGGCAATGCCCTCGCGGCGGTCCTCGGTTGGGACCATGCGGTTGTAGGCTTCGATCTCCAGCATCATGCCGGAGGCCAAATCCATCTGCAGGCCGTAATGGATCGAGTGCTTGGCCTGGCGCACCGAGATCGGCGCGTTGTCGGCGATGCGGCGGGCGGTCTCCAAGGTCTCGTCGAGCACCTTGCCTGGCGCGCACAGCCGGTTGACCATGCCCCAATCATAGGCGTCCTTGGCCGAGAACGGCCGGCCGGTGAGGATGATCTCCTTGGCGCGGCGTTCCCCCACCGCGCGCGGCAGATTCTGCGTGCCGCCGGCGCCGGGCATGATGCCGAGCGACACCTCGGTCAGCGCGAACCGCGCGGTCTCGGCCGCGTAGATGAAATCGCAGCACAGCGCCAGCTCGCAGCCGCCGGCATAGGCGGCGCCATTGATCGCGCCGAAGACCGGCACCGGGCAGCCGATGAACGCGCGGATCATGCGCTCGAACAGCAGGTGCTGGGCATGCCCAGGTTTCGTCCGACATGCCCTGGCGTTCCTTGAGGTCGCCACCGGCGCAGAACGCCTTATCCCCGGTTCCGGTCAGGACGATGCAGCGATGGGCAAGCGGATCGGCGTTGACCCCGTCGAAGAACGCTAGGAGCTCCCGCCCCATCTGCGTGTTCATCGCGTTGGCGACGCCGGGCCGGTTGAGGGTGACGGTCGTCAGCCCGCCACCCTGATCGTCGATGCGGATGGTCTCGTAAGTGCTGGTCATGGCTTCTGCACGGTAAAGCTCTGCTCCGCCAGCTTGCGCCCTTGGGACCAGATTTGGAACGTCCAAACCCCGGGGAGGATCTCCCAATCGTTGTCCATACTGTATCCAGTGTAGCCTACCGCGCCGATGCTCAAGCCGATATCGCTCTCACTCCGGGTCGCCGATTGCCGCGTCGCTGGGTTGGTCATAGGCGAAGGGAAGATCGTCACCATGTGGAGCGGGGCGATCGCGCCGATGGGGGTGCCGACCAGCGTGAAACGACAGCCGAAAGAGACACCTTTCGCCGCCGGGATCGTGCGCGTCTGCGCGGCGAGCCGCATATGGGTGACGATTTTCTCGGTCCCCGCGACGGTGCCCGGCGCGGGCTCGGCGCGCTCCAGTTCAGCGGTGTATATGCCGAATTCGGTCACGTCGGCGCCGATGACTTGCGGCGCTTGAGCGTAGGCCGCTGACGATGCCAGCAGCAACGCCAAGACCAGCCCAATCCTCATCGGCGATGTCCTCGGTCTGCGACGCATTGAGTCGCGCATTCGCGCGATTGCGCTGTCAAGCGAATAGAACTACGACGGCAGCGATGAAGACAATCCATGGCGCTTGGAACAACTCGCCCGATGCGGTGACGCTGATCGACGCGCATCATCATCTGTGGGAGATCGGCCAGAACAGGCACCCCAGCTTGCGCGGTCCGCAGCACGCGTCGTTCATCGGCGACAACACGGCGATCCGCCGCAACTATCTACCCGACGATTACCGCCGCGACGCCGCCGGGCACAATGTCCTGACAACGGTGCATTGCGAAGCCGAGTGGGAGCGCGACGACCAGCTCGGCGAGACACGGTGGATCACGGCCCTGCACGACCAACACGGTCTGCCGGGTGCAATCGTCGCTCACGCCTGGTTCGACACAACCGACGCCGAGGAAATCCTCGCCGCCCAGGCCGCGTTCCCGTTGGTGCGCGGCATCCGCTCGAAGCCGGTGACCGCGGCGTCGCCCGATAAGATGATGCCCGGCGTGGCGGGTACCATGCAGGACGAGAAATGGCTGCGCGGCTTCGCGTTGCTCGAAAGATACGGGCTGTCCTGGGATTTGCGGGTCCCGTTCTGGCATCTTGAGGAAGCGGCGGCGGTGGCCCGGGCATTCCCGCGAACCCCGATCATCCTCAACCATACCGGCTTTCCGTGGGACCGCAGCGAGGAGGGACTCGCCGCGTGGCGGCGTGGAATGGCGGCGCTGGCGCGCGAGCCCAATGTCTGGGTGAAGGTATCCGAATTCGGGATGAAAGACCGCGCCTGGGAGTATGACGAAAACAGCCGTATCGCGCTCGACGCGATCGCGATCTTTGGCATCGAGCGTTCGGTGTTCGCGACCAACTTCCCGGTCGCCAGCCTCAAGATCGGCTATGACGCGCTGGTGGTGGCGATGAGCCGGATGCTGGCGGATCGCTCCTCGGAGGATCGTGAAAAATTCTTCTGGAAGAACGCAGCGGCCTTCTACCGCCTTTAGCGGGATTCCCAAATCGCTGCGGGGCAATACCGGCTACTATCGTTAGTCGTACTGACGCTCACGAATATCAAGATATTGTAATCAAACCTTTTTCACGTCGGTTCGCCGAGCCCAACTTCCGCGTGAGTAACCCCCTATAGATTGGGATGGTTGTTCGTCCTCGAGAAAGGCGCGCGTTGGCTTCCCCGCGGGTGGTCGTTGTCGATAACAGCGCCACCAATCTCAAAATTCTTGCCCGGCTGGCGTCGATGCTCGGCGAGACGGCGGTTGTCCAGGCATTCGCCGATCCCGCCGCGGCGCTCGCCGCCTGTGCCCGCGATAGGCCGGATCTGGTCATCGTCGCGGGTGAGATGACGGAACTCGATGCCGCCGGATTTATCGCTCGGCTGCACAGCGACCCGGGTTGCGCGGAAGTGCCCGCGGTCGTCGTCGCTGGTTTCGAAGAACGTGAATGCATCGGCCGGGCGCTCGCTGCTGGCGCGGCGGACCACCTTCTCAGCCCCGTGGATCACCGGGAATTCCATGCGCGGGCCGGCAATCTGTTGCGGCTGCATAGCTACGAACAGGTGAAGAGTCCCGTCATCGCGCCGCTCCAGGCAATGCCGCCGGTACCGCTGCCGGCGCCAAGCGAAGTGGGGAATTTGAGCCGGGCGCATGAGCGACTGCTGCGGGTGATGGACGCGGTGCCGGCCCTGATCTGCGCAACCGACCGCGACGGACGCTACATGTTCTGCAATCAGCGCTTCGCTGAGTTTGTCGGGATCCGAGCCGGCCGGCTGATCGGCCGGCAGCCGCTGGAAGTGCATGACGACCCGCTGGCCCGCAGCCTCAACGACCTCGATCACCGAATGCTCGCGGGAGACGATGTGCCGGCCGCTTTCGAGGAACGGATCATCGACCGCGAGGGCAAGCGCTGCGACCTCTTGACCACCAAGGCCGTCTACCGCGGAAGCGACGGTGGGGATGCGATGATCGTTACCGTCTCGATCGACATCACCGCGCGCAAGCGGGCCGAACTCGACCTGCTCGCGGTGAAGGAGCAAGCCGAGATCGCTAATCGGAGCAAGACAGAATTCCTCGCCAATATGAGCCACGAGCTGCGCACGCCGCTGAACGCGATCATCGGGTTCTCGCAGGTCATGGCAGGCGAAATGCTGGGCCCGATCGCGACGCCACGTTACGTTGGCTACGCCCGCGATATTCTCGGCAGCGCCGAGCACCTGCTCGGCATCATCAATGACATCCTCGATGTTTCCAGGCTGGAGACCGGCAAGCTCGATCTGGTCGAAGAGTCGATCGACGCGCCGAAGGCGGTCGCCGACTTGGTTCAACTCGTCGAGGGCAAGGCTCGGGCCGCCGAGGTACGCGTCGTCGTCCGCCGCGAGGGCGAGGTGCCGAGACTGCGCGGGGATCCGCGCAAGGTGAAGCAGATCGTTCTCAATCTCTTGACCAATGCCGTCAAATTCAGCCGCCCCGGTGGCGAAGTCGAGATCGTGCTGAAGAGCGCCGGTGGCGGCGTAGCGATCACCGTAACCGACCGCGGCATCGGCATGGATCCGCACGAAGTCGAGTTGGCGATGGCACATTTTGGCCAGGTGACGGGACCCTGGATCCGCCAGCATGCCGGGACCGGGCTGGGGCTGCCGCTAGCGATTGGGCTAACCGAGCTGCACGGGGGAACGCTAACGATCCAAAGCCTCAAAGGGGTTGGGACGACGGTGACGGTCGCGTTTCCACCCTCTCGCTCGGAAGGGATCGAACGCGCGGTGGCAGAAGCGCGCTCGGCCGGGTAGTGGCCCCATGAAGATGCCGCGCAAACAAGGAGTGGCTATGGCGCGCTCGACAAGCACCACGCCGGATCCGGCGCCGCCTCCCACCGGGACGGGTTGCGGCCGTGCGATGTCGGCCTGGTCTGCGCGCTACGCCGTTGCCGCGCTTAGCCTCGCCGCGATCCTGCCGCCGCTGGGGTTTATCATGAGGCCTGGCGATTTCGGGCGGATCGCGGGCGTTCCGATCGCGATTGCGCTGACCGCGCTGTTGACCCTCGCTGCGGCGTTGGTTGGGCTGGCTACGGCGTTGCTTGGGTTGGAGCGGCTCCGTGACAATTGCGGTGATCGCGATGACGACGAGCACGCACGGGCGGGACTGCGTGTCATCATCGCCGCACTCGCGCTCGCCTACGCGATGGCGATGGCCATCGCCCTGCCGGATGAGGCGCTCCCCGCAGCGTCGATCGTGGCCGCGCTCGAACTCGCCGGCGGCTGGGTGTTGCTGCTGCTCGCGCTCACCGCTTCGGTCGCCTCGACCCTGCGGCAATATCTGGGAATGCTGTTTGATGCCGCGCTGATTTCCGCGTTCCTGCATTTCGGCGGCGCGCTGACGGCGCCGTGGATGCTGATTTATCTGCTGGCGACGTTTCAAATCGGCCTGAGCCGCGGGATTGTGGCGCTCGCGGCAGCGACCGCTGTCAATCTCGCGGGCTTTGGCCTGGTTATCGCGACGACCGGGTATTGGCAAGAACAGCCGCTACTGGCTGGTGGGGTTCTCGTCGCGATGGTCGCGCTGCCGGCTTACGTCGCCCGCATGGTGCATGAGGTAGCCAAGCTTCGCGAGGCCGCCGCGTCGGCGCAGGCGGCGCGCACCCGCTTCATGATGGTGGTAAGCGAAGCGTTGCGTGCGCCGCTCGACGCGATCGTCGGTCGCGGCGCTGCGCAGGTGAATGAGGGCGAGTCTCCCGCGGTGACGCCGACGCGGGCGCTGCTCTCACAGGTCGAAAACATCCTCGACTTCACCGCGATCGAAACAGGCGCCTTCATGCCGACAACCAAATCGTTCGATTTGCATCGCGTGCTCCAAAATGCCCTAGCAGATCGCCGGCTCGAGGCGGCAGCCAAAGGGTTACGGTTGCGCACCCACATCGATCCGCAGCTGCCCTACCGGCTGCGCGGCTGGCCGCAGCAGCTGGTTCAAATTACGGATTACCTCGTCGCGCGCGCGATTGAAGTAAGCGGGGAAGGTACCGTCGCGGTAACGGTTGACGCCGAGGGCGGTGACGACCAGCGAGTGCGGGTGTCCTTGATGGTGCGCGATCAGGGCGAACCTATCGCCGCTCCCGATATTGAGGCGTTGTTCGACCCATTCGCGGCCCGGTCTGGCGCGCGCGCTGGCGGTGACCACGGTGCATTCGGACTTGCTGTCGTTCGGCGTCTGGTAGAGCTGATGGGTGGCGAGATCGCCAACGGCAGCGTTCCAGGGGCCGGTGGCACAATCACCGTCACGGTGCCGCTGGAGCTGGACGAGCCGGCTGTGGACAGCTCGCTCGATCTCGGGCGTTGTCTGGTGCTGATTGCCACCGAGGATAGCCAGTTCGCCGGCGAGATTGCCGAACCGTTGAACGCATGGAATGCCGACCCGCGCTGGATCGACGGTTTCGACAAAACGCTGGGCTTTGTTGACCGCCTTGACGCACGGACCTGCAGCGTGCTGATCGTCGATGGGCGTCAGCACATGCTGGCGGCGCTGAGCTTTGCTCATCGCGCGGTGACCGGCGAGGCGCCGCCGTCTTTTGTGCTCTTCGTTGCCGATCGCGCCCAGATTGGGGGGCTGATGGAGATTGCCGACGATGAGTTGGACGCGGTGCTGCCGGCGCCGCTCGATTACCACCTCTTCGCCAACGCGCTGCACGCGCTTCCCCTATGGCAGGGCGTTCCGGCACGCCCGGTGATCATCTCGACGCCGCAAGAAGCCGCGCTTGAGCCGCCGCCGCTGTTCGATCCGGCCGATGTCGCGGCTGCGGCAACTCAGGTCACGCCGATCGCCGCCCATCCCCGCTTTGCTGCCGAAGCGCCGGTCGTTGACGCACGCGCGGTTGTGGCGCTGCGCGGGCTCGGCGGCAGTAACGAATTTCTCGGCGAGGTGCTCGACAGCTTCCGCGCCGACGCCAAGGAAATCATGCAACGCCTGGTGCGCTCCGCCGCCGCGGCGGACGGCGCCGGATTTGCGCGCGGACTCCATGCGCTCAGGAGCTGTGCCGCGAACCTCGGCGGGACCCGGCTGTGTGAGGTGCTGCTGTCGCTGCGTGAGGTCGGCGCCGACGAGTTGCGCGAGCAGGGCAGTATCCTGGTACAGCGGCTCGGCGATGAGCTGGCCCGGCTAGACGCGGCGCTCGTCGAATTTGCCAAGGGGCGCGAGGCGCGCGCGAACGGCTAAGCCCCGACCGCTTCGCGCACCACCTGCCAGCGCGCGAGCTTTTCAGCGAAGCCGACGCTGGCGTGAGCTGGGCTCGTCGACGGCAGGTGCAGATAGACAAGGTCGGGCCGGCGTCGAAAATGGCGGTCATAGAGCCGGCGGGCGCCGCCGCCATTAAAGGCAACTGCGGCGATGGTCGGATTGGCGTCTAGCAGGTCGTGCAGCGTGTTCGGCACCTCGCGCTTAATCTCGAAGTCAAGGCTGGCGCGGCGCTCGGCCATCGCGCACACGTCCCATAGCGCGATCTGCCGCGCCCTGACGAAGGCCAGCCGGTCGGCATAAGCAGAGGCGAGAGACTCGCCGAAAAGGCTAAAGACAATCGGCCAGAACAGATTGCGCGGGTGGGCGTAATACTCGACTCGGCGCAGTGACTCTTCCCCAGGCAGGGTACCAAGCACGAGCACACGCGGATTCGCGCCGACGACGGGCGGGAAACTGCGCTTCGCAGGAACTGCTGAGAGAGCGCTCAGTCGACGTAGCGCCCGAGGCGCACCGCGGTTTGGCCGCGTACCAACCGGCGCGACGGCATGATCAGCACACAATTATCATACGGCGTGCGGACCTCGCGGTCGCCGTCATGGCCAATGAGGCGGCCTTTTTCATGGAGGACCTCCAAGCCCGTGAAAGGGCCGGCAAACTCGAAGCGGTCGCCCGTGATCGTCACCGCCTCGGTCACCTCAATGACGCGCTGTTTGGGCGCGGCGGAGAAGTCGGGTCCGCCCAGCACCGCCACATCGTCACGTTTGACGGTGCCGAGCGCGATGAGAAAGCGCAGCATAACGTCGGTCGCGACCTCGGCGGCGCGCTTCTCCCAGTGCTGGCCGGCTTCGATCAACAGGGCGGTTTTGGCCGAGGCGGGATTACCAAATCCGCCATAATCGCGCATCCGCGGGCCAGCGGCATGGCCCGCGTCGCACATGATGAGCTCCGGGATGCCGACACGGTGCGCGAGTTCGCGCGATCTCGGCAGCAGCCCCGCCAGCATCAATGGCGCCGTCGCGTTTTGCATCGAGTGGAGATCGAGCAGGAAGTCGGCGGCATCGACGATCGGCCGCAGGGTGCGGGCGCGCGCGAGTTCCGACGAACGCCGCGGCCCGTCGAGCGTCGCCGGCGACCACAGGCGGTTGAAATCTTCGTCGACATAGCGCGAAGCGACGGGGTAGCGCGGGTCAAACTCCAAATAGGCCGCGACGTTGTTGAACGCGAGCGTCAGTGTTCCCTTGCGCGGCCGGACACCTGCGCGCAGCAGCGCATCAAGCGCGATCGCGCCGCAGATCTCGTTGCCATGCGTCAGGCCCATCACCACGACATGCGGCCCGGGCGCGCTCGCGGTAAACGTGGTGACGTATTCGATCCCGGTGTTGCCGGCGCGATAGGCGGAAATATCCGGCGGCGTCAGCTCGACATTGTATCTCAGATCGGACACGCGGCTTCCCTTGAGGCAACGCCCGGAATTATGGCCGCAGGCTGCGGCTGTTGCTACCGTTGCGAGACGCGGTCGATCAGGCGCTTCAAAAAAGCCTCGCAGCGGGCGATCTGGTCGAGCTCGACGTATTCGTCGGGCTTGTGTGCCTGGTCGATGGAGCCTGGACCGCAGATCACAGTCGGAATACCGGCGGCCGAGAACAGACCGCCCTCGGTGCCGAACGCCACCTTGGTGGTCGCGTTTTCACCGGTGAGGGCGGCAACCAGCTGCGTCACCTCGGCATCGACCGGCGTGCTGAGTGCCGGCGCCGCGGAGACGTCGTCAATATTGATGCCGGTATGCGGCTGCACCGCGCGCATCTCCGGCACCAGCTTCGTCGCCGCGAGGTCGCGCAGCTCGCCGATTAGCGCGTCGACGTCCTCACCCGGCAGCGGCCGGAACTCAAAGTCGAACTCGCAATCCTTGGGCACGATGTTGAGCGCGGTGCCGCCGTGGATGAGCCCGGTGTGGATCGACGTATAGGGCGGGTCGAAGTCGGGGTCGAACGGGCCTTCATCGCGCTTGCGCCGCGCCATCGCTTTCAGATGAGCGACCAGCTCCGCCGCGGCCTCGATGGCGTTGACGCCATAATTGACCTGCGAAGAGTGTGCCTCGTGGCCGTGAACGTGGCAGCGATAGACGTGCTTGCCTTTGTGCGCGACCCCGATCTGCATCGATGTCGGCTCGCCGACGATGGCAAGGCGTGGTCGGTTCGGCCGCTGCCCCAATACGCCGATCAGCCGGCGCACACCGATGCAGCCGACCTCCTCGTCATACGAAAAGGATAAATGGATCGGCGTGCGCAGCTTGCGCCGCACCAGCTCCGGCACCAACGCCAGCACGACCGCGATGAAGCTCTTCATATCGGCGCTACCGCGGCCGTACAGCCGACCCTCTTGCTCGACAATCTTGAACGGATCGCTGCGCCAGTCCTGATCGTCGATCGGCACAACGTCGGTGTGACCGGAGAGCATGATACCGCCCCGATCCTTCGGGCCGATCGTGGCGTAGAGGTTGGCCTTCTCACCGTCCTCGGAGAGCACCAGCTCGCTGGCTACCTTGTTGGTGTCGAGGTAGTCACGGACGAATTCGATGAGCGCCAAATTCGAGTTGCGGCTGGTCGTGTCAAAGGCCACGAGCCGCGTCACCATTTCCTTGTAACCAATCGCCGACGAAGCCAAAAATCCACCTTTATGACAAAACGTTTGCGCTCGGCACGATAGGCTGTAACCCCATTGCATGACCAGCGCTTTACGGCTGAAATCCGGAGATGCCCACCGCTTTCGCCGCGCTCCAGGCGGTTCGCCGGCTGACGAGCCTCTTTCCTGCGCGGCGGCGTTGTGCGATGGAACAAAGTCGCAATCAACGAGCGCGTGAATGAACGGTTTTTCGGTCGGTCATGAGATTCCGGGGGTGCTGTGGCGCCGCGACCCCAGCGGCGAAACGCTGCCGCTGGTCGTCAATTCGCCGCATAGCGGTACGCTCTATCCCGAGGATTTCAGCTTTTGCTGCCCGCTGGAGGTGTTGCGACGGGCGGAGGATGCTTTTGTCGACGAGTTGTTCGAGGGTGCGCCCGATCACGGCGCGACGATGATCGCGGCTGTGTTCCCGCGCAGCTATCTCGACGTCAACCGCGCCGCGGACGACCTTGACCCGAACCTGCTGTCGACGGCATGGCCGAAGCACCTGCCGCTGCGGCCGGCGACCAGGGTCGGGCTCGTGCGCCGCTACGCCCAAGCCGGCATGCCGATTTACGACCGCAAGTTGCACCCCGACGAGGTGCTGGCGCAAGTCGAGCGCTATCATGCGCCGTATCACCAGGCGCTCGACGAGGCCTGCGATCGCTTGCACGGCCAGTTTGGCGCGGTGTGGCACGTCAACGCCCACTCGATGCCGTCGACCGGCAGCCGCAAGCACGGGCGCAAGGGCGAGCACGGCGATTTTGTTATCGGCGATCGCGATGGCACGACCTGCGCGCCGGAATTCACCGATTTCGTCGCGGTGACGCTGCGCGGCATGGGTTACGAGGTCCACGTCAACGACGGCTATAAAGGGGTCGAGTTGGTACGCCGTCAGGGACGCCCGCACGAGCGCCGCCACAGTTTACAGATCGAGGTCGATCGCTCGCTCTACATGGATCAGCGCACCCTCGAAAAGCTGCCGCACTTCGACGCGTTGCAGGACGATCTGACGCGGCTGTTCGCCGCGCTGCGCGAATTCGTCGAGGCCCAAATATGAGAGGCGGTGTGGAACTCACAATTCGTCAGTTGCATCCGCTGTTCGTCGGCGAAGTGTCTGGGGTCGATGCCGGTAAACCCCTCGACGCCGCGACGGTGGCGGCGCTCAACGCGGCGATTAATCGGTACGCGGTGCTGGTGTTTCCCGGACAGACCCTCGACGACGACCGCCAAATGGCGTTCGCGCGCCATTTCGGCGAGCTGGAGCTGCCGCGCAGCGGCGCTGCCAACGTCAAACGGCGCCTGCGCCCGGAGATCGCCGACATCTCCAACCTCGACGCGGAGAACCAGGTGCGCGGCCGCGACGACCCGCGCCGCTTCGATCAGCTCGGCAACCGGCTGTGGCACACCGACGGCTCGTTCCGCCGTATCCCTGCGGCGCTGTCGATGCTCTACGCCCATCGCGTGCCGGGGCCGAGCCCCAAGGGCAATGGCGAGACCGAGTTCGCCGACATGCGCGCCGCCTACGACGCGCTCGGCGACCAGCAAAAGGCCGACATCGCCGATCTCGTCGCGCTGCACGACATTTCGTGGTCGCGCGGCCAGCTCGGCTTCAACGAGCTGCTGTTCGGCGAGAAACAGGTATTGCCGCCGGTGCCGCAACGCGTGGTGCGCACACATCCGGGCTCGAAGCGCAAAGTGCTGTACGTCGCCGCGCATGCGTCGGAGATCATCGGGATGCCCGTGCCGGAAGGGCGGCTCCTGCTGCGCGAGCTGATCGAACACGCGACGCAACGCGAGTTCGTCTTTCGCCACGAGTGGCGGGTTGGCGATCTCGTCATCTGGGATAACCGTGCGACGATGCATCGCGGCCGACACTATGACGAGACAAGGGTGCGCGATTTACGCCGGGTGACGACCCGAGACGTCGCTTCGACACTCGATCAGGTGGCTTGAAGTCAGGGAGGATTAGCGATGGCCAAGATTCCGAAAGTCCTGCACGATCACATCAACACTGCGTTTCCGGCGAACGTCTGCCTGCTGGGTTCGATGCTGCCCAACGGCTTCGCGCAAGTGACCCCGCGCGGTGGCACGATGGTCTACGACGACGAACATATCGGGCTGTGGGAACGCGGCTCCGGCAGCTCCGCAGCGGCAATGAATGACGGCAGCAAGCTGACGATCTATTTCCGCAAGCCCTCCTTGCGCGAGGATGGGACGCTGCCGCGCGGCGGCATCGCCCGGTTCTACGGGACCGCGAAGATCCACAAGTCGGGTCCGGTCTACGAGGAAGTCTGGCGCCGCTTGATTCAACCGGAAAAAGACCGCGACCCGGACAAGAAGGGCTATGCCGTGCTGATCGCGGTCGACCGCGCCGAGGATCTCGCCGGCGAAGCACTGAATTTGGCCTGAGGGTTCAGGTCAGAAACTGTTCCTTGAACACGCGTTCCTGAAGATTGGCCTCGCGGTCGAACAGCATCGTCACCGAGACGTCGCGTTTTTCGTAAATCTCGACGGCGGTGACGTCGCGTACCTCGGTGAAATCGGCGACGGCGCTGATCGGGCGCTTGTCGGTTTCCAAGCAGTCGATGCGCACCTTGGCGCGGTGCGACAGGAGCGCGCCGCGCCAGCGCCGCGGCCGGAACGCGCTGATCGGGGTCAGCGCCAAAATCTCGGCGTCGAGCGGGATGATCGGACCGTGTGCCGACAGGTTGTAGGCGGTGCTGCCGACCGGCGTGGATAAGAGGATGCCGTCGGCCATCAGCTCGTCAAGGCGGACGACGCCATCGACGCTGACCTTGAGCTTGGCGCCCTGGCGTGTTTCGCGCAGCAGCGAAACCTCGTTGAAGGCGATCGCCGTCTGAGTCGCGCCCTGTTCGTCCCAGGTGGTCATTTCGAGCGGGTAAAACGTCACCGGCTGCGCGGTCGCGAGCCGTTCGCCCAATCCCTCGAGCCGATAGGGGTTCATCAGGAACCCGACGCTGCCGCGGTGCATGCCGAAGATCGGTACGTTCCTGCCGAAGAAGCGGTGCAGGGTTTCGAGCATAAAACCGTCGCCCCCGAGCGGGACGATGACTTCAGCCTCCTCGGGCTTGATCGTCCCGTATTCGCGGCGGAGCTCGGTGAGGGCCAGTTGCGCCGCCTCGGCATCCGACGCAACGAAGGCGATGCGCGGGATGCTCACCCGCCGGTGACGCTCATATGGCGGGCGACGGCCGGCCGCTGGTGGCGGCGGTCGATGATGAAATCGTGGCCCTTGGGCTTGCGGCCGATGGCTTCGTGGATCGCGCGCTCCAAGGGCTCGTCGCTTTCCGACTGGCGCACCGGGGTGCGCAGATCGGCGGCATCTTCCTGCCCCAGGCACATATAGAGCGTGCCGGTGCAGGTCAGCCGCACGCGGTTGCAGCTCTCGCAGAAATTATGGGTGAGCGGGGTGATGAAGCCGACCCGCCGCCCGGTCTCGCGCACCGTCGCATAGCGGGCCGGGCCGCCGGTGCGGTAGTCGGTCTCGTCGAGCGTCCAGCGCCGCTCCAGCCGCGCGCGCACCAGCGACAGCGGCAAATATTGCTCGAGCCGAGCCTCGCCGCCGATCTCGCCCATCGGCATGACCTCGATCAACACCAGATCGTGGCCCTCGTCGCCGCACCACTGGACGAGATCGTCGATCTCGTCCTCGTTGACGCCGCGTAGCGCAACGGTGTTGATCTTGATCCGCAACCCGGCACGCTTGGCGGCATCCAACCCTGAGAGAACCTGGTCGAGATGGCCGCGCCTCGTGATCTCGGCGAATTTTTCCGCATCGAGCGTGTCGAGCGAGACGTTGACCCGCTCGACCCCGCACTCGCGCAGCTCCTCGGCATAGCGGGCGAGCTGGCTGCCGTTGGTGGTCAGGGTCAATTCCTCGAGCGCCCCCGACTTCAAATGCCGCCCCAGCGATCGGAACAGGGTCATGATGTCGCGCCGCACCAGAGGCTCGCCCCCGGTCAGGCGCAATTTCCTGACGCCGAGACGGACAAAGGCGCCGCAGACGCGGTCGAGCTCCTCGAGCGTCAGCAGCTCGCGCTTGGGCAGGAAGTTCATCTCCTCCGCCATGCAATAGACACAGCGAAAGTCGCAGCGGTCGGTGACCGATACGCGCAGATAAGAGATGTGCCGTCCAAACGGGTCGATCATGAATTTTCTCAAGCGCTCAGCCAGAGCGGTACGTTCGACCATATATAAGGATGCTAGGGGGAAATGTCGCCCCTGATCTCGTCATGGGTATCGCGCGGATTGGCCAACGCGTGCGGATTACTTGTGCGTCGGGATGTCGAGTGGCGCACAATTGGTGCGGCCCGACATCAGGCAATCCTCCCGCCTTCCTTCGTCGCGCAGCGCGGTCAGCAGGTAGTATCCGGCGAAGACGATCAATGCCATCGCCGCCAGCGCGATCAGCGCTCCGCGCCGGCTGCCGCCGCCGTCATCGTTCCGGTTGTCCGACATCGCCGGCACACTGCCCAGCCGCCGGTGCTCCCACAAGGGGTTCGATGTCTCTTCCCGCACGGATTGGGCCGGGGTAGGTTGCCACGCTCGTTGGAGCGCGGGGAGGAAAAATGCCCGATCCGACATCGTTCAGCGTCCGCGAAGCGGCGGGCGAGATCGCGGCCCGACGGCTCTCCGCCGAAGATTATGCCGCCGCCTGGATAGAGCTGGTCGAGGCGCAGGAGGCGGTCGTCGGCGCCTGGCAGTATTTCGACCGCGAGCAGGCTCTCGCGGCCGCGCGTCAGCGTGACCGCGAAGGCTCAGGTGGCCCGCTCCATGGAATCGCCATCGCGGTCAAGGATTTGATCGATACCGCCGATATGCCGACCGGCTACGGCTCGCCGATCTACAACGGACACCGCCCCACCGCTGACGCATCCTGCGTTGCGCTGGCGCGGGCCGCGGGCGCGGTCGTGCTCGGCAAGACGGTCACCACCGAATTCGCCGCCTTCTTCCCCGGCAAGACGGCGAACCCGCACAACCCGGCGCACACGCCCGGCGGCTCGTCGAGCGGCTCGGCCGCCGCGGTCGCGGCGGGGATGGCGCCGCTAGCGTTCGGCACGCAAACCGCCGGCTCGATCATCCGGCCAGCCGCCTATTGCGGCGTGGTCGGCTATAAGCCCAGCTTTGGCCTTGTCGCGCGCGCCGGCGTTAAGGCGCTGGCGGACAGTCTCGATACCGTCGGCTGCATGGCCCGCCGAGTCGAGGATGCCGCATTCTTCATCGGCGTTCTGACCGATCGGCGCGATCTGCGCGAGGTCGGCGCGCCGCTGCCGCCGCGCTTCGGGCTTTGCCAGACGCCAATGTGGGACGAGGCCGAGCCCGCGACAATCGCCGCGCTTGATCGGGCGCGCGCAGCATTGCTTTCGGCGGGCGCGCGGGTCGACGACGTCGCGGTGCCGAACGAACATCGCGATCTCGCCGAGGCGCAGGATAAGATCATGCGCTTCGAGATGGCACGCTCGCTGGCCTGGGAGCGGACGGTGCGCGCCACCCTGATCTCGCCGGTGCTGGCGCAGATGCTCGATTATGGGATGGCGATCGGCGCCGGCGAATATGACGCAGCGCGCGGCGCGGTGGCGGCGGCGCGAGCACAGCTCGACCGCTTCTTCGGCAACTGTGCTGCGGTCATCGTGCCCGCGGCGCCGGGTGAAGCCCCCGAAGGGCTGGGCAGCACCGGCAGCCCGATCTTCAATCGCATGTGGACGGCGCTTGGCGTGCCCTGCATCACCCTACCGGCGGGACGCGGCGGCAAGGGCTTACCGGTGGGAATTCAGCTTGCCGGCCGCATCGGTGAGGATGTGCGACTGATGGAGGCGGCGCTATTCGCGGAGCGGGCGCTGACGGAGGCCGCATGACGGTCTTGCGCCTTCTGGTCGTGCTGACTGCTGGGTTGGTTTGCGGCTGCAATGCATTCACGCCGTTTTCGACAGCGCCGGCCAGCCCGGCGAAAGGCGTGATGGACACGCGTCAACGGGTGGGGATCTGCGTCAACCCGCTGAAGACAAGCCTCCAGCAGGTTCAACAAACGGCACAGGCGGAATGCATCGGCAAAACTGTCGCAGAGCGCGTCACCGGCGACGACTATTGGCTCGATGTCTGTCCGCTCGCCGTGCCGGACCGCGTCACTTTTGCGTGCACGCCGAGCAAGTAGGCGTCTCCGCGACAGTGCGCCCAATGGTGCGGCGCGGGCGATATGATATCCTTAAGCGTTTTCGGCGATAGCAGCGGCGATGGACTTCGACACCTTTTTCAAAGAGCGGCTTGACGCGCTCCACAGCGAAGGACGCTACCGTGTCTTCGCCGATCTGGAACGGCGCCGCGGCCGGTTCCCGCGCGCCTACGATCATCGCCTCGGTGCCGAGGTCACAGTGTGGTGTTCGAACGATTATCTCGGCATGGGTCAGCACCCGGCGGTGCTGGCGGCGATGGAAGCGGAGATGCGGCGCACGGGCGCGGGCGCTGGGGGCACGCGCAACATCTCCGGCACCAGCCACGCCCATGTGCTGCTGGAACGCGAGCTCGCCGATCTGCACGGACGCGAGGCGGCGCTCGTCTTCACGTCCGGCTTTGTCGCCAACGAAGCGGCGCTGTCGACCCTTGCCGGCAGCATGCCGGGCATGGTCGTGCTGTCCGACGCGATGAACCATGCCTCGATGATCGCCGGTATTCGCAATAGCCGGGCGGAGCGCGTCATCTTCCGGCACAACGACGTCGCGCATCTTGAGGAGCTGCTGGCTGGACTGCCGGCCGAGCGGCCGAAGCTCATCTGCTTCGAATCGGTTTACTCGATGGACGGCGACATCGCACCGCTCAACGACATCTGCGACGTCGCCGAGCGCTATGGCGCGATGACCTATCTCGACGAAGTGCATGCTGTCGGTCTCTACGGCGATCATGGCGGCGGCGTTTCCGAGCGCGATGGCGTCTCGGCGCGCCTGACAGTGATCCAAGGCACGCTTGCCAAGGCGTTCGGCACGATGGGCGGCTATGTCGCCGGTTCGTCGCTGATGGTCGACTTCCTGCGGGGGCACGCCCCGGGGTTCATCTTTACCTCGTCGTTGCCGCCGCTGTTGGCGGCGGGCGCGCTCGCCGCGGTGCGGCACCTGAGGGAAAGCCAGGTTGAGCGGATCCGGCACCGGGAGCGGGTCGCGACGGTCAAGCGTCGTCTGGCGGAGGCATCGATCCCGGTCATGGCCAACGACAGTCATATCGTACCGGTAATGGTCGGCGACGCGGCGATGTGCCGGACCGCCTCCGACCTGCTGCTGCGCGATCACCAAGTCTATGTGCAGCCCATCAACTACCCGACGGTGCCTCGCGGCACCGAGCGGCTGCGCGTGACGCCGACGCCGCTGCACAGCGACGAAGATATCGACGCGCTGGTCGCCGCCCTCACGGAAGTCTGGCAGCTCCTACAGCTGCCGAAGCTTCGCTGATTTCGCTTAAGGCTTGTTGGGCGGCGGGATGTCGCGCGGCGGCAGGTTGCCGTTCGCCAGGCATTGCTGGAACGCCTGGTCGCGCTTGGCAAGCGAACTCGGCGGTGTAGTCGGGGAAGGCCCGGTACGCCTGCATCGAGCAGCGATCGGAGCCGGCCCATCTCTTCATGAGCTGCTGACCCTGGCCGTCGGCAAGGCTGACCGCCGGCATCAACGCGACGAGCGCAAAAGTCACGGGGCCCAACCGTCGGATCATCACTGTTCTGCCCAAAAGAGGCATCTCCAATGAGCGAACTATACACCGAGCGCACGGTTGCGCTCGCCGGGATTCTAAGGCTCCATGCCGCCAGCAAATGCGGAGGCTCAGATGCTGAAGATTTGGGGCCGTACGACATCGTCGAACGTGCAAAAGGTGCTGTGGACCTGCGCCGAGCTGAACATCCAATACGACCGGGTCGATCACGGCGGCCCGTTCGGGGGCAATCGCGATCCCGAATATCTGAAGCTGAACCCCAACGGGCTGGTGCCGACGGTCATCGACGGCGACTTGGTGATGTGGGAGTCGAACACGATCTGCCGCTATCTGTGCAATACGCACCCGAACGGCAGTAGCCTGTATCCCGCCGATTTCGCGGCCCGCACCCATGTCGAGCGTTGGATGGACTGGCAGCTCTCGGTCATCGGCGCGCCGATGGGCGCGTTGCTCCAGGGGCTGATCCGCTCGGCCCCAGAGACCCGCGACGCCGCCGCGATCGAAGCGGCGCGGCGCCGCGCCATTACCGCTTGGGAGATCATCGACGACGCGGTCGCGAACCAGCCCTATCTCGGCGGGCAGTCGCTGTCGCTGGCCGAGATCGCTCTCGGCACGCATATCTATCGCTGGTTCAACTACCCGATCGAGCGGCCCAGGCTGCCGCACCTAAAGGCCTGGTACGACCGCTTCTGCGACCGCCCGGGCTTCAAGAACCATATCGTCATGCCGATCACTTGATGGTGAGCAACGCGTCGAGCAATTGCTTCCGCGGTTCAACCTCTTAGTCTCAGGCGCGGGGAGACACAAAGAAATGAGGGGAGGCATGAGAACATCTGGCAAATGGGCCGCTCTTTCCGCGATCGTGGTCTGGCGACCGGGCTCTATGCCGGCGCGGCGCGCTGCCGACGATGCCGCATCATCGACAGACCGCAGATGCACATGAAGGCACAGGGCAAGGACATGGCGGCGATCAGGCCTTCACCGGAGGACAAGGGTGACCTCGCCGCGGCGCAGGCGGCGGGGGCAGATCTGGTCAACCCGGTTGCCAAAATTCCCAGACCTGTTTCCGAAGGGAACCGGGATGGACGCCTATCCCGGCAAGTCCTTCGCGAAGCCGGCGATCTGGACCGATCAGGACAAATTCCTCGCAGGCGGATAAGACCGCCATGGAAAAGGCCGACGCGCTCAATGCGGCGCTTAAGGGCGGGGACAAGGCCGCGATCAGCGGCGGCCGCCATATGACGGCGATTTCTGGGGCACATCCTCCCGAATCCAGGCGCTTGCGGCGCGTGTCACGAGCACGTTCACGCGAAAAGACGCCGTCGTAACGCGCCGTTCCGGGCTGGCCGCCGCTGGCCTGGCTCTGGCGCTGGCGGCGGCGTGTCGGTTGAGCCGGCTGCCCGCCTCGCCGACGCAGCGGCGGTCGAGCCGCGGCGCCTATCTGCCGCGGCGGCTGCCGGCTGCGACAATTGCCATACCGACACCAAGAACGGCGGCCCGCCCTTATGCCGGCGGCCGCGCGCTGACGACCGAGTTCGGCACGATCACCACGCCCAACATCACCCCCGACAAGGCGACCGGGATTGGCGGCTGGAGCCTCGACGATTTCATCCGCGCGATGCGCTGGGGCATCGCCCCGGACGGCACGCATTACGTCACCGCGTTTCCGTTTCCCTATTTTGGCCGGCTGACGGATAGCGACCTCGCCGATCTGAAGGCGTATCTCGATAGCCTCGCGCCGGTGTCGCGATTTGATCTTGGACGGGCCAACTCACTCGCGCTACTGGCTCGGGCGCGTGACGCGATCGGGACGACGCTCGCCACCAATTTCAGCCCGCCGGCGCCGGCATCGAAGGACCCGCAAATCGCGCGCGGCGCCTATCTCGTCGCCACGGTCGGGCGTTGCGGCGATTGCCATACGCCGCGCACCTGGCTAGGCGTTCCCGCCTGGAGCCTCGAGCTGGCTGGGTCAAAGGATGCCATCGCCAGCAAAAGAGCGCCGAACATCACTCCCGACAAGACAGGGATCGGTGACTGGAGCATCGACGATATCGTCACCGCGCTCGAGACCGGCGGCACACCGGATTTCGATGTCCTCGGCGGCTCGATGGGCGAGATCGTGCGTAACACTGCGCGCCTTACTGATGATGACCGCCGCGCCATCGCCGTCTACCTCAAATCCGTGCCGCCTAAGAGGTTCGATAAAAACAACTAATCGGCCTGTTGTTTCGGCACTGGACGCTCCGTTTGCCGTTTCGCATGATGTAGAGGGCGAGGGTAGGAGCGGGTTTTGGTGCGCGCGCGATCCGAGAAGAATTTGGCTCGTTTCAACCGGATCGCGCTGGTGCTGTCGGACGGCGGCGCGCTCGGCGCCTACCAGGCAGGGGCTTACGCGGCACTCGAAAATTCGGGAATCAGGCCCAACTGGATCGCGGGCAGCGCCATCGGCGCGGTCAACGCTGTTATCATCGCTGGCAATCTGCCACATGAGCGCGCGTTCCGGCTGCGCCAGTTCTGGCGCGAGCTGAGCCGCCGCGCCGCAATTAGCCGCACGGTCGGGCTGCCGCAAAGATTGCGTGATCTGGTCCTGGGCGCGCTTCTGCCGTGGCGCCGCGCGGGCAACCCTGTGCCTCACGGAGGGCCCGTCATTTCCGCCGAGGAATTGCGCGAGTTGATTGACGAGGTCGTCGACTTCGAGCGGGTCAACTCGGGCAATGTGCGCGTCGTGCTTGGCGCCACCAATCTCGACACTGGCGCCGAGACCTTATTCGACAACGATCGCCACGTGCTCGGAATTGAGCATGTGCTTGCGAGCACCGCCTTACCTGGCCTCGCGCCGATTACCATCGACGGACAGCGCTATGGCGGCAGTGCGGTGTCAGTCGCACCGCTCGACGATGCCCGCCCCGCCGACACACTGTGCTTTGTTATAGATGGTTACGACCCGCAGCCGGGCCCGCGTGGCGGGATCAGCCGCTCAGCGCGCGAGATCGCCGCGATGCGGCGCAACCACGATTTGCGGCGGATGATTGCGCTGCTGGGCGAGCGCCTTCCCGCGGGCTTGCGCCGCGACCCCGAGATCAGAAAATGTCTCGCCGAGGCGAGCGAGGCGACGATGACGATTCTGCGCCTCGTGCACGAAGGCGCTGGTGCTGACCTTCCGGCAAAGATGGCGGATTTCTCGTCCGCTTCGCTGATGCGGCGCTGGCAGGCTGGCGAAAGCGACGTTGGCACCAGCCTTACCCATCCCCTGTGGTTGGCTCCGCCGCCGCGCCGGCTCAGCGTCGTCGTCCACGAATTGCGCGGCGGGGTCGCGGCGACACCGCCGCGTTGACCGTCGACGAAAAATTTTGGGAGGACGCCTATGCCGTTGAAAAGCAAGGTCATCATCACCTGCGCCGTGACAGGCTCGATCCACACCCCGACGATGAGCCCCTATTTGCCGCTCACCCCCGACGAGGTGGCTCGCGACGCTATCGCGGCAGCGGAGGCCGGCGCCGCGATCCTGCATCTGCACGCGCGTGACCCCAAGGACGGGCGACCCACTCCCGATCCTGACGTTTTCATGCAGTTCCTGCCGCGGATCAAGCAGGCGACCAACGCGGTCGTCAATATCACCACTGGCGGCGGGCACGGCATGACGCTCGAGGAGCGGCTGGCGGCGCCGCTGCGCGCCAGGCCCGAGATGTGCTCGATGAACATGGGGTCGATGAATTTCGGGCTTTATCCGATGCTCGACCGCTACAAGGAATGGAAATACGAGTGGGAACCGAAGGCGCTGGAGATGACCCGCGACTTCATCTTCCGCAACACCTTCGCCGATATCGAAAAGGTGCTGAAGCGGCTGGGCGAGGAATGCGGCACCCGGTTCGAGCACGAATGTTACGATGTCGGACACCTCTACAATCTCGCGCATTTCGTCGATCGCGGCCTGATCAAGCCGCCGCTCTTCGTGCAGACGATCTTCGGCATCCTCGGCGGCATCGGCGCCGACCATGAGAACCTGGTTCACATGAAACGGATCGCCGACAAGCTGTTTGGCGACGAGTACGCCTGGTCGATCCTCGCCGCCGGGCGGCACCAGATGCCGTTCGTGACGATGGGCGCGATCATGGGCGGCAACGTGCGGGTCGGCCTTGAGGATTCGCTGTGGCTCGGCCGCGGCCAACTCGCCCAGGGCAACGCCGACCAGGTCACCCGCATCCGCACCATTCTCGAAAACCTGTCGCTGGAAATTGCCACCCCCGACGAGGCCCGCAAATTGCTCGCCCTCAAGGGCGGCGACGACGTGGCGTTTTAGCGATGATCGACAAACGGGTTCGCAGCCTCGCCGAGGCGGTCGAGGGCATCAAGGACGGAGCGGTGGTGCTGACCGGCGGGTTTGGCGGCGCCGGCTCGCCCGAGGCGCTCTATGGCGCCCTTCTGGAGCAGGGCGCGAAGGACCTCACCATCGTCAACAACAATGCCGGGACCGGCCGCACCGGGCTCGCGGGCCTCATGGATGCCGGGCGCATCCGCAAGATCATCTGCTCGTTCCCGCGCAGCGCCGGCTCGGTGGTGTTCGAGGAGCTCTACAAGGAAGGCAAGATCGAGCTGGAGCTGGTGCCGCAGGGTATCCTTTCCGAACGGATGCGCTGCGCCGCGGCCGGGCTCGGCGGGTTCTTCTCCCCGGTGGGGGTCGGGACGCGCCTCGCCGAGGGCAAGGAAGAGCGCGAGATTGACGGTCGCCGCTATGTGCTGGAAAAGCCGCTGCGGGGCGACGTCGCGCTGTTGAAGGCGGATCGCGGCGATCGCTGGGGCAACCTCACCTACAATAAGTCCGCGCGAAACTTTAACCCGACGATGGCCCAGGCCGCCGCGTTGTCGATCGTCCAGATCCGCCAGTTCTGCGAATTGGGTGAGATCGATCCCGAGCACATCGTCACCCCCGGCATCTTCGTCGACCGCATGGTCGTGGTGCCGGTCTAGCAGGAGAAACGCCATGCCGCTCAGCCGCAAACAGATCGCCTGGCGCGCCGCGCAAGACCTCGATGACGGAGTCTACGTCAACCTTGGCATCGGTCTGCCGACCCTGGTTGCCGACGTGCTGCCCGAGGGGCGCGAGATCGTGCTGCAGAGCGAGAACGGCGTGCTTGGCGTCGGGCCGGCGCCGGGCGCCAACGAGGTCGATCTCGACCTCGTCAACGCCGGCAAGCAGCCGGTGACGCTGTTGACTGGCGGGAGCTACGTCCACCACACCGACTCGTTCCTGATGATCCGCGGCGGGCATCTCGACCTGGCGCTGCTGGGAGCCTTCGAGGTGGCGGAGAACGGCGACCTCGCCAACTGGACGACCGACGACCCGACCTTTCCGCCTGGGGTTGGCGGGGCGATGGATTTGGCGGTCGGCGCCAGGGAAATCCGCGTGCTGGTCGAGCATATGACGCGCGACGGTGCGCCCCGACTGCGCAAGCAGTGTCACTACCCGCTGACCGCGTCTCGGGTCGTTCGGCGCATCTACACCGACTTTGCGGTGATCGACGTGACCGCGCGGGGTTTCGTCGTGCGGGAGATGGTCGAAGACGTCGATTTCGACACCTTGCAGCAAAAGACCGAAGCGACCTTGCACAAGGCGCCTGATATGAAGGTGCTGAAAGCCCCAGCGGTCTGATTCTGGCGGCAAGTGCCTGATAGGCGAGGGGCCGCATCGGCGTGGCCGCGACTTCGGACGCCATCGCCTCGGTCGTTCACATCATCCAGGTCGCGCTGGCGCCGGTGTTTCTGCTTTCCGGCATCGCGACCTTGCTCAACGTGTTCTCGACGCGGTTCGCCCGCGTCGCCGATCAGGTCGATGCGGCGGCCAAGGCGCTTATCGGCGCCGATGCCGGTGAGGCAGCCGTATTGAGCCTGGAGCTAGAGCGGCTGCATCGCCGCTCGCTTGCGCTCGACTGCGCCGTGGCGCTCGCCGCAGCGGGAGGCGCATCGACCTGCGCTACGGTATTGGCGCTGTTTGTCGGCGAGACGGGTGGACTGGCGGTTGCCACGATGCTGCTCGTGACGTTCGGTCTGGCGATTGGCTGCACCCTGGCGTCGATTGCCGCCTTCACCGCGGAAATGATGATGGCGAGCCGGCATGTTCGCGCCGAGGTCACCGCCGGGCAGCGGCGCGCGGAGCCGGAGTGAGCGGTTATTCGGCCGCCTTCATTTTGTCGTAGCGGCCCATCGGCACGACCTCCGCTACGGTGCCGTCGGGCGAGCGGTACTTGATCGGCACTTCGCCGGGCTTCGAGAGGATGGTGCCGCCATTGGCCGCGACCTTGGCGGCGAAGCCCTCATGGTCCTCGACCTCGATGCCGAAATGGTGGATCGCCGGGCCGGGCCCGACCATCTTCGCCTCCTCGTCTTCCTCGCTGTCATAGATCATCAGCGCGAGATCGACGTAACCGTCAGTCAGATGGCGCGAGATGTGCCCGCGCGAGCGTCCGGTGCGCACCTGTTTGAAGCCGTAGACGTTCTCGTAAAACTTCGTCGCCGCTTCGAGATCGACGACCTTGAGGGCGATGTGGTTGATGCGCGCCATGTCGTCGCTCCGCCGCTTAGAGGTTACGCCGCCAGAAAGCGGTCCACGCCGTCGCCGCCCAACTCGCGGGACAGAGCGCCTTGGCCTTCGAGATAATGCAGATGGGCGAGGGCCTCGCCGAGCGCGAACCCCATCTGATGGCGGTCGAGCTGGCGGCGGAACAGCACCGGCATCAGATCGGCCGCGCTCATCGGCCGCGCACAGGCGGCAATCACCTCGTCGCAGCGCGCCTGATGATGCGCCGCGAGTTCATCGATCCGCTCGTGCACGCCGTAGAACGGCAGATTGTGCGAGGGTAGCACGAGGATGTCGGGCGGCAACGCGGCGCGAAATTTCTTCAGCGAATGAAGGTAGCGCGCCAGCGGGTCTCCGTCGGGCTCGTAGGTCTGGACGCTGATATTGGGCGAGATGCGCGGCAGGATCTGGTCACCGGCGATCAGAACGCCGCTGTCCGCGCAGTAGAGGCAGGCATGCTCGGGGGCGTGCCCCTCGCCGACGATCACCCGCCACTCGCGACCGCCGATTTCGATCGCACTGCCCTCGCCGATGCGGCGGTAGGTCTGCGGCACCGACGGCACGCCGAGGCGATAATTGCCCTGACGCTCGGCAAAGACCTGGCTGGTCTCCTCGTCGAGGCCGGCGCGCTTCGCGAAATCGCGACGAAGTGTCTCCGAAGCATCGCCGCCGGTGCCGAGCGCATGCATCCGTGCGTGCAGCCATTCCTTCTCGCTGATCCACATCGGTGCGTCCCAGCGTTCGGTCAGCCAGGATGCAAGGCCGATATGGTCGGGGTGATAATGGGTGACGATGACCCGCCGAACCGGGCGGCCGCCCAGCGTCTCGGCGAAAATGCGGCCCCAGGCTTCGCGGGCCTCCTCGAGCGCGTAGCCGCAATCGACAATGGTCCAGCCCGGCCCGTCTTCGAGCAGCCACAGATTGATGTGGTTGAGCGCGAAGGGCAGGCGCATGCGCAGCCAATGGATGCCGGGAGCTATCGGCACGGTTTCGCCAGGCGCCGGCGCCGTCGCGACCGGGAATTGCAGGCTGCCGTCCATTTGTGTCCTCGGTCACGCGAATTGACCGGCAAGGTAGGACGGTGCATGAGAGAACGACAAGCGGGAACCCTGCCGGTCTGGATTGCACTGGCTGGAATTGCGGGAGACGAACCGGAAGATGCGTGACTTCAATGTACCGGGCCGCTCGGCGGCGATGGCGGCCAGCGGCATGGTCGCGACCTCGGCGCCACGCGCGACCCTCGCGGGGCTCGATGTGCTGCGCGCCGGCGGAAACGCGGCCGACGCGGCGATCGCCGCAGTGGCGATGCAGTGCGTCGTCGAGCCGGAAAGCACCGGGATCGGCGGCGATTGCTTTGTGCTCTATTCGAAGGGTGGGGCTTTGCCGATCGCACTCAGCGGTTCGGGGCGGGCGCCGGCGGCGGCGACTGTCGACTGGTACGCCGAGCGGCAAATCCGCGAGATCGCGGTGCAAACCCCGCACGCGGCGACCGTTCCCGGCTGCATCGACGCTTGGTGCGTGTTGAACCGCGAGCACGGGACGAGGCCGCTCTCCGAGCTGCTGGAACCGGCAGCGAAGGCGGCCGAGGACGGTTATGTCGTTACCCCGCGTGTCGCGCAGGATTGGGCGCGCAATGTCAATAAATTGCAGGACCCGCACACGGCCAAGGTCATGCTGCGGGACGGCAAGGCGCCCAAGGCCGGCGACACCATGCGTAATCCGGCGCTGGCCAAGACCTTGCGCCGCATCGGCCGTGAGGGCCGCGAGGCGTTCTACGAGGGCGCGGTGGCGCGCGACATCGTCCGCCGGCTCAAGGAATTGGGCGGGCTCCACGAGGAGGCGGATTTCGCGGCGCAGCGCTCCGAGTGGGTCGAGCCGATCCATGCGGCCTATCGCGGCTACGACGTCTACGAGGTGCCGCCGAGCAATCAGGGCCTGACCGCGTTGATGATCCTGCGGACGCTGGAGGGCTACGCGCTCGGCGGCGAGTCGTTCAGCGAGGCCGACCGGCTTCATCTGATCGCCGAGGCGACCAAGGCCGCCTATTACGTGCGCGACAATTTCATCGGCGATCCTGATTTCGTCGACAACAGGGTCGAGCACTTCCTGTCGGACGACTATGCCGAGCGCACGCGCCGCGAAATTCGGCTCGACAAGGCACTGCCGCCGCAACACTGGGACGAGATCGAGCACAAGGACACGATCTACATGTGCGCCGTCGACCGCGACGGCAACGCGGTTTCAGTTCATCAACTCGCTGTTCTCGGCGTTCGGCACCGGGATCATGGCGCCGGAAAGCGGGGTCATCCTGCACAATCGCGGCAGCGGCTTCCGCACGAGCCCGGGCCACCCAAGCTCGATCGCGCCACGGAAACGCCCGTTCCACACGCTCATCCCCGGGATGCTGGTCAAAGATGGGCGCGCCGTGATGCCGTTTGGCGTCATGGGCGGGCAGTATCAGGCGGTCGGCCACGCGACATTCCTGCACTACCTGCTCGACCGCGGGAAGGACCCCCAGCAGGCCGCCGAAGGACCGCGCGTCTTCGCCTATCAGGGGGTGCTGCAGACCGAGCATTTCGTGCCGGAAGCCATTCGTGCCGATCTGGCGAAACGGGGTCATAAGATCGAGATGCTGGAGGTGCCGATCGGCGGCTGCCAGGCGATCTGGATGGATCACGAGCGCGGCGTGCTGATCGGCGGCTCCGAGCCGCGCAAGGACGGCATGGCGCTCGGGTATTGAGCCCCCTCGACGACCTTTCCACTCCCGCCCGCGTTCGGGGTGTCGCCGAAATCGGCTTTGCCGTCCGCGACGGCGCGACGCGGCTCAGCCATCTCTACGAGAGAAACCCGCTGCGCGTGCTGTTTCCGGCGCGCGTGGCGGGCGACCTGCCCGTGGCGGTACTGGTGACGACCTCCGGCGGTCTGGTCGCCGGCGATCGGATCGATATCGCGGTCAAGGTGGGAGAGGGAGCGGCGGCGCATGTCACCGGCTCGGCCGCGGAGAAGATCTATCGCTCGACCGGCGCGATAACGCAGATCGACCAGACCCTTTCGGCCGAGGCCGGCGGCTGGCTCGAGTACCTGCCGCCCGAGGCGATCCTGTTCGACGACGCCAGGCTGCGCCGCCACACGCGGATCGAGTTGGCGAACGGCGCGGGCTTCCTCGGCGGCGGCATCGTCGTCTTCGGCCGCATCGCGATGGACGAACGGTTTAGCGCTGGGCTGCTGCACGAAGCCTGGGAAATTTTTTGCGGCGGCAAGCTCGCCTGGGGCGACGCGCTGCATGTCGAGGATGATGTCCCGGCAACGATGGCCGATCCGGCGTGTTTCGCCGAGGCGGAGGCTTGTGCGACGTTGATCCTGGCGCCCCAGCAAGGCGATGGGCACAGCTTTGTCGACGCCGCGCGCGAGGTGCAGGAGCAATCGACGGCGGAAGGACTGCACGCGGGCGTAACCACGGTCAACGGCATGCTCGTCGCGCGCTGGCTCGGCCCTGCCTTGCCGCTGCGCCGTGCCTATGCCGATCTGGCTTGCCATCTGCGCCATGCCGCGATGGGATTACCGCCGCGCCTGCCCCGGCTTTGGCACGTTTGATGCCTAGGAAAAAGGCATGAACCTGACCCCCCGTGAAAAGGACAAGCTGATCGTCGCGGTCGCCGCGATGGTCGCCGAGCGGCGCCTCAAGCGCGGGGTCAAGCTCAACTACCCGGAGGCTGTGGCGCTGATCACCGACTACGTGCTCGAAGGCGCGCGTGACGGGAAGACTGTCGCCGAATTGATGCGCGACGGTGCGACCGTGCTCTCCCGTGCACAAGTGATGGAGGGTGTGCCCGAGATGATCCACGAGATCCAGGTCGAGGCGACCTTCCCCGACGGCACCAAGCTCGTCACCGTTCACGAGCCGATCCGATGATCCCCGGCGAAGTCTTCGTCGCCGAGGGCGATATCGAACTGAACGCCGGCCGGCCGACCGTGACGCTCACCGTCGCCAATACCGGCGACCGGCCGATCCAGGTCGGCTCGCATTATCATTTCTACGAGACCAACACGGCGCTCGCCTTCGACCGCCACAAGGCCCGCGGCTTCCGGCTCGACATTCCGGCCGGTACCGCGACCCGGTTCGAGCCGGGACAGAGTCGTGAGGTGCGGCTCGTCGCCTATGCCGGTAGCCGGCGCGTCGTCGGTTTCAACGGCCGTGTGAACGGGAGCCTCTAGTGGCGAACACGATCGGCCGCGCCGCCTATGCCGGGATGTTCGGGCCGACCACCGGGGACCGCATCCGGCTGGCCGATACCGAGCTCGTCATCGAGATTGAAAGCGACCGCACGATCTACGGCGAGGAGGTCAAGTTCGGCGGCGGTAAGGTGATCCGCGACGGCATGGGGCAGAGTCAGAAGAGCCGCGCCGAGGGCGCCGTCGATACCGTCATCACCAACGCGGTGATCCTCGACCACTGGGGCATCGTCAAGGCCGACATCGGCGTTCGTGACGGCCGTATCGCCGGGATCGGCAAGTCCGGCAACCCGGACATCCAGTCGGGGGTCGACATCGTCATCGGCCCCGGCACGGAGATCATCGCCGGCGAAGGGAAGATCGTCACCGCCGGCGGCATCGACTCGCATATTCACATGATCAGCCCGCAACAGGCCGAGGATGCGCTTTACAGCGGCGTCACGACGATGCTGGGCGGCGGCACCGGGCCAGCGGCCGGCACCGCGGCGACGACCTGTACCCCGGGTCCGTGGCATCTGGCGCGAATGATCCAGGCGGCCGAGGGCATCCCGGTCAATCTCGGCTTTTTCGGCAAGGGCAACGCCTCCGACCCGGCGGCGCTGGTCGAGATGGTCGAGGCTGGGGCCTGCGGCCTCAAGCTGCACGAGGATTGGGGCACCACACCGGCCGCGATCGATTGCTGTCTCTCAGTCGCCGAACAGCTCGATATCGCGGTGGCGATCCATACCGACACGCTCAACGAAAGCGGCTTCGTCGAGGACACGATCGCCGCGTTCAAGGGCCGCAACATCCACGCCTTCCACACCGAGGGCGCCGGCGGCGGGCACGCGCCGGATATCATCAAGGTGTGCGGGCTACCCAACGTGCTGCCGTCCTCGACGAATCCGACTCGGCCCTACACGGTCAACACCATCGACGAGCATCTCGACATGCTGATGGTGTGCCACCACCTCGATCCGCGCATCCCCGAGGACGTCGCCTTCGCCGAGAGCCGCATCCGCCGCGAGACCATCGCCGCCGAGGACATCCTCCACGACCTCGGCGCGTTCAGCATGATGTCGTCGGACAGCCAGGCGATGGGCCGCTGCGGCGAGGTGCTGATCCGCACCTGGCAGACCGCCGACAAGATGAAGCGCCAGCGCGGCAAACTGCCCGAGGACAGCGAGCGCAACGACAATTTCCGGGTCAAGCGCTACATCGCGAAATACACAATCAACCCGGCGCTGACGCATGGGCTGGCCGAGCACATCGGCTCGGTCGAGGTGGGTAAGCTCGCCGATTTGGTGCTGTGGTCGCCGGCGTTTTTCGGGGTGAAGCCAGACATGGTGATGCGCGGCGGCATGATCGCGGCGGCGCTGATGGGCGATCCCAATGCCTCGATCCCGACGCCGCAGCCGGTGCACTACCGGCCGATGTACGGCGCTTTCGGCAAGGCGCTGACCGCGACCGCTGTGACCTTTCTTCCGACTCTTGCCATCGACAAGGGGTTGCCGGAAGCGCTCGGCATCAGCCGCCAGGTGCTGGCGGCGCGCGGCATCCGCAAGATTGGCAAGGCGCAGATGGTGCATAATGCGGAAATGCCCAACGTCGAGGTGGACCCCGAGACCTATGAGGTGCGCGCCGACGGTGTACATCTCACCTGCGACCCGGCCACGGTATTACCGATGGCGCAGCGTTATTTCCTGTACTGAACGATGCGACGGGCGATCGCGGCTCATAAGGGCGGGCATTGGCCGGAAGAGGCGGCCATTGACCGTGTCACCCTGGCCTTTGTCGACCGGCACCGGCGGCGGCTGCGCCTTGTCGCCGATAGCGGTAATCCGTTTCTGCTCGATCTACCTCGGGTGCAGCATCTTGCCGATGGCGATGGGCTGGAGCTCGACAATGGCGGCTATGTCCGGGTTTGCGCCGCTCCCGAGCGGGTGCTCGAAATCGAGTCCGACGGTCCGGCCGAGCTGCTGCGCCTCGCCTGGCATCTCGGCAACAGGCACCTCCCAGTGCAAGCCTTGGACGGGAAGCTGCGCATCCGCGACGATCATGTGATCGCAGACATGGTGCGCGGTCTCGGCGGTCGCATCACGCGACTCAACGCGCCTTTCGATCCGGAGACCGGTGCCTATGCCGGCGCCGATCCTGGCCATGAGCACTGAATCCAGCACGACCGGCCTGTACCGGTTGCTCGCCTGGGCCTCGCCGGCATTCCCGACCGGCGGGTTTAGTTACTCGCACGGGCTCGAAGCCGCCGCGGCCGATGGCGCGGTGCGCGACCGGGAGAGCCTCCGGCGCTGGATCGCGGCGGTGGTGGCCAAGGGCAGCGGTCGGGTCGACGCGGACATATTGCGCGATGCGTGGCGCGCCGCGGCCGCGGGCGACGACACGGCGCTCGCCGAGGCCAATCGCCGCGGCTGCGCCTATCGGGCAACTGCGGAATTGGCCTTGGAGGCGAGCCAGCAGGGCGCGGCGTTCGCCGCCGCCCATGAGGCGGCTTGGAGCAAGGCGGCCGGTCTCTTCAAGTCCGACAACGACGCCATTTGTCACGCCGCAATGTTCGGCGCGGCGGCGGCGCAGGCGTCTATCGGGTTGAGCGAAGCGCTAACCGGCTATCTGCATGCTTTCGCCGCCAACCTGATGTCGGCGGGGCTGCGGCTCGGGATCGTGGGGCAGAACGACGGGCAGCGCATCCTCGCGGCGCTGGAGCCGGTGGTTGCCGGCGCGGTTGCCGCTTCGTTGGCGCGTAAGGCTCACGATTTCGGTGCGACGACGTTCGCCGCCGATCTCGCCTCGATGGCGCACGAAACACAATATTCGCGGCTGTTCCGCTCATGAGCGCCGATAGGGGGCCGCTGCGCATCGGCATTGGCGGGCCGGTCGGCTCGGGCAAGACCGCGCTGATGGACCATCTGTGCAAGCAGATGCGCGCTCGCTTCGAGATCGTTGCGATAACCAACGACATCTATACCCGCGAGGACGCCGAGTTTTTGACCCGCAGCGGCGCGCTGCCGCCCGAACGAATCCGCGGGGTAGAGACTGGTGGCTGCCCGCACACCGCGATCCGCGAGGACGCGTCGATCAACCTCGCCGCGGTCGATGAACTGAACCGGCTTTTCCCGCGGCTCGACGTGATTCTGATCGAGTCCGGTGGCGACAATCTCGCGGCGACATTCTCACCGGAATTGGCCGATCTGACGATCTACGTCATCGACGTCGCCGCCGGCGACAAGATCCCGCGCAAGGGCGGGCCCGGCATCACGCGCTCCGACCTCCTGGTCATCAACAAGATCGACCTCGCGCCACTGGTCGGCGCCAGCCTCGACATCATGGACCGGGACGCTAAAAAGATGCGGGGCGAGCGGCCGTTCGTCTTCAGCAACCTCAAAAATGGAAAAGGTATCGCCGAGATCGTCGAGTTTGTCATACAGCAGGGCGGATTGTGATCTGTTGCTGATGGCGGGCTGAGACGACCATGCTTGCTCTTTACCGGACCGACGGCGCCGAACAGGTCCAAGGCGACCTCGCCGCGGCGGCGCTGCCGCCCGACATTATCTGGCTCGACCTGATAAATCCTGCCCCCGAAGAAGTGGCATTCGTCGAGCGAGTGACCGGCTTGCAAATGCCCAGTCTGGAGGATTTGTCCGAGATCGAGGCGTCGAGTCGCCTCTATGTCGAAAACGGCGCACTATTCCTGAGCGCCCCGCTGGTCCACCGCGGGGACGCCAATCGCCCGGAAACGACGCCCGTCGGATTCGTCCTAACCCGAAAGTTCCTGGTGACGGTACGGTTCAGGCCGCTGGTCGCGTTCGCGACCTTTGCACAGGCACTGGCCCGGCCCCATCGTCAAATGGAGGCCAGCTCGGCGGTGTTCGCCGGTCTGGTGGAGGCGGTGGTCGACCGCCTTGCGGACGTGCTTGAGGTAATCGCTGCCGATCTCGATGCGTTGTCGCATCGCCTGTTTCGGGTTGACACCGACGGGTCCACCCAACGGCCGGCACGCGAACAAGCCAACCTGCGGGAAGCTCTGCGCCGGGTCGGTCAGGGCGGCGATCTCGCGTCGCAAATTCGTGACGCGCTGCTCGGCATCGCGCGAATTGTTCCGTTCGTGGCGATCCACGGAGCGGACTGGATCAGCGCCGAGACCAGGGTAGAACTCGAAACCGTGCGTCACGATGTCGCCTCGCTCAGCGATTACGATGCCCATTTGCTCAACAAGGTGCAGTTGCTGCTCGATGCGACACTGGGCCTGATCAATATCGAGCAAAACAACATCATCAAAGTATTGACGATTGTGTCGGTGGTCGGCGTGCCGCCGACGCTGGTGGCCAGCATGTACGGGATGAATTTCCGCACGATGCCGGAGCTCGACTGGGCTTGGGGCTATCCCTACGGGTTAGCTCTGATTTTCTTCAGCGCAGTGCTGCCGATCGCGTGGTTCAAGTTTAGGGGCTGGTTCTGATGTGAAAAACGCCCCCGGTCTCCCGGGGGCGTTTTCATTTCGGCTAGAGCGCGTCGGTTACGCGGCCTTTTGTTGCTCCACCTGCTTGGGAGCGCCCGCGTCGCCGATCTTGATTTGACGGGGCTTGGCCTCTTCCGGCACTTCGCGCACTAGGTCGACGTGCAGCAAGCCGTTGTCCATGCTCGCGCCGCTGACTTTGATGTGGTCGGCAAGGCTGAAGCGCCGCTCGAAGGCGCGCCGGGCGATGCCGCGGTGCAGATAGCGGCCGTTCACCTCATCGTCCTCTTTCTGCGCCTTGCCCGAGATCACCAGCGAGTTTTCCTGCACGGTGATGTCGATTTCGTCACGCGAGAAGCCAGCCACCGCCATGGTCAGGCGGTAGGAGTCTTCGCCGGTGGATTCGATGTTGTAAGGCGGGTAGGTGGGAGCCGCGCCGTCGAAGCGGGTCGCGCTATCGACCAGGCGGGCGAGGCGATCGAAGCCGATCGAAGAACGGAACAAGGGCGAGAAGTCGAAGCGATCCATGACCATATCCTCCATTGAGCGACACGGGTTATGGCACCGGCCGAATGGCCCAGTACCGATCTCAAGTGCGCGGCCCCCGAATGGGCGGCCCACGCATAGGTAATCTAGGTAGGCTCAATCCGGTTTCAAGCGCTCGGTTCGTGCCGGTCTGCCCGAACCTCATGAACCGCCGTGCGCACTTCCTAAATCGGTGGCCGCCGGGCGCACATTATCGGGTCCGGCGTCGATTGTTCTCCATGTTGCACAAGGCAGAACGTGCGATGACCGTCGAATCAAACACCGACTGCTCCGATCAGATCGCGAGCGGGGATTGGTCGCCCAAAGCACGCTGGCAAGGGAGCCCGCCAGTTGGATAAAGACACATCCGAGTGCGGAGCATAACGCGAAGACATCAGCCCGCCGCCGATCTAGCCGCGGGTATTCCCGGGATTCTGAGCGGGCGAGCTCTTAGCTCTTCGGGCCGAAATTGCCAAAACGCTTATTGAACCGGGCGAGCTGGCCGCCAGTGTCGAGCAGGCGTTGCTGGCCGCCCGTCCAAGCCGGGTGCGATTTCGGATCGATGTCGAGACGCAGCGTGTCGCCGGGCTTACCGTAGGTCGAGCGCGTTTTGTACGAGCTTCCATCGGTCATCAAGATGGTGATCTCGTGGTAGTCGGGGTGAATACCCTCTTTCATGGCGCGACCCTCGTTTGCGGCGGCGGTTATAATCTCCGCCGCTGCGTAAAGCAACTCGCTGGCGGTGCGCTGGCCGTCGCAAGACGTACCCAGAACGGCAAGCGTACGCGCTCGCCAAAGCTAATGGAGGATATGGACGATACGGTGCGTTGCGGGATCGATCAGCACGGTCTGATCGCCGAACGTCGCGAACTCGTAATTCCAGTGTCGGTCGGGCGGGAAGTGGTAGACGTTGACCGAAGGGGGCACGACAGACCCGTTGGTCACGACAAAGCCGCTCGGGGGTTCCGCCGGGGGAAGGTGTTCGTTGACGATGTAGGCGTGCATCTCGGACTCGTCCGCGGACGAGATCGTGGTCGTCGTGGTGGTGGTCTGGGTCATGCCCTGCGCCAACGCGGTGCCGGCGATCAATGAAAACGCCGCGGCTATAACAATCGATTTCACAGGTCGATCCTTTCGCGATGTGAGTTCGCTCACAAACAGCGAAAGAAATGCCTGGTTCCTAGCGGCACTCGTGCAATTAGCCGTTACGTTTCGTCTTTTTATCTTGATGGTTGATCTTGCGCATTCTTAAGTACCGCTCGCGAGATACTCCATCGCCGCCTGCACGCCGCCACGGCCATGCGGCACGCCGGCTAGCTCCAGGGAGATTTCGATCGCGCCAAGCGCTCCCAGCACCATCGCGTCGTTGACGTCGCCGAGATGGCCGATGCGGAAAAGCCGGCCCTTCAGCGGCCCAAGCCCGCCTCCCAGCGAAACATTGAACTTGTCGAGGCAGATCTGACGCATCGCATCGGCATCGTGGCCGTCGGGCATCAAGATAGCGGTGACCGAATTCGACTGCCCGGCGGGATCGGTCGCGAAGATTTCCGGCCCGTCATTTTGCCGCCAGGCGCGCACCGCCCGTCGGGTCGCCTCGGCGAGACGGTGGTGGCGGGCGAAGACATTGTCGAGGCCCTCATCCTCGAGCAGCTTCAATGCTTCCTGCAGCCCGTAGAAGAAGTGCACCGGAACGGTGCCGTTCCAGTAGCCCTGCTGCGGGCTCTGGCCAAGGAGCCGGCGCCAATCCCAGTAGACGCGCGGCAACTTGGCCACCGCGGTCGCCGCCATCGCCTTGGCGCTGACCCCGGTAAAGGCCATCCCGGTCGGCAGCATCAGGCCTTTCTGCGAGCCGACGACGGTGACGTCGACGCCCCACTCGTCCATCCGGAAATCAAACGAGCCGAGCGAGGAGATCGTGTCGACGCAAAACAGCGCGGGGTGCCTTGCCGCGTCGATCGCCTTGCGCATCGCCGCGATTGGATGGGCGACGCCGGTCGAGGTTTCGTTATGGACGGCAAGCACCGCCTTGATGTGATGGCCCTTGTCCTCGCGCAACCGAGCTTCGAGCTTGGTCGGGTCGGCACAGCGGCGCCAATCGTTGGGCAACGTCTCGACCTCGAGTCCAAAAGCCTCGGCCCGCAGGCCCCAATTGACCGAGAAATAGCCGCTTTCGACGATCAGCACCTTGTCTCCTGGCGAGAACAAGTTGACCAGCGCGGCTTCCCAGGCCCCGTGCCCGGTCGAGGCGTAGCCCAGGATGGGAGCGGTGGTCTTGAACACGCGCTGTAGACCGGCGAAGCATTCGTCGGCGATGGCGCGAAACTCCGCGCCGGTGAAATCCATCGTGGCGCGATCCATCGCCCGCAGAATGCGGTCCGGGATATTGGTCGGCCCGGGGTTCATGAAAAAATGCCAGCCGTTCTTGTGCGCCATCTCGTCATCCCCGCGCCCGGCGGGCGCGATCTCGCTGTCGATAAAGGGCGCGCAGGATAAGCATGCACCCGGCTAAGGCAACCACGAGACGGCAGCTCAAACCGCTGCCGATTGTCGCGGTTGACGGCGACAATTTGCACAAAAAATAGGCAGGGCTAAGCCCTGCCAACACTGTTCTCTTTTATCCGGCCGCGATTTCCGCCATCGGCCGGTTCATTTCCGAGCCTCCCTGAACTCGGGCCAGGCTATTGCCCAGTCGACGTGCTTTTGCTGGTATCTTACGCAGAACCTACCGGATGGTCACGCGATTTCTTGTCAAAACAGCGTGTATTTTACGATGAACGACGAGCGCTAGGACGAAGTGGGATGGGCTGGCAGCGCGCCGGCAACCAGCTCGGTGCGGACGGTGGTGCCGTCTTCCTTGAGGCGGAGCAGGGTTTCAAGCATCGCGCGCATTTTTGGCGGAAATCGCTCGCCGCGTCATTCCGCCGATAGGTCGCTCAATGGACAGGGCAGGGTGTCTTGCCTAGAGTGCGCGCCCGTCAGCCAAAAGCAGCAGCTATGCGCCTTTCTCGATACTTCCTGCCGGTGATCCGCGAAAACCCGAGCGAGGCGCAAATCGTCTCGCACCGGTTGATGCTGCGCGCCGGCATGATCCGCCAGTCCTCCGCCGGCATCTATTCGTGGTTGCCGCTCGGCTTCCGCGTGTTGAAAAAAGTCGAGCAGATCGTGCGTGAGGAGCAGGATCGCGCTGGTGCGCAGGAAGTGTTGATGCCGACGATACAGCCGGCCGATCTATGGCGCGAAAGCAATCGCTACGACGATTACGGCGAGGAGATGCTCCGCATCCGCGACCGCCACGACCGCGAGATGCTGTACGGCCCGACCAACGAGGAGATGATCACCGCGATCGTCCGCGACGCAATCAAGAGTTACCGCGACCTACCAAAGAACCTGTACCACATCCAGTGGAAGTTTCGCGACGAGGTGCGGCCGCGTTTCGGCGTGATGCGCGGACGCGAGTTCCTGATGAAGGACGCCTACAGCTTCGATCTCGATGCCGCGGGGGCCAAGCGGGCATATAACAATATGTTTTTCGCCTATCTCCGCACGTTCGCGCGGATGGGGCTGAAGGCGATCCCGATGCGCGCCGATACCGGGCCGATCGGCGGCGACCTCAGCCACGAGTTCCAAGTGCTGGCGGAAACTGGCGAAAGCCAAGTGTATTGCGATAAGGCCTGGCTCGACCGCGACATTCTCGCCAGCCCGGTCGATTACGACAGCGATCTCGAACCCGGGTTCCGGGACTGGACCGCGCTCTACGCCGCGACCGATGAGATACACGATCCGGGAAAGTGCCCGGTGCCCGCCGACCAGCTGGTTACCGCACGCGGCATCGAGGTCGGCCAGACCTTCTATTTCGGCACCAAATACTCGGCGCCGATGGGCGCGGTGGTCAGCCTCGCGGACGGCACCACCGTACCATTGGAAATGGGTTCTTATGGGATCGGCGTATCGCGGCTGGTTGGCGCGCTGATCGAGGCCAACCACGACGATGCCGGGATCATCTGGCCCGAGCCGGTGGCGCCGTTCCGATTAGGGCTCGTCAATCTGCGGGCCGCGGACGCTCGCTGCGTCGCGGCCGCCGACGAGCTATACGCCAGGCTGTGCGATCGCGGGGTCGAGGTGCTCTATGACGATCGTGACGAGTCGCCGGGCGCCAAGTTCGCGACGATGGACCTTATTGGCTTGCCTTGGCAGCTCATCGTCGGACCGCGCGGCGTGGCCGCCGGTACGCTCGAAATAAAGAACCGGCGCACCGGCGATCGGCAAGACCTACCGGCCGATGCGGCGCTCCAGCGCGTAACGGCGTGATGTTCGGCACCTTCGAGCGGATGGTCGCGTTCCGCTATTTGCGGGCGCGGCGCCAGGAAGGCTTCGTTTCGGTCATTGCGATCTTCTCGCTGCTCGGCATCGCGCTCGGCGTCGCGACGCTGATCATTGTCATGTCGGTGATGAACGGGTTCCGCGAGGATTTGATTGGCCGGATCCTTGGGCTCAATGGCCATCTCGGCTTCTACGGGGCCGGCGCGACGATGAGTGATTTCGACGCAACCGCGGCCCAGGTTCGCCAGGTGCCTGGCGTTGTCAGCGCGACGCCGTTAGTCGAGGGCCAGGTGATGGCGACAGGCACCGGAGCGGCGGCGGGCGCGGTGGTCCGCGGCATCCGTCCCGATGATATCCGTGCCCGCAAGTTGATCGCCGATCATATTGTCGCCGGCTCGCTCGCCGATTTCGCCGACGACAACATCGCCATCGGCGACCGGCTGGCGCGGCGGCTTGGCATTGCCGTCGGCGGCAAGGTCACGCTGATTTCGCCCGAGGGCACCGACACCGCGTTCGGCACAGTGCCACGCATGAAAACCTACACCGTCGCGGCGCTCTTCGATGTCGGCTTCTACGAATACGACAACAGCTTCATCTACATGCCGCTCGACGTCGCGCAGCTCTTCTTCAAGATGCCGAACACGGTCAGCTATCTCGAAGTCTTTGTCCGCAACGCCGACCAGTCCACGGCGGTGGGCCGCGCCATCGCCCAAATGCTCAACCGGCCGGTGCGTATCCTCGATTGGCAAAAGGCAAATTCAAGCATCGTCAACGCCGTCGAGATCGAGCGCAACGTCATGTTCTTGATCTTGACGCTGATCATCATCGTCGCGGCGTTCAACATCATCTCCGGCATGATCATGATGGTGAAGGACAAGGGCCGCGACATCGCGATCCTCAGGACAATGGGCGCTTCTCGCGGAATGATTCTGCGGATATTCATGCTATCGGGCGCCAGCATCGGCGTGGTCGGGACTCTGGCCGGGCTCGGGCTGGGACTGGTGATCACCAACAACCTGGAAGCGATCCGGCAGTTCCTGCAGGGCGTGTTGCACGTCAATCTGTTTTCGGCGGAGATCTACTTCTTCACCCGCATTCCGGCGCATATCGATAGCGGCGAGGTCACCGCAGTCGTGCTCATGGCCCTGGCGCTATCGTTTTTGGCGACGCTCTATCCGTCGTGGCGCGCGGCGCGGCTCGATCCGGTCGAGGGGCTGCGCTACGAATGAGCGGGCCGGCGTTGGTGCTCGATGGGGTGAGAAAAGTGTTTCGCCAAGGCACTATCGAGCTCACCGTGCTGAGCGGCGCCGATCTGACGTTGCGGGCGGGCGAACTGGTGGCCCTGCTTGGGCCGTCCGGCGCCGGTAAATCGACCTTGCTGCATCTCGCGGGGCTGCTCGAACGGCCCGACGGCGGCGAGATACGGATCGACGAGCAGGAATGCGGTGCCCTCAGCGACCAGAGGCGCACCCTGCTCCGCCGCTCGGCACTAGGGTTCGTCTATCAATTCCACCATCTGCTGCCGGAATTTTCCGCGCTGGAGAATGTGATGATCCCACAGATGATCGCCGGGGTCGCACGCGGAGAGGCGCGGGACAAGGCAGGAGAACTGCTAAAGCGGGTTGGGCTCGGCGAACGCATGAGTCACCGCCCGGCCCGTCTGTCGGGCGGCGAACAACAGCGCGTCGCCATCGTCCGGGCGCTCGCCAATGACCCGCAAATCCTTCTCGCCGACGAGCCGACCGGCAACCTCGACCTCGCCACCGCCGACGGGGTCATGGAGACCCTGATCGACATCACCCGCGCCACCGGGCTCGCGGTGCTGATCGCGACACACAATCTGGAGATTGCCAACCGGCTCGACCGCATCGTGACGCTCGAGGGGGGCAAGCTGCGGAGCATCGAGTCGCCGGTCTAGGCCACTGCAACGGTGGCGCGGCCAAGCGGCGTTTCGCGGAATCGTTAAGCTTGCGATCCGGTGCTGATTTCGCGTCGCCGCGGTGCGATGGTTAAGTGCCAACCGTTCGAGAGCCAAATGCCGCTTGCCGATTTCATCCATCTGCGCGTCCACACCGCCTATTCGCTGTCGGCGGGGGCGATCAAGATCAAGGAGCTGGTCGGCCTGTGCAAAGCCTACAAGATGCCGGCGGTGGCAATAACCGATAGCGGCAATTTGTTCGGCGCGCTCGAATTTTCCACGACCTGCGCGGAGGCTGGAATCCAGCCGATCATCGGCTGCGAGGTGGCGCTGCTGACACACGACGGGGCTGAGGGGCCGCGCGCCCCCCGCGCCCTCGATCGGGTCGTGTTACTGGTGCAGGACGAGCCGGGCTACCGCCACCTGCTGACGCTCGTCAGCAAATCCTTTCTCGACGGCGACGCCGGCGCCGAGCCGGCTGTGTCGCTGTCTGATCTGGCAAGACAGAGCGACGGCCTTCTATGCTTGGCGGGCGGCGCAAGGGGGCCGCTGGGTCGGCTCATCGGCGATGGGCAGGTCGAGGCCGCGAATGCTCTGCTCGAATCTCTGAATGCGACCTTCCCCGGGCGGCTCTATATCGAAGTCACCCGGCACGGCCGGCCGGAGGAAGCGCGCTGCGAGGCAGGGCTGATCGATCTCGCCTACGCTCACGACGTGCCGCTGGTCGCGACCAACGATTGCTATTTCCCCGACCGCGATTTCTACGAGGCACATGACGCGCTGATGTGCATCGCCCAGGGCAAGGCGGTCGACGATACCGACCGCGACCAATTGACGCCTGAACATTACTTCCGCCCGGCGGTGGAGATGCGCGAGCTATTCGCCGACCTGCCCGAGGCTTGCGACAACACGCTGGTTATCGCCCGCCGTTGCGCTTTCATGCCTGTTGCGCAAGACCCCATCCTGCCGGCCTTCCCGACGCCGGAGGGGATGAGCGAAGAGGAGGCGCTTCGTCAAGCCGCGGAGAACGGGCTTGCTGCCCGGCTGGCGGCGCTCGGTCATGACGCGGCCGCCGCACCCTATCGCGAGCGGCTCCGCTTCGAGCTGGACATGATCGTCAGGACCGGGTTCGCCGGGTATTTCCTGATCGTCGCCGACTTCATTCAGTGGGCCAAGCGGCAGGGCATCCCGGTGGGGCCGGGGCGCGGTTCAGGCGCCGGCTCGGTCGTCGCCTGGGCATTGACCATCACGGATCTCGATCCGTTGCGCTTTGGCTTGCTGTTCGAGCGGTTTCTCAACCCCGAGCGCGTGTCGATGCCGGACTTCGACATCGACTTCTGCCAGGACCGGCGTGACGAGGTGATCCGCTACGTCCAGCAGAAATATGGCCGCGACCGGGTCGCACAGATCATCACCTTCGGCAAGCTGCAGGCACGCGCGGTGCTGCGTGATGTCGGCCGGGTGCTCGGGATGCCGTATGGCCAGGTCGATCGCCTCTGCAAGCTGGTCCCGAACAACCCGGCCCACCCGGTTACGCTCGACAAGGCGATTGCCGCCGAACCCGTGTTGCAGCAGATGCGCGACAGCGACGAGACCGTGGGCCGCCTGATGCGCATCGCGCTGAAGCTGGAGGGGCTATACCGTCACGCCTCGACCCATGCGGCGGGGGTCGTGATCGGCGACCGTCCGCTCGCCGAGCTGGTGCCGCTCTACCGCGATCCGCGTTCCGACCTGCCGGCGACCCAGTTCAACATGAAATGGGTCGAGCCGGCGGGTCTCGTCAAATTCGACTTTCTCGGCTTGAAGACCCTGACGGTGCTGGCGCGCGCTATCGAGCTGTTGAAAGCGCGCGGCATCGAACTTGATCTGTCGAACCTGCCGCTCGACGATCCCAAGACCTTCGAGCTGCTGACCCGCGCCGACACAGTCGGCGTGTTCCAGCTCGAAAGTTCGGGGATGCGCGACTATTTGCGCAAGCTGCAGCCGAACCGGTTCGAAGACATCATCGCGATCAACGCTCTCTATCGGCCGGGGCCGATGGAAAACATCCCGCGCTATATCGCAATCAAGCACGGCCAGGAGCAGCCCGACTACCTGCACCCCCAGATCGAGGGGATCCTCAAAGAAACCCATGGGATCATGATCTACCAGGAGCAGGTGATGCAGATCGCCCAGGTCCTCGCGGGCTATACGCTCGGCGGCGCCGACCTGCTGCGCCGGGCGATGGGCAAGAAGATCAAGGCAGAGATGGACGCGCAGGAGAAGACGTTCATCGAGGGCGCCTTGGCACATGGGGTCGACCGCCGGCGTGCCGAGCTGATCTTCGACCAGATGGCGAAGTTCGCCGGCTATGGCTTCAACAAGTCGCACGCCGCCGCCTATGCGCTCGTCGCCTACCAGACCGCGTATCTCAAGGCGAATTATCCGGTTGAGTTCCTCGCCGCGTCGATGACCCTCGACATGGGCAATACCGACAAGCTCAACCAGTTCCGCGCCGAGCTCGACCGCCTCGGGATCGCCCTGCTACCGCCCGACATCAACCGCTCAGGCGTCGCTTTCACCGTCGAGCCCGGTCCTAAGACCGGCGAGCCGGCGATCCGCTACGCACTGGCCGCAGTCAAGGGGGTCGGTGCCCAGGCAATGCGCGACGTGGTGGTCGAGCGGGACGCCAACGGCCGGTTCAAGGACCTATTCGATTTCGCCCGCCGGCTCGACACCCGCAGCTTCAACCGGCGCCAGTTCGAGAGCCTGGCCAAGGCCGGTGCTTTTTCCTCGCTCAACCCGAACCGGGCACAGACGCTGGCCGCCGCCGACCTGTTGCTTCGCCAAGCGAGCCGCGCCGCCGAGGACCGGGTGAGCCGCCAAGAGAGTTCTGTTCGGCGGCATCGACGACGGGGCTTTCGCCGAACGGCCGCTTTTGCCGGTGGTCGAGGATTGGCCACCGGTCGAGAAGCTGCAGCATGAGTTCGACGCGATCGGCTTTTATCTGTCGGCGCACCCGCTCGACCCCTACGGCAAGAGCCTCGAGCGCGCCGGGATCCTCAAATTTGTCGATCTGCCGGCGGCGCTGGCGGCGCGCAACACGACCCGCTTCAAGCTCGCAGGCATCGTCGTCGGAAAAAAGGAGCGCACCTCGGCGCGCGGCAACCGCTTCGCCTTCGTGCAGCTGTCGGATACCAGCGGCGAGTTCGAGGTCACCGTGTTCTCGGATGTGCTGGGCCAGGCGCGGGTGCTGTTCGATAGCGGGCAGCCGCTGATCGTCACCGTGGATGTGAGGAGCGAGGAGCAGAGCTTGCGGCTCACCGCGCAGCGGATCGAGCCGATTGACAAGGTGGTGGCGCACGCCGCGGCCGGTTTGAAGGTGTTCGTCGGCGCGGAGGAGGCGCTGGCGCGCCTCAAGAACCTGTTTCAGCGCGAGGCGGTGGGCGGGCGCGGCCGTGTCAGCGTTGTTCTCGACCTGCCCGAGAGCGAGGTCGAAATCACACTGCCGGGAGGCTTCCGCGTCGACCCGCGCATCCGCGCCGCGGTCAAGTCGTTACCTGGGATCGTCGACGTGCACGACATTTAAGGGTCAGTCAGACCCGCCTAGCGCCCGGGCTGGGTCAGGTCGGAGACGTCCCACAATCGGATCGTCTTGTCGGAACTGCCCGAAGCAAGCGTCCTGCCGTCGGGCGAGAACGCGACCGAGTAGACGAGATCGGTGTGGCCGCTGAGGGTGCGCAGGAGCTGGCCCGAGGCGACATCCCACAGCTTGATCGTGTGATCATCGCTGGCCGAGGCGATCACGCGCCCGTCGGGCGAGAACGCGATTGAATTGACGTCGCGAGCGTGCCCGGCAAGCGTGCGCAGCAGCACTCCGGTCGCCGGGTTCCACAGGCGTGCGGTGCTGTCTTGCGCACCCGATGCGAGGATCGACCCGTCCGGCGAGAAAGCAACCGAGACGACGTAGCTCGTATGGCCACGCAGGGTGCGGTAAGGCGGGCCGCCCGACGGGTTCCAGATGTCGATCGTACCGTCCTTGCACGCCGATGCGAGCAGCTTGCCATCGGGCGAAAAGGCGACCGACTCGACCCAGTCGAGATGCCCAATCAGCGTCCGCACTGGGTTGCCGCTCGCGACATCCCAGAGCTTGATCGTGCGGTCGAAGCTGCCTGAGGCGAGCAGCTTGCCGTCGGGCGAGAAGGCGACCGACTCGACGGTGTTGCTGTGGCCGTTTAGCGTGCGCACGTCACCGGTCGACGGGATCCAGAGCTTGATCGCGTGGTCGTAACTGCCCGAGGCGATGAGCCGTCCGTCCGGCGAAAAGGCGACTGAGCGGACGATCCCGACATGCTGCGCCATGCGGTTCAAGACCGTACCGCTCGCCACGTCCCACAGTCGCACGGTCTTGTCGAAGCTGCCCGAAACAAGCTGGCGGCCGTCGGGTGAGAAGGCGACCGAGGCGACGATTTCGGTGTGCCCGGTCAGGATGCGCGGCGGTGCGAGGTTAGCCGGGGCGGGCGCTGGCGTCGCCGCCGGCGGGGGCGAGGCGGGTACCCGCGGCAACCCGGGAGCGGTCGGTGGCGGGCCGGCGCGGGTGCCGGAAGTTCCGGGCGGCGGCGACTTGTTCTGCATAACCGCCCGCGCCGGTACAGCGAAGAGGAGGGCCGCCGTGAGAACGAGGCACGCTAATATGCCAATCAGGGCGCCGCGGCGCGGCCAATGCTGCTCGACCACCAGCCGACCCTCCCTCTTTTGTGCGCGTGCGCGCCGCGGCTAGATTACGCATCCATGACCCGCGATCAATGGCATTGGCGAGCGCCGTAGGTCGCTGGGCGCTTGCCAAATTGGCCCTTAGCCCTTACGTAAGCGCCTCTAAACCACACGCAGGGTCGCGGCGCCGCCGGTGGTGGCGTTCGCTCCGGTGTCAGCGAGAGCTGATTACCCCTGCGGCGGCAGAACCGGAAAAGGATGCGAACGATGGCTCTTCCCGAGTACTCGATGCGTCAGCTGTTGGAGGCTGGCGTTCATTTCGGCCACCATACAAGGCGCTGGAACCCGAAGATGGCGCCCTACATCTTCGGTGTCCGCAATGGCATTCACATCATTGATCTTGAGCAGACCGTGCCGCTCCTGCATCAGGGGCTGGAGGCGATCCGCGAGGTCGCCGCCGGCGGCGGGCGCGTGCTTTTGGTCGGCACCAAGCGCCAGGCGCAGGATGCGATCGCCGACGCGGCCAAGCGCTGCGGCCAGTACTACGTCAACTATCGCTGGCTCGGCGGCATGCTGACCAACTTCAAGACAATCTCGGCCTCGATCAAGCGGCTGCGCGAGGTCGAGGAGCGAGTCCAGCAGGAGAATACCGGGCTCACCAAGCGCGAGCTCCTCGAGCTGACGCGCGACCACGATAAGCTCGAGCGCGCGCTGGGCGGCATTAAGGACATGGGCGGGTTGCCCGATATCCTGTTCGTGATCGACACCAACAAAGAGGCGATCGCGGTCGCCGAGGCGAACACGCTACGCATCCCAGTGGTGGCGGTGCTCGATTCGAACTCGTCGCCCGATGGGATCGCCTATCCGATACCCGGTAACGACGATGCCATGCGGGCGATCCATCTTTATAGCGATCTGGTCGCCGGATCGGTGCTTGATGGTCTGCAAGCCGAGTTGGTCGCTTCGGGCATCGATATCGGCGCCCGTGCGCAACTTGCCGGCGGGGTCGCGGGGGCTGGCGGCGGCGAGGATGATGGCGGCGACCAGGCCGAGCGCGAGCCACCTGCGACGATGGGCGAAGCGCTCGCCGCGGATGGAGCCGAGGGTGAAGCCAACGAGGCGCGGGCTTAGGCCGGCGTCGCACCAGAGGATAAGACACCAAAGGATAAGACAATGGCGGAAATCACTGCCGCACTGGTCAAGGAACTACGCGAGAAGAGCGGCGCGGGAATGATGGATTGCAAGCGCGCGCTCGAAGAAAGCAAGGGCGATATCGAGGCGGCGTTCGACGGGCTGCGCAAGAAGGGCCTCGCCGCGGCGGCGAAGAAGGCCGGACGCGTTGCCGCCGAAGGACTGGTCGGGGTGGCGACCGCAGCCAAGGCCGGCGCGGTCGTCGAAGTGAACTCGGAGACTGATTTCGTTGCGCGCAATGAGCTGTTCCAGGCCTTCGTTCGGTCGGTCGCGGCGCTCGCCGTCGCCCAAGACCGCGACGCCGATGCGTTGAAGGCGGCTTCGTTCGCCGGCAACGGCAAGACTGTCGAGGGCGAGCTTACCGACCTTATTGCACGGGTTGGCGAGAATATGGTGCTGCGCCGGGTGAAGCGGCTGACGGTCGGGCAGGGACACGTCGCCTCGTATATCCACAATGCGGTTTCACCGGGTCTCGGCAAGATCGGCGTGCTGGTCGCGCTGGATTCGGCGGCAAGCGAGGAGGTGCTCGCGCCGCTGGGCCGGCAGTTGGCGATGCACGTCGCGGCGGCCAACCCGCAATATCTTGACCAGACTTCCGTGCCGGCGTCCGCGCTGGATCGCGAGCGCGCCGTGCTCCGAGAGCAGGCCCTAGAAAGCGGCAAAGCAGCGGACATCGTCGATCGCATGGTCGAAGGGCGCCTGCGCAAATTCTATGAGGATTCGGTGCTGCTCGATCAGGTCTATGTGATCGATGGCGAGAGCCGGGTTGGTAAGGTCGTCGAGGTGGCGTCCCGGGATGCGGGGACACCGATCAAGATCGCCGCCTTTGTGCGCTTTGCCCTGGGCGAGGGAATCGAACGGCCGCCCAGCGATTTCGCCGGCGAGGTCGCGGCCCAGCTGCATTAGACGACCGGCATGCCGCGCCAGCGAAAGCCGGTGCGGAGCGGCTCGATTAGTGTATCTTGTGCGGGCTCGCGAAACGGGCGCGAAGGCTTGATTAAGCGAGGCCATGCCAGCCGATCTTAAATACCGCCGCGTCCTCTTGAAGATATCCGGCGAGGCGCTCATGGGAGAGCGCGATTACGGCCTCGACCCGGTCGTGGTGGCGCGCATCGCCGACGAGATCAAGTCGGTCCACGCGCTCGGTGTCGAGGTTTGCGTCGTCATCGGCGGCGGCAACATCTTTCGCGGCGTCTCGGGCGCGGCCGTCGGCATGGAGCGGGCCTCGGCCGACTACATGGGCATGCTCGCCACCGTCATTAATTCGCTAGCGATGCAGAACGAGCTAGAGCGGCGCGGAGTGCCGACGCGCGTCCAGTCGGCGATCTCGATGCAGTCGGTGTGTGAGCCATACATTCGCCGACGCGCGGTGCGGCACCTTGAAAAGGGCCGAGTTGTGATCTTCGGCGCGGGCACCGGAAATCCGTTTTTTACCACGGACACGGCGGCGGCGCTGCGCGCGTCCGAGATGGGCTGCGACGCCTTGCTCAAGGCAACCAAGGTCGATGGCGTCTACGATGCCGATCCGCATCGCGTTGCCAATGCCAAGCGGTTCGATCGGCTGAGTTACCACGACGTGCTTGCGCAAGACCTTCAAGTGATGGACGCGGCGGCGGTTTCGCTGGCTCGCGAGAACCGTATCCCGATCCTCGTCTTCTCGATTTTCGAGAACGGCGGATTTGCTGAGGTCGTACAGGGCAAGGGGCGCTTTACGATCGTCGACGACGCGGCATAGGAGATCGCCGGAGAACCGGCAGGCACAGGGAAGCAAGGCCATGGCAGACGAAGCGTTATTGAAAGATCTGCAACGCCGCATGGACGGCGCGCTGGAAGCACTGCGCAAGGAATTCGGCGGGTTGAGGACCGGCCGCGCCTCGGTGAGCCTCCTTGAGCCGGTGATGGTCAACGCCTACGGCAATATGATGCCGCTCAACCAGCTCGCCAACATCAACGTGCCCGAGCCGCGGATGATCACGGTCAATGTGTGGGATCGCGGCATGGTCAAAGCCGTCGACAAGGCTATCCGCGAGGCGGGCCTCGGGCTAAACCCGCAGACGGAAGGTCAGACGATCCGGGTGCCGATACCCGATCTCAACGAAGAGCGGCGCCGCGAGCTAACCCGGGTCGCCGCGAAATACGCCGAGGCGGCCCGAGTGTCGGTGCGCAATGTCCGGCGCGATGGAATCGAGGCGCTGCGCAAACAGGAAAAGGACGGCGAAATTTCGCAGGACGAGCACCGCAAGCTTGAGCGCGAGATCCAGCACCTGACCGACGACCACATCAAGCGTGTCGACGAGACGCTGGCGCAAAAGGACAAGGAAATTCTGCAGGTCTGATGAGCGTGCACCTTGCTTCACCGCGTCCGCTGCCGCGGCATATCGCGATCATTATGGACGGCAACGGCCGCTGGGCGCAGGCCCGCGGTCTGCCGCGCATCGCCGGCCATCGCCAAGGGGCGGAGGCGGTGCGCCGCACCGTGCGCGCAGCCGGCGAGCTCGGCATTCCTTACCTGACGCTGTTCGGGTTTTCGTCGGAGAACTGGAAGCGGCCCCTCACCGAGATCGATGATCTAATGGGGCTGCTGCGGCATTACTTGCGCGGCGAGATCGCCGAACTGCACCGCAACGGGGTGCGGCTTCGGGTCATCGGCGACCGCGCGCGGCTGGCGCCCGATATCGTCACGCTGATCGCCAATGCCGAGGAGCTGACCCGAGAAAATCGCGGCGTGAACCTGACGATCGCGCTGTCCTATGGCGGCCGCGCAGAGATTGTCGCCGCTGTCCGGGCGCTGGCGGCAAAGGTGCTCGCGGGGGAGTCGCAGACAAGCGAGATTGATGAGGATCTCATCTCCCGCCATCTGTTCACCTCTGAAATTCCCGACCCCGATCTGCTGATCCGCACCAGCGGCGAGCAGCGCATCAGCAATTTCCTATTATGGCAGTGCGCCTATTCGGAGCTCGTCTTCACCAAGACACTATGGCCCGATTTCGGCGAGGCCGATCTGGTGCAAGCGATCGCCGATTTCGGCTGCCGCGAACGACGCTATGGGGCGTCGATTGGCTCTCGCTGAGGCGGGATCGTCGCTGCGGCTGCGCATTCTTTCAGCGCTCGTCTTAGCGCCGCTGCCGCTGGCCGCAATATGGTTCGGCGGTCCGTTCCTGAAGATTTCTGATCGTTGCCGCGGCGGTGGTTATGGCCTGGGAATGGGCTCGCCTTTGTGACGGCGCGTCCGGGTTGATCGGTATGGTTGCATTGGCGGTGGCGGCAGCGGCCGTCGTCGGTGTTTGGGTTGGAGCTGTCCTCGCCCTGGTCGGAGCGGTGGCGGTCTGGCTCCTCGAGACACGCCGTCGGGGTGCGGTGCCCCTATGGGTGGCGGCCGGCTGCCTGTGGGTGGCTTTGCCCTGCATCATCTTGTTATGGCTCGCGCAAAGCGAAACCGCCGGCAGAGCGACCTTAGTGTGGGTGCTGGCGATTGTGTGGGCGACCGATATCGGTGCTTATGCGATAGGGCGGCTTCTTGGCGGACCTCGGCTAGCGCCGCGCTGGAGCCCCGGAAAAACTTGGGCGGGGCTCCTGGGTGGTGTTTTCTGCGCCGCAATCACCGGTTGGGTTACCGCTCGAGCGCTCGGTCTGAGCCCGGCTCTGCCGTTGGTCTTGGTGAGCGCAGGGCTTGCGATTGTCGAGCAGTTCGGCGATCTTGCCGAGTCCGTGGCCAAGCGAAGGTTCGGCGTGAAGGACGCAAGCAGCCTAATCCCGGGACACGGTGGCCTGCTTGACCGGCTCGACGGTCTATTGGCGGTTATTCCCACGGTGGCATTGTTGACCTGGATTGGCGGCGGTAGCGTGCTGACATGGCGGTGACGGCATTGAACCGTACGCACAGCGCGCCGGCACAGCCGCGCCGGGTCTCGGTGCTCGGTTCGACCGGCTCGATCGGCCGCAGTACGGTCGATCTACTGCTGCGCAACCGCGATGAGTTCACGGTCGAGGCCCTAACCGCGAACCGTAACGCAGCCGCCTTGGCCGAACAGGCGCGGCAATTGAACGCGCGGTTCGCCGCGGTTGCCGACCCTGCGGAATACGACACGCTGAAGGAGGCGCTGTCGGGGTCGGGGATCGAGGTGGGATGCGGGCCCGAGGCGCTGGTCGAGGCGGCGGAGCGCCCGGCGGATTGGGTGATGGCCGGCATCGTTGGCGCTGCCGGTCTAGCGTCGACGCTGGCCGCGGTGCGACAGGGGCGCATCGTCGCTTTTGCCAACAAGGAGGTGCTGGTCTGCGCCGGCAGCCTGTTCATGCAAGAGGTTGCCGCCAATGGCGCCACCCTGCTGCCTGTCGATAGCGAGCACAACGCGATCTGGCAGTGTTTCGATTTCGAGCGGGTCGAGCACATCGAGAAGATCACCTTGACCTGCAGCGGCGGCCCGTTTCGCGAGCGCAGCATCGACGAAATGCGCGACATGACGGTGAAGCAAGCGGTCAAGCACCCCACATGGAACATGGGTGCGAAGATTTCAATCGACTCGGCGACGTTGATGAACAAGGGCTTGGAGATTATCGAGGCGCATCACCTGTTCCAGCTACCGTCGGAGCAGATCGACGTCGTGATCCACCCGCAATCGGTAATCCACGGCCTCGTCACCTATCATGACGGCTCGGTGCTGGCGCATCTGGGGACGCCTGACATGCGCACCCCGATCGCCTACGTGCTCGGTTGGCCGGGACGTACTCCGGCGCCGATGCAACGGCTCGACCTGGCTGCGGTGGGCAGGCTCACTTTCGAAACTCCCGATCCCGTGCGGTTCCCGGCGCTGCGTTTGGCGCGCGATGCGTTGACCCAGGGCGGCGGCAGTCCGACGGTGCTCAACGCGGCCAATGAGACCGCGGTGCTTGCCTTTATCGACGGACATATCGGCTTTCTCGACATCGCCGCGACTGTCGAAGATACGCTCGAGGCCATGCCGGTCGGTGGGCTTGGCAGCCTCGACGACGTCTACCACATAGATCACGAAGCGCGGGCGATTGCGACCGAGCACGCCATGCGCCGTGCACGCAATCATCGGCCGGCGGACAACCCATGAGCAGCCTCCTGGCACCGGTCCTCAGTGGCGGACTGATCCAGTTCCTATGGATGGTCTTTGGCTTCCTTGTGGTCTTGACGGTTCTCGTCTTTGTCCACGAGTTGGGCCATTACCTGATCGCGCGGCGCAACGGGGTGCGGGTCGAAGTCTTCTCGATCGGCTTCGGGCCGGAGCTGTTCGGCTGGAACGACCGCTCTGGGACGCGCTGGAAAGTCAGCGCCCTGCCGCTGGGCGGCTACGTCAAGATGTTCGGCGACAGCGATGGCAGCTCAGTCTTGCCGACGGCGGATGTCGCCGAGATGACCGAGGCCGAGCGGGCAGTCTCGTTCTTCTATAAGCCTCTCGGGCAACGCGCTGCGATCGTCAGCGGCGGGCCGCTGGCGAATTTCATTTTCGCTATCGTGGTGATGGCGGTGCTGTTCGCCACCTATGGCCAGCCCTATATGCCGCCGGAAATCGGGCGCATTCTGCCAAACAGCGCCGCCGAAAGGTCGGGCATCCAGGTCGGCGACGTGGTGACGTCGATCGACGGCAATCCAATCGTCAGGTTCGACGATATCAAGCGGCTTGTCGAAGTCGACACCGGCAATCAGATGACGATCGTGGTGTTGCGCAAGGGCGAGCCAGTGTCGCTCAGCGTTACACCGAATGTCGTCGAAGATCCCGAGGGACGGCAAATAGGCCAGCTTGGCGTTCAGGGCAGCAATGGCGTCAAATATGCCCGCCTCAGCCCCGCGAACGCCGTCCTTCACGCTTTTAGCGAGACCTGGAACCTGTCGACTTCGACGCTCGGCGCGATGTGGCAAATGATCACCCATAAGCGTAGTGCCGATGAATTGGGCGGTCCGCTCCGTATTGCACAGCTCTCCGGTCAGGTCGCGCAAATCGGTGTTGGCGCTCTGCTTTCGTTCATGGCGATGCTGTCGATCAATTTGGGACTCATCAACCTGTTTCCGGTCCCGGTGCTTGACGGAGGGCATTTGCTGTTCTATGCCGCTGAAGCGATCCGAGGAAAACCATTGGGTCAGAAAGCTCAGGAGTACGGTTTTCGTATTGGAATGGCATTGGTCTTGACGCTGATGGTGTTTGCCACTTGGAATGACTTGGTTCACTTGTGGCGATCGTGAAGTTGACCAGGGGCTTGTGACCTGATGTCTTTACGGGTCGCGAGGTAAGCGAAGTGGGGTGGGGGTTTTGCAGTTTCAGCGGGCAAGGAAGCATTGGCTGGCTCCGATTGCCGCCGCGGCAGTTGCGGTCGCCCTAAGCCTACCGGCGCTCGCTGAGCTGGTTGCGCCGCCGGCTCCGACACCGCCGTCACAGCCGCCACCATCGCCCGCGCAGGCTCAACCCGCGCCACTTCCGCCACCTTCTCCGCCAAGACGAGTCATTCATCATACCGCGCCTCCGGCGGCGCTGCAGCCGGCGGCGGCGCCCAATTACGGAACGATCTCTGACATCAAGATCGAGGGCCTGCAGCGCATCGAGCCGGAGACGATTTACTCCTACATACTGGTGAAGGCCGGCGACCCTTTTGATCCCGAGCGCGTCGATGCCTCGGGTAAGGCGCTCTTCGCCACCGGACTGTTCGCCGACGTGAAGCTCGACCGTCAGGGAAGCGTGCTGATCGTCCGCGTGGTCGAAAACCCGATCATCAACCGGATCGCCTTCGAGGGTAATTCGAAGCTGTCGGACAAGGACCTCAACAGCGAAATTCAATTGCGCGCGCGCGTGGTCTACACCCGCACGCGTGTGCAGAACGACGTGCAGCGTATCCTGGACCTCTATCGGCGCCACGCTCGCTTCGCTGCGACGGTGGAGCCGAAGATTATCCAATTGTCGGAGAACCGGGTCGACCTCGTCTTCGAGATCAACGAAGGTCCGTCAACGGGTGTGCGCAGCATCAATTTCGTCGGCAATACTGAATTCAGCGACTCCGCGCTGCGCGGGGTGATCGATACCAAGGAGAGTCGCTGGTATCGGTTCTTCTCCAACGCCGACACTTATGACCCGGACCGCATCACCTACGACCGCGAGTTGCTGCGCAAATACTATCTGAGCGAGGGCTACGCCGATTTCCGGGTGGTCTCGGCAGTCGCCGAGCTGACGCCCGAGCGCGATGGATTTATCGTTACGTTCACCGTCGATGAGGGCGTGCGCTACAAATTCGGCAAAGTCGACGTCGACATCAAGCTGAAGGACCTGCCGAAGGATGCGGTGATGCCGATCCTGACGGTTCAGCCCGGCGATTGGTACGACGCCGCTGCGGTAGAGCATACGATCGCGGTGTTGACCGACGCGCTCGGCACCAAGGGTTACGCGTTTGTCGAGGTGAAGCCCCAGATTACTCGCAACCGCGACGAACGTACGATCGACATCACCTTCAACGTGCAGGAGGGGCCGCAAGTTTATGTCGAGCGCATCGACATCAACGGCAACGTGCGCACGCTCGACAAGGTGATCCGCCGCGAAATGCGGCTCGTCGAGGGTGATGCGTTCAACGCCAACAAACTGCAGCGCTCCAAGGATCGCATCAAGAACCTGGGCTTCTTCAAGAAGGTCGAGACCAATACCACGCAGGGCTCCGCGCCGGACAAGACCGTGGTGACGGTCGAGGTCGAGGAGCAATCGACCGGCGAACTGTCACTTGGCGCTGGTTTTTCGACCACCGATGGTCCGCTCGCCGATATTACCGTGCGCGAGCACAATTTTCTCGGTCGCGGTCAGGATTTGCGCGTCGGAACCGTCGTGTCGTTCCATTCTCAGCAAGTCGATCTTAGCTTTACCGAGCCGTATTTCCTCGATTCGAACGTGGCTGCGGGCTTCGACCTCTTCGAGGTCAAGACCAGCCCGACCGCGTCATTCTTCTCGGGCGTACAGCCGGCCTACCAGCAATTTTCTTATGGCGGTGCGCTGCGCGCCGGCTACCAGCTCACTGAGTATCTACGCCAGACCCTCAAATATGCGGTTCGGTCGGACGACATCACGAACGTTCAATCGAACGCCGCGCTCTTCATATTGCTGCAACAGGGGAACTCACTACACCTCGTCGATCGGCCAAGTGCTGCTCTATGACCGGCGCGACAACCGTATTGATCCGACGAGCGGGTGGTTCGCTTCGCTCGGCACGGACTTCGCGGGTGTCGGCTTTGGCGTGCAGTACTTCCGCAACAAGATCAGCGCCGGATACTACTATCCGATCGCTCCCGGCTGGGTGTTGAGCTTCACCGGCGAGGCAGGCGACGTTTTCGGTTGGGGCGGCCAGAAGGTGCTGTTGCAGGATCGGTTCTTCGTCGGCGGCGACAACCTGCGCGGTTTCGAACCGGCCGGGATCGGCCCGCGCGACCTTACCTCCCAGGACGCACTCGGCGGCAACAAGTACTTTGCCGGGTCCGTCCAGCTGGGCGTGCCGCTCGGCCTACCAAAGGAGCTCGGGATTACCGGCCGCGTGTGGTCCGATTTCGGTACGTTGTGGTCGAACGACCAAAAGAACCTGGTCTTGACCCCTACTCAGCTTGCTTTGGCAAATACCGCAGTTCAGCCGCAGGTTGTCGATACAGCGGCTTTGCGAGTGTCAACCGGCATCGGGATATCTTGGGCCTCGCCTGTGGGGCCGGTGCGGCTCGATTTGGGGGTACCGCTCAAGCGGGAGTTTTTTGATAAGACGCAGTTCTTCAGAGTAAGTTTCGGCACGAAGTTTTGATCCCGCTTTTGCTTAAGAGGTTGCAATGGTCGTGATGCGTGCTCGGCTCGCCGTGCTGGTTGGCCTGCTTGGTCTTTGCTTCAGTGTCGGTGGTGCGCTGGCGCAGCAAGCCCCCGCTCAGCCCAATCCGCCCGCACCTGCGGCAACCACCCCGCCAGCGGCCCCGCAGACTATATCCATCATGGTGGTGGACGTTCAGGCACTGCTGCAAAACTCGAAGGCGGCCAAGATGGTTCGGCAGCAGATCGAGGCGAAGCGAGCCGAATACGCCAAGGACATCTCGCATAAGGAAGAGGCCTTGCGCCAGGAGCGCGACCAGCTGCAGCGTCAACAGGCGACCCTGACAGCTGATCAGCTTGCCGCCAAAGGCCGCGACTTCCAGGCTAAGGTCAACGAACTCGACCGTGACGTGCAGGCCAAGCGTCAGGCGCTGGAACGATCGAACGCCGATGCGCTTCAGAAGATCCAGGAGGTGATGGTCAAGATCATCACGGACATCGCCAAGGATCGAAAAGTCAACCTCGTGTTTCAGCGCAGCGAGTTGGTGCTGTTCGATCAGGGGTTCGACGTTACCGATCAGGTTTTGCAGAAGCTCGACGAGCAGATGCCAACGCTGGACGTAACCTTCGTCACGCCCGTCGCTGCTAATGCTCCGGACCAGACGACTCCGCCAGCCCCGGCGAAGCCGGCACCGACGCCGCCAAAGCCGACGCCGCCTAAGAAGAAATAGCGCTCCCGCCTTCGTCTGCGGGCGTGCGCGCATATGGCTGACCCTCGTTTCTTCGACCGTGCTGGACCGTTCTCGCTCAAGGCTTTGGCGGCGATCAGTGGTGCGAAGCTTGCCGATCCGGCTGTCGGGGATCGGACCATTGAGGACGTTGCGCCGCTCGAAACCGCCGGGCCCAGCGACGTGACATTCCTCGCCAACCTTAAATATGTTGAGGCTTTCGCCGCATCGCGCGCGGGTGCGGCATTCGCCGCCGAGCGATTTGTTTCACGGGCGCCTCCGGGCATGGCGCTTCTGATCGCGGCCGATCCCTACAAGGCGTTTGCCCTAGCCGCGGAAGCCTTTTATCCCACTCCGCCGGTGATTCCGGGGCGCGCGCCCTCGGCGATCATCGATCCATCGGCCAATGTACCGGCTGATTGTGAAATCGCCGCCAATGTCGTGATCGAGGCGGGGGTGCGATTGGGAGCGCGCTGCCAGATCGGCGCCAATAGCGCGATTGGATCCAACGTCGAGATCGGCGACGATTGCCGGATTGGCGCCAATGTGACGATCAGCCATTGTTTGATTGGATCACGGGTGGTGCTCCATCCTGGCGTGCGGATTGGACAACCAGGGTTCGGCTTCGCGCCAGATAGGTCAGGTCCGGTCATGGTTCCGCAGCTTGGCCGTGTTGTCATAGGCGACGACGTCGATATCGGCGCTAACACGGCAATTGACCGCGGCTCGGGGCACGATACGGTAATCGGCGAGGGCACTAAGATCGATAATCTGGTGCAAATTGGGCACAATGTCGTTCTCGGGCGGGGATGCGTCCTGGCCGGGCAGGTCGGTATCGCGGGTAGTACCCGTTTAGGGGATTTTGTGATGATTGGCGGGCAGGCAGGCCTTACCGGGCACTTGCACGTCGGCGACGGCGCTCGAATAGCGGCGGTCTCTGGCGTGTTTCGCGATGTCGAGGCCGGGGCGACGGTCGGCGGTATCCCGGTGGCCCCGCTAACCACGTGGATGCGGCAGATCGCGATCCTGCAACGCCTCGCTCGCAAGAAAGACGGCTCATGATTAAATCCGCCTCCGAAGCGGGGGATTTGTTGGAAATCGATCGCGAGCGGATCATGCAGATGATTCCGCATCGCGACCCGTTCTTGCTCATCGATAAGGTTGTCGACGTCGCGAAGAATGAGCGAGCGACGGGGATCAAGATGGTCTCGCCGGAAGAATACTACTTCCGCGGCCATTTCCCCGAACGCGCCGTGATGCCCGGTGTGCTGATCGTGGAAGCGATGGCGCAGACCGCGGCCGTGCTCGTCGTTCATACGCTGGGTCCGGAATGGGAGCGCAAGCTGGTCTATTTCATGAGCATCGATAATGCCCGCTTCCGGCGCCCGGTATTTCCGGGAGATAGGCTGCACATTCACGTTACGAAGCTACGCAATCGGGGCAATGTCTGGAAATTCGAAGGCCGCGCGGAGGTCGATGGCCAGCTGCGCGCGGAAGCCGTATTCGCGGCTATGATCCTCGACGACTAGGTCGAATGACGATGCCCACGATCCATCCCACAGCGATCATCGCGCCGGGTGCGCAGCTAGCTGACGATGTCGTGATCGGGCCGTATTGCGTCGTCGGCGAGCATGTTGTTCTCGGCCCTGGCGTCAGTTTGCGCGCCCATGTCGTCGTCGAAGGACGAACGACGATCGGCGCCGGAACGCGCATCTTTCCTTTTGCCTCGATCGGCTTCGAGCCGCAGGATCTCAAGTACCGCGGCGAAGAGTCATCGCTGGAGATCGGCAGCAATAACACGATCCGCGAATATGTGACGATGAACCCGGGTACAGCCGGCGGGGGGATGGTGACGCGCGTCGGCGACAACTCGCTGTTCATGGTCGGCGTCCACATCGCTCACGACTGCCAGGTTGGCGACGGCGTGGTGATGGCGAACAACGCGACGCTCGCGGGCCACGTGGTGATCGAAGACCATGCGATCCTGGGCGGCCTCAGCGCTATCCATCAGTTCTGTCGGGTCGGCCGCTATGCGATGGTGGGCGGCCTCTCCGCCGTGGTTCGCGACGTGATTCCCTACGGTCAGGCGACGGGCGATCGGGCCCGGCTTTCTGGCATCAACATCGTGGGCATGCAGCGTAGCGGCTTCAGCCGTGAGGACATCAGCGGGCTGCGCACCGCCTACCAATTCTTGTTTTCCGACGAAGGCACGCTCGTCGAGCGCGTCGATGAAGTCGCCGCGAAATACGCCGGCAATGGCCCTGTTGCCGATATTGTCGCGTTTATTCGGGCAGATTCGAGTCGTGCGATCTGCCAGCCAAAAGGCCCGAATGGCGGATAACGGTGCGGCTTCCGGCCGTCTCGGCATCATCGCCGGGGCTGGTGGGCTGCCGCAGCGGCTGATCGAGACCTGCCGCGCGCGCGGCCGTGATTTCTTCGTCTTGGCGCTGCAGGGAGAAGCGGATCCGGACACGGTCGCCGGCGTTCCACATGCCTGGTGCCGCATGGGCGCGGCCGCGAAGGGGCTCGGCCTGTTGCGCGATAACGGCGTCACCGAATTGGTGCTCGCGGGGGCCATCCGCCGCCCTACTTTGTCGGCGATCCGGCCGGATTGGCGGGCCGCCAAGTTCTTCGCCAAGGTTGGGTATCGCATGCTCGGCGACGACGGGTTGCTTTCGGCTGTGGTGAAGGAATTGGAGATCGAGGGGTTCCGGCTGCTCGGCGCGCATGAATTGCTCGATGCCACGGCGGTCCCGGAAGGGCCGCTTGGCCGCCTCCGCCCCGATTCCGATGCCGAGGTCGATATCAGACGCGGCATCGAACTCGCCCGAGCAATCGGCAAGCTGGATGTCGGCCAAGCCGTCGTCGTTCAGCAGGGCCTGGTGCTCGGGATCGAGGCAATCGAGGGCACCGATGCCCTGCTCAGGCGATGTGGCGCGTTGAGGCGGGAGGGTGCGGGAGGGGTACTCGTCAAGCTTGCCAAGCCGCAGCAGGAAAGCCGGATCGATCGGCCGACTATTGGGGCGCGGACCGTGGCCAACGCCGCAGCGGCCGGGCTGCGGGGCATCGCCGTGGAAGCCGGCGCCACGTTGATGCTGGATCGCGAAGCGGTGATCCGCACCGCCGACGGGGCCGGACTGTTTGTCGTCGGCGTGCGCGCCGAATGACGGGAATTACATCGCCGGCGCCCTTCGTCTTCATTGTCACCGGCGAGCCCTCGGGCGACGCGCTCGGCGGAGCTTTGATCGCGGCGCTGCGGCAGCGTGTCGGCGACGACCTGCGGGTTGCCGGGATCGGCGGCGAGCGTATGCGCGAACAGGGCGTCGACAGTCTGGCGCCGCTCTCCGAATTCGCCGTCAATGGGATCGCTGAGGTATTGCCACGCGCACCTGCCATTCTCCGACGGATCAGACAAACGATTGCGACGATCGAGCAGGAGAAACCCGACGCGGTCGTGACGATCGACAGCTCGGGCTTCAGCTGGCGGATCGCCCACGGGCTGCGCCGCCGCGGCCAGCGATTGCCGCTCATTCACTACGTCGCGCCGATGGTGTGGGTCTGGCGTCCCGGCCGCGCCCGGCGCATCGCGCGCTGGTACGATCACCTGCTGTGCCTATTGCCGTTCGAGCCGCCATATTTCGAAAGAGTCGGGCTTGCTTCGACGGTTGTCGGCCATCCGGTAATCGAGAGCGGGGCCGGATTGGGAGAGGCCGCGCGATTTCGTGCCGCTCACGGTATCGCGCCCGATACGCTGGTGTTGACCGTGCTGCCCGGCAGCCGGAGTAGCGAGGTGGTTCGGCTGCTCCCGCTGTTCGGCGCAACGCTGCGCGAGGTCGAAAAAGCCCTCGGGCCGTTCCGGGTCGCCGTCCCGACGGTCGAAACGGTTACGGATCGGGTAGCGGCAGCCGTGCGCGATTGGCCGGGCGAGCCAATCGTACTGCGCGGCGATCAAGCGAAATACGACGCTTTCGCCGCGAGTCGCGCCGCCCTCGCGGCTTCGGGAACCGTGGCCCTAGAACTGGCGATTGCCCGGCTGCCGATGACCGTCGCTTATCGTCTCAGCCCCTTGACGGAGCTGCTGCTCGAACGCGTCTTCAAGATCGGTCCGGTCAATCTGATCAACTTGATCCTGGGACGGCCGCTCGTCAGCGAATATGTCTTCGGTGACCGGTCGCCCGAGCGCATTGCCGCGACACTGGCCATGCTGGTTCGGGACGAACGGGTGCGCGCCGCCCATCTTGAAGGCTATGATGAGGCGATACGGCGTCTCGGCTCCGGCGATTTGTCGCCGAGCCTCAAGGCCGCGGACAAGATTCTGGAGATCATTGCCGCCCGCCGGCAGCAACAGGCCCACTAGACAGGAGAAACCCGCCGATGGCCGACACCGACAAATTCCGTTTTCTGCACACGATGATCAGGGTGAAAGATCTCGATAAGTCCTTGGCCTTCTATACCGGCCAACTCGGCATGAATTTGATCCGCAAGCGCGACTACCCCACCGGGAAGTTTACGCTGGCCTTCGTCGGTTACGGTGATGAAGAGCACAACACGGTGGTCGAGCTGACCCATAACTGGGAGCAGGCGGAGCCCTACGCGCTTGGCTCCGGATTCGGCCATCTCGCGGTCGGCGTGCCCGATGTCTATGCCACCTGCGAGAAGCTCGCCAAAGCCGGCGTCAAAATTCCGCGTCCGGCGGGCCCGATGGCACATGGCGGCTCGGTCATCGCCTTCATTGAAGACCCGGACGGCTACAAGATCGAGCTGGTCGAGCGGAAATAGAGCCCCATCTCCCGGTCAGGTGGCGCCGTCCGTCTTGCGGCGAGAAGCCCGGGCAAGTTTCACCGTCTGGCGGTGCCACTGGCGGATTTCGATGGCTGGAAAGCCGCCCACGATCATTCCTGGCGCGACGTCACGGATAACCCCGCTATTAAAGGCGATGCTCGCCCCATCGCCGATCGTCACGTGATCGCTAATTGCGACCTGTCCGCCGATCATGACGCCATCGCCGATGGTGGTGCTACCGGCGATGCCCGCCTGACCTGAGATCATGCAACGGCGCCCCAGGCGGACGTTGTGGCCAATCTGCACGAGATTATCGAGCACGGTTCCGGCGCCGATCACCGTATCCCCGGTTGCGCCCCGGTCAATCGCACAGTTGGCACCAATGTCGACGTCGTCCTCGATGACGACTCGACCCAATTGCAGCATACGCAGCAGACCCGTCGGCGTCGGCACAAACCCGAAACCCTGCCCGCCTATCCGCACACCGGTGTCGATGACGACACGCTTTCCGATCAGCGCGTGACTTATCACCGTATTCGCCCCGATGCTGCAGTCGTCGCCGAGGACCACACCGTGCTCGATCACAACATTAGAACGGATGCAGCAACGTGCTCCTATTTCGGCGTGCGGACCGACCGCCGCTCCCGCTTCGATCCGCGTTCCAGCCCCAACAGTCGCGCTCGGGTCGATGCGAGCGGCGGGGTCGATCCCGGGATCGAGCGGCTGAGCCGGATAGAGCAGGTGACCGATCTGCGCGAAAGCTAGGCGCGGGTTACTGACGACGACCAAGCACATGCCAGGGGGAGCGTGGCGCGCGAAGTGTGGACTTGTGACGACGGCGCTTGCTCTTGTTTCCAACAGATCCCGCAAATAACGCGCATCGCTATAGTAAGAGAGATCTCCGACCGAAGCGGTGTTCAAGGTCGCTATATCTTGGATCGTCAGGCTGGCAGTATCGCGATCGGAGAGTTCCCCGCCGACCCACTCTGCGATTTCGCCGAGAATGAATGGTCCAAGGCGGCGAAAGAACCGAAGGTCAGCCATTACCCCCGTCTCCTCCCCGTAGAATGACGTGCGCCCTGTCTCGCGGCGAAGAGGAACCGCCGCCCGGCGCTATATCAGCGGCCGATCCTTGGTCTCGGTAGCGGCCGTTCTCACGCTTGGAGCGCGAGCGACGCCACAGGTTCACGTGGCCGATGAGGCGGTGACTGGGAGGACCGGGTAAATCAGCGCCGGGCACCGATATCGATGTAGTGGCGCAAGTCGGAGCCGGTGAAGAGCTGCCGCGGACGCCCGATCTTGGTGTCGGGGTCCTCGATCATCTCGGTCCACTGGGCGATCCAGCCGACCGTGCGCGCGATCGCGAACAGCACGGTGAACATCGAGGTCGGGAAGCCCATCGCCTTCAGGATGATGCCCGAATAGAAATCGACGTTCGGGTAGAGCTTGCGGCTGATGAAGTATTCGTCGTTGAGGGCGATATGCTCCAGCTCCATCGCCAGGTCGAGGAGCGGGTCGTCCTTGATCCCGAGATCCTTGAGCACGTCGTGGCAGCTCTCGCGCAGCACATGAGCGCGTGGATCGTAGTTCTTGTAGACCCGGTGGCCGAAGCCGAACAGGATTTCGTGGTTGTGCTTGTCCTTCACCTGGCTGATGAAGTCGGGGATGCCCTTCGGGCTGCCGATCTTGGCCAGCATCTTCAGCACCGCCTCATTGGCGCCCCCATGCGCCGGGCCCCATAGCGAGGCGATACCGGCGGCGATGCAGGCGAACGGGTTGGCGCCGGACGACCCGGCGTTGCGCACCGTCGCGGTCGAGGCGTTCTGCTCGTGGTCGGCGTGGAGGATGAATATCCGGTCCATCGCCTTCGCCAGCACCGGGTTGACCTCGTACTCCTCGCACGGGACGGCGAAAGTCATGCGGAGGAAATTCTCGGCATAGCCCAGCGAATTCTTCGGGTAAATGAACGGCTGGCCGAGCGAGTATTTGTAGGCCATGGCGCCAATCGTCGGCAGCTTGGCGATCAACCGGTGCGAGGCGACCATCCGCTGGTATGGATCATTGATGTCGGTCGAGTCGTGATAGAAGGCCGATAGCGCGCCGACCACGCCGCACAGCACCGCCATCGGGTGCGCATCGCGGCGGAAGCCGCGGAAGAAGGTGGCGATCTGCTCGTGCACCATCGTGTGGTGGGTGATGTCGGAGACGAATTGCGTCTTCTGGCCGGCGGTCGGCAACTCGCCGTTCAGCAACAAGTAAGCGACTTCGAGGAAGTCGCTTTTCGCCGCCAATTCCTGGATCGGGTAGCCCCGATACATCAGCACGCCTTCGTCGCCGTCGATGTAGGTGATGCTGGAGCGACAGGCGGCGGTCGCCATAAAGCCCGGGTCGTAAGTGAAGTATCCGGTTTTCGCGTAAAGGCTGCGCACATCGATGACCTTGGGGCCGACCGAGCCTTCGAGAACCGGCAGATCGATCGATTTGCCGGTGCTGTTATCGGTCAGCGTCATTGTCCCGCTTTGCGCGCCCGCCTTGGGAGTATTGCCGTCCATGGATGCACCTCGATCGCTACGCCCGCGGGCAACGCCCGAATGTGGCGAGAATAAGCCGCTGCAGGCTGATTATCAAATAGCGCCACGATATTGCAATGCAATATCGCGGTTGCGAGATCATCTCGTGAATTAATTCCCCTGGGCAGCATCCGCGATGCGGCCGAGGGTCTCCTCGCGCCCCAGCACTTCCATGACCTCGAAGATGCCCGGCGAGGCGGTCGAGCCGGTCAGCGCGGCGCGCAGCGGCTGGGCGACGGCGCCGAGCTTCAGGCCCTTCTCGGTGACGAAATCGCGCAACCGGGTTTCGAGCGAAGCAGCCTGCCACTCGCCGGCGGCGAGGCCATCGCCAAGCTGGCCGAGCAGATGACGTGCCTCCGGGGTCAGCAGCTTTGCCGCGTCGGCCGTGATCGGGATCGGCCGCGGACATACACAGAAGTAGGCTTTGTCCATTAGCTCAACGAGAGTCTTGGCGCGCGGCTTCAACTCCGGGATCGCCAGCCGCAACCGCTGGCGCGCGGCGTCTGATAGGGCATGGCCCAGGGTTGCCTCCAGGCGAGGAATGATTAGGTCGACCAACCGCGCGTCGGCGGTCTCGCGGATGTAGTGCGCATTGACGCTGTCGAGCTTGGCGAAGTCGAAGCGAGCCGGGGCACGGCCGACATCCCCGATGTCGAACCATTCGATCGCCTGTTCGGTCGAGATGATCTCGTCGTCGCCATGGCTCCAGCCAAGGCGCATCAGGTAATTGCGCAGCGCCTCCGGCAGGTAGCCCATCTCCTCATAGGCCTCGACCGCCAGCGCGCCGTGCCGCTTCGACAGCTTGGCGCCATCCGCGCCGTGGATCAGCGGGATATGGGCGAATTCCGGAACCGGCCAGTCGAGCGCGCGATAGATCTGGGTCTGGCGAAAGGCGTTGTTGAGGTGGTCGTCGCCGCGGATGACATGGGTGATGCCCATGTCATGGTCGTCGACGACGACAGAAAGATTGTAGGTCGGCGTGCCGTCGGAGCGCAGGATGATGAGATCGTCGAGCTCGCTGTTGCCGACCGTGACCTCGCCCTGCACCAGGTCGCGGATCGTGGTGGCGCCGTCCTGCGGCGCCTTGAGGCGAATGGTGGGCTCGACGCCAGGCGGCGCCTCGGCCGGGTCGCGGTCGCGCCAGGTGCCGTCATACCGTACCGACCGCTTTTCGACGCGGGCGCGCTGGCGCATCGCCTCCAATTCCTCGGGCGAGCAATAGCAGCGATAGGCGCGGCCGGCGGCGAGCAGCTGGCGCGCCACCTCGGCATGGCGGGCGGCGCGGGCAAACTGATGGACGATCTCCCCGTCCCAATGGAGACCGAGCCAGTTGAGGCCGTTGACGATCGCCTCTACCGCTTCGAGCGTCGAACGCACCCGGTCGGTGTCTTCGATCCGCAAGTGGAACTGGCCGCCGTGGTGGCGCGCGAACAACCAATTGAAGAGGGCCGTGCGGGCGCCGCCGATATGGAGGAACCCGGTCGGCGAAGGCGCGAAGCGAACGGAGACGGTCATTCGGCTAATATTGGCACAGAAGGCTATATATGAAGCTAGAGCTTGCGATTAGCTCCTCACCCTCCCACGCCTGCGGCGCGGGAGGGTGAGGGGCCTTGCTCACCGCTCCGGCACCACATAATCGCGGAACATCTCTCTGAGGCGCAGCTTCACCACCTTGCCGGTGCCGGTGTGCGGCAGCTCGTCGAGAACGACGACATCGTCGGGCAGCATCCATTTCGGGAACCGCTGGCCGAGCAGCTCTAGAAGGCTCTCGCGCGTGGGGGTGCCGCCGGCGCGCGCGGTGACGATCAGCAACGGCCGCTCGTCCCATTTCGGGTGCGGGATGGCGATGACCGCGGCCTCGGCGACGTGCTCATGCGCCATCGCCGCGTTTTCGAGATCGATCGAGCTGATCCACTCGCCGCCCGACTTGATCACGTCCTTGCGCCGGTCGGTGAGCTTTACATAGCCATCGGCGTCGATCGAGGCGACATCGCCGGTATGGAACCAGCCGTCGGGCTCGATCGCGGCCTGGCTCGCTTCCTCGTCCTTGTAGTAGGCGCTGACAATCCAGGGGCCGCGCACTAAAAGCTCGCCGACTGCCTTGCCATCACGCGGCAGCGTGTTGCCGGAATCGTCGACGATCTTCATCTCGACGCCGAGGACCGGCCGGCCCTGGGTCAACCTGATTTCGGTTTGCGCATCCTTGTCGAGCGCGAGATGCTTGTGTTTGAGCGCGGCGGTGGTGCCGAGCGGGCTCATTTCGGTCATGCCCCAAGCGTGCAGCATGGAGACGCCGCGCGCCTCGTAAGCGCGCAGCAGAGCGAGCGGGATCGCCGTGCCGCCCGACACGACCCCGCGCAGGGTGGTGACGTTCTTGTTGTTGTCGCGCAGGTAGTTGTTGAAATTGAGCCAGACCGTCGGCACGCCGAGGCCAAGCGTCACCCCCTCGGCCTCGAACAACTCGTAAAGGCTGGCGCCATCGAGCTTGGGGCCGGGATAAACGATCTTGGTTCCGTTCATCGGCGCGGTGTAGGGCGTCGCCCAGGCGCAGACGTGGAACATCGGCACGACCGGGCAGACGACATCGGTCGCGCCCATGGCCAGCGCGCCCGGCAAGGAGGCGCCGAGCGCGTGCAGCATGGTCGAGCGGTGGCTATAGAGCACGCCCTTCGGCTTGCCCGTGGTGCCTGAGGTGTAGCAGAGCGCGCAGGCGCTGCGCTCGTCGAACTGAGGCCAGTCGAAATCGTCGTCCTCGGTGGCGATCAGATTTTCGTAGAACGCCAGCACCGACGAGCGATGTCTCGGCCGGAGCGAGGAGGACGATCCGCATGTCGTCGGGCAGCTGCGGACGCAACCGCTCGATCAGCGGGATAAAGGTGGTTTCGAGAAACAGCAGGCGGTCTTCGGCATGGTTGAAGATGTAGATGAGCTGCTCGTCGGACAGCACCGGGTTGATCGTGTGGCACACCGCGCCGATGCCGGAGATACCGTGGTAGAGCTCGAAATGGCGGTAGGTGTTCCACGCCATCGTTGCCACCCGGTCGCCCGGTGCAATGCCGAGCCGCAGCAGCGCCTTGGCGACGCGGCGGGCGCGGCGCTCGGCATCGGCGTAGGTGTAGCGATGGATCGGGCCCTCGATCGTGCGGCTGACGATCTCGGTGTCGCTGTGATTGCGCGCCGCGTGCTGGATGCACATCGAGACCAGGAGCGGCTGGTCACCCATCAACCCGCGCAACATGCGTTCCTCCCGCAGGCATGGCGTTTGGGACGAGTAGACGCGCACACGCCGGCGATCTCAAGCAAGAAGCGCGGCGCGAGGCTTAGGGCGGCGCGAGCTTGGCCTTGAAGAAATCGACCAGCGCCTGATTGAACTGCTGGTGAAAGGCGACACGGTCGAAGCCGGTATCGTCCTGGCAGATATAGGGCGCGATTTTCGCCAGCGCCTCGCTGCACGGCGCGAGAAAGGCGAAATGCCCGGCCAGCGGCACCAGATGGTCGTCCGGCGGCTTTGGCAGTCGCGCCTTGACGATGTCGGCATTCCATTGATTGGGCGCGACCTCGTCGTGCTCGGCGCGCCAGAGCTGGATCGGCTGCGTGACCGCGGCGAGACCATCCTTGGTGAAGGTATGGCCGAGCGCCGGGGCGGCGATCGCACCCGCCTTGATGCGCGGGTCGTGATGCCACTTCATCGGCTTTTTGTCAGCGGCGGTTGTTGCCACGTCCTTGGCGTGCTGACAGCCCCAATCCTCCGGATGATCGTGGCAGAACAAGACCGCCAGGTTGAAGTCGGCCGTCCCGCCGAGCACGACCAGCGTGGTGAAGCCGCCCGCGGAGTGGCCGAACATGCCGATCCGCGCCGGATCGATGCTGGCGTGGCCGGCCCAATCATTGAGCATGTAATCGATGACCCGGCTCACCTGGCGCGGGCGGTCGGTGAAATTGCGCCGGGTAAACGCCAGCGACTGGTCCTTGTAGTTGTCCCCCGTATGCGACAGCGCGACGACGACGAACCCGGCATCGGCGAGCGCGATCGCGGTGTCGTAATGGCTGCTGGCGCCGCCGCCGGTGCCGTGCGAGATGACGATGAGCGGCAGCTTCTCGCCGGCGATCGCCGCGTAAGGCGCCACCTGCTGTGTGAACAGGCCGAGCGGTTGCGCCGATACCGGCGCGTCGCTCGGATACCAGATGCCGAGCTCGATTGGCTTTCCGTCAGGGTCGGGCGCGGTACCGTATTGGAAACCGGCGGCTCCCGCCGGTGAGGCGATCAGCGCGGCAAGTAGAATTACGACGGCGCGGAGCATTCTCCCGCAAGCTAATCGAACTCAAGCGGCTCCAACAACCTCAATAGCGCCGCAGCAATCCGACGAGCTTGCCTTGGACATTGACCCGGTCGGGCCCAAAGATCCGCGTCTCGTAGGCGGGATTGGCGGGCTCCAACGCGATCGACGCGCCGCGGCGGCGCAAGCGCTTCAAAGTCACTTCGATATTGTCGACGAGGGCAACGACGATCGAACCGTTCTCCGCCGTGTCGCAGCGCTGAATGATCACGGTATCGCCGTCGAGGATGCCGGCGTCGACCATGCTGTCGCCGGCGACTTCGAGGGCGTAATGCTCGCCCCGGCTGAGCAGCGCAGCGGGCACGCCGATCTTGTTCGACGTATCGCGCAGCGCCTCGATCGGCGTGCCGGCGGCGATGCGGCCGTAGAGCGGAAGCTCGACCGCGTCGGTGTCGGGCGCCACCGGGCTGCCCGGAAGCGCGCCCGAGAAATCGCCGCGAATGACCGTCGGCGAAAAGCGGGCCTTCTCGGCCGCGGCCGGGATCGCGACCTCTTCCGGCAGCTTGATTACTTCGAGCGCTCGGGCCCGATGCGGCAGGCGGCGGATGAAGCCGCGCTCCTCCAAACCGCTGATGAGCCGGTGGATGCCCGATTTGGAACGAAGCTTCAAGGCGTCCTTCATTTCGTCGAAGGAGGGGGAAACGCCGGTCGCGTTGAGGCGCTGATTGATGAACATCAGCAGCTCATGTTGCTTTTTCGTCAGCATCATGTCCTCTCGCTAGTGGCGGAACAAATCCAAAACACAATATGATGTTCTACTTTGGTTCGCGCAAGGGGTCAAGCGTGAACGGCTCAACGCCTATTTCTGCGGCATTGTGACTCAGCTAGGGTGAGCGAATGGCAAAACGGCCGATCGTCATCGACACCGACCCCGGCATCGACGATGCCGTGGCCATCTTGCTGGCGCTCGGGTCCCCGGAACTCGATGTCGCGGGCGTCGTCGCGGTTGGCGGGAATGTGCGGCTCGCCGTCACCGAGCGCAACGCGCGGGCAGTGTGCGAGCTGGCCGGGCGGCCGGAGATCGGCGTCTACGCGGGCTGCGCGGTGCCGATGACCCGCGCACCGATCAACGCCGAGCATTTCCATGGCGAAGAGGGACTCGGCACGCTGGCGCTGCCGGAGCCGTCAATGCCGCTTCGGGCACAGCACGGGGTTGATTTCACCGTCGACCTGCTGCGCGCCGCACCGGCCGGCGGCGTCACCTGGTGCGCGCTCGGGCCGTTGACCAATATCGCGATGGCGCTGATCAAGGCCCCAGACATCGTTGCCGGCGTGCGCGAGCTGGTGCTGATGGGCGGCGCATCGCGGGCGCTCGGGAATGTGACGCCGGCGGCCGAGTTCAACGTCCACGCCGATCCGCATGCCGCCGAGATCGTCTTCGCCAGCGGGATGCCGATCACGATGATCCCACTCGACGCGACGCACCAGGTGCGCAGCACCAGAGAGCGGGTCGGTCGCATCGGCGCGATCGGCACGCCGGTTGCCGCGGCAGTCGCCGAGCTGCTGCGGCCGACCGGGGATACCCCCGACGCGCTGCATGACCCTTGCGTCATCGCCTACCTGCTGGCGCCGGAGCTCTTTGAAGGCAGCCGGGTCAACGTCGCGATCGAGTGCGAGAGCCCGCTGACGCTGGGCATGACCGTGGTCGATTGGCGCGGGGTCAGCGGGCGACCGGCCAACGCCAACGTCGTTCATGGCGCCAAGGCGGACGGCATCTATGTGCTGCTCGAGGCGCGGCTCCGCGACTTAGGTTAAGACCTCGGAATTATGGTTAACGCGTGAGCATGTTCGGGCCTCCTTGCCGTATGTTGAGGGATGGGGAGACTTCCCGCGGACACGCTCCGGGAGATTCGTTCGCCGGCGAAGGCGCTGGCAGACCTCGTCTCGAAATTCAACAGAGCATGTCCGGAGCATCCGGATCGGCGGATGTGGGAACGGATGATCCAGCAGCTCGAAACGGAAATCGAACTGCGCGGTGCCGCATGATGGCCGGGCTATCTCCGCGATGCCGCTTGTGCTGACCCTCGGTTCTCTCCTTAGATAGCCGACATCAAGGCTAGGGAGAATGTACGATGGCGATCGTTGAAATGCGCACCTATCGGCTGAAGCCCGGCTCGATTCCCGAGGCGGTGAAGCGGTTTGGCGAGGCGGTCGAAAGTTCGGGCCGCAGCAAGGTTTCGCCGCTCGGCGGGTTTTTCCACACCGAAGTCGGGCCGCTCAACCGCATCATCCATTGCTGGCCATACGAGAACCTGGCTGCCCGCGACAAGCTGCGGGCCGATGCGATGAAGCTCACCGGCTGGCCGCCGAAGATCCAGGAATTCATCGAGGAGATGGAGTCCAAGATCATCAACTTGGCGCCGTTCTCGCCGGCGCTGGGGGACCGCGGTCTCGGTAATATTTATGAGATCCGCACCTATACGATGCTGCCGGGCGCGCTGCCGACCGTGATCGAGAAATGGGCGGAGCGGATCGAGGGCCGCACCAAGCTGTCGCCACTCGCGTTCTGCGGCTCGACCGAACTCGGCGGCCTCAACCAGTGGATCCATGTCTGGGCGTACAAGGATGCGGGCGAACGCTTCCGCATCCGCGCCGAGGCGCAGAAAACCGGCGCCTGGCCGCCGGCAACGCGCGGCCAATTCGTGCGCCAGGAGAACATGTTCGTGATCCCGGCGGCCTTCTCGCCGCTGCACTGAGGCCCAGCCAGCTCCCTCTCCGCCCTCGGGCGGAGAGGGAGCGGTCGCCGCCGAGCGCATTTCCGGCGGGGGGATAAGTCTTATTCACCGCCTAGTCCCGGTTTGCCGGGCGATCTTCGCTTCCGTGCGGTCTGGGCTTGTTATCGGTGGCTTATTGCCTCGACAGCGCCCGCGCCGATGTTGGTTATTGTTTCGGTCGCGGACGACAGACGGCTCTTCTTGGTTGTGCCTTATCGTTGTGCCCGCGCACGGAAGGTCAATTCGCTCGTCAAGCTCCGGTTTCGGACTGTCAATCAACGAGCCGCCTCGAAGGCGGCGACGCCGGCTCACGCATGAACCGGCGCCGCGGCGAGAGATGGTACAAAACAGGAACAATTTGAACACGCATAACCGCAATTCAGAATCGCAATAATTGCATATATCGTGACAATCAGTTCGTGACGGTCAGTTTCTGGGCGGCGGCACCACGGTACCCGGAACGAGCGGGATCGGCCTGGCCGTCGCCGTGGCTGTGGTCGGCGGCGAGAGAAGCCCAAAGAGATTGTCGAGCGGCGTCGGCGCCGCCGCGGCGGGTTGGACGGTCGCGGCCGGCTGGATCGAAACGGCTGGCGGCGCGCCGCCCGGCAACGGGCGCACCGGCATGTTCTGGGTCGCGGCGAGCATGAAGGCTCGCCATGCCGGCGCCGGCAGCGACCCCCCGGTCACTCTTGCCATCGGCGTGTTGTCGTCATTGCCGAGCCACACCCCGGCGACGAGATCGGCGGTGTAGCCGATGAACCAGGCGTCGCGGTATTCCTGGGTCGTGCCGGTCTTGCCCGCCGCCGGGCGCGGCAGCGCGGCGGCCTTGCCGGTGCCATGGCTGATGACCCCGGCCAGCATCTCGTTCATCAGCCCGACCTCGTCCGGCGGAACGACCTGGCCCGGCCCGTCGCCGGTGCGCCGATAGATGATCTTCCCGTCGCTGTCGCGGATTTCGACGATGCCGTAGGCGAGCACCCCGTTGCCGCCATTGGCGAATGGCGCGTAGGCCGACACCAGCTCCAGCAAATTCACCTCGTTGGTGCCGAGCGCGATGCTGGCGTCGCGGGCCAGGTCGGAGGTGATGCCGAGCCGGTTGGCAACGGCGATCACATTGGGGATGCCGGCGCGCTGCGCGACCTGCACGGCGATCGTATTCACCGACTGCGCCAAGCCTTCGGCGACGGTCATCTCGCCAAGGTACTTGTTGGTGTAGTTGTGCGGCCGCCAGTTGCCGATCTGGATCGGCCCGTCGAAGAAGCGGTCCTCGGGCCGCAGCCCGGCCTCGATCCCAGCGAGATAGACGAACGGCTTGAAGGCTGAGCCCGGCTGGCGCTGCGCCTGGGTGGCGCGGTTGAACTGGCTTTCGTCGTAGTCGCGCCCGCCGACCATCGCCCTGATCGCGCCGTCGGTGGCCATCGCCACCAGCGCGCCCTGGCTGATGACGTCCTTCAGCCCGTGACGGGTCAGCACATCGGCGATCACCGCCTCGGCAGCGGTCTGCATGCGCGGGTCGAGCGTGGTGCGGACGATCAGATCGTGATCGGAAGTCCCGGCGAAATCGCGGATCTGGTCGGCGACCCAATCGGCGAAGTAGCGCTCGCCCGGCCGGACGATCTGCACCGTGTTGAGCGCGGCGCCGGCCTTCGCCGCGGCGGCGGCCTGCTGCTGATCGATGACGCCGGTTTCGACCATCCGGTCGAGCACCTGCGCCGCGCGCGCCGCGGCGGCCTGCTTGTCGCGCGTCGGGTTGAACCGGGTCGGCGCCTTCAGCAGCCCGGCGATCACCGCGCTTTCGTAGACGTTCAGCTTGGCCGCCGACTTGCCGAAATAGCGGTGCGCGGCGGCGTCGACCCCGTAAGTGCCGGCGCCGAGATAGACCCGGTTCAAATAAATTTCGAGGATCTGATCCTTGGTGAAATGACGTTCCAGCCACAGGGCGAGCAGGGCCTCGCGCACCTTGCGGGAGAGCGAGCGTTCCGGCGTGAGGAAAACCGTCTTGGCAAGCTGCTGGGTGATCGTACTGCCGCCCTGTACCAGATGGCCGCTGCGCAGATCGGTGAAGAGGGCGCGGGCCAGCCCGATCGGGTCGATGCCGAAATGGCTGTAGAAGCGGCGATCCTCGGTCGCGATCACCGCTTTCGGCAGCCAGGGCGACATCTCACTCAAGGTCAGCGGCTGGCCGAACAGATCGCCGAAGGTGGCGATGGTGCTGCCGTCATTGGCCAGGATGGTGACGCTCGGCCGGCGCTCGGCGACGGTCAGCTGGTTGGTGTCGGGGAGGGTGAAGGCGAAATAGGCGAGGGCGCCGCCGCCGACGATGAGCCCCCATAGAAAGACGAGCAGCCCCAGCTTGAAAACGCCGCGCAAGAAACCGCCGCCGCTGCCGCGCTTGGCCGAGCGGCGCGGCGCCGGCGCAGCGGGTCGCTTACGCCGGCGCGGTCCGGCCCCCGCGCCCCGGTCAGCCGGATCGGCGCGCAGCGGCCGGTCAGCCATCGCCGACCGCCGGCCGCTCGGCCGCAGCGCCCAACTCGCTCATTGCGCGAACCCCACCACGGGTAACCCGCACTACACCCCACCGCATTATGCCGTAAACTGTGGCGGACGTTGGACAAATTCAATCCCCGCGGCAGTGGAACCCGAGGCTCGCCATTGAGGGGATTTCGAAATACTGCTTAGCTGCCGGCCTCCATCGAGGAGGCCTGATGAGCCGTCAAGCCGCGATTGCCGCTTCGGAAGCCTATTTCGACGAGGGTGGGTTCACCGCCGATCTCGCCCGCCGCGTCGCGATCCCGACCGAAAGCCAGGTCGAGGGCAGCGGGCCGGTGCTGCACGCCTATCTCGGCGACGAGATCGCTCCGACCCTCAAGCGGCTTGGCTTCGAGAGCCGAATCTTAGAGAACCCTGTCCGCGGCGGGCCGATCCTGATCGCCGAGCGGCGCGAAGACGATGCCGCGACGACCGTGCTCGGCTATGGCCACGGCGACGTCATTCGCGGGCTGGAGCCGCAATGGCGCGAGGGGCTATCGCCCTGGACGCTCACCCGGCAGGGCGACCGGCTCTATGGCCGCGGCACCGCCGATAACAAGGGCCAGCACTCGATCAACCTGGCGGCGATGGAATGCGTGCTGAAGACGCGCGGCCGGCTCGGCTTCAACTCGATCCTACTGTTGGAGACCGGCGAGGAGATCGGCTCGCCCGGCTTGCGCGAAATCTGCCGCGACGAGAAGGCGCGGCTCGCCGCCGACGTGCTGATCGCCTCGGACGGGCCGCGCCTCGCGCCGGAACGGCCGACGATCTTTCTCGGCGCGCGCGGGGCGATGAATTTCGATCTGGTCTGCGAGCTGCGCGAGGGCGGGCACCATTCGGGGAATTGGGGCGGGCTGCTCGCCAATCCCGGAGTGATCATGGCGCACGCGCTGGCCTCGATCACCAGCGACAAGGGCGCGATCAAGATCAAGGAGTGGAAGCCGAGCCACATGCCCAATTCGGTGCGCATGGCGCTGGCCGACTGTACGGTCGAAGGCGGCGAGGACGCGCCCGAGATCGACCCCGACTGGGGCGAGCCGGGCCTGACCCCGAGCGAAAAAGTGTTCGGCTGGTGCAGTTTCGAGGTGCTGGCCTTCACCACCGGCAACCCCGAGAACCCGGTCAACGCGATCCCGCCCAAGGCCACCGCGACGTGCCAGATCAGGTTTGTCGTCGGCGTCGATCCCGAGGAGTTCATGCCGGCGCTGCGCCGCCATCTCGACGCGCATGGCTTCCCGATGGTGCGCGATCGAGCCATGGAAGAAGGCGTATTTCCCGGCGACCCGGCTCGACCCCGACCATGACTGGGTGCGCTGGGCCGCCGCCTCGATCGCTGAGACCACCGGCAAGCGCCCGGCGATCCTCCCTAATCTCGGCGGCTCGCTGCCCAACGATATCTTCGCCAACGATCTCGGCCTGCCGACGATCTGGGTCCCGCATTCCTACGCCTCGTGCTCGCAGCACGCGCCCAACGAGCACATGCTGGCGCCGGTCGCCCGCGAGGCGCTCGCAGGTGATGACCGGGATTTACTGGGACCTCGGCGAAAAAGGCGTACCTGCGCGGAATTAACTTCGCTAAGCTGACGTCCAGCATCTCGTATTAGGAGCGGGCAATGCGTCTCGAAAAATTGCCGGCGGCGATGGCGAAGCGCCTCGCCGAACTGGAGTGTCCCGATTTCAAGACCACGCCCTGGGTCGAGGGGCCACCGCTGAGTGAGCGCCGGGTTGCGATCGTCTCGTCGGCCGGGCTGACCGTGCGGGGCGATCGGGTGTTTCGCGGCCGCGACGCGGATTATCGGGCGATCCCGAGCACGACCGCGGCAAACGACCTGTTGTGCAGCCACATCTCGATCAATTTCGACCGCACCGGGTTCCAGGAGGACTGGAACGTCGTCTTCCCGCTCGACCGGCTCAACGAGCTGGCGGCGGAGGGGACGATCGGCTCGGTCGCGGCGACGCACTACTCGTTCATGGGCGCGACCGACCCGGTACAGATGGTCGACGGCGCCAAGGAAGTCGCCGGCAAGCTCAAGGCCGACAACGTCAACGCGGTTCTGCTCACCTCGGTTTGACCGCTCTGTACGCGCGCCGTGAGCGCGCTGGGGCATTATCTCGAGGAAGAGGGTATCGCCAGCGTCGCGATCGCGCTGGTGCGGCCGCAGGCCGAGAATACGCGGCCGCCGCGCGCGCTGTGGGTGCCGTTCGAGCTCGGGCGGCCGATCGGCCCGCCGAGCGACGCGGCGTTCCAGAAGCGGGTGATCCTCGCGGCGCTCGGGCTGCTCGAAGCCAACAAACATGCCAGCCTGATCGTCGATTTTCCCGACGATGACCCGCGCGAAGCGCCTGACGCCGCTTGGCGCCCGCCCGCGGGTCCCGCGCCGGCCGCGGCGTTTGAAAGCGAGATGCGGACTCTCGCGCCGCTCTATGCGCAATCCTGCACCGAGCGGGCGCGCAGCACGGTGGGCCTCAGCGGCCTGCCGCCGGCCGAGTTCGGCGCGTATATCGCCGCCTGGCTGCGCGGCGAGAACCCGGCGAGCCCGATCCCGGATATGTCGCCGCTGCTGGCGCTGCGCTTCGCGATCGACGACCTCAAGGCCTATGCGCTCGAAGCGGCGATCGCCGGCCGGACCCGGCCGTCGAGCAAGCAGCTGGGCGACTGGTTGTGGAACGAGTCGGCCGCGGGCGCGGCGATCCGCGCGCTGCGCGAGCGCCTGAACGCGGGCGATGAGCGCCAGCAAGCGGTCGCGGCCTTCTTCGTCCCGGCGGTCCGACTGTCTAGTTGAGCCCGGTTTATTTCCCGCGCTTGAAGGCGGTAGCGCTCTTTTTGCGACTATCGCGCAATTAAGCGGGGATGCCTCGAGACCTCGCGGCCATATCACCAAGTTGGTAGCCCGGTCATGCCGGCTCGGCCGCCGCGTTCCCGAGGGGAAGCGGCGCCGCAGTGCGACGCTGGGCGCCATTAGCGTTTCGACTCGATCTGGGCGGAAGAAGAACCTTCATGACGCCAGCATCGACCGCTCGCCAAGTCGCGCTCGATCTGATCGGGTCGGTGCTTGGTCGCGAACGTCCGCTCGACGAATCGATCGACGACAATCTCACGATGGGCCAGCTCGCGCTGCGCGACCGGGCCTTTGCCCGTCTCCTTGTCGCAACGGTGTTGCGCCGCTTGGGCCAGATCGATGAGCTGATCGGCGGCTGCCTCGCGACCCCGCTGCCCCCGCGCGCGGCCATCGTACATGACATCTTGCGGCTAGGCATCGCGCAGCTCTTATTCCTGCACACGCCGCCGCATGCGGCGGTTGCGACCAGCGTCGATCTCGCGCAAAGCCGAGGCTTCCCATCGCATAAGGGGCTGGTTAACGCGGTGCTGCGGCGTCTGAGCTTGGAAGGCCCGGATCGTGTCGCGGCGCAAGACGCGGCGGCGCTCAATACGCCACGATGGCTCTGGGAGTCGTGGAGCTGCCATTATGGCGAGGCAGCCGCCCGGTCGATCGCCATCGCGCATTTGCGTGAGGCGCCGCTCGATCTTACCGTGCGTTCCAGCCCGTCCGAATGGTGCGAGAAGCTGTCGGCGACTCGGCTGCCGACCGGAACGGTGCGGCGCGCCGGTGGCGGCGCTGTCGCGACCCTACCCGGTTACGCCGAGGGCGCCTGGTGGGTGCAGGACGCCGCGGCGGCGCTGCCGGTGCGGCTGTTCGGCGATGTCGCCGGGCTTTCGGTCATCGATCTTTGCGCCGCGCCGGGCGGCAAGACGGCACAGCTCGCCGACGCCGGCGCTTTCGTCACCGCGGTCGATCGGTCGAGCCGCCGGCTCGACCGGCTGGTGGCGAATTTGAAGCGCCTGTCCTTGCCGGCGGCCGCGATTGCGGCGGATGCGGTTACATGGCGGCCGGAGCGCCCGGCCGACGCGGTATTGCTCGATGCACCTTGTACCGCGACCGGGGCGATCCGGCGGCATCCCGACGTTCCGCATCTGAAGCGGCCGGCCGACGTGTCTCGGCTGGCGGTGATCCAGGAACGCCTGTTGCACGCGGCCGTCGACATGCTGCGCCCAGGCGGCACGCTGGTCTACTGCACTTGCTCGCTCGAGCCCGAGGAAGGGCCTGGTCAGATCGAAAATCTGCTGCGGTCAAACGCGCCGGTCGTGCGGCAGCCCTTGTCGGCGGCGGAAATGGACATACCGGCGGAGTGGCTCACCGAGGATGGCGATCTGCGCACGCTGCCGTTTCATCTCGCCGAGCATGACGGCCTGGACGGCTTTTACGGTGCCCGCTTGGTCAAGTGCGGTACGGCCTAGCGAGGGCAAAGCCGGGATCGTTTGCGAGGTATTGCCGGGCCGCTGCTTGCGGCTTCACCTTTTCCTTGTTACGAAGCGGGATGCGGTTTTCCGGGGGGCAAGCCGAAGGCGGCCGTTTCACCAAAGTCGGGCTGCCGAACGGCCCGGCGCCGGTGCGCGCGTGAGGACGCCACAACGCGGCGGCGCGCAGACACCGGCGCCGCCGACGGCGTCGGGCGGCGCCGAAGCGCCCAACCTCCTGACGCGCCTGCGGCGCGATACGCTGCGCGCCCTGGCCGCCGGCCCGCTCTATCGCCATACGCTGATCGGCCGGGTCCCCACGGACTTGCGGCTGCGCATCGCCGAGCGTTGGCCGGGCGACGCCAAGCGAGGGCACGCAATTCTGTCCGGGGAGATTTTGCTGGCCGGACAGGTCGTGCACAATCCAATGCCGGTATGGTTTCCGCCCGAGGCGGGACAGAACTGGCTGGCGGCCTGGCACGGCTTTTCTTGGATCGCCGATCTGCTCAGCGTCGGCGGCGGGGCCAGGGATGCCGCGAGGGCGCTGGTGCAAAGCTGGCTGACCGACAATACCGGGTGGCACCCCATCGCCTGGCGCACCGACGTCTTGGCGACACGCATCTTCACCTGGATCGTGCATTTCGACGAAATCGCCAGCCGCGAGGCCGACCGGCTGCTGCGCCGCGCAATGCTGGCGAGCCTCGCCGCGCAATTGCGCCACCTCAGCCGTGCCGCCGCCTGGGAGCTGACCGGTCCGGCTCGGTTGCGCGCCCTGAAGGGCCTGGTCAGCGGGCTCGCTGCGTTCGGTTACGGCGAGAAGCGGGTGCTCCGAGCGCTGCAAGCCGTCGAGCGCGAACTGCCCGAGCAGGTGATGCCGGATGGGGGGCATCGCTCGCGCAACCCGTCGCTGCAGCTCGAGGTGTTGCGCGACATCATCGATATACGCGCGGCGTTACGCGCGGCGCATATCGAGATTCCCGGCCCGCTGCAGGACGCGATCGAGCGCATGGCGCCGATGCTTCGCTTCTTCCGCCACGGCGATCGCAAGCTGGCGCTGTTCAACAACTCGGTCGAGGAGGACGGCATCCTCGTCGATCTCGTTCTCACCCGCTCCGAAACCAAGGGCCGCGCCCCCACCCACGCGCCGCATTCGGGCTTCGAGCGGATGCAGGCCGGGCACAGCCTGGTGCTGGTCGACGCGGGAAAGCCGCCGGCGCACGGGTATGACGAGCACGCGCATGCCGGACCGCTGTCGCTGGAAATGAGCCACGGGCGCGAGCGGCTCATCGTCAATTGCGGCGGCTATCGCGGAACACAGCGTGCCTGGCGGCAGGTGGCGCGCTCAAGCGCGGCGCATTCGGTGCTGGTGGTCGGGGATACCAACGCGGTCGAGATCAACGAAGACGGCACCTTGGGCCGGGCGCCGCCCAATGTGCGTTCCGAGCGCTCCGAGGCGGACGGCCACCAGTGGATCGCGGTCAGCCATGACGGCTACCGCCAACGCTTTGGCGTGACCTATGCGCGCGAACTCTACCTCGCCGCCGAAGGAGACGATTTGCGCGGCGAGGACAAGCTAACCGGTCGCGCGGGGGTCAATTTCGACGTGCGCTTTCACCTTCACCCGGCGGTCGCGGTGAACCTGGTCGGCGACGGCGGCGCGGCCTTGCTGCGGCTGCCGAGCGGCATCGCCTGGCGGCTGCGGGCGGTCGGCGCCGAGATGACCCTCGCCGAAAGCATCTATCTGGGCGCGGGTGAGCTGCAGAAGACACAGCAGGTGGTGCTGAGCGGCGTCACCGGGCCGAGCGGCGCGACGGTACGCTGGGCGATCCGCCGCGAGGGCAGAGCGCCGAACAGCTCTTCCCTCGTCTAGTCGAGCGATGGCGCCTTCGGTCTTGCTGGCCCTGCTGGCTGGGGCGGCTTTCCTGGTTTCGTGTCTCGGCACGCTGTTGTTGATCACCATCCTGCGACGCCGCCAGATGCTCGACGTTCCGAACGAGCGCTCGTCGCATACCGTGCCGGTGCCGCGCGGCGGGGGCATCGCGGTGGTCGGGACGATCGTGATCGCCTGGGCTGGCTTGACGGCGGCCCACCTCCTCGGCACGCGGTATCTGACGGTGCCGGCGGCAGCCGCCGGGCTGGCGATTGTCTCGTGGATCGACGACCGGCGCGGGCTGTCGCCGGCGCCACGCCTTCTGGCGCAGATCGTCGCGGTAACGGTGACGATGGCGGCTTTGCCTGGCGGCGCGTTGTTTCAGGGATGGCTGCCGCCGGCGCTCGACACGATCGCGACGGCGCTGCTCTGGGTCTGGTTCGTCAACCTGTTCAACTTCATGGACGGCATCGACGGCATCGCCGCGAGCGAGGCCGCCGCAATCGGGCTCGGCCTGATGCTGGTCGCGAGCAGCGGCCGCATGCTCGATCTCGGGATTGCCTTTCCGGCGGCGGTGGTTGTTCTCGCCGCTCTCGGTTTTCTCGTCTGGAATTGGGCGCCGGCCAAGATCATCCTCGGCGATGTCGGCAGCATTCCGCTTGGTTTCCTGCTCGGCTTCCTGCTGCGTGACCTGGCGCTGCAGGGGCGGTGGAAGGCGGCGCTGATCCTGCCGCTCTATTTTCTCGCCGACGCGACCCTGACACTGCTCCGCCGGCTCGCGCGCGGCGCGCGCCCCTGGCAGGCGCATCGCGAGCATTTCTATCAGCGCGCGGTGCAGCGCGGCCTCGGCCACGATGCGGCGGTGCTGCGGGTGGTCGCGGCCAACGTCGTGCTGATCGGCTGCGCCTGGGCGGCGGAAAATGGCTGGGGATTCGCCGGGCTGGCGGGGGCGTTCGTGACCGTGGCGCTGCTGCTCGGCGTACTGAGCCGCGGGGCGAGTGGCGCTTGAAGCGGCCGCGGCACGGCCCTATACCCCGGCCTATGCCATCCGCGCTCCAGCCGATCCGGCGTGCCCTGCTTTCGGTCAGCGACAAGGCGGGCCTCGTGCCTTTCGCCCAGACGCTTGCGAGCCGGGGGATCGCGCTGGTGTCGACCGGCGGCACGGCGAAGGCGCTCGCCGACGCGGGACTTGCCGTCACTGAAGTCGCCAGCGCGACGGGCTTCCCCGAGATGCTCGACGGGAGGGTGAAGACCCTGCACCCGGCGATCCATGGCGGGCTCTTGGCGCGGCGCGACCGCGAAGATCATCTCGTGGCTCTTGCCGCGCACGGCATCGGCCAGATCGATCTGCTGGTTTGCAACCTCTATCCGTTCGCGGCGACGGTCGCCTCGGGAGCCGGGCGCGAGGAGTGCGTCGAGAACATCGACATCGGCGGCGTCGCGCTGATCCGCGCGGCGGCGAAAAACCATGAGTTTGTCGCGGCCATCACCGATCCGGCTGATTACGCGACGCTGCTGACCGAGCTGGCGAGGGGCGGGACCAGCCTCGAATTCCGCCGCAGGCTGGCGGCCAAGGCGTTCGCCCTCACCGCCGCCTACGACGCGGCGATCGCCGCGTGGATGGCGCGGGAGGAGGGGATCGAATTTCCCGGAACGCTCACCCTTTCGGGGTGCCTGGTCGAGGTCACGCGCTACGGCGAGAACCCGCACCAGGCGGCGGCGGTCTACCACACGGACGATGCGCGGCCCGGGGTGGCGAGCGCCAAATTGTTGCAGGGCAAAGAGATGTCCTACAACAACTATGCCGATACCGACGCGGCGTTCGAGCTCGCCGCAGAGTTCCGCGAGCCGGCGGCGGTGATTGTCAAGCACGCCAACCCGTGCGGGGTTGCGACGGGGGTGAGCCTGCGCGCCGCTTGGGATCGCGCGCTCGCTTGCGATCCGGTCAGCGCCTTTGGCGGCATTGTCGCGGTTAACCGGCCGCTCGATGCGGCGACGGCCGAGGAAATCGCCAAGATTTTTGTCGAAGTGATCATCGCGCCGGCGGTCGAGGAGCCGGCCGCCGCACTGTTGGCGCGCAAGGGCAATCTGCGGCTGCTGGTGACGGGCGGCATGCCCGACCCGGCGGCGCCGGGGATGACCTTCCGCTCATTGGCCGGCGGGTTTCTGATGCAGGGCCGGGACAACGCGGTTGCGACGCCGAGCGACCTGAAGCTGGTCACGAAGCGTGCGCCGACCCCGGCCGAAATCGCCGACCTGGTCTTCGCCGACACGGTCGCGAAACACGTCAAATCGAACGCGATCGTCTTTGCCAAGGACGGCGTGACGGTCGGGATCGGGGCCGGTCAGCCGAGCCGGGTCGACAGCGCCAAGATCGCCGCCGCCAAGGCCGCCGACATGCAGCGGGCGGGCGGTCTCGCGGAGTCGCCGGCGCGTGGCGCGGTGATGGCGTCGGATGCGTTCTTTCCGTTCGCCGACGGGCTCGAAGCCGGGATCGAGGCCGGGATCACGGCGGTCATTCAACCCGGCGGCTCGCGCCGCGACGACGAGGTGATCGCCGCCGCCGACAAGGCCGGGATCGCGATGGTGTTCACCGGCACCCGGCACTTCCGGCACTGAGCCGGACAGCTAGGGCGTCTTGAACGAATTGATATAGGCGACGAAGCGCGTCGAGCTGATCCGGCTTCAGCTTGATCGGCACCATGCCCGGCGTGTGCCGCAGCGCATGCTCGAGCTTGTGCTGGTCCCAGTCCTTGGCGCTCGGGCGAGCTCGCGGAATGAGTGGCCGGTCACGCCGAACAGGTGGCAGGTCGCGCAGACGTTATCGCTGACCTGTTTGCCGGGCTCGATCGCCGGATCTGCCGCGGGCGAACAGGTTTGCCCGAGGGATGGCCCGGGTTTGCCTCTCTCCACCGTTTGCATTCGCGGGGGTAAACCAGCGCCAGATACCGTTTCACCTGCAGGTCGCGGCTCTCGGGATAGCGCGACAGATCGTTGATCGCGCTGTGCAGCGCGTTCTGCTCGTTCGGCGTCAGCTCGGCGAGGACGGCGCTTTGCGCGTCAAGCCCGAGCAGCTTGTCGCAGATATTTGTAGTCGTCGGCGGTCAGCCCGTCGGCGAGGGCGACGGTGGAAAAGCCGAGCAGGGCCGCGACGGCGAGGAAAAATTTCATCGGCTGTCTCACAGTGGGAGCGGGTCGAGCGGCCAGATCGGCCGCCGCACTTTGTCGAACAAATCCAGCCGGTAGTCCACCTGAGCACAAGGCGCCGGTATCGACCAGCACCACCTGGCGGGCGATCGGCTCGAATGCGGCGCGGAAATGCTGCATCGATTTGACGCGACCGTCGTATAGCGCGTCGGGTCGATGCCGAGCGAGGTGAACTGGCCGAGGTCGGTCGCCTGACCGTTGTTGCGTGATCAGATAATGTCGATGCCGCCGACGCGGAACACCATCGACGGCCCGTAATTGCGCTCGACCCCGCCGCCCATCGGCCCGTAGGCAATGAACTGCCATTGGTCAGGCAGATGATCTCGCCGGTCAAGCGTCAGCGGCCCGCCACCCATCCTGCGGGTCGGTCTTGCCGCCGAGGGTCAGCGTCGCCGGGCCGATCCCGGCCCGCATGCCGTCCGCTACCGCCTCGGGATCGCAGATGGCATGAAACGCGACGCTATCGACCCGGCATCGATCAGTCCCTTGAGGAAGGCGGTCGCGTCACCGTACCCGCCGCCGCCGGGATTATCGGTGAAGTCGGCGACGACCAGCGGCTTATCGCCTGCCTTCCCTCGCGGCAGCGGGTCGACCGCCTCGGCGACCGTGAGCATCCGCACTTTGGTGAAATCGCGGTTGCGCCCAGGCGTGGTCCATGAACTCCTCGGCGATCGCTTGGCCGCGCCGCTGCGCATCGCTCCGCGCCATGTCGATCGTCACCGTCACCGACGGCCCGACGTCGCGGATATTGGCGCGCGCGAACCCGGCGCAGATGCTGACACGCGAGCACGTCGCCCGACCTGCTCCAGCGCCTCGCCGCGGGCGATCAGCTCGGCCATCGGCCCCTGCTGCGTGCGGCCCCAGTCGAGCCCGTGCAGCATCGGCCGCCGCGCGATCACCGTGCGCGGGCGGATGTCGCCCCGCATTGCGCGCTGCAAGCAGCTCCGCGCCCTGCCAGGCGCGCTCGTACATGTCGATATGCGGGTAGGTGCGGAACGCGATCAGCGCGCTCGCATGGTCGGCCATCTTTTGCGTGACGTTGGCGTGGAGGTCGAGCGTGACGACGATCGGGCAGTCGGGGCCGAGCGCGCGGCGCAGCCGCTCGAGCAGCTCGCCTTCGCCATCCTCATGGCTGTCGGTGACCATCGCGCCGTGCAGATGGAGCAGCACGCCGTCGATCGGGCCTTGCCGCTCGGCCGCGCCGAGGATCATCCCGCCGATGGTCTCGAAAGCGTCGTCGGTGACGATGCCCGACGGATTGGCATTCGCCGAGATCGGGTGAACCAAAGCTCCAGCCGAATCTGTCGGCGGCCTCGAAGGTCGCGCCCATCGCCGAGCGGGTGCCGCGGAACACCGCGGGAATTTCGTTCTCGGTGTGGAAGTCGCGCCGCCGCCACAGCGCCATGTCGGTTTTGACGACCGAGAACGTGTTGGTCTCGTGCATGAACCTTCCGGTCAACACGCGCTTCATCGCTTGGCTCACCACGCCAACGCCCAGCCGTCACGGCGCGGGTCGGAGCCGGCGAGCAGCATGCCGCCGTCCGATCGGCGGATGATCTCGACGCTGCACGGGCCGTCGAGGTCGCCGACCGTGTTGACCGGATGGCCGCGCCGGGCGAGCTCGCGGCGCACGTCCTCCGCGAAGCGCCGCTCCATGGTCAGCACGTCGGGGCCGTCATGCGGGTAATTGGCGTATTGGCCGGGCGCCATCGAGGTCCAGCGCGGCATCTCGGCCGCCTGCTGCGGGTCGAGGCCGAAATCGATCATCGCCGTGGCGATCTGGAAGTTGATCTGCACCTGATTGTCGGCGCCCGGGGTGCCGAAGACGCCCCACAGCTTCGCCGTCCTTCAGCACCAGCGGCGGGTTCATCGTGTGGCGCACGCGGCGGCCGGGGCGCAGGTAATTCGGGTGGTCGGGGTCGAGGTGCCAATAGGCCATGCGGTTGTTGAGGAGGATGCCGGTATCGCCGGCCATCACCCCCGAGCCGAAGCCGCTGTTGATGCTCTGGATGCCGGAGACGGCGTTGCCCTCGCCGTCGGCGGTGCAGAAATAGGTGGTGTCGCCGGCGGCGTCGGCGAGCGAGCGGGTCGGCGCGGCGCGGCGCATGTCGATGCGCGCGGCGAGGCGGGCGCAATATTCGGCCGACAGGATCTCGTCGAACGGCGGCTTGCCCAGGGCGATGGCGTGCGCGGGTCGCTGCCCCAGCGCTCGCGGTCGGCGAAGGCGAGCTTCTTGGCCTCGACCATCACATGGACCAGATCGGCCGAGCCGAGCGCCCATGCGCGGCGAGGTCGAAATTCTCGGCGATCTTCAGCTCCTGCAGCACGACAAACCCAGTCGAGTTCGGCGGCGCCTGCAGCACGCGGAAGCCGCGATAGTCGATGCCGATCGGCTGCTGTATTTCGGCCTCGAACTCGGCGAGGTCGGCTTCGGCGACCAGGGTGCCGCATTCGGGCAGCGCCTTGGCGAGCCGGCGGGCGAGGGCGCCGCGATAGAAGGTCTCCGCGCCCGTCGGCGGCGATCTCTTCGAGCGTGCGGGCAAGGTCGGGCTGGACGATCAGGGTCCCGACCGGTGGCGGAGCGCCGTCGCGCAGGAAGTGCCGCGACGCTGCGGCGGTCGACCTGCGATCGTGGCGAGATATTCGCCGGCGAAATGCCGGTAATTCGGGGTCGCGCCGAAACCCTCGCGCGCCAGCCGGATCGCCTCGACGCAGAGCTCGGCCCAGGCGAGGCGTGCCGTACTCGCGGTGCATCGCCTCGAGCCCGGCGAGCATCCCCGGCACCGACACCGAGAGCGGCCCGGTGCGCGGGATGCCGCCGGCGTAGCGCTCCGGGGTCGCGGCGCGCGGCGCCGGGCCGGTGCCGTTGAACACCACCGACTTGCCGCGTCTTGGCGTCGAACACGTGATAGAACGCGTCGCCGCCGAGCCCGGACATCATCGGCTCGACCACGCCGAGCGCGCAGCGCCGTCGCCACCGCCGCGTCGACCGCGTTGCCGCCGGCGCGCAGCGCCATCAGCCCGGCCTGCGCCGCCAGCGGATGGTTCGCCGCGACGGCGCCGCGCCGGCCGGCGATCAGCGCGCGGTAGGAGCGGAGTTCGATTCGGTCATTGGCCTCGACTCCATTGCCGTGGCAGCCACTTCGTCCCTAGCTTCTACAAGCGGTCGGGTCGATCGAGGCAAACCGCATGGGCAAGGGCTTTCCGACGCCGAGATCGCGCGCTACCACCGCGACGGGTTTCTGTTTCCGATCGACGCCTTCAGCCGGGAAGAGGCGCGCGGCTTTCGCGACCGGCTCGAAGATTTCGAGCGGCGCGACGGGCGGCAATTCGGCAAGGGCCACAATTTCAAGCCGCATCTGCTGTTTCCCTGGGTCGATGCGCTGGTGCGCCATCCCGCGGTGCTCGACCCGGTCGAGGCATCTGATCGGCCCGGACATCCGCCTGTTCCACTTCACGATCTGGCCGAAATCGCCGGGCGACCCGGCCTATGTGAGCTGGCACCAGGACGCGACCTATTTCGGGCTCGAGCCCGCGGTGCATGTCACCGCCTGGGTGGCGCTGACCGATGTGCCGGTGGAGTCGGGCGCGGTGGAGGTGGTGCCGGGCAGCCACACGCGCGGGCAGCTGCATCACGGCCAGTTCGCCGACGACAGCAACCTCCTGTCGCGCGGCCAGACCCTGACGGTCGATTTCGCGCGCGAGGGCAGCGTGTTCATGGCGCTGAAGGCCGGGCAGATGTCGCTGCACCATACCCATCTGATCCATCGCTCCGGGCCGAACCTGTCGAGCGACCGGCGCATTGGCTTCGGCATCAGCTACATCCCGACCTCGGCGACCTGCCGGGCCAGCGTGCGGCAATCGGCGATGCTGGTGCGCGGCGTCGACCGCTACGGGCATTTCGACGACGAGCCGCGGCCGCACACCGAATACGGAGCGGCGGAGCAGGCCGCGCATGCGGCGGCGGTAACGCGGTTCCGCGCCCAGAATGCCGAAGAGGTCGCGCGCTACGAGGCCGCGAAATGAGGCGCCTTGCGTTGGTGCTGCTTGCCTGTCTCGCGCTCGCTGCCTGCGCCGATAGCGACAAGCGCACCGAAGACGGCCGGTATAGCGGCTGGTATGGCGGCGTGATCGGCGGGTCGCGCCCCGTAACCGCGTTGCCGGCGAAAACGATCAGCTGCGGCGTCATCGTCACCGACGGCAAGCGCCTGGTGCTCGGCCACGCCACGCGCTCGCCGCGCTGGGACATCCCCAAGGGCGGGATCGAGCGGGGCGAAACCTTGGAGCAAACGGCGCGGCGCGAGCTGCGCGAGGAAACCGGGCTGGCCGCGCCGACCGGCGCGTTGTCCGCTCTCGGCACGTTTCCCTATCTGCGCGACAAGGATCTGGCGCTGTTTGCCTGGGTCGTGCCGCGAATTGCCCGATCCGGCGACGCTGATCTGCTCGGAATACTTCGTCCTGCGCGACGGCACGCGGCTGCGCGAGTTCGACCGCTTCGGCCTGTTCACCCGCGACGAGGCGCTGCGCCAAGGTCGGCAAGAATTTGGCGCGGCTGCTGGCCGAGATTTCGCTCGATGCGCTAACGTGATAGAAGCAATTCAGCAACTCATTCCGGAGGACGCCATGCCCAAGCTCCGTCACATCGCGATCGCCGCCGAAGACCCCGAGGCGATGGCCGAGTTCTACAAGAAGGCGTTCGACTTCAAGGAAGTCGGCCGGCCGAACGGCTATCTCGCCGACGGCGTGTTCCTCTCCGACGGCACGCTCAACATGGCGATCCTCAAGTTCAAGACCGACCAGCTCGGCAAGGGCATGGACTATCGCGGGCTGCACCATTTCGGCGTGCTGGTCGAGGATGTCGACGCGTTCGAGAAGAAGCTCGCGAGCCTCGGCGCCAAGCACTACATCGACCAGGGCCAGGACGGGCACCAGGCCGGATATTTCGAGAAGAAGTTCTTCGGCCCCGAAGGCGTGCTGTTCGACATCGCCGAGCACGGCTGGGCCGGCGCGGAGCCGCTGCCCGCGCCGCTCAAAGACGCGGCCGAGTAACGCGGGCTCTGCTCGCCCCTTTCCCCGTCATGGCCGGACTTGTTCCGGCCATCCACGTGGATGCCCGGCATAAAGCCGGGCATGACGGGTAAGAGAGATTAGACGTCGAACTTCACCGATTAAAGGAACCGAAATCATGGCCAAGCTGCGCCACCTCGCCATCGCCTGCAAAGACCCCGACGCGATGGCCGATTTCTACTGCAAGGCGTTCGATTTCAAGCTCGTGAGCAGCAATGACGGGACGCTGGCTTACGGCCACCACATCAGCGACGGCACCATCGACCTCGCGATCCTGCGCTTCAAGAGCGACCAGATCGGCAAGGGGATGGATTACACCGGGCTGCACCATTTCGGCATCCTCGTCGACAATATCGACGAGGCGCAAAAGGCGGTCGAGGCGCTCGGGCGGCACGCACTACATGGACCAGGAGAACCCGGACCGCAGAGGCGGTTTCGAGGTCAAGCTGTACGGGCCCGAAGGCGTGCTGTTCGACGTCGCCGAGCACCCCTGGACCGGCAGCGAAGCGCTGCCCGGGGCGGGGATCAAGGAAGCCGCGGAGTAACACGGCAGCCGTCTTTGACAAATCCCCGACTTGTACCTATTTAAGTACAAGCTGGAGGCGCGTCATGGACACGATTTCTTATTCGGAACTGCGGCAGACGCTCAAGGCGCAGATGGATAAGGTGTGCGCCGATCGGGCCCCTTTGCTCGTCACGCGCCAGAACGGCGATCCGGTGGTGATGATGTCGCTGGCCGAGTATGAGAGCCTCGAAGAAACGCTGCATCTTCTGAGCAGTCCAGCGAATGCGGAGCATCTGCGCCGCTCGCTGGCAGAGGCCGAAGCGGGAGATTTCGTTGAGTTCAAGCCTGGTGAATGAGGGTCGTATTCACCAGGGAGGCATGGCGGGATTACGTCTTCTGGCAAGAATCCCGGCGCGACATTGTTGACCGTATCGACCAGCTGATTGCGGATATCCAACAGTCAGCCTTTACTGGGATCGGAAAACCCGAGCCTTTGCGCCGTGAGTACGCGGGATGGTGGTCACGCCGGATAACCGGCGAACACCGCCTAGTCTATCGGATCACGGGCAGCGGGTCGGAGCAACAGATCGAGATCCTGTCCTGCCGCTTTCACTACGGGCGGCGTTAGCGCGCCCAACAGAGGGTCGCTCAAACATCCAAATTCGCGACGCTCAGCGCGTTGGCCTGGATAAAGTCGCGGCGCGGCTCCACGACGTCGCCCATCAGGGTCGAGAAGGTTTCCTCCGCGAGGTCGGCATGGCTGACCCTGACCTGCAGCAGCGAGCGGATTTCCGGGTCGAGCGTCGTCTCCCAGAGCTGCTCGGGGTTCATCTCGCCGAGCCCCTTGTAGCGGTTGACCTCGATGCCGCGGCGGCCGATCTCCATGATCGCTTCGACCAGGCTCACCGGTCCGGTGATGGCGTATTCGCGGTCGCGCGCGGCGAGCTTGCCTGGCCGGTCATAGGTCTCGCGCAGCTCGGCGGCGTCGGCGGTCAGCCGGCGCGCCTCGCTGCTGTTCATCAGCGCCGCTTCGATCAGCCGGCGTTCGCCGACGCCTTGCTTGGTGCGGCTGAAGATGAGGTCTTCGGTGCGGTTGGTCTCACCGAGCCAAAGACCGTCTTGAATTTCGCCCATCAGGTTGAGCCGTTCGGCGGTCTGCCGTGCCGCGTCGGCCGGGTCGCCGGTAAACGCGCCGGCGATCGCCGCCTGCTCAACGATCGTGAGATTGCCGACCTTGGCGTTGAGCGCCAGCAGCAGCCGGCGATGGGCGCGTGCCTGCTCGAGCAGGCCGCGTAGATCGTTGGCGCCGCGCTGTCCGCCGTTGTGCTGGGTGAAGACCGCGTCGCGCAGCGCCGTCTCGGAGCAATAGGCTTCGAGCGCCGGGTCGTCCTTGAGGTAGACGGGCTTTGCATTACCGCGCTGCAGCCGGTAGAGCGGCGGCTGGGCGATGTAGAGGAAGCCCTTCTCGATCAGCTGCGGCATCTGGCGGTAGAAGAACGTCAACAGCAGCGTGCGGATGTGGCTGCCATCGACGTCGGCGTCGGTCATGATGATGATGCGGTGATAGCGCGCCTTCTCGGCGTCGAAATCCTCGCTGCCGATACCGGTGCCGAGCGCCTGGATGAGGGTGCCGATCTCGGCCGAGGCGAGCATCCGGTCGAAGCGGGCGCGCTCGACGTTGAGGATCTTGCCCTTCAAGGGCAGGATCGCCTGGAAGCGGCGGTCGCGGCCCTGCTTGGCCGAGCCGCCCGCGCTGTCGCCCTCGACGATGAAGATTTCGCTCTTCGCCGGGTCGCGCTCCTGGCAGTCGGCGAGCTTGCCGGGCAGGTTGGCGATGTCGAGCGCGCTCTTGCGCCGGGTGAGGTCGCGCGCCTTGCGCGCCGCCTCGCGCGCCGCCGCCGCCTCGACGACCTTGGCGACGACTTTGCGCGCCTCGGCCGGGTGCTCCTCGAACCATTGCTGCAGCTTGTCGCCGACGATGCCCTCGACCACCGGGCGCACCTCGGACGACACCAGCTTGTCCTTGGTCTGCGACGAGAATTTCGGGTCGGGCAGTTTCACCGAGAGGATGCAGGTAAGGCCCTCGCGCATGTCCTCGCCGGCGAGCGCGACCTTCTCCTTCTTGGCGATGCCGCTATCGGTCGCATAGGTGTTGACCGTGCGGGTCAAGGCCGCGCGGAAGCCGGCGAGATGGCTGCCGCCGTCGCGCTGCGGGATGTTGTTGGTAAAGCACAGCATCGTCTCGTGATAGGAGTCGGTCCACTCCATCGCGATCTCGACGAGCATGCCGTCCTTCTCGCCGCGGATCGCGATCGCCGGCGCGTGCAGCGCCTGCTTCGAGCGGTCGAGATATTCGACAAAGGCCTCGATGCCGCCTTCGTAGTGGAAGGTCACGGTCTTCGGTTCGAGGCCGCGCTTGTCGGTCAGCACCAGGGTCACGCCGCCGTTCAGGAAGGCGAGTTCCCGAAGCCGGTGCTCCAGCGTGGTGAAATCGAACTCCAGCGAGGTGAAGGTCTGCGCGCTGGGCAGGAAGGTGATCTCGGTACCGGTTTTCTGCGTGCCGGCTCGGTTTGAGCCTTCCGGCCAAATCGGGGCGGGGCCCAGTTCGGCGAGCGGCGCCTCGGGCACGCCGTCGTGGAAGCGCATGAACCATTCCGAGCCGTTGCGGAAGATGCGCATCTCGAGGGTCGTCGAGAGCGCGTTGACGACCGATACGCCGACGCCGTGCAGCCCACCGGACACTTTGTACGATTGCTGGTCGAATTTTCCACCGGCATGAAGCTGGGTCATGATGACCTCGGCCGCGGAGACGCCTTCCTCCTGGTGAATGCCGACCGGGACGCCGCGGCCGTTATCGGTGACCGTGCACGAGCCGTCGGCGTTGAGCGTCACCGTAACCGTGTCGCAATAACCCTCCAGCGCTTCGTCGATGGCGTTGTCGACGACCTCGTAGACCATATGGTGTAGGCCCGAGCCGTCATCGGTATCGCCGATATACATGCCGGGCCGCTTGCGCACCGGGTCGAGCCCGTGCAGCACGGTGATCGAGCGTCTCGTCATAGGCGCGCGGCTCGCCGTCAGCGGCAACTGGCGGAGGGCCAGCCGGTGGCAGCATACCGTTCGCGCCGTTCGGCTTGGGTTCGGTCGGATGCTCGGTATTGTTCATCAGCTTCAGACGGTTGTTTCGGAGAGGGTGCCGCCGCTCACCGCCAGGAACCGGGCAGAGGGGCGCAGCGGCGCAAAGAGGGCGATATCGGTGCCGGTCAGCCAGACCTGGCCATCGAGGTCGAGCAGCTCCTCAAACAGCGCTTCGCGACGCGCGGCGTCGAGATGCGCGGCGACCTCGTCGAGCAATAAAAGAGGCGGGTCGCCACGGGTCTCGCGCTGCAGCCGGGCATGGGCCAGCACGATCGAGATCAGCAGCGCCTTCTGTTCGCCGGTCGACATGCTCTCGGCGGGAGTGCCGGTCTCGGCATGGCTGACGGCGAGATCGGAGCGGTGCGGCCCAACCGAGGCGCCGCCGGCGATTGCGTCGGCAGGACGAGCCTGCTTCAACGCCACCTTAAAGCGCTCCTCGGCGGCGAGCGCCGGCACCTCATCGAGCCAGGCTTCGACCGTCCCGGCAAGGGCGAGGCGAGCGCGGGGGAACGGCCCTTCGGCCTTGGCGCACGCTCGGTCGAGACGCTCGACCGCTTCGCGGCGGGCGGCGGCGACGGAGACGCCTTGGGCGGCCATCGTCTCATCGAGCGCGTCAAGCCAGACCGGATCGGAAGGCCCGTCGCGCAGCAACCGCGAGCGTTCGCGCATCGCGTGCTCGTATGCGGCGACGCGCGAGGCATGCGCCGGGTCGAGGCCAAGCACCAGCCGGTCGAGCAGGCGTCGACGAGCAGAGGGACCCTCGATGAACAGCCGGTCCATCTGCGGGGTCAGCCACGTGATACCGACGAGCTCGCCGAGCGCCGCCTGACCGCGCGCCGGCTCGCCGTCGATCCTGACGACACGGCGCTCGCCCCCACGGGACAGGCCCGTGGGCTGAAGGCCCACGGCGGAGTCCCGTCCGGTACCGACGCGGGTCGCGCCGCGGCCAGTGTTAAGGGTCGCGGCGACGGCCCAGCTGCTTGTTTCGCTCCCGCCGACGCGGCGGTCGAAGTCGCTGAGCTTCGCATTGCGCAGCCCGCGGCCTGGGGAAAGCAGCGACACGGCTTCGAGCAGGTTGGTCTTGCCGGCGCCGTTGGGCCCGGTCAGAACGATAGGACCCGCGCCGAGGTCGAGCTGGGCGGTTCGGTAATTGCGGAAATCGGTCATGGTGAGACGGGTCACGCCGACGCGCATTTTCGGGGCTGAAAGCACCCCGATTTCGCCCTGATTGCGCTCGTCATACGCCCCCATTCGCATACCCGTTGATATGGGGTGGGGGAGCCCCAAAAACTAGGTTAAAAGGCTGAAAATTATTATGATTTCGGCACTAGACGCGCATTGGCATCAGCACGTAGAGCGCGCTCGTGTCGGCGCTGTCGCGAACCACCGTCGGCGAGGCTGCGTCAGCCATCGCGAACAGCGCCGCCTCGCCCTCGATCTGTTCGGTGATGTCGAGTAGATACCGCGAGTTGAAGCCGATCTCGATCGGGCTCGCCTGGTAGCGAACCTCGACTTCCTCGACCGCCGTGCCGTTTTCCGGGCTGGTCGCCGACACGGTAAGAACGCCCTTGTCGATCGCCAGTTTTACCGCGCGGCTCCGCTCGGTCGAGATGGTCGACACGCGGTCGACTGCCTCGGCGAACTCCTTGCACGGCACTTCGAGCATCTTGTCGTTGCCAGTCGGGATTACCCGGTCGTAATCCGGAAAGGTACCGTCGATCAGCTTCGAGGTCAGCGCCGCCTCGCCGATGGCGCAGCGGATTTTCGTATCGCTCAAGGCGATTTGCACCTCGTCCTCGCCTTCCTCGACAAGCTTGCGCAGCTCGAGAACCGTCTTGCGTGGCACGATCACGCCCGGAAGGCTCGCGGCGCCCTCGGGCGCGGTCATCTCGTAGCGCGCCAGGCGATGCCCGTCGGTCGCCACCGAGCGCAGCATCGGCACGTTGTTCGCAGTGGTTGCGTGGAGATAGATGCCGTTGAGGTAGTAGCGCGTCTCCTCGGTTGAGATCGCGAAGCGGGTACGGTCGATGAGGGTGCGCAACTCGGCGGCTGTCAACGTGAACCGATGCGGCAGATCGTTGCCCGTCATCACCGGATAGTCTTCGGGCGGGAGGCAGGCGAGGGTGAAGGTCGAGCGCCCCGAACGCAGCACCATCTCGTTGCGGTCGCCGATGGTTTCGAGCTCGACCTGCGCGCCCTCGCGCAGCTTGCGGACGATGTCGTAGAGCGTATGCGCCGGTGCGGTGGTGCGGCCGTCACTGCCGATTCGCGCGGGCACCGCCTCGACGATCTCGAGGTCCATGTCGGTGGCGCTTAAAGCCAGCTTTCCCGAGCCGGCTTGCAACAGCACGTTCGACAGGATGGGGATGGTCGTCCGCCTCTCGACAACGCTTTGAACGTGGCTTAGCGCCTTGAGAAGTACGGCTCTTTCGATGGTGAGCTTCATGGTTGTCGCGGTGACCGTTAAAGGGCCGGAGGGAAACCCCGGCCGCCGTTCCGACCGGATCGTGTCGGGGGCGGCGGACGGTTAAGCATCATAGCATGGAAGCCCCATCCCCCCAGCCTCATTCGCGGTGGAAGGGGCCGGCCCCCACGAAAGACGGGCTAGCTTCCCAGCATGCGCTGCAACACGTCGACATCCTCGGCGAGAGCCCGGTCACTGCGCGTCAGTTCTTCGATCTTGCGCACCGCGTGCATCACGGTGGTGTGGTCTCGGCCACCAAACTTTCGGCCGATTTCGGGCAGTGAGCGCTGAGTCAGCTGCTTGGCCAGATACATTGCCACTTGGCGCGGGCGGGCGACGACGCGGGCGCGCCGGCTCGACGTCATCTCGACCATCTTGATGTTGAAGTGCTCGGCGACGCGGCGTTGGATCTCGTCGATCGTCACGCGCCGCTCGCTAGCACGCAACAGGTCGCGCAACAGCTCCTGCGCGTTTTCCAGCGTCAGGTCGCGCCGGACGAGCTGCGCATGGGCGCCGAGGCGGTTCAGCGCTCCCTCTAGTTCGCGCACGTTGGAGGTAATCTTGTGCGCGAGGAACTCCATGACCTTCTGCGGCAGCCGCAGGCCCATCTGCTCTACCTTCGATTCGAGAATGCCAAGCCGCAACTCGTATGTTGTGGGATGGATGTCGGCGACGAGCCCCCAGCCAAGCCGTGAGCGCATTCGCTCTTCCAGCCCTTCAAGATCGGAGGGTGACTTGTCGGCCGAGATCACGATCTGCCGATTCTGATCCACCAGCGCGTTGAAGGTGTGGAAGAACTCTTCCTGGGTCGACTCCTTGCCGCTGATGAACTGGACGTCGTCGATCATCAACAAATCAACCGAACGAAACTGTTCCTTGAAATCCATCGTCGAGCGGAAGCGCAGTGCCCGGATGAACTGGTACATGAACTTTTCGGCCGACAGGTAGATGACCTTGCAGCTGGGTGCGGTCTTCCGTACGTGCCAGGCGATTGCATGCATTAGATGCGTCTTGCCGAGGCCGACACCGCCATAGAGGAACAGCGGGTTGAACGGCACGGAGCGCTTCGATGCGGCGCAAGCCTCGGCTACCCGGCGCGCCGCCGCATGGGCAAGCTCGTTGGGCTTGCCGACGACGAAGTTCTCGAAGGTCAGACGTGGGTCGAGTGGTCCGGAGAGCTGAGCCTTGTCGTCAACGATTTCGGGAGAGCCATCTGGAACTGGATCCGCGGTAGTCGCAACGGCATTAGGTGTGGCGCCTTCCTTGCGGGGATGCTCCTCCGGCCGATCTCGGGCGCCTTGGGGTGAGATCACGAACGAGATGCGCCGGACGGTGTTGTTTTCGGATTGCCATAATTCCAACAGCCGGTCGGAGTAATGGGCCGAAACCCAGTTGCGCAAAAACCGCGTCGGTACGCCTATGACCCCCTCGTCGCCGTCCACTCGTTCCACGGTCATCGACCGGAACCAGGAACGGTAAGCGGTTTCGCCCACTTCGCGTCTTAAGCGTCCCAGCACCCGGATCCAGCAAGGAAGAGAGCTCTGCGGCACGGCACCGTTCCCGTCGGACTGAGTCACTTGCGCCACCAAGATTGCCCCCCAGTTTGTACAGACTTGGTTCTAAGACGCCGCGAGGTTTGCCAGAGATGGTTTGTTGAATTGTAATATTACATTGATTTATTTCCTTATTTCATTCAGCAGATAGCAGTCCTCGCGCGCGCAATAATGCCGCGTAAGCTTTTAGACCTTCTAAATTTGAGCTAGTAACTGAATTTTACAGGGAGCCGTCGTCTTTTTGCTCCGACGGTTGAGACTTTAGCTTAGATGACGGATCGATGGCAACAGGGTCGAAGCACGAGTTGTTCGATTTTTTTATCGCGTCATACGTTCATCCAAATGGAGGATGCTGCCCTTTTCGACAGCCGCCCCGCAACGCGCCGAGAGCAGATCAAAGTGCGTTGATTCGAGCGGCCAATCGCGACAATCTGCGAGCGACGGTGTTGCGATGCATCACGCCCTTGGTCACGGCGCGATGCAATTCCGGCTGTGCCTCCTGAAATGCCGCTTGCGCGACACTCTTGTCGCCGGTCGCGATCGCGCCCTCCACCTTCTTCACATAGGTCCCGACGCGGCTCTTCCGCGAGCTGTTGACTTCGGTGCGCTTTTCGGTTTGGCGAACGCGTTTTTCCGCTGATTTGTGGTAAGGCATCGTGACCCGCGGTGGCTTGAGAAACGCGCTTATATCGGCGGCGGCCCTCAGCGTCAACCTGAGCCGGCCGCATGGCGGATTAGCGGTTCTTGAAAGCGGGTTTCCGCTTCTCGACGAAAGCCGCCATCCCCTCCTTCTGGTCTTCGGTGGCGAAGGTTGAATGGAACAGACGGCGCTCGAAGCGCACGCCTTCGGCCAACGTCGTCTCGAAGGCGCGGTTGACCGACTCCTTGACCATCATCACCACCGGCTGCGACAGCCCGGCGATGCGCTGGGCGACGGCCAGCGCCTCTTCCATCAGCTTCTCGGCCGGGACGATACGGCTGACGAGGCCGGCGCGCTCCGCCTCTTGCGCGTCCATCATCCGGCCGGTAAGGCAAAGATCCATTGCCTTGGCCTTGCCGACAAAGCGCGGCAGGCGCTGGGTTCCGCCGGCGCCGGGCATGGTACCGAGGTTGATTTCGGGCTGGCCAAACTTGGCGGTTTCGCTGGCGATGACGATGTCGCACATCATTGCCACCTCGCAGCCGCCGCCGAGCGCGAAGCCGCCGACCGCGGCGATCACCGGCTTGCGGCATTGGCCGACGCGCTCCCACCCGCGGGTGATGAAGTCCTGCGTGTAGGCTTCGATATAAGTCTTGGCCTGCATCTCCTTGATATCGGCGCCGGCGGCAAAAGCGCGCTCGTTGCCGGTGAGGACGATGGCGCCGATCGCGGGATCGAATTCGAGGTCGTCGAGCGCGGCACCAAGCTCCTCGATCAGCCTGGCGTTGAGCGCGTTGAGCGCCGAGGGCCGGTTGAGCCGGACGATGCCGACGGCGCCCTGCCGCTCGACCAGTACGGTTTTCTCGTGGGCGTCACTCATCGAAACCTCCTAGCGCTGTTTCTTGGCGCAATAGAACGTCGAGCGCCCCGATTGGACGATGCGGCGCACCCCTTCCTTGCAGGTGCAGCCGGGGCAAGGCTCGCCCTCGCGGCCGTAAACCGCCCAGTGATGCTGGAAATAGCCGAGCTCGCCATCGGTCTGGACATAGTCGCGCAGCGACGATCCGCCAGCCTCGATCGCCGCGGTCAGCACGCTTTTGATCGCCGCGGCAAGCTTGTCGGCGCGCGCGCCAGTGCAGGTCGCCGCAAGCCGGCGCGGCGAGACGCCGGCGCGGAACAGCGCTTCGCAGACATAGATGTTGCCGAGCCCGGCGACGATCTTCTGGTCGAGCAGCGCCGCCTTGATGGATGTCATCTTGCCGGCGAGCGCTTTCGCCAGGTACGCGCCGCCGAAGCCGGGTTCCAGTGGCTCCGGCCCCATGCCGGCGAGCAGCGGGTGCGCCGCCTCCTCGCCGCGCTTGATGTAGTCGACGAGGCCGAAGCGGCGCGCGTCGTTGAAGCGCACCACGGTGCCGTCGTCGAGCGTCAGAACCACATGGTCGTGGCGCGCGTACGGGGTTGTCGTATCGCCTGTGGTGATCCGGCCCGACATGCCGAGATGCAGGAGCAGCGTTCCGGTGTCGTCGAGCTCGATCAGGATGTACTTGCCGCGCCGCTTGAGCTTGCCCACCGCAGCGCCGGTGAGCCGCTTCGCCAGCATAGGCGGGAACGGACGGCGCAGATCCTGCCGGCGCAGCTCTGCGTGGGTGATGTGGCGGCCGGTCATCCTGAGCGCCAGGCCGCGCCGCACGGTTTCGACTTCGGGTAATTCGGGCATGGAGCTATCTTCCTGCCCGATGCGCCGCCAAGAGACAAGAGTGCGCCCTGGGGAACACCCTGAAGCCGAAGCCGATTTCGGCTTTCGCCGGGTCGCTCGCACGGCCAAGGCGCCGCTGGTGCGCGGCGTGTTCGACAGCGTGGCCGGCCGCTACGATTTGATGAACGATTTGATGAGCGGCGGCATCCACCGCTGGTGGAAGGACGAGATGATTGCCTGGCTCGCGCCGCGGCCGGGACAGACCCTGATCGATGTCGCCGGCGGCACCGGCGATATCGCCCGGCGGGCGCTGAAGCGGCTCGATCCGGGAAAAGGCGGGCAAGTCTTCGTCTGCGACGTCAATGAGAAGATGCTCGAGGTGGGCCGCGCCCGCGCGATCGACGACGGTATCCTCATGGGTATCGAATGGGTGTGCGGCGATGCCGAGGCGCTGCCCATGGCGGACCGCACTGCCGATCTCTACACGATCGCCTTCGGGCTGAGGAACGTCACCAACATCGATCGCGCCCTCGCCGAGGCACGCCGCGTGCTGAAGCCGGGCGGGCGGTTTATGTGCCTCGAATTCGCGCCTGCCGTGACGCCCTGGCTCGCCGCCGCCTATGATCTCTACAGTTTCCAGGTGTTGCCGCGGATCGGGGCGGCGGTCACCGGCGACCGCGACGCTTACACCTATCTCGTCGAGAGCATCCGACGCTTTCCGCCCCAAGCGGCGGTTTGCGAGCTCGCCGAGGCGGCCGGTCTCGATCAAGTGAAGTTCCGCGATCTGACTGGCGGCATCGCCATGTTGTATTCGGCCTGGCGGATCTGAGCCAGCAAGTGCTGGGGCTATTGCGCAGTATTGGTCACGTCGCTCGGCTTCTCGGCATCGGTTTAACCCTCGCGCGCTACGACGCGTTGTTCTTGTTCGAGCCGATCGGACCGCGTCCGCTCTTGCGCGCCGCGCGGCTGTTGCGTCGCCGCGGCGTCGCCGACCGGCCGGGGCAGCGCCTCGCCGCCGCGTTCGAGGCGATCGGCCCGGCCTTCATCAAGCTCGGCCAGATGCTGGCGACGCGCGCCGATCTGCTGGGGGACGAGATCGCCGCGGACCTGGCACTGCTGCAGGACAAGCTGCCGCCGTTTCCGGCGAGCGAGGCGAGGGGGCTGATCGAAGCGGAATTCGGCTGCCCGGTCGCCGAACTGTTCCTCATGTTCGACGATACGCCGATAGCGGCGGCCTCGATCGCCCAGGTACACTTCGCGACGACGAGCGACGGCGATGATGTGGCGGTCAAGGTGTTGCGGCCCGGGATCGCCCGCGCGTTCAACCGCGATTTGGACCTCTTGCGTTGGCTGGCGCGCGTTATCGAGCGGACCAGGCCGGCGCTGCGCCGCTTGAAGCCGCGGGAAATCGTGCAAACCCTCGAGCAATCGGTCGAGCTCGAGATGGATTTGCGTTTCGAGGCCGCGGCCGCGTCGGAGCTCGCGGAGAATTTTGCCGGCGACGCAGGATATCATGTGCCCAAGGTCGATTGGCGCCGCACCGGCCGGAACGTTCTGACGATCAGCCGGGTCGCCGGCATCCGCTTCAACGACCGCGAGGCGCTGGTCGCCGCTGGGCACGACATCGGCGCGCTGCTGAAGAAGGCGGCGGAGGCCTTTTTCAACCAGGTGTTTCGCGACGGGTTTTTCCACGCCGACTTGCATCCCGGCAACATGTTCGTCGAGCCGGACGGCGCGATCGCGGTCGTCGATTTCGGCATCATGGGACGGCTCGACCGCACGACGCGGTTCTTCCTCGCCGACATGCTCGTGGGATTTCTGACTGGCGATTACCGCCGCGTCGCCGAGGTGCATTTCGCCGCCGGCTACGTCCCGCCGCATCGCTCGGTCGACGAGTTCACCCAGGCCGCCCGCTCGATCGGCGAGCCGATCCTCGGCAAGCCGCTCGCGGAGATTTCGATCGCACGGCTGCTGGCGCAGCTGTTCCGCGTCACCGAGCAGTTCGAAATGGAGACCCAGCCGCAGCTCCTGCTGCTGCAGAAGACCATGGTTCTGGTCGAAGGCGTCGGGCGTCAGCTCGATCCCACGGTCAACATCTGGGCGATGGCGCGGCCGCTGATCGAACGGTGGATGCAGGACAATCGTGGCCCCGAGGCGCAACTGCGCCAACGCTTCGACAACATCGTCGAAATCCTCGACGGGATACCGGGGTTGATGCGTAACTTCGGCACGCTGGTCGAGATATGGTCGAGCGAAGGCGTCGTGCTCCACGCCGAGACGCTGGCGGCCCAAGCGGCGCATCGCGCGCGCGAGCTGATGTGGCTGATCGCGCCGCTATGGCTTGCCGCCGGGGCGCTCGTCGCAATCGCCGTCGCGCTTTTGTTTGGCCGGTAGCATACTCATCTGATCGGGCATGGAGGCGGCAGTGCTTGAAGGCCGGCGCATACTCCTCATCATTGCGGGCGGCATCGCGGCCTATAAGAGCCTCGAGGTGATCCGCCGGCTACGCGACCGCGGCGCCGCCGTGCGTTGCGTGATGACCAAGGCCGCCGAACAGTTCGTCACCCCATTGTCGGTTGCCTCGCTCAGCGAAGACAAGGTCTATGGCGATTTGTTCTCGCTGACCGACGAAAGCGAGATGGGCCATATCCGCCTGTCGCGCGAGGCGGACCTGTTGGTGGTCGCGCCGGCGACCGCCGATCTGCTCGCACGGATGGCGGCGGGGATGGCCGACGATCTGGCCGCGACGACTTTGCTCGCCTCCGACAAGCCGATCCTTGTCGCGCCGGCGATGAACGCGCTGATGTGGGCGCATCCCGCGACGCAAGCCAACATGGCGATCCTGGCGGCCCGTGGCGTGCGCCGCATCGGCCCCAATGCCGGCGATCTCGCCTGCGGCGAAGTAGGCTCGGGGCGGATGGCTGAGCCGTTGGAAATCGTCGCCGCGATCGAGAAATGCCTGGCGGGCGACCAGCGTCTCGCCGGGCGTCGCGCGCTGGTGACGAGCGGGCCGACGCGCGAGGCGATCGACCCGGTGCGCTATTTGTCGAACCACTCCTCCGGCAAGCAGGGCCATGCGATCGCCGCGGCGCTGGCCGCGCTTGGCGCCGAGACCATTCTCGTCTCCGGGCCGACCCAGGAACCGACCCCGGCCGGGGTCAAGCTAGTGCCGATCGAGAGCGCCGCCGAGATGCTCGCCGCGGCCGAGGCCAGTCTGCCGGTCGACGTCGCGGTGATGGCGGCGGCGGTCTCGGACTGGCGGGTCGAAACCGTCGCGTCCCAGAAGCTGAAGAAGAACGGCAAGGGCCCGCCGACGCTGAAGCTCGCCGAGAACCCCGACATCCTCGCCACGATCGCGCATCGCGGCAACGACCGGCCGGCGCTCGTCGTCGGCTTTGCGGCCGAGACCGAAAACGTCGTCGCCAACGCCAAGGCGAAGCGGACTCAAGAAGGGATGCGACTGGATCCTCGCCAACGACGTCTCGCCCGGCACCGGCACGTTCGGCGGCGACAGCAACACGATCCACCTCGTCAGCGCCGACGGCGTCGATGACTGGCCGGCGATGACCAAGCAGGATGTCGCGGCGCGGCTCGCCGACCGCATCGCAACGGCGCTCGGCGCACGCTGAGCGCCGTTGAGGGTCGAACTTAAAATCCTCGATGGGCGCCTTGCCGGCTGGGGGTTTCCCCATTACGGGTCGAGCCTTGCCGCCGGCCTCGATCTCCACGCCTGCCTTGAGGCGCCGCTCACAGTTGCGGCTCAGGCGCCGGCGGTGCTGGTGTCGTCCGGCATCGCCGTTCGCATCGGCGATCCGGAATGGTGCGCGTTGGTGTTGCCCCGCTCGGGCCTGGGACATCGCCAGGGCCTGGTGCTCGGCAATGCTGTCGGTCTCATCGACGCGGACTATGAAGGCCCGCTGATGGTCTCGGTATGGAACCGCAACCCGCCGGGAAGCGCGGCAGTGGAAATTAAGCCCGGAGACCGCATTGCCCAGCTCGTCTTCACTCGCATCGCGCGACCGGAATTCGTGGTGGTGGAGAGCTTTTCCATCAGCGGCGAGCGGCAGGAAGGCGGCTTCGGGTCGACCGGCGTTTCTTCCGCTTGCCGCGGCGACACGTCGCAGCGAAACTAATTGGCGAAACACGGAGGCGCCGACGGAGCGGCATGATTCGGCTCAACAAGAAGCTGCTCTTCGCGATCGAGGCGGTGCTCGACATTGCCTATAACGGCGGCGTCGCGCCGGTGCGCTCGTCCGAGATCACGGCGCGTCAGGGAATTCCCCGGCGCTACCTGGAGCCGGTGCTGCAGGAGTTGGTGCGGCACAAGGTGCTGATTGGCATCCGCGGTCCCAGCGGCGGCTATCGGCTGGCGCGCGAGCGGCGCCGGATCAGCATCGGCGACATCGTCCGTACCGTGCGCGAGCTCGAAACAGTCGCAGACCCGATCGAAACGCCGAGCAGCGCGCTCGGCCAGGAGGTTCTGCGGCCGCTGTGGCTCGAATTGCAGGAAGAGACCATGCGCCGCCTCGATGCGCTAACGCTCGAGGACCTGTGCATGCGGGCGTATCGCGCCGGTGTCGCTGGCCGGATCGGCGAGGGCGGCGATTTCGCGATCTGACGCCTATTACGGATTCATTGCGGTAATTGCCCGCCGGGCCTACATCAATCGGCAAGACCGGAGGGCGATGAAGCATGGACACCGCAACGACGGCCGCGGCGAGGGGGGAATTTCGCGGCCTGGTCTATGACAGCATCCTCGGCACGATCGGCGCGACCCCGCTCGTACGCCTGTCGCGGCTTGCCGCCGACGCTGGGGTCGAGGCCGATATCATCGGCAAATGCGAGTTCTTCAACCCGTTGTCCTCGGTCAAGGACCGCATCGGCCTGGCGATGATCGAAGCGGCCGAAAAGGCCGGCCGGATCACCAAGAACACCGTGCTTGTCGAGCCGACCTCCGGCAATACCGGGATCGCGCTCGCCTTCGTCTGCGCTGCGAAAGGCTACCGCCTGATCCTGACCATGCCCGAGAGCATGTCGATCGAGCGCCGCAAAATGCTGATGTTTCTCGGCGCCGAAATCGTGCTGACCCCGCCCGCGCAGGGCATGCGCGGCGCCATCGCCCGCGCCGAGGAGATTGTGCGAACCTTTCCCGACGCCCTCATCCTTCAGCAATTCGACAACCCGGCGAACCCGGAAATCCACCGCAGCACCACCGCCGAGGAAATCTGGACCGATACCGCTGGAGTGGTCGATGTCGTGGTCAGTGCCGTCGGGACCGGCGGCACCCTGACCGGGGTCGGCGAGGTTCTGAAGGCGCGCAAGCCGGGTTTGCGGATGGTGGCCGTCGAGCCGGAAGACAGCGCGGTGCTTTCCGGACGCCCGCCGGGGCCGAACCGCATCCAGGGGATCGGAGCCGGGTTCATTCCGAGCATCCTCGATACCTCGCTGATCGACGAAATCGTCTGCATCGGCTTCGACACCGCGTTGCGCGCGGCGCAGAAGGCGGCGCGGCTCGAGGGCGTGGCGGTCGGCATCTCGGCTGGCGCGGCGCTCGCCGCCGCGCTTGAAATCGGCGCTCGGCCCGAGATGGCGGGTAAGACGATCGTTACGATCCTTCCCGATTTCGCCGAGCGCTATCTGTCGACGCCGCTCTTCGAGGGTTTGTGAGGCAGGGCCCATGGAACTGAGCGAAGAGCAATTTCGCCGCTATGCGCGCCATCTGATCCTCGACGAGGTCGGCGAAGAGGGGCAGGAAAAACTGCTGCAGTCGCGAGTGCTCGTGGTCGGCGCCGGCGGGCTCGGCTCGCCGATGCTGATGTATCTCGCGGCTGCCGGGGTTGGCACGATCGGCATTGTCGACAACGACCGCGTCGACATCACCAATTTGCAGCGGCAGATCGTTCACGCGACCGGGAGCGTCGGCGAGCTCAAGGTGGAGAGCGCCGCGGAAACGCTGGCGCGGCTCAATGACGGGATCAAGATCGAGACCCACGCGTTCCGCCTTGATGCGGAGAACGCCGCCGGATTGATCGGCCGTTACGATCTTGTCGCCGACGGCAGCGACAATTTCGCGACGCGCTACCTGTTGACCGATCTCTGCGCCCGATTGAAGAAGCCACTGGTCGCCGCGGCGCTGTCGCCGTTTGAGGGGCAGCTCTCGACGTTCCGCCCGTATCTCGGCGACGGACACCCGTGCTACCGCTGCCTGTTCCGTGAGCCGCCGCCGCCAGACATGGTGCCGCGCTGCGAGGAGGCCGGCATCTTAGGGGCGGTCGCCGGGGTGCTCGGTACGCTGCAGGCGGTCGAGGTGCTCAAGGAGTTGCTGGGTCTCGGCGAGAGCCTCGACGGCACGCTATTGATCTACGATGCGCTGCGCGTGCGCTTCCATCGCATCCGAATCGCCAAGGATCCCGACTGCCCGACCTGCGGGGTTAAGGCGCTCGCCAAGCAGTCTTAGTCATTGATCCGACTCTGAAATCCGCGCCGGGCTTGACGCCCCGCGTGGCGGAACCTTATGCCTGTCTTCGGGCCCTCGGGGGAAAACATGGCCCGAAGACATTGGGGGAAGGCGGTCGCCGGGCTTCTGGCGATCGCGATGGTGATTCCGCAGCCGGGTATGGCCGTCGCCGCGAATGGCAGCGACGTGGTGCCGCGCTTTGCCAGCCTTCACGCCGACAAGGTTTACCTGCGCAAGGGGCCGGGCGACCGTTATCCGGTCGACTGGGTCTTCGTGCGCCGGGGCTGGCCGGTCGAGATACTCGGCCAGCTCGATCATTGGCGGCATGTGCGCGACTCGCAGGGTACCGACGGCTGGGTGCACGAGAAGATGATCGGCAGCCGCCGCGATGTCGTCGTTACCGGTGGCATCCGCGGCATCCGGAAGAGCCCGGACATGGGCGCGGCGTTGGTCGCGCGCGCCGAGCCCGGGGTCGTGGCGCAGCTGCTCGAATGCCGCGGCGGCTGGTGCCGGATCGAGGCCGGCGATATCACCGGCTGGATCGAGCGCGCGAATATCTGGGGTGTGTATCCGACCGAGAACATTCCTTGAGGCGGCGATCAGAGGATTCCCAGCGCGCCGAATAACCCGGCGCCGCCCAACACCCATAAAGGGTTGAGCCGTGTGAACAGCAACAGCGCGGCCGCTGCGGCGGTGACGCCGATCGCGGTCGCGCTGATGTCCGCGGTGCGGGCCATCACGGTGCCACCGGCAATGACCAGCCCGGCGGTCAGCGGAGCGAGACCGGCGCGGGCAATCTTCTGCCACGGCGCTTCGCGAAACCGGTCCCACAGCCGGTAGGCGGCGAAGTACATCACGCAGGGCGGGGCGAAGGTCGCGCAGGCGCTGACGATCGCGCCGGGAAGCCCGGCCACTTTCCAGCCGATAAAGCTCATCATCAGGATCATGTTGGGCCCAGGGATCGCCTGAGACACCGCAAGGAAATCCGCGAAATCGCGGTCGGTCAGCCAGTGGTTGGCGACGACGAACGCGTGGATGTCCGGTAGGACGCTGGGCACGCCGCCAAAGCTGATCGATGACAGCAACGCAAGATGGGCGGCGAGGCGGCCGAGCGCCGCAGGGTCGCTCATCGCGTTCGCCCGGCGCCGATGGCGGCGGTGCCGATGCTGAGCGGCGCCAACACCAGCAAGACGAGGAGCAACGGGACCTGGCCGATCGCGATGCCGGCGAAGGCGAGCCCGGCGAACAGTAGCGCCGGTAGATGCCGGCGATAGGCTCGCAACAACCGAAAGCCGGTGGCGATCATCATGCCCGCAGCCGCGGCGGAAATTCCGATGAGGACATTTTGAAGCAGCGGCACGCCGGTGTGACGAAGCCACAGCACGCCGAGCAAAAATCCGGCGATACCGGGGACCAGGATGAAACCGGCAGTCGCGGCGATCGCGCCGGGCAGCCCGCGCAACCGCGCGCCGACGCATACCGCGATGCCGATGACGTTCGGCCCCGGCATGAACTGGCAGACGCTCACGATGTCGGTGAATTCCACATCGTCCAGCCAGCGGCGCCGGTCGACGGCGATGCGGTGCGCCCAGGCAATACCGCCGCCGGAGGCGAGCAACGAGACCCTGAGGAACTCATAAAACAGGGTGCTTAGGGCGACGCGTGGTGGCGGTGCCGCCGGTAGCGCCATCGTCGCGGCGATCGCGCTAGTCGAGGTCTTGCGACAAGGCGGCACGAACCGCTTCCGGCATCACCGCCATATGCGAATAATTGGGGTGATCGAACCCGGCGATGACACGGGCGTTGGGCGCCTTGAAGCGGGCCGCCTCTTCCGGTGTGAAGCGGAACCAGACGAATTGCACCGAGGACGCCTTGCCGTCGGGGCTGGTGTTTTCGCGGGTGGAGTCGGGTTGGCCGGCGATCCGCGCGCCGGCGACCTCGAGGAAGACGTGGTTCTCGATGCCGCCCAACCGAGCCAGCACGTTGGCACGCCGCGCAGGATCGTCGATTTCGAGCATGATCGTCGCAACCAGCTCGTTCCCCTGCGGGATCATCGGATTATAGGCTTCCAGCTCGTCGGCGATTTGGGCTTCGCCGCCCTTCTCGACATGCAGCATCTCATGCACTTGCTGCCACATCGTCTCGTAGTTCTCGAAAAGGAACGTGGCAAACGGGCCGACCTCCAACCGCCGGCGCTTCTTCAGGTCGGTAATCACCTGCCGGCGCTCGCGCCGCGTCGCGGCGTATTCGGCGGCGGGGAGGATGTCGGCTCGGGTCAAGGTACGCTTGGCTTTTGTTTGAGGGTTCATGGGCTAGGCTCCTGACGCCGCGATCCCATAGGCGCGCGCGAACAGCTCGATCGGGTGATGCGATTGGGCGGGCACTTCCCCATCCTTGGCCTGCAGCTCCATCCCCTGAAGAATATGGAGGCCGGCAAGCGGGCACTCCGAAGAGACGTAACGGCTTTTCTCCTTGACCGCGTCGCGCGCGACCGGGCGGCCAACCTTGATCGCGGTCTCGAAATTGCCCTTCATTACTCCCCACGAGCCGCCGTGGCCCGAGCAGCGCTCGATCACCTTGATCTCGGTTTCGGGAAGCAGGCGCAGCATCTCGGCCGATTTCTGGCCGATATTCTGGGCGCGGGCGTGACAAGCGATATGCAGGGTGACGCCGCCCTCGAGCGCGCCAAGCCCAGGCGCCAGACCTTCGCCCTTGGCGAGGCGGACGATGTACTCGCTGATGTCGTAGGTGGCTTCGGACAGCTTCTTCACTGCGGCGTCGTCCGGAGCGATCAGCGGCCATTCGAATTTCAGCATCAGCGCGCAGGACGGCACCAGCGCGATCACATCGTAGCCGCGGTCGATCCACGGGCCGAGAGCGGTCGCGACACTTTTCGCCGCCGCCGCAACGGTCGCCAGATCGCCGCCCTCCAATTGCGGCATGCCGCAGCATTGCGGGTAGACCACCGCTGTCTCGACCCCGTTCTTGGCGAGCACTGCCTGCGCCGCCTCGCCGATGCTTGGGTTGTTGTAGTTGACGAAGCAGGTTGCGTAGAGCACCGCCTTGCGGCCGACGCCCGGGGCGGTTCTGTCGACCACGGGCGGTGACGCCTTCGCGCGCATGGCGAAACTGCGACCATGATATTTTGGCAATGCGGCGCCCCGGTCGACGCCAGTGACCTTCTCCATCAGCGGCCGGGTCAGCTGGTTGTGGCGGTCGCTGGCCCAATTGGCGAGCGGCGCGATCTTGCCGGCGAGCTTGCCGTTGCGGTCGGTCTTGGTCAGCTCGCGCTGCGGCAGCGGTACCCCGCCTTCCTTACGTTCGACAGCGCGGTAACGGAGCATCAAATGCGGGAAGTCGACGTTGAATTCGTGCGGTGGGACATAGGGGCATTTCGTCATGAAGCACATGTCGCAAAGCGTGCAGGCGTCGGCGACTTTCTTGTAAGCCGCCTTCGGCACGCTATCGAGTTCGCCGGTGGGCGCTTCGTCGATCAGGTCGAACAGGCGGGGGAAGGATTCGCAGAGATTGAAGCAGCGCCGGCAGGTGTGACAGATGTCGAACACCCGCTCCATCTCCGCCTCGGTCTTTTCGCGGTCGGCGAAGTCAGGGTCTTCCCAGCGAAGCACGTGACGGGTCGGCGCCTCTAGGCTGCCTTCGCGCATGGGGTCGCCTCTTTTTCTTCAACGTGACGTACGAAACGATAAGGGCGCGAAAGCCTACGGCCCCGCGCCCTATCGCTCGACTAAAGGGGAGCCCGACTACAGCTGATCGAGGGCCCGCTGAAAGCGTCCGGCGTGCGACCTCTCGGCCTTCGCCAGCGTCTCGAACCAGTCCGCGATCTCGTCGAAGCCTTCTTCGCGGGCCGTGCGCGCCATGCCGGGATACATGTCGGTGTACTCGTGTGTCTCGCCGGCGACGGCGGCTTTCAGATTGTTCGAGGTCTCGCCGATCGGCAGCCCGGTCGCCGGGTCGCCGGTTTCCTCGAGATATTCGAGATGGCCGTGCGCATGGCCGGTCTCGCCCTCGGCGGTCGAGCGGAACACGGCCGAGACGTCGTTGTAGCCCTCGACGTCAGCCTTTTGCGCGAAATACAGATAGCGCCGGTTTGCCTGGCTTTCGCCGGCGAAAGCCGCCTTCAAATTGTCTTCGGTTTTTGAACCCTTCAGGGAAGCCATACGACCCTCCGTGGCGTTATTGGATGGGAAAATTGTCCGTTAGCCGACCCATAGTTTATGGGTCGGGCGAAGAGCCGAGTCAAGGTTGGTTTTAGAATTATTCTAAAAAATCAGAGGACGGGCGCAGGCCCTTGGCGGCGGACCCGGATGATCACGTCAACGCGGCTGATCTCGGTGCCCGCCGGCGCCCCGGGAAGCTGGCTGACCATCACCGCGGACCCGGGGATGTCTTGCAACATCCCGGTGGTCTCACAGAAGAAATGGTGGTGGTCCTCGACATTGGTGTCGAAGTAGGAACAACCGGGTTCGACCACGACTTCGCGCAGCAGGCTCGAAGACGTGAATTGGTGCAGGGTGTTGTACACCGTCGCCAACGACACGCGGATCGCGGCCGCGGCCGCTTCGCCGTGGAGTTGCTCGGCGGTTACGTGACGCTCGCCGGCATCAAACAGCAACCGTGCCAGAGCCACGCGTTGCCGCGTCGGCCGCAGTCCGCAACCGCGCAGCTTTGCGATAATGCCGTCATGTGACGATGACGTGTCCATGGGCGACATATAGGCGGCGTGTGAGGGAAAATAAAGCGCGCTTTATCCTTGCGGGATTGTTCATTATTCGCCGAGCCCAAAATCCCACGGGGCGAGGGAGCGGCGGTTCATGACGACCGACCCGTTGAGTGAGTTGCGCCGGGCCGACGCGTTGCATCGCGACAAGAATTTTGCGTCAGCGGTGGAGGCTTACCGAAGTGCGCTGGCCGGCGATCACTCGCTGTTCGAGGCATGGTACGGGCTCGGCTCCGCGCTCCGCTCGCTGCAGATCTATGGCGCGGCTGCCGAGGCGTTGCGCCGCGCGGTGGAACTGAGGCCGGATGCGAATGGGGCGCGGTGCAGCCTCGCCGAGGTGCTGTTTCAGCTCGGCGAGGTCGACGCGTCGATAGAGGAATTCGAGCGGCTCGCGGACATCGACGATCCTGAAATCCGTGCGCTCGCGCTTGCCAATATCGCCTGCATCGCGCCCGGCGGCACGTATTGTGACAACGCCGCGATCCTCGCCGTACGTCGGCGTTGGGCGGAATCCCTCGGCGGCAACGCGATTGCCCTGCGGCCCAAGTCCGCGCGGCAAAAGCTGCGGATCGGTTATCTCAGCGGCTTCTTCGGCGCGCGCAACTGGATGAAATTCGTTTGGGGGGTGATCAATCGTCACGACCGCGACAAATTCGAGGTCCACCTGTTATCGGACGGCGACGATCCGTCCGGCGATGGTGGCTATGTCGACCACGACGAGGACCGCATTTGGCGAATCAAGGGCATGCCAAACGCTACGCTAGCGCAGCGCATCGCTGAGGCCGAGCTTGATGTGCTGATCGACCTGAACGGCTACAGCGTGTTGAGTCGCTTTCCGGTGTTCCGGTATCGGCCGGCGCCGTTGCAGGTGTGCTGGATGAATATGTACGGCACGGCCGGCTTCCCGGAAATCGATTATGTGGTCGGCGACGACGCGGTGCTCCCGCCTGAGGAGGAACAGTTTTATTGCGAGCGCGTCGTCCGCGTGCCCGGCTCCTATCTGGCGTTCGCGGTTCTCTACCCGGTGCCGGAGGTGGCGCCGCCACCGTGCGCCGCCACCGGGCGCTTCACATTCGGTTGCCTGGCCTCCCCCTATAAACTGAACGAAGCGTCCGTGGCTTCCTACGCACGGATCCTGCACGGCGCGCCCGACAGCCGGCTATTGCTGCGCAACAAGTTGCTCGGCGAGGCCTCCAATCGCGCCGCGCTACTCGCCCGCTTCGGCCGCCACGGCATCGCCGGTGAACGGCTGCTGCTGGAAGGCGGAGCGGAACATTTCGAATTCCTGCGCACCTATGATCGGGTGGATGTCGCGCTCGACACCTTTCCCTATAGCGGCGGCACGACCACCGCCGAAGCGCTGTGGCAGGGCGTGCCGGTGCTGACGTTCAACGGCGATCGCTGGGCCAGCCGAACCAGCCGATCGCTGTTGCTCGCGGCCGGGCTCGACGAGTTCGTGGCGGCGGACCGGGCCGGCTTCGAGGCTGCGGCGATCGCCCTCGCCGCCGCGTCGGATACTTCGGCGCGGCTGATAGCCTTGCGGGCCGGCATGCGCGAACGGTTGCGCGCCAGCGCCGCCTGCGACGTTGAAACCTTATGCCGGTCGCTGGAAGCGCTTTATCAGAGGGCCCGAACCTGAGGGAAGGAGCCTCAATCGCCGGTCACGATGCGGTCGACCAGCTCGCGCACGGTCGGGATGTAGCCGTTGGCGTAGAACGGGTCCGAAGCAAACTTGAAGGCGTTGTGCCCAGCGAACATCAGCTCGGTTTCGATGTCGTCAGAATGGCAGATCTGCTGCAGCGTCTTCTGGATGCAGAAGCTGCGCGGGTCGGCCTTCTTGCCGGTGGTGCCTTGTTCGGTCTGCGCCCAGTTGGAAAATTGGCAGGCGCTCAGGCAACCCATGCAGTTGATCTGATCGGTGCGAATCTCGAACGCCTTGGGCGGGGTCACGAAAATCAGCGTTGAGTCCGGCGTGCGCAGCGCCTCGGTAAAGCCCTCGGCGACCCAGCGCTGCGCCGACTCGCGGTCATGCGGGGTCAGGTAGACCGAGCGGCCGCGCGCGCCGACGTGGAACTCGGCGACGTGCTCCCCGACCGGCTCCACGGTGTAGGCGACCTGGTGCTCGGCGCGCTGCTGCAGTTCGTTGAGGAAGCGGTTGCGCACCGCCGATGAGTAGAAGCCGGTCGGGCTGAAATGGTTGAGGAAGACGTCGCCTTCCTTGAGCGTCAGCAGCCTTTGCTTCCACGCATCCGAGATCGGGCTTTCCTGGGTCAGGAGCGGCCTTGTGCCGAACTGAAAGGCGACCGGGCCGATTTCCGGATCGTCGATCCAGTCCTCCCAATCCCGCAGATACCACACACCGCCAGCCATGAAGATCGGCGTCGATCCGACGCCAAACTCCGTCATCATGGTACGCAGGTCGCGCACGCGCGGGCGCGGCGGCTCGGGCTTGTCCGGGTCTTCCACGTTGGACAACCCGTTATGGCCTCCCGCCAGCCACGGGTCCTCGTAGACAACGCCCCCCAGCCATTCGCTGAATTTGTGATACGCGCGCTTCCACAAAGCGCGGAAGGCCCGGGCCGACGACACGATCGGGTAGTAGTAGACGCCGTAGCGCGCGCAGATCTCGGCAATCCGGTAGGGCATTCCGGCGCCGCAGGTGACGCCGTGGATGAGCCCGCGCGCGCCCTCGAGAACGCCGTTCAGCACCCGCTCCGCTGCCGCCATCTCCCACAGCACGTTCATGTGGATGCGGCCCTGGCCGTTCGAGCGTTCGTGCGCCACGCGGGCTTGGTGGATGCCGCCGGCGATCGCGTAAGCGATCAACTCCTCGTGCCGATCGCGCCGGGTGCGGCCGTGATAGATCTGCGGGATCGGCTCGCCGGCGGCATCGAAGCTGTCGGCGTTGACGCCGGAAAACGTCCCAACCGTGCCCGAAGCCGCCCAGGCGCCGGAACTCTCGCCGTTCGAGACCGAGATGCCCTTGCCGCCCTCGATGAGCGGCAGCACCTCGCGTCCCGAAATCACTAGGGGAATGAGCGGTCTCAAGCTGTTGCTCCCCGCCGCGCGCCGCCCCTCACAGGCGCTGCCGCGGCTCGCATTATATTGGGTACATCGGAGAAAACGGAAGTGACACCCCAGCTATAGAGGCGTCGGGCCTGCGCAATGTCGTTCACGGTGTAGGCGAGCACCGGATAGCCGGCCGCACCGATCTCGGCGACAAGGCCAGCCGTAAGGTAGCGCTGATCGGCATTGACCGTGGCACAGCCAAGTGTCTCGGCGATCCGGTGCCAGCCTGCGGGCACCCTGCGGAACAACATTGCGCGCGGGATCGACGGCAGGCTCGCCGCCGCCTCGGCGACCGCGTCTTCAAGGAAACTCGATATTAGGAGAGGCGGCAAGCCGTCGGCGAGCCGGTCGAGAGCCGCGGCGACGGTCGCCGTTGTGGCAGGGCAGCGGCCGCGCTCGGCCTTGATCTCAATGTTGGCGCCGAGCCCTAGTTCGCCGCATAGCCCGAGGGCTTCGTCAAGCGTCGGCACGCGCTCGCCGGTGAAGCGTGCGTTGAACCAGCCTCCTGCATCGGCCTCGCGGATCGCTGCAAGGGTCAGGGACGAGATCGCGCCGCGCCCGCTCGTGGTTCGCCTCAACTCATCGTCATGGCAGATGACGAGCGCTCCGTCGCCGGTCAGCCGCACGTCGAATTCGATCCAGGCGCAGCCGAGCGACTGGGCGACACGGAAGCCGGCGAGCGTGTTCTCCGGCGCAAGCGCCGCTGCACCGCGATGGCCGATGACCGGCGGAAGGTCGAGCATCAAGCAACGCTCCCCGGCGAAAGCCGGGGGCCACCCTTCAGTTGCATGAGCAGCCGAGGCTAGCCTCCATTGTCACTTCGCCGGCGCAGGCTCCGGCGCCGGCTGCTCCTGGCGCCGGGCGCTGCCGAGGTCCTCGCCGGTCTGCTGATCGACCTGGCGCATGCTGAGCTTGACCTTGCCGCGGTCGTCGAAGCCCAGAACCTTGACCTTGACCTGATCGCCGAGCTTGACGACGTCGCTGGTCTTGCCGACCCGGTGCTGGGCCAGCTCGCTGATGTGGACGAGCCCGTCACGCGAACCGAGGAAGTTCACGAAGGCGCCGAAATCGACCACCTTCACGACCTTGCCGGTGTAGATCGCGCCCTGCTCGGGCTCGGCGACGATGCCCTTGATCCAGTCGATCGCGGCCTTCGCCGAATTGGCGGCGACCGCGGCGATCTTGATCGTGCCGTCGTCGTCGATGTCGATCTTGGCGCCGGTGGTCTCGACGATCTCGCGGATGACCTTGCCGCCTGAGCCGATGACCTCGCGGATCTTGTCCTTGGGGATCGACATCGTGGTGATGCGCGGCGCATTCTCACTGACCTCGTCGCGCGCGCCTGTCAGCGCCTTGGCCATCTCGCCGAGGATATGCGCGCGGCCGTCTTTCGCCTGGTCGAGTGCGATGCGCATGATCTCCTCGGTGATCGAAGTGATCTTGATGTCCATCTGCAACGCGGTGATGCCGCGGTCGGTGCCGGCGACCTTGAAGTCCATGTCTCCGAGATGATCCTCGTCGCCGAGGATGTCGGAGAGGACGGCGAAGCCGGACTTCTCCTTGATCAGACCCATGGCGATGCCGGCGACCGGCCGTGCCAGCGGCACGCCCGCGTCCATCAGCGACAGCGAGGCGCCGCACACCGAGGCCATCGACGATGAGCCGTTCGATTCGGTGATCTCGGAGACCACCCGGATGGTGTAGGGGAAGCTCTCCTTGGTCGGCAGCATCGGGCGCACCGCGCGCCAAGCGAGCTTGCCGTGGCCGATCTCACGCCGGCCGGGCGAGCCCATGCGGCCGGCCTCGCCGGTCGAGTAGGGCGGGAAGTTGTAGTGCAGCATGAAGTGCTGCCGGTACTCGCCCTCGAGCGCGTCGATGATCTGCTCGTCCTGGCCGGTGCCGAGGGTCGCGACGACCAGCGCCTGGGTCTCGCCGCGGGTGAACAGCGCGGAGCCGTGAGTGCGCGGCAGGATGCCGACCTCGGCGCTGATCGACCGCACCGTCTTGGTGTCGCGGCCGTCGATGCGCGGGTCGCCCCGCAGGATCGCGCCGCGCACGATCTCCTTCTCCAGCTCCTTGAAGAACTTGCCGGCGAAGGTCTGCTTCGCCGGATCATCGGCGTATTTGCCAAGCGCCAGGTTCTTCGCTGCATCGAGTTGGTTCGAGCGCGCCTGCTTGTTGCGCTCGCGATAGGCGGCGTCGAGATGCGGGCCGAGCATGGCGCGCAACTCGTCCTCCATCGCCGCCTTCTCGGGCAGCGGTTCGGCCATGCCCCACGGTTCCTTGGCGCAGGTCTCGGCCAGCTGGATGATCGCGTCGATCACCGGCTGGAAGCCCTTATGTCCGAAGGTGACGGCGCCGAGCATGGTCTCCTCGGAAAGCTCCTGAGCTTCCGATTCGACCATCAGCACGCCTTCCTGGGTGCCGGCGACGACCAGGTCGAGCTCCGACTTCTCCATGTCGGCGGCGGTCGGATTGAGCACGTATTGGCCGTCGACGTAGCCGACCCTGGCGCCGCCGATCGGTCCCATGAACGGGATGCCGGAAATGGTCAGCGCCGCCGAAGCTCCGACCATGGCGACGATGTCGGGGTCGTTTTCCAGATCGTGGCTCAGCACGGTGCAGACGACCTGCGTCTCATTGAGGAAGCCCGAGACGAAGAGCGGGCGGATCGGCCGGTCGATGAGGCGGGAGACTAGCGTCTCCTTCTCCGACGGGCGGCCTTCACGCTTGAAGAAGCCGCCTGGGATCTTGCCGGCGGCGAAGGTCTTTTCCTGGTAATTGACGGTCAGCGGAAAGAAGTCCTGGCCGGCGCGCTGTGTCTTGGCGGCGACCGCGGTGCATAGCACCGTCGTCTCGCCGTAGGTGGCGAGCACCGCGCCATCGGCCTGGCGGGCCATCTTGCCGGTCTCGAGCACGAGGCGGCGACCGCCCCAGTCTAATTCCTTGCGGTAGATCTCGAACATTATCGTTCATCCTTTGCGAACATAGGCAGCAGCGCTCGCGAGAGCGGATTCCCTCGCGTGCTGACAGCGTTTCTTGTGCGGCCCTGTGGCCGCGTCATTGTGATGTTGGAACTCATGAACCGGCTGCGTGCGCCGCCCACCGCGGGCGGCATCGTTGCCGGGGAGCGGATGCGGCGTCTTCCCAACAGGTCAGCGCCGCAGCCCGAGGCGCCCGATCAGCGTCTCGTATCGCGTTGCATCCGAACGTTTCAGATAGTCCAGCAGACGCCGCCGCTGGCCGACCATGACCAACAGCCCGCGTCGCGAGTGAAAGTCCTTCTTATGCATCCCAAGATGGTCGGTCAGGTTGCGAATCCGCTCGGACAGGATCGCGACCTGGACTTCGGGCGAGCCGGTATCACCCGATTTAACGGCGTATTCGCCGATGAGCGACTGTTTGCGCTCCGCGGTTATCGACATCGTGGCCCTTTCTTCAGCAATTGATTATCCGCACCGGCCGCAGACGCCCGTTTTCGATGCGCGCCAGTCCGATCAAAAGCTGATCGTGCCGCGCGCCGACGATCGTGCCGTCGTCAAACCGGTCGAGGCAGGCGCCTTCGCACTGGGTCAGCACGATTGGCTGGCCATGGCGAAGTCGGGCGGCCTCGTCTGCCGTCAATGCCAGCGCCGGGATGTCGTCCAGCGCCGCCTCGATCGGCAGTAGATGCCCGGAAGCGGGGAGACTATGCCCAAGGGTAGTCGCCAAATCCAGCGAAATTGCTTGGGCTTCGGTGAAGCGGCCGACCGAAAGACGGCGCAGCGCGGCGACATAGCCGCAAGTCCCGAGCGCTGCGGCGAGGTCGCGGGCGAGCGAACGGATATAGGTGCCCTCGCCAACAACAGCCTCGAAATCGGCGTGGTCGCGATCGGGAAGGGCAGTGAGGTCGAGTTCGGTAATCTCGACAGGCCGTTCGGCGAGGCGTGGAGCCTTGCCGGCGCGGGCCAGCGCATAGGCGCGGCGGCCGGCGACTTTGATCGCCGAATAGGCCGGTGGCCGCTGCAAAAGCCGTCCGGTGAACCGGGGCAGCGCGCTGCAAATGGCCGCCTCGTCGGGGCGCGCCGCGCTTTCGGCGATGGGCTCACCCTCGGCATCGTCAGTCTCGGTGGCGATGCCCCAGCGCACGCGAAACCGGTAGCGCTTGGTCGCCTTCGAGACGAAGCCGACCGTCTTGGTCGCCTCGCCGAGCGCGATGGGCAGGATGCCCGTCGCGAGCGGGTCGAGCGTACCCGCATGCCCCGCTTTCGTGCCGGTGGCATGTCGCAGCCGCACAACCACCTTGCTCGACGTTACCCCGGCCGGCTTGTCGATGACGAGCCAACCGCTGGGGCAGCGCTCAGTTCTCATTCTGGTCGCGCAAGTCGCGCTCCACCGCCTCGCTGTGCAGCACCGTGGCGATCCGCTCGGCGTTGTCGAAAGCGCTGTCGAGCGCGAAGCTCAAATTCGGCACAAGCCGCAACTGCACCGTGCGGGCGACCCGGCCCTTGAGGAACGGCGCGCTCCGCCGCAGCGCCGAAATGATGTCAGCGGCATTCGCGCCGCCCAGCGGCATGACAAAAGCCGTGGCGTTGCGAAGATCGGGGCTGACCCGCACTTCGGTCACGGTGACATTGGCGTCGTATAGATCGGGATCGCGCAGCTCGCCTGGCCGCAACAGCTGGGCCAGCGCGTGGCGCAGTTCCTCGCCGACGCGCAGCTGCCGCTGGCTTGGCTCGGCCCTTCGTTCATGACGCTCGTGACGAGACATGTGACCGGCTACAGCGCGCGGGCGACTTCCTCGATGTCGAAGCACTCGATCGTGTCGCCGACCTGAATGTTCTCGTAATTCTCGAAGGCCATGCCGCACTCGTAGCCCTCGCGGACCTCGCGAACCTCGTCCTTGAAGCGCTTCAGGGTCTTCAGGCTGCCCTCGTGGATGACGATATTGTCGCGCAACAGCCGCACCTTGGCACCGCGACGGACCGTGCCGTCGGTCACCATGCAGCCGGCGACCTTGCCGACGCGGGTGATGTTGAAAACCTCGCGGATCGCGGCATTGCCGAGGAAGCGCTCGCGCAAGGTCGGCGACAGCATCCCCGACAGCGCGGCCTTCATGTCGTCGATGACGTCGTAGATGATCGCGTAGTAGCGGATCTCGACGCCGTCACGCCGCGCCAGGTCGCGCGCCGCCGGGTTGGCGCGGACGTTGAACCCGACGATGACCGCGCCAGTCGCCTTGGCGAGGATTACATCGCTTTCGTTGATCCCACCCACGCCGGAATGCAGAACGCGCATCGCCACCTCGTCGGTGGAGAGCTTCTCCAGCGAGCCGGTAATCGCCTCGACCGAGCCTTGGACATCGCCCTTGATGACGATCGGCAACTCTTTGGCGGAGCCGGCGGTGATCTGCGAGAACATGTCCTCGAGCGTGCCACGCCCGGTCGCAGCCGCCGCCTTTTCGCGGCGGAGGCGATCACGGTATTCGGCGATCTCGCGTGCGCGGCTTTCGCTTTCGACGACGACGAAATCGTCGCCGGCCATCGGCGCGCTGTTGAGCCCGAGGACCTCGATCGGGGTCGACGGACCGGCCTCACGCAGATTCTGGCCGCGGTCGTCCACCAGCGCGCGCACCCGGCCCCAGACGCCGCCGGCGACGAAGATGTCGCCGACCTTCGCGGTGCCACGCTGGATCAAGACGGTGGCGATCGCGCCACGGCCGCGCTCAACTTGGGCTTCGAGCACGACGCCTTCGGCGGGGCGGTTCGGATTGGCCTTGAGGTCCAACAGCTCGGCCTGCAACAGGATCGCTTCCTCGAGTTTGTCGAGGTTGGTCTTTTTGGTCGCCGACACCTCGACATCGAGCACGTCGCCGCCAAGCTCTTCGACGACAAGCTCATGCTGCAGCAGCTCCTGACGCACGCGCTCGGGCTTGGCGTCGGGCCGGTCGATCTTGTTGATCGCGACGATAATCGGCACCTGGGCGGCCTTGGCGTGGCGGATTGCCTCGACGGTCTGCTCCATGATGCCGTCATCGGCGGCGACCACCAGTACGACGATGTCAGTGGCATTGGCGCCGCGCGCCCGCATCGCGGTGAAGGCCTGGTGGCCCGGCGTGTCGATAAAGGCGATCTGCTTGCCGCTCTTCAGCGTCACGCGATAGGCGCCGATATGTTGGGTAATTCCGCCTGCCTCACCCGCCGCGACGTCTGTCTCACGCAACGCGTCGAGCAGCGACGTCTTGCCGTGGTCGACATGACCCATGACGGTAACGACCGGAGCGCGTGGCTCCAGGCTCTCGTCAGTATCGGCCTCGCCACGCATGCCGATCTCGACATCGGATTCGGCGACGCGGCGCAACCGATGACCGAACTCGGACACCACCAACTCGGCCGTATCAGCGTCGATCACTTGATTGACCGTTGCCATGACACCCATCTTCATCAGCGCCCTGACCACGTCTGCACCGCGTTCGGCCATGCGATTGGCCAACTCGGCGACCGTGATGGTCTCGGGGATGACAACCTCTCGCACAATCTTCGCCTGCTCGGTCTCGCCGTGCATCCGCATCCGCTCGCGCTCGCGGGCACGGCGCACCGACGCGAAACTGCGGGTTTTCTCCTCTTCGTCGGAAAGCGCGCGGGTGACGGTCAGCTTGCCGTCGCGCCGCCTCGGTTCGTTGCGCCGCACGGGCGTCGCAGGGCGTCGAGCATCGGGCCGGCCGTGGCGAGTGGGCGCCGGTTCCTCTTCTTCCTCGGCCGGCATCGCCGCTTTGCCGGCGGCAGCGAGTGCCGCGAACTTCGCGGCGGCTGCCTGGCCAGCGCGTTCCGCGACCTCGCGGCGCGATTCTTCTTCCTTGCGCTGCGCCTCCGCGCTCTCGGAGCGCTGCTTTGCCTCTTCCGCGGCGCGTTTTCGCGCCTCTTCTTCCTCGACCTTCCGGCGCGCGTCTTCCTCAGCCTGACGTCTGGCTTCCTCGGCGGCCCGCGCGGCTTCTTCGCGACGGCGATCGGCTTCGGCGAGCGCGGCGCGATGCCGCGCTTCGACGTCCGCCTTCTGCGCGTGCTGGACGGCGCGCAACCGTCCCGCCCGCTCGTCGGCGGTCAACGCCCGCGGAATCGAGACGACCCGGCGCGGCGTTTCGCTCTCGGCGGGTGTCGCCGGCGCGGCGGCGGGCATCGGTATGGTCAGCGGCGCGCGGGCCACCGCGGGCGCGGCGGCGGTCTCCGCCTTCGCCGGCTCGGGGGCGGCACCAGGCATGATTATCCGCTTCTTGCGGACCTCGACGGCGACCAGCTTTTGGCGGCCATGCGAGAACTGCTGCTTGACCTGACCGGGCTCGGGAGGCCGGTTCAGGCCAAGCGTACCGCCGGTCCGCAAGGTCAAGGGCCGCTTCTGCTCTTGGTCTACGTCACTCATGCTCTCTCACACCACCATTCCGCGGCCCCGGTTCGACCGGAGCGAATTCCATCCCATCCGTCAACGCCGTCGCGGCTCGAAACCCAGCTAGCCGTCGAAGGTCGACGAGCAATCGGGAGCTGAGCGGCCCTGGCCCAACGGCGACGAACACCGCGCGCTCACGCGCGAAAGCCGCGCTCAGCTCATCCGCTGACAGCACCGTCGCCGACGCGATCTCCCGTGCCAGCGCAGCCAGCTTTTTGCGGCCGGCCTCGGCGCCGTCCAACGCCAGTAACAGCAGCGCCGCGTCACCACGGCGCACCGCATCTTTCACCCGCTCGGACCCGGCGACCGCCAATCCTGCCCGCCGCGCCAGCCCGAGCGTATCGCAACAACGCCGGACCAGCAGGGCCTCGACGCGATCCGCAAGTTCGTGCGGAACCCCCACTGGACGCCGCGCCGCGCGCGCAAACGCCCGCTTTGCAACCGCCCGCTCCACTATATCTCGGCGCGACAACAACCACAAACCCCGTCCGGGCAGCCGCGCCTCGATATCCGGGACGATCGAGCCATCCGGGCCGACGACGAAGCGCAGCAGCGCGGCCCGATCGCCGGTCTCTCCGGTGACGATGCAGCGCCGTTGTGGCGGTTGTGTGGCGATCTCCCGGGCCAGGTGAGCGAGAGCCGGCGTCGCCGCTACTCCTTCTCCGCCGGCGCGGGCTCGTCGGCAAACCAGCCGAGCTGCTCGCGCACCTTCATGATCAGCGCGTTGGCTTCGTCGAGCTCGAGTGCAGCGCCACCTTTGTCCGACGCGGCGAGGACTTCCACCAGCTCATCTCCGGCAAGATCGGCGAAATCGTCGAGCGACTTGATCCCTTTCTCGCCGAGCGTCACCAGCATGCCCGGGGTGAGGCCATCGAGCGCGGCCAGCTCATCCGACACGCCAAGTTCGTGATAGCGGGCCTGGTATTCCTCATCGCGGCGTTCGAGCGCGGTGCGGGCGCGCGACTGCAGCTCGGCCGCAATGTCGGCGTCGAAGCCCTCGATATTCGCGAGGTCTTCCTGCGCGACATAGGCGACCTCCTCGAGCGAGGTAAAGCCCTCCGTCACCAGCAGGTGAGCGATGACGTCGTCGATGTCGAGCGCGTCGATGAACAGCTGGCTGCGGGTGCGGAACTCCTCGGTGCGGCGCTCCGATTCCTCGGCCTCGGTGAGGATGTCGATGTCCCAGCCGGTGAGCTGCGAGGCCAACCGCACGTTCTGCCCGCGCCGGCCGATCGCCAGGCTGAGCTGATCGTCGGGCACGACGACTTCGATCCGTCGCTGCTCCTCGTCCATCACCACCTTGCTGACCTCGGCCGGGGCCAAGGCGTTGACCACGAAGGTCGCGGGGTCTTGCGACCACGGGATGATGTCGATTTTCTCGCCCTGCAATTCGCCGACGACCGCCTGGACGCGGCTGCCGCGCATGCCGACGCAGGCGCCGACCGGGTCGATGCCGCTGTCGCGCGAGATGACCGCGATCTTGGCGCGGCTGCCGGGATCGCGCGCGACGGCGCGAATTTCGATGATGCCGTCGTAGATCTCCGGCACCTCCTGAGCGAACAGTTTGGCCATGTATTGCGGATGGGTGCGCGACAGGAAGATCTGCGGGCCGCGCGGCTCCTGGCGGACGTCGTAGATGTAGGCGCGCACCCGCTCGCCTTGCCGGAAGCTCTCGCGCGGCAGCAGTTCGTCGCGGCGCAGCATCGCCTCGGCTCGGCCGAGATCGACCACGACATTGCCAAACTCGACGCGCTTGACGAGGCCGTTGACGATCTCGCCGACGCGATCCTTGAACTCGTTGAATTGGCGCTGCCGCTCGGCGTCGCGCACCTTCTGGACGATCACCTGCTTGGCGGTCTGCGCGGCGATGCGGCCGAAATCGATCGGCGGCAGCGGGTCGGTGATGAAATCGCCGATTTCGGCCTCGGTGTTGAGCCGCTTCGCGGCGGCGAGCGGAATATGGGTCGCTTCGTTCTCCACCGTCTCGACCACCTCGCGAAAGCGCAACAGGCGGATTTCGCCGGTGCGGCGGTCGATCTCGGCCCGGATGTCGTATTCCTGGCCATATTTCGAGCGCCCAGCCTTCTGGATCGCCTGTTCCATCGCCTCTAGGACCTCGTCCTTGTCGATGCCCTTGTCGCGCGCGACGGTGTCGGCCACCTGCAGCAATTCGGGGCGGGCGTAGGTGAGGGTGCTTTCCATCGGTTTCCGGAGCCTCAGTGAAGCGGTGTGGCGTGGGCGGCAAGAAGATCGGGGGTGATGACCAGTTTGGCCTTGGTAATCGCGGTAAAGGGCAGGGTGACCTCGCTCGTCTCGGCGACGAGACGTACCTGGTCGCCGGCACGGCCCAGCAGCCGCCCGCGGAAGCGCTTGCGCCCCTCGATCGGCTGGGCCAATTCGATCTTGGCCTCGAAGCCGGCGAAGCGGTCGTAATCCTCGGGCCGGGTCAGCGGCCGGTCGATGCCGGGCGAGCTGACCTCGAGTGTGTAGGCGTCGGCGATCGGATCGGCGACATCGAGTATCGCCGAGACCGAGCGGCTGATCTCGGTGCAATCCTCGACCGTCATTGGTGCGTCGTCGCGGCGTTCGGCCATGATTTGCAAGGTTGCGCGCCGGGCGCCGAGAAAGGCGACCCGCACCAGACGATAGCCCATCGCGTCGAGCGACGGCTCGATCAGCGGGATAATCTCGTCTGCGGTACCGGGCACTTTTCCTGTCTGCTCCTGGCGAATGCGCAAATAAAAAGTGGGCCGCCGGCCCACTCAGCAAAAACTCGATCCATGGGACATTATTGTTGCGCCATATATAGGCAAATCCCGGTTATTAGCAAGGGCGGGCACGCCGCGCGAAACGCAAAAAGGCCGGGGCGCGGCCGGCCTTCCGGGCCTTCTGCTCATAGCGAGTCGCGGGCCAATCGGGGGAACGCTCGCGCCAGTCGGCGGCACGGCGCGCGGACCACGAAAATGCCGGGTGCGCGGTCGTGTGTTCGAGCATCCAGGCGAGATAAGACGGGTCGTCGGTGGCGAGGCGCAGCTCGGCTCCGTCGGTCATGATCTCCGCGAGGCGATCGAGCGTCGCGGGCGAGATCAGCCGGCGCTTGTGGTGCCGTGCCTTGGGCCACGGATCGGGAAAGAGGATAAAGACGCGGCCGATCGAGCGCGGCGGCAGCGCTGTCAGCAGCGGGCGGGCGTCGTCGGGATAGATGCGGATGTTATCGAGGCCGCGGCGATCGATTTCGCCCAACAGCTTGACGATGCCGTTCGCGAACACCTCGCAGCCGATAAAGCCGATCTCGGGATGGCGCTCGGCCTGGGCAGCGAGATGCTCGCCGCCGCCGAAGCCGATCTCAAGCCATACTTCCCGCGCTGGCGGGGCGAACAGGTACGGGGGGACGAGTTGCTGTCCGCCCGCCGGCAACTCGAACGACAATTGGGGGAGCAGCGCCGCTTGACGCTCGCGCTGGCCGGCGCGCAGCGGCCTGCCGCGTCGCCGTCCGTAGAATTGTTCCCGGGTACGTGTTGCCTCGTTCACTCGCTCAAAAGGCGCGCCGCAACTCGTCGGCGAGGTCCGTCTTTTCCCACGAGAACGCGCCGCTCGGCTCGGGGTCACGGCCGAAATGCCCGTAGGACGAGGTCGGCGTATAGATCGGCTTGTTGAGGCTGAGATGAGTACGGATGCCGCGCGGCGACAGATCCATCAACTCGTTGAGCACGCGCGCCAGCTTTTCTTCGTCCACCGAGCCGCCAGTGCTGACATAGAACGACAAAGGCTTGGCCACGCCGATCGCATAGGCGACCTGGATCGTGCAGTGGTCGGCAAGACCGGCGGCGACGACATTCTTGGCGAGGTAGCGGGCCGCATAGGCGCCCGAGCGATCCACTTTGGTCGGATCCTTTCCGGAAAAGGCGCCGCCGCCATGCGGGGCGTAACCGCCATAAGTGTCGACGATGATCTTACGGCCGGTAAGGCCAGCGTCGCCGTCGGGGCCGCCGATGACAAAACGGCCGGTCGGATTGACCAGGAAATTGTCCTCATCGCACATCCAGCCGTCGGGCAGATTGCCGCGCACGAACGGGCGGACGATCTCGCGCACATCCGACTGGTCAAGCTTTTCGGAATGCTGGATCGATACGACCAGCTTGGTCGCGCAGACCGGTTTGTGATTGGCGTATTGCAGGGTCACCTGGCTCTTCGAGTCCGGCCCCAGCTCCGGCGTCTTCCCAGCGTGGCGCGCTTCCGACAGCTCGCGCAGGATCTTGTGCGCGTAATAGATCGGCGCGGGCATCAACGCCGGCGTTTCGTTGCAGGCGAAGCCGAACATCATGCCTTGGTCGCCGGCGCCCTCGTCCTTGTTGCCCGAGGCGTCGACGCCCTGTGCAATATCGGTCGACTGGTTGTGGACGTAGCAATCGACCGAGCACTTCTTCCAATGGAAATTGTCCTGCTCGTAGCCGATCTCGCGGATCGCGTTGCGGGCGACGGCGATGAGCTTTTCCGCGGTGATCGACGAGGGCCCGCGCGTCTCGCCGGCGATCACGACTTTGTTGGTCGTCACCAGGGTTTCGACGCCGCAGCGCGCCTGCGGGTCGGCCGTCAAATAGGTGTCGACGATGGCGTCAGAGACGCGATCGCAAATCTTGTCGGGATGCCCCTCGGACACCGACTCGCTGGTGAATACAAAATCGCTCTTGAGCAAGAGACATTCCCCTTTGATCGGCCGGGGCGGCGGCCCGGCGCCGGGTGGTCGTTGTCGAATGTCGAATTGCAGCCGTCAAGCCCGATCTTATTTCGGACCGGTTACCACGTCGTCTGGATGATGCCGAGATTAGGCCGACGTGTCGTTGCTATCGGCGGCGAGCGCCTTCGCCAGATCGAACAGGCGTCGGCGCACCGTCGCGTTATCGATCTGATAATAGGCGCCGATGAGGTCGCGGGTGTCGCGCCTATGCAGCGGATCGGCATCGAAAGTTTCCTGGGTCCCTTCAGCGAACCCGCCAAGAGGCGCCGCGCGCACCGGGTCGGCCGTGTCGAAGAAGAACTGCACGGGGACGTCGAGGATACCGCTCAACTCCCAAAGCCGGCTGGCGCCGATGCGATTGGCGCCTCGCTCGTATTTCTGCACTTGCTGGAAGGTGAGGCTTAGCGCCTCGCCCAGCTTTTCCTGACTGAGTCCCATCATGTTGCGCCGCAGCCGCACGCGGGAACCGACATGGACATCGGTCGGGTCGGGTCGGTCCGATTTGCGACGTCCGGGTCGTCGCGGCATCCGGGTAGCCATACGGTGCGTTCGCCTCCAAGGAGAGGCGCGCTTGATAAATCATACAATTGTATGCGGTCAACATCGGATACCTACGGGAGTATGCCGCCTAGCGGAGCCGGCGCAGCAAGGCCGGTCCGTGCGCGAGCGTGCTGCCGGCGAGAAGCAATGCAAGAAACAGCCAGTCGCCGAAGCGGCCATAAAGTGTGACGGCGCCGGCGCTGGGCAAGGCGACATCCGCGTAACCGATCGCGTCGAGACTGGTATGCGCCAGGACCCGGCCTTGCGCGTCGACGACGCCGGTGATGCCGTTATTGGCGACCCGGATCAGCGGCAGCCCTTCCTCGACGGCGCGCGTGCGCGCCATCGCGAAATGCTGGTAGGGGCCGGCGCTGCGGCCGTACCAGGCGTCATTGGAAACATTGAGAAGCCAAGCCGGGCGATCGTTCGGGTCGACAACGGCGGCGGGAAAGATGGCCTCGTAGCAGATCAGCGGCGAAAACGTCGGCAAGCTGCCGACCTTGATCGTCCGCGGGCCGGGCCCGGCGCTCAAATCGATCGCGCCCGGGGTGAATTTCTTGATCGGCAGCCATTTGCTGAGCGGCATGTACTCGCCGAAGGGCACCAGATGCGCCTTGTCGTATTGGGCGATCATCTGGCCCGAGCCGTCGATCGCATCGATGCTGTTCCAGACTTCCGTCACGGGCAGCGGCGGTGGCGGCCCGCGTAGCGCTCCGGTCAGAACGTAGCCGCCCGGCGGGGCGACCGCGCCGATGGCGGCACGATGCTGCGAGTCGCGCTCCAGCAGATAGGTCGCGGCCGCCTCCGGCCAGATCACCGCGGCGAGCTTGTGCCCGGCGGGAGCGTTGCTGAGCTCGATCAGGCGATGGAAATTGGCTTCAGCCTCGGCGGCGTTCCACTTACTGTTCTCGGCGATCGACGGCTGCACGAGGCGCAGCCAGATGTCGGTCGTGGCCGACGGCATGAGGCTCAGCCGAAGCGCGCCGGCACCCGCCGGAACGAGGATCAGCGCGGCGGCGCCGAGAGCAGGCAGCGCGCGGCGCAGCTGGTTCAGCGGGCTCAGGAACGGCGTTCCGAGCAGCGCCGGCAGGCAGGCGGCGAGAACCGTCACAAAGCTCAGCCCGTAAATGCCGATCCAGGCGGTGGTCTGCAGCATCGCCAGCGCGCCGGGAAACCCGCCCGCCCAGACATAGCCGACAAGATTCCACGGAAAACCGGTAAAGGCGTGTCCGCGCAACCATTCGCCAATCGCCCAGGTCACCGCGAAGGCGCAAACACGCGAGAGACCCGTCATGCCCAGGCGGAACCGCGCCAGCCCAGCCGCGTAGGTTCCGAGCGCGACGAACGCCGAAAGGATGATCGGCATGCCGAACAGCCCGAACGGCAGCGCCCACCAGTAACGCCCAATATCGACGAACAGCGCCACGGCGATCCAGTACAGTCCGGCGGTGAAGTAGCCCATGCCGAAGACATAGCCGAGCCGAGCCGCGGCCCACGGCGTCGTGCTGCCATCGTCAAGCCAGAGATAGAGCGGAAAACCGACGAAGATCACCGGGGTCATGTCGACCGGGGGCAAGCCCGCCGCGAGTAGAGCGCCCAGCGCCAGCGCGGTGAGATAACGTCGCCAGCCGGTGAGAGCCGCCATCTCCTGGGCGACGCGACACAGCGGTGTCGTCAGCCGCGCGCCGGGCGGGACGCGCATGATCGACGCCTCCGGCAAGTCGTTCATTTGCCCACGCTCACGGCCGGCAGCCCACGCACCCGCAACCGCTTGATCCGGCGCGGGTCGGCATCGAGAACTTCGAACTCGATCCCGCCCGGATGAGGGATCACTTCGCCACGCCGCGGCACTCGCCCGGCAAGCGTGAACACGAGCCCACCCAGCGTGTCGACCTCCTCGTGTTCGCCGTTGTGGCGCAGCGTGGCACCCCGCCGCTCCTCGAGCGTCTCGATCGGGATGCGGGCATCGGCGATGACGCTGCCGTCGGGCCGCTCGATCAGGATCGGCGTCTCGTCGACATCGTGCTCGTCGTCGATATCGCCGACGATCTCCTCGATCAGATCCTCGATCGTCACCAACCCGTCGATGCCGCCGAACTCGTCGACGACCATGGCGATGTGGGTTCGCGTCAGGCGCATCTGCACCAGCAGGTCGAAGACCGGCAACGACGGCGCGACGACCAGCACTTTGCGTAGCATCGGCGCGAGCTTGACCCTGCGTCGGTCGGCAACCGGGGCGAGCACGTCCTTGACGTGCACGAAGCCGAGCACGTCGTCGAGCGTCTCGCGATAAACCGGGACGCGCGAGTGCCCCTGCTCGATCAGCAGCTTCACCAGTTCTTCGAACGGGCGCTCGATGTCGAAGGCGATGATGTCGACGCGCGGCACCATTACGTCGGCGGCGCTACGATCGTGGACCTTGAGGACGTTGCCGATCAGCACGCGCTCCTGCGGTGTGATCGGGCTCTCGTCGTCCTCGTCGCTGGGCGCGGCGATCATCGCGTCGATCGCCTCTCGCGGGTCGCGCGAACGCCAGAGCAGGCGGAAAAGGCCGCGCAGGCGCGCTATCGACCCATGGTGTTCTTGCTGGCCGTCGCTACTGGGCGGCTCGGTGTCGGTCATCAACCAGTAATCCGGGTTCGACTGTCAGATAGTATCACGTTTTAGGGCGGGCCTTTTAGATCAAAGACTTACGGAACTTTTGCCAAATGGGCTAACGACTGGGCTAACGAATACCAGCCCCTCCCCCCGCGTCGAATGCGCATCGAGGGTATATATAGTGATTTTTGTTACAGCTCGCTATCCACCGCCAGACGTGCGCAGGCGGGCCGTGCTTCGTTGTGGGAGCGAAGGTCCGGTGGTGCGCGAATTGGCGAAGGACGACCCAAGCCTCCGCGGGACAGCAGGGCGAGTTGCCGCTGTCGTATGCTCACCGATCCACATTTTTTGGCGGAAACCCTGGCAAAATCGAAAGGTCGCCATGGCTGCCTGCTACAATAAGGGCGCCAACGCGGAGCCAGCCCATGGCATATCTTGGAGCAACCACGCGTGACGAGGGACTAGGTTCGATCCTTGAAACTTTATTGCTGCTGATGTTGTTGATTGTCGTTATGGCGATCCTCGTGGACGATTGGATCATTCACCTGCCGATAAGTCTGCGGAGCATAATCGGCTACGGCTAATCGACGTCCCATCGTACGCTCACCGCCCTCCCTTTCACCGGCGATCGTGCGGCCGTGCTCGATACTTGATTTCACCGACGCTGATGCCAAGTGGTTTGTCATGATGTTGGGGGGAGGCGACGAAGGGAACCGCCAATGGGAGGTCAACCCGGAAAGCCGAAGCCGCCCGGTAATCCACCGGACCGTCCCGAACCGTCTCGGCGTCCCCCGGTTGAGGAGCCGCCACGCCCGATCCCACCGCCGCCGATGGAACCTCCACCCGCGCCGATCGAGGCAAAATCACTTTTCAAGGCGCAATCGTGCCTCCGTAAGCAAACCCCTCCGCGCGGGTGACCTCGCCGGGTTTGTTGTGCACCATGATTACTCGATAGCAGCGCATTTAACGAAATTTCATTCATTTGAAGCGAGCCTCTGCGCCTATACGGTCTGGAGGCGTCAGATGATTGATCGAAACACTCAGGGTGATTCTCCGCAGAACCAAGAGCACGCGGCTCCCGCGGCTGATCACACGCCGGAAACGTTTCTCGCCTTCATGGCAAAACTGCTCGGCGCTTTCACGACCGTCGATCCGCGCGTCATCACCCCGCAGGAGCGTCGCACCGGCAGAACGGCCCTAGGGTTCTAGCGCCGCCGCGGCAAAGCTACTAACAAGCTCCGTGGTATTTTAGATACATGCTCATCGAATCACGGTCTTCGATATTATCCCGAAGCAATAATCCCTTGACGTCTACAAATCATCATATAATCAACTCTTTAGGAAAATCTGCCTAATTTTTAATCATTCGATCCAACGGGGCCGACTTGCGGCCTGTAACTCTCCGGTCACATTCTTTATCCACGGATTTTTCCACAGCTTTGGTGGACCCTTATCGATATCTGGATTATCCGAAAGGTAGATCAACGCGTTATCGGGTACCCCTACCTAACCGACACCGCCGCCCGCCCTTTCCACCGGCACTCGCGGCACTTGAGCCGGCGCTGGAGGTCGAGGACCTTGGTGTACGGCTTGACGCGGGCCGTCGCCAGCATCGCGGCCGTCAGGTCTTAAATAGAATTCGTAGTTAATTTGATCGGCTTTTGTTGTACCGCCGGCTTAGCTCGATATTCTTTGGATTGCGTCCTCTGACGCATAACTGAGGACGAGGTACATTGTTCCATGCGTATTGGCGAAACCTTGGCCGTCTCCCCCGGCGGCCAAGGTGTTAACCCAGGCGGGCGTGTAGCTCATCGGTAGAGCGCCGCTGCAACACCGCGGAGGCAGGAGGTTCGATCCTTACGCGCTCCCACCAACTACCCAAAGGCGATTACATTCGTGTACGAGGCACGGGCCAATTCCATCGCATTTGATCTAAAGTAAGCGTGGTACACCCAGTACCCATAAACCAACCTTGGGCTGGCGCTCCCCGACGGTTCGCCGGCCCGTTCCTTCGGGGGACAAAGGGGATGAGCCGAACCCGCACGGGCAAATATTCGCAGGCGGCGAAGGCGCGATGGGCCGATCCCATTATTAGTGCCAAAACGCTTGCGGCACTCCGTGATCCCGCTACCCTTGCCAAGGTGCGTGAAGCTACCAACGCTCGGTGGGCCGACCCCTCGATGCGAGAGAAGATGATTGCTGGGATGCGGGCTGCTGGAGAGCGCCGGAGGAAGAAAGATACTGCTGTCGGTTAAAGGGTCAGCCTTGCCTTGCGCTCGACCACATTAACCTTATCGTGTGCCCGTGCCTTGCATGGGCACATCCCCTAATAAACTCGGGCCGGCCTGTACTGCCAAGATAGCCGGCCCGCTCTTTATCCGGCGATGCCCAAGCTCTATCTCACCGACGAGGAACGAAATGCGCTCGCCAGGGTCGCCCGCGAGTACGTGCGCACGCAGCGCTACCCGCTAGCGCCGAGGTTGGCACCGATCAAATCGGCGCTGCAGAAGCTCGCACCGGCGGACGAGGTGCCCTTACCGCCCAGTAGACGGCGCCCCAAGAAACCTATCGGCTAGCGAAACGGGTCGAGCGACGCCGAGGGCTTAACGACGATGATCGCGGTCGTGGTCCCAATCATGACGATCTTGGTCATGGTGGTCACGATCCCAATCGCGATGTTCCCGCTCCCAGCCCCAACCCCAATTGTTCCAGGGACCATTTGCAGCGGTATGATATCCCCAGCCCCATCCCCAGTTGTCCCAGGGACCATGCTGCGCATAAGGTTGAGCACAAACCAGATTAGGCATACCCGCCGCTATAAGCACGAGCGCGAGTAGCCATCCGAGTTGTCGTTGCGTAAGTTGCATGAGTAGCCTCCTGGCCTGATGCCACTTTAGACAACGTCTCAAGAGACACTTTCGTCCCCGCGTCCGAGGCGGCGATCAGCTCCGCATCGCTAGTCAGCGGGGGCGAACGCCCACATCGCCAGCACGACCAGCGCCGGGCCAACGACGAGAACGACATGTCCCAAAAAGGTTCGTAGGGGTGAGCCGGGTTCGAGTGAGCCGCGCATTGCGCAGCCTAACCGCTCAGCTGCAGAAGCCCAAGGCACCACCACCCCCGCTCATCGCCGGCGCGTCCGAGGCGACCCAATTTGAATTTTCGCTTTGGTGGGTAGGCGGACCATTCGTTCTGCGCGCCGGGCTCTCGCCTATGCGCAGATAGCAGCCGTTTTGATGCGATGTCAGCGATCGGGACCTGAATGCTCAGGATGTGGGCCATCGCTTTGTGCAGGTTGCCATAGATCCGCCGCTCCGATCGGATCCCGCTTCGGCGCGCGATGCTCCCAGTTACAAAATGATACAAACGCGTCATCGACTTCGCGTTTTACGTTCCCTAAGCAGTGCACGGGGAACTCGATAGGTGGAGAACATGAGGTCGCGGGGAGCATCGGTCTTATTGATCATCGCAGCCTTAGGGCTTGCGGGCTGCGGCATGACACCAGGTTGCCGCGCCGTCAGCACCGGAGCGCTTGGCGCCGGGACGGGCGCCGCCATTGCTGCCATTGCCGGCGGGCCGGTCGGGCTTGGTGCTGCCATTGGCGGGGCGACGGGTTTGTTCGCTGGCGCCGCAACGCCGCCGAGCGCTGCGTATCTGGGCCATCACCAGTTTGTTATTGATCCCTAAGCGACCTTTTTGAACCGAGAGGGGACATGCATGATCTCACGTAATCGTCCGGGTTGGTTCCGCAGCCTCGTCATCGCTTCCGCGCTTCTAAGCGCAGTCGCAGTCATGATGCCACCGAAGACCGCGCATGCTGGCGGAGGCATAAGCCCCGGCGCAGCCGTCGGCATTGGGCTGGGCGCGTTCGCGCTCGGCACCTTGGCCGCCAGACCATATTACGGACCTTATGGCTACTACCCGGGCGCGTATTACCCACCGCCCCCGGCGTACTACCCGTATGCGCCTCGTAGTTGCTGGGACCCATACTATCAACGCTACTACGCCTGCTAGAGCGCCTCTGATGATGAATGTTCGTTGAGGGGCACAGATCAAGGAGAAACTTCCATGCCCAAGTATGTGCGATTACTCAGCGCGGCTGCGACGATAGGGCTGCTGGGAACGGTGTCTGCGATGGCGGCTTCAACCGATGCGCTATACCTACGAGACGCCGGAGTAGAATAATGCCCGCAGCGCCGCCTATGATCGTTTACTCGAAATCAATATGGGGTTTCGGCATTATCGGATGCGCAAGGAATGTAATCCGATCGATTTCGTCCAGGCGCTGCGCCAGGACTGCTTTGCATCGTTTGATCAGTACGAACCCGTCGCGGCCGGTTATTAGCGCGGCCTTGTGGCTCTCGCGTGGGCTGCGCCTGAACCACAAGGCGCGGCGGCCCGGTCCGTGCGCACACATTGAGGTGCGCGTTGGGGCATCAAAAGCGGTCATACGATCGTATGCGGGACGTGGTCACTGGCGTCGCATTTGATCTAAAATGAGCGTGGTACATCCAGTACCCCATAAACCCACCTTGGGCTCGGTTCCCCCACAGGCCGCCGGCCGCCTCTTTCGCAGGCCAAGGGGATGAGACGAAGCCTTCCTGGCCGGCGAGCGCCGGTTTCTCCCGAGATGCGTGAGCAACAACGCGCCCAGGCGAAGGCGCGGTGGGCCGATCCGATTGAAGGTGCGAAATGGAGAGCTGCAATCAGCAGCCCCGCCAGCCGGGCAAAGATGAGCGAAGCCACAAAGGCCCCGCTGGGATGATCCGGCAGCCCGGCAAAAAATGATTACCCAGGTGCGGGCGATGAGCGCCGATCCGAGCGTCTGTTAATTGGGTCGAAAGCCGAAATTGCGTGACAACGCTTCCGCGCCGGCATGGTGACAAAAGGATTTGGTGGTCATTGGTGGAGAGCCCGCCTCAGCTAGCAAGAGGAGAGACCGCACCAAGGCGAGCGAGCCACTTGCGCCGATCTCCTCGGTGGCGAAGGGAAAGGAGTACCTCGCGCGCCATCGGCCGGGCTACACCACAGCGCGCCCCCGTGAACCTCATCGGGAAATTCTGCGGGGTGCGCGAAGTCATTACGCCGCCTCTCGCTGGGCTGGCGCGGGCGGGTCGGTAGGGAAGGGCGCGGCGGCTTCAGTCTCCAGCGCCTTCACCGAATTCGCCAGCAGCGCGACGAAGTCGCGGTCGGCCTCGAATTCCTTGATGTAATTCCAGTTGGGGGGCAGGCCGCGCGCCAGCGGGCCGAGCGCCGCCTCGATCGTGACGGCCCTGGCGCGCACGTCGTTCCATTCGGCCAGCAGCGCGGCGACGCCCGGCTCGGCATTGATTACAGCGGCGAAGGCCTCGCTGCGACCGAGCTCGACCCATTCGAGCTGCTTCTCTATGCGCGCGATTTCCTGGTCCACAAGCTGCTCGTCCCGCCGAGCAGCTTCGAGCGCGGCGTTGGCCTTCCCGAGCGTGGCTTGCGCCTGCTCTACCGTGGCCTCGGCGAGCTTCTCGCCCAACAGAGACGCCAGACGGGCGCGTGGCGCGTTCGCCTGCGCTCCCCGTAGGGCGGCCTCGGCGGCGTCCACCGCGTCGACGAGGTCGAGCACGGCGGCGTGAGCCTTGGCGCCGGCCGCGTGCGCACCAGCGAGGTAGGCGGAGGCCTCGTTGTAGCGGGTGATCGCATCGCTCAGGCGCCGGCGCTCCGGTGAGAGGATGGCGGGCATCAACCTGGTCCCGGCATTCCATTAAAACCGAAACGCGCACCGTTCTTTCCGTAGCGCTCGGCAAACCCCTTGCTCGCGGCGTCGAGCGCGAGGCGTGGCGAGCCGGCGCGGCGTAGCCACGCGTCGATCGCAGCGTCCCTCGCCATGTTCGCGCGGCGACGGGAGGCGCGGTCGAGCGCTTCGATATGCTCGCTCTCGGGCAAATTGGACAGCGGCACCATGCCGCCGCCGGCGGTCGGGATTCCGGGAAATCGGCGGGTTGATCGCGCCCGAGCCGGCGGCCCAGCCGACGACCGGCATCCTCGGCCGGTTCACCGTTGTCGGCGAGGGCCGTCGCCAGCATTTGATGAACTCGTTGCCGTCCTCTTCGGTCATCTGCTCAAGGAGGGCGCGAACGCGGAGCATCGCCTCGCTCGCGTCGATCTGTTCGTAAGCCATTTAAGTCTCCTTCTACAAAATCGTGGTTATGCGGCTACTGCTGGGGAAGCGGCGTTCGAAGGCGCGCCGGGCCGGGGACAGCGCGGCGTCGTGCGCGAACCGACGGCGGCGGTCCTGCGGCGCGGCGACGGGCGGCTCGCCCGGGAAGCGGTGGACGTCGCTTTCGCCCATCTCTTGCATGTTCGCGAGTACCGACGCGCGGTCCTGGCCGTCGAGCTTGCCGAACAGCGTCAAGATCGCGCGGCAATGACGCCCGGAGCTCTCGGCGTCGGGTTCCCTCCGGCTCCTGGTCGCCCTGCTCGCGCTTCTCCGCGAAGTCGTCGAGCATGTTCGGCAGGTCATCCAGATCGGCGTCGAGTGCGAGCCGGCGGCGGGTGACGGCCTTCACCCGGCGTGTGATGGCCGAGATCTGGCTGGAGAAGTTGGCGTGTGTCACGCCGCTGAGGATGGCCGAAAGATTGAGATCGGCCACCGACTGGTCTTGTGCCAATCGCGGGGTCAGAAAAGTCCACAGACAGCCGGCGAGCTCGCGGGCGGTCGGGGAAAGTGGGGTGGGCATGGATGTTCCTCTCATCGGGCTTTTCGCAGATGGTAGTTGCCGGCCGCCCAGGACGGCGTCGCGCCGCGACTGCGCAGGCGGTTGATCGCGGCGCGGTACTTGGACGGGGGCGGCTGCGGGGCGTCGGGAGTGTTGGCGTTCGCCGGGGGCGGCGCCGGCGGGGCGGCGGCGCGGCCGAACTCGGGCGCGCTCCAGGGTTGCGGCAGTGATCTTGAGCGGCGGGCGACGGCCAGCAGTTAGAACGGCGGCGCCGGCCAGGGAATTGATTGCATCGTCGTGACAATTCGCGAGCGCGGGATGGTCTACTCGCTCCCTGCCTCCGAAACCCGCTCTGCGCTCAAGCCCGAGAAGCTCGGTGCGCTGCTGCGTGTGGTCGAGCATCACGACGTTGCGGGCGCTGATCGAGCCCATGAAGGCGATGTAAGCGTAGACTTGTCGGACTCGCTCCGCTCGTAGCGGATGCCGTTCGCGCGATAGGCGTCGGCGACGAGACCGAGCGCCCAACCGTCACCTGTGACGCGCGAGACGCGGTACCGCTGCAGGGTGGCGGCCTTCTCGGCGATTACGTCGTGTGGGCTGAAGGGTGGCTTGAAGACCGCCACAACGTCTTGAATGACGCGTTTTCTGCGTCCAGATGGCAAATCGACAGCGTGCTGCATCCGTGCCCTGGCCGGAGGATTCATCGGCGAAGCCGACGTAATGGACGCGCGGCTCGGGCGGGCGCTCGTAGATTCCGTGGTCAATTAGCTCGGCGACGAGATCAGCGGAGGCGAAGGAAGAAATGTCGTCGCGCCACTCGGCTAAATACTCGGCACCGGCGCGGGCGCGGTCCTTCGCCAGCTCGGCCTCGATGATGGCCGGATCGAGCGTCGGATTAAACGCCAAGGAGGAGCCGTGGATGACGAGCACGTCGGCGTCGTTCTTGCCGAAGGCGGCCAGCCAGCGCTCGTACAGCAATCCAGAGCGCCTGTACGGGCTGCTGATCAATATCTTCATCGCGCCAGGGTGGCGCGCGAGTTCGGGGCGACCGCCGCGTCGACTTCGTGGTCCGGAGTCGCGCTTTCGTCGCTTCTCCAGGTTGCGCACTCGTCAAAAATCGCGCAGATGATCCGCCGTCCCCGCGGCGCCCTCATGCTGTTTGCGACGGTGATGATCTCGGCGCCGTTCTTGAGCAGGATTCCGCCGTCGGCGGTCGGACCGGCGACCATCTGCGAAAGCATCGGTATGCGCTCGAAATAGGAGGCCGTGTAGTCGCGAGCGATCGCCGCCTGATCCTTTGAGTTGGCAACTACTAACACAGACCCTTTTTCACCCGGCCTGAGGCAGGACGGGTCAAGGCTGATCGCGGCATGGGCGGCGATAGCACTAGCGATCGCATCCTTACCCGCGCCGCGCCCAGCGCAGATGATGATTTCTCGGACCGGACGGAGCGGTGGTGCGCGGTCGCCCGCGACTTCCTTGAACAGGGGCAACTCGACGTCGGAAAGCGGCAAGCCATAGCTGGCCTTGAGCACGGCGCGCCAGCGGTCCCAACTCGATCCGGCGAAAAAGGGTCCGAGAAGCCGTCGGTCAGTGATGAGGTCGGCGATGTCCATCACTGCCGTCCGCGTTTGCACCCGAACTTCGGGCGCCGTCGCCAGGCCTCGATAAAGACCGCGGCCTGGTCACCGGCATCGTCATCCTGCGGATCGATGCGGCCGTCATAGATTTCGCCGAGCAGCATGATCTCCTCGTCATGGCTGATGGTGATGCCGTGGTGCCGGGAGAGTCCGATGCGCAGTGCTGCGGCGATGTAGGCTTGCGCGCCCTTCGGCCCCTGCGCGAGGTAGTAAGCTTGGATGTCCTCGATGCTGGTGAAAGGCGGCATGGACCGCGAATATCCATCCCACACCAACTCAAGCGCCGCCTCAGCGCTGGCATTGCGGTGGCGGCCCGCATGGGCCTTAGCGAAGATTTATTGGAAGACGCTCAATCTGCGGCCTCCCCTTGCTGCGCTGCGGCCTTGCGGGCGTCGATTGCCGCGGTGTATTCGGTGAAGGTCATCTGGGGCGTGGCGGCCGGTTCCAGGTCAAGCTGCCCAAGGATGCGGCGCTCCGTGTTGGCCCAGGCCAGATATTGCCGGCTATCCTGCTCGCTGAGCGTGCCGGCGGCGATCTCGGCGTCCATCAGGCAACAACGCAGATGCACCCAGCACGCCCGCTCGATCAGCGCCAGCTGCGTCACCGACGGTGCCGGGCCGAGATGCTCAAGCAAGCTCGCGCGGAAATCGGCGAACAACCGCGCCGCGTGGGTGCGCCCGTCCAGCGCGGCGAGGCGGTAAGGACGACTGTGTGGACCGACACCGCGAGACTTCATCAATGTATCCAGCGGACAAGTAGCGGATAACCGGCGCATATATTACGCCTAACCCGCCGTTTTCATAAGCGTTATTTTGCTGGTGGCAATGATAACTACATACGTTTACTTCCGTTTACCTTAGTTTACTTTATCTGCGGTGGATGACGGCGGGCGCGCAAAGCGGCGACCGTTAGCTGCTCGTTAGCCATTGCGGCACGATGGACCGTAAGCCATTGTTATATAAGGCGTAGCCGCTAACCGCGTAATAGCGGTCGGGTAGGTTCGGGTGCCGGGTTTACTTGGGATGGCGGAGGCGAGATGGTTGTGCTGCCGCCGGGTGTCGACAGGCTGCCAGCGGTAAAAGTATTGCGCCAGGCGCAGCTGCGGCGTTGCGGCGGTTGTCGCAGCCCTGTTGGATTGGATGATCCTGGCCAAGAGGTCCGGCCCTAGGCGCCGGCCCAAGCCGCGCGCCCTTGGGCGGCAGGGGGTATATAGGGGGTAGTCGCGCCCCCTCCGGGCCGCAACCAGGCTAAGTAGCTATTTCAATAACTTACAGGTAACCGGGCCGACCGGGCCGCTGGACCGGGCCGTCCAATGATTTCAATACCTTACAGGTAACCGGGCCGACCGGGCCGCCGGCTCGAATTTTCAAAAACGACTTATTTTTAGTCGCGGACCGATTCCGCGGCCGCATCCGGTAAATCGAAATCATGAATTATCCGGCGAATAAGACGGCGAGCCGCATCCGCGGGTAGCGAGCGATTCACGTAAATCGTCGTCGTCTCCGGCGGGTTACCGCGGTAATGGATCAGCCCAAACGGGGTGTCATTGTCCAACTTGAAGAACGCGCTCTCGTACTCGTCGAAGTCGTCGCAGTCACTCTCGAACTTATAGCCCAAGCGCCTCGCAAAATAGTCCACCGGACTGCGCAGCACCGCCTGAGGCACGAAATCTACGTGCCCGAGATCATTAAAAGTGACTTGGCTGATAGCCATCACGGCACCTTCTTCGTGATTGTCGCCGGAATTACCGCATAACCTTGCGCATTCACGGAGACACCCGGAGAACCCTCGTACCAGAAGATATTATACGGACAGTTACCAGATGGGGCTATAGCTGTCATGAACCCGATCCCATTCCTACCAGCGGGTAAAGGTCCTTTGTAGGCCTTAACGGCGCGCAGTTGGCTCCAGCGTGCGGCACGACCCCAAACTTGTTGGGACTGCACTTGCTGATTTGCAACGGCTGCGGACTGTGTAGTCTGGTTCTCGAGCCGGTGGAATGGGCCATGAACAGAACTCCCACTGCCGGACAGCATTCTTGGCTTTCCTCCCGGCTCTGGAGCAACAATCGTGCCGCTTTTCCCAACACCGAGCCTCCTACTACACTATCTACCTGTCAACAAGGAGAACGGCCAGTCGACGAAGATGCTCCCTAAAACGGTATGGGCTCGCCGCGCACGATCCTATTCATTCGATGGCTGGGCCGCCCGTACTCCTCGATCCTGATCTCACCCCGCGACAACAGCGCTTGCATCGCCTGAACGAAATCTGGCTTACGATAGCCGAACCGCTCGGGCCGGCTTAGGAGTTGCGTGGGCGCGTAATTGCCCGCCCGGCTATTGTGCGACAGCGCCTGTCCTTCGGCCGTCATCCTGTCCAGCAGCGCCAGGAACACCGTCTCGGCGTCGGGCCTGTCGTCCTTGTCGCCGCTGCCCTCGACGTGGAACGCGCCGTCGCGCCAGAACAACGCGATCGTCTCGATCTCGCGCCGCGTAGTTCGCCTTCTTGCGCGCCAGCACCCGCGCGTTTGGATCGACGATCTCGTCCTCGTTCTTAGGTGGGTCGGATAGGTAGAGCCGCGAGCGGAATGCCGCGTCCCATTGGACGCTACCGCTTTCGCCTGACCCGCTGCTGATGCCGCTGCGCGACGGGTGCGCGCAGACGAGGACGCCGCCGACGGTTCTCGCCAGCCGCCCGAGCCCGGCCTGCACGAACTGACGCACCTGTCCGGCATTATTCTGGTCCCCGCCGAACACGTCGGCCAGCGTGTCGAGTATGATCAGTCCCGCCTGTTCGTCGCGCGCTTTCTCGGCAACCTCGTCAAAAAACGGCGTGGTCTCGCCGCGGCCGTTGCGGGCGAATACCATGAGCAAATTGTCCATGCCGAGTTCGAGCCGACCAGCGGAACGCACCGAGGTCGCGGAAGTCGCAGCCGTAGATTTCGCGATTGATTGCGGCCTGCCGCCGTTGAAGCTCCTCCTCGTCGTCCTCGCAGAATATGCCAACGGACCGTCGCGGCTCTACCATCTGCCCGAGCCAGGGTTTTCCGCGCGCCAGCGCCGTCATCAGCTGCATAGCCACCAGCGACTTGCCGGTACCGCCCGGTCCGAACAGGCCCGTGACGTATCCCTTCGGCACCCATTCCGGCACGATCCAGTCGCGCTCCGGTACCGAACATCCCTGAAAGTTGCGCGGATCGATGAGCCGCAGCGCCGCTGCGCCAGCATCATGTCCGTTGGGCCGCGCTGCCTTGAGCTTCTCGTCGACCGCGGCGAGGGGATCAGCAGACATCGCATGCCTCCACCATGGCGCGATCCCATTCGGCTTCGCGTTCCTCCGATGTCGGCCGCGGTTTCTTAAGCCCCTGCTTGAATGCGCGCCGGACCTTTTCCTCGGCCTGTCCGAGCCGCCAAGGCCGCGCCGTATCGTAGTCGGGGAGTTGGCGCGCCACGGTCAGCAATACGTCCAGCGCCAAGTCGTGCGGCGCGCCGCCGCTGGCGACGCAACGGCCGATCCCGTACGCCTCGGCGTTTAGCGTCCACTCCTGCTTGCCGTTGGGCGCGGAAAGGATCGCCTCGGCCGCCGAGCGCAGCGCCGCCTCGCCGTAAGGCGATAGCTCGGTGCAGAAGACCGGACTTCCAACGATTTCGTCGCTGGCGCGCTCGTCATCGGTCTCGGGAAGCCGGGCGAGCGCTAGGCCAAGCTCTATCTCCGCATTGCCATTGATGTCGACGATGCGCGCCAGCTTGGGCCGGTCGTACGTTTTCCGGTGCCAGGACCCCGGCCAGCGATATGGATGACAAAGCGGCACACCCGTCGCGTCGGCGTCGATCAACCGCATTGCGCGGCGCCGCGCCAGCTTCAGCATCTCGTGTTCGTCGTGATCGCGGGCCGGTTCCGCTAGACGCCAATGGCAATGAAACTTTGGGATAACCTCACCGCTATCGGGATCGGTCCATTCGCCGCCGCTGGCGACGACGACGGTAGCCGGGCCGAGCCGGTCTTCCAGCGCCATGCGCGCCGCCACCGGGTTCCTGTCGCAGTCGACCGACAGTGCCGGCGCGTCAGCGACATTCTCATCCTTGGCGTTGCCCGCCGTCTTGAACGTCGCCAGCGGCGGGCAGAAGACGACCGGGAGCGGTGCGTTGGCGCAGACACGGACTAGCCGGATAACTGCGTCCATCAGCGGCCCGCCGAGCGGTAGGCATCGCCACAGGTCATGCCGCCAGAATTCGCCGCTCTTGTCGTCGGGATACCACCGGATCGCGACCAAGCCGTCCGGATCAACATGGTAAAACAGCGCCGCGACGAAGCGCGTGATCTCGTCGGGGTCAGGTTCGAGGATCATCGCGTCGCACCCGCGACCACGGCGCGCAGCGCACGGCGAGCGTAAATGCGCGCCCACATGACCTCGTCCGCAATGCTGCCGGCGAAGCGGTGCGCGTAGATGTCCTGCACCTCGGCGCGCGCGTTCTTGGCGATGCGCGCGATCTCCCGGTAGGCGGTGTCGGTATGCTCCAAACTGTCGAGCTTGGCGCGAGCCCCGGTGGCGCGTGTATCAATGTCACGCAGCGCGGCATCGACAACGAGTTTGGCGTGAGCCTCGCTATCGAACGTGTCCGATCCCGCCGGGCCGCTGACGGCGCTCATCTCCCGCCTCCGACCTCGACGATGTCGGCCCAGCCGAGCCGATCCCGCACCAACTGCAAGCCGGCGATGTCTCTGGCCCTCAACACGATCGATCCAGTCGCGCACCCGCTGGGTCGCTGTCCGCGTGAGGTAGCCGCTTCGGTCGTATTTCGGGTCGAGAAAGCGCAGCGCGAGTTTCAACTCGGGGCGCGAATGAACGTTGCCGCTGACGCTGCTGGCGTCGAACTTGCCTTCTGGCCAGGCGCGATAGAGCGCCCGCAAGAAGACCGCGTCGGGGTCAGAGTCGGGATCGACGAGAACGAGTTGCGTCGACCCAATATTTGAAAAATGAGACATTGCTAGCGTCCTTACCTGTATCGGCAAGAACGAGGCAGTCGGCTTTACTCACGCCCGCTGGCGCGCTATAATCGCTGCGGCTGCTCGTCCCAGCCACTATTGATCTGCGGCCGGGGAGTTTGCCTGCTCCTCGGCCGCAATTATTTCGAAGATGTTTAGGCGGCATCGGCCGTTTCGCGCAGAGACTTTACGACGGGACGGTTCGTGTAGTGGTGCACCAATTCCGAGAGTTTCCAGCCCACCCTGTTTTGCGAAATCTCGTGGGCGAGAGGGTGCGTGCCGCCCGTCGCATCAGTCGCAGAAGATGGACTCGCGCGAACGGTTTGCCGGATGACGGATTGACGAAGCCAAACTTCTCAAAGTCACAGTAACTGATCCAACGATCTTCTTGCACCATAGCCTCCGATTAACTTGGGGGTACGGCGAAATACTAAGCGTTACCGCAGGCACTTCTCTATTACTATTAACTTACTAAGTGCGAGCAAGACGGCCGCCAACTCTTCGTAAGTGCCTTAGCTTATGCCGAGCTTCGGCGTCCGTAAGTTCGCGCATCACGGTGCCAAGGCTTTTCGCTATTTTTTCCCCGAATAAGTGTCGCAGCACGTCGTAAACGAAACGGTCCGCTCGCTGCGCCCGCTCAATAGTTCGCTTACCCGGTTGGGGGCCGTCCTTCTCCACGCGCCTTTCCCCCAGGACGCATGGTCTTCCGTTACAGGGCGATACGGAGCATCCCCCGCCAGAAGTCGGTTAGTACCTCTGCAGCGGTGCGCAACGCGGCGGTAAGCACGCTCCGCGGTCGCGTGTGCCTGACCTGCGCAATTCTGCCGACCGCCACCATGCGGTCAACCATCACGCGCAAATCCTCGGCAACCGCGCGCTCCCGTTCGAGCCAAGCGCGCGCGACCGGATCGTCGTCTAATTGGTCCGGCTTGGATACCCCTGACCCGAATGCGCGCACGGTTTCCTCCATGTTCGAGGCACCGATCTCGTCTACCAGCGAGCCGCCGGCTCCAATCAGTCCGTTCAGCAATTCGACCGCGGCCCACAGCGGTTCCGCCAGGGCCTCCAAATCGTCTATCTGCTCCTTGGGATAATCGACATTGAGCAATTCGTGGTGGTCGTAGACGTCTTTTGCTCTGAAGATCGCGTCCCGAAGCTCTACCCGGTCGGTCTCTTTGATGTCGAAGTCGACCATCAGCCGATCGATCAACCTTTCGCGAACCAGCCTACGCGCGAAGTCCTCGATCCAGGTCCGCACGTAATGCTCGACCGCCGCGAAATCTAAGCCTCTCGGCACCACCTCCACTCGTATCCCGCCGGCCGCGTGAGCGCGGAGCGCGGAGCGATCAACGTCCGGGTAGCGGGCCACCACCTCGTCAACGAAGGCGCGAAGCTCAGCGTTCTCGATGTGCTCGTCGCCGGCGCGTCGTGGACGAGCAAGTAACATCGTCGGCAGAAGGAGTTCGTGTTCCTCCTCGTACTCGTGTCGCTTCCTGGCCCGGCTCACGCGCGCACCCGCGCGCGCAGCGGCACGACCACCTCGCCCGCATCGTCGTCTCGCGGCGGCGACACGACGCTCATCAGGTGCGCCTGCCACCTCCGCAACGCGTCGCGCTTCTCGTCGAAATAGGAGTGTCGGTCGTACACGCCGACGATGCCCGGCTGCTTGTGGCCTAGGCAGAGTTCCGCGACGACGCCGGGCACGCCCAGTCGGCCGAGGCCGGAGCGCACGCATCTTCTGAAGTCGTGCGTCACGAACGGCGGGATCGGCCCAGCGAGCGCCGCGTCGAGCTTGCACTTGGCGCGGCTGAAGGTCTGCACGGGTGCCCGCCCGGAAGTGGTGGTGAAGATGTACGGACCGATGAACCGGGGCATCGCCGCGAACAGCTCGACCGCCGCGGGCGGCAGCGGGATGAGAAGCGCGTCGCCGGTCTTCGAGCGTTCGGCGGGGACCGTCAGCGTCGCCGCTTCGAGGTCGAGGTCTTCCCACTTCGCCTCGGTGATCTCGCGCAGCCGCGCGCCCGTCAGCAGCAACAGCTTGTACGCGGTTGAAATCGGCGCGCCCACCGCGTCGATGGCGAGCCAGATGGCGGCGAGCTCGGCGTCCGTTAGCAGCCGGTCGCGTGATTTCTTGCTGCCGAGCACGTCCTTGACGGCGATGGCGCTCGCTGGGTTCCACTCGTAGCCCGGCAGGTCGCGGCCAAGCGCCCAGTTCAGAACCTTCCTCAACACCGACAAAGTCTGGTGCGCGGTCGAGGTTCCCGACTTCGCGGCGACCGTCTCCAACAGCGCTATGATCTCGCGGCGCTTGATCGCAGCGACCGGCCGGGCGCCCAGAGCGGGGATCAGCTCGCGCTTCAAATAGGCCTCGTAGACCTTGCCGCTCTTGATCCGGGGCAGGTACTGCCGCGCGAACGCATTGGCGACGGCGGCAAAGGTATTGGCCTCGGCCTCGCGCGCCGCGGCCTCGATCACCTTGCGCTTCTCCTCGGCCAATGTCTTCGGGTGCTGTCCGGCCATCAGCGCGGTCAGCGCCTGGCGGGCCGCCTCGCGGGCCTCCCCCAGCGTCATAATGGGATATACGCCGAGCAGCGCCCAGGTGGGCTGCACGTCGCCCGCCCGTCGTTTCACGGCATAGAACGACCGCTTGCCAAGCCCAGAGACCCGCACCGCGAGGCCCGGCATCATCGCGTCCCAGACCGTCTGCCGGGCGCCGTCCGGGGCGGGCTTGAGGGCCTGGAGGGAGCGGTCGGTGAGGGCGATTTTTCGCGCCGCGTAATTTTTCATTACAGGATCCCTGGGCTAACTGGGGCTAACTCAGTCCGCCCGTTAACGGGGGTAGGACGACGTTAACCACGGTAACCCAAAGTTACCCGTAATACGGCTCTACGTAAAGGTTTTTGGACGGTTCTGTTAGCCGAAAGTAACGCGCGGTAGTCTGCCGAAAACTGCCCTTAAATAATATCACGATACGGGTTCGGCATCCCCAACTCGGCCAAAATCGCGATTTCGCGGGCCTCCATCGCCGCGGCGTCGTGCGGCTCGATATGGTCATGCCCAAGCAAATGCAGCACGCCGTGCACGACGAGGTGCCGCAAATGATCGGCCAGCGACTTGTTCTGCTCCGCCGCCTCGCGCGCGACCGTTTCGTAAGCTAGGACGACATCGCCGAGCAGCAGCGGTGCTCCAGCCGGGCACGGAGTTGTTGGGTCGGCGACCGGAAACGCGAGCACGTTGGTCGGCGCATCCTTGCCGCGCCAGGTCCGGTTGAGCACCCGCTGCGCCGCGTCGTCCGCGAGGGTCACATCGACGACCGAGGTGGATGGCGCCTCGCTCCGCAGCAGCGCCAGAAGCGCCGCGGCTTCGGCCACCTTCGCCACGTCGGCGCAGTCACGGCGCCAGAGCGGGCAGGGGACTGTTACCCCGACGGTGAGCCCGGCTTCGCCGATCATTTCGCCTTGCGCGAAGTGTTGTCGCGCGCCTCGTAGGCGCCGACGATGCGGGCGACGAGCGGGTGGCGAACCACATCGCGTTCGGTGAAACGCACCACCGACACGCCCTCGATCCCGTCGAGCGCGTCGAGTGCATCGGCAAGACCCGATTTGGTCCCCGCCGGGAGGTCAATCTGGGTCGGATCGCCGGTCACCACCATGCGCGAACCCTCGCCGAGCCGGGTGAGGAACATCTTCATCTGCACCGGTGTCGTGTTTTGCGCCTCGTCGAGAATGACGAAGGCGCGCAGCAAGGTGCGGCCGCGCATGAAGGCGATTGGCGCGACTTCGATTTCTCCGGTACCGAGCCGCTTCTGCAGCTGGTCGGCCGGGATCATGTCGTTGAGCGCGTCGAAGATCGGACGCAAATAGGGGTCCACTTTGTCGCGCAGGTCGCCCGGGAGGAAGCCGAGCCGCTCGCCGGCCTCGACCGCCGGGCGCGACAGGACGATGCGCTCGACCTGTCCGGTCATCAGCAGATCGACCGCGGCGGCGACCGCGAGATAGGTCTTGCCGGTACCCGCGGGACCGAGGCCGAAGACCAGTTCATTTTCGCGCATCGCCTTGACGTAAAGCGCCTGGCCCGCGGTGCGCGCGGCGATGCGGCGCTTGCGGGTGCGGAAACTGGCGTCCTCGCGCCACAGGCTCAAATTCTTGTCGTCGCGCTCGGCCTGGGCGAAGCGCAGCGCCGCGTCGACCGCGGCGATATCGATGTCCTGGCCGCGCTTCACCTGCTCGTAAAGGCGCGACAGCGCGAGCTGGGCGATTTCGGTGGCGGAAGCGGTGCCAGAGATCGTCAGACGGTTGCCGCGCGGCACCAGCGCGACCCCAAGCTGGCGCTCGATCTGGTCGAGATGCGCGTCGCGCTCGCCGTAGAGCAGCGGCAGCAATAAATTATCGTCGAACTCGAGCTGGGCGCGCGCGCCCGGAGCGTTGCCGACGAGATCGGGTGACACCGCGCTCATTGCGCGGCCTGCAAACTGTCCACGACCCCGGTGAGACTGTTGGAGCGCACCCCGATGATGTGGACCGGCACGATCGCGCCGATCCGATCGGGTTCGGCGTCGACATGAACCGGGTGAAACCAGGGGCTGCGCCCGACCAGCTGACCCGCGTGCCGGCCCGGTCTTTCAAGCAGGACCGGCATGGTCGCGCCGACCGCCGCCTCGTTGAACGCCTTCTGCTGTTTGCGCAGTAGCGACTGGAGCGCCGCAAGCCGCTCGTCCTTGACCGGTTCGGGGACCTGTTTTTCGATCGCCGCCGGGGTTCCCGGGCGCGGCGAGTACTTGAACGAGTAGGCTTGGGCAAAACCGATCTCGGCGACGAGGTCGAGCGTGGCGCGGAAATCCAATTCGCTTTCTCCTGGGTAACCAACGATGAAATCGGACGAAAAGGCGAGATCCGGTCTCGCCTCCCGCAACTTTTGGACCGTGCGGCGATAGTCGTCGGCGGTATGCCGCCGGTTCATCGCCATCAGCACGCGGTCCGAGCCGCTCTGCACGGGCAGATGCAGGAAGGGCATCAGCGCGGACAGGTCGCGATGCGCAGCGATGAGCGCGTCATCGACATCGCCCGGGTGCGACGTCGTGTAGCGAAGCCGGTCGAGCCCCGGAAGCCGCGCCAAGGCGCGAAGCAGATCGCCCAGACCCCACTCACCGGCGGTCATCGGTCCATTGGCCGGCGCCGCGCCGTGATAGGCGTTGACGTTTTGGCCGAGAAGCGTGATCTCGCGTGCGCCTCCGGCGACGAGCCGCTCGGCTTCCGCGATGACCTGCGCGGCCGGCCGCGAGAATTCGGCGCCCCGAGTGTAGGGAACCACGCAAAACGTGCAGAATTTGTCGCAGCCCTCCTGGATGGTCAGCAACGCGCTAACTTCGGACTTGCTGGTTGAATTGGGTAGGTGATCGAATTTCGCTTCGGCGGGAAAGTCGGTTTCGAGGATGCTACCGGTTTCGCGGGTGGCGCGGGCCACCATCTCCGGTAGCCGGTGATAACTCTGCGGCCCGAAAACCATGTCGACGAACGGCGCGCGGCGCATGATCTCGGCGCCTTCGGCCTGGGCGACGCAGCCGGCGACCGCGACGATCATGCGCTCGCCGCGCTTTCCCTTCGCCTCCTTGAGCCGGCGAATGCCGCCCAGCTCGGAAAACACCTTTTCCGCCGCTTTCTCGCGGATGTGGCAGGTATTGAGAATGACAAGGTCTGCGCCTTTGGCGGTGTCGCTCGGCGCATAACCGAGCGGCCCCACGAGTTCGGCCATGCGCGCCGAATCGTAGACATTCATTTGGCAGCCGTAGGTCTGGATGAAGACCCGTTTTGCCATCAGCCAGCCGCCGATGCCGAGATTTCGGCCGGTTGCGGCTCGCGCCGCGGCCGCGGCGCGGCGACCGGCCGGTCACCTTGGCCGGCGAGGTGACGTCCGACCCCGGCGCTGACGCGCTCGTAGCAAAAATGGGCGAGATGCTTGCGCGATGCGAAATCGGCCGCGGCCGCCGGCGGGTGAAACTCGACAACCACTTCGATTCTGCCGAGGCCGAGTACGCGCCACAGATGCGGCGGCAGCGTCATGTCGCCATACCAGGCGAAGAAGGGCCGCAGGAAACGGCCGATCGGCAGCCCGTCGAGCCGCGTATAGGCGACTGACACGGGCTGCACCGCGATCGCCGCATCGCTTCGGTGATTGAAGACGCTACTGAACAGCGCGGTCTTGAACGGCAGCACAAAATTTCCGTCGCCGCTGGTGCCTTCGGGGAACAGGATGAGCGCATCCCGGGCGGCGAGTTGCTCGAAGATGGCATCGCGCTGTTTTGCGGTGCTCCGCACCTGGCGGTCGACGAAGACCGAGCGCTGCAGCTTGGCGAGCCAGCCGAACAACGGCCATTTCGCGATCTCGTTCTTCGAGATGAACGAGCCTGGGATGACCGAGCCAAGCACGGCGATATCGAGATAGCCCGTATGGTTGGCGGCGAACAGCACCGGACGGTCGTCAACCGGAGAGCCGATCTGCTTCACCCTGATCCCGAGGATGCGGCAGCACTGGCGATGATAGAAGCACGGGAATTCCGCGACCCAGCCGCGGCGCAGCAACAGTCCCAAGGCCTGCACAGGCATCAGCGTCACGGTCCAGGCGAGGTAGGCGCACGCCCGCCAAACGCGCAGCGTATTCGATCCCATGCGCTCTAAGTTGCCCAATTTCCCTTGGCCCAGTTGTCCTTCGAGCGCCGTTCGTAATGCCGCGAATATTTCTCCGCAACAAGATCGGTTTTGACCACAACGCAAACATCGATCGTGTTGAACTGCTCGTCGATCACCGCGCCGTCGCCGACAAAGCCGCCGAGCCTGAGATACCCTTTGATCAGCGGCGGCAGCGCGGCCAGCGTGCGGAGTGGATCGACCGCCTCGGCGGGGAGCCGGTTCATGTCGACGTAACGCTGCTCCAGCGCGCGCGGCCGCAGCCGCGGCGGCGCCGAGTGATGGTGATAGAGGTAGGAGAGCGGGACTGCCAGCGCACCGGGATCGACGCCCGGCAAGCTGGCGCAGCCGAACATCAAGGCGATGTCGTAATGGAAGACGTAGGCCGCGATGCCGCTCCAAAGCAGCGACATGGCCGGACGCGTGCGGTACGAAGGGTCGACGCAGGAGCGGCCCAGCTCAAGGATTTCGCCCCGGTAGGAAATAAGCCGCGAGATATCGTACTCGGCCGCCGAATAGAACCGGCCGCACCGCCGCGCCGCATCGCGCCGGATCAGGCGATAGGTGCCGACGATCGCCTTGGCGCCGTCGCCGCGGCTGTGGTCGAGCACCAACAGGTGATCGCAAATCTCGTCGAACGGATCGCTGTCGCGGCGCACCGGCGCCATGCCAGGCAGCGGTCGAGCTCCCATCGTCTCGTAGAAGACCCGGTAGCGTAGTGCCTGCGCGGCGTCGATATCGGCCGCGCTCTCGGCGAGGCGCACCTGCAGCGGTCCGCTGACGATATCGACGACGCGGCCGACCGTTCCGTCAGCCAGCCCCGTCATCCGCTCCGGCGACAGGGTTTCGGAGTGGGCAAGATGGCCGGCGATCACGCGAGCCCGCCCGGATAATCGCGACTAGAAAGCAGCAGCGCTGAGTTCATGCATCCTCGTCACCCGGTCCCCGCTTGCGTTGGCCGCCGCGCGGCACCGCGTAAAGTTCAAGCCGATGCCCGACCAAATCGTAGCCAAGCTGCTCGGCGACGAAATGCTGCAACTTTTCTATTTCATCATTGCGAAACTCGATGACGCGGCCGCTCTGCAGGTCGATGAGGTGATCGTGATGCGTGCCGGGCATCTCCTCATAGCGTGATCGCCCATCGCCAAAATCATGGCGCGCCAATATGTTAGCCTCTTCGAACAGCCGTACCGTGCGGTAAACCGTGGCGATGCTGATATGCGGATCGATCTCGGTGGCACGGCGATAAACCTGCTCGACGTCGGGATGATCGTCCGAATCGGACAGCACCCTCGCGATGACCCGACGCTGCTCGGTCATCTTCAGGCCTTTGTCGAGGCAAAGCTGCTCGAGGCGTGAAATCATCGCAACACGGTCCCGGCGGAGCTAGCCGGGGCAGTATAACGGAAAGCGCCCGTCGAGCCTATGGCAGCAACCGACAAGCAGCCATCCGGCGCCGTGTCAACCGCGTCCGCGCCGCGCCCGAGTGCCGAGACCGATCTCCTTGGCCAGCCGGCTACGTTGGCGAGCATAATTCGGCGCCACCATCGGGTAATCGGACCCCAGGCCCCAGCGCTCGCGATAGGCCTCTGGCGTCATGTTGTACGCGGTCTTGAGATGACGCTTGAGCATCTTCAGCTTCTTGCCGTCTTCCAGACAAACGAGATAGTCCGGCTGGATCGACTTCTTGACGCTGACCGCGGGTTGCGGGCGGGCCGCAGGGGCCGCCGGCGCGGTCCCGATATTCGCAAGCGACTGATACACTTGATTGATCAGCTGGCCGAGATCACCAACCGCGACCGTATTGTTTGACACGTGGGCGGCGACGATTTCCGTCGTCAGCGCCAGCAAATCCCCGGCGTTCTCACCGTTATCCATGTTTCTCTTCCTATCCCTCGCCCACACGAGAAGCATAAGTATTGGAACAGAGCCGTGCAATCCAATATCTGCGGAATTTTGTACGTTCAATCACTCGCGGCAAGAGTTTGTCGAGAAAATTCCCGAACCGTTGCAATAACTGCGAGTTCACCGAGCCGCTAGACCCGCACTAGCGTGAGCCGAAGGATAAGGGCATCGGCGCGGCCATCCGGCCGCTTGTAATAGCGCGCGCGGCGGCCCACCGCGACAAACCCGAACCCGGCATAAAGGGCGCTTGCGGCGTCGTTGTCGGTTGCGACTTCGAGAACCAGCGATGGGCGCGCTCGGCGCCGCGTTTCGGCGATCGCGGCGCCCAAAAGGTCCTGGGCGGCTCCCAACCGCCGCCAGCGCGGCGCGACGCCCAACGTGAGGACCTCGCATTCATTGCCGAGGTCCCGGGCGAGGATGAAGCCCACAGGGGTTTCGTCCTCCCAGGCGATCCAGCCGAACGATCCGGTCAGTGCGATCAGCCGCGCCAATGCTCCCGCTTCCCACGGATCGTCTGGGAAGCACGCGCTATGCAGCATCGCCAGCGGCTCCGCAGCGCCCACTGGCAACGGCTCGATGCGGCGGCTCACCGCCGCGCCTTCGGAAAGCTGACGTCAGGCGGGCGGAGGTACAGAGGACGCGCGGAGCTTTCCACTGCCGCCGCGAGTTGGCGGACGGCCGCCGCGAGAACACCACGCGCGTCGGGGGCCGTGTCGACCAGCACGTCGACGCTGTCGGGGCCGCCCAATGCCGTGGCGGCCACCTCCGCCGCGTCGCCTGCGACGCGCAGGCGAGCACCCCCGATCGCAGTGGCGACATGGCTGGCGAGACGTTCAAGCGGAATGGCCGCCGGATCGCTGGCCGGCGCGCCGGCCTCGTCGAACAACTGCACGTAAAGGTCGGTGCGCCGGCTATCCAGCGCGACAAGCAACGGGATATCCGCTTTGGCGACGAGTGCCGCCACCGCCGCGAAGCTGCTGACGCCGACCTGACTTGCGCCGGTCGCCAGCGCCAAACCCTGGGCTCCGGCTAGCCCGGCGCGAATACCAGTGAACCCGCCGGGCCCGGTCGAGACGGCGACGACATCAATGTCGGCTGCCGCAAGTTCGGCCGCCGCCACCACCCGATCGATCATCGGCAGCAAGGCCTCGGCGTGACCGTGGCGCATCTCCTGCCGCTCGTACGCCAGCACGCCAAACTCTCGCCCGACCGCGACAGAGCAAGCCGAGCCGGCGGTGTCGAACGCCAGCACGACCGACATGGAGGGACCGGCGGGAGGTCGGCCGGCTAGACGGCACGGACCTCAAGAACTTCGGGAATGTAGTGGCGCAGCATGTTCTCGATGCCGGCCTTCAGGGTGGCGGTCGAGCTTGGGCAGCCGGAGCATGAACCCTGCATGTGCAGATAGACGATGCCGTCCGCGAAATCCTCGAAGATGATATCGCCGCCATCCTGAGCGACCGCCGGACGAACCCGGGTTTCCAGCAATTCCTTGATTGCCGAGACGACCTCGTCGTCCTCTCCCGCGCCGTCCGCCGCCTCGGCCGCGGCACCGGTAATGACCGGCTGGCCCGTGGTGAAATGCTCCATGATCGCGGCCAGCACGGCCGGTTTCACCTGGAACCAGTCGCTGTCGTCGATCTTCGTGACGGTGATGAAATCGCCACCGAGAAAGACGCCGTTGACCTCGGGCAGGCCAAACAGCCGTTCGGCTAGCGGCGAGCGCGCGGTGGCCTCTCTGGTTGTGAAATTGGCAGTGCCCGACGGCATCACCGTGACCCCGGGGAGGAACTTCAGGGTGGCCGGGTTCGGTGTCTGCTCGGTTTGGATGAACATCAACGGGCTCCGTCGGCGATCAGTAAAAGCTGCTGGCTATAGAATGGGCGTTTGCGCGGTGAAATCCAAGCCCGCCCGCTCTGTTTACTCAGCTCAGCGCCTCGATCTGCTCGAGCGTGAGCCCGCCGGGCACGATCGTGATTGGGATGCGCAGGCGAGCCGCGGCCTTGCCGGTCAGGTGGGAGACCAGCGGGCCCGGCCCGGCCTGATTGGTGCCGGCGGCGAGGACGAGGATGGAGATCGTCGGCTCCTCATTGATCAGCGTCACGAGCTCGTCTTGCGGGCGGCCCTCGCGGATATAGACGATCGGCACGGTGCCGGCGATCGGCAGCACTTCGTCGCAGAGCTTCTGCATCAACTGCTCGGCGGCCTCGCGGCGCTCTTCTTGGGCCAGCTCCTGGACCGAGATCCAGTGCTGCACCTCGACCGGTTCGACGACATGGAGAAGCGCCAGGCGACCGCCCGTATGCGCGGCGCGGCGTGCGGCGTAATGCACCGCCAGGCGATGTTCCGCGGTCTCGTCGACGACGACGAGGAACACGCGCGGTTGGGCGGCTTCGGTCATCGGCGCGAGCCTCGATGGCGGGTCAGGCGTTGCGGAATGGCAGGCTCGCCAACCATCCTGCCATCACCGCCATCACCACCGCAATCGCGCCGTAGGCGAGCGATCGGCTATGCGCGAAATCGAACACGGCGGCGTCCACCCCGACCTTTGAGACGATCAGCGGCGTGGTTTGCGCGCCAACTACATCCTTGTCGCGCACCAGGTAGACCTGGACCAGATAAACGCCGGTCGGGATGTTGGTGGGAAAGTGGAAAGTGGCGCGAAACAGCCGCTCGCCGAGAAAGGTGATCTTTGCGTGGGTCTGCGAATACACGCCGGCGTTTTCCTGCGCCACGATCAGCGCGTTGGTGAAGAGTTGCGCTCGCTCGGGCGAAATATCCGATTTCGCCGCGAATTTGAGGTTGGCGACGCCGATCCTGTAGAACGCCGCGGCGGCGGGTGACAGGACTTCGTCGGGCGGCTTGCTTGCGGCGAGCGCGTAATAGGTCGGGACGCTCGCAAAGGCGACCGACTCGGCGTTGGCCCATACCCCGGCCACCTTGCCCTTGCGCCAGATCGTCAGATCGCGCTCCGGGCCGCGCACAATCACCACCACGTCCCCCGGCCCGTCAATCGCGCCGAACAGCACCACCGAAGCGCCGGTAAAGCCGGTGGTGATCGCGATGCTGTGGCTGCTGAGATCGGCGACGATCCCGTCGGCGCGGGCGGCAGCAGGCGCCAGAGCGGCGATCAGCGCCCACACAAGGGCCAGCCGCACGGTCAGCCGCTCCCCGTGCCGATGACGAACAGCGCTTTCGGGTGGATCGTGAGGTCGTGCGCGAGCTGCGCGGCGACGCCGAGCACCAGCAGCGCCAGCAGGAAGCGCAGCTGCTCGCCGCGCAACCGCGTGCCGAAGCGTGTGCCGAACTGCGCTCCGATCACGCCGCCGATCAGCAGCAGCAAGGCCAGCAGCGCGTCGACGGTCTGATTGCTGACCGCCTGCAACAACGTCACGTTGGCCGCGACGAAGATAATCTGCAGCAGCGAGGTTCCCGGCACCATCGCGGTCGGCATGCCCAGCGTGTAGATCATCGCAGGCACCATCAAGAACCCGCCGCCAATCCCCATTATCGCGCTCAACACCCCGACCAAAAAACCGAGGCCGATCGGCAATAGCGCGCTGATATAGAGCTGAGATTTGCGAAACCGGGTCTTCAGTGGGAGGCCATGGAGCCAGGTGTGGCGATGCAGCTTGCGCCGCGCCGCGCCGGGATGTCGCTGGCGCAGCATCGCCCTGACGCTCTCGATCCCCATCATGGACCCGAGTATGCCGAGCAGCACCACGTAGCACAGCGAAATCACCAGCTCGATCTGGCCGAGCCGGGAAAGCAGCGCGAACAGGTAAATACCCAGAACAGACCCGGCGAGGCCGCCGATCAACAGGATGAAGCCCATCTTGAAATCGACATTGCCGCGCCGCCAATAAGCCAGCACGCCCGATACCGAGGCGCCGACCAGCTGGTTCGCCGAGGACGCGACCGCGACCGGCGCAGGCACCCCGACAAAGATGAGAAGCGGCGTCAGCAGAAAGCCGCCGCCGACCCCGAAAACGCCGGACAGAAAGCCGACCGCCGCGCCGATCCCCAGGAGGAGAAAGACGTCCAGCGACACCTCGGCGATCGGCAGGTAGACATCCATGGTAGCGGATCAGCCACGCGACAGTTGAATCTCGCCTCGTCCCGCTCCAGCGGCGAAGCAGGGGTGGCCGCGAACCTTAGCGCGCTCAATCGAATGGGAAAAGCCGTAAGCCCGGCTTACGGCCGTAACAGACCGGTGATGTCCTGCACGTCGCGCAAGATTGGCATCGCCATCGCCGCGGCGCGCTCGGCGCCGTGGCGCAGCACCGTGTCGATGTGCCCGGGATCCGCCGTCAGGCGGCGCATCTCGTCGCCGATGCGGCCGAGGGTCGACACCGACACTTCGGTCAGTGCCTCCTTGAACACCGAGAAGTTCTGCCCGGCGAATTGGGCGAGCGCGGCTTCGCGCGTCTTGTCGGCGAGCGCGGCGTAGATGCCGACGAGATTGTCGGCCTCGGGCCGTTTCTCCAGCGCCTCGATCGTTGCTCGGCAGCGGCTCGGGGTCGGTCTTGGCGCGGCGGATCTTGAGCGCGATCGCATCGGCATCGTCGGTCATGTTGATGCGCGAATAATCCGAGGTATCGGACTTCGACATTTTCTTTGTGCCGTCGCGCAGGCTCATCACCCGGGTCGCCGTGCCGAAAATCTGCGGCTCGGGCAACGGGAAGAAATCGACCTCGTAGCGCCGGTTGAAGGCGCCGGCGATATCGCGCGCAAGTTCCAGATGCTGCTTCTGATCCTCGCCGACCGGGACGTGGGTCGCCTTGTAGCCGAGGATGTCGGCCGCCATCAGCACCGGATAGGCGTAGAGCCCGAGCCCGGCGAGGTCGCGCTGCTTGCCGGCCTTTTCCTTGAACTGGGTCATCCGGTTGAGCCAGCCGAGCGGGGTCAGGCACGACAGCAGCCAGCCGAGCTCGGCATGGGCCGACACCATGCTCTGGTTGAAGATGATGCAGTGTTCGACATCGATCCCGGCGGCGATGTAGGCGGCGGTGACCTCGCGCGTCGAATGGCGCAGCTCGAGCGGGTCCTGCGGCATGGTCAACGCGTGCAGGTCGACGATGCAGAAGATGCACTCGTAATCGTGCTGCAGCGCCACCCAGTTGCGGATCGCGCCGAGGTAATTGCCGAGATGCAGGTTGCCGGTCGGCTGGATGCCGGAAAAAATGCGGTTCATGCGCGGTGGTTATGCTTTCGCGCGCCGGATAATCAAGCCGGTTGGCGGCGGAACTGGCCGCGCAACTCGCGCCACCCGGTGACGCCGAGCGCCAGGATCAGCACGAGAAACACAGTCATTCCGCCGGCGACGAGCCCGGCGAGCGCCGCGAGCCGCCACGCCGTCGCCGCGGCAAGCAGCGGCGCCAGCGCGATGCGCAACCCGATAAGCACCGCCGCCATCCCGATTGTCGCGGCGGCGATGCGCGGCAGATTGGCGCGGGCCCGCGCGTCGAAACGGAAATCGCCGCGCTGCGCCAGTACCACCAGGAGGATCGTCGCCTGCAGCCAGCCCGCCACCGACAGCGCGATGGCGACCCCGACATGGGCGAGGAACTGCATCAGGATCAGCGTCAGCACGAGATTGGTCGCCAGCGACACGATCGCGACCTTGACCGGGGTCTTGGTGTCGTGACGGGCGAAAAAAGCAGGGGCCAGCACCTTGACCAGGACAAAGGCCGGCAGCCCGATGGAATAGGCGATCAGCGCCGACGCCGTCGCCGCGGCCTCGCGCGGCCCAAACGCGCCGCGCTGGAACAGGACTTCAAGGATCGGCAGCGCCAGGATCGCCAGCGCGGTCGCCGCCGGCAGGGTCAACAGCAGCGCCAGCTCGACCCCGCGGTTCTGCGTCGCCACCGCGCCGGCGGTATCGCCGCCGCGCACCTGGCGCGACAGCGGCGGCAGGATCGCCGTTGCCACCGCGATCCCGACGACCCCGAGCGGCAGCTGGTTGAGCCGGTCGGCGTAATAGAGGAACGACACCGAGCCTTCGGGCAACAGCGAGGCGAGCGCGGTTGAGACGAGGAGATTGAGCTGCGTAACCCCGGCGCCGAGCACGCCTGGGCCCATGATCTTCAACGTCTGCCGCACCGCCGGGCTAAGGCGCGGCCGCCGGAGCCTGAGGCCGATCCCGGCGCGCGAGCAGGAAATCGCCAGCCAGAGGAATTGCGCGACGCCGGCCGCAGTCAACGCCCAAGCGAGGACGGGGCCGCCGCTCCACTGGAAATGCGCCATCAAGAGGAGCGCGGCAATCAGGAAGAGGTTCAGCAGCACCGGCGTTCCGGCGGCGGCGGCGAAGCGGTCGAGCGTGTTGAGCAGCCCGCCCTGTAAAGCCACGAGCGAGATGAAGAGGAGGTAGGGGAAGGTGATGCGGCTGAGCGCGACGACGAGCTCGAACTTTGCCGGCTCGGCCTCGAAGCCGGGCGCGATGACGTGCATGACAAGCGGCATGAAGATCTCGCCGAGCACGACAAACGCGACCAGCGCGGCGACCAGCACCGCGTAGGCTTCCTCGGCAAATTCCTTGAGCGCGGGCAGTGCCGCCGTCGACCAGAGCGCGATTGGCGAGCGGAACGAAGGCGGCGCTGAACGCGCCCTCGGCGAACAGGCTGCGGAACAGGTTGGGCAGGCGCTGGGCGACAAAGAACGCGTCGGCGACCGGTCCCGCGCCGAGGATCGCGGCGGTCAGGATGTCGCGGACAAAGCCGAAGACGCGGCTTACCATCGTAAAGGAGCCGACCGTCGCGACCGAGCGGAACAGGGCCATGCGGCGCGGTGTAGAGGAAAATCGCGATGGGGAAAATGCCGAGCATCCGCCGCGAAGCCGCGCTCAGCGCGTCCTTGTCTTTTTCTTGTCACACGGAGTAAGCGTTGCGGCTTCTCGATTCGGGAGGCCCGGCGATGGCCGATATCAGGATGGGCGTCATCGGCTGCGGCGGCCGCATGGGTCGCATGCTGGTGGCGGAGATCGCCGCCGCCGAGGGCTGCGAGCTCGCCGGCGGCACAGCCAAGCCGGGTAGCGCCCATATCGGCGCCGATCTTGGCGAGTTGGCTGGCATCGGCCGGATCGGGCTCGCCGCCGGCAACGCGCCAGGCAAGCTGATCGGCGACAGCGATGTCGTGATCGAATTCTCGACACCTGCGTCGACGGCCTCGCACGTGGCGCTGGCGGCCGAGCAGGGCACACCGATGGTGGTCGGCACGACCGGGTTGTCGCCGGCCGAGACCGCGGCGCTGCGCGAGGCGGCGAAACGCATTCCGATCGTCTGGGCGGCCAATACCAGCCTCGGCATCAACCTGCTGCTCGGCCTCGTAGAGCAGGTCGCCGCCCGGCTCGGGCCGGATTGGGACATCGAGATCATGGAGATGCACCATCGCGGCAAGGTCGATGCGCCGTCGGGTACCGCGCTGGCCCTCGGCCGCGCGGCAGCGGCGGCGCGCGGCACGACCCTCGACGAGGTGGCGCAGCGCGGGCGCGACGGCATCACCGGCGCGCGGCGCGGCGGCGACATCGGCTTCGCCTCGCTGCGCGGCGGCGACGCGGTTGGCGACCACCATGTGATCTTCGCCGGCGCCGGCGAGCGGCTCGAACTGTCGCACCGCGCGACCAATCGGGCGATCTATGCCAAGGGGGCCGTGCGCGCGGCGCGCTGGGTGATCGGCAAGTCGCCGGGCATCTACGGCATGAAAGAGGTGCTGGGGCTGTGAGCGAGCCGCAGATCTTCGACCGCTCCGGAGCCCTGCCCGGCCCGTCCTGGCGCGATCTGATGGGCGAGGGGCGAGCGGTCTTGCGCGCCCGGCTCCGCCCGCTTCCGCGCCGATATCGGCGCGGTGCCGCGCGGCGACGGGCATCCGGTCATCGTCCTGCCGGCGTTCTTTTGTTCCGACGGCATGACGCGCGGCTTCCGGCAATGGTTGACCGCGCTCGGCTATGCCTCCGAAGGCTGGGGCAGCGGGGTCAATCTCGGCCCGACCGCCGCCGCGGTGAGGGCGGTGGAGCGGCAGCTCCTTGAGAGCACCGAGGAGGCGGGCCAAAAAGCAAGCTTTGTCGGGGTCAGTCTCGGCGGCGTGCTGGCGCGCGCTCTTGCCAACGCCCATCCCGATCGGGTGCGCCGGGTCATTACCGTGTGCAGCCCATTTCGCCTGCCGACCGCCAGCCCGCTGGAGCCGATCTACCGGGCGCTGGCGCCGCTGCATAGCGGCCAGCAGTTGCTGATTGACCAGCTCACCGAGCCGCCGCCGGTGCCGACCACGGCGATCTACAGTCCGCGCGATGGCGTCGTCGCCTGGCGCAGCTGCATCGACGAGGCGGGGCCGAACCGCGAAAACATCGCGATCGACGGCGCGCACACGACGATGCTCGCCCATCCCCGCGCGCTGCGGATCATCGCCGAGCGGCTGGCGCGGCCCTGACTATTCCGAGTGCGCGGGATTGAGCGCGGCGCGCCAGCGGCCCAGCGCGTCGCGCAGCGCGGCGGCGACTTCGCGCCGCACCGGCGCCGGTAGGAACGTGCCGATCGCCAGGCTCTTGCCCGTGCGAGGTCACCGACAGCCGGTTCGACTCGTCGGGGTGCTCCTCGTAGACGACGCGCAGCCAGAACGGCTGGAACCGCCAGAAGCGGCGGTCGCCGCGGATGCCGACGCGCTCGACGGTGAACTCCTCTTCGGCGAGGCGCAGCGTCTCGCGCTGCCGGGCGCTGCGGTAGCTGAGGCGAAACGCGAGGTAGACCAGCAGCACGTCGAGCCCGAAAAAGCCGCAGACCGGCCAGGCGCCGATGGTGACGAAGACGACGCTGACGGTGATGCTGATCAGCCCGAGCACCAGCATCAGCGTGTTGAACCCGCGCAGGCGGCAGGCTGCGATAGGGCAGCAACACGCGCTCGAAAAAGATCCGCGTCGGGGTAACGGGGATTGCGGTATCGGTGGAGTTCATCGCCGTTCCAAAATAGCGCAAGCCGCGCTTCGGCATCGCGGAAAATAAGCTACAGTCGCCAGCGATGCGCAAATTCACCAAAGCGCGAGGTCGCGGAATTCTACCGGCTGCTGGCGGAGAGCCGCCCGATCCCGCGCACCGAGCTCGAATATCATCAACCCGTTCACGCTGCTGGTCGCGGTCGTGCTGTCGGCGCAGGCGACCGATGTCGGGGTCAACAAGGCGACGCCGGCGCTGTTCGCGCTCGCCGACACGCCGGCCAAGATGCTCGCGCTCGGCGATGAGCGGGTTGAGCGGAACTGATCCGCACGATCGGGCTCTACCGCACCAAGGCGAAGAACGTCGTCGCGCTGTCGCCGCATCCTGATCGAGCAGCACGGCGGCGAGGTGCCGCGCGATCGCGAGGCGCTGGAGGCGCTGCCGGGGGTCGGGCGCAAGACCGCCAACGTCGTGCTCAATGTCGCGTTCGACGAGCCGACCATCGCGGTCGACACGCACATCTTCCGCGTCGGCAACCGCACCGGCATCGCGCCGGGCAAGACCCCGCACGCCGTCGAACTCGGGCTCGAGCCGGTCACCCCGCCGCAATACAGCTGCAACGCGCATCACTGGCTGATCCTGCACGGCCGCCACGTGTGCAAGGCGCGCAAGCCGGATTGCCCGAATTGCGTCGTCGCGGACCTATGCCGCTACCAGGCCAAGACAATGCCGGAGGAATTGATCGCGGCGCGCGCGGCGGCGGCCAAGCGGACAAAACTGGCGGGAAAACCCCGGCCGCGGGCCGTTGCCCCGGCCGTGACCGCGGCTAGGAGACCGCGCGCGCGTTCGGCAGCTCCGCGATATCGTCGCTGTCAACGCTGACCTGCATATCGCCGGAGATCTGCCCGCCGGCCTCGATTTCGATCTGGCCGTAACGGACCGTCCCCGATACCTGGCCGCCAGCGCGGATCAACAGGCGCTTACGGACGACGAGATTACCCTCGAAGATGCCGCGGACATCCGCGTTGTCGATCATCGCCGAACCCTTGAACAACCCGATTCGGCGATGTCCACGTCGCGGCAGTTCTGCAGATTGGCCTCGACGCTCCCCTCGACCACGAGCATGTCGCACGAGGCGATCTCGCCCGACAGCGCGATCTCGCGGCCGACGGTGAGCTTGCGAGCTTCCGATTCGCGCCGCACCACCGGTGGGGGCGGCGGGGCCGGGACGGGAGGGGGCGTGACCGGCATCCCCATCGGCTCGGTGACGCGTCGCTGAGACGCTTCCGCCGCCGGCACGGGTTCGGGCATGGCCCGCGGCATTTCGGGCACGCGCGGCGGCACCGTCGCCGGCTGACGGCCGACGGAGGTGACCGCCATCGGCGCCGCGATCGGCCGCGTCGGCTTCATCGGAATGCCCAAATCGTCGGCGGTATCAGCCATTCTACGATCCTCGGTTTCGGGTCTCTTTCGGCCAAACATGGGTGGCGCACCCCGTTGATATGCTAAAGGGACCCAGTTCAGGCCGCGACCCTAACGGCGTGAGGCGCGGCGAGCTTTCGAGCGAGCGCATTCTGAACGTGTCGGCGATCAGATGGCTCCAGAAGAAAGGATATCCGTTGGGGCGGAAGAAGACAAAACTATTTATCCTCGGCCTTGCGCGGTAATCGGGGCGCACCGATAGGTTAAACGCTGCCACCCACAGCAGCGATCGAAGACCGGGCGCTTACGACTGGCGAATCGCCGACCCAAAAGCGGCGCTTGTCGGTGCTGGTTACGTCCCTATACTGCCGGCCACTTCCACCCATCGATGGGATTTCTGATGGTTGCGGCCAGCATCGACGTCGCGGGTATCGGCAACGCGATCGTCGACGTCATCGCCCACGCCGACGAGTTGTTTCTCGCCGGCGAAGGGTTCGCGAAAGGGTCAATGACCCTGATCGACGCGGCGCGGGCGGATGCGCTCTACGCCAAGATCGGGCCGGCGATCGAGAGTTCGGGCGGCTCCGCCGGCAACACCATGGCAGGGATCGCCTCGCTGGGCGGCAACGGCGCCTATATCGGCAAGGTGCGCGACGATCTGCTGGGGCGGGTGTTCCGGCACGACATCACCGCAATCGGGATTCGCTTCGACACGCCGCCAGCGACCGAGGGGCCCGGCACGGCGCGCTGCTTGGTGCTGGTGACGGCAGACGGCCAGCGCACCATGGGCACCTATCTCGGCGCCTGCGTCGATCTCGGTCCCGAGGACGTTGACACTGCAATCGTCGGGGCTGCGCAGATCACCTATCTGGAGGGCTATTTGTTCGACCCGCCGCGCGCCAAGGAAGCCTTCCGCAAGGCGGCGCGGGCCGCCCACCAGGCCGGCCGCCAGGTTGCGCTGAGCCTGTCGGACCCATTCTGCGTCGGCCGTCATCGTGATGACTTCATCGCGCTGGTATCAGGCGAAGTCGACATTCTCTTCGCTAACGAGGCCGAGATCTGCTCGCTCTACCAGACCGATGAATTCGACGCCGCTGCCGCGGCGGTGCGGGGCCATGTCAAGATCGCCGCGCTGACCCGCAGCGCCGCCGGCAGCGTGATCCTTACCCCGGACGATACCCATTATGTCGCCCCGGCGCGGGTCGAGCACGTTGTCGATACGACCGGGGCCGGCGATCTCTACGCCTCGGGCGTATTGTTTGGCTTGACCCGCGGTCTTTCACTCCCCACTTGTGGAGCGATCGGCAGCCTTTGTGCTGCCGAAATCATTAGCCATGTCGGTGCCCGGCCCGAGGCCGCGCTCGACAAACTCGTCGCCTCCGCCGGCCTGGTGTAGGTGCGGCCGGAAGGGGCGCTGCGTGTACCGTGACTGAAAGCATTCGCAACATCGCGATCATCGCGCATGTCGACCACGGCAAGACGACGTTGGTCGATCAGCTCCTGCGCCAATCGGGCACGTTCCGCGTCAACCAGCAGGTGGCCGAGCGCGCGCTCGATTCCAACGACCTCGAGCGCGAGCGCGGGATTACCATCCTCGCCAAATGCACCTCGCTGATGTGGGGTGAGACCCGCATCAACATCGTCGACACGCCAGGCCACGCCGATTTTGGTGGCGAGGTCGAGCGCATCCTCAGCATGGTCGATGGGGTGCTGGTATTGGTTGATGCGGCCGAAGGGCCGATGCCGCAGACCAAGTTTGTCGTCGCCAAGGCGCTGCGCCGGGGGCTGCGGCCCATCGTCGTCATCAACAAGGTCGATCGCCCCGATGCCCGGGCTGGGGCGGTACACAACGAGATATTCGATCTGTTCGCGCTCCTGGAGGCCGACGAGCAGCAACTCGATTTTCCCACGTTGTTCGCCTCGGGACGTAACGGTTGGGCCGTAGCCGAGCTCGGTGCGCCGCATAAGGACCTGGCGCCCCTTTTCGATCTCATCGTCGCGCACGTGCCGCCGCCCCAGGCGGACTCCGACGCGCCCTTCGCGATGCTGGCGACGACGCTCGATTACGACCCCTATCTCGGCCGCGTGCTGACCGGCCTCATTCATTCCGGCGTGGCGCGCCTCAACATGCCGGTCAAGTCCCTGGCGCGCGACGGCAAGGTCATCGAGCAGGCGCGGCTGACCAAGCTGCTCGCCTATCGCGGCCTCGAGCGGATCGGGGTCGAGGAGGCGCGCGCCGGCGACATCATCGCCGTTGCGGGGCTGGCTGAGACCACGGTCGCCGACACGCTCTGCGCGCCCGAGGTGACCGAGGCGCTGGAAGCCGACCCGATCGATCCGCCGACCCTGGCGATGACCTTCTCGGTCAACGATAGCCCGCTCGCCGGGCGCGAGGGCACCAAGGTGACCTCGCGGATGATCGCCGAGCGGCTGCGCCGCGAGGCCGAAGGCAATGTCGCGATCAAGGTGCAGGAAAATGCCCAGCGCGACGCGGTCGAGGTCTCCGGCCGCGGCGAATTGCAGCTCGGCGTGCTGATCGAGACGATGCGCCGCGAGGGGTTCGAGCTGTCGATTTCGCGCCCGCGCGTGCTGTTCCGCAACGAGGGCGGCCAGCGCCTCGAGCCGGTCGAGGAGGTCTTTGTCGACGTCGACGAGGAGTACGCCGGCGTCGTGGTCGAGAAAATGAGCCGGCGCAAGGCCGAGATGCAGGAGATGCGGCCGTCGGGCGGCGGCAAGCTGCGCCTGACGTTCCTCGCGCCGACGCGCGGCCTCATCGGCTATCACGGCGAATTCCTCACCGACACCCGCGGCAGCGGGGTAATGAGCCGCATTTTCCATGGCTACGCGCCGTACAAGGGCGCGGTCGAGGGCCGGATCAACGGCGTGCTGATCTCGACCGCGAGCGGCGCGGCGGTCGCCTATGCGCTGTGGAACCTCGAGGAGCGCGGCGCGATGTTCGTCTCGCCGGGCGATGCGATCTATCCCGGGATGATTATCGGCGCGCATAGCCGCGACAACGATCTCGACGTCAATCCGGCGAAGGGCAAGCAGCTCACCAATATCCGCACCACGTCGAAGGACGAGGCGGTGCGCTTGACGCCGCCGATCCTGATGAGCCTGGAAGAAGCGATCGCCTACATCGCCGACGATGAGTTGGCCGAGGTGACGCCCAAGTCGATCCGCCTTCGGAAGCGGCTGCTTGACGCCAACGACCGCAAACGCGCCAGCCGCAGCGCCGCGGCGGAATAGGCAAGACGCCTAGCTTCGCGATGAGGCGCGCGCTTGCGGGTTCGCTGCTTGTCGGCCTCTCGCTCTGCGGCGCCGCGTCGGGGAAAGTGCGCGACGGCAACCAGCTGTTGCAGCAATGCACCGCGACGATCGGCGCCTATGTGAATTTCTGCTACGGCTACATCGATTCCGTCACCGACCTGCTGCTCTTGAACAACGTGATCGACGGCATCAACGTGTGCATTTCGAGCGAGCTGGACGATCCCTCGCTGCGCAACATCGTCGTCCAGTTCCTCAAGGATAACCCCAAGCTTCGCGATCTCGGCGCGCCCGATTTGATCGCCCGGGCGCTGGCCGCGGCGTTCCCATGCCGGTAGCGATGCCCGACCGCAAAATCGCCAAAATCGTATGCTAACGACGCGATGGTTGCGGCCTTGTGGGAGCCGTCGCACCGTGACGAGCGCCTGATAATTTTCAGCAGAAGCAGGCGGAGCAGGGTCCGCAAGGCGAAAGGAACAGCTTCAAAAAGATCGAGAACCGCGCGCACTCGGTCGCGCTATTCATGACCTATTACAAATTCGTTCGTATCCATAAGACGCTGCGCGTCACCACCGGCGATGGCCGCTGGAGTCACGGATCGGCTTTGGGAGGTTTCTGATATAGTGGCGCTGATCGATGCACGCGAGGAAGCGCCGAAACGGCCAGCTACTTATCGTAAGCAGGCGGCGGCAGCATGAGCGTGACTGTGAATGTCCGATTTGGCGAACACATCCCACTCGAACGGGTTCAGGGGATGGCCACCGGCATTGCCACCTACGGGAGCTTAAAAGGCGAGGGTCGGAATTTGTCCGTAGAGGTGTTGCGCCTCTCAAGGCTACCCAGTCTCAAAGACAGATTAATTCAGTGGGAGCACTATGGTTTTCTCCGTTGGTCAATCGACCCGGAAATTTCAAACTGAGGCAGTACCCCAAAATTGACTTCCCTGCCGTCGCGCGTATAGTTCGCGCCCTTCCCAAGAAAGCGGGCGAAAGCCCCGGCCTCCGGGCGGCAACGCGGCGGATGGCACTATTGGGATAACAACAACCCGAAACGGGATCGATCAAGATGAGCAAGCGCAGCGAGTCGAAGTACAAGATCAATCGGCGCCTCGGCGTCAATCTGTGGGGCCGGGCCAAGAGCCCGATCAACCGGCACGATTACGGCCCGGGTCAGCACGGGCAGCGGCGCAAAAAGCCGTCCGATTACGGAACCCAGCTCGCCGCCAAGCAGAAGCTCAAGGGCTATTACGGCAATATTGGCGAGCGCCAGTTCCGCCGTCTCTATGAGGAGGCGTCGCGGCGGCGCGGCGATACCGGCGAGAATCTGATCGAGTTGCTGGAGCGCCGGCTCGATGCCGTGGTCTACCGCATGAAGCTGGCGCCGACCCCGTTCGCCTCGCGCCAGCTGATCAATCACGGCCACGTGCTGGTCAACGGCAAACGGCTCAATATCGGCTCGGCCGTGTTGCACGACGGCGACGAGGTCGAGCTGCGGCCCAAGGCCAAGGAGATGGCGAGCGTCATCGAGGCGACGCAATCGAGCGAGCGCGACGTCCCCGATTACCTCGAAATCGACCACGAGCGCATGAAGGGCCGCTTCATCCGCGCACCGAAACTGGCGGACGTGCCGTACCCGGTGACGATGGAGCCGAACCTCGTCGTCGAATTCTATTCGCGCTGAGTTTCCTGTTTCACAACCTTTCGCCGCGGGGGCCAGCGGACACTTGTAACGTAGGGCATTGTTGCTATATAGATAATTGCGCTAAATGGCATAAGGCGAACCGAAACATATTCTGGGGTCTCGGCCCACGGGCGTCTCAACTTTTGCGTCAAATCCCGCTGTTGATTTGCAGTATTAGCAGCAAATGGAACTTTGGAAACTCAACCGTCGGGCGTGTCCCGCTTGCCGCCGGATAATGCGCTAAGCTGGTTCGCATAAACCCCAGGGGGTTGCGATGCTGTGGTTGCACCTCTCGATCGTCCTTCTCCTGATCCTCTTGAACGGGTTCTTCGCGATGGCCGAGATCGCGCTGGTCTCGGCCCGTCCGGCGCGGCTGCAGCCGCTCGTCGATGCCGGCAGCGCCGGGGCTCAGGCGGCGGTTGAACTCAAGGCCGACCCGTCACGGCTGCTCGCGACGGTACAGATCGGGGTGACGGTAATCGCGGTGCTGTCCGGCACCTTCGGGCAGGCGACCCTGGGCGCGCCGCTGGAACAGTATTTGACGGCGTTTCCCGGGCTTATCAATCGCTATGCGCACATCGCGGCGATGGCGATCGTAGTGGTTGGCATCTCCTATTTCTCGCTGATCCTTGGCGAATTGGTGCCAAAGCGCATCGCGCTGCTCGACGCCGAGTACATCGCGAGCGCGCTGGCGCGACTGATGCGGGCGCTGTCGGTGGTCGGCGCGCCGATCGAATGGTTTTTGAGCGCCTCCGCGGATTTACTCCTCCGGCTCGTTCCCGTGCGCGGCGAGCCGGCGCCGCCGGTCACCGACGAGGAGATCGGCTTCATGCTGCGCGAGGGCGTGGCCACCGGGCATATTCCGCCGGCGGAAACGGCGATCGTCGAGATGGCGCTGAGGCTTGGCGACCGCCGGGTGAGCGCGGTGATGACGCCGCGCACGCAGATCGAATTTCTCGACCTCGACGATGGTGTCGAGGAGGTGCAACGGCGCATCCGCGAGAGCGCGTTTTCGCGCTTTCCGGTGGTGCAGGGTGACACGCACCAACTCGCCGGCATCGTTCAGGTCAAGGATTTGTATGATGCGGCGCTCGGCGGCGCTGCGTTCGACGTGCGCGCCGCGCTGCGCGCTCCGTTGTTCCTGCCCAATACCGTGACAGTGCTGCGCGCGCTGGAAGTGTTCAAGAGCACGGGCGAGTCGCTGGCGCTGGTCGTCGATGAGTATGGCGATCTCGAAGGGCTGGTGACCCTCCATGACATCCTGCAGGCGTTGGTCGGCGAGTTGCCGGGCGCGGAAGACACCGACCCGCGCGTCGTCCACCGCGACGACGGCAGCTGGCTGTTCGACGGCATGGTCGCGCTCGACGAGGTCAAGCAGGCGTTGCGGCTGTCGCATCTCCCCGGCGAAGACACCGGTTTCCATACCCTCGGCGGCTACCTGATGGCGCGGCTCAACCGCGTGCCGATGGTCGCCGACCGGGTCACCGCCGGAAGCTACCGCTTCGAGGTGGTGGAGATGGACGGACGGCGGGTCGACCGCGTGATGGTCGTGCCAATCGACGCTAAGGAGCCATAGGCGGCGGATCAATCTCGCGGTCGCCGCTGGCGGAGAGCAGCTGGGTCGGGAAGCCGGCGGCGATCAGCGCGGCGACGATCGCCGTGACGTGGCGGCGGCTTTGGGTCTCGATCACAAGGTCAAGCTCGGCGCGCTTCACCGAAGAGTCCTGAAACAGTCGCTGGTGGTGGACCTCGACGATGTTGCCGCCGTGACTGCCAACGACTCCGGCCACCCGCGATAGTGCGCCCGGTATGTCGGGCAGCTCGGAGCGCAGCCTCACCAGGCAGCCCTCTCGTACCAGACCGCGCATCAGCACCGAAGCGAGGAGGCGCGCGTCGATATTGCCGCCGGTTATGACGATGCAGACGCGCTTGCCACGAAAGCGCTGAGGGTTTGCGAGGAGCGCCGCGACCCCGGCGGCGCCGGCGCCTTCCGCAACCAGCTTCTCGCGATCGACGAGATGCTCGATAGCGCGCTCGATCTCGCTGTCCGCGACGAGGAGGATGTTGGCGACCAGCGCGGCGACGATGCGGCGGGTGAGCTTACCGGGTTCCTTTACGGCAATGCCCTCAGCGAGCGTCGCGGCCGCGGTCGCGATATCGGGCGTCTTGCCGTGAATGACGTCGCGCATCGAAGGGTAGAGATCGGACTGCACGCCAACGATCTCGATTTTCGGGTTGAGGGACTTCGCCGCGACGGCGACGCCTGAGATGAGCCCGCCGCCGCCGATTGGCACGATCAGCGCGTCGAGATCGAGCTGGTCCGCGAGAACTTCGAGCGCGATCGTGCCCTGGCCGGCGATCACGTCCTTGTCGTCGTAGGGGTGCACCGGGACGAGGCCACGTTCCTTGGCCAAGGTGTCGGCGGCGCGGCGCGCGGCGACAAGATTGTCGCCCTTGAGGAGGACGGTCGCGCCCAGCGCTTGAGTGCGGTCGATCTTGGTGAACGGCGTCCCCTCCGGCATCACGATCGTTGCCGGAATGCCGAGCCGGCGCGCGTGATAGGCGACACCCTGCGCGTGGTTGCCGGCCGACATCGCTACCACTCCGGCACCGCGCTCGTTGTCGTTGAGGGTCAGCAGCTTGTTGAGCGCACCGCGCTCCTTGAACGAGCCGGTCGGATGCTGCGTTTCGAGCTTGAGCCAGACCTCGCCGCCGGCGAGCTCAGACAGGGCAGGAGCGAGGACAAGCGGCGTCTTGGCGATAGCGCCGGCAAGCGCTCGCGAGGCGCGCCGCACGTCGTCGATGGTGATCGGCAACGCGCTCATGACGCCGGCGCCAAAGTCAGGGTTGAGTGCGCAGGCGCGGTCCCGGGCACCAGCCAATCAAAGGCGCGCCACCGCCGCAGCAAATCGGCGTAATGCCCGGAAAGCGGGTTCCCCGATTGGCCCGGGGTGATCATCATTCGCGCCTCGCCCGGCTCCGCCATGTCGGTGATGATACGCAGCGCGGCGCCGAAGCGCTGCTCGAAGGGATGCGCGGGGTCGGTGATATCGCTCGGCCCGACGTTGACCGTGTCCCCCGCGCCGGGCGTCGGGATCGTCACCCGCAGCCAGTCGCGCAGCACCGGCACGCGTTCCCAGACCGCGTTCGGGAAATACGCGATGTGGGCGCGGCCCCATTGCCATTGCGCCATTTCGTCGCCATAGGCTTGGCGAAGCTGGTCGAGCGCAGTGTCGAGCGATGCGGATAGCGCTGCGTCGCATGTCCGGCGCTCCGGATGCTGAGAGTCGGCGCACCAATCGGGGCGCTGGGTCAGGATCGCCTCCATCACTCGCGGCCGCAAATCCCAGTAATCGGTTGCGGCATTGCCCAGCTTGGCGAACAGGACGGAATGGGCAAAGGCACGTAGCCAAGCAGTGAACAGCAACGGCTCGACCTTGTCCGGGTCCATGTGAAAATCCCACTGCTGAAGCCGATCGACGGCTTCCCGGGCCATATCGTTGGACGGCACCACCTTGGTCATCAGCGGCACCAGACGGCGCGCCATGATCGATAGCGTATCGGCCTCGATCGCCGCGCTGGTCTCCGGCGATTGTTTCTGATCGGCCGTCAGGAGTTCGGTGATGCGCTCGGCGCGGTCCGGCAGGTCCCAGTCGCGGCTGATGAAATAGGGGTAGCTGTCGGGCGCAATCTTGTTGTTGGCGCTGATGAAGAATCCCGAAGCGGGATTGGTTGCCTGGGGCAGGGCATCGAACGGGATGAAACCTTGCCAATCGTAGTCACCGCTCCACCCGGGTACGGGCAGCCAGCCGCTGCCGCTCTTGCGGATCGGGATGCGGCCGGCGGTGATAAAGCCGATGGTGCCGCTGACGTCGGCGAAAACCATGTTCTGCGGCGGGCCGGCAAAATTTGTCAACGCCTCGCGAAAACCAGCCCAATCGCTGGCGCGGTCGATATCCCACAGCGCCTCGGCGCTGCGGTCGTCATCATCGAGAAAAGTAGTCGAGAGCGCGATCGCGTAACCAGCGTCGAAAGTCCCGGCCGGCAGCATGTCCGAAATCACCGGCCCATGCCGGGTGCTGCGAACGGTCACGATCACCGGCGCCCCGCCGCGGACGGCGATCGTCTCCTGTCGCGTGCCGAAGGCGATGCTGCCGTCCGGGGTTAGGTAGTGCGTCCGGTCTTTCGGGTCGAGCTGTTCGATGAATAGATCCTCGATATCGGCGGTGGTGGTGGTAAAGCCCCAGGCGATCTTGTCGTTGTGGCCGATCACCACCATCGGGTTACCCGCGACCGTCGCTCCTGCGATCTCGCGGCCCGGCGTCTTGAGCCGGGCGAGATACCAGATGCCGGGCGTGCTGAAGCCGAGATGCGGATCGTTGGCGAGGAGCGGCTTGCCACTGGCGCTATGGGCGCCATCGACGACCCAATTGTTGGACGCATATAGCGGGCCGAGCCCGGCCGGCAGCCCGGCATAGAGGCTGCCAAATGGCAGACGACGGTAGAGCGGCGCCAGCGCCGCCAAGGTCGTCGGACCGTCGCTCGGGTAATCGGGATAGAGAAACGCCATGTCCTCCGTCGAAACGGTCCGCGCCAGCCGGGCACGAAGCAATTCACCGCGGTAGTTGCCGCCAAGCTGGAAGTCCATCAGCTTGCCCCAAACCAGCGTGTCGGCGGGCGTCCAGTTCTCGGGCTTGAAGCGGAGCATGACGAATTCTGGCGGCAACATGAGGCCATGCACCGCAATGTAGGCATTGACGCCGGCGCAATAGGCCTCGATGCCGCGGCGTACCTCGGGCGAGAGCTTGGGCCATGCCGCTTTGGCGGCGCGATAGAGGCCGAGAACGCGCATCTGGGTGTCGATCGGCACAGCCGCCTCGCCGAAAATCTCGGCAAGCCGCCCGGCGCCATAGCGGCGCTGTACCTCCATCTGAAACAGCCGGTCTTGGGCGTGGGCAAAGCCGAGCCCGAACGCCGCGTCATCATCGTTCGCCGCGGTAATTGTCGGCACGCCGTCGGCATCGCGGACGATCGTGATCTCGCCGTGCAATCCGGCGACGGCGATGTGGCCATCGGTCTGGGGCAGCGAGGAGCGCAACGCGAGATATCCGCCGCCCACGAGCAGAATGACGATGATAAATAGCATTGCAAACGTGCGTCTTAAAATGCGTCCCGCGCGCCGGCGGCGGCGCGGGCGGCCCGAGGTCCTCACGGCGCCCGGCCGCGAGGCGGGAACGGGTCAGCGTGTCTCACATGCCAAGTTCGCGGAGTATCTTCGCGCGATCGGCGTCGAGGTCGGGGGCGGGCGGGCGCGTTGCCGGATCGTCGAACGCGGAAAATTTCATCGGGTTGCCGACAAGCCTCAGCGGGCCAGTCGTCGGATCGTCGACCTCGATCAACATGTTGCGCGCCTCGGCCTGTGGATGCGCGATCGCCTGGGCGACATTGTTGACCGGTCCGCACGGGAGCCCCGCAGCTTCGAGTACCGTAAGCCAATGCTCGGTCGTCTCAGACGATAAAATCGTGTCGAGCTCGGCTTTTAATTGCGGTTGATGCTTGTTGCGCAGCGGGTTGGTCTTGTAGTCCGGGTTCTGCGCCAGCTCCGGATGGCCCAATGCCTCGGTCAGCTTGGCCCAGAGCCCATCATTGCCAGCGGCGATGATGATGTGGCCGTCCTTGGTGGTAAACGCCTCGAACGGAGTGATCGACGGGTGCCGCGCGCCCATCGGCCCAGGAATCTCCCCCGACGTCGTGTAGCGCATGATCGCGTTTTCCAAAAGCGCAAGCTGGCAATCGAACAGCGCGACGTCGACCTTGGTCGCCTCGCCGGTCTTCTCGCGGTGAAGGAGCGCGGCGTTGAGCGCGATTGTCGTGTAAAGCCCGCCGGCGAGGTCGCCGACCGAGGTGCCGACGCGAACCAGCGGCCCGTCTGGGATACCGGTGATGCTCATGATCCCGCCCAGCCCCTGCACCACCATGTCGTAGGACGGATAGTGCGAATAGGGACCGGTGTGGCCGAAGCCCGAGGCGGCGGCATAGATCAGCCGCGGATAGCGATTGTGCAGGACCTCCCAGCCATAGCCGAGCCGCTCCATTGTGCCGGGGCGAAAGTTTTCGACGATGGCATCGGCCTTGTCCAAGAGGCGCTCAAAAATCTCGCGGTCCTTGGGCGCCTTCAGATCGAGCGCGATTGACTCCTTGCCGCGATTGACCGAGGCGAAATAGGTGGATTTGCCGTTGGTGAAGGGCCCGTATTGGCGAGCATCGTCGCCGCCGCCTGGCGCCTCGACCTTGATGACCCGCGCGCCGAGCTCGGCGAGGAGCAGCGTGCAGTAGGGCCCAGCTAAGATGCGGGACAGGTCAATGACGGTGATGCCTGAAAGCGGGCCGGGCTGAGGCATGCCTAGAAATCCTCTCGGTATGTCAAGCGTGGTGAATAGCGCAGCGGAGATTATGCCGCAATCGGCGTCGCGATCATCCGGCGGTGACGCCACTCCGGCAAAACGGCTACAATAGCGGGCGACCCTCTTGGTCGCGAGGCTCGGGTGATGCTCCGGCGCGACGAGATCGAGGAAGGCGAGGTCCGGCGCACCAATGCGTCGATGGGGCTGATCGTCATCCTGCTGCTGGCGATCGCCGGCATCGTCCTGGTTCGGGGATTGCGGGAGAAGGAGCGGATCGAGGATTGCCTGATGCAGGGCCGGGGCAATTGCATGCCGATCGAGATTCCGTCACGCAATCCCGGCTAACGCATGAGCGGCGAAGACCGAGTTCCTCCCGGCAACCACATCTTCCCCTGCATCGACGGGCATACCTGTGGAAACCCGGTACGCTTGGTCATCGGTGGCGCGCCGCTGCTGCGCGGCGCGACGATGAGCGAGAAGCGCCAAGACTTTGTCGCGCATTTCGACTGGGTGCGCCGCTCGTTGATGTTCGAACCGCGCGGGCACGACGCGATGTCGGGAGCGATCCTCTATCCGCCGCTGCGCGAGGATTGCGACATCGCCATCCTCTACATCGAGGTCACCGGTTGTCTGCCGATGTGCGGGCACGGCACGATCGGCAGCGTCACTTTCGCTCTCGAGCACGGGCTGGTGACGCCGCGCGAGGAGGGATTGGTCGCTCTTGACGCTCCTGCCGGGCGCGTGACCGCGAGCTTCGTGCGCAACGGCGCGTATATCGACAGCGTGCGGCTGTTCAATGTACCGAGCTACCTCGCCGCCGCCGAGGTGCCTATCGGCGTCGAGGGGTTGGGAGAGTTCGTCGTCGATATCGCGTATGGCGGCAATTTCTATGCGATCGTCGAACCGCAGCAGAATTTTCCTGGGCTCGACGCGGTCTCAATCGACTGGCTGCTGCGTTGGAGCCCGGTGCTGCGGCGCCGGGTGAATGAGGAGATCGCCGTCGTGCATCCCGCCGATCCGACGATTGCGAGCGTCAGCCACGTACAATGGACCGGCGCGCCTCGCGATCCCAAGGCGCATGGACGCAACGCGGTGTTCTATGGCGCGCGCGCCATAGACCGCTCGCCTTGCGGCACCGGCACCTCGGCACGGATGGCGCAACTCGTTGCCAAGGGGCGCCTGAGGCCGGGCGATAGCTTCATCCACGAAAGCGTTATCGGCACCCTATTCGATGGCAGGGTCGAGGGCGTGATGCAGGTCGGCGCCTACGACGCGATCCTCCCAAGCGTCGCCGGCTGGGCACGCAGTCATGCTCTCAACACGATTTTCGTCGACACGCGCGACCCACTCTGCGGCGGCTTCCAGCTGACCTGAGCGAAAGCCGCCGCCTGCCCGATTAGGGCGCCGGGCCGCCGATGATGTTGAGCACGTTCGATGCCGGCAACTCCTTGGCCGAGGTGTGCAGGGCCATGATCTGCTTGACCAGGTCGAGCATCCGCATCGTCCGTCCTTGGACATGCAAGTCGGCGGGAACCGAATACGTCTTCCCGTCATAGTCGACCGAAAGCGGCGAGTCCGTGGATTGGCCGAGGGCGAGGACGAAGAAATTCTCGCAACGAAAGCCGCCTGGTGCCTCGCCCGGCGCATTGAGGTTGTTGGTGGCGGGACAGGGGTCGACCGGGTAGGGCAGATAGGGCTCGCCAACCTTCACGCGAATGACGCGCGGCTCGTCGAAGCTCGGATGAAGGTTGCGCTCCACCACGCTGCCGAGGAAATGCAAGATGGCCTCGGGCGAGCGCAGGTAAAGCCGCACCTGCAGCTTCTTATCGGGCGGGATCGGCGGCAGCGCTCTGATTTGCGCCGCGATCGCCGGGTCCTTCTTATCGAGGATGGCGGCGAATTTGGCGCGGACCGCGGCCAATCTCTTCGCGAGATCCGGTGACTTAAACCCGCCGGTGCGGGCGAATGCGGTCGCTTGCTCATCGGTGGTGTCGGCAGGATCGTTCGAGCCGCACAGCAGTGACGGGTCGATCTCCGCGGTCGCGATCGTACCCTTGATCGGGCTGAAACACGGCCGGTAGACCGTCGAGTTCTTCTCGAGCTGGTAGTGGCTTGGCGCCTTGGGCTCCGCCGTTTTCATGGGCGCTTTGTGCGTGTTCGCTTGATTATCTTCGGCGCCCGGTTTCTCGTGCGGGCGCACCGGGGCGATATGCACGCCCGCCTGGGTCAGCAGCGCCACGTCGCGCAGGTTGCGTAGCTGCGCCGGGGTAAGCGGTGGCCCGATCGTCTGGTTGTGGTGCACCTGCTCGACGCTGAGGCCAAGCGCCAAAAGGTAGTCGGCGACAGTTTCATACTGGTCGTTGTCGAAATCATCCGACACGTAACTGTGGAAGGTGAAAGTCTGCGTCGGACCGACGCCGGCAACCTTCAGCTCGATCGTGTCGACGAAGAGATAGAATAGCACCGACGGCGTGATGCCTTCGTCGAGAAAAAAGCGGTATTCTTGCCCGGTCAGCGGCTTCAACTCGCCCTGGTAGAATTCCTGGGTGTCGAGTACCGGCACGGTGAAGGTGGGGCCACCGCTCATCGAGCCGGTGATACCGAAAATATCAGGTGATACCGCCCCTTTAGGCCGATGCATCGCCTCTCCAAACGGAGTGGTGAGCGTTTCGCTGCCGCTCACCGACGCCGTGCCGGTGATGCTCGACAGCGTGGTGAACTGCATGGGCCGATTGAGGCTGGCGCGGACGATGTTGAGCAGCAGGGCCTGCTGCTGCGCCTGCTCGGCGACGAGGTTGAAGTTGACCGCGCGGTTGGCGAAGTTGTCGACGATGCCACAGCTGCTCAGCGTCAGCGCTGTCAAGGCAGCCCCAATGGTTCTGCAAAAGCTCCCCACGATCGCCCCGCTCTATCGGCTACCCGCCGACACCGGCGAGTTTACCGAAAAGTAGAATACCCTCGCCGCCGATGTCTAGCTCGGCGCGAGCGTCGGGGGCCGTGGTGAAAAGGTCGCTAGCGATGCGCCGCGTTGTAGCGCGCGAGGATGTCGGTTCCGGGGCAGAGCTCGGCTTCGCCGAGCGCGTTGAGCGGCGCGTCGACAGTTTCGAGGAACTGATGCAAGTCGCCGTGATCCTGCTCCACGTGCAACAGCCCCGTAACCACCTCGCCGGCTGCATGTCGCTGCTGCAGATAGGTCATCGCCTCGACCCGGTCGTGGGGGTCGTAATCGGGTGCCAGCTTGTGCAGCCTCAAGATCGATCCATCGTGCTGCACCACGGTCTCGACTGTCCCCGGCGCATAATCGGCGGTGATCGCCTCGCGCCCGACCATGAAGTCGAGGCTGTTCACCGCTTCGTTATGCGCGCGGACGTATTCGTAGCTCTTGGTCGATTCCGGGTTGTTGTTGAACGCGACGCAGGGTGAGACGACGTCAATAAAGGCGGCGCCCTCGTGCTCGATCGCGCCTTTGATCAACGGCACCAGCTGGTGCTTGTCGCCAGAGAAGCTGCGCGCGACATAGCTGGCGCCAAGCTGCAGCGCAAGGCCGACCATGTCGATCGGCGAGTCCGTGTTGACCGGGCCGCGCCGCGTCTTTGAGCCCTTGTCGGCGGTTGCCGAGAACTGCCCCTTGGTGAGGCCGTACACGCCGTTATTCTCGACGATGTAGACCATGTTGACGCCGCGGCGCAGACAGTGGGCGAACTGGCCGAGCCCGATTGAGGCGCTGTCGCCGTCGCCGGAAACACCGAGGTAGATCAGGTCGCGATTTGCGAGGTTGGCGCCGGTCAGGACCGACGGCATCCGACCATGTACGCTGTTGAAGCCGTGCGACTTGCCGAGGAAATAGGTCGGGGTCTTCGACGAACAGCCAATCCCCGACAATTTGGCGATCCGATGTGGCGGCAGGCTCAATTCGAAGCAGGCCTGGATAATCGCTGCGCTGATCGAATCGTGGCCGCAGCCGGCACAAAGGGTCGAGATCGAGCCTTCGTAATCACGGTGGGTATAGCCAAGCTCGTTGGTCGGAAGCTGCGGGTGATGGAGCTTGGGTTTGGTGATGTAGGTCATCAGCTGCGGGCCTTGCGGAGCGGAGCGAGGGTGACGACGGCGATAATGTCGGCGATCGCCTTGACGATGAATCGCGCGGTGATCGGCGTGCCGTCGTAATGGAGGATGGGCACCAGCTTTGCCGGGTCGACCTCGAGTTCCGTGGTAAGGAGCGTGCGCATCTGCGCGTCCCGGTTTTGCTCGACGACAAAGACGCGTTCGTGGTCGGCGATGAAGTCGGCGACCTCGTCGGCAAACGGGAAGCCGCGTAGCCGCATCGCGTCAAGTTGCAAGCCTCGTGCTTCCAGCGCCTCGAAGGCTTCTTCCATCGCCACGGTGGTAGAACCGAAATAGAGCACGCCGAACTTGGTCGCCTCGCGAGCAGCGCGTTTTTCGGGCTGCGGTACCAGCCGCTTGGCGGTGTCGAACTTGTGCAGCAGGCGCTGCATGTTGTCGACGTAATCGTGGCCCTCTTCGCTGTAGCGCGCGTAGCGGTCCTTGCTGGTGCCGCGGGTAAAGAAAGCGCCGCGCCTCGGGTGCGTGCCGGGTAGCGTGCGGTAGGGAATGCCGTCGCCGTCGACGTCGAGATAGCGGCCGAACTCGACCCCCGCCTCCAGCTCCTCGTAGGTCATAACCTTGCCGCGGTCGTAAGTTCGCGCCGGGTCCCATTCGAGAGGCGGGATCAGCCAATCGTTCATGCCGATATCGAGGTCGAGCATGACGAATATCGGCGTCTGCAGCCGGTCGGCAAGATCGAGCGCGTCGGCGGCCATGGTGAAGGCTTCGTGCGGGTCCTTCGGGAAGATCAGCACATGCTTGGTATCGCCATGCGAGGCATACGCGCAGGACAGAATGTCGGCCTGCTGCGTGCGCGTCGGCATGCCGGTCGACGGGCTGCCGCGCTGGATGTCGAAGATCACCGCCGGGATTTCGGCGAAATAGGCGAGGCCGATGAACTCTTGCATCAGCGAGATGCCGGGGCCCGAGGTCGCGGTGAAGGCGCGCGCCCCGTTCCAGCCGGCGCCGACGACCATGCCGATCGACGCCAATTCGTCCTCGGCCTGGACGATCGCGTATTTGTGCTTCTTGTCGTCGCCCTCGCGGCGATAGCGGTGGCAATGCGCCGAGAATGCTTCGGCAAGTGACGAGGACGGGGTGATCGGATACCAGGCGCACACCGTCGCCCCGCCATAGACAGCGCCCAAGGCGGCGGTGTCGTTGCCGGTGACGAAAATGCGGTCGCCGACCTTGTCGGTCTTCTTGAGCCTGATCCCGAGCGGACATTTCAATTCGGTGAGGGCCCAATCGCGGCCCAGATGCAGCGCGTTGAGATTGGCCTTGACCAGCGCCTCGCGGCCTTTGAATTGCTCGTTGATTAGCGTTTCGGTCGCGGCGACGTCCATGTCAAGAAGCGCAGACAGCACGCCGAGGTAGATGACGTTCTTGAACAGCTGCCGCTGGCGCATGTCCGAGTAGGTGCGGTTGCAGATCTCGGTCAGCGGCGCGCCGATGATGTTGATATCGTCGCGGAACTTCGATTGCGGCAGATCGCGCGTGCAATCGTATAGCAGATAGCCGCCGGGCTCGATCTCGGCGATGTCTTCGTCCCAGGTCTCCGGGTTCATCGCCACCATCATGTCGACACCGCCGCGCCGCCCCAGATGGCCCGCCTCGCTGATCCGCACCTCGTACCAAGTGGGCAGTCCCTGGATGTTCGACGGGAAGATGTTGCGCGACGAGGCGGGAACGCCCATGCGCAGCACCGACTTGGCGAACAGCGCGTTGGCGCTCGCCGAGCCCGAACCGTTGACGTTGGCGAATTTGACGACGAAGTCGTTCGTCGCTTCTATCGGCTTCGGCATGCCGGGCCAGCCTGTGTGATGTCGATGAGGAATTTGCGCATGTCCCACGCGCCGGTCGGGCAGCGCTCGGCGCACAACCCGCAATGCAGGCAGACGTCTTCGTCCTTGACCATGATCCGACCGGTTTTCAGCGAATTGCCGATGTAGATATCCTGCGTCAAATTGGTTGCTGGAGCGCTAAGCCGGGTGCGCAGCTCGGCTTCTTCGCCGTTTTCGGTGAAGGTGATGCAGTCGACCGGGCAGATGTCGACGCAGGCGTCGCACTCGATGCAGAGCGGCCCGGTGAAAACCGTCTCGATATCGCAATTCAGGCAGCGCTCGGCTTCGAGATAGCCGAGCTTTTCGTCGTAGCCGAGCTCGACCTCGACCCTGATGTCCTTGAGCGCGACCGCCGTGTCGCGAAGCGGCACCTTGTAGCGCAGGTCGTTCGAGATATCGTTGTCGTAGCTCCACTCGTGGATGCCCATCTTTTGGCTGACCAGCGTGACTCCCGCCGGCGGCCGATCGCCCACATCCTCGCCGTGACAGAACTTGTCGATCGAGATTGCCGCGTCGTGGCCATGCGCGACCGCCCAGATGATGTTCTTCGGGCCAAACGCCGCGTCGCCGCCAAAAAAAACGTTGGGGATGGTCGATTGCATGGTCTTGGGATCGACCTTGGGCATATCCCAGCGGTCGAACTCCATGCCGATGTCGCGCTCGATCCACGGGAAGGCATTTTCCTGGCCGATAGCGACCAGCACGTCATCGCAAGGAATGTGCACGTTGGGCTCGCCGGACGGAACCAAAGTGCGCCGGCCCTTGTCGTCGTACTCGGCCTTGACCTTCTCGAAGACGACGCCTGTCAGCTTGCCGCCCTCGTGGGTAAACTCCACCGGGACGAGGAAATTGAGGATCGGGATGCCCTCATGCGTTGCGTCTTCTTTTTCCCAGGGCGACGCCTTCATCTCCTCGAAGCCGCTGCGCACGACGACGGTGACCTCCTCACCGCCCAAACGGCGCGAGGAGCGGCAGCAATCCATCGCCGTGTTGCCGCCACCAAGTACGATCACGCGCTTGCCGATCTTGTCGATATGCCCGAAGGAGACTGAGGACAACCAGTCGATGCCGATATGGATGTGCTCGGCGGCTTCCTTGCGGCCAGGAATGTCGAGCTCGCGGCCGCGCGGCGCGCCGGAGCCGACGAAGATCGCGTCCCAGTCCTCGGCCAGCATCGCTTTAAGGCTCGATACGTACTGGCCGAACCGGGTCTCGATCCCCAGGTTGAGGATCTGATCGACCTCTTCGTCGGTTACCGACAGAGGCAGGCGGAAGCGCGGAATCTGAGTGCGCATCATGCCGCCGCCCTTGGTATCGCCGTCGAACATGACGCATTGATAGCCGAGCGGCGCAAGGTCGCGGGCGACGGTCAGCGAGGCCGGGCCGCCGCCAATGAGCGCGATGCGTTTGCCGTTTTTCGCGGCGATCTTCGGCATGTAGGCGCTGATGTCGCCCCTGTTGTCGGCGGCGACACGCTTCAGCCGGCAGATCGCCACCGGCTCCTCTTCAATGCGGCCGCGGCGGCAGGCAGGCTCGCAGGGCCTATCGCACGTGCGTCCGAGGATGCCGGGAAAGACATTCGACTCCCAGTTGATCGCCCATGCCTCGGTGTAGCGCCGCGCCGCGATCATCCGAATGTATTCGGGCACGGGCGTGTGGGCCGGGCAGGCCCATTGGCAATCGACAACCTTGTGGAAGTAGTTCGGATCGGTGATGTCGGTGGGCTGCAACTAAATATCTCCCGCCGGGCCAAGCCCCCGCCAGCCCGGGTCTACGATCGGCGCGACCGCGCGCCTCACCATCGTGCGCTTAGGATGCAGCACAACGGCACAGCGGGCGCTTATACCCCTACCGGCCGTGACCGTCATCCATCGTTTTGAGAACAACGAACTGCCTCGATTTGGCGCGCGAAATTTGTCGCAGCCCATCATCCGTCGCAACGTCCGCGGCGGCATGGCAGCGGCGCGTTCCCTATATGGGAATGGGGACCGGCCCGGCGCAACCCACGGCGGGAAACGACTAGGCGCCGGTGAGGTGCGCGACCTTCGGCATCACCTCTTGCGCGAGCAGACGCATCGAATCGCGCCAGGCTTCGGGGTTTTCGCTGTAGTCGAAGCAGAACAGCAGCAGCGAGCCGAAGCCGCCCACTTCCGCGTACATGCGCTCGATCTTCTCGACCACTGTGCTGGGGGAGCCGATCAACCAATTGTGAGTAGCGCAGTATTCGGGAGTGACGTCGCTGTCGGCGACGCTCTCGTCATGCTTGAGGAACTGGATCACACCAACATCGGTCAGTAGCGGCAGGAAGTATTCCCGCATCATCCGGCCCATCTGGCCGCCGACTGATAGCCGCCAGGCAGCCTCGTCGGTGTCGGCGACGAAGATCTCGCGCACCAGCCGCCAGTCGGAGCGGCGTGGCGTGCGTCCGCTCCGCCGCGCGCCTTCCTCGACCGACGCCCAATGGCTGGCGACGTAGGTGGGGTTGAGGTTGAGGCTCATCGGCAGAAAGCCGTGCTCGCCGGCGAGCTTCAGCGTTTCCGAACCGGCGCTGACACCGGCGACGCCGATCGGAGGGTAGGGTTTCTGAAACGGTTTGATATGCGCGCGCAGCGTACGCAGTTGCGGCTCGATCAGCGATACCTGCCAGTATTTGCCGGCGTAGTCGAACGGCTCGTTCGACGTCCACAGCTTGAGGATGATGTCGAGTGCCTCGCGCGTCATCTCGCGGTGCTGGCCGGAATTCCCGTCGACATGGAACATCGCCCAGTCGCTCGGCAACCCGCTGGCGGCGACGCCGAAATTGAGCCGACCTTGCGCCATGTGGTCGAGCATCGCCACGCGGTTCGCCAGTTCGGCGGGATGGTGGTAGGGCAGCAGGAAGCCACCGGGCGCCAGGCGAATGCGGCTGGTCTCCATCAGGGCCTGGGCGATCAGCAGATCGGGCGAGGGGTGCGGCTCCCAGGGCGCGGTGTGATGCTCGCCGATCCAGGCCTCGGCAAAGCCCAGTTCGTCGGCCCAGCGCAGCGTCTGCAAATCCCAGCGATGGCCGTCATAGAGGCTACGCTCCGGCGGATGCGAGGGCATCGTGAACAGGCCATATTGCATGGGGAACCTCCTCTGGCGCTGGCGGTCGGCCTCCCGCGGTCCGAGCTTTTCGCATAATGCCGGCGCCGGCAAGCTATCTGGTGGAACCGGCGGTCAGACCTCGTTAATTCTACCGCCTAGCATCCTTGATCAGCCGCAGAGTTTCAGTGGCGGGTTCGGCTCGAAGAGCCTTTCCGCTGGCTTCAGCGACAACAACTCTCGCGTCGCGCCGGCGTCGCCGAGATTAACAGCGCAATTCCAGCAGTCGCAGCCTTGGCGTTTGCCGCGCGTGTCTCCAACGATGATTTGGCAGTCGAGTGAATAACTCGTTATTTCCTCTTGTGGATGACTGTTGTTCTTGCTGTGGATGAAATCCGGATTTCCTAATACAATTCTTCGCAATTGTTCTCCTTGGCGAGGAAACTCATGTAAATGGATTGTAACCTGATCATAATTTAGGCAAACGGGCAATTTTTTGCGCGAGTTATTAGCAAAACGGTTGCCGAATGGCGAAACAAGAATTATGAAGCCTCTCACTGGACGGGGCGAGCCCCCAAGCGCCCCATCGGAGGGAGGTAACCATGACCGTGAAGCGCGACGTCGAGGCGCATTTTCGGAAATGGCGTATCGGTGAAGAAGCTACCATCGATCACCTCGTGCGCTCATTGGCCCCCGCAGAGCCGTACGTTGACAACCGCGTCCACGAAGCAATGACCGAGAGTGGTCTTTGCGTCGAGGATCAGGTTCGCAAGACCTGGAACAATAGGGTGGTCGGCCTCGCGATCTTCTGAGCGGGGCGGAGCTTTTTTTGAGAAGTTTGCCTGGCGGCCTAAGCGGCCGTCGGGCGAGGCACCGCGCGGCGATGCCGCAGGCGCGGGATAGCGCGTTTGATTGACCGGAGCGTCACCCCTACATAGGTTTTACGCTGCGCTTGGGTCTACCGACGGTCCTGCGCGACGCGAGAAATCGAGAAGGGATGGGCGATGAAACCGACCCGGCGCCCGGTCAATCCGTGTTTTTCGTCAGGACCTTGCGCCAAGCGCCCGGGCTGGACGCCGTCTGCGTTGTCTGGAGCCCTTGTCGGGCGTTCGCATCGCTCGTCGGTGGGTCTCGCACAATGCGTCGAGGTCATCGAGCGTTCGCGCAAACTGTTACAAATCCCCGCCGATTACAAAGTCGGGATCGTTCCCGCCTCGGATACCGGCGCGATCGAGATGGCGATGTGGTCGCTGTTGGGTGCGCGCGGCGTTGACATCCTCTCATGGGAGAATTTCGGCGAGACCTGGGTCGACGACGTTACCAGTCATTTGAAGCTCGCCGACTTGCGCCATTTCGGCGCGCCGTATGGCAAGCTGCCCGATCTGTCGAAAGTCAATACCGACCGGGACGTGGTGTTCGTGTGGAACGGCACGACCTCGGGGGTGCGGGTGCCTAATGGCGATTGGATCGCCGACGACCGCAAGGGGCTGACGATCTGCGACGCGACTTCTGCGGCATTCGCGATGCGGCTGCCCTGGCCGAAGCTCGATGTCGTGACCTGGTCGTGGCAGAAGGCGCTCGGCGGCGAGGCGGGGCACGGCATGATTGCGCTCAGCCCGCGCGCCGTCGAGAGGCTACAAAGCTATACGCCGCCTTGGCCCCTGCCGAAGATCTTTCGCATGACGGCTAAGGGGAAGCTCATCGAGGGCATTTTCCGTGGCGAGACGATCAACACGCCCTCAATGCTGTGCATCGAAGACGCGCTCGAACTCGCTGAAATGGGCCGAGAGCGTGGGTGGGCTCGATGGCTGTGTCGCCCGCGCCGAGGCGAACCTCGCCGTTGTTGCCGACTGGGTTGGACGGGCGAATTGGGTCGAGTTCTTGGCCGAGGACCCGGCGACCCGCTCCTGCACGTCGCCCTGTATCATGATCTCCGCGCCGTGGTTTACGGCGCTGGAGCCGGAAACGCGCTTCACGACCTCGCGGCGGATGCTGGCGCGCCTCGACAAGGAGGGTGTCGGCTACGACCTCGCCACCCACCGCGCCTCGCCGCCGGGCATCCGCATCTGGACGGGGGCGACGGTCGAGCGTTCCGATGTCGAGGCGTTGATGCCATGGCTCGATTGGGCCTGGGCCGAGGAGAGCGCGGCCGCGAAGGCAGCCTGAAAATCGAACGGGGGGAGACGCTTAGGTCGCGCAGGGTCTGTTGCGGCGTAAATATTGCCGCGCGGGGCCCGGGAAATTTGTTGAGGTCCGAGATGCCGAAAGTGCTGATTGCCGACGATCTCAGCCCGCGCGCCGTCGCCGTCTTCGCCGAGCGCGGGATCGACGTGGTGACGCGCATCGGGCTGCAGCCCGATGAACTCGCCGCGTGCATCGGCGAGTTCGACGGGCTGGCGGTGCGCTCGGCGACCAAGGTGACGCGGGCGCTGGTCTCAGCCGCCGCCAACCTCAAGGTGATTGGCCGTGCAGGGATCGGCGTTGACAACATCGATGTACCCGCGGCCACCGAGCGCGGCATCGTCGTGATGAATACGCCCTACGGCAACGCCATCACCGCGGCGGAGCACGCGATCGCGATGATGTTTGCATTGGCACGGCAAATCCCGGCCGCTGACCGCTCGACGCAGGCCGGCAAGTGGGAAAAGTCGCGTTTCATGGGGGTCGAGCTTTACGGCAAGACGCTGGGCGTCATCGGCTGCGGCAATATCGGCGCGATCGTCGCCGACCGGGCGCATGGGCTGAAGATGAAGGTGATCGGCTACGACCCGTTCCTTTCGGCAGAGCGCGCGGTCGATCTGGGGATCGAACGGGTGACGCTCGACCAGCTGCTTGCCCGTGCCGACTTAATCACCCTGCACACGCCGATGACCGAGCAGACGCGCGGCATGATCGACGCCAAGGCGCTGAAGAAGCTGAAGCCCGGCGCGCGGATCATCAATTGCGCGCGCGGTGGGTTGGTGGTCGAGGAAGATTTGGCCGCCGCACTTGACCGTGGCGAGGTCGCCGGCGCGGCGATCGATGTGTTTGTCGAGGAGCCGGCGAGGGAAAATCCACTGTTCGGCCGGGACAATGTCGTTGCGACACCGCATCTCGGCGCCGCGACCGCCGAGGCCCAGGAGAACGTCGCGGTTCAGATCGCCGAGCAGATGGCGGATTTCCTGCTTTCCGGCGCTGTGTCTAACGCGGTCAACATGCCCTCGCTCACCGCGGAGGACGCGTTGCGCCTTAAGCCTTACATGAGGCTCGCCGAGCAGATCGGCAGCTTCGCCGGGCAATTGACCGAGAGCGGTATTAAGTCGGTGGCGATCGACTATGAGGGGGCGATCGCCGACCTCAACATCAAGCCGCTGACCGCGACGGCGCTTACCGGGCTGCTCGCGCCGCAACTAGCGACGGTCAACATGGTCAATGCACCGGTAATCTGTCGCGAGCGCGACATCCGGGTCAGCGAGACGCTGCGGCCGGAGCCCAGCGACTATCAGATGCTGATGCGGATCACGGTCAGCGCCGAGGGCGGTCTGCGCACGGTCGCCGGCACTATTTTCGCCGGCGATAAGCCGCGCCTTGTGGCGGTCGATGGGATGCCGCTCGAGGCGGAACTCGGTCGTCATGTGCTGTTCGTGCGCAACCTCGACAAGCCTGGTTTTATCGGCGCGCTCGGCAATGCGCTCGCCGCGAACTCAATCAATATTGCCTCGTTTCATCTCGGGCGGACCGGAGCCGGTAAAGACGCGATCTGCCTCGTTGAAGTCGACGAGGAATTGACACCCGAGCTGTTGGAGACGGTTCAGGGTCTGCCGAACGTTATTCAGGTCAAGTCGATGAATTTCTAGGTCAGAATATGCGAAACCCCGGCCGGGGGTAGGCCGGGGTTTCGAGTTCCGTCGACGAGGGCGGAACTTGGCTTGCACCGTCGAGGGTGGGGGAAGTGACGATGCAACGCATATTCTGTGATTTCGCGCGAGAAGATGCAATGCAAATCCTTCAATTCAACTACAAAATTGTAGTTAAAGAAGTTTGAGGTTCGGGATGTTCGCATCTGTCTCGACAGAACTCCGCGCGGCCGCTGTTACGTCCTGCGGATAGTTGCGTGCGAAATGAGCACTAAGAAGTTCGGCACTCTTCCGACCCATCACGGCTGGACCGCGATTTTTGCCGCTCGGTAATCGCTTTCTCGCCGCGCTGCGTGCAATATCGCCGCATGAATGACGCGCCGCACGCCGCCCTGCTGCCGACCGGGCTCTACGATCTGCTGCCGCCCGCGGCAGAGCGCGAATCCGAGCTAACCGCGGGACTGATGGCGGTCTTGGCTGCGCATGGTTACGAGAGGGTCAAGCCGCCACTTGTTGAGTTCGAGGATACCCTGCTCTCGGGTGCGGGTGCGGCGATGGCGAGCGAGACCTTTCGCACGATGGATCCGACCTCGCATCGCATGGTCGGGGTGCGCGCCGACATGACGCCGCAGGTCGCGCGCATCGCCCAGACCCGGCTCGGCCACCGTGAGCGGCCGCTGCGACTTAGCTACGCGGGGCAGGTGTTGCGGGTCAAAGGTTCGGAGGTGCGGCCCGAGCGGCAGTTCGGCCAAATCGGCGGCGAGTTGATCGGCGCCGGGGGACCCGCCGCGGATGTCGAGGTCATCGCGGTCGCGGGCGAGGCATTGGCGACCGCGGGCGTGCCTAACCTGTCGGTCGATTTGACGATGCCGACCTTGGTGCCGGCGATCGCCGAAGCCTTTGACATTGCCGGAGAACGCGCCTCGGCCCTGCGCGCGGCGCTGGACCACAAGGATGTGACTGCGGTAGCGGGTCTTCCCGGGGAGGCGGGACAATTGCTTGCCCGGCTCGTCTCGGCCGCCGGTTCCGCGGCGCGGACACGCGCGGCGCTGGCCAGGCTCGATCTGCCGGCGCGGGCGCGCGAGGAGCGCGAGCGGCTCGAGGCGGTGCTCGACGGGCTTGCCGCTGCGATGCCGGCGCTCACAGTCACCGTGGACCCGGTCGAGAACCGAGGTTTCGAATATCACACCGGGATCAGTTTCGCCTTCTTCGCCCGGCTCGGACGCGAACACGGTCCGCTGGGCGAACTCGGTCGCGGCGGCCGATATAACGCTGGCGAACCGGCGACGCCCGAGCCGGCGACGGGATTTACGCTTTATACCGGCACAATTTCTCGACCCTGCCGGCGGTGGCGGCACGCCGCAGGGTGCTGCTGCCGCCCGGCGCCGACAAGGATAGGGCAGCGGCACTGCGGCAAGAGGGTTGGGTGACGATCGCGGCGCTTGGCAAGGCGGTGGATTGGCACGTCGAGGCGCGGCGCCTCGGCTGCGGGTTCCTTCTCGAAAGCGGCGCGCCGACGCCGGTAGGCGGCGGGAGAAGCTGATGGGCAATGTCGCGGTGGTCGGCGCGCAATGGGGCGACGAGGGGAAGGGCAAGATCGTCGATTGGCTGTCCGAGCGAGCTGACGTCGTCGTGCGCTTCCAGGGCGGCCATAACGCCGGCCACACCCTTGTCGTCGGCAATGTCGAGTACAAGCTGAGCCTGCTGCCCTCGGGGGTCGTGCGCGGCAAGCTATCGATCATCGGCAACGGGGTCGTCGTCGATCCCTGGGCGTTGCTCGCCGAGATCGAGACGATGCGTGGCAAGGGGCTCGACATCTCGCCCAAGAACTTGAAGCTCGCCGACAACGCGGCGCTCATCCTGCCCTCACACGGCGCGCTAGACCGGGCGCGCGAGGAGCGGCGCGGCGACAAGAAGATCGGCACCACTGGCCGGGGGATCGGCCCGGCCTACGAGGACAAGGTCGGGCGCCGCGCGATCCGGGTCTGCGACCTCGCCGACAAGCAAGCGCTCGAGGATCGGGTGGACGAGGTGCTGTTGCACCACAACGCGCTATTACGCGGCCTCGATGCGCCCGAAGTTGATCGCAAGGATCTGCTGGCGGCGTTGCGCCAGGTTGGGCCGAAAGTATTGCCCTACGTCGATAGGTGCTGGCACGTCGTCGACGAGGCGCGCCGCGCCGGCCGCCGCATCCTGTTCGAGGGCGCCCAGGCGGCGATGCTCGATGTCGATCACGGCACCTATCCGTACGTCACCTCGTCAAACACCCTGGCCGGGCAAGCGGCCGCCGGGTCGGGGATATCGCCATCAGCGGTTGGTTTCGTGCTCGGCATCACCAAGGCTTACACGACCCGGGTCGGTAGCGGCCCGTTCCCAACCGAGCTCACTGACGAGACCGGGCAAAGGCTCGGCGATCGCGGCAAAGAATTCGGCACCAATACCGGAAGGCGCCGGCGGTGCGGATGGTTCGATACGGTGATGGTCCGGCAGGCGATTAAGTTCGGTGGCATCGATGGCATCGCCCTGACCAAACTCGATGTGCTCGATGGCTTCGACGAGATCAAGATTTGTACCGGCTACAGGCTGGGCGGGAAGCGTTACGACTATCTCCCGGCTGGCGTCTCTGCCCAGGCTGAGATCGCGCCGGTCTACGAGAGCTTCGTCGGCTGGCGGGAGAGCACCCGCGGCGCGCGCTCCTGGGCCGATCTTCCGGCGCAGGCGATCAAGTATATCCGCCGGATCGAAGAGCTGATTGGAGCGCCAGTGGCGATACTCTCCACCAGCCCCGAGCGCGAGGACACGGTCCTGGTGCGCGACCCATTCGCCAATTGAGCCCGCCAAATTGACAAATACTCATATTGAGCATAAATAAGTTCGGCGGTCTGCATGGCCCTTCCTAAAAGGCATCCGAACGAGCGTCTTGACCCGATGTCGGCCTTCTTCTCGCCCTACGGCCATCAATTCGTTCGCCTTGGGGCATGTGTGCCGCAGGTCGCGGTAGCGGACCCAGCTAAGAACGGCGACCAGGTTGCGGCGCTGGTCGAAGCCGGCGACGTGGATGGGGTCGCGCTGTTGTTGTTCCCCGAACTGTGTCTGTCGGCTTATGCGATCGACGATTTGCTGCTCCAGGACGCGCTGCTCGATGCGGTCGAGGCTCAGATCGCCCGGCTGATCGAATTGAGCCGGAAGCGCGCGCCGGTCGCCGTCGTCGGCGCGCCGCTGCGCAGCCGGGGACGGCTCTTCAATTGCGCCGTCGCGATCCATCGCGGCCGGGTTCTGGGCGTCGTCCCGAAAACCTATTTGCCCAACTACCGGGAATTCTATGAGCGTCGGCACTTTACCTCGGGCGAGGGGGTGCGCGGTGAGACGATGGCTCTGGTTGGCCAGGAAGCACCATTCGGCATCGACCTGCTGTTCGAGGCCACCGGGCCGGCTGCTTTCACGTTCCACGTCGAGGTGTGCGAAGATTTGTGGGTGCCACAGCCGCCCAGTATCGCCGGGGCGGCGGCGGGCGCCGAGGTGCTGCTCAACCTGTCGGCCAGCAACATCACCATCGGCAAGGCGCAGATGCGGCGGCTGCTTTGCGCCTCGCAATCGGCTCGCTGTATCGCCGCCTATGCGTACTCCGCGGCGGGCGCCGGCGAATTCGACGACCGACCTTGCCTGGGACGGGCAGGCGGGCATCTTCGAGATGGGCAATGGGCTCGCCGAGACCAAGCGGTTCAGCACGACGTCCGAGACCGCGGTTGCCGACATTGATCTCGGCCGCATCCGCCAGGAGCGGATGCGCACCAACACCTTTGGCGACAACGCCCGGCTGATCAACGCCGAGACGCCGCCGTTTCGCCGGGTCGAGTTCGAGTTCGCGATCCCTGAGACAGCGAGAGAACTGCGCCGCGTGGTCGAACGGTTTCCGTTTGTGCCGTCCGATCCCGCGATGCTCAGCGAGAACTGCTATGAGGCCTACAACATCCAGGTCCAAGGGCTGGCCCAGCGCCTGTCCGCCACAGGTTTGAGAAAGCTGGTCATCGGCGTCTCGGGCGGGCTTGATTCGACGCAGGCTTTAATTGTCGCGGCGCGGACGATGGACCGGCTCGGCCTGCCGCGGCAGAACGTGCTCGCCTATACGCTGCCGGGTTTTGCCACCAGCGCCGGCACCAAGAACAATGCCTGGCGGCTGATGAACGCGCTGGGCGTCACCGGCGCCGAGATCGACATCCGCCCGGCGGCCGACCAGTTGCTCAAGGACATCGGCCACGCCGCCAGCCGCGGCGAGAAGCATTACGACGTGACCTTTGAGAATGTGCAGGCCGGGCTGCGCACCGACTACCTGTTTCGCCTGGCCAACCACAACGCCGCGCTGGTCGTCGGCACCGGCGACCTATCGGAACTCGCGCTCGGCTGGTGCACCTATGGCGTCGGCGATCAGATGTCGCATTACAATCCGAATGCATCGGTGTCGAAGACGCTGATCCAGCACCTGATCCGCTTCGTCGCGCATAGCGGCGACGTTGACACCAAAACCGCCGCAATTCTGGAAGACATCCTCGCCACCGAAATCTCTCCCGAACTCGTGCCGGCCGGCGAGGACGGGTTGATCCAATCGACGGAAAGTATCGTCGGCCCTTATACGTTGCAGGATTTCACGCTGTACTACGTGACCCGCTATGGTTTCTCGCCGTCCAAGATCGCCTATCTGGCTTGGAACGCCTGGCACGATCTGGCGCGCGGCGCCTGGCCCGCAAACACGCCGGACACGGCCCGCCGGGCCTACGACCTCGCCGAGATCAAGAAGTGGATGCGCGTGTTCCTCCTGCGCTTCTTCGAGCAGAGCCAGTTCAAGCGGTCGGCATTGCCGAACGGGCCGAAGATATCGTCTGGCGGATCGTTGTCGCCGCGCGGCGATTGGCGCGCCCCTTCGGACTCGCACGCTGCGGTCTGGCTCGACGAGCTCGAACGGGGCGTTCCTGACGCCTGAGCGATGCCCGCGCGATTGACCGAGTGGCTCGACGCGGCGGTGCGATGGGGGCCGGCGGTGCCGGTCGCCATCGTCTTTGCGATTGCGCTGGTCGAGGCGGTCGTACTCCCGCGGCGTGTTTGGGCCAAGGGTATCTGGGTCGTCGCCGTCTTGGCTTGCGGCGGGCTCGCCGGGGCCGATCTGCGCCTGCAACAGCGGCAAATCCAAGCCGCGAGCCAGAGGGCGACGAGCGACGACGTCGCCGCCCTGCGCGGCCTTTGGGGCCAGTGGGATGCAGTTTCGCGAACCCTGCCGCAAGCCCCGGAAACCGCGGCCACATCGTTCGATACAGTTCAGGATGCGCTGGTATCGCTGAGTATTCAGGTTGCCCAGATCGATCACCAGATCGCGGCGTTGCGCGCTCAGGCCAAGGGCCGCTCGATCGACGACGAAACCGCGGCCAAGCTGGCCGAATATCTGCGCCAGTCGGGCAGGTTTCCGGCGGTTGTCTCCGTCGTTCCCGGCGATGTCGAGGCCTACGGATACGCCAATCAGTTGGTCAATATTCTGCGTGCCGCCGGCTGGGATGCGCACGGGCCGGAGATCAGCGCGGTTCATGCCAGCGCCGTCGCGATGGGGATCGGCATCTTCGTCCGTGATCCACAATCGCCGGGGGCCGCGAAAATCCTGCTCGACGCGTTTACCCGCTTCAATGTTCCCTATCAGAGCGGCCTGGCTGCGAGTAGCGCTATTCTCGACACCGCGACGGTCGAGCTCTTCGTCGCGAAGAAACCCTAAAAGGAGGTTCCATGCCTGCCGGCCGCGTGCATCTCAGCGTCGACGAAGCCCGTAGTCTTGGCGAGCGCGCCATGCGCGGGGTGGGCTACGACCCCGAGGAGGCGCGCATTGTCACCGATCACGTCATCGACGCGGCGCTCTGCGGTTACGAGTATTCCGGTCTCGCCAAGCTGCTCAACGTGCCCGAGCATCGCCGCTTCGCGCTGCCGCGATCGCCAATGCGACTTCTCCGCGAGACCGAGGTCTCCGCCCTCTACGACGGCGGCAATAATGTCGGCATGCTGGCGATCTATCACGCGGCCAAGGCGACGATCGAGAAGGCCAAGGCGCACGGCATCGCGCTGGTCGGCGTGACCAACACCTGGATGAGCGGCCGCAACGCCTATTTTGTCGAGATGATCGCGCGCGAGGGCTACGTCGCGATCCATACCGCGAGCAGCGGCGGCGCGGTGGCGCCGCTGGGCGGGATCAAGCCGATCCTCGGCACCAACCCGATCGCTTTCGCCATCCCCACCGAAGACGGCCCGCTGATCCTCGACATGGGCACCTCTGCCTTCATGGCGACCGAGCTGCAGTTGAGGGTGCGACGCCAAGAGGTCCTGCCGGAGGGCGTGGCGATCGATCGAGACGGCAAACCGACCACCGACCCTGCCGCAGCGCAGGCGGGCGCCTTGCTACCGTTCGCCGGATACAAGGGTTTCGGTCTTGGGCTCATCGTTCAGGCGCTGGGCGTGCTTGGCGGGGCGGGGATGGTCGAGGGCGCGGTGGATGGCTATCTTTTCATCGCCTTCCGGCCCGATCTGCTGATCCCGCTCGAACAATGCCGGCACGAGGTCAGTGCCCTGATCGAGCGGGTCAAGGCAGTGCCGCGTGCACCGGGAGTGGCCGAAATCCGTATTCCCGGCGAAAACTCGGCACGCAACCGAGAGCGGCTGCGGCGCGAGGGGCTCAACATCGACCAACTGGTCTATGATGAGCTCCACCGGCTGGCCGGCAATCGGCCCTAGGACGCGGCTAGCGGATAATGCCGAGGCCGATGATGCCGTCGACGATCAGGTAGATCGCGATGATGTAGTTGAGGATTCGCGGCACCAGCAGGATCAGGACGCCCGCGAGCAGCGCGACCAGCGGCTGCAAATGGGAAATACCGAGAACGACCATAGCCAACCTCCTTCGGCGTCGAGCGGCAGCGAGACGCTCCGCTCGCCGTGATCGACCAACGTTGGAGGTTAGCGACTGTTCCTTGATTTCGCGGCTAGGTCGGTGGCGCGATCAACCATTGGCTGAAGCCGCGCCACCGATGTAGAGACTCTCGCCGTTACGGAGCGGGGTTCAGCTGAATCCCGGCAACGCCCGCGGCGACGTTCAACCCGGTATTGCCCTCGATGCTGAGCGGCTGCAGCGCAATGGTATTGCCCGAGCCGCCGATCAGCGCATTGGCGCCGACACCGACGCCGACCGTCGCGCTGGCCGTGGCGCCCGCGTAAGTGCCGCCGAGTGCGCCCGGCACCATAGCGGCGACGGGGGCCACCACCGTCCAGACCAGGACGCCGCCCGAGGTATAACCGATATCGGCGCCGAATTTGGTGATGTTGCCGGTGTAGTGCTCATAACGTCCGCCGACTCCCGCGAACGTGCAGTTAACCGCTTTCGACGAGCCGAAGATGAAGCCCCAGCCGCTGGCGACATTGCAGGTCAGGGTCCCGACGTTTACGGCGCTTTGTGCCGCCGCCGGTCCCACCGTCGCGGCGAGCCCAGCGAGGGCGCCGAACACGGTAGCTGTCAGGCGCATTGCTTTCGACATCTTTATGCTCTCCCTTATGAGCGATAGGACGGCGCCCTCTATTGCGGCGCGGCAGTGACGGCAACAACTTAGCCGACGCGCGGATATCGTCAAGGGCGCTCACCCATTAGCTGCTGATCGTAGCCGGGAATATCATGGCTCGGCGCCGGCACCATTTACTTGAGTTGATTTGAGATTGGCTGTCAGGCCGCGCTCAATCTTATTCGCCCTGACTCAGTTTTCGATTGTATAGCCGAGCGGAATTCAGCGTCGCAGGGGGCCAACTCCACTGCGTAACTCGCCGGCGATGCATTATCGACCGACCTCGTTGGATTGATCTAAGACTTGATCAAGCTACCGACAGCATGATTAACGATGTTCTTGATTGCTTCGCATTGTTAACTTGCAGCAAGCCGAATTTGGCCGCTATAGTCGCAAACGGACGACGTTCGTCCGCAATAGCAGAATGCCGTCTGAACAGACGGAGAGCACCGGCAGACGTGCCGGTAGCAGATCGCGAACGGGGAGTGATGCGATGGCGAGTTTGGAAGGTGTTGCTCAAGTAGCCTGGTGGCGGGAGCCGACCAAAGATCAATGGCTTGCCTATGTGGCGGCCTGGCTCGGCTGGACGCTCGACGCGTTCGATTTCACGATTTTCCTGCTGATCATGGTGCCGATCTCCAAGGATTTCGGCGTGCCGCTGGTCGATGTGCTGGCGGTGTTCACCGTCACGCTGTGGCTGCGCCTGCTGGGCGCGACCGCCTCCGGGTGGCTTGCCGATCGGGTTGGGCGGAAAACCCCGTTGATGATCTCGATCCTCGGTTATTCGCTGTGCAACTTCGTCGCCGGGTTCTCGCCGACCTTCCTGTTCCTGTTCGTATGCCGGGCCGCGCTCGGTATTTTCATGGGAGCGGAATGGCCGGCCGGCGCCGCGCTGGCGATGGAATCCTGGCCGGCGCGCTCGCGCGGTTTCATGAGCGGCATGTTGCAGGGCTCGTGGGCTCTGGGCTTCCTGTTGTCGAGCGCGATCTACGGGCTGCTCTATACCTCGTGGGGTTGGCGCGGGATGCTGTGGGTCGGCATCGTGCCGGCGCTCGCCGTCGTCTACGTCCGCAAGTTCGTCAAGGAGCCGGAAGTCTGGAAGCAGAACCGCGAAAAGCAGCGCAGCGAGGGCAAGGAATTCCGCGCGCCGCTGCTGCAGATCTTCCGCCTGAGCATGCTGCCCAACACGCTGACCGCGTGCCTGTGGATGGCGAGCGGGTTCGTCACCTATTACACGGTGTTCGGCCTGTTCGCGACGCATCTGCAGAAGGACCTGGGCTTCGGCCCCGGCGATGTCGCGCTGCCGATCGCGCTCGCCAACGTCGCGACGTTCCTGGCGAGCTGTTTCTGGGGCTTTGTCGCGGATCGGACTCGGCCGGCGCTGGGCGATGATCATCCCGGCCGGGATTGGGCTGCTGGTGACGCCGTTTTATCTCGGCTTCTTCACCACGAGCTATCCGATCCTGGTCACCGCGTTCACGATCCAGGGCCTTTTCGTCGGCGCGATCTACGGGCAGAACCCGGCCTATCTGAACGAGCGGTTCCCGACCGAGGTGCGCGCTACCGCGGCGGGCTTCTGCTACCACCAGGGCGCGATCTGGGGCGGGTTGTGCGGCCCGCTTCTCGGCGCCTGGGCGATCACCGCGGGCGGGTTCGCCATCCCGATGCTGCTCACCACGGTCGGCGCGCTGGCGATTTTCGTCATCGCCCTGCTGATGGGGCCGGAGACCAAGGGTCAGGTGATGATCTCCGACATCCAGCTGGCCGGCGCCGGCGACGACTAGGCGCCACACCTAGAGCGAGAAGGGCCTCTCCCTGGCCGGGAGAGGCCCTTTTTATTTGCGCTCGACAAAGCTGCGGCCGATCAGCTGGCGGTGGAGCTGATTGGTGCCTTCCCAGATTTGGGTGATCTTGGCGTCGCGCAGCAGCCGCTCGACCCGGTTGTCGGCGATATAGCCATAGCCGCCATAAAGTTGGACCGCCTCGGTGGCGATGCGCATCGCCAAGTCGGAGGCACGCATTTTCAGCATCGACGCCTCGGGTCCGATATCGCTGACGCCGGCGTCAACGAGGCCGGCGACATGCCACAGCCATGCCTCGCACATCGCCAGGTCGGTGGCGAGGTCGGCGAGCAGGAACTGGATGCCCTGGAACTCGACGATGCGCCGGCCGGATTGCCGCCGCTCGTTGATGTAGGCGACGGCGTCGCCGAACGCGGCGCGGGCGATGCCGAGCGCGTGGGCGGCGACGCTCGGCCGCGACTTGTTGAGCGCGGCGAGCAGGAGGGGAAGACCCTGGCCCGGTTCGCCGAGCACATTGGCGCGCGGCACGCGGCATTTGTCGAAGGCGAGCGCCGCAGTCGACGAGGCGCGGTGGCCGAGCTTCTCCTCCTTGCGCAGGATCGAGAAACCGGGCGTGTCCTTTTCGAGATAGAGCGCGGTGATGGCGCCGCGGCCGTCTGCGATCTCGCTCCATTTGCCGAACAGCAAGATCAAGTCGGCGACATCGCCGTTGGTGATGAAGATCTTGCCGCCGTCGACGGTGACGGCGTCATTGCCGGCGGGGGCGAAGCGGGTCTTCATCCCGGTCGCGTCGGAGCCGGCGTCGGGCTCGGTGATCGCCAGCGCGAGCAGCGCGCCCTCGGCGACGCGCGGCAGCAGGCGCTGCTTCTGCTCCTCGCTGCCGAAATCGATCAGCGGCTTCGCAGCGTGGAAATTGGTCGCCCAGATGATCCCGGTCGAGGCGCAGGCGGCGGAAATCTCGCGCACGCAGGCGAGATAGGCGGCGTAGCTCATCCCGGCGCCGCCGTATTCTTCGGGGACGAACATCGCGTTGAGGCCGAGCGCGTTGATTGCCGCGATATTGGCCCGGGGAAATTCCGAAGCGCGGTCGTAGCCGGCGGCGCGCGGCGCGATCTCGTCGCGGGCGAGCGCGCGCACGCTGTCGAGCAGCTGCCGTTCCTCTGGCGACAGCTGCGGCAGGGCGTCGAGGCGAGAGAAGAGGGGAGTCATTCGCTCATATCTGTTTCGCGAACTTGCTCTCGGGCCCTGCCGAGGCTTCCATTAGCGCGTCCATAAATTTGGGGCTTCTCGACTAAATTAGAGACGACGTATGGCAATCGGAATCGCCGATTGTAGTTGATGATCACCGTATTTCGTGCAGAACTAACTGAACCATATGCACCATTTTGCTGTTATTCACCGGTGGTGCACAAAAGTATATTAACATCATCTCAGCTCGCCTAAGGAATTTGGCGTGATTCTCAGAGCTATCGAGGCTGACGATTTTTTCCAGATAAATTGCTGCTAATTTTGACTCCCAATCCAGCCAGTGGCTTTTCGATTTGATTCGATTCCCAAAGGAATTTTCCGTCATCCCAATGTACATCAGGGTATTATCTTCGAAATGATTACAATATATTTGATATAATCCGCCAACCTCTGAAAATTCATCGTGGCGACCTTTAATTACGTCGTTATATTCAAAGGGCCCATCCCAATTTATGCTAATGATTTCGACTTTCTTAGTTTGAGGCATTTTAATATCCCATCGTAAGGTCGGCTAGACTTCAACCATCGCGGAACACCGGTTTGCGTTTCTCGATGAACGCAGTCATGCCCTCTGTCGCGTCGTCGGTCTGGAAGGCGAGGGTGTTGAGGTCGGCCTCGCGCTTGAGGCCGTCATCGAGCGTGCCGTCGAGCGCGCGGGTCACGGCGTCGCGGGCCAGGGCGAGGGCAGGGAGGCCGTAGCCGGTCATCTCGCGGGCGAAGGCTTTGCCGGCCTCGACCAAATCGCCCTCGACGAGGCGGTGGACGAGGCCGATGCGCTCGGCCTCGTCGGCGGTGACGGTGCGGCCGGTCATGATGATTTCCAGCGCGCGCGCCTCGCCGATGAGGCGGGGCAGGCGCTGCGTCCCGCCATAGCCTGGGATGAGGCCGAGCTTGATCTCGGGCAGGCCGAGCCGCGCGGTCTTGAGCGCCAGGCGGAAATTGCAGGCGAGCGCCAGTTCGAGGCCGCCGCCGAAGGCATAGCCGTTGAGCAGCGCGATCGACGGCATCGCCAATTGGCTAAAGCGGGAGATGATGCGCTGGCCGTTGCCATGTCGCGGCGCCCTTGCGCGAGCGGCCGGCCCATCAGCTCCTTGATGTCGGCGCCGGCGCAGAACGCGCGGTCGCCCGCGCCGGTGACGAGGAGGGCCCGTGGGAGTTTACCTTCGTCGCCGGCGGCGACCTCATCCAGCCGCGCATCGATCTCGCGCAAGGTCGCGAACGAAAAGGCGTTGAGCGCCTCCGCCCGGTCGAGCGTCATCAGCGCGAATTCGTCGATGCGGGTCGAGGTGGACGGTCATTCGGGCTGCCTGCCGCAGGGGGTCGCCGCTATTATCGACATGATATCCCATCTCTTTTCCGTTTTTTCAATGCCTTAGGCCTCAATTATCAGCAAATAACAGCGGGAAAACAGCGGGGTTATCAGCGGGATAACAGCGGGAATATCAGCGGCATAACAGCGGGAGCGGCCGGCCCCAAGCTAAATACTTCAACGTCGCATCTTGCTGTCTCGTCACCCCGGCCCACGGGTCCGCGCCGCGCGCGGCCCGAGGATAAACTCCGACCGGGGTCCAGGCTCAACTCTGGATACCGGCCTTCCCCACGGATCAAGCCCGTGGGCTAAAGGCCCACGGTATGACGAATAAGAGTAGTCTCCCTCCGTAAGTGCGAACAAAATAGGAACTCCGGTCCGGGTTACAAGGCCAGTCGGTAAAAAAGATTATTTGCCGGTCCAGCGCACCGGGGTCGGCGCGATGCGGCCCGATTTGGCCCATTCGACCAGCTCGCGCTTGAGGATCTTGCCGCTGGCGGTGAGCGGGTACTGGGTCATAGCGATGAAGTATTCAGGCATGTCGTAGCGTGACAGGCCCTCGGCGTGGAGATGCGCGAGGATCGTGTCGGGCTCGGCGCTCTCGCCCTCGTGGAAGATCACCGACAGGCAGACCTTCTCGCCGAGCCGCGTGTCGCCGACCGCGAAGGCGGCGCAGCGCGCGACCGATTTGTGCCGCATCGTCAGGTCTTCGATCTTCGCCGGATGGATGTTGTGGCCGCCGCGGATGATCAGGTCCTTCTTGCGGCCGACGATCTCCAGATTGCCGTCCGCGTCGAACCGGCCGAGATCGCCTGACAGGAACCAACCGCCGCGGTTGAACGAATCCTCGGTGGCGCGCTGGTTGTCGAAATAGCCGAGCATCAGGCAAGCGCCGCGGCCGCCGATCTCGCCGACTTCGCCGGGCGCGACCTCGTGGTCTGGGTTCTCCTGATCCCACAGCCTGATCTCGTAGGCCTCGCAGGCCTTGCCGCAGGTCGCGACGATCGTTTCGGTGTTGTCGCTCGGCAGTGTGTATTGGTGCGAGCTGTTCTCGCTCATGCCATAGACGTTTTGCGGCAGGACGCCCCGGTCGAGAAAGGCCTTCGCGACTTCGCGCGGGATCGGCGAGCCGGCCATGTAGAAAGTCTTGACCGCGCCAAGCGTATCGACGCCGCGGCGGCGCATCTCGCCGAGGATGTCCATCGCGTGGGTCGGCACCCCCATCACATAGGTCGCGCCGGTCTCGACGATCCAGTCGAGCGGTGTCTTGCCGGCGGGCGGCGAGTTCACCACGAGCTCCATGCCCGCGGCCAGCGCCTGGGCGATCGCCACCATGGCGATGTGGTGCGACAGCGGGCTTAGCGAGAGCAGGATCGCCGTATCGTCGTGGCGCCAGTCGGCGACCATCGCCCGGGCGTTGGCGAGCAGCGTGTTGGTCGAATGCATCACCCCCTTGGGCGTCCCGGTCGTACCCGAGGTGAAAGCGAGATAGACCACCGCGTCGGGGTTGGTTTCGGTTACGGGGAGCAGGCCGGGTTCGGTGGGAAAGGGCGCCGCAATCCCGTCGCCGAGCGGAGTAAATCTTGCGCAGGAACGGCAATTCGGCCGAAGCGGCGAAGATGTCGGCGGCGCTTGGCGTCGGCGCCATAACCGGGCTGGGCGAAGAGCGCCGCCGCGTTGGTGCGCTCAAGGAGGCCGACGATCTCGGCGACGGTGTAGTTCTGGTGCAGCGACGGGTTGCAGACATAGCCGTTGCGCGAGCAGGCGAGGAAAACGATTACCGCCTCGACCCGGTTGGGCAGCCACACCGCAACGCGCTCGCCGCGCTTCAAGCCGGCGTGGTCTAGGTCGGCGGCGACCGCATCGACCGCCGTGAGCAGCTGGGCCCAAGTTAGGCGCCGCGACGCATCGCGCAGCGCATTGGCGCGAGGCCGCTGCCGTGTGTGCCGCTGCAGCAGCGTGTAGAACGTGTCCTCTGCGCCACAGCCCGTCGGCGTAATAGCGCCGCGCCGCCGCCGGGTCGTGCAGGGTGAGAAGGGTGTTGGTCAACGTAGGCCCTTGCAAAACGGTGCGCTGACCTGGGAAGGTCGCAGTCACCATAGGGAGAGAGACAATGTTACAGGATTTGATGCCCCAGGCGGAACGGATCGCCGAGAAGCTCAAGGCGCGCAAGGAAACCATCAGCGTCGCCGAGTCCTCGACGGCCGGGATGATCTCGGCGGCGCTGCTTGCAGTGCCCGGGCGCCTCGGCCTATTTCATCGGCGGCGCGGTGGTCTATACCCGCGTCTCGCGCACCGAACTGTTGCGCGTGACCGAGGAGGAGTTCGCCGCGATGACCGGCATCACCCCCTCGACCGAGCCCTACGCGCTGCTGTTCGCGCGCAAAATCAAGGAGCGGCTCGCCACTACCTGGTCGGTCGGCGAGACCGGCACCGCCGGGCCGACCGGCAGCCGCTATGGCCACGCCGCCGGGCACTCCTGCGTCGGGGTGATCGGCCCCAACGGCGAGCGGGCAATCACCATCGAGACCGGCAAGAGCGACCGGATCGACAACATGCGCGCGTTCTCGATCGCCGCGCTCGATCTGCTGGAAAAGGCGCTCGGCTAACCTAAGTGGACGCCGTTTCGCCCGCCCGGATCCGGGCGGGGCCGCCGCCGCTCGTCTATGTCTATCTCGCGGCGATCGTCCTGTCCTGGGCGCTCAATTGGCCGCTGATGAAGCTGGCGATCGGCCAGGTGCCGCCGCTGACTTTTGTGCTGTTGCGGCTGGTCGGCAGCCTGCTGCTGATCGCGCCGGCGCTCCTCGCGACGGGGCAGGGGATCCTGCCGGCGCGCGGTGAGCGGCTGACCCTGTGCTGGGTCGGTCAGTTTCAGGTCGCGGGGTTCCTCGTCCTCAGCATTATCGGTCTGTCGATCGTCCCGGCCGGGCGGGCTATCGTCCTCGCCTACACGATGCCGCTTTGGGCGATCCCGATCGGCCGCTTCTTGTGGCCCGAGCCGGTCGGGCGGGCGCAGATCGCCGGCGCCGCGATCGGCTTTGCTGGGCTGGTGCTGTTCATGAACCCGGGGCTGATCGACTGGACCGACTGGCGCATGGTCGGCGGCAACGCGCTATTGATCGGCGCGGCGATCTTGTGGGCGCTCGGCTCGTGTCTCTACCGCCAGCGTACGTGGCGATCGGGGTTCTGGGTGCAGACGTTCTGGCAGCTCGCGGTGAGTTTGCCCCCGGTCGCCGCGATTGTCGCCGTGACCGGCGCCGGCCCGATCCACTGGTCGCCTGGCGTGATTGCCATCCTCGTCTACAATGCGCTCGTCACCACCGCGCTCGGCTATTTCCTGTGGGGCAAAGTGCTCTCGATGATGCCGGCCGCGACGGCCGGCCAGGTGCTGACCTTGACGCCGATCGGCGGCTTTGTGCTGTCGACCGTGCTGTTCGGCGGCGCGGTGACAATCGACGTCGCGATCAGCATCGTCTTGATCGTCGCCGGCATTTTCGTGACCCTGCGCCGCTGAAGCGACTTCAGCGCCACGGTTGATTTCGCTACATCTTACGGCTAGATCACAGGCGCCGCGCGTCCCCATCGTCTAGAGGCCTAGGACACCGCCCTTTCACGGCGGTAACAGGGGTTCGAATCCCCTTGGGGACGCCAATTAAAGCAATTAGTTAGACGACACACGGTGGCGCGAAAAGCCTTACGTACGGCAAATATACGGCAAAAATGCTTCCGGACGTAGGTGGACGACCTCGACCGCCTCGCCCTCAATCGTCATCGCCCCGCTCCCGCGCCGGCATCTCCGATTGGGCATAGCTGCCCGGCGGTGGGAGCGCTATCGGGCGGGAGGAACGACGAACGCGTTAACTAGCGGGGATCGGCGGTAGCCGATCCCCCGATGAACCTCCCGTCGGCCTGGGCGCCGGTCTGAAATGCGTCGGCCTTACGTCTTGTCGAGCCAGAACGTATCCTCGCGTACCACATCGTAGATTCCGAAATAGTCCGCCGGATTGTGGCCTTTGACGTAATCGCGGTAAACGTCGTTGATCCTCTCCCAAGCGACCGGGAGCACCGGGATGCCATCTTCCATCAGCGCCTCGGTCTTGTGGATCATGACTAAGCGCTTCGCCGGATCGACTTCGCGGTCGATCTGGTCGAGCAGCTCGTTGAAATCCTTGTTGTCCCAGAACGAATAGTTTTGTGGCCCGCCGGTACGATACCAAGCATTGAAGTAGTCCGACGGATCGAGCAGGGTCGAGACGACCGCGCCGATCGCCAGGTCGAAATGCCCGTTGGCGGTATCGTCGAACCACACGGACTCAACGACCGTTCGCAGGTTGCATTTGACGCCCAGCCCTTCTTGCAGCATGGCCTGAATCGCCTGAGCCCACAGCTTGAAGCTCGGCGACGTCGCGGACCAGGAAATCGAGCGGTTCCTTGAGGCCGTCGGCAAAACCGGCCGCTGCCATCAGCGCCTTGGCTTCCTTGATCGCCGGGCCAGTGTCCGCCTGGTAACCAAGCCGCTTAGACAATTCGTCAGGCGGGGTGGCGAACTCGGAGAACGGATAAATGAACCCGCCGACCCGCATCGGCGTCACGTCCTTCACCACGTCGATTAGCGCCGGCCGGTCGAATGCCAAATGCAGCGCGCGGCGCACCCGTTGGTCGTTGAGCGGCGGCTTTTTGTGGTTGAGCCAGACTCCCTGGATGACGCTCTGATTGAACTGTGCGGTCTTCAGGCCGGGCGTCTCCTTGGCCTTGCGCACCGTCACCGGATCGGTGATGCGGATGTAGTCGGTGCGCCCCGACAGGATCGACGAGCCGAGCTCGGTCGAAAATGGTAGCGCGTGGTAGAACTCGATGCCGTCGAGATACGGCAATGGGTTGTTCCAATAATTCTTGTTCTTCTCAAATACCCAGACTTCGTTTTCGACGCGTTTGACGCTCTTGAACGGGCCGGTGCCGGGGTAGATCTCTACCTTGCGCAGATTGTAGTTGTTATCTTCCAGCGTCTTTTTGCGGACGATGACGTTCCAGCCGCTGGCAATCGCCGACATGATGAAATTCGTCGGGCGCGGCTCAGAGAGCTTGAACTGCACGGTGTATTTGTCGGGCGCCGTGATCTCGCTGACCGCTCTGAACAGGACGCTGCGCGGGATGCTGATGCCCTGGGGCGGCTTCGAAATGCGGTCGAAGGTCGCTTTGATGTCCTCCGAGGTCAGTTCGGCGCCGTCGTGAAACTGGACGCCCTGACGCAGCATGAAGGTGTAGGTCTTGCCATCCGCTGCGATGTCCCAGCTATGCGCCAGATCGGGAATGATCGTCTTGCCACTATCGCGAGGGTCGCGGCGGACCAGATTGTCGAACTGCACCGCCTGCGAGGCGAGGCTGTTGATGGTGCCAGACTGATGCACGTCGAAATGCGGCGGGCGCATCGTGATCCCATAGCGCAGCACGCCCCCCGATTTGGGGTTGGGTTCGGGTGCAGCGAGCTTGAATTTCGAGCCGTCGAACTGGAGCGGGATGTCGGCCATCGCCCAGTCCGGCCGCAGCCCATAGGCCGCCGCCACCACCGCCGCGCTTCCTCTCAGGAAGTCGCGCCGGTTCCATCTCGACCGCGACGAATTCGACTCGTTCATCAAGTTTCCCTCCCCGCCGTAGCTCTTTTCTGAACTGACCGCGCCGTGTACTAATCACCGCGTGGTCAATACGATCACTCAACAAATAACATGCCGAATTCGTCGGAGTCACTTTTTGAGTCAGGGAGTTTTGGCTGGGATGACCGCGGACGAAACCGCGGCTGCGCCGGGCCCGGCAATCTTGGAGATCGACGATCTCCGCACGCATTTTTTTACGCAAGCCGGAGTGGTCCGCGCCGTCGACGGCGTGTCCTATGCCGTGCGGGCCGGCGAGACCTTGGGCGTCGTCGGCGAAAGCGGCTGCGGCAAGAGCGTCACCGCGCTGTCGGTGCTGCGCCTCGTCGCCAGCCCGCCGGGGCGGATCGTCGGCGGCACAATCCGGTTTGGCGGCACCAACCTGCTCGATCTTTCCGAAAGCGAAATGGAGGACATCCGCGGTAACGACATCTCGATGATCTTCCAGGAGCCGATGACCTCGCTGAACCCGCTGATGACGGTTGGGCGCCAGATCGCCGAGGCGATCACCCTGCATCAGGGGCTGTCGCCGCACGGGGCGATGGACAAAGCGGTGGAGATGCTGCGCCGCGTGTCAATCCCCGAGCCGGAACGGCGCGTGCATGCGTTATCCGCATCAGCTTTCGGGCGGTATGCGGCAGCGCGTGATGATCGCGATGGCGCTGTCGTGCAATCCTAAGGTGCTGATCGCGGACGAGCCGACCACCGCTCTCGACGTGACCATCCAGGCGCAAATCCTCGAGTTGATGCGCGAGCTGCAGGAGACGTCTTCGGCACCGCGATCATTCTGATCACCCACGATATGGGGGTCGTCGCGGAAAACGCCGATCGGGTGGTGGTGATGTATGCCGGCCGCAAGGTCGAGGAGGCCAGCGCCAAGGTATTGTTCGAGGCCCCCGGGCATCCCTATACCCGCGGGTCTGCTCGGCTCGATCCCCCAGCTCGACGTCGCGGCGCGACGCGACGCTCGCCGCAATCGTCTCAACGAAATCAAGGGAATGGTGCCGTCCCTTCAGAATTTGCCGGAAGGATGCACCTTCGCGCCGCGCTGCGAGTTCGCCACCGACCAGTGCCGTGCTGCCTTTCCGCCGCTGGTGCAGCACCGGCCCGGGCATGCGATCGCCTGCTGGCATGCCGATAGATTGCTGGCCGCCACACCATGACCGGGGAGCGTTAGCTTCGACGGCGTGCAGCCGCTGATCGAGGTTCGCGACCTCAAGAAGCATTTCCCGATCCACAAGGGCGTATTTTCGCGCCCGGCCGGCACGGTCTACGCGGTCGACGGGGTCTCGTTCCACATCAACCCGGGCGAGACGCTGGGGCTGGTTGGCGAGAGCGGCTGCGGCAAATCGACCGTCGGCCGCACACTGCTGAAGCTGCTGGAACCGACCGGCGGGCAGATCATCGTCCGCGGCGAGGACATCACCGGCCACGACCATGGGCAGATGCTGCCGTATCGCCGGCAGATGCAGATGATCTACCAGGACCCTTACGCCTCGCTCAATCCGCGCATGTCGGCCGGCGAGATCGTCGGCGAGCCGCTGGTGATCCACCGGAGACGCCAACGCCGAGCGAGCGGCGCGATCGGGTCGCCGCGCTGTTCGAACGGGTCGGCCTGCGGCCCGAGCTGATGGACCACTATCCGCACGAATTTTCCGGCGGGCAGCGGCAGCGCATCGGCATCGCCCGGGCGCTGGCGCTGAGCCCCGAACTGGTCGTCGGCGACGAGCCGGTATCGGCGCTCGACGTGTCGATCCAGGCGCAGATCATCAACCTGCTGATGGATCTGCAGGACGAGCTCAAGCTGTCCTACCTGTTCGTCGCCCATGATCTAGCGGTGGTCGAGCATCTCTCGCACCGGGTCGCGGTCATGTATCTCGGCCGCATCGTCGAGATGACCGACAAGACCAGCTGTTCGAGATGCCGCTGCATCCCTACACCGAGGCGCTGCTCTCGGCGGTGCCGATCCCGAAAGACGCGCGCACGAAGCCGCAAGCGGGTGATCCTCAAGGGCGACGTGCCGAGCCCGATCAACCCGCCCGCCGGCTGCCATTTCCATACGCGCTGCCTCTACGCGACCGCACGCTGCCATGCCGAAGTGCCGGCGCTGCGCGAGGTCGTGCCCGGGCACTTCGCCGCCTGCCATCTGCACGACGGCGGAGTCAGATTCCCGCTGGCGAAGCCGGCGGCGGGAGCGTGAGGGCGTCTACACCGCCCCCTCGAGCCGCGGATCGAGGACGTCGCGGATGCCGTCGCCCAGGAGGTTGAAGGCCAGCACGGTCAGCGTGATCGCGGCACCGGGGAACAGCACCAGCCACCACGGCGGGACCAGGCCGGCGTTCAGCGAATCGGCCAGCATGTTGCCCCAGGTCGGGGTCGGCGGCGGAATGCCGACGCCGAGAAAGCCAAGCGCCGCCTCGATGATGATCGCCACGCCCAGATGCGTCGTCGCCAGGATCAGATAGGGCGCGATGCATTGCGGCAGGATGTGCCGCAGCATGACCCGCAGTTTCGACGCGCCGACGCCCGCGCGCCGCCTCGACATACGACATTTCCTTCAGCGACAGCACGACCGCGCGAATCACCCGTCCGCCGAACGGTATTCGGGTGATGGCGATGGCGACGATGACCGTGCCGAACCCGGCGCCAAGCGCCATCGCGATCGCCATCGCCAGGATCAGATCGGGGAACGATTGCAGGAACTCGATGATGCGCTGGCTGATCAGGTCGAAGCGGCCGCCGAAATAGCCGCTCGCCAAGCCCCCACAACGCGCCGAGCGTCGTGCCGAACAGCACCGCGCCGAGCGCCACGGTCAGCGAGGCGCGGCTGCCGTAGATGACCCGGCTCAACGCGTCGCGGCCGATCTGGTCGGTGCCGAACACATGGCGCTCGGTCGGCGGCTTGGTCATCGCGCGGAAGTCGGACTTGAGCGGATCGTACGGCGCCAGCACCGGCGCGGCGACCGCCATCGATCAGGATCAGCGCGGCGACGACGCCCCAGAACGCCGACATCGGCGAGCGCCGCGCAAATGCGCGCAAGCCCGCGCCAGACCCGCCGCAGTTCCGCGTCGCCTTTATCGCCAGCGCGCTCGGAGGCAGGACAAGTTCGACATCAGGCTCGGTCGTCGCTCATTGATAGCGGATCCTCGGATCCAGCCAGGCGATCGTCAGATCGACCACGATGTTCAGCAGCACGAACACGATCGCGTAGAGGAACACCAGGTTCTGCATGACGAAGACGTCGCGCTCGTAGACCGCGGTGAACATCGCATAGCCGAGCCCGGCGTGCCGAAAGCGCGCTCGACCGGGATCGAGCCGGCCAGCACGAAGCCCAGCAAAATGCCCGACAGGGTGATCACCGGCAGCAGCGCATTCGGCAGCGCGTGGAGCGCGATCACCGGGCGGCCGCTCAACCCCTTGGCGCGCGCGGTGCGCACGTAATCCTCGCGGATCACCTCGAGCAGGCTCGATCGCGCCATGCGCGCGATATAGGCGGCCTGGCCGAGGCCCAGCACGATCGCCGGGCCGATGACGATCTGCAGATTGGCGACCGGGATCGGCAAACAGCGACGCGCCGGCCAGCGGCGCGCGGTAGCCGAACCCGAACAGCAGCCCGAGCACGATCAGCATCCCCAGCCAGAACCCCGGCACCGCCAGGAACAGGATGCTGAGAAACCGGGAGATATTGTCGCCGATGCTGTTGGGCTTGCAGCGCGCTGACGATCGCCACCGGAATGCCGACGATCCACGACAGCACCACCGAAGGATCGCGATCTCCGCGGTCAGCGGCCCGCGCCGCAGCGATCATGTCGCCGACGCTTTCGGCGCGGAAGAACGAATGGCCGAAATTGCCGCTGACGATGTCGCGCACCCAGTGCAGGTACTGCACCACAAGCGGATCGCTCAGCCCGAGTTGCGCCATGTAGCTGGCGCGCTCGGCCGCGGTCAGCTTGGTGAACCCCTCCATGCCGAAGATCGCGACCAGCGGGTCGCCCGGCAGAACGCGCAGGATCACGAACACCAGGATCGACACGGCAACGATCGTCACCAACCCGAAGGCCAGCCGCCGCACGATATAGCTGTACATGGGTCAGCAACCGTTGGTTTTGAATTCGCCAGCAGAATGGGACGCCAGAGTGTCGTCCAGGGCACTGCCCGGTCAAGACAGAAGGCTGAATTGACGCTGTGACTTGCTCCTGGATGGCCTTTGTAATCGCCGCGTAATCGAACTGCGTCGGTTGGCCTCGGGTCAGCAGGTCCGCTTTCGGCGCCACGGCGTCATTGCCGTGCGTTCCGGCGCAGGTCTCCTGTTGGAACCTCAGCGGGCATTCTGCCGGCTCGTCGGGAGTGGGTCTTCGTGCCCCAGTGGGGTAATTACCGGGCCTCGCTCCAGAGGGCTCAGATGGGTGGACAGCGGCTATCGGCCCTGCCAATTTCGATGTCCCGCGCGAGCGCTAGGTAGCGGATGATGGGAGCGTCGACTGCAACGTCACGATACGCGTTCGTTGACCGAAGGAAGCTACCGCTATCATCCTGAGATAGCGCCGTTTCGGATCGTTTCTGGGACGATTGGTCTCTCTCGATTACCCCTTCTTGCTCACCAGTGAGCCGACGACCGCCTTTGGACACGCTAGCGTGCATAGAACCTGTTAAAAGCACGACTGATGCAACGACGACTCTCTGAAAATGCCTGCCTTCCGGTGAATACCGATATTCGCACACCAAAAAAATCAAATACGTCTATTGTCGAGATCATTTTAGGATTTGGATTTTTTCTCTTTTTTTTGATCTTAATGTGCTGGTTTAACACCTCTGATCTTTACCATAGACATTTTTTTGACCGAGGCTTGGTAGTTTTTACAGATAATATTGTACGGATTGGGTTTCTTTTTATCCTTGGGTGGCTGATCTACGCCCCCGGAGCCGCCCTAGTCGGGTTCCTCATGCCCGGGTCGCAGCAGGCGCTGCTAACGCCGGCAGAACGTGGTGTGCTGGCGTTTGGGATCGGGGTTGGGGTGTGGCAAGTGCTCTTGCTGATCCTCGGCATTGCCGGGCTTTATTACCGGCCGGTTATGATCGTTCTCGCCGCTATCGTTCTGTTGACCTCAGGCCGACAGTTTGGAGCAACGGCAAGCGCCGGTTTCCGGACGGTGGTTGCTCGGGCCACTCGGGGACGGATTACGGCCGTTCAAGCTATTGGCGCGTTTATCGTCGCTTTTTTCACCGTTTGGCTATTGCTCGCGCGTGGCCTCTATCCTGGCGGAGGCCAAGATTACTATAATCATTATTTCCCATACTATCTCGAAGCTCTCAAGAATCACAATTTATCTCCTAATGATGTTTGGTATCATTACTATTACTCTAAGGGATGCGGACTTGTTTTCCTGGGGATGTTACTGACAGGTCCGGAAGCGCCGGCCCTGGTAACATTTTGCTGCGTGATCATGGCCGCAATGGCGATGGCCGTGGTGGTTAACCGGCTTACGCCTCCCTCCCTCTGGCCCAGTTGCGTCGCCGCGCTCTACCTCGCTTTCAACCTGGCGGGCTATCGCCTCCAGAGCGGCGGCGAATTCCAGAAGGATCACGAGCTGGTCAGCGCCTTGATTACCATGATGGCATGCGCACTATGTTTGGCGCGGGGGCCGGCCGTCTCGGCTTGGCTAGCGATGGCTATGTCAAGCGCTGTTGCGGCGGCAATCATCGCCCAGCCGATCGGCGTCTTGATCACCGTCTATTTTATCGTGCTCGCCTCGTGGGCCACGCTTCGCCGTCGTTGGGAAGAGATGCGGCGGTATGGGCTCGTTGCGGCGACGGTCGCCGGTACTGTCGTAGCAATGCTCACGCTGAATTATTGGGTTACCGGCCTGGCGGACGATTGGGCGCTCGGACTAACGCTGCGCTTCGCCGATGTCACTCGTCTCGATCGGTGGGGCGTGCTTCCCCATCTGCTCATCCTCGCCTGGACGCACGCCAACAATCTGGAACTCGTGCCGCCCGGATGGAATTGGGCGCTCACGGCCATGCTACCCCAGTTCATGCGTCTCGATCAGCTATGGGTGCTGTTCGCCGGTGCGGTTGTCGCAATGGGCATTCTCTCGGCGCGATGGATCGCGTCGGGTGACCAGGGCATGGCGATGAAACTGTCGCCAGCGACCGCGCAAACGGAAATGGGCCTTGCAACGCTGCGGCGCGTTGGATCGCTGCTGTTGGTGTTCGCCGCCATCTCTTTCTTCGCTGGACCTGAGGACCTCCTGGCCTATCTGCGTGCGAGCAGCTTCTTTTTCCCGCTGCAGGTCATGATGGCCTCGGCGGTCTGCGCCTGGGCAGCGACGCGGATTCCGGGGCGATTAGAGAGGTGGTCGTTAAGCCTGATTTGCCCCTTCGTCCTGTTCGGAGCAACGCTGCTCTCGTGGCATGGTGATTGGCGACATCGGGCCGCGCGAAACATCGAAAACGGTCTGAGTTTTTTTGTCGGCGGCTATAGTCTGGCGGAGGCCTATTCGCGGCAGGACTTCGGAGCCCCCTTCGGAGGGCTCAATCCGCATGTGCTGGCAGCCTCGCGCCAGATCGATCCGGGCACCCCGATCTGGTCGACCAACGTCGAATTGTACTGCATGGCTCCCGGGTGTCGGATCGAAAGCTTTCTATCGTTCAAGATGTCGGGCCGGCTGGATGAGATCGTGACGGCAGCGCCCGAGCGTTCGAAGCAATTGCTGCAAGAGGCCGGGCTCAATTATTTCCTAATATCGAATGCCTCGCGATTAGAAGACGTGCTGCCCTACAGCGAGCTGTTCGCGCCAAACACGATCGGTCGCTATCTCGCCATCAAATGGACAGACGGAACGGCATTTCTGTTGACCTGGATCGGACCTGGAACGACCCCACTTACTCCCGAATTTATCAACATGTATGGCCAGGCACACGATCAGCCAGATCGGCCATGGACTCTCGGTATGGTCGCCTTGTGCCGCAGCTCGCCCAGGTGACACAAAGTTTACGAATCAAACCCTGGGGCGCAGCGCCTCAGTTTGCGCGACGAGCGACAGGCGCTCCTTCACCAGCCGACGGGACGCTCGATATCGCCGAGGCCACGTATGGCGAAAACTGCCGCGGCTACCGTTCAACCTGGATGCCATTCAACACCGTCTACCGCGGGAACGCTAGCGACGCGGTGCGAGATGCATGTTCCGGAAAAACCTTATGTCTGTTCCAGGTCGATGTGCAGCAACTCAGCGACCCCGCGCTCGGCTGTAGCAAGGACTTTTCAGTCACGTATCGTTGCCCGCCGAATAGCCATCCGATGACGGTCGCGCTGTCGCCGGAGGCGAATGGCAGGACTGTGACCATCGCGTGCCCCACGCTACCGTGATCATTGTTAGGAGAGAAGGTTCAGAGGCAGCGTTAATGGGGCCGTTATCGGCGCCATGCCGCCGTTGGCACGCCTCGCTTCGAACGACCGGTTTGTGACCCATGAACGGCCACTCGTTGTTGCCGTCGGGGTCTTCCGGTCATGCCCCACCCCAGTCATTTCGACCGGCGGATAGTCGGCTGCTCAATCGCTCGCGATCGACGGTGAAGTGAGTT